>NZ_JBWKWC010000004.1:0-382552 GCF_059422025.1 Brevundimonas sp. GW821-FHT02A10
AGGGCGTCGCGGTCGAGCTGGTTCTCCCAGCGGGCCACGACCAGGGTGGCCACGGCATTGCCGATGAAGTTGGTCAGGGCCCGGCATTCGCTCATGAACCGGTCGACGCCGAGAATGAGCGCCATGCCCGCGATCGGCACGCTCGGGACCACCGCCAGTGTGGCTGCGAGCGTAATGAAGCCCGCCCCGGTGATGCCCGCCGCGCCCTTGGACGAGAGCATGGCGACCAGCAGCAGCAGGATCTGCTGCTCGAGGCTGAGGTGGATGCCCAGCGCCTGGGCGATGAACAGGGCCGCCATCGTCATATAGATGTTGGTGCCGTCCAGATTGAAGGAATAGCCCGTCGGCACGACCAGACCGACCACCGACTTGGCGGCCCCGGCCCGCTCCATCTTCTCCAGCAGGCTGGGAAGCGCGGCCTCGGAACTGGAGGTGCCGAGCACCAGCAGCAGCTCTTCCTTCAGATAGCGGATCAGCTTGAGGATATTGAATCCATTGGCGATCCCGACGAGGCCCAGGATCCCGACCACGAACAGAATGGCGGTCAGATAGAAGGTCGCCACCAGGGCGGCGAGGTTGGCGATCGAGCCGATCCCGTAAGCCCCGATGGTGAAGGCGAAGGCCCCGAAGGCCCCCACCGGCGCCGCCTTCATCAGGATGGCGACCAGTTTGAAGAAGGCCGCGGAGATGGACTCCATAAAGGTCAGGACCGGCTTGCCGAGGTCGCCGATCAGGGCCAGGGCAATGCCGAACAGGATCGAGACGAACAGCACCTGCAGGATGTTGCCGGTCGAGAAGGCGCTGACCACGGTGTCGGGAATGATGCCCATCAGGAAGCCCTGGATGGTCGTCTCATGCGCGGCGCTGGAATACTGGGCCACGGCCCCGGCGTTCAGGGTCGAGGGGTCGATGTTCAGCCCCCTCCCCGGCTGGACCAGATTGGCGACGATCAGGCCGAGGATCAAAGCCAGGGTCGAGAACACCAAGAAGTAGGCGAAGGCCTTGGCCGCCACCCGCCCGACCTTGCCCAGATCGCGCATCCCCGCGATCCCGGTGACGATGGTCAGGAAGATCACCGGAGCGATGACCATCTTCACCAGCTTGATGAAGGCGTCGCCCAGCGGCTTCAGCGACTTGCCGAACTCCGGCCAGAAATGACCGATCACCGCCCCCAGCACGATCGCCGTCAGCACCTGGAAATACAGGTGGGCGTAGAAGGGCTTCTTCACAGCCGGAGCGGCCGCGGTCTGGGTGATCGGTTGCAACGCCTGTTCCTCATGGCGGACGCGGTCCGCGAAACTCCCGGGACACGATCTTCGAGTCGTGTTTCCAGCCTTATTCTGGCCTCAGGCGCGGCGAACGTGAAACCACATCGACAAAAATCTTAATCAACTGATTGTGCTAGATTAAATGTCCATTCAGCGCGGAATATCGCACTCGAAATGCGAAAATCCGCCACGACATCTAGGCAAAACGTGCGGATAATCGCACACTAGATCATGACCTTCACCAACCTGCAGAGCCGATTATCGACAATCCTTCGACCCACGGCGCGACCGTGGATCGGACTGGCTGTGGTCTGGCTCGTTCTCGCCATCGGCGCCGCCGTGGTCGCGGGGGAGCTGGCGCGACGGCAGGCCGAGGGGGATCTGGCACGGCAGGCGCAGGCGGGCGCGGCCCTGCACGCGGCGGTGCTGCGAAGCGAGCTGGAGAAGCACCGGTCCCTGCCGCTGGTCCTGGCCCAGGACCCGGAGGCCGTCGCCCTGCTGACCGAGCCCGGACCGGCGCGCACCGATCAGGTCGATCGCAAGCTGGAGCGACTGGCGGGCCAGACGCGGGCGGCGGTCATCTATCTGCTGGACGCCCGGGGCGTGGCGCGGGCGGCCAGCAACTGGCGGCTGCCGACCAGCTTCGTCGGCGAGGACTACAGCTTCCGTCCCTATTTCACCCGCGCCATGCAGACCGGCGACGCCGAGTTCTTCGCGCTCGGCACCGTCAGCGGACGCCCCGGCCTCTATCTGGCGCGCCGCATCGCCGATGCGACCGGGCGGGTCGTCGGGGTCGTCGTCGTCAAGGTGGAGTTCGATGCGCTGGAGGCCGACTGGCGCGGCTCGGGCGAACCGGCCTATGTCGCCGACCCCTCGGGCGTGATCCTGATCACCAGCGTGCCCGACTGGCGGTTCCGCACCGTCGCTCCGATGAGCGACGCCCAGAGGCGGCAGGTCCTGACCGGCCAGACCCTGGGCCACGACGCCCTGGCCCCCCTGCCCTTCCGCACGCCGGACGCGCGTCCCGCTCTGGTCAGCGCCGGCGTGGACGGTCCGCCGGAAAGCTGGATGGCGGCCTCGGCGGAGACGGCGACGCCGGGCTGGACCCTGCATCTGCTGTCGCCGGCGGGGACGGCCATTCTGGTGGCGGTGTCCAACGCCCGGGCCGTGGCCCTGCTGGCCGTGACCCTGATGATGGGCGCCGTCGGCATCCTGCTGCGCCGCCGCCAGCTGGCCGAGGCCCAGATGCGCGCCGAGGAGGCCGCCCGCGCCGATCTGGAGCGCCGCATTGACGAACGCACCGTCGAACTGCGCGCCGCCAATGACGAGTTGAACCGTCAGATCGACGAACGCCGCGCCGCCGAGGCCGGTCGTGAGATGCTGCGCGAGGAACTGGTCCAGGCCAACAAGCTGGCGACGCTCGGCCAGATCGCCGCCGGGGTGGCGCATGAGATCAACCAGCCGGTCGCCGCCATCCGCACCAGCGCCGAGACGGTGCTGGCCTATCTGAAGCGCGACGACGGCGAGGGCGTCACGCGCACCGCCAACCGGATCGCCGAACTGACGGCGCGGATCGGCTCGATCACCGACGAACTGCGCGCCTTCTCGAGGAAGACCACGTCTCGCCCCTCCGCCGTCAGCCCGGACGAGGCCATCGACGGGGCGCTGGTGCTGCTGACCGGGCGGCTGCGGGCCAGCCGGATCGCGGTGACACGGGCCAAGGCGCCGTTGCTGAAGGTGCTCGCCGACCGGGTCCGGCTGGAGCAGGTGATCCTGAACCTCGTCCAGAACGCGGTCGAGGCGCTGGACGAGGCCGGCGCGGCCGAGCCCCGGTTGAGCCTGTCCGTGGCGGCGGCTGACGGCGGCGTCGAGATCGTCATCGCCGATAACGGCCCGGGCCTGTCCGACGAGATCGCCGGCGCCCTGTTCACCCCCTTCGTCACGACCAAGGCGACGGGGCTGGGCCTCGGCCTCGTCATCTGCCGCGACATCGTGGCGAGCTTCGGCGGGGAGCTGAACACTCGCGCATCGGACGCGGGCGCCGTCTTTGTCGTTTCCCTGAAGGCCGCCTGATGGATTTCGCCCAGCCCAAGGCCGTCGCCCTGGTCGACGACGATGACGACTTTCGCGAGGCCCTGTCCGAACGTCTGGCGCTGGAGGGGTTCGAGGTCTCGGCCTACCCCTCCGCCGAGGCCGCGCTGAAGGCCGTGGACGCAGGGTTCGCGGGCGTGGTGGTCAGCGACCTGCGCATGCCCGGTCTGGACGGCCGCCAGCTGCTGGCGCGGCTGCAGGCGATCGATGAGGGCCTGCCGGTCCTGATGATCACCGGCCATGGCGACATCGCCGATGCGGTCGAGGCCCTGAGGCACGGCGCCTATGACTTTGTGGCCAAGCCCTTCGCCTTCGAGCGGCTTCTGGACAGCCTGAACCGGGCGCTGGAGAAGCGGGCCCTGGTGCTGGACAACCGGCGGCTGGCGGCGGCCCAGAGCGACGCCGGGCTGGAGCTGCCCCTGCTGGGGGCCAGCGAGACCATGGCGCGGCTGCGGGCCACCATCGCCCAGCTGGCCGACGCCAGGCTGGACGTCCTGATCGAGGGCGAGACCGGGGTCGGCAAGGAGGTCGTCGCCCGCGCCCTGCACAACGGCGGACGCAGGCGCATCCACCCCTTCGTGGCGGTCAACTGCGGCGCCCTGCCCGAGGGTCTGATCGAGAGCGAACTGTTCGGCCATGAGCCCGGCGCCTTCCCCGGCGCGACCCGGCGGCGCATCGGCCATATCGAACAGAGCCATCGCGGCACCCTGTTCCTCGACGAGATCGAGAGCATGCCCATGGCTGTTCAGGTCAAGCTGCTGCGGGTCATCGAGGAGCGCGAGGTTCAGCCGATCGGGGGGCCGGCCAAGACGCTGGACCTTCGCATCCTCGCCTCGTCCAAGATCGATCTGGAAGACGCCATCCGGGCAGGCGCCTTCCGCGAGGACCTTTATTACCGGCTGAACGTCGTGAAGCTGAGGGTCGCGCCGTTGCGGGAGCGGCGCGAGGACATGCCCCTGCTGTTCGCCCATTTCCTGAGGCGGGCGGCGGGGCGCGAGGGCCGGTCTGCGCCGGGGCTGACCGCGTCGGTGCGGCGGCATCTGCTGGAGCACGACTGGCCCGGCAATGTCCGCGAGCTGGTCCACTTCGCCGAGCGGGTCGCGGCGGGCCTGACCGATCCGGGCGGGGTGGGAACCGTCGAGGAAGAGGCCGGCGGCCTGACCGAACGCGTCGCCCGCTATGAGGCCGAGCTGATCCGCGAGACTTTGGAACGCTGCGACGGTGACGTCACCGCCGTCACCGAGGCCCTGCGGCTGCCCAGGAAGACGCTCTACGACAAGCTGCAGAAACACGGGCTGAAACCGGCGGATTTCCGGCGGCGCCGCGAAGGATAATTCCGCCCGGCACGCATTTTTTTACCCAAGGCACAAGCCAAGGCGATGATTCTTCGCTATAGGGACCAAATGGTCTGTCACTCGACGCAATTTCGCCGCCTGCCGCTTCGGCTTGACGCGCGACTTATCGGCAGCCGCCGCGCCTGATCTGCGCCCGGCGGCTCTACCCGCGCCGTAACCTGTCCAGACCATTCCAATAAGAGGAGACGCGCCCCGATGCTGCGCGATCCGTCCGTAAAATACCGTCCCTTCCCCCAGGTCGATATTCCTGACCGCACCTGGCCCTCGAAGACGATCACCCGGGCCCCGCGCTGGCTGTCAACCGACATGCGCGACGGCAACCAGGCCCTGATCGACCCGATGAACGCCGAGAAGAAGCAGCGCTTCTTCGACCTGCTGGTGAAGATCGGCATCAAGGAGATCGAGGTCGGCTTCCCCTCCGCCGGCGCCACCGAGTTCGACTTCATCCGCTCGCTGGCCGACCGCGGGGCCATTCCCGACGACGTCATGCCCCAGGTCCTGACCCAGGCGCGCGCCGATCTGATCGAGAAGACGTTCGACAGTCTGGACGGGGCCAAGCAGGCCGTGATCCACGTCTATAACGCCGTCTCGCCCGCCTGGCGGCGCATCGTCTTCGGTCTGGAGCGGCCCGAGATCAAGGGCATCGCCGAGACCGCCGCCAAGCTGCTGCGCGATCAGGCGGCCAAACGTCCGAACACCGACTGGCGCTTCGAATACAGTCCCGAGACCTTCTCCACCGCCGAACTGGATTTCTCCATCGAGTGCTGCGAGGCGGTGATGGACATCCTGCAGCCGACGCCCGACCGGCCGCTGATCCTGAACCTGCCGGCGACGGTCGAGGCGGCGTCTCCGAACGTCTACGCCGACCAGATCGAATGGTTCGGACGCAACATCTCGCGCCGCGACAGCGTGATCATCTCGGTCCACCCGCACAACGACCGGGGCACGGGCGTGGCGGCGGCGGAGCTGTCGATCATGGCCGGCGCCGACCGCGTCGAGGGCTGTCTGTTCGGCAATGGCGAGCGGACAGGCAACGTCGATCTCGTGACCCTGGCGCTGAACATGTACACTCAGGGTGTCGATCCGGAGCTGGACTTCTCCGACATCGGCGAGGTGGTCCAGACCGTCGAATACTGCAACCAGATCCCGGTCCACCCGCGCCACCCCTATGCCGGCGAACTGGTCTTCACCGCCTTCTCTGGCAGCCACCAGGACGCGATCAAGAAGGGCTTCGCGGCCCAGCAGACGCGCAACGACCAGATGTGGGACGTCCCCTATCTGCCCATCGATCCGGCCGATATCGGCTGTTCGTATGAGGCGGTGATCCGGGTCAACTCCCAGTCGGGCAAGGGCGGGGTCGCCTGGATTCTGGAGCAGGACAAGGGGCTGAAACTGCCCAAGCGCCTGCAGGCCGACCTGAGCCGCCATGTGCAGGAACTGGCCGACCAGACCAGCCGCGAGCTGAACGCCGCCGACATCTGGAGCGCCTTCCAGACCGCCTATCACCTGAACAGTCCGCAGCCGCTGCGGCTGATCGACTATCAGGAGGGCGCGGTGACCGGAGGATCGCGCCACTTCGTCGGCCGGATCAGTCTGGACGGGCAGGAGCACACCGTCAGCGGGCGTGGCAACGGCCTGATGTCCAGCGTTCTGGATGGTCTGCGTGAAGGCGTCGGCATCGATCTGGAGATCGCCGACTACCAGGAGCACGCCATCGGCCATGGCTCCGACGTGCAGGCGGCCGCCTATGTCGAGTGCAAGGGCGCAGACGGGGCGACCTGGTTCGGCGTGGGCATCGACGCCGACGTGGCCACGGCCTCGGTCAAGGCGCTGCTGTCGGCGGCGACCAGCGCCCGGGCGGCGGCTCAGGCGCGAAACAAGGCGCCGGAGCCGGTTCAGGCGTAGCGGGAAAGCGCCAGGTCGGCGGTCTCGATCTCCGGCTTCTTGCCGCTGATCTGGTCCGCCAGCACCCGCGCCGAGCCGCAGGCCATGGTCCAGCCGAGGGTGCCGTGGCCGGTGTTGATGTGCAGGTTGGCGATGCGCGTCGGGCCGACCACCGGGGTGCCGTCCGGCGTCATC
Organism: Brevundimonas sp. GW821-FHT02A10; assembly: GCF_059422025.1. Classification (NCBI taxonomy): domain Bacteria; kingdom Pseudomonadati; phylum Pseudomonadota; class Alphaproteobacteria; order Caulobacterales; family Caulobacteraceae; genus Brevundimonas; species Brevundimonas sp. GW821-FHT02A10. The sequence goes on from NZ_JBWKWC010000004.1 coordinate 6,794, forward strand.
GGACGCAGGCCGGTCCAGAATCGGGCGGCGTCGAGGTCGCCCGCGCCCGGGAAGAGGCTGGACACCGAATGCTTCAGCGTGCGCTCGCGCGGCGGCGGCAGGTCGTGGCTGAAGCCCGAGAGCTCGGCCATGCCGCCGACCCGGATGCGGTCGCCGAGGCGGGTGATGGCGACCTTGTAGCTCTCGTCCATCACGGTCGAGACCGGGGCTCCGGCCTCGTCGACGATCGGCATGGTGATGGAATAGCCCTTCACCGGATAGACCGGCAGGCGCAGGTCGATCGACCGGGCGATGGCCGTCGAATAGCTGCCCAGCGCCAGCACATAGATGTCGGCGGCGAGCTCGCCCTTATCCGTCGTGACCGAGACGATGCGGCCGGCGTCCACGCCCAGCCGCTGGACCGTCTCGTCGAAGCGGAAGACCACCCCGGCCTCGGCGGCCATCTCGGCCAAGCGGACGGTGAACAGGTTGCAGTCGCCGGTCTCGTCATGCGGCAGGCGCAGGCCGCCGACAAAGGGCACGTCGGAGCGGGCCAGACCCGGCTCGGCGGCGATACAGCCGGCGGGATCCAGCACCTCGCACGGCACCCCCTCGGCCTTGAGCACCTTCACGTCCTTGTCGACGTCGTGGAGCTGTTTGTCGGTGCGGAAGAGCTGCAGAGTGCCCCGCTGGCGGCCGTCGTAGGTAATGCCCGTCTCGCCGCGCAGGGCGTCGAGCTGGTCGCGGCTGTATTCGGCCAGACGGACCATCCGCTCCTTGTTCAGGGCGTAGCGGGTCGAGGTGCAGTTGCGCAGCATGGCCACGCCCCAGGTGATCATGTCCCAGTTGACGGCGGGACGCAGGATCAGGGGCGCGTGCTTCATCATCAGCCAGCGCGGCGCCTTTCGGGGGATCGACGGCGCGGCCCAAGGGGAGGAATAGCCGGGTGAGACCTGTCCGGCATTGGCGAAACTGGTCTCCAGAGCCGGTCCCGGCTGGCGCTCGATGACCGTGACCTCATGGCCCTGTTTGGCCAGGTACCAGGCGGTCGTCACCCCGATGACGCCGGCTCCGAGCACGATACACTTCAAGACAGACCCTCCAGAGGGAACATTCGACCCTTCTTAACGCGGGGTCGCGGAATCGGGTGCAGTCTGGAGAAGCGACGCCGGCTTGGCGAGCCCCCCTATTTCGGCGTCACCGGACAGACCACGGTGTCGGTCCGCAGAGCCGTCAGCCAGCCGGCCTCCGAGGCCGAAATCGCCTTGCCGTCGGCCTCCAGCGGGATGCGGACCCGGCTCGGCGGACGCCCCGCCTCCTCTCCCGAGGCGTACTGGCGCATGACCGCGACCTTCACATAGGCGTCGGGCAACGGATAGCAGGCGAAGAACTGGCCCCAGGTCTGGATGCCGGTCGCGTCCACGGTGACGGCCGCGCCCTGTTTGCGGTCCTGCAGGTCGACGGTCCGGCCCGCGCAACGGCCCATGACGATCAGCAGCAGGGCGAGCACGGCGATCACCGCCGGAACGCGCCACAGGGTCGAGCCGGCCTTCGGACGGGCGGCGGCGATGACGGACTTCCTCACCATCAGCCGATCACCCGGTTCGCAGAATCCTGCGCCAGCCAGTCGAGCACGGCGCGATCCTGCACCAGCAGGGCCGCGACCTTGGTGGCCGGGTTGTGGATGGCGTCGCTGCGTTGCTGGACGTTGATGGCCACGGTCAGGGCGCGCAGGGGCCGATCGTCGGGGGCGCCGACCGCATAGCGGGCGACGACGAGGGCGATGGCATGGCCCTTCTCCGCATCGAAGCCCGCGTCGGGCGAGACGCCCAGCACCCGGCCGGTATCGCGATCGACCTGCAGCGCCGAGGGCGCCGAGCCGCCCGCGCCCATGCGGTCGATGCGCTGGAAGGCCTGGGTCAGGGCGGCGACGCCGACACCGTCGATGACCGTGCGGCAGATCGGCTTGACCCGCTCATGGGCGCGACGGAGCCCGGACGTCGTGCCCGGCTGGTCGGCCAGGGTCAGCTGGCGCTGCCGCGTGTCCCACTTGAGCCCGCAGTCATAGGCGGCCAGCGCCATCATGGTCAGATCGACGGGATTGAGCGCCTGCTGCCGGTCGACGTTGGGCGTGCCGGTCTTGGCGAAGATCCGATACTCCTGACCCTCGGGCGCGGTCGGCAGCACAATCTCATGACCGGTGCCGCCCGGGCCGACGACGGCGCGCAGGCCGGTCATCATCGGCTTCCAGGCCTCGTCGCGGATCATCAGTGGCTGCAGCGGCGGCCGTTCGGCGTCGATCAGGAAGCGCGCCTCGACCTGACGCCGCAGCACCATGCGCGAAAAGACCTCGGCCAGCCTGAGCGTCGACCAGCGCGAGCGACCGCCGCCGAGCGCGCTCATCAGATAGTCGCCCTTGAGGTCGTGGATGACGTTGAGGCCGAGGGACTCCCGCTCGAGGCCGAGCGCCTGCAGCGCCGGACTGTCGAGGTTCACCCCGCCGGCCTTGGCCTGCCAGACGGAGGTGTCGCGGCGCGGAGTCTCGCGGTCGAACTCGGCCTGGACGCCGAACAGCCGGGTCAACTCCAGCGCCCAGGGCACCGCGCGCTGCTGGGCCATGTCAGGGACGATGCCGAACTCGCCCCGGGGCTGGCCCGACAGGATCGGCGTCACCGGCAGCTGGCAGAACTGGTTCCCGCCGAGGCGATAGCAGTCGGTCGGTGCGGGCGGCAGGGTCTGGTCCGGCTTCGTCGGATCGTCGCTGAGCGACAGCAGCATCAGGGCCGCCGCATATTTGTTGCTGGAGGCCTCGAGGAAACGGGTGAAGTTCATCCACGCCGGGCCGGAGACGGTGTCGGAGAAGGCCATGCCGTCGGCGCGGCGGGTGCCCAGATCAACGCCCAGCAGCTCGCGGAAGCCGGGCGCGCCGGGCCGGACCTCCAGCGTCGCAAGGGCCGGGAAGGTCTGGAGGATGGCCATCGACAGCGGCGCCTTGGCCACCGACCCCACGGGCATCAGATCGAAATTGTGATTGGAGGTGGTGAAGCGGTGGCGGCCGCGCGTGTCGTCCTGCTGATCCGCCGTCGCGACGGGCAGGCTGGCGATGGCCAGCACCTCCCCGGTCAGGCCGTCCATCATCGTCACAGCCGAGCGGAAGGCGGGCGCCGAGGGCAGCTGGTCGACGATGGCGTGGAGCTGGCTCTCGGCCTCGGACTGGAGCCGTTGGTCCAGGGTGACGACGATGGGGCGGTCGTCGCGGCGTGTGACGGCGGGCTCCAGCGACCGGGCGAAGCTCTCAAGACCAGACGCCCGCAGCCTCTGGCCGCTGACGGCCTCGAAGCGGGACACGGTCGGCGCCGCAACCTCATAGACGAAGCGTTCGGCCCGCTCGCCCCGGGTAAAGACCAGATCGCGGTCGGCGGGCAGGCGCAGATACTGGACCTCTCCCGGTCCCGCCGAGGCCTCGACCCCCGCCACGGTGACCGTGACCGGCGAGCCGCCGATGACGCGCACAAGGGCGTTCTGGTTGTCGAGGGCGATGACGTCGGCGACCTCTTTCTCGTCGACGAATCGGTAACGACGCGGCCAGAGCTGCTGCCCCTCCTCCGGCTTGAACAGGTTCAGGGTCGCGGTCGTCAGCCCGCCTTCGGAGGCGCCGCGCGCCGGGCGGAACAGGAAGGCCCGGGTCTCGCCGACGCGCCTCAGCGACGCCCCGCCCGAGGAGCCGGTGCGGAACTGGATATCGCCGCGCCACTGCAGCGTCCCGGCGTAGGGGCCGAGCACCTGATGCGCCGTGGGATCGATCTCGGTCAGGCGGGCGCCGCGTCCCAGGTCATCGTCGAACAGCCAGCGGCCCGGCTCGGTCATGTCGACGCGCAGATAAGAGCTGCGCACGAAGGCTCTCCAGCCCTCGGCGTCGCTCGGGGCCAGGGCCGAGGGCTGGATGCGGACCTCGCCGTCCGGACGCTGTTTGATCTCCAGCCAGCCACGCTTGAGCACCAGATCGTTGATCAGGGCGTTGTAGGCGTCGGCCTGACGCACGGCGTGGATGTCCGAGCGCGGATGGCCCATCAGCTCCCTGATCCACGGCGCGCCGACGATCAGCAGAACGAAGGCGAGGCCGACGAACCAGCCGGGGGCGATGCGCGAGGACGACAGGGACACGCGCGGGATGGAAGGGCCACGCGGGGCTTCCGGGGGCGGCGTCTGATCCGGGCCTTGCTCCGATCCGGCTGGCGGTGTGGCGGAGGCCTTGGCCGCGAGGGCCTCGGCGGCGGCGGCCTTCTTCTTGCCGGCGGCGATCAGGGACTTTCCACGGGCCATCAGACGGCCTCGTCTTCAGGGATGCGGGCTACCGCCGTCAGGCCGAACCAGGCCATGAAGAACAGGGTCATCCCCTCCAGCAGGTCGCTGTCGGAGGCGGCGGCCAGCAGATAGACGTTGCGGCCGGTGAAGGGCGCGAGCTGCAGATTGGCCAGCACCACATAGGCCCCGACGCCGAACAGGATCCACAGCGCCATCAGGCCGAGGATGCGTCCCTGCCCCGGCTCGCCTTCCACTTCGGCCCGGGTCGCCCGCGCCGCCGCCGCTGCCAGCACGCCGAGGCAGAGCAGCAGGGCGGCCGCCCCGAACCGGCCGTAGGGGGCCATGATGTGGATGGTCGAGACATTGTCGTTCAGCTGGACCGGCTTGAGCACGCTCAGATTGACCGGCGCCAGCCAGCCCCGGCCGAACAGGGTGGCGGTGTAGTCCGACAGGTGCTGGGACCAGACGCGCAGGTTCTCGGCCTCCCACGAGCCGTAGCGCTCGACCTGATCGGGCGAACCGAAGGCCCAGAGGCGCAGCTGGTTCTGGCTGTAGGCGCCGGCGCGAGACAGGATGTCGAGGGCGGGCTGGTCCGAGGCGGAAACGGCGGCGCGGGCGAGGTCGTCGGGCGAGGCGGCGGCGGGCGCCTGGAAGACCACGAGCGCCGCGAAGACCATCAGCACGGCCCCGCACAGGGGGGCGGCCCAGGCGGCGGCCGCGAGCCGGGATTCACCGTCGGTCGCCATGCGCCGACGCTCCCACACGCCCCACGCCGCCATGACCATGACCGGGATGCCGACGAGGGCGTAACCGTTGTCCTTGACCCCCACGGGCAGGAGGACAAACAACACACCGAGCGACAGGCAGAAGGCGACGCCGAGCTGGATCGCGCGCCGTCCCGTCGCCCTCGCCCCCTCGGCCATCAGGCCCGAAAAGCCGAGGATAAGGGCGGGCGTATAGAGGGCGCTGACGGCGAAGCCGAGCACCGGCAGCCGCTCCTTGATCGACATCAGCCCCAGCAGGCCGCGCACGATCCCGGTCGCCGGCAGGACGACACGCCAGTCGGCGACACGGTCCTTGAGACGTTCAGGAACAAGATCTTGTGCGCGAGATTGGAGATTCTGGACGAAGTCCGCGCCGCGCTCCGTCGCGCCCCAGGCCTGCACGCCGCTGAGGACGAGGACGACAGCCGTGGCCAGCAGCGACAGACCGCCGGGAGTCGGCGTCCAGAAGGCGCGCTGGAACGGCGCCGTGAAGATCGAACCCGGCGTCGAGATCATCCACAGATGCAGCGCGAGGCTCACCGCGAGCACGAAGCCGAAGACCAGCGCCAGCCGCATCGCCCTTCCCTGCGCCGGCGGCGCCACCAGCAGGAACAGGCCGGCCATGGCGACATAGGCGAGACCCGCTTCCCCTACGACCGAGATCCCGCCCGCCAGCTCCGGATCGGCGACGAGGCCGGCGAAGGCGGTCAGCATCCGCATGGCCAGCAGGGCCTGAAGGGCGACGAACAGCATCCACTGCAGCCGACGGCGCCCCGCGTCTTTGGCGCTCGTCTCACCGCGCCAGTCCTCGCCCCAGACGGCCAGAACCACCACGGCCCAGGCGAGGCTCAGCCAGCCGAGAATCCACGGCCCACCGAGCCGGTCGAGCCGCAGCTCCGCCGCCTTGCCGACCGCCACCGGATCGGTCAGGCGGAAGGTCCCCGAGACCAGTTCGGCGCAATGGGCGGGCTCCGGATAGGGGAGATCCTGGGTCAGGGCGTTGGACAGGTCGCCGCCCAACACGGGAAAGTCGGGCGCGACCGGCGACGGAGAGCCGTTCCTAGGACAGCGGCCCACGCGCTCGACCGCCGGGGTCGACAGGGCGGCGGTCAGGACTGTCCCGGACTGACCAAGAGCGATCTCGCGCCGCTCCTGCAGCCGGCCCAGAGGATCGCCCGGATCGACGGCGTTGTAGGTGCGGATGTCCCAGATCGACAGGGCGCGGGCCTGATCGACGGGAATGGGTTCGGGCTTCGGCGCCGGCAGCGGGACCACCTGCCCGCCCTCGACCTTGCCGAGCCGCGCCTTCGGATCGAGCAGGACGATCTTCCAGCCGCCAAACAGCTTGCCCGTCTGATAGACGAAGCCGTGCGTCGCCGGCGCGCCGGGCAGGACGCGATTCAGCGGATGGATCGCCTGCGACGGCTTCCACGACACCGTGGGGGCCAGACCGAAGGCGCGACGCTGCGGCAGGACGGGTCCGGCCTGACCTTCATGCTCGAAGCGGAGCGGACCGCGCTCGAACCGGTACCAGACGGCGCCGGGGGCCTCGCAGCCCTTCAGGCAGACGGCCATGCCGGGACCGAAGTCCCGCGCGCCAATGACGTCATAGCTTCCACCGTGCCGGACCGCCGCGACCGACAGGGTTTCGCCGACGGGATTGGGCGCGGGGGCCTCGGGAACCTCCATCAGGACCGCGTCCTTGCCGGGCGTCTGACGCGGGATGGTCACGACCGAGGGCGAGGCGCCGCGGATGAAGAGGTCGTCGTCAGGGCCGCCGCCAATGCTCAGGCTCCCACGCGTCACACCCACGGTCAGCCGGCTGAGCGACAGATGCATGTCCCCGAACCGGCCGTTCAGGGAGCCGTCGATCAGGCTGGCCCAGACGAGGGCCGGGGCGATCAGCACGCCCAGCCCGACCAGCCAGGGCGTCATCGGCCGCGACCGGTCCGATGCCCGCCAGATCACCCAGACGGCCGCCAGGAACAGGGCGGAAAAGACGAGCCCCAGCCAGCCGGTCATCGGCTCTCCGGATCCGGCCGGTGATGCGAGACATAGAGGCGGCGATAGGCGTCGCGGACCCGGGCGAAGGCATAGACCCCGACCGTCATCCCGCCCGCCAGCAGGATCAGGATCAGGCCGCCGAGGATCGCTCCAGCGCCCGCTCCGAAGCTCCGGGCCAGCCGCGCCTGATCAAGCATCTTGTCAAAACCCTGGCACAGGCCATTGGATTCGCTGATGCGATAGGCAACGGCCGCGCGGCTGACCGGGTTCGACTGCGCTTTCGAAAACGGTCCACAGACGTGACGGTCCAGCCAGTCGCGCTCCTGCCCCGGTCCGGCCGGAAACGGCGGCAGGCCTTCCGGCGCCTCGCCGTCGCCGCGCAGGAATTCGGCCCACTGGAAGGCGGAGTTGCCGGCGGCGGCGCCCAGGCCCTCATCGCTCTCGGCGCCCGCCGGAATGACCATGGCCCCGCGCTCCCCGCCCCAGGGCGAGGGGAAGCCGGTCAGCCAGATCGCGACGATCAGCCAGAGCACCACGAAGGCGGCGGCCAGCACCTGGACAGGCCTCTGGTCCGCCTCGCCGAAGACGATGTCGATGCCGTCCATACGCCAGCGGCGCAGGCGTTGGGTCAGGGAAACAGTCGGTGCGGCGTCGGTCACAGGCTGCGTCTCTTCAGCGGGGTCAGGCGGCCGTCATCCCGGAAGCGGCGGATGGCGCGGGCGGCGGAGATGAAGGCCCAGTCGGCCTGGCTGGACAGCTGCTGCCCCCGCCCCGCCCACTGGATCCAGCGGATCACCGGGACCACGCCCCAGCTGCGCCGGCTGTAGTCGACGCGCAGGGGATCGCGCTTCCTCCGCGCCGGGTCCTCGGACTCGGCGAAGGCGGTGACGAAGTCCAGCTTGCACCAGCGGAAGCCCTCCATGCACTGCACCAGCCCCCGCCGGAACCGGCGCACCGTGGTCAGGGGATCGTCGTCGAACTTCTCCAGCGCCAACAGGTCTTCCTCAGCGTCCTTGAACAGCAGGTGCAGCAGATTGACAGGCTTGTCCGGCACGCCGTCGGCATAGGCGTCCTGAATCTCGCGGATGTAGTCCTTGATGACGTCGGCCTTGGCCAGGCCGATGAAGACGGGCTTGGACGGGCGTCTGGCGGTCGCGGCGTGGGCGATGACGCCATCCCGGCCCATGGCGATGACCTCGTCAACGTCGACGCCCGTCTCGAGCAGGGACAACAGGTCCTGCAGCCGGCCCAGTGTCTTGATGAACCGCTCGAGCTGGGGATTGGACTTGGCCAGTTCGCGGGCCTGGGCCTCCAGCGTTTGCTGGGCGCGGGGCACGCGGCTGCGCCCGGGAACCGTCTCGTCGTCCCACAGGGCGTAGCGTTCGGCGGCGCGCTCGGCCAGCAGCACCTCGTCGGCGGGCAGGACGATGATCACCGACTTGCACACCTGCAGGGCCAGCAGCTCCTCGCGGCGGCCGAACAGGTCGATGCCCGCCACCCCCTCGAACCGCTCGCCGGGCATGTCGATAATGTGGAACAGGTCGTCGGCGTGAGCGCCCTCGGCCCCGCCGACCGGCAGGAAGCTATGGGAGGAGATGTTGTTCGACCGGCTGACCCGCGCACCCTGATCGGCGAAGGCGGGCTCGGATCGCAGCGGGAACCACGGATCGTGGAACAGCTTGTGCTTCAGCCGGGTCAGGAACCAGCTCTTGCCCGCCGAGGCGAAGCCGAGAAGGACGACCACGTTCTGGTCGGCTGTCTTCCAGCTGTTGAGCAGGGTCTCGGAGACCGGCTGGTCATGCTCGGGCACCCCGGCCAGGCCGCGTGCGGGCCGGCGTGGCGCCGGACGGGCGGCGGACTTGGCTGCATCAGCGGTGTCGGCGATTTCGGCGGCGGGCTCGGCGACCGTCTCCACGAGGGTGGCTTCCAGCACGACGGTCTCGCCGTCGGGAGCGCTGCCCGGAGGCCTGTCGAAGGTCGGGACGACGATATCGGTCCCGGCCGCCGCGAACGGCGTCACGACCGGCGCGGCCTCGGCCAGGGCGTCGATGCCGGCCAGAAGCGCGGTCTGGTCCTCGCCGGAGGTCGGGGCCTCGGGCGGGCGCGGCTTGGCCGCCTCCTCGCGCCGGACCTCGACGCAATAGGGACATTCGTCGAGCTGCTCGGGGTAGGAGATGAAGTGGATCGGGCAAGTCTTGTCGGCCATCAGCGCCCTCCTCCGCTCACCGCATGGAGCGCCGTTTTCAGCGCCGTAACATAGGCTTGTTTCGGCATCTGGATGTCGTTTCTCAGGATCGGCGAGAGCACGCGGCCGGCATAGGCCGAACGGACAGCGGGGCCGCCGGCTTTCAACAGATCATAGACGGCCGGGGTCGCCAGAGCCGCGTCCTCGGCGCTGGCCGGGAGCGCCAGCAGGCTCGCGACGGCCTGGGCGCAGGGCTTTCCGGCGCCCGGCTCGGGCAGGCACAGACCGATCAGCCGCACCGTCAGTCGACGCCGTTCGGCCGCGCCTTCAGGCTGGATCGACGCCTTGAGCAGGCGCAGACGGGTCGCGGCGGGCAAGCTGTCCAAGGGGTACGCCGCCTCCGCCGCCAGCCGGTCGGCAAGCCCGGCAAAGGCCAGCAAGTCCAGCGACTGGGCCGACATCCACGGCAGGACGCCTTCCCGCAGGGCCAGGGCCGCAACCGGGGCCACGGCGGCGGGCCGGTCGGCGTTGGCCTCGACATAGTCGTTCAGATACCAGGCCGCGCCTTCGGCCTCGCCGGGCTGTTCCATCAGACGACCCAGGGCGATGGCGGCGCCCTTCAGCAGGTCGGGGCCGTCGGCGGTCTGGTCTGCCTGATCGGCGACGGCGGCGAGAAGCGCCGCGCGGCCCACGGGGTCGAGATCGAGACAGGCTTCGAGAATGGCGATGGCGGCCGCAGCCTCGGGCGCGTGGTCGGCATAGCGCGGCGACCAGTCCAGACCCCGGCCGGCGCCGGTGGCGCGGGCCACGGCCTCGACCTCGGTCCAGACACGCCAGGCGGCGGGCGGGGCGGCGGGCGCCGTCGCGGGCGTCAGCGAGGCGATCTGGCCTTGCGTCAGGCGGCCGGCCCGGCGGGCGGATTTCGCGGGCGCATCGCCCTCCCCGGCCCCGCGCACGATCAGGCGGAAGGCCTCGTCCGGATCGAAGGCGCCCGAACGGGTGAAGGCGCCGGAGGTGGCCCAGCCGGTGATCCGCGCCCGCTGTTCGGACGGATCCATCCCCTCGACGGCGCCGATCAGGACGGCCTCCGGGCTGGCGGCGCCGACCGCGATGTCCTGATCGACCCACTCCAGACCGAAGGGCGCCAGACGCGGTCCGGCGTCGGCGCGGGACAGGACGTCGAGGTCGAGCCTCAGCGGCGCATCGGCGAAGGTCAGGTCATCCTCGGCTGTCGGCGCAGGGATATGGGCCAGCAGCCGATGCGCCCGCCAGTCCAGGGCCCGCATGGCCGTCGCCGGAACGATCACCACATGGGCCATGGCCACTGTGCCCAGATCGGCTTCGCCGAGGAAGGCGACGCGGGCGACGGCGAACATCTCTCCCGAGCCATCCAGCGGAAACATGACCACGCAGTCGGACGGCTGCCGGTCGGCCCAGCCCGCCAGGGCCAGACTGAAGTGGCGCAGCATCCCCTCGGTCGCCACCACCTCGGGGCGATCCGACGACTGGGCGAGGATGGTATAGCCCCGGCCGTTCTCGACCGGGCCGAGCACCGCCGTCGCCAGCGTGGCTTGGCTCACCGGGGCCGCTCCTGAAGCTGGGTCGCCATCCCGGTTGGCGCCGCGCCGGTCGCCGGAGCGGTGGAGGTCGCCGGAGCCGTTGGGGGCGTCAGGCCGTCCGCCGTCGCGGGCGGCAGGGCGTTCGGATCGGCCAGCACGGTGGTCGGCGTCGCCGGCGCCGGCTGCAGCTTCTCGAGCCCGCCGCCCAGCGCGAAGCCGCCGAGGAAGATAGCCACCGCCAGCAGGGCGGCGACGCCCATCAGGATAATGTCGCGTGTGCGGTTCGGCGCGGAGGGCACGGAACCGGAACGGAAATCCGTCGCGCCGCGGGGGTCGGTTCCGATGCGTCGCGCGATCGCCTCGGCCAGGGCCTCGCTGTCGATGACGGCGCCGCCGTGGCGCAGTTCCTCGACCGCGCCCGCCATCTCGCGCCGGACGATCCCGGCCAGAAGCTGGGCGACCGGAGACTTCGGGTCGGCCGCCACGCGCCCGCCCGCCTCCCGCAAAACCAGATCGATCAGATCGCGCCGGACCTGATCGAGGCCGTCATCCTGAGCTGTCGCCATTTCCTGCTCCCGATCCCTATGCCTATACGATTCCGGCCCGAACACACGTGAACGAGAAGACAGAAAGAAGGCCAGTTTCCGTCACCCGTTCACCATCCCGCAATCGGGCGAATAACGGGGGTCGATAGTTGGTCGAGACGGACGCGGGCGTCGGGGTCGCCGGCCTCGGCCGCGCGCGAATACCACCGCGTCGCCTCGCCCAGATCCCGGACCACGCCCAGACCGCGCTCATAGTTCTGGCCCGTCCTGAACATCGCCCGCGCATCCCCGGCCTGCGCCGAGGTCAGCATCAGGGCCGCCGCAGCCGTCGGATCCGGCTTGAAGCCCGCCAGACCGTCCAGATGGAACAGGGCGAGGTAGTACGGGACGCGGGGATCACCGCCGGCGCCCGCGCGCTCCAGCCAGACCCGGGCCTCGCGGTCGTCGCGCTGAGCGCCGCCCCAGCCCTGATAGAGATATTCGCCCAGACGCCCCATGGCGGGTGTGATCCCGGCCTCGGCGGCGGCGCGGAACAGCGGATAGGCATTTTCCGGGTCGGGTTCGACCGACCCCGGAACGCCGGTGTCATAGAGGAGCGCCAGATTATACCGGGCCGCCGCCACGCCCTGATCGGCCGCTGCACGATACCAGCGGATGGCCTCGGCGCGGCTGCCGACCGGTGCGGGCTGCACTTCGTAGAAATAGCCGAGATTGGCCATGGCCAGGGCGTCGCCCCGCGCCGCCGCATCGACCGTGTCGGGGGTGATATTGGCGCCCTCCACGACCCGCCAGCCCGAGCCCTCCCCGCATTCGAGGACCGCATCCGCGACCGAGGCCCAGCGGCAACCGGCCGGGGCGGAGGGCGGCGCGGCCGGAAGCAACACCGGCTCCGGCTCAGGCGCTGGCGCGGACGCGGCGATCGGGGCCTGAACCCGGGCCTGGATGGCGGCGGACAGGCTTTCCGAGGCGTCCACGGGCGCGGTGTTCAGCCCGACCGTCGGATTGACCGTGGTGTTCAGGCGCGGCGTCGAGGTCGGCGCATTCAGCCGGGGCGTGATGGTCGAGGGCGCGGGGCGCGGCGCGGGCGGCGGACGCACCGGAACCGGAGCTGGCGTGGGCGCGGGTGTCGGCGCCGGAACCGCCCTCGGGATCGGCGGGGTCGGGGCGCGCGGCCGGACTCGGGGCGCCGGCGCAGTTCTCGCAGGGGCCGCTCTTGGGGCCGTTCTGGGCGCGGGCGCCGGTCTCGGAGCGACCACGATCCGGGGCGGCGGCGGCGCGCATCCGCCGAGCGCCTCGCGCTTGGCCGCGACCATGGCGCTGTCGAAGCCGGGATTGCGGGCGGTGAAGGTGGTCAGCTGGGCGCAGGTCTCCACGCTCTCCAGTCGCAGGCCGCCGGCCATCTGGGCCTGCGAGACGCCCGGGACCGCAGCGACAAGGATCAAGGCAGGGATCAGTCGGCGGAACATGCGGTCCACCTTTCCGTCGAATTGGCCACATCCAGCCGCCGCTCAACCATCTCGGAGCCGTCGCGGGTCAGGAGATAGCGCTGGCCGGTCATCAGCTTCGGTCCGTCGAGGATGACCGACAGCCGGTCGTCCTCGCGCGGCTCGGCGATCTGGCCGACGGCGGGATCCCCGTCCCCGACCGCGAACGAGAAGCGGTCGTCCTTGATGGTCAGACGGGCGGTCACCTCGCCCGAGCGCCAGCAGCCGGCGAAGGCGCCGTCGCGCGCCTGGACCAGCCGGGCCTCGATCCTGAGCGCCCCCTCGTCGGCCAGACGGATCTGGTCGGGAGACGGAATCCGCGCCGTGGCGCCCTCTGCGGGCGCATTGACCTTCCGATACCAGTCCAGGCTCTGCCGCAGGACGGCGGGGCTGGCCTCGCGCTCCCCCGCCGAAGCCTCATAGAAGTCGCCGAGGTCGAGCATGGCCGAGGTCTCGCCGGCCGAGGCCGCGCGCTGCAGCCATTCCAGCCCGGCCTGTTCGTCCCGCCCGGGCGTGTCGCGAAGATAGAAGGCGCCGAGCCGGGCCATGGCGGCGGACTTGCCCGCCCCTGCGTCGGCGACGTCGGTCGGCCTCAGGGTCCCACGATCGACCGTCTGGCCCTCGCCGGAGCCGCAGCGCAGGGTCAGGTCGCTCTCGTCCTCGCCGTAATTCCATGAACAGCCGTCCGGCGCCTTCGGAAGCTCGCGGTGGACCGGTGTCGCCTCCGCTTCGGCCGGGGCCGCTTCGGGTCGGGCGCCGCCGAACCTGCCGCCCGCGAAGGCCACGACAGCGACCAGACCGGCGGTGGCAGCCATCACCCCGACGCCGATCGCCCGGCCCCGCCCGACCTTCTGGCCCGGCTTGGTCGCCTTCGGGATCGACCCGGTCTTGTAGGACAGCATCTCCGGCGTCGGCGCAGGCCGGAGCATCCCGAGATCCTCAACCACCGGCGACACAGCGGGATCAGGCGCGACCGATGGCGGGGCCAGGGCCAGGTCGTCCGGTGGCGTCGGCGGTACGTTCAGGTCCTCGACCGCATCGAACCAGACGCGCCCCTCCACCGGCGCCGGCTCCGGCAACCCGGCGACCGCGCGCCAGTCGGCGACCGTGGCGAACCGGTCGGCGGCGTTCCGCGACAGGCCCGTCTCCACGGCGGCGATAAAGGCGACCGGATAGGCCGCCGCCTCAGGCCGGGCCGACAGCCGGGTCTCGTCAGTCCAGCCGAACCAGTCGGGCGCGTCCCGCCCCGTGATGACGCGATAAAGGACGGCGCACAGGCCGTAGACGTCGGTCGCCGGAACCAGGGGCGCGCTCGCGGTCGCATCCTGGGCCTCGAAGGGCGCGAGCCCCGGCCGGAACAGGCCGTCGAGCCGCCGCACCAGCGGGATGAAGGGCCGCCGGTCGACCGAGGGGTCGTGCAGCACCGCCCGCCCCGTCCCGACCCCGATACTCTCGGCCGCCAGATTCAGATGCAGCTGCCCCCGGGCGTGAATGGCCTCCAGCCCGGCGGCCAGATCGGCGGCGAGGGTCAGCACCGCCTCGGGCCGGACCACGGCCCCGCCGCCCAGCCGCGCGGCGAGGCTGACGCCCATGGGCTCCGTTCGCACAACCGCCAGATCATCGAGATCGGAGATGGTCCGAATGGTGCCCACATTCGGATGCGACAGACCCGCCAGAGCCGTCGCCTGGGCCAGAAACGCCCGCCGCCCGGCCTCATAGGCCTCGGCCCATTCGGGATGGGCGACGACAGGTTCGCCGGTCTCGCTGCGCACGAGAATCCCGGCGGGCCAGTACAGGCGCACGCGCTCGTCAGGCGTCTCGTGCGTCCAGACGTCTCCGACGGATTGGGAGCGGTTCGCTGAAATCAGCTTCAGCACGGTCTGGCGTCGATCCGACGTCATTACAGCTCCGCCGCGAACAGGCCGACTGCGAGGCGAACCGTCGCCCCCGCCCTGTCCGTGATTACTGGCGCCCCCATGCCTGAACACACTCTAGGGTCACTCACGCCCCGCGAACAAGTCCGCACAAACCCGAAAGTCGGCTCGAAAAGAAACTCCCCCGAACCGGGTCAGATTCGCGACACCGTCCGGGGTGCAAATCGTCCCTGTCGACCGATGCGGGACTGGACCCGGAGCGGGGCTTGATGTTCGGTGCGGGCGACGGAATTGAACCGTCCGGGGCCGCTCCCACGGTCCACGCAGAAACCGAGACCCGAGGCGACGCGCATGACCACCCATCCGACCCACGATTCCGAAGTCTATCCGGTTTCCGCCGAATGGGCGGCGAAGGCGCATATGGATCGGGCGGGCTATGAGGCGGCGCGGGTCGCGGCGCACGACACGCCGGACGCCTTCTGGGCCGAAGCGGCGAAGCGTCTGGACTGGGTCACGGCGCCGACCAAGATCAAGGACGTCAGCTTCAACAAGGACGACTTCCACATCCACTGGTTCGCCGACGGCGTCCTGAACGTGGCGTACAACTGCGTCGACCGGCATCTGGCCGAGCGCGCCGACCAGACGGCGATCATTTTCGAGGGCGACGACCCGTCGGTGTCGGGCGCCATCACCTATGCGGAGCTGCACCTTCAGGTCTGCCGCATGGCCAATGTGCTCAAGGACCTCGGCGTCAAAAAGGGCGACCGTGTCACCATCTATCTGCCGATGATCCCGGCCGCCGCCGTGGCCATGCTGGCCTGTGCGCGCATCGGGGCCATCCACTCCGTCGTCTTCGGCGGCTTCAGCCCCGACAGCATCGCGGGCCGCATCGAGGACTGCGGCTCGACCGTGGTCATCACCGCCGACGAGGGTCTGCGCGCCGGCAAGCGCATCCCGCTCAAGGCCAATGTCGACGAGGCCCTGACCAAGGTCGCGGTCGAGAAGGTGCTGGTCATCGCCCACACCGGCGCCGATGTGCCGATCGTCGAGGGCCGCGACGTGCGCTTCGAAGACGCCGTGAAGACCGTCGCCGACGACTGCCCGTGCGAGCCCATGGCCGCCGAGGACCCGCTGTTCATCCTCTACACCTCGGGCTCGACCGGTAAGCCCAAGGGGGTGATGCACACCACCGGCGGCTGTCTGTTCTGGGCCAGCTACACCCATGAACTGGTCTTCGATTATCGCCCGGGCGAGGTCTTCTGGTGCACCGCCGACGTGGGCTGGGTCACAGGCCACTCCTATGTCGTCTATGGCGCGCTGGCCAACGCCGCCACGACCCTGATGTTCGAGGGCGTGCCCTCCTGGCCCGACAACGGCCGCTTCTGGCAGGTCGTGGACAAGCACAAGGTCGAGATCTTCTACACTGCGCCGACGGCGCTCAGGGCTCTGATGCGCGACGGCGACGAGCCGGTGAAACGCTCCAGCCGCAAGTCCCTGCGCCTGCTGGGCTCGGTCGGCGAGCCGATCAACCCGGAGGCCTGGCGCTGGTATCATGAGGTCGTCGGCGAGGGCCGGCTGCCCATCGTTGACACCTGGTGGCAGACCGAGACGGGCGGCATCCTCGTCTCCCCTCTGCCCGGCGCCACCGACCTCAAGCCCGGCTCGGCGACCAAACCCCTGCCCGGCGTGGAGCTGGAGCTGGTCGATGCCGACGGCAAGGTGCTGGACGGCCCGAACAGCGGCAACCTCGTGATCACCGACAGCTGGCCCGGCCAGATGCGCGGCGTCTGGGGCGACGACCAGCGCTTCTTCGACACCTATTTCAGCGCCTATCCGGGCAAGTATTTCACCGGCGACGGCTGCCGCCGGGACGAGGACGGCTACTACTGGATCACCGGCCGGGTCGATGACGTCATCAACGTCTCGGGCCACCGGATGGGCACCGCCGAGGTCGAGAGCGCCCTCGTCCTGCACGACGACGTCGCCGAGGCCGCCGTGGTCGGCTTCCCCCACGACATCAAGGGCCAGGGCATCTACGCCTTCGTCACTCTGAACGCCGGCGTCACCCCCTCCGACGAGCTGCGCAAGGCCCTGATCGCCCAGGTCCGCCACGAAATCGGCCCCATCGCCGCCCCCGACGCCATCCAGTTCGCCCCCGGCCTCCCCAAGACCCGCTCCGGCAAGATCATGCGGCGGATCCTGCGCAAGATCGCGGAGAACGACCTGGGGTCGCTGGGAGACACGTCGACGCTGGCGGATCCAAGTGTGGTGGAGGATCTGGTGAAGAACCGGGTGGGGTGAGCGACTTCGGCTGAAAACTTCAGCCGCGAGCGACGCAGCGCTTGCCGAGGGGCGACAGCTGTTCTATCAGCCTCGCCTCCCGCCGGAGAGACCATCCGGCGCTGCGAAGACCCTCGGGCGAATCGTGGAAACGGACAGGTGGCGGAGTGGTCGATCGCGCACGCTTGGAAAGCGTGTGTAGGTGAAAGCCTACCGAGGGTTCGAATCCCTCTCTGTCCGCCACCGACCCCAGCTAAATTGGCTCTGCCGTCCCGATCACCCGCGGGATGCCGTGATGCTGGCCGTTTGCTCGCTCCAATGTCCCGTGGATGCCGGCGCCAAGCCCCTAGATCATCGCCTTATCCCAGCCGCTCTCCCCACGAGTCTCCGCGCTGTCTGTGGTAGGAGGACTTTGCATGTTCGCCTGTTTATTTAAAAGCGCGGCCCGACGCACCAGCTGTGCTTTGCATCTCAACCAAGGCATTCCGCGCTTTACGAGGCGATCGGGCCCAGAACCGTGGCCCAAACCATGCCAATAACAGGCGGGTTAACAGGCCGGTATCAGGCGCTTAGCAGGCCGTGATCACGCGGCAAGCAGGCGGGCAACAGGGATTTCAAGTCAGGTCGGGGCTTGGAGGCGTCACGCAAACGCGCGCCGTTGATTCCCCCAGTCGGTCGGAATGGGCTCGTGGAGCAACCGGGCCAGCGTGAGACCCGGCGACTGCGTCCCGGACAGGATCGCGCGCTGAATATCCGGAGCCAGGAACGCCAGCCGGACAAGCTTGCGTTCGTAGGCGCTCTCCGGCTGCTTCATCTGACCATCGCCAACCGAACCGTCCCCCGCCCGCCAGCCCATGAGCTTGGCCAGCCGATGCGACTGCTGAAGACCGCGGATCAGGGTCGGGTCCCGTTTAACCGTCTTCCGCGCCGTTCCAGGCGGAAGGATCTGCTCGACTCGACCTCCCCGGCGCCGGCAACGGACCGGGACGATCAGGGCCAGGTGGTCACGATCTGCCGGCGTGAGGCCTTTTCGTCCGGCTGGCGTCAGTCGATCGGCGGTCAGCTCAAGGCGGACCTCGTCGGCGAGTATCTCGACGCGGCGAACCGCGCCGATGACCGATCCGATCCCGTCAGCCGCCCCGCCTAGCCGGGGCTGAACCGCGCTGCTGACGACCTCATGGATCGTCTCTGCTGTGACGCGTCGTATAGCGGCGCCCTGATCGACCTTATGCTTCTGGCCGGTCTGGAGCGGCGACGACACATAGTAGCGATAAACCCGGCCGCCACGACCGTAGCCAAACGAAGGGCTCATCGGGTGGCCATCAGCGTCGAACAGCTTGCCCTTGAGCTTCAGATCCGCCGATCGCAGTGGCCTCTCGGCGCGGGTTACAGCATTACCGGCCAACTGGTGCTGGACACGGTCGAAGACCGCTCTATCCACGATGGCCGGATGCAACCCTGGCGCAGCCACGTCACCATGAACGATCTCTCCGATGTAGATGCGGTTCTTGAGCAGGTGGAACAGCATCCCGCGGCTGTATGGCGCGCCACCGGCCCGGACGCCTTTGCGGCTTAGCCGCTCGCGAGTGCGCCAGCCCAAGGATGCGATATGTTGCTCGACTGCGGACACCGTTCCCAGTTCGAGATAGAGCTGGAAAATCGCTCTCACACGCTCAGCCCCTGAAGCCTCGACGACAAGTGCACGGGTCGTCTGATCTTCGGGCAGATCGTAACCGAGCGGCGGGACGCCGCCCATCCACATGCCCTTCTTTTTGGACATTGCGATTTTGTCGCGGATACGTTCGCCCGTGACTTCCCGCTCGAACTGAGCGAACGACAGGAGCACATTCAGCGTCAGCCGCCCCATCGAGGTCGTCGTGTTGAACGACTGTGTGACGGACACAAACGAGGCGTCGGCCTTGTCCAGGCGTTCGACGATGCGGGCGAAGTCCGACAGCGCGCGGGTCAGGCGATCGATCTTGTAGACGACGACCGTGTCAACCAACCCCGCATCGACATCAGCCAGAAGTTTCCGCAGGCCCGGCCGCGTCATATTACCGCCAGAGAACCCGCCGTCGTCATACTCGGTTGGAAGCGCGATCCAGCCCTCGGCGGCCTGGCTTTTGATGTAGGCCTCGCACGCCTCACGCTGCGCATGCAGACTGTTGAACGCCTGATCCAGGCCCTCCTCAGTGCTTTTGCGGGTGTAGATCGCGCAGCGTGTCCTGGCCTTCGTCATGCCGCTGGTCCCCTCAGTCCAAAGAACCGCGGCCCATTCCACCGTGATCCCGTGATCACCCGCGCGACTTCCGACAGGCTCTTGTAGGCCTGTCCTTGCCAGCCAACCCGGCCATCCGGTTCCACGACCACCTCGTGGCGAATGCCCTGCCACTCGCGCGACAACTTCGTCCCTGGCGTTAGCAACGATGTCGCCTTTCCGGCGGCGGGCCTGCGAAGCGTCCGGCGAAGTTCGACGTCTATGCCACCCTCTTCTGCGGCCTGGATCCGATACGCCAACATCAACGCAAGCAGCTCGGGGGACCGAAGTCTCGGTGGCGATCCGAAGCGCTTTCGCCACTCTTCGCGAAGCTTGATCAAATCCATGCCAGCGATCGCTGCGAGTTCAGCTGCATTCATCGTCTCTTTGTCGGCCATGAGATGAACAATTGCTCGAATTCTATTCGAAATCCAATCCGAACTCACGCCAACTAAAATAACATCCTATCAACACTCATTGGCGGCACGTTCGGATCACGTGCATACTGAAGAATACAGTTGACGGGGCCGAGCAGTTTGATAGGTTGCCGATATCAGGCGGCCCGGTGGACAGCCCGATGTCGGCAACCGTGCCGTCCCCGCACCCGTGTCCGGCTAGGCCGGCCGCAACTTCGCGGGAAACACCTCTGAGCCGCAGAGACGCAAGGCGTCCGAGCGAGTTGGTCTAAGGGGCCGGCGCAGATTCCGATCCAATTTCAGGAGTTTCGCCATGCTCGCCGTGGATGCGCCAACCCGTGCGCTTGAGATCGTCTATCGTCCTTTGAAGGACCTGAAACACGACCCCGCCAATCCCCGAACCCACCCGTCCAGCCAGATCGACCAACTGGCCCGCAACATCCAGGCGTTCGGGTTCGTGAATCCGATCCTGGTCGATGAACGGATGATCATCATCGCCGGTCACGGACGGGCGCAGGCCGCCAAAAAGTGCGGGCTGGAGCATGTGCCCGTTATCATGCTGTCGGGTCTCGATGAGGTCCAGAAGAAGACTTTGCGGATTTTCGACAACCGGATCGCTCAGAAGTCGGGCTGGGATCAGGATCTGTTGCGCGAGTTGATGGTGGATATCCAATCCTCAGAGATCGAGATAGACCTCGAACTGACGGGCTTCACCGTCGGCGAGATCGACGTCATGCTCGCCCAAAAGCCGGGAGCCAACACTGACGACACGCCCCTGCCCCCGCCCAGCAACGCTCCACGGGCCAAGCTCGGCGATATCTGGGTTCTGGGCGATCATCGGATCGGCTGTGGCGACTGTCGCGATCTGGAGTTCCTGGCGCGCGTCGTCGGACCCGACGCCAAGGTCGACGCTGCATTTCTCGACCCGCCTTACAATGTCTCGATCCAGGGACATGCGAACGTGCGCAGCAAGCACCGCGAGTTCGCCATGGCCTCGGGCGAAATGAGCGACACGGAGTTCGAGGGCTTCCTTCAGCAGACGCTTGGCGCCTGCGCCTCGGTGTCCCGCGACGGCGCCGTGCATTTCGTCTGCATGGATTGGCGCCATGCCAGCCACCTGCAACACGCGGGCGATCAGGTCTACGGCGACCTGCTGAACCTGTGCATTTGGAATAAGTCCAATGCCGGCATGGGCTCGCTCTATCGGTCCAAGCACGAGCTGGTTTTTGTCTACCGGGTCGGTGACGCGCAGCATTTCAACGCCGTTGAGCTAGGCAAGCATGGCCGCAACCGAACGAATGTCTGGGACTATCAGTCCGTCAACGGCGGCGGGGGCCGAAGCGGGGAGCTCGACTGGCATCCGACCGTCAAGCCGGTCGCGCTGGTGTCCGACGCCATCAAGGACGTCACCAAGCGTCGAGGTCTGGTGCTCGACGCTTTCCTAGGATCCGGCACGACCTTGATCGCCGCTGAGCGATCAGGCCGTCAGTGCCGAGGGGTCGAAATCGACCCGGCCTATGTCGATATCGCGATCCAGCGCTGGGAAGCGGCGACCGGCCGGGAAGCCATTGTCGCGGACGCGCCCGCCACGGCGACCGAGGAGCTCGTCTGATGGACGACGAGGAAATCTTCCCGAAGAGCCAGTCTCGGACAGCCAAGGGGCAGTTCGCGAAGGGGCGTTCCGGCAATCCGATGGGCCGGCCGAGGAGCAAGCACCAACGCGCGCTTTCAGACCGCCAGTTTCGACGAGACGTTCTAGCAGTCACCGAGGAGGTCATCTCGGTCAGAACACCGACAGGCACGCAAATGATGTCGGTCAATCTGGCCATCCTCCTCTCAATTCGAGCGAAGGCCGTTCAAGGGCACGCGCCGAGCCAGCGCTTCCTAGCGAAGCTCCACCATGACGCGCTCTTGGCTCATGAGAAAGCCAACCCGCGCCTCACGCAGATGCTTGAGCGTCGGGAGGAGGTTGCCGTCACCAAGAGCGTAG
This sequence comes from Brevundimonas sp. GW821-FHT02A10, assembly GCF_059422025.1. Taxonomy (NCBI): domain Bacteria; kingdom Pseudomonadati; phylum Pseudomonadota; class Alphaproteobacteria; order Caulobacterales; family Caulobacteraceae; genus Brevundimonas; species Brevundimonas sp. GW821-FHT02A10. The sequence continues at coordinate 28,436 of NZ_JBWKWC010000004.1, forward strand.
ACGGGCTCAAGAAGTCGGAGTGGAAGGACCTGAATCTGGTCCGTAAGTACTCTTGGCGCCTATGATGGCGGTAGTTGCGGGTTGCGCCGCCAATGGTGGCTGATGAGGACTTGAGAGTTCGACGCAGGGAAGCAACAGTCGGTTCGGCAGATATGCATGCACGACCGACAAACTCCGGCTAGCGAAGGCCCCTCCCCGATCCACGAACTCATCCGGACGCGCCCCGAGGCCTTCGACTTCGGGGACGCGCCGGATACCCGGCCACTCAGCCACAGCTATGAGGCCGACATGAAGGCTCTCCGACCCGTGTGGATCACGAGCCTGATCAAGCGGCTGACCGAGGACTGACGGAGGCGCGTGTGGCGATGTCAGCACCGGAGTTCATAACATCAGCGATCAGGTTAGGTCTTCGCGGACGTCCGGCTCAAAATGCCGACCTGCTCGACAGCGATCGCCAACATGGCGTCATCCATACCTCGGACATGCTCGATTAGGCTGGCCTCCAACTGCAGCCGCCGGCGTCCTGCCCCATGTGGCTTCGTCGGCTCGTCCACCAGCTCGGATAAGGTCAGCCCAAGCGCGGCAGCGAGGTCAGCAAGCGTCTCGAGCGTCGGCAACTGGCGGCCCCGCTCGATATTTGAGACGCTCTCTGCGGTCTTGCTAATCGCTTCAGCCAACCCTTCCTGGGTCAGGTTTGCCCGCTTTCGAGCAGCGTGAACTCGCGCGCCAATCGCCATCTTCAAATCATGCGCCATACCGAACTCTGGGTTCGGGCTAGGCGTCAGACCATGAAGCTGGCTTCGGGTTGAGAACCATGCATGAAGTGGACTTCGGATTAGTCGAAAAAGGTCGGCATCATGCTGTGTTCGAGGTTGGCGACGGTCGCACTGGCAACCCTGGTGCTAAGTCCAGGACAGACTATGGCTCAAAGCCAAATCCAAGCCGGATCTGCGCCATCGGATCTGCCTGTGTGTTCGGGCGTCGGCGGTCCCGACATCGACTTGCGAACACAAACCTATCCTGCGCTTGAGCGAGAAAGCGAGGTCGAAGTGGGTCAGGTTCTTCTGGACGCTACGCCGGTCGTGATCAGGGCCGGGACGCTGGAATTGAAGTCGCCCGCCACCTTCGGTGGCCGGTTCCTCTTCACAGATTTCACCGTCACCATCCCAGCTGGCCCCGTGGTCACGGACGCAGCCGGCAATCACCGCCCGGCCGCCTATGAAGTGAAGTACGGATCTGAACGAGGCCCAAGAACCGGTAGCGGCCGACCCTCAGTGAGACTTGAGGTCGACGAAGGCGGAGCTCAGCTTTCCGGAGTTCTAGAAGTTTCAGGAGGCAGACGATATCCGATCGAAGGCGCAAGCTTCGCGATTACCGAATGTTATCTCACGACATCAGCACGCGTCCGCAAACAGTTGACCTATGTGGGCGTGTCCCGCGGCGTCATCACGCTCGAGTATCGCGAACTCGCTGGAAATCTGGTGCGGCAAGCGTTCACGCGAACCCTGACGTATGACCTGGCTGAAGGTGACATCATCGGCGTGCAGGGCGCGAGGCTCAGAGTGATTTCTGCGGACAATGTAGGCCTAGCCTACGTGGTGCTGCGGCCGTTCTCCGAGTAGAGCGATTGCAGCTACCGCCGTGCGGACCGCTTTGCGCCAAAAGCAGACATGAGGCTCCATTCGAGAGTCTGCCGTTCGCCTTCACGCGCGCCAGCCAAACCATTTCGGCCTGAACAACTTCACGAAAGTGCATAGCGCCACGATGGCTGGGCTCAAAAAACCGGCTTCCGCATTCGATTACCTGACCAGCACATCGACACGATCAAGCCCAGGACACGGACTTTCCGATGAAGGTAGACGTGACTTTTTATAAAGCTGGGAACCTACGCTCCCCGGATGAGCGGCGAGCCGGCTCTCGAGGCAGATAGTGAGCGTTAGGGGCGCAATCCCGCCCTGATCAATCCGGCGTCGACAAAATCAGGGTTCCGATCCCGGCGCCCTCGGGATGGAAGCTGAGGATCCGCCTGTCGCTGGCGTCGGCGCGATCGCGGGCCCACTGCACCTCCCCGGCGACCAGGGCGTCGGTCGCGCCGGAGACCTTCATGGCCGTTCCCCGCAGCAGTCTGCCCCTTGTCGTGGTGAAATAAAGGGCGGTGTCGTCCTCGACGAAACCGGCGATCTCGCGCTCGATCACGGAGACGATGAAATAGTCGCCGATCCGGGTCACCCAGGGAAAGACGATATGGGTGGCGACGCCCATGCCGGGCTCCAAGCCCTTTTCGTTGACCACCTTCATCGCCACCGGCTCAGCCTTCAGCAGGGTGGTGAACTGGGCATGGGTCTCCAGCCGATCCAGGAAGGCCTCCATCGAGACGACAAGGTCATCCGGTCGCCGTTCCGGCGGTAAAACCCTGGAGAGAGCCTGGATGGCGGTGATGGCCTGGGCCCAGTCTATCGTATCCTCGCGGTCGCCCTTGAACACCATGTTGGAGGCCGGCAGGGAGCCCTGTTCCGTCCAGATCTCCAGGTCGAGGACACAGCCATACATCCAGGACCGGAACCGCGCATCGCGCAGAAGGTCGTCGAGGGACCGGGGCGCGCCGAGCGGCGCGGACCAGTCCGCCTTCACCTCCCCCTCGTCGGAAATGATCAGTTCCATCGGTCCTGCCGCGACCCGCAGCCGGCGCCCAGCCTTCGGCAACCAGTCCCCTGCCGCCACGAACAACTGCCCGGGCCAGTCCAGGTGCTCGGCGGTGTCGCGGCGTTGCACTGTCAGAACGCATCTGGACGCAGGCTTCACCTTGATCGACAACCGGCCGGGACCTTTGGTGGTCGTTGGTCCCTCGATGCCGAAGCGGATTTCGGTGGCCGAAAAGGCCTCGATCGGCAGGTCCTTGCGCAGGCCGAGCAGGAGGTCCTCCAGATCGGTCGCGCCATGGCCTTCGGCGAGGACGAATTGCCCTTGGCCCCATCCCGCCTCATAGCCCAGGCTGCCAGCGAGTGTGGACTTCTTGCCGGCGTAGTCCACGCCGACATCGGCGAGGGCGTCGAGGAGGGTTTCCGCCAGATTGTCGTCGACCCGCTCCTTCGCCGAAAAGGCGATGGGCAGATAGCGGGTATTGAGCGCCCTGCCCTGCGCGGAGGCCTCGCGCGCGGCCTTCAACGCCTCGCCCATCTCGACCGCCCAAATATGACGGAGATAGAGGGCCTCCGGCTTTTTCGGGCCGTTGGGATAGGTGACCAGAGCCACGAAACAGGGTGTCGGGTCATTGGCGAACTTCACCGCGTTCGACAGCTTGACCCGCGTCGAGGTGCGACGCGACTGGTTGGACTTCACTTGGATGAAGCATCTGGTCAGGGGTGGGTCCTGATCCGGAAAGGCGGTCTGTACCCGGGACGGAAACTCGACAAGGAGGTCCCAACCGTGATCGTCCTCGGTGACATTCTGGACGCTGGCGCCGAGCGCGCGGCAGAGTTTGGCCACCTCGCCTTCGGCGTTTCGATCGGGGCGGGGTTTGACGGTCATGATCGCTGGACGGGTTACGGAATCGAGAACGGGCCCAAAGGATAGGCGGGCGCGTTTGACGAGAGAAGCGTGGGACCGCAACGCCGCGCCGCAGGACGGCTGAGGGCCGACCGCATCGAAACGAACCGTAATCCAATGGAGATTTGCGCGTTCCGGATCAATGACCTAGAGCTTGGCCGTTTCCACAACCCGGGGTGGCGAATTGTATATCGAAAAGCTGCGCCTGCGGAACTTCCGCTGTTTCGGGGATGTGGCCGAGGAGTTCACCTTCGATCCCACCCTGACGGCGGTGGTGGGCGCCAACGGGGCCGGCAAGACGGCGATCATCACAGCCCTGATGAAGCTGTTCGGAACCCGCGCCGAGGACCGCCGGCTGACCCGCGAGGACGTGCATTTCGGACGTTTCGAGGAGCCTGGTGCGGCGCCGGACCCTGCGGCGGTTCCGGCTCCGCCGTCCGCGCCCGCGATCCCGGCGGCGGCCACCATCCCGTCTAATCTGGCCGAGCCTCTGGGCACGCCCGCCCCGCCGCCCCTGCCGTCCGGCCTCCCGGATGTGTTGAGCCCGCCGGCCCCGCCGCCCCCGCCGCCGTTGATCCCCGTCCCGGAGCGGCAGGTGGAGATCGAGGTCACCCTGGCCTTCCCCGAACTCGACCAAGAGGGCGCAGACGGGGATGCGGTCGCCGAGATCTTCAGGGCCATGTCCGCCGCCGGTCCCGGCCAGCCGCTCAAGGCCCGCATCCGGCTCGAGGCGTCGTGGAGCTATGGCGCGGACGACGACGACATCAGCACGAGAATCTACTGGATCACGACGCTCGATCCCGTGCCGTTCGGCGACAAGGACATCGCCAAACTGCCGTTCTCGGCGGCCGACCGGCGGCGTTTCGAAATGCGTTATCTGCCGGCGACGCGCGACGGCAATGCGATCCTGAAGCTGGCCCTGCGCGAACTCCTCGTCTGGCTGGAGAAGTTCGGCGACTGGAGCGGCGGGCGCGAACCCATGGCCAAGCAATGGGAGGGTCTGCAGGAGATCTTCGACACCATGCCGGCGATCAGCAAGGTGACCGGCGAACTGGCCGTCACCTGGGGCCGGCTGTTCGAAGGTCCCCATCTGAAGTCACCCCGGCTGACGATCCTCGCCCGTGAAATCCAGCGGGCCCTTCGCGAACTGTCCCTGACGCTGGGACCAGGGCCGGGCGGACGGCACCGCCCCGTTCAGGACCTCAGCGAGGGTCAGGCCTCCCTGTTCTATGTGGCCCTAGTGGTCACCCTGTTCAAACTGGACGCCGAGCTCGCAAAGACCCCGACGCCCGGGTTCCGCCAGATCGACACGGCGCGTCCCTGGTTGACGATCCTGGCTGTCGAGGAGCCGGAGAACCATCTGGCGCCCTTCTATCTGTCGCGGATGGTCAATCTGCTGAAGGAGCAGGCGGCGGGCGATGGGGTCATGGCGCTTCTGACCACCCACTCGGCCAGCGCCCTGAGGCGGGTGGGCCCCGAGCAGGTCCGATATGTCCGCCAGGATCTGACCACCCTGACCTCGTCGGTGCGCTCGATCGTGCTGCCGGACAAGACGAGCGACGCCTACAAATTCATCCAGGAGGCGGTCACCAGCCATCCGGAACTGTATTTCGCGCGCCTGGTGATCTTGGGCGAGGGCCGCTCCGAGGAGGTCGTCCTGCCCCGCATCGCCCGGGCGCTCAATCCGGACATGGAGCTGGATCCGTCATTCGTGGCCTTCGTTCCCCTGGGCGGCCGGCACGTGAACCATTTCTGGCGTCTGCTGAGCGGGCTGCAGATCCCCTATGTCACCCTGCTGGACTACGACCTTGGGCGGCATGGAGGCGGCGCGCGCCGGATGAGATACGCCGTCGAGCAGTTGCGGGAGATCAAGACCCCGGGCCTGCCCCCCCCGCAGGATCTCAAGACCTGGGACGCCTATGACGCGGCCACGCTTTCGAGCACGCGAACCTGGCTGCAGGGCCACGACGTCTTCTATTCGGCGGAACTGGACCTGGACATGATGATGCTCCAGGCCTTCCCGGTCGCTTATGGGGCGATCGCGGATGTGGATCCGGCGACGGTCGTCCCGGGGAGCTTCGGTCAAACGGTCTTCGGCAAGAGCGGAGCGGGAGTCGCGGCCTATGGGACGCCCCCTCCCCCGACCGACCTGCAACAGGCCCAGTACGCCAGCCTGTTCAAGGGAGGGAGCAAGCCCGTGTCCCATGTCGAGGCCCTGTCCCGTCTTGATGACGCTTCGATCAAATTCTTCGCGCCTGCCCCGCTGCGGGCGCTGTTCCTTCGTTGCGCAACGCTTCTGACGCCGGGAGCAGTGTGATGGCCCTGATCGCCCCGGACGCCTGGATCCCGCCCGATGGGGTCCGGCTCGATGCCGAGACCCTGGCAGCCGTGCGTAGCCGCGCCAGCGCCGTGATCGTGGCTGGGCCCGGCGCGGGCAAGACCGAGCTCCTGGCGCAGCGCGCGGCCTTTCTTCTGGCGACGGGAGACTGTCCGGCGCCGCGGCGCATCCTGGCCATCAGCTTCAAGCGCGACGCGGCCCGCAACCTGCACCAGCGCGTCGCATTGCGGGCGGGCGACGAGCTGGCCAAACGGCTCGAGAGCTATACCTTCGACGCCTTCGCCAAGAGCCTGATCGACCGTTTCGGCGCGACCCTGCCGGATTGGTGCCGCCCGGCCCGCGATTACGATATCATGTTCCCGAGCTGGCGCGATTGGGGCGAATTCGCCGATCGGGTGCGCGGCCAGGGGATCAACGAGAACGGCTCCCAGATCGAGAAACGGCACGCGACCCTGACGCTGGAGCCCGGGCCCCTTCCGATTGATTACCAGGCGGGGCAGCTGGTCAATGCCTCGGGGGTGGCGTGGTGGACAGAGAGCCTGCGTTCCACGCCGCCGCGCCTTACCTTCGGCATGATCGCGACCCTCGCGATGACGCTGTTGACCCACAATCCGCAGGTGCGGGCGGCGCTGCGGCGGACCTATTCCCATGTCTTTCTCGACGAATTCCAGGACACCACGACCCTGCAGTACGGGGTGCTGAAGGCCGCCTTCCTCGGTTCCGACGCGGTGATCACCGCGGTCGGGGACAGCAAACAAACGATCATGACGTTCGCCGGCGCGCGCACCGGGATCTTCAGCGAGTTCGCCCAGGACTTCGGGGCCGCCCCGATCGCCCTGACGAGCAATTTCCGGTCGAACGCCCGCATCGTCGAGATCGTCAACGCCATGGCCCGGCAGGTGGAGCCGGACGCCGTGGTTGTCCGCTCCGCTCGGCCGGCTGAGCCGCTCCCCGTTCCGACCGACGCCGTGCTGCGCTATCCGAGCCCGGATCATGAAGCCACCGATCTCGCGAGGTCCATCTCTCAGGAGGTGAAAGCCGGGACTCGGGCGCCGGAAGACTTCATGCTTCTAGTCCGGCAATCCGCCCCCCAGGTGGAGAAACAGCTCGCTCCCGCCTTCGCCGCCCAGGGGCTGACGCTCAGGAACGAAGCCCGATCCCTGGGCGCAATCCAGATTCAGGAGCTGATGACCGAGCCCCTGGCGGACCTAGTGATCAGCCTGATCCAGATGGGGGCCGGCGACCGCGAAGGCGCGCCCTTCCACCGCGTGAGGACGATGATCGGCGCCGTCTATGGCGACGCCGATGGTCGGCCGGCGTCGGAGGCCCGGGTTGAACGTTCGATCCGCGAGGCCGTCGCGATCGTGCGCGACAAGGTCGGCGAGCCACCCGACCCGGCCGCGCTCCGCGCGATAGTGACTGCGGTCGTGGCGGTCTTCGGCGATACGGCCGTGGCGCAACTGAGCCCGGACTACGCCCGCCCCGACCGCCTCGCCGACATCCAGTCGAGCCTTGCGGACTATCTGAAGGAATGCGCCGAGGGTGCCCCGGACTGGCTGACCTTGGTGCAGCGGTTCCGGGGCGTCGGCCAGGTCCGGCTGATGACGATCCACAAGAGCAAGGGGCTGGAGGCCCACACCGTCGTCTTCCTGCGGCTACAGGATAACGGGTTCAACGCCAACGCTGACATGTCTGAAGAGGCGTTGGCCTTCTTTGTCGCCGTGTCCAGAGCACGGGACCGGTTCTTCGTCACTACGACCAGTCTCCAGCAAGGACGAGTCCAAAGGTTGTGGGAAATGGTCAAGGCGGCCAACATACCGGATTGGCATCCCTAACGCTTCTGCCTTGCGGCGCCACAAGCCATCTAGGCGGGGCGGCGCTGATTCCCTCATCAGCCGAAGACATCACCTATCTGCTGCTGATCCTTCCGCGTGATGGCGACGAGAGCCTGGACGAATATCGACGGCGCCGGGCACAGTCTCTGGACCTGAGGATTGTCGCGGCCAAGGCCGCGCAGCCCGCGCTTCGCAAGATCATCGGAATCGGTCTGGGACAGGCCGAGGAGCGCGGCGGCGCCGAGGACCTCGCCTTTGTAGACACCCCGGGAAAACGGGTGCGCAGATGCAGGGCGGTCTCGGCCTCGTCAAACGGCTCAAGCTCGATTCGGATCGCCTCGGCCGGGGGATCGAAATCCACAACACGGTGGGTACGGCTGGTGAACACCATGCACACGCCGTCCGGCACAGGCATCCGGATCAGGTCCCGCACAAAGGACCCCGGATCGCCCTGCTCACGCGCCGCGGTCTCGGCGTTGTCGGCCGCATCGACGATCAGGCAGAGCACCGCGTCGGGGGTCAGGGCGCGGATTTGGCGGGCGGCCTGTTCCAGTCGGTGGACGAACGCCCGCATATACCCCTTGGCGTCAGCGTGGACGGTCGGAACCAGCGGATGGCACCAACCCCGAGACGCCATTTCGTTGGCGATCTGGACAAGGCCATCCTGATGCCGATGCCGGAAATCCAGAGCATTCCTGTAGAGGCCGACGCCATAGCAATCATAGAGGATCGCCGCCGATCCCTCCGGCATGGCCTGGGACAGCCGGGCGGCAAGGACGGACTTTCCGACACCCCCATCCGCATGAATGATGACGGGCGCCTTGGCGCTCATAATGGCGGCGAGGAACGCCGCCTCCTGGCGGCGGGCGATCGTTCCCTCCGGTGAGGGGATCCGCGATGGCGCGGGAAAAAGATCCGCCTCGGACGCCTTGAGCGCCCGAAGAACATCTGGCCGCAGGATCGTCGGATTGTCCTTGAAGTCCGAGGTCGCTTTTCTCGTGACCAGCTCCTTGAGCTGGACCGGAGCGTCGGCGTCAGCATCCGGGAGATAGCCGCGCACCTCCTCGCTCAGGAGGTTTCGCTGGTTCCAGACGTCGGGCGCACAGCCGTCGAGGTCCAACAGGCTAAAGAAGGCCTGGACCTGGACGCCCTTCAGTCCTGTGAATCTGACAAGGCTCTCCGCTGTCACGTCATGAGATAGCGTCTGACCTTTCGCGAGCTGTTCCACCGACGTCAGGACCGGTTTGGAGAACCGCCGGTTACTGATGAACTGGAACCGGATACGTCCGGCCGCAAATGCCGCCGGGTACTTTTTGAGGCGGCTCCGGTAGCGGGCGCCGAATGCGGCAAGGGTCTTCTTCAGCTCATCGGGCGTCCAGGAGACGTTGGCGCGGCGTGTGGAATGTTTGAGCTGAACGTAGCGGACCGCGGAAGCCGCCTCGGGCGTCTCGCTTCCATAGTAGAGGCCAACGTCGATGATCTCGTCTCCGACCAGACCGTCGGGCCCCTCCTTGTCGACGATGGAAGCGCCTTCAATCGTTACGGCTGTCAATCCGGACCCTGGGGTCAGGAACTCAAGGCATCGCCGGGCGGCCCAAGCGTAGTGAAACTGGTCCCCGTCACGACTGGCGTGAACAGGGTTACGGGCGCCCATCGGCCAACTTCCGCCTTATCTCGACCCACCGTCTCATCACATCCACACCGCGTTGGCCGAACCTCATCTCGAAGCCTACGCTCTTTCTTGGCGGCAAAGACAGACGCGGCACGAGCAACTCAGGATTGCTCAGCTTCGATGATTCCTATGCGGGAGGAAAGCCCGTGCAGGACCCGACCGCACCCCCTTCGCCTGCGCGACCGGTAAACGGGAGTAAGACCAGATGCGCCATCTGTTGCCTGCGAGCGGCCAGCCGTTGGCAGATTCGACGCCAGCGCGAGCAATCGAAGCGCGACCTTGTCGCCGTCGCCACCTGACCGCCGCCGCGCCCGGACATCCGGGCAGTACGGCGAACAGATGACGAATCACGCAGCCTGCACCCTTGCACCTACGAGCTCAAAGCAGACCTCCCGAACTTCGCCTAAGAGCCCAATGCCGACATCTGCCCATTCTTAGTCACCGCCTGAACGCCGGCATTGTTTTTGAGCGGGCAATCTCGCGATGAGTTGGGATCGCGCTCTGGGCCTTTTCGCGAATTCTTGGGCATCGGGGGATAACTGCAGACGCCATGGTGGCGGCGGCGGCCAGTTGCGACATCGAGATCTACAGCTACGAACGAGCGTGGATAGCCAGAGCGATGTCGCTTTCAAGCAGCCGTTCCTTGCGGCATGCGGCATCGCGAACGAGAAACAGACCAAGGATTGCGACGACGTGTCTCTGACGGAGTAGCCGCCAGCCGGCGGGCTAACGAACGAACGCGTAATGCCCGCTGCATTGCCGGCATGCCGATGAGACCGCCGTGCTGTGCGCCTCCTATCGCAGACGCCATCAAGCTCCTATTTCTGGAAGATGGCCATTGCGACGCTGGATGAACTCAGGGATCTGCTGCGCACTGAAGGCGTCCGAACCGCCTATGTGAAAAGACTCGCGCCGAAACAGGATAACGAGAAAAATCAGATCCTTCTGGCCAGCACCCTGGACGGTGTGACCAACCTGTTTCCTGCGCGCATTGAGGCAAGGTCAGTCAGCCAGAGCATCGCCAAACGCGGATCAGCTCCCGGCCAGCCCAAGCTTGAAGCGCTGATCGATTTCGCGTGGCTTGATGAAGGCGGCGTCCGCCACCCTGCCCGTAACACCCGTCTGATCGACTACTTCCAGTATCCGGAAGTCCGGATGTCGTCGTTTATTTCCGGTTGCGACCTCGCGCCTGACGCACTGAGAAGGGATCACCTGGCCGCCTACGGACAGCGCATCCTGGTGATGGGAACAGCCACCGACGGGCAGGTCATCGGACTCGTTCTGACCGAACGCGACGACCCTCTGGTCCCGATCTTCCCGGACCTTCCTCGCGCTTCCGCCGGCGGCCTCCTTCGGGTGCTTGTCGTCGATGGCGAGGCCGGCGTCGAGCCTGCTGAACTTCTCAGGAGGGAACTGGCGACCATCGTCCGCGGGGGATGGCATAAGTCCCGCATCAACCGCGGGGGCAACATCGTGCCGTTCGCTGGCGCACAGGGCGGTGGCTATACTCTGGAGGCTTTGCTCGGCGTCGCCGCAAACGGCGCCAAAGCGCCGGACAAGCATGGCTTTGAGATCAAGAGCTATTCCCAGTCTAGGATCAGCCTGATGACGCCGACACCTGATCTCGGTTTTCAGGGAACTCACAGCTTCCGAGAGTTCATGGCCCGCTACGGCAGACCCGGGGATGGTGACCCGGACACACGCAGGTTCACGGGCACCTACAGGAACGGCGAGATCAGCGACCGGACCGGTCTGCAGCTTACGGTTCGTGGCTATGACGCGCAGACCGACACCTTCGCCCAAGATGTCGCGGTTGAACTCGTCGAGGCCAACACGGGCGAGGTTGTTGCGGGCTGGTCACTGGAGAAGCTCGCCAACTGCTGGAACGCCAAGCACGCCAACGCCCTGTACATCGCCGTAGAGGGCCGCGATGGTGACAACGGGCTAAAGGAATACCGGTACGCGGACCGCTGGCTGCAGGGCCGCGGCACGGAGGTCGGTCGACTTGTTCGCGCCATCCATGCCGGTCTGGTATTCTACGACCCTGCAGACACGATCTACGCCGACGGTAAGCCCAAGGTCAGGTCCCAGTGGCGGATCAACACAAGGGACCTGCCACGAGCGATGGCTGTCCTTTACGCGGAGTCCTCGACCGAAATGGTCTGAGAAGTTCCGATCGACGCAGATCTGGCTTCACCGTTCAGAAACCAGGAACAGGCGTCCACCACGTCTTCCAGCGGCTGGCGTTCAGGCCCCCTCAGCGCGCATTCCCACACATCGAGAACGCGCCACCCAGCCTCGAGAAGAAGCTGACGATTACGCTCGTCCCTTGCGATGTTGCCGCCGATCTTGGTGCGCCAGAACTCAGGACGGGTGCCAGGCCACCGGAACAGATGACAGTCGTGGCCGTGCCAGAAGCAGCCGTTGATGAAGATCACGGCCTTTCGCGACGGGAACACCAGATCAGGTCGCCCCGGCAGATGGCGGTCATGCAGGCGATAGCGGAAGCCACGGGCATGAAGCGCGCGGCGGATCTGCATTTCCGGCTTCGTATCCCTGCCCCGGATGCCGGACATCATCCGGCTCCGGGTCGCAGGATCGACGATGTCAGGCAACGTCGCGCTCAGGCTCCTGCTGGGCGAGAGCCGTCATCAGATGCGGCTCCATATGCTTTGCGATCGCCTCGATAACCGGCACCACCACGGCGTTGCCGAATTGTCGATAGGCTTGGGTGTCAGAGACCCGGATTTTCATTGCCGGCCTGCCGGGCTGGTCGAAGCCCATGAGGCGGGCGCACTCACGCGGGGTCAGCCGGCGCGGGATCTTCCCCTTGCCCTGATCGATCAGAATTTCAGAGCCATCCTTGTGGTACCGCGCCGAAAGCGTGCGGGCGACGTCCTTCGGACCCACCAGTCCGAAGCCGAAGCCATTGCCCTTGAGGCGGTGTTTCTCGGCGTAGTTCTGGAGATAGGTCCAGAGATGCTGGCTCAGCGTGTACTTGGCCGCGGCGGGCCCCTGCGCCCCCTCGCTGTAGTCCTCCATCGGCGGCGTGTCATAGCCGGGGGCGCCATGCAGGATGGACGCCAGTGTCGGCTTCGCGTCAGGGATGGCCAGATCGAGCATCGAGAAGGGGGTCGGATCGCGGAAGCCTACGATGAAGATCCGCTCGCGGTGCTGTGGCGTCCACGCACGACCATCCACGACCCTGTAGCTGATGTGGTAGCCGAGCCGCTCCTGCAGCACCTCCTTGATGACCTCGAAGGTGCGCCCCTTGTCGTGGCTGGTCAGGTTCTTGACGTTCTCCAGCAGAAAGGCCGCTGGACGGTGATGGGCGATGATCCGGGCCACATCGAAGAACAGAGTACCCTGCGTTTCGTCGGCGAAGCCGTGCGCCCGGTTCAGCGAGTTCTTCTTGGACACGCCAGCCAGAGAGAAGGGCTGGCAGGGGAAGCCCGCGAGCAGGACATCGAATTCCGGAATGTCGGCCTCGGCGACATTGCGGATGTCGCCCGCGATCGGATGGGGATCGTGGGGGAAGTTGGCCTGGTAGGTGATCTGGGAATACTTGTCCCATTCACTCGTGAAGACACACCGGCCGCCAATGCTTTCAAACCCGCGGCGAAGCCCGCCAATGCCGGCGAACAGGTCGATGAAGCGGAACGCCGCCGGCTTTGAGAGATCCTCAGATGGCGCAGGCGTGTGGGCACGCAGAACTTCCAGAACGGCCTTCCTCGGCTTAGCCTCCCCGCGCTCCCAGCGATAACCTGTACGTTCGTCATACCCCGCAAGATCGGCGGCCTCTGCGACCGAAAGGCCGGCCTGAAGTCGGAGCGTACGGAAGTCGGACAAGAATCACCTCTGGGTCGATTTCCGACACCGTGGCGTCATTCAGCCCAAAGAACAAGCAGAGAACGAACTGCGCTTCACCCCGATTGTCTTGCCGTCGAGATTGATGATGAAGCGATCATCGAGAGCCTGGATTTCCACACAGCCGTAATGAATTTGCCGGTGATGATTTGCGCAAACACAGATGATGTTCTGTGGCCCGAGGGCGCCGACCGTCAGCATGGAAACCGGCATCACATGATGAGCTTCCACATATCGGCCGCCGCCTCGTTTCAGGAAGCCTTCACTCTGCAGGCCCAGCCCCTCACAGACTGAACAGCGATAGCCGTTAGCCTGTTTCACCCAGCGGCCCACTGGCCCCCGCTCGATGCCGGCGCTCAGTTGATGCCGAACGACTGGCGTCGCGTTCTCGTATTTTTTGCGAAGCGCTTCGAGCGCCTTCTCGCTATCTGCCTGCGCAAGAGTGCGCCAATCCGTCTCGTCGAGAAGGCCGGACAGGCCTTCGCCATCTTCATCGACGCCACCAGTTCCGTGCACCAACAACGTGGAAAGATCAGCCAGACGAACAATGCCCGGCGGCCTGATTCTGACGTCGAGCGCCAGCCGCTTGGTCGTGTTGCCACTTGTTCCAAGAGGGCGACCGATGGCAGCCCCTGCCCTTCCCAGGGCTTTGCGCAGTTCATCGGCGACTTCGACACTGAGCTTCAGAGGCAAATCAAACGGGGCCGGTCGGACCGCCGTATCCAGAGCTTCATCGATGTTGCGCCGTTTCGCTACGGAACTGACCACTTCGGCAGCAACCAGTTCAGCCCCGGCCTCCGCAAGACGGACAAGAAGAAGCTCAAGCGCCCGAGGATATTCCGTTCGGTTGCGTCCCTCACCGCATTCGATAATGATCCTGAAGTCCGGCGTCGCGCCGGAAACCGAGAACGCAGCCTTTAGAGCTCGACCATCATCCAGTCGAGGAGTCTGCCTGCCATCGACCGCGCCGGCAGGCTCGATCGCCTGCGCCAGGTCGTCCCGTATCCGGGAGTGACTGGCGAGATCCTGAATTTTGGCGACGAACAGCTGGTCGTCGACAACCCCCATCAGCAACTCATCATCCTGATTTAGCCAGGCGCTGATGAACTCTCTGCCGAGACGGCGCTCGCGTTTTGGATGCCCACGCGCATGATAGAACGAAGCCGTGACATTCTGCCGTGAAGCATCCCCGAGAACCCGGATAGAGCGTGGACGAGTCGGGGTGCCGTCGTCGGGTTCAAGACCCGCATGCTGCAGAACCTGCTTCTGTTCCTCAGAGGGAACATAAGCACTTTTGGCCTTGTCGTTGTAGCTGACGGTCTTGACCCCGTAGCTGTCGAACAGCGCCCCCCAATCTTCCGGCATTGGTCTCTCCCCGACGACAACTCAGAGCAGAGTACCGGACCAGGTCAGGCCGCACCACCGCAGCCGTGATGTGCAAAGAGTTGGTCAGCAGCCGCATTCTCGATAGCGGCAGGCTCGGCAGACAGCCTCCTCGGATCAGCACAATGTGCTGCGAGAGCCTTGGGGATTTAGCGCCACGAGGATAACGCCCGGCGTCGTCCACGATGAACCTCCCACAGCTTTGCCGCTATCACCTCCCGGCTAGGCCCACGCTCAGGTTGTGGTACGGTGCCGCTTTATGGGCTGAAGCCGCTACTCCTCAGGACCAATGACGGAAAATGACTTTCGCGATCTGATTGATCGCGTTTCGCGTCTGATGGGTGATACGCGTTGCGGCGACCTCGCCGACGAGGCGCTCTACACCTACTCGGATGGTGGCGAGACCTTTCTGCTTCCGCCGAAGAAGCGATTGATCGAAATGCTGGAGGCGTTCGATCGGCGCCTGACCCTGTTCGACCGAAGCCTGCTGGATAAGGCAAATTCCAGGATTGCAGATGTGGTAGGGCCCACCTGGACAGGGCGCGTGGTGGTGGAAACCGCGCGTGATGAGAGTGAAGCAGCAATCCCGTTCGTTGACCTCTCCGAAATCCCCGACCTCGGTCAGACACGCAAAACCCTGCGCTCACTTATCTACGCGCTTCAAGAGGACTCCGGCGAGCCTGAACCATGGGTGCAGGCATGAACAAGCAGGATGCAGCTGATGAGATCGAAGCGATTTTCGATCAGTTCAATGCGATCATAACCAGCTCGACCAACGCAGAGTTCGCTGCGCTATCGAAAGGTAAGTTGTTCGAACTCTACGTTCTCTCGCAGGTTCTCACCGACCTACACGATCGAGGTTGCAGTATCCGGTTCCGCGGATCCTCACTCAAATTCAAGGCTGCGCCGGGCCTCATCAAACTGAGCGATCCACATTTTGAGGTCATCCCGCCAGATGGCCGCGTTCTGAGGATATTTGTGGATATCGAGTTTTCCACCCTTGGCGCTCAACGCGGCACTTCGACCGACGACAGCTGCACCCATGAGCTGGACATCGTTCTAACCGATGCCGTCGATGGGTACCCGATCCACAGCCAGATCTGGCTTGGCGTAGAGTGCAAATCGACAGCGAAATTCAACAAAGCTCTCGTCAAGGCAGTGCTCGGCGTTCGACGGGAGCTCGGTTTTCTTAGCCGCATTCAACCATCCTGGCTGTCCGCAGTTGGCGCCGGTAACGTAACGGTGCCTGCATCCAACCCCTCAGCTGAATTCTGGCTGGCGTATCTCGATCCAAAGGGCGACGACTACCGTCAGAGCCCGGCCGCTTTTGGCATCGAGTTCCGGCATTTTGCCCTCTGACCCCTACGCCAAAACTGCGCGGAAAAAGGGAATAATCCAGAATGATGCTTCTGCTCGAAGACAGGAAGGCGAAGGCCCAGGCTCAGGCCACGCTCCAGAAGACCATCGCCGAAAACCTGACGCGACAGCGCGTACACAACATCGGATTTCCGTCCGGGAACGTGAACGAGACAATCTATTCGGACGGCGAAGGGGAACTCTGGTGCGCTTTCAGCGACGCGTCGGAGGCTACAATACCCCGGAGATGGAACGCCTTTGGGGTGTTTGAGCCAGCGCGGTATTCACAGCTGATCACGGTCGAGATCAACATCCCAACGACCAGCAACTCCGCGGCCGTTGCGGGTTTTTTCGCGGAGGATCCGGTCACCCGCCACGTCTATCTCATGCATGATGGCAGCATCGGCGGCGGTCGGAAGGGCGTCGGGCGGGCGGCGTTTCTGAACTGGTCGAAGTGGCAGCCGCGCGATGTGTCTGCGAGTGACGGCCGCCTGAGAGAGGGGATTATCATTGGCCGCGTCGACACCAGCGACCTCCCGATGCGGATCTGGGAGTTCGTCAAACAGGTCAGAAGCTTCAAGGACGCTGTGAAGAATGGTGAGGTTGTCGATGCACCACCGGCAACGCCGCCGTCCTGGGGCGATTTTCAGGATGAGGGATCTGGCCGGCGTCGAGGCACCCGCAGCTCCGACATCGACTACGTTTCCTACCATGGCGACGTGGTCCGGGCTCTCCACGACGAGCGGAAGCTGACGTGTCAGACCAATGAGGTCGTCACGAACAGCAAGCTCATCGACCTTTGCGTTCTCTCCGGCAACGCGCTGACTGAGGTCTATGAGGTGAAGACCGGCAACGACAGACAGTGCCTCTATACGGCCGTCGGGCAGCTTATGATCCATGGGCAGGGTACGAACCATACAGCCTCACGAACACTGGTGATCCCAGAGGGCCGAATTCCTGCGGACATCAGCCGCTTCATCGCGGCGGCAGGGATTACGGTCAGGCGGTTTTCGATCACGGGTGGCAAGAAGCCAAAAGTCATACTGCTGTAATAGGCCTGCTCACCGACACGTGCTGCCCGCCTGATGCTCCGCCAGCGGAAAAAACATCGGGCGTCGTGCCCGGGTAGCCATAAAGTTCGGCATCAATGCTAGCGAGACTGTCCCTGATCTCGACGAGGCGTTCAAAGCTGACATCCCGATCGAAGGTTTCGCTCGCCAGCCTGTTAGCCTCGCGTATCAGTCGTTGTCTCTGCCTGCGATCCAGTCCCATTTGCGCCTCCTGCTGCGGCCCCGTTTCGGCGACCACACATGCTCGAAGTGCGCCTGACGTCGAGCGAAACATCTCACCGGTAGCTGATCCTCAGCTCCACATCAGGAAATTGCTAGACGCCCCGCACCGTGACCTTAGCAAAGCCATCGAAGAGTGGACGCCAGATCGCGCGCATTGGGCCAACCGCCGGGACGGTTGGCCCTCGGCCGACCTGATGTCGGACGGCCTGGCGGGCTCGTAACGGGTTCGCCGCCCTCCCCGCCACCACCCTTGATCCGCCCCACACGGCGGCTTCTCCGATGGTCCCGGCGCTTGAAGGGTCCCGGTCCCCTACGTTGTCACGCGGCGACGGCGCTGCTCTCGTCGAGTGAGACGGCCGCCACAATCCCTTTCAGGCCCTCGAGAAGGTCCTGGTGTCCAAGTGAGAAAAACTGCTCGATCGCCGGTCGCGACAGGATGCGTTCGAGGAAGCCGGCAGCGACGACAAGAAGCAGCAGGTCTTCGCCGTAGGACGCCTCCAGCTCCTTATAGTCGTTGTTGGCGGTTGCCATTTCGCGCTCGAGCCGATCCATCTGCTCCGGCGACAGACCGGTCGGCTTTCTCGCTTCCTGGGGCCTTTGAAGATCGGCCGGCTTGGTCATGGCCAGCAGGGCTTTGACGTAGTTGGCGCTGTAATTGTTTGCCGAGATCATGAGCTCGGCGACTTCCAGCTGCCGGATGGGTTTCATCTTTCGCAGCTTCTGAAACGCATGGATGCCAACCGACTTATCCTTCAGCAACTCGGCGACATCGGCGTTTATGCCGTTGAGCAGGTAGCGACGGCGATGGATGGCATGCACGTCAACGCTAAGCGCCGCGGCCAGCTTTTCCTCTGAAACACCGCGCTCGATCGCGCGCACGATCATGTAGTGCTCCTGAATTACCGCCAGGCGATTGACCCGTTTGTTGTAGGTGAAGGCCTCATCGTCATCGGCGATGAGGCAGCGCGCCTCTGGCGCGCCCTGCTCCTTGAGGATGCTGAGACGCACATGGCCGTCCAATAGGGTAAAGCCGCCACCCCGGATGCGCGATATGACGAGCGGCTCGACCAGTCCGACCTCTTTCAATGAAGCGGCGATGCGCTTGTATTTGGCGGACTCAGCCACGGCCGCGGTCAGCATCTTTGAGGGGAGGATCTGGTCCAGCGCCACAACATGTACGCGCTGCTCGAAGGCGATGTGCACGTTCTCCATCAGATCCGATCCTGGCCGATCCGCGCGGCAAGCGCGGTTGGCAGTGTGTGGAAGCCTTCGGCGCGCATCAGTGCGACGAAGTGGGAGTCCGCCAGCAGGTGCTTCATGGCGTTGGTGACGAACATCAGACGCGACCGGGTCAGTGTGCCGCGCCGAGCCACCGCCTTGCGGCGCTCGGCTTCTCGTTGAAGAGAGCGGATTAGGCCGTCGCTTGTCACAGCCTTCTGCACCCGGTTGCCTGTTCGCCGGTGATGCATCCCCTTCCCGCTATTGTTCCGCTGCTCGATGATCTGGCGGATCGCGAGGACTTGGTTTCCAGGAATGGCCTTTTCCTCATAGGCTTGGGCCAAGGCCTGCTGAACCTCGCCATCCTTGGCCTTGGCGATTTCCATCGCTACGGTATGGGGCATCACGCCGCGCTCGACAGCCGAGATCAGCTTCTCCTCGCCGTTTTCAAGGAGATAGCAGATTGCGCCGATGTACTCTGGACTGAAGTCCACCTTCACGGCGATCTCGTTGTAGCTGTAACCCCTCTCCCTCAGCGAGCCGATCGCGCGTACCAGCTCCAATGGCGTGTGCTGACGACGCGCCAGGTTCTCCACCAAGCTCATGATGAAGCAGTCATCTTCAGCCGCATCGATAACGATCGCCGGAATTTCGGCCTGACCCAAGGCTATGAAGGCCTCCAGTCGGCCCTGCCCACACACCAGATCATAGCGATGCCGGCCTGGCCGCTGAGAGACAGTGATCGGCTTCTTCAGGCCAAGATGCTCGATGCTGGTGACGAGCTCCTGGAACACACGTTTGTTGCGAGCCCGCGGGTTCAACACCGTGACGGCGTCTACTCGTACCATCTGGATTTCCGGGGCGTCGGTCATGCCGCTCTGAGCTCCGTGCGACGCGTCAGATCGTAGAAGCCATCCAGGCTGTCGAAGCGGAAGGCGTCCAGAATGACGCCGTTGTCTGGCGCTAGCCGAATGCTCGGATCCATGCCGCTTTCGATCCACGGCAGAAGGTAGTAGTCGCGGATCTCCGCGTTGCCGGCCTCCATACGCACCGCGATGGTGATGTCAGGACGCAGCCCCTGGTCGAGCCTGATCTTCCATCGCAGACTTCCGGCCGCGGACTCATGGCAGCGCACGATGACGATCGAAGCGGTAAACTCCTGGTTCACCTGCAGAAGGCCGGAGCCCTCGACCTCGGTGACGGCGCCGCCCAACTCGACGATCTGCCTCATCACCTGGGCGACAATGTCGGGATGCATCGCCCGGAGCGTCCGGTTGGTCTCGATGTAGCGGAAGTCCCGCGCCGGCGAGTAGCCGATTAGCTGATACGCCCTGACCAGGCTTCCGAATCGGGAGCGGAAGGTCGCGGTCGACGCCATGCCTTCGACCTCGTCGATCACCAGGCCCGACAGCCACCCTTTCTGCTGCAACAGGGCGGAGAGCTGATTGAGGAGCTCCTCATCCGTGTAGCGGATGCTGCGCTCATGGATGATGCGCTGAGCGGCTTCGAAGAAGTCCGGCTCGACGATCGCTTCGAAGGCGCCATCTTTCCGCACCCACATGTCCGGGGTGTTCGAGACGCGCTTGGCTTTAAGTTTGAAGGAGGACCGGTTGTAGATGTTGTTGCCGATGTACTTTTCGTTGGTGAGCACCTGGTGGACAGTCGCCCTCGTCCAGGGCCGGCCCTGATCGGTAAGTACCCCCTCGGTATTCAAAGCCGTCGCAATCTCGGACTCTGATCGGCGCTGCACGACAAACATCCGATAAAGGCGCCGCACGATCTCCACCTCGACGGGCGGGCCAGGCGTCAGGATGACGCGGTCGGTCTGCAAGCTCTTTTGCTCGCCGCGGTTCAGCTCGCCCTTTGGAGCCCCATGCTCGTCCACGAGCTGACGCCGCAGGCCAAAGCCAGCCGGCCCGCCCTGCCGGAATCCGAGACTGATGAGACGGCACTGGCCGGCGAACACCTTGGTCGAGAGCTCGCGGCTGTACTCGCCCGCCATCGCCCGCTTCATGCTCTTTATAACGGTGGCGCTGAGGCTGCCGTCATTCTCAAACTGCTCAGCGCAGTAGTGAACAGAGAGGCCGGCCTCGCGGCAGATGAACTCGTAATAGGCGCTCTCGTCGGCGTCCTGAAAACGGCCCCAGCGGCTGACGTCATAGACGAGTATAGCCTTATAGTCGGCGCGCCCCGCGCGAACGTCGGCGATCAAAGCCTGCAGCGCTAGGCGGCCGTCAAGACGGAGGCCGCTTTTGCCAGCGTCCTCGTAGGTTCGAACAATTTCAAAGCCACGCCGCGCTGCGTAGGCCGTAATCGCCTCAGCTTGGTTCTCGGTCGAGTATTTCTGATGCTCGGTGGACATCCGAACATACTGAGCCGCGCGCACGCTGCTGGCGTCCTCACCCCGACTCTGACCTCGTGCCTGGTTCATGGCCCACGACAGTCCGACGCCGCTTCTACGGCACGCATCCGCCGAACTCTATTTGGACGTTGCCGTGAAAGTCGCCTCACAAGATGGACTGAAGTTTTCAGTCCAAAAAAGGAAAATCATTTCACGCCAAGGAGGTCCATGATGGAGAGCTTCCCGGAGCGCATTGCTGCCGCGATACGGGCTGAGTGGGGGTCCACCCCGTCAGCTCGCAAGGAAGTGGGGCGCATTACTCGCGCCAATGAGCGAGCCGTCCGAAACTGGTTTGAGGGCCGCAATGGTCCGAGCGCCGAAAACCTTGTGGCCCTTATCCGCCATTCGGACGCCGTCTTCGAAGCGGTTCTTGAAGCAGCAGGGCGAAGGTCCGTTCTTGGAGCCATTCGGGTCTATGCGCTCAGGGAGCGTCTAAGAACCCTTCTCGAATTCCTCGACGAACCTCCCGCTTAGCAATCGTCAAATCCAGGTCTTGAAAGCCGCCACTTCAGTGGTCGCGGATCGAATTCTTGCACCCAAAATCCAGCGGCGTCGCCCGTCCGTTCTTGGAGACTTGTTCTCGGTGGATTGTTTGCACCGCCACGCCCTCCTTTGACCGAAAACGACGGCCCTTTTTCCGGAGCGTCGCGCGTCCTATCTATCGTCCTGACCCATAAGAGGAGCGACAGACATGGCCAAAACCGAAACCGCGATCCTGGCCGGAGGCTGCTTCTGGGGCGTGCAGGACCTGCTGCGCCGCTATCCGGGCGTGCTGGAGACCCGCGTCGGCTATTCCGGCGGCGACGTGCCCAACGCCACCTATCGCAACCACGGGACCCACGCCGAGGCGATCGAGATCGTCTTCGACCCCGAAGTCATCACCTATCGCAAGCTTCTGGAGTTCTTCTTCCAGATCCACGACCCCTCGACCCTGAACCGTCAGGGCAACGACCTCGGGACCAGCTATCGCTCGGCCATCTTCTACACCTCGGACGAGCAGAAGCAGGTCGCCCTGGACACCATCGCCGACGTCGACGCCTCGGGCATCTGGCCCGGCAAGGTGGTGACCGAGGTGACCGCCGCCGGCCCCTTCTGGGAAGCCGAGCCCGAGCATCAGGACTATCTGGAGCGTCTGCCCGACGGCTACACCTGCCACTTCATCCGCCCGAACTGGACGCTTCCCGTCCGGGCCGAAGCCGCCGCCTCCTAAGGCCGGTTTGCTCCTGAAATGCAGAAAGGCCGGGGAGCCCCCTCCCCGGCCTTTCCTTTGTCTCTTGCGCAGCGCCGATCCCCTAGGCGGCCACGCAGTGCTCCGCCGTGCGGCCTGTCGAGGCGGGCGCGGTGCCGGAGCGAGACAAGGCCCAGCCCAGCTCTCCGATCAGCTGGTCCGGGCGAACGGGTTTGCCGACATGTCCCACCATGCCGGCCTCGAAATAGCGCTGGATCTGTTCGGCCTGCACGGCCGCCGTCAGGGCGATGATCGGCGTGCGGGCGTTCGGCGCCTGCATGGCGCGAATGGTCCGGGCCGCCTCCACCCCGTCCAGCACCGGCATGTTCACGTCCATCAGGATGGCGTCGTAGTGACCCTTCCGGGCCGCGCTGACCGCCTCGGCCCCATTGCCGACCACATCGACCTCGAAGTCGAGGCTGCCGAGGATGGCGGCGACCAGACCGCGCGTCGCCGCAGAATCATCCGCCAGCAGAATCCGCGTCGGCGCCGTCTCGGCCCCACGTTTGGCGGGGGTGTCCAGAGGGACCTCGAACCAGAAGGTCGAGCCCGACCCCAGCTCGCTCTCCACGCCGATGCGGCCGTCCATCAGCTCCACCAGACGGCGGGAGATGGCCAGACCCAGGCCGGTGCCACCGTACAGGCGCGTGGTCGAGGCATTGCCCTGGGTGAAGCGATCGAACAGCCGCGCGATGGCCTCCGGTGCGATCCCGACGCCGGAATCCTTCACCGAGACCCGCAGGGCGGCGCCCCTCATCTCCAGCGACAGATTGATCCGGCCGGCGGCGGTGAATTTGACGGCATTGGCGAGGAAGTTGACCACGACCTGACGCAGATGGCCCTCGTCGCCGATCAGGGTCTCCGGCACCGCATCGGCGACCCAGATGTCGAGCGCCAGCCCGGCCTTGCCGCACTGTTCCTCGACCAGCGCCGCCGCGGTTTCGGCCAGGGCGCGGGGCTGGAACGGGACGCAGTCCAGATCGACGCCCCCGGCCTCCAGCTTCGAATAGTCGAGGACGTCGTTGATCACGCCCAGCAGGGAGCGGCTGGCGACCGAGATGCGGTCGACATAGTGCCGCTCCTTCTCGGACAGGCCCTGGCCGAGCGCGAGGAAGGTCGAAAAGCCGATGACGCTGGTCAGGGGCGTCCTGAGCTCGTGGCTCATATTGGCGAGGAAGTCGGACTTGGCCTGGGAATGGGCCTCGGCCAGATCGCGGGCCTCGATCAGGGTCTGCTGGGCGCGGACCATGTCGGTGACGTCCTGGAAGACGCCGAACAGGGCCGCGACCTCTCCGTCGGGACCGCGCTCGCCTCGAAACCGGGTGCGCATGACCCGCTCTTCGCCGTCCGTGCGCACCAGCCTTATCCGGGCGTCATAACCGTCGCCCGTCCGTCTGGCCGTCTGGGCCAGACTTTGCAGGCGTTTGGCGTCCTCGGGGTGGCAGGCCGCCAGAGCGTTCTCCAGCGAGGGTTCGACCGAACCCGGCTCATAGCCGTAGATGCGAAACACCTCGTCCGACCAGGAGACGGCTCCGGAGGCGATATCGATATGCAGGTGCCCGAGACCGGCCATGGCCTCGGCCAGCTCAAGCGTTCGCCGCCGGGCCATGCTTTCGCGCTCGGAGCGATCCAGTTCGACGAGATCCGCAGCCATGACCGCGAACCGTTTGAGCGAGGCCTTCTCCCGGTCGGAAAGATCGTCGCGCGGCGTCGCGTCCATGACGCCGATGGAGCCGACCGGAGTTCCGGCGCGGTCGCAGATGGTCGCGGCGGCCAGGAACCTCAGCCCCAGCGGCCCGGTGACGAACGGATGGTTGCGGATACGCGCGTCCGAGGCGCGGCTGATCACCATCAGGGCGCCGGGCCCCTGGGCCATCATCGTCTGGGCGAGGTTGAACTCCAGCGGAATGTCGATCCCGTCCAGGCCCACGATGGTCCGGTGCAGCTCCCCGTCTTCGCCATAGATCGACACCAGGCCGATCGGCGCCGAAAACGCTTCGCACACGGCCTTGACCAGCCGGTCCATAGGGCTTTCGGACCGGGGTCCGCCGTGGAAGAGTTTCAAGGGCACGAGGGGCGCTCCTTCTGAACGAGGCCCCACGCAATGTTCACGACGAGAACAACAAGATATTACCCGCGCCGCGTGTCCCTTTGAAATTGTTGGTAAACAACACCAAAGTTAGGTGACTTCTGTCACTTTCGTCTGCAACACTGAGGTCAGGGCGCGGCCCGATGTCCACAAGACCTTGTGCCTCGCCTTGCGGCGGCCGGTCCGGCGTATTCACCACCAGTCACCTCGCCGGGCCGGTCGTTTGCCGCCTCACCCCGTCGGGCTGCCCTTGTCGAAATCCGACCAGACGTCGTCATAGTCCAGCTGCATGGTCGGGGCCTCCATGGCGTGGTCGGTCGGGCGGATGACCCAGCGGCTCTCGAACATGAAGGCCATGGTGTTCTCGATCTTGTGCGGCTTGAGGTCCGCCTCGACCGCCTTGGCGTAGCTGGCCTGATCGGGCCCGTGGCCGCTCATGCAGTTGTGCAGCGAGGCGCCGCCGGGCGCGAAGCCGCCTTCCTTGGCATCATAGGCTCCGAGGATCAGCCCCATGAACTCGCTCATGACGTTGCGGTGGAACCACGGCGGCCGGAACGTCGCCTCGGCCACCATCCAGCGCGGCGGGAAGATAACGAAGTCGCAGTTGGCCGTCCCCGGCGTGTCCGACGGGCTGGTCAGGACGGTGAAGATCGACGGATCGGGATGGTCGTAGCTGACCGTGTTGATCGTGTTGAACCGGCGCAGGTCGTAGCGATAGGGCGCCAGGTTGCCGTGCCAGGCCACCACGTCGAACGGTGAGTGATCGAGCGTCGTCGACCACAGCCCGCCCTGGAATTTCTGCACCAGCTCGACCCCGCCCTCGACGTCCTCATAGGCGGCGACCGGCGTCTCGAAGTCGCGCGGATTGGCCAGGCCGTTGGAGCCGATAGGCCCCAGGTCCGGCAGGCGGAACAGGGCGCCGTAGTTCTCGCAGACGTATCCCCTCGCCTGCGCCCCCGTCAGGGCGACGCGGATGCGGACGCCGCGCGGGATGACCGCGATCTGCTGCGGCTCAAGATCGATGATCCCGAACTCGGTGGTGATCGTCAGCCCGCCTTCCTGCGGCACGATCAGCAGCTCGCCGTCGGCGTCGAAGAAGACCCGTCCCTCCATGGAGCGGTTGCAAGCGTAGAGGTGGACGCCGATGCCGGCATTCTGGCCCACGTCGCCGTTGCCGCCATAGGTGACCAGCCCCTCGACGAAGTCCGTCGGCGCGGTCGGCATGGGCAGAGGATCCCAGCGCAGCCGGTTGGGCGTCGGCGGCCGCTCGAACGGGCCGGACTTGAGCAGGCTCCCTCCCGTCCACGGGGTGAAGGGCGGATGGTTGGCGGTGGGGCGCAGGCGGTAGAGCCAGCTGCGTTTGTTCTCATGCCGCGGGGCGGTGAAGGCCGTACCGGACAGCTGCTCGGCATAGAGGCCGAACGGCGCGCGCTGGGGCGAGTTCTGGCCCTCTGGCAGGGCGCCGGGCACGGCCTCCGATACGCCGTGATTGCCGAAGCCGGGCAGATAGGCTCGCGCGTTCGCCATTGGGTCCTCCGAGTCTTGTTTTGACGTCGGTGTAGGGCTTCAGGCGCGCCGAGTGGAGTCCCGGATCGCCAGACCGAAGGGCACGACCACGCTGGGCGGCAGATCGGCGTCCCCGGCCTTGGCCCGGATCAGCAGGCGCGAGGCCTCGGCCGTCATGGCCGCGATGGGCTGGACGATGGCGGTCAGGGGCGGATGGCTGAACTTGACGATGGGAGTGTCGTCGAAGCTGACGATGGCCAAATCCTCGGGCGACTTCAGGCCCCGGCTGGTCGCCACGCGCAGGGCCGCCAGCCCCATCTGGTCGTTGGACGCCACCAGGGCGGTCGGAGGCTCGGCCAGGGCGCAGAAGGCCTCCATCGCCGCCGTGCCGGACTCGAACGAGAAGTCGCCGCGCCCGATCAGGGCCTCGTCGATGGCGAAGCCCCGCTCCGTCATCGCCTGTTTGTAGCCATCCAGACGCGCGCCGCTGATGGCCCATTCGTCGCTGCCGGTGATGAAGCCGACGCGGGTATGGCCGAGGTCCAGCAGGTGTTCGGTCGCGGCCTTGCCCGCCGCGCGGTCGTCCATGGTGATGGCGAAGCCGGGGCCGTCGGCGACCGAGCCGATCCGTGCGAACGGCAGGCCCAGCTGGACCAGCAGGTCGATGATCAGCGGGTTGTCGGAGTGCGGCGGGGTCAGGATGACGCCGTCGGGGTGCAGGGCCGAGATCGCGCCGCGAACCTCGCGCTTGACGTGGCTAGAATGGGTGTCGACCAGTTCGAAGATCATGCGGTAGCCGTGCTCGGCGCACTCGAGCATCCCGC
Organism: Brevundimonas sp. GW821-FHT02A10; assembly: GCF_059422025.1. Lineage (NCBI taxonomy): Bacteria > Pseudomonadati > Pseudomonadota > Alphaproteobacteria > Caulobacterales > Caulobacteraceae > Brevundimonas > Brevundimonas sp. GW821-FHT02A10. The sequence continues at coordinate 54,991 of NZ_JBWKWC010000004.1, forward strand.
CCATCAGCATCTTGTCGACCCAGTCGGTGCCCTCGCCCAGACGCCAGCCCTCGATGGTCCTGTCGCGGTCGTTCAGGGCCAGCAGCAGGTACGAGCGCGAGCCGCCCATGCGCTGGGCCGCGAGACTGGGCACATAGCCGAGCTTGGCCACGGCGGCGTTGACGCGCTCGCGCACCTCGGGACGCACATTGGGCCCGTTGTTGATGACCCGCGAGACGGTCTGCAGCGAGACGCCGGCCTCGGCGGCGACGTGTTTGATCGTTACCGGGCGACGCACGCTGTTCCGTTCCCCGGCTGTCCGCTGAGTCCACTCATAAGGCCACGCTAGCCGATCCCGTCGCGCCCGTCCCGGCAAAGATCATACGAATGCCGGGCTGATCGGGTGCGCGATGGGTCAGGCCGCCATCTCCGGCGTGACCGCCGCGCAGTGTCTGGCGATGAACTCTTCCTGGGTGGGCAGATCGGCGACGACGCGCCGGAGCATTTCCCGCGCATGGTCCAGCTGCTCGGGCACATTCTCGAACGGAATGCGGTCGACCAGCGGATGATAGCTGCGCGGATGGACCCCCATCCCTTCCATCACCGACTGCCAGCTGACGGCGCGGAACAGCTCGTCCAGCCCCTCGGCGCGGGTCCCGTTGACGCGGAACAACTCGATCTTGCGCTTCAGCGAGGCCGGCGGCTCCATCGCCTTGACCTCACGCCAGAACGGCGTGTCCTCCCGCTGGGTCGTGCAGTAGTGCAGGATGACGAAGTCGCGGATCTCCTCGTAGTCGGCGATCATACGGCGATTGTACTCGGCGGCCAGGGCCGGATCGCAGTCGCGGTCGGGCAGGAAGCGGAAGAAGAAGTCCATGCCGCGGTAGATCAGGTGGATCGCCGTCGATTCCAGCGGTTCGATGAAGCCGCCCGCCAGGCCGATGCCGAGGACGTTCTTCTCCCACAGCTTCTCGCGCACACCCGTCTTGAACGGCACGATCCACGGCTTGGTGACGGGCGCGCCCTCGCACTGGGCCAGCAGGGCCGCGGTCGCCTCGTCGTCGCTCAGATGCTTGCTGGAGAAGACATAGCCGGTGCCGCTGCGGTGCTGCAGCGGGATGACCCAGCGCCAGCCGCAGTCCATGGCCTGGGCCCGGGTGACGGGCATCGGCGGGGTCTCGTTCTCGATCTGCAGGGCGACGGCGCGGTCGCACAGCAGCCAGTCCGACCAGTCGTGGAAGCCGGTCTGCATCGCCTTGCCGATCAACAGGCTGCGGAAGCCCGAGCAGTCGATGAAGAAGTCGGCATCGATGGTGCGGCCGTCCTTGAGGATCAGCTTCTCGACGAAGCCGTTCGGCAGCAGGGCGACATCCTGGACCATGCCCTCGGTCCGCTTCACCCCGCGCGCCTCGGCGTATTTGCGCAGGTAACGCGCGACCAGCTTGGCGTCGAAATGCAGCGCATAGCTGGCGCTGGCGATCGGCGTGTTCGGAGCCTTGTACGGCAGCATGAATTTGCGTTCGCGCGCCATCACCGCCGCCGGGGCGAAGTCCTGCAGCGGGCCCTCATAGCCGTTGGCCTTGGCCTTGAGCCACAGCTGGTAGAAGTCGGACAGATCGACCCGGGCGCCGAGTTCGCCGAACGGGTGGAAATAGTTCTCGCCCTTCACCCGCCAGTCGCGGAAGTCGATGCCCAGCTTGAAGGTGCCCTGGGTCTCGCGGATGAACTCCTGCTCGTTGATGCCCAGTTTGGCGATCAGCTCCAGCAGGGGCGGCACGGTCGATTCGCCTACGCCGACGGTCGAGATGTCGTCGCTTTCGACCACCTCGATGGCGCCCATCGTCCCCTTGAAATGCTCGGACATCAGGGCGGCGGCCATCCATCCGGCGGTGCCACCGCCGACGATGCAGATCTTGCGGATCGGGCGATGAGGATTGTTGGCCATAAGCGTGTCTCTCAAGCGGCTACAGGTCGGTCGAGCCGCGCCAGGAAGGCGGCGTGGCTCGGGGTGCGGGCTACGGTTTCGGCGACGGCCGCCCTCATCTGGTGAAGGCTGTGGGCGAGTTGGCCGGGGTCCAGCCCCTCGACGGCGGGATCAAGCTGTTCGGGCAGGACGCCGAAGCCGTCGTAGATAGCCAGCCAGCTGGCCGGGTGGAACATCTCCCAACGATAGCGGACGAACTGTCCCCTCGCCTTCCAGAGCTCGACCTTGCGGGCCAGGGTCTCTGGAATGGCGGCCTCGCGGCGCTCTTTCCAGAACGGCTCGTCGCGACCGTTCAGCCAGTAGTGCAGGATGATGAAGTCGCGGGTGCGCTCCATCTCGCGCGCGGACTGATCGTTGAACTCGTCGATGATCGAGGGCGCGAAGGTCTTGTCCGGGAACAGGGATTTGAGCCGTTCGATGCCGTTCTCGATCAGGGCGATGCTGGTGCTTTCCAGCGGCTCGAGGAAGCCGGCGGACAGGCCGATGGAGACACAGTTCTTGACCCAGGCCCGGTCGCGGCGACCGGGTCGGAAGCCGATGCGGCGTGGCTCCATCAAGGGCTTGCCCATCAGATTGGGCATAAGGGCGTCCAGGGCCTGCTGGTCGGTCATGTGGGCGCTGGAGAAGACCAGGCCGTTGCCGGCGCGGTGGCGCAGCGGAATGCCCCACTGCCAGCCCGCCGCATGGGCGGTGACCTGGGTATAGGGATGGGGCTCCATTCCCGGGGCGTTCTCGCTCTGCACCGCGAAGGCGGCGTCGCAGGCCAGCCACTGACCCCAGTCCTCATAGGCCGAGCCCATGGCCTCGCCGATCAGCAGGCCGCGGAAGCCCGAGCAGTCGACGAACAGATCGCCCTGGACCTCACGCCCGTCGCCCAGGGTGAGCGCCCGGACAAAGCCGTCCTCAGGCCGCAGCTGGACGTCGGTGATGCGGGCGTCGATGCGCTGGACGCCCGACGCCTCGGCGTAGCGCCGCAGATGCTGGGCGAACAGGGAGGCGTCCAGATGCAGAGCCCAGTCGAACACCGACAGAGAAGACGGCGGCGTCGGCGACGGCTCGATGAACTTGCCGCCGAACGCCAGGGACGCGCCGAGCGAATAGGCCGCCAACGGCGTCTGGTCGCCGGTCTGGCGCTGCTTTGCCCAATAATTATGGAAGCCCACCCCGCGCAGGTCCTGTCCGTACAGGCCGAAGGGGTGGATGAAGTCGGAACCCTGCCCGCTCCAGCCGGTGAAGCGGATGCCCAGTTTGCAGCTGGCCTGGGTCGCCGTCATCACGTCCGCGTCGGTCATGCCGAGCTGGGCATAGAAGCGGCGGATGGTCGGGATGGTCGCCTCGCCGACGCCGATCGTGCCGATCTCGGACGACTCCACCACGGTGATGCGCACGCCTGTGTGGCGCAGGTGCTGGATCAGGGCCGCAGCCGTCATCCAGCCCGCGGTTCCGCCGCCGACGATCACCACCTGACGGATGGCGTTCGGGGGAAGTCTGTCGCCGGACGCTGTGTCCATGGCCGTTTCCTCGCCTGTCTGACGCAAGCTGATCCTGGAGGATTACGCGAAAAAATCGGCCGACGACAACGCGAACGTCATCGTCGGCCAGGGTCCAGGGGTGGTGGTTAGAACTTGGCGCGCGCGCCGATCGACCAGCGAGGTTCGAACTCGTTACGGGAGTGGAACTGCTCCGCCCCCTTCTCGAACTCGAGATAGTATTCCTCGATCTCGCCGAAGACGTTGGATCCGTTGGCGTAGATCGTGACGTTGTCCGTCAGGTTGTAGGTGACGTTGACGTCCACATACTGGGCCGTGTCCTGGTAGATCGGGATCTGGCCGAAGGTGCTGGCCAGACGCGGCGTACGGTAGTTGTAGGCCACCCGCGCTTGCAGCTTGTCGCCCTGGTACCAGACCGCGGCGTTGAGCTGCTGCTCGGAGTTGTCCGGGAACGGCAGCTTTTCACCCGACAGGTTGGTGTTGGTCTGCTCGCTGTTGGAGAAGGTGTAGCTCCCGTCGAAACCGAAGTCGCGGAAGAAGCTGTTGTCGTCCAGGAAGTCGCTGAGCGCGAACTTGGCTCCCAGTTCGACACCCTGCAGCGAACCGCCGTCGCCCTGGACCGGCATGTTGACCGGCACGGTGCGGCGGACGATGCCGTCGCCGTCGGGGAAGGAGCCCGCGCCCGGCACGGTGGCCCGGGTCACGAAGCTTTCGATGTCCAGCTTGAACAGGGCGATGCTGAACAGGGTGGCCCGGCCCATATAGTACTCGAGGGTCAGGTCGTAGTTGTTCGAACGCCAGGGGTTCAGGGTCGGGCTGCCGGCGAAGGTCGCCCCGGTCACCCGGCGGATGCCCACCGGCGGCGCCGTCGGGTCGGACGGGGTCGGACCGGCCGAGTCCGCCGTCGAGATGGTGACCCCACCGCCGTAGTTGCCCAGATCCAGCGGGATCATCGTCTTGTTGTAGGCGGCGTGCAGCTTCAGCTTGTCGCTGAAATCATAGACCAGGTTCACCGACGGCAGGTAGTCGGTGTAGCTGCGGGTCGAGAGGGTGTCGCCCACATCCAGGTTGGTGTCGCCGTAGTTGCGGGTATCACCCGTCTGGTTCTGGCGGACGCGCAGCTGGGTGCGGATGGCGCGGACGCCGACGTCGCCGTGCAGGTTCCCGAAGCCGATGTTGGCGTTCACATAGCCGCTGTCTTCATAGAGGTCGACGTCATAGGTGTTGCCCGGGATGATGACCTCATAGGCGCTGCCGAACACCCGCTGCTGGAAGCCGACCACGTCGTCGAAGTCCCGCGGATCCACGACCCAGACGCCCGGCAGACCACTGGTGATCGAGCCATAGTTCTCCAGGAAGTAGGTGTTGTTGTTCGTATTGAGCTTGGTCGGCCGGTTGACCGTATAGCCCTGGAACACCGTCGTCGGGTTGGTGGCGCTGACCGGCTGGCTCGGGTCAAACGCCGAGTTGGGCACCTGTTCGCCGGCCGAGCACTGGTTCTGGTTCATGACGACGTCGATCGCCTTCCACTGAACCGAACAGCCGTTGACGTCCGAGAACAGGTGGAAGTTCTCGATCTGCACCTGGCGGTCCGAGTGGCGCAGGCCGGCGTCGATCTTGTTGATGAAGCCGAGCAGCGGTTCGGCCTCGAACTCATAGCTGCCGTCCATGCGGACGACGCTGAGTTCGGACTGGTTGCGCTGGTTGCCTTCCGACGAATAGGCCGCGACGGCGTAGCTGTCCCGGTTGGCCATGTACTGGGCCAGCGGAACGTTGCCCAGACCGCCGACGATCGGGTTGTTGAAGTTGCTCCAGACCGTCTGCCCGCCACCGATGTTCAGGTGAATCTGCGGATCGTTGCCGATGCCCAGCGGGTTCGGGTTGATGTAGCGGCCGCCCGCCGAACCGACGATGCCGTTGGAGTACTGCGAAGCCGGATAACCGGCCGCGATGGCCGCCGAGTAGAACGGCCCGCGGGTCCGGTCGGCCGCATCACGGAACAGGGTGAAGGACCGGTCCGGCGCATACTGCCAGTTCGACAGATCGCCCTGCACCTGGCCGTTCATGCTGAGCAGCGACGCCTCGGCGTGCAGGGCGCGCGCCTCGAAGCGGAACGGGCCGCCCTTGTCGTACTTCAGTTCCAGATTGTAGTTCTTGGACTCGTCGTTCTTGGTCCGGTTGACCGAGAAGGAGTTCATCCACCAGACGTCGAGGTCATACTCGGTCACGTCCAGCCACGGGTTGCCGTTCGAGCCGTTGACGCCGGTCGTCGTAAAGGCCGTCGGCGTCGTCCAGGTCAGGCCGTTCCAGCGGTTGGAGATGTTCAGACCGGCGGCGCGGTCATGCTCTTCCAGCTTGGTGTAGAAGAACTCGCCGGTCAGCTCGAAGCCGTCGTCGATCTGCCAGGTGAAGGCGGCGTTGACGCCGGTGCGCTTGCGCTCGACCTCACGGTGGAAGGTGTCGTAGCCGTGCGGCGAGATCCAGTTGTTGGCCGTGCCGCCCCAGTCGTTGTTGCCGAAGACGCCCTGGGAAATACCGGAGTAGTTGTTGCCCAGATTGGCCTCGGACTGGACCCCCGCGATCATCACGCCGAAGCGGTCGTTGCGCCAGTTCAGCAGGGCGTTGAACAGATAGTCGTCCTGACGCGTGTCCTCGCCCGTGGCGTATTCCGTCGCCAGGGCGGTGGTCAGGCCTTCCTTGAAGTTGAACGGCCGCTGGGTGCGCAGGTCGATCGTGCCCGAGATGCCCGACAGGGCATTGTGCACATCCATCGACTTGAACACGACGATGGAGTTCATCAGCTGGGCGGGCACGTCGTTCAGGTTCGGCTGGGCGCTGCCCAGGTTGCCGGGCGCCAGGAACTGCTCGCCGTTCATCAGGGTCACGACCTGGGGCAGGCCGCGGATGTTGACGGTGGCGCCTTCACCGGCGCTGCGCTGGATCTGGACGCCACCGATGCGTTGCAGGGCGTCGGCGACGGTGACGTCCGGCAGCTTGCCGATGTCTTCCGCCGAGATCGCATCGACCACGGCGGTGGTGTTGCGCTTGATGTTGATCGCCTGCTCCTGCGAGCCACGGATACCCGTGACGACGATTTCGTCGACGGTCGTGGTTTCGGGATCGCCCGCGTCCCGCGTGGGCGCCGTCTGGGCGAAGGCCGGCGAGGCCAAGGCCGTACTGGCCAGCAAGGCCGTCAGAATGGATCGTTTGTGCAGTCTCATGGTCGTCTCCTCCTCCGTGTGCGCCGCCTCTCTGTGCGGCTTGGTCCGTAGTGTTTCCGGTGTCAGGGCTTCAGTGTCTGTGAAGACAGCGTCGCCTCGCCTCCGAGTTCGTTATCCAGGGCGTCGTGTCCGATGTGGACGCGATAGGGTCCCGCCGCGATCCGCCAGCCCGGCGTCGAGGTGTCGTACTCGGCCAGGATGCGGGGTTCGGCGGTGATGGTGACGCGGTGGCTCTCGCCCGGCTTCAGGGTCACCCGCGACCAGCCGGCCAGACGGCGCGCATGTCCGGACGCATCCGCCGCCACATAGAGCTGGGGCACGTCCGTACCCTCGCGGTCGCCGGTATTGGTCACGTCGAAACTGACGGTCAGACCGGCTCCGCCCTCTATGCGAAGATCGCCGTACTGGAAGCGGGTGTAGCTGAGGCCATGGCCGAACGGGAACAGGGGCGCCCTGCCCTCACGCTCGTACCAGCGATAGCCGACGTCGGAGCCCTCGGGGTACTCAACCGGGAAGGGCGCGAAGACGACCGAGGAACCCGAACCGGCGTTCGAGGCCTCGTCGTGAGCCTTCATGGCCTCCAGACCCGGCACGGCCGGGCGCGGCGGCTGGTCGGCGCTTCGCGGGAAGGTGATGGGCAGGCGGCCGGACGGATTGACCTGACCGAACAGGATGCGGGCGATGGCCTCGCCGCCGCGCTGGCCCGGATACCAGGCCTGGACCACGGCTGGAACCGCATCGATCCAGGGCATCAGCACCGGACCGCCCGTTTCCAGCACCACGGTGGTGTGCGGGTTGGCGGCGGCGACGGCCGCGATCAGGGCGTCCTGATCGTCGGGGAGAGACAGGGTTTCGACATCCTGGGCCTCGGTCGTCCACTGGGTGGCGAAGACCACGACCGCGTCAGCCCCACGCGCGGCCCGGGCGGCGGCGGCATGATCGGTTCCGGAGACGAAGACGACCTCGGCGTCCGGCGCCGTGGCCTTGATGGCGTTCAGCGGCGAGGAGGCGTGCCAGGTGACCCGGGCGAACGAGGACGCCGCCCCCGAGGTCAGGGGGATCTCGACCGGCGCGCCGCCGACCGAGCGCACCTGGGACGAGCCGCCGCCCGACAGGACGCCGACATCGGCATGGCCGCCGATCAACACGATCTTCTTCGCCGTCGCCATCAGAGGCAGGGCGCCGGCGTCATTCTTGAGCAGGACGATCCCGGCCTCGGCCGCGCGCTGGGCGACGTCAGCATGGGCGGCGTAATCGGGCGTCTGGGCCGTCGTCGACACCGGATGATCCATGGCGCCGGTCTCGATCATCCCGACCAGGATGCGCGTGACCATGTCGTCGAGGCGCGCCTCGGACACCCGCCCGGCGGCGACCGCCTCGGTCAGGGGCGCGCCGAAATAGATCTGGCGGTCCAGCTCCTGGCCGGATTCCTGATCCAGACCGTTGATCGCGGCCTTCTCGGTCGAATGGACCGCGCCCCAGTCGGACATGACCCAACCCGGATAGCCCCAGTCGCGCTTGAGCACCTGATTGAGCAGGAAGTCGTTCTCGCAGGCGTAGTCGCCGTTGATACGGTTGTAGGCGCACATCACCGAGCCCGGATGGCCGCGCTCGATGGCGATCTGGAAGGCCAGCAGGTCGCTTTCACGCAGGGATGCCTCGTCGAGACGGGCGTCCATGATCATCCGGCCGGTTTCCTGGCTGTTGAAGGCGTAGTGTTTGATCGTCGAGACGATGTTGTTCGACTGGACGCCCTGGATGTGCGCCCCCGCCAGCGTCCCGGCCAGCAGCGGATCCTCGCCCAGATATTCAAAATTGCGGCCGTTCCACGGGTCGCGGGTCAGGTTGACCCCGCCGGCCAGCAGGACGTTGAAGGTCTTGGACCGGGCTTCCGAGCCGATCATGACGCCGCCGGCGTGGGCGATCTCCGGGTCGAAGGTGGCGGCGGTGGCCAGGCTGGACGGCAGGGCCGTGGCCACGTCGCCCTTGCGCTGCTCGACCTGGTTGGCGACGCCCAGACTGGCGTCGCTTTCACGCAGGGCGGGAATGCCCAGACGCGCAATGCCGGGCACATAGCCGGCGGAAGGGATCATTTCAGCGACGGGAGCGCCCGGCGTGCGGTCGGCCCAGGGCGGGAAATAGCCGTGCACCAGCGACAGCTTCTCCTCGCGGGTCATCTGCGCGACCAGACCTGCGGCGCGTGCTTGCGCGGGCGTCTGGGCGGCCGCCGTCGACGCGGCTTTGGCAGGCACAGGAGCGCCCTCGGCCGCCCACGCAGGCATGCCGAATGTCTGGGCGGCGACCAGCGCGATAACGCTGATCGACACACTGTGACGCAAACGACGCTGACCGATACTCTGCATTCGCCCTCCAGATTCATTGGAGACTGGATGGCAGGAAGTTCAGATCAGACACAGTTGATCGAAGACCGCACAGCAGCCCGTGAGCCGTTGCTCACCTCATCCGAACCGATTTGACCCCTTCGGGGCCGATCTGGCGGCTGACGATCCTCGAAACCCGACTTTCCTGCAGCCCCGAAACCTTTCGGCGACCTGCACGTCCGGAAAGACGTCTTTCGATTCCGTGTGTCTGCTGCTCCTCTGTTTCCGTCCCTGGAGGGTCTTCGCCCCCTCATGCTCAAGGTAGAACACGGGTTGAGAGCGTTCACAACCCCAAAGAAGCCACAAATGGTTACAGCCTCGCCAACCGGCGGTACTCCGTTGATTTCAGGCGCGAAACAATCGACGAACCGTCGAGTTCCCGGTCCGCCGAAACCCTTTCAGCTCTCATCGCGAACCTGAAGACAGAGGATCAGGGCGAGGCCCGTGAGTCCCGCCAGCACCAGAAGCAGCAGGGTGAAATCCCCCTCCCCGGCCATCAGATAGGCCATCGACGGCGCGATCAGGGCCGGGATGGTGTTGGTCAGATTGAGCACCCCCATATCCCGCCCGCGGTGCTCGGGCGTGATCAGGAGTTGCATGGCGTAGGCGCTCTGCAGCGCCAGAAACAGGCCGCACCCCGAGGCGAACAATACATAGCCGAGCGCCGCCGGCGCCCATTGCGGCAACAGAGCCAGGGTCAGGAGTCCGACGGTGACCATGGCGGCGGTGACCACGAGGAAGGGCTTCCTCGACCGCACCGCATCGGACAGTCGTCCCGTCGCGATCGACAGGGGCGCCAGCACCAGGGTCACCGACCCCGCCAGCCAGGCGACCTGGCTGGTGATGTCGCCGCCGGCGAACGACAGGCCCGCCCGGTCGACCGTCTCGAAATAGAAAAGCAGGTAGGCGAAAAAGATACTGCCAGCGATCTGGACCAGCAGCCGGGCGATCCAGATGCGGATCAGGTTGCGCTTGCGGCGGCTCCCCGCCCGGATCATCGGCGCCGAGGCCGGGACGATGGGGCCTCGCTTACGGCTGAGCAGCAGGAGCGGCAGGATGCAGGCCGAGACCAGCACCCCGGCGATGGTCAACTGCATCCGCTCCGAGAACCAGGGCGAGGCGGTGACCACCATCCCGGCCAGGGCGCCGAAGGTATAGACCGCCCCCATCAGCCCGCCGACCAGGCCCTTCTGGGCGTCGGGAATCTCGTCCGCCGGCACGGCGCTGAGCGGGGCCAGCATCAGGTTGAGCGCGGCCTGGAACAGCATCACCCCGATCACCAGGGCCACGGGCGTCGTCGCGGCGTAGAGCACGGCATAGGAGACCAGCGTCAGGATCAGCCCCATGGCGACCCAGGGCCGGCGTCCCCGCTCGCGCATCACCGTATGGTCGCTGACCATGCCGATCAGGACATTCATGGCGCTGGCCACGACGGCGCCCAGCAGTGTCGTCAAACTGAGCAGCGCGACCTTGTCGTCCGGAGCGATGGCCTCGATCTTGACCGGCAGGATCAGGGTCAGCAGCGGCACATACGCGATGACGCCCCCGCCCCAGGCCAGGGCGTAGAGCAGCAGGAAGCCGAGACCGCGCGGCGGGACAGCGCCCTCTGCCGGAGCAGGATCGGGCATCAGGCTATGGCTCCGGCGATCCGCTGCATTCGCCAATGTGTCAGGCAGTCGCGCGTCTTTCGCAAGCGGTTCGACGCCCTCAGGCCTCAACCTGTCTGGGTGCGACGTGGCCGGTCTTCGGCAGCAGCCATTTGAGCAGAGGCCCGGTCATGACGGTCGTCACCACGGCCATGATGACCAGCATGGTGAAGACCTTCTGCGGCAGGAAGCCCATGTCGTAGCCGATGTTGAGCACGATCAGCTCCATCAGGGCCCGGGTGTTCATCAGCGTGCCCAGCACCATCGAGCGCGGATGGTCGAAGCCCGCGATCCGGGCGCCGAAATAGACCGGGATGATCTTGCCGAGGATCGCCGCCGCCAGGATCACGCCCAGCCAGCCCAGATCACCGAGCCCGAGGCCCAGCAGATTGGTCCGCAGGCCCGTGAAGGTGAAGAAGATCGGCAGGAAGAAGACCAGCACGAACTGGCCCACCTGCTGACGCCAGGCGACGACGAAATCCTCATGCTTGTGGAACAGCAGCCCGGCGGCGAAGCCTCCGAAAATCGCGAATATGTTCAGCTTGTAGGTCGTGATCCCCAGCGCGAAGGTCAGGGCGATGACGATGGCCATCAGGGTCGGCGGCACCTGGCCGTCCACGATGGGGAACCGCTTAAGCAGCCAGTCGACGGCGGGGCGCAGCAGGAACCACAGCACAAGTCCCAGCACGACCAGCCCGCCCAGCTGGATCCCCACATGGGAGGCCGAAAGCTGGGACGCCGCATAGGCGGAAATCACCGCCAGCAGGATCCAGCCGACCACGTCATTGACCGCCGCCGAGGAGATGGCGACGACGCCCATCTCGTCGCGGGTCAGGCCGAACTCCCGCAGGATCCGGCCCAGGATCGGCACCGCCGTGATGGCCAGCGCCACGCCGCAGAACAGGCTGTAGACTAGGGCGTCGATTCCCGGCGCCAGCACCGGCTGGGACAGCTGGCCGATGGCGAAGCCGAGGCCGAAGGGCACGGTGATCGACAGGAAGGACACCCAGACCATGGCGCGCCGGTTCTTCGGCGTTTTCAGGTGGCCGAACTCGAACTCCGAACCGATCTGGAACATCAGCAGGATCAGGCCGATCTGGCTCAGGATCACGATCGGTTGGGCCGCCTTGGCCCCGAACAGGCTGACCGAAAGCTCGGGGAAGAAATGCCCGAACAGCGATGGGCCCAGCAGCAGGCCGGCGACGATCTCGCCGATCACCCCCGGCTGGCCCATCTTGCGGAAGGCCAGATTCAACAGCCGGGCCGCGCCGATCATGATGATCAGCTGAACCAGAATCGAGAACAGCAGCAGCTCTGTCGCGTGGACGGATGCGGTCATGGTTTTCTCCCCCCAACGGCGGCCCGTCTGATGCGGGATTCGCCGGTATTCAGCCTACAGTCGCAACGCCCTATTGTCTCGTGGGACAGACGGTGTCGTTGGCGTTCGGCGCCAGTTCGATTTCCGACACCGAGACGGTGAAAGCTGCATCGGTGTCCAGTCGGAACGGCACGTCGACATGGGCGATGTCGGCGCCCGCATCGCGCAGGCACGACAGCCGCACCTTCAGCGTGCGCCACTCGCGAACCGGAGCCGAACGGAACAGTTCGGTGACATCCACCCTCCCCTGCCCGACCGACAAACCGACCGAACCCTGCGGCGCCGCATCGATGCGGTAGCGGAAGCTCAGCGCCAGCTCGCCATTGGCCTGACGGGTCAGGTCGACAGGCGTGCCCTCGATGAAGGCCTGGGCCGGGCCATTGCCGGAGAAGGCGAACTGCTGGCCGCTTTCCTGGGCCAGATCGTCGATGGGCCGCACCGAAACGCCGCCGCGCGGGCTGGAGGCGTCCTTGACCGTGCCGGGCTTGTTCTGCCCGCCCGCGTCGCGGAGCATCAGGCCCCAGGGCGCGACATAGCGGCCATCGACGAAATAGTGGTCCACGTTCGAGGTCACGGCCTCGACGCCGCTGTCCTCGGACAAGGTCCCGACCGCGGCGCCGTGCGCATAGGTCAGGCCGTAGCCATAGGCGAACTGCGGATCATAGCCGGGCTGGCCGTGGTTCAGGGGTTCGCCCTTCGCATTCTTGGGCCAGCTGAACGACAGGGTCCCGTGGAAGTCGTGGCGCGGCTTGCCCGCCGCATCGCCGATCAGGACATCGGCGACGCCGCCGCCCTCGGTGCCCGGCAGCCAGGCGGCGACGAAGGCGTCCGAGGCGTTGATCTCCGGATTGGTCCACATGGGTCGACCGGACAGGAAGACGGAGACGGTCGGAATGCCCGCCGCTTTCAGCTTCCTCAGCGTCTCCAGCGGACCCGTCGGGATGAAGTCGAGGGTGTCGACGTCGCCCTGGAATTCCGCATAGGGGGTCTCGCCGAAGACGACGATGGCCACGTCGGGCTTGTCGGTGAAGGCGCCGTCAGCCGACAGGGTCGCGGTCCCGCCCGAGGCCTTCACGGCTTCGTCGATGCCGCCCCAGATCGACTGGCCCTGCGGGAAGTCGGCGTTGGTGTTGCCCGTGCCCTGCCAGGCCAGGGTCCAGCCGCCCGCCGCCTGACCGATGTCGTCGGCGGCGCTTCCCGCCACCAGCACCCGCGCCCCCGCCCGGATGGGCAGGACCGAGCCTTCGTTCTTGAGCAGGACCAGCGACTCGCGCACCGCCTCGCGGGCCAGGGCCCGGTGCGCGGGCGAGGCCAGCTGCGACAGATCACCCTCGACCGGACGATCCGGACGGAAGACCCCCGCCTTGACCTTGGCGCGCAGGATGCGGCGTACAGCCTCGTCCAGACGCGCCGCCGGGATCACGCCCGTCCGCGCGGCTTCCAGCGTGCTGGCATAGAGCGGCTTCCAGGTGTCGGGCGCCATCAGCATGTCGATGCCGGCGTTGATGGCCAGGGGGCAGCTGTCGTTGGTGCAGCCCGGCAGCTGGCCGTGGGCGTTCCAGTCGGACACCACGAAACCGTTGAAGCCCAGCGGACCGCGCAGGACGTCGGTCAGCAGGCTGTGGTTGCCCGAATGCTTGACCCCGTTCCAGCCCGAGAAGCTGGCCATGACCGACAGGACGCCCGCGTCGATCGCCGCCGGATAGCCGCCCAGATGGACGTCGATCAGCTCCTGCTCGGAGCCCCGGAAATCGCCCTGGTCCTCGCCTTCGAAGGTGCCGCCGTCAGCGAGGAAATGCTTGGCCGAGCCGGCGATATGGCCGGGCGCCAGCGGATGGTCGGCGGACAGTTCGCCCTGCAGGCCCAGGGTCATGGGCCCGGCGTAGGACCGCTGGACCTCCGGATCCTCGGAATAGCCTTCATAGGAGCGGCCCCAGCGGTCGTCGCGGGGCACGGCCAGGGTCGGGCCGAAGGTCCAGTCGGCGCCGGTCACCGCCACCTCCATCGCCGTCGCCTCGCCGATGCGGCGGATAAGGTCGGGATCACGCGCGGCGCCCAGGCCGATGTTGTGCGGGAAGATGGTCGCGCCTGGCACGTTGTTGTGCCCGTGGACGGCGTCGATGCCATAGATCAGCGGCACCTTGGCGCCCGGCCGGGCGGCCGCGGCGGCGCGGAAGGCGCGCGACAGGTCGACCCATTTCTGCGCCGGCGCCTTGTCGTCGCCCCAGGGACCGGAGCTGCCGCCCGCAAGGATCGAGCCCAGCGGATACGTCGCCAGATCTTCGGGCGTGATGGTGCTGATGTCGGCCTGGATAGTCTGGCCGACCTTCTCCTCCAGCGTCATCCGGCTCATCAGCTCAGTGACGAAGGCCTCGGTCTCGGCGTCGCTCATCGCTGCCGGAGAGGCCGCGTGAGGCCACAGGGCCGGGTGGGCCGTCGAGTCGGGCCGGGCACTGGAGATCTGCGCCGGGGTCGGTCCGGTCTGCGCGAAGGCGGCGCTCAGCGGCGCGAGGCCCAGGAACGGAATCGCGGCCGCGAGGGCCAGTCTGGAGACGGCGGACTTCATGGATTTTTCCTCGACCAACGCCCCCTGCCCCGGTCGCTCATTGAGCGGCGACCGTCCCGGCGAGAGAGCCTTGAGCGCACTGATGGCCCATTCAGAGACCCTTGTCATCAAAAATTGAGAACGCTCTCAACGTTGCAGGCTGCGACCGATCAGCGCCCTGATCCGGCCCAGCAGATCGCCGGTCATCGGGGCCAGAACCCCCCTCGCCGCCACCGGAATATGGGCCACAGGGTCGTCGCCGGTCTGGAAGACATAGTGGTCGAAGAAGGCCCGCCACCGCATCCGCTCGTCCGCCGGCAGGTCGCGGATCGTGGTCAGACCGTGGAACAGGGTCAGCAGGGGCGTGGTCATATAGGCCGGGCCGGCCCGCCACCACAGATTGACCATGGCCCCGAAATCCTCCGGCGTTTCAACATGGTGCCACCAGAGGCTGGGCAGGTAGAGAGCGTCGCCGGGCTCCAGCTCCGCGACCTCGGCATGCGCCAACGCGTCACGGAATTTCGGGTGCGCCTCGAAGTCGGGATCGACGACATCCACCAGACTGATCGGCTGGCCGGCCAAAGTGAAGTCCAGCGGCCCGACGTAGAGGTTGCCGATCTGCTCGGGCGGAAACAGGGTGAAGCGCCGCTTGCCTCGCACCACACAGGCCAGATTCTGGGGCAGGTCCCAGTGGGCCGCGGTGCGCGACCGGTTGCCGATCCACAGCGAGGTCAGCCGCTCCATGGCGGGATCCAGCAGCGGCATGGGATTGGCCTCAGGCAAACCCGGCAGCACGTCCGGGGCAGGCACGCCCCCGGCATAGACATGCGGCATACGCGGGTCGCCGCGCCCGGCCAATAGCCGCCGCACCAGCTCGGCCAGCGGAGCCATCATCTGTTCGTGGTTGAAGCCTTTCAGATCCGGCGAATAGCCGAACCGCCCGCCCATCTCCGGCGCTCCGACGAAGGTCCTGACCGGCCTGCCGTTGTCGAAGCCTCCGATGTAGGCCGCCAGGGCCTCGTCCGAGGTCGCCGCCTTGACGATCGGCCAGTCGGCGACCAACCCCTTCAGCACAGCCGGACGGCCCGCCGGGACGATCTCGGCCTCGAACCGGGCGCGGTCGATGTCGTGGAAGACCGGGACCGTCTTCATTCAGTGCCCGCCCACATGCCCTTGGCTTTCAGGAAATCATCGTGCATCGGCATGCGCGCCACGACCTCCCGCCAGCGTTCGGCGATCTGACCGAAGCCGGCCTGGACCTGATCGAGGTTCTGGAAGCCGTAGAGCGGATTGAAGCCCGTCGGCTTTATGCCTTGGCCGTACATCACCGCCATCCACGAGCCTTGGCTGAAATACTCGTCTGCGCCCGACTGATAGAGCAGCCCCCGGTCGCGGAAGGCCTCGACCCGCTGGCTCAACGTATCCGGCACCGGCATGGCCGCGACGTGCCGCCAGAACGGCGTGTCGTCCCTCTGGGTCGCATGATAGTGCAGGATGACGAAGTCGCGGATCAGCTCGACCTCGGCGCCGATGCGGCGGTTGTAGGTGTCGATGTTCACCGGGCTGAAGCGGCTGTCCGGGAAGTGCTGCAGCAGCCGGTAGATGCCCGACTGGACCATATGGATGCTGGTCGATTCCAGCGGTTCGATGAAGCCGCTCGACAGGCCCAGGGCCACCACATTCTTCTCCCAGAACCGCTTGCGACGCCCCGTGGTGAACCGCAGCGGACGCGGCTCGGCCTGGGCCGGACCATCAAGGTTGTCGAGCAGCACCTGCCGCGCCTCGTCATCGCCCATGAAGTCGTTGCAGTAGACGTGGCCGTTGCCGGTCCGGTGCTGCAGGGCGATGCGCCACTGCCAGCCGGCGTCGCGGGCGGTGGAGCGGGTGAAGGGGGTGGTCGGCGCCACCCTGTCGCACGGCACGGCCCAGGCCCGGTTCATCGGCAGCCAGTGGGACCAGTCCTCGAACCCGGCCTTGAGCGCGCCTTCGATCAGCAGCCCGCGGAAGCCGGTGCAATCGATGAACAGGTCGGCGGTCAGTTCGCGCCCGTCCTTCAGCCTCACCCGCTCAACGAAGCCGTCCTCGGGCCGCAGGGTCACATCGACGATCTCGCCCTCGATCCGGGTCACGCCCCGGCCTTCGCAGACCTTGCGCAGGTAGCGGGCGTAGAGGCCGGCGTCGAAGTGGTAGGCGGTGTAAAGAGCGTTCAGCGGCGAGCGCGGATCCGGGTCGCGGAAGGCCGCCTTGCCCGCCTTGATGGCCTGGCTGCACAGCGAATACGCCTCGACGTCGTCGGCGATCCGGCCTTGCGCCCTCAGCGCCAGAAACGATTGCTGGAACTCGCCCAGCGTCGGCCCCGGGCCGAAGGTGCCGAAGGGATGGAGGTAGGTGTTGCCCTTCGTGCCCCAGTCCACGAACTCGATGCCCAGCTTCAGCGTCGCCTGGGTCTCGCGCATGAACTCGGCCTCGTCGAGGTCGATCAGGGCGTTGAAGTCGCGGATGGGCGGCACGGTCGCCTCCCCCACCCCGACGATGCCGATGTCGTCGCTTTCGACCAGCGACACCTGACAGTTGGGGCCGAGCGAGCGATTGAGGGCCGCTGCGGCCATCCAGCCGGCGGTGCCGCCGCCGACGATCAGAACGGAGTTGATGGGTTCGGCCATGGCCTTGGGATTCCCGTATCTGCGCCGACCCTAGAGGACGCGCGCGGCAAACAAAACGCCGCCCGTCAGGGGGACGGGCGGCGCAAGTTTCAGTGTCGGGTCAGGGAGGAAACGCCCGACGCTGTTTGGTTCAGTACTTGTAGCTCACACCGAACAGGAAGGTGCGGCCGTAGCGCTGGAAGTCGATGGTCTGGCGTTCGTCGCCGTTCTGGAAGGTCTTGAACGGCTCGTCGGTCAGGTTGTTGACCTGGGCCAGGATGCCGAGGTTTTCGAGCGGACCGGACTGGAAGGTGTAGCCGATCTGGGCGTCGACGACGTTTTCGGCGGCGACCGAACGCAGGGTGCGGCCGTTGCCGAAGCCGGCGACCTCGCCCAGGTAGTCCGAACGGTAGCGATCCGAAATCCGGGCCTGGAAGCCGTCACGCTCGTAGTAGACGGTCAGGTTGGCGACCTTCTCCGACAGGCCGGGCACCGCGGTCGGGGCCTGGGTCGGATCCGGCTGGATCTCGCTGGTGGTCTCCGAATAGCTGAACTGGGCGCCGAAGCCTTCCAGCATCGGGTGGATCATCTCGGCCGGGACCGACAGGGCGAACTCGAAGCCCTGGATATAGCCGCCCTGACCATTGGCCGGGGCCGAAACGACGCCCTGGTTGATCACCGGGGTGACGCCGCCGGTCGGATAGCCGGTGAAATCGAAGATCTGGTTCTTCGTGTAAACGAAGGTCTCCAGGTTCTTGTAGAAGCCGGCCAGCGAGACATAGCCGCGACGGTTGGCGAAGTATTTCTCGATCGACAGATCGACGACGTCGGCGATGTAGGGCTTCAGCTCCGGGTTACCGCCGCCGCCGCCCCAGGGCGAGTTGACGTCGGGACGGGCCGCGGCGGTGTTCTTGGAGACGTCGAAGCTGTAGTTCCGCGAGGCGCGCATGTCGTCCATCCGCGGCCGCGCCAGCGTGCGGGCGACAGCGAAGCGGACGAACATGTTCTCACCCGTTTCCAGGATGAAGTTCGAGCTGGGCAGGATTTCCAGGTATTCCGCGCCGCCGGTGACGGGCGTCGACAGGGTTGAGGCGCCGGTGCCGCTGGCCGAGAAGCCGCTGGAGCTCTGGTCGGTATAGACCGCCTGAACGCCGACGTTGCCGGTGAGCGGCAGGCCGAACAGGTTATGGTCGATATTGGCCTTGATGTAGGTCGTCGAGACCTTCTCGGACACTTGCCAGTTGCCCGACAGGACGTCGGCGTTCGGGTTGCGGACCAGGTTGTAGAAGCCGCTGTTGACCAGGCCGATCGAGTCGTAGCTCAGGACCGCCGGGATGCCGAGGTAGCCGAGCTCGGTCGGGGCCAGCAGGAACTGGCTCGGGACCACGGCCGAAGCGCCGCCGGGAACGCCCAGGAAGTACTGGTCGTTGACGAAGTCCTTGTTGCGTTCGGTGTAGTTGAAACCGAAGTCGATCGAGCTGAACGGGCTCTGGTGCAGTTCACGACGCGCGGTCAGGCGAACGGCCTTGATCTCGTCGGTGATGGTCGGGGTGTTGAGATAACCGTCCTGGCCGCCCGGGATGATGTCACCGCCCCAGCCTTGCGGGCTGGTCAGACGGATCAGGTTCGGATCGGCGTAGTTGATGTTGCTGGTCAGATGGGTGACGCCGTCGTCATCCAGGGTGAAGCCCAGGCTGTCCAGCTGGCCGGCGATGTTGCGACCCGTGCCCGAATAGGATTCCAGGATCTGGTCGGTGCGGTCGACCTTCGAATAGTTCAGGTCCAGGGCGAAGCCCCAGTCGTCGGTGGCCTGGAACTTGGTGTTCCAGCCGATCGAGGTGATCTCGCTGTTGCGGCCGTTGAAGTCGTTACGGACGACGCCCTTGACGTTGTCGTAGACGCCGGCGGTGACCAGACCGTCCTGCACCGTATAGCCGGCGCGGAGCGCTGGGCCCGGACGGCAGATGGCGCTCTGGACGTTGACCGTACAGTCGCCGGCCGAACCACCCCACTGCAGCGGGAACTCGATGCCGCGCAGGACCTGCGAGTTTTCGAACTTCGAATAGAAGGCGTCGATGGTCGAGGAGAAGCGATCGTTCGGCCTCCACTCCACAGTGCCCATATAGCCGTCGCGCTTCAGCTCACTGGACATGACGTACGGCTTGATGCCGCCTTCGACCAGGGTGGTGGCGTTCAGGTTGGCGTAGCCCCAGCTGTTGAAGCGCTCGGACTGATAGGGGCTTTCCATATGGGCGTAGCCGAGGGCCACGCCCAGGGTGCCGTCCAGGAACTGGTCGATGTAGGAGATCGAATAGCGGTTGCCGTGGTCGGTCGTGCCCGAGTTCAGCGCGCCGATGTCGTTCAGCTCATAGCGGGCGTTCACCGCGATCGTGCGGTGGCCATAGGCCAGGGGGCGGATCGACTGCATGTCGACCGTGCCGGCCAGGCCCTGGCCGATCAGGCCGGCGTCCGGGGTCTTGTAGACCGTCACGCCGCTGAGCAGTTCCGACGGATACTGGTCGAACTCGACGCCGCGGTTGTCGCCGGTGGTGACCTGTTCGCGGCCGTTCAGCAGCGCGGTGGTGAAGTCCGGGCCGAGGCCGCGGATCGACAGGGCCTGCGAGCGGCCGTCCAGACGCTGGGTGCTGAGGCCGGGCAGACGGCCCAGCGATTCGGCGATGGAGACGTCCGGCAGTTTGCCGATGTCCTCGGCCGAGATGACCTCGACGATGGAGGTGTTACGGGCCTTGGCGGCGACCGAGTTGGCGATCGAGGCGCGAATCCCGGTGACGACGATTTCGTCGACCTGGGTCGCACCATCGTCCGTCTGGGCAGGCGCGGTCTGCGCGCTGGCCGCGCCGGCGAAGGCCATCATGGCCACAGCGCCGATCGCTCCGCCGGTCATCAGACGTGCGCGAATGTTGAAACGATTGATCATCATCTACCTCCCTGGTGGCCGCCCGCGTTTCTGACGCTGCGATCTGGCCTGTCGCAAAAATATGCAAAAGAAAGTCGACCTTGCAAGTCCGTAATGATTGAGCGCGCAAAAACCGTCGGTATGGCACAACCAAAACACAGCTAGAATCGCGATGTTGCAGCGCAGCAT
Source organism: Brevundimonas sp. GW821-FHT02A10 (assembly GCF_059422025.1). Taxonomy (NCBI): domain Bacteria; kingdom Pseudomonadati; phylum Pseudomonadota; class Alphaproteobacteria; order Caulobacterales; family Caulobacteraceae; genus Brevundimonas; species Brevundimonas sp. GW821-FHT02A10. Next base: position 75,363 of record NZ_JBWKWC010000004.1, read on the forward strand.
GCGCTTTTGCCGCAGGACAAGGCGGCAAAATCAGGCGATTGACAGGCTGAGGCGGTTTTGCAAAATCTTGCAAACAAGCCAGACGAACGATGCATTCGGCTGCAAACTGGACAGGAACGTATGGGACAGCGAAACACCCAAAGCCGGATGATCCGTGCGTCTGTGGCCGTTGCGACCGGTGTCATGGGCATGATCGTGTGCGGTGCGGCGATGGCCCAGGCGGCCGCCGCCTCCCCCGCCTCTGGCCCCTCCCCCGCGGTTCAGACCGCGCCCGCCGACTTCCGCGCGCGCCTGCCCCAGGATGAGGTCATCTATTTCCTGCTGCCCGACCGCTTCGAGAACGGGAATCGCGCCAACGACACGGGCGGCATCCCGGGCGGAAAGCTGCAGAACGGCTTCGATCCGACCGATGAGGGCTTCTATCACGGCGGCGACCTCGCCGGTCTGACCCGTCGCCTCGACTATATCCAGGGCCTGGGCGCCACCGCCGTCTGGGTCGCGCCCGTCTTCAAGAACAAGCCGGTCCAGGGCGAACCGGGCCATGAGTTCTCGGGCGCTCACGGCTACTGGATCACCGACTTCACCTCTGTCGATCCGCATTTCGGGACTAACGAAGACTTCGCCGCCCTCGTTCAGGCCGCCCATGCGCGCGGGATGAAGGTCTATATGGACATCATCGCCAACCACACGGCCGATGTGATCCGCTACCGCGAATGCCCGAAGAACGACTGCGCCTACCGCAGCCGGGCCGACTATCCCTATTCGCGTCATGGCGGCGTCGAGGGAGCCCCGATCAACGACGGCTTCGACGGCTCGAACTTCGAGCGGCTGACCAGCCCGAACTACGCCTATACGCCGTACCTTCCCGCGGGCGAGGAGACGGTGAAGGTTCCGGCCTGGCTGAACGACCCGATCTACTATCACAACCGGGGCGACACGACCTTCACGGGCGAAAGCTCGACCGAGGGCGACTTCGCCGGCCTCGACGACCTGTTCACCGAGAACCCGCGCGTGGTTCAGGGAATGATCGAGATCTACGGCGACTGGATCGACCGCTACGGCGTCGACGGCTTCCGTATCGACACCGCCCGCCACGTGAACCCCGAGTTCTGGCAGGCCTTCGTCCCGGCCATGCTCGAGCGCGCGAAGGCGAAGGGCATTCCGAACTTCCACATCTTCGGCGAGGTCTATGACCACGACCCGGCGATGCTGGCCCGCTTCACCCAGGTCGACCGCTATCCGGCGGTGCTGGACTTCGCCTTCCAGACCACGGCGACCGACGTCGCCAACGGGGTCAAGGGCACGGACGCCCTCGCCCGCCTGTTCATGGCCGACGCCCTCTATGCCGGCGGCGAGCAGGGCGCGATGCAGCTGCCGACCTTCCTCGGCAACCACGACATGGGCCGCATCGGCGGCTTCATCGCCAAGGCCCATCCGGAAGCCTCCGACGAGGAGCTACTGGCGCGCGACACGCTCGCTCACGCCCTGATGATGTTCAGCCGCGGCGCGCCGGTCATCTACTATGGCGACGAACAGGGCTTCGGCGGACAGGGCGGCTACGGCGCCGCGCGCGCCGACATGTTCGAGAGCCAGGTCGCCGACTACGCCCGCCACAAGCGCATCGGCGGAGACCACGCGCCCTTCGACACCACCGCCCCCCTCTATCAGCGTATCGCGGAAATGGCCCGTATCCGCGCCGCCGATCCCGCCCTGCGTCGCGGCCGCCAGATCGTGCGCTTCGCCGGCGACAAGCCCGGCCTGTTCGCCGTCTCGCGCGTCATCGACGGCCAGCCGGGCGAGACCCTGATCCTTTACAACACCTCGACCGAGCCCCTGACCGCCAATGTGGAAGTCGCGGCCGCGTCACAAAAGTGGAACAGCCTGCGCGGGACCTGCCCCGCCACGGCATCGGCGCCCGGAACGATCCGGGTTAGCGTCCCTCCCCTCGACTACATGATCTGCGTATCGGAAGGCCAAGAGTGAACGTCCAGACCCTGAGCCATCCTCTGACGTCTACCGACGCCGCCGCCGAATGGTGGCGCGGTGCGGTCCTGTATCAGGTCTATCCGCGCAGCTTCGCCGACACGAACGGCGACGGCGTCGGCGACCTGCCCGGCATCACCGCCCATCTGGATCACATCGCCTCGCTGGGCGTCGACGGCGTCTGGCTGTCGCCCTTCTTCACCTCGCCGATGAAGGACTTCGGCTACGACGTCTCGGACTACACCGACGTCGATCCGATCTTCGGCACCTTGGCCGACTTCGACGCCCTGGTCGCCCGCGCCCACGAGCTGGGCCTGAAGGTCGTCATCGACCAGGTCTATTCCCACACCTCGGACGAGCACCCCTGGTTCACGGAAAGCCGTCAGAACCGCACCAACCCCAAGGCCGACTGGTACGTCTGGGCCGACGCCAAGCCCGAAGGCTCGCCGCCGTCGAACTGGCAGTCGGTGTTCGGCGGCCCCGCCTGGACCTGGGACGCGCGCCGCCGCCAGTACTACATGCACAACTTCCTCAAGGAGCAGCCGCAGCTGAACGTGGCCAATCCGGAGGTGCAGAACGCCCTGATCGACGCCATGCGGTTCTGGCTGGACCGCGGCGTGGACGGCTTCCGCCTGGACGCCATCAATTTCGCCATCCACGACCCGAAGCTGACCGACAACCCGGCCTTCACCTCGAACGGCAAGCGGACCCGGCCCTTCGACTTCCAGGACAAGATCCACAACCAGTCCCAGCCGGAGATCCCGGTCTTCCTCAGCCGTCTGCGCGCCCTGGCCGAGACCTATCCCGGCGACCGCTTCCTGGTCGCCGAGGTCGGCGGCGACCGCGCCAATGAGGAGATGAAGCAGTACACGCAAGGGACCGACCGGCTGCACTCGGCATACGGCTTCCTCTATCTGTACTCCGACCATCTCAGCGCCGAACTGGTCGAGCAGGGGCCGGCGATGTGGCCCGGTGTCGACGGCGAGGGCTGGCCGTCCTGGACCTTCTCCAACCACGACGCGCCGCGCGCCATCTCCCGCTGGGCCGAGGGCCGCGACGAGAAACAGTTCGCCGAGATGGCCATGCTGCTGCTCATGTCCCTGCGCGGCAATGTCTTCGTCTATCAGGGCGAGGAGCTGGGCCTGCCCCAGGCGCACGTGCCGTTCGAACGCCTCGTCGATCCCGAAGCCATCGCCAACTGGCCCGAGACCCTGGGCCGCGACGGCGCCCGCACTCCGATCCCGTGGAAGGCCGACGCCGTTCAGGCCGGCTTCTCGACCGTCGAGCCCTGGCTGCCGATCGACCCGCGCCACTATCCGCTGGCGGTCGATGTCCAGGACGCCGACCCCACCTCGATCCTGAACCTGTCGCGCGAGCTGATCGGCCTGCGCCACCGCTATCCGGCCCTGCGCACCGGCGGCATGCACATGTATCCGGTCGCCGGACCCGTGCTGTCGTTCGAGCGCGGCGAAGGCGACGAGGCGCTGCTCTGCGTCTTCAACCTCGGCCATTCGCCCGAGGTATGGACGCTGCCCGCGGGCTGGCAGGTGGTCGAGGCGGTCAACACGCCCGACCCGGCCGCCGGAACCCTGCCCTCGCTGGCCGGTCTGCTGCTGGCGCGGGCCTGATGCGATCAGCCGCCGCAGGTCTCGCGCACGATCAGATCGGTCGGAATGCGTTCGGACCGGCCGGCGCGATCGCCCGTGGAATCGAGCAGTTTGGAGACCATCAGCCGGCCCGCCTTCATGGTGTCCTGGGCGATGGTCGACAGGGCCGGACGGCTGTAGCGGCTGAAGGGCACATTATCGAAGCCGATGACGGAGACGTCGCCGGGCACCGTCTTGCCGTGGTGCAGCAGCGAGCGCACGGCGCCGAGCGCGATCAGATCGGACGCCGCGACGATGCCGTCGAACTCCAGTCCGCGCGCCAGAAGGGAATCAACCGAGGCCTCGGCGGATTCGACCTCAAAATGGGCGGGCACGACCAGATCCGGATCGACGACCAGACCGGCGCTCTCCATGGCCTCGGCATAGCCGCGCTGGCGCTGCATGGCCTCGGGCGGATCGAGGTCGCCGAGGAAGACGATGCGCTTGCGGCCCAGACGCGCCAGGTGGGCCGTCGCCCGGCGTCCGCCGCTGATGTTGTCGGAGCCGACCGAGCAATAGTTCTGGTCCGGCAGTTCGGCGCCCCAGACCACGAACCGGCTCTCGGTCTCGGCCATGCGGTTGAAGGCGGCGTGCAGCGTGCTCTGGCCGAGGAAGATAACACCGTCGGCGCGGCTGGTGGTCATGGCCACCGACAGGTCGTCCAGATTGGCCGGCGAGACATGGCTCATGACCAGATCGCAGCCGCGCTCGCGCGCCGCCTCGCCGACCCCGGCCAGCAGTTCCAGGAAGAAGGGATCGCTGAGCCGCCCTTCACGGCCCTGCGGTCGCGGGGTCACCAGAGCGATCGTGCCCTGGGCCCCGATCGGGCCGGCTGGCATATAGCGGCGGAACGGATAGTCGTGCTCGCGCGCCAGCTTCCAGATGGCCTGTTTGGTGCGGTCGTTGACGGCGGGACTGTCGTTCAGCGCGCGCGACGCCGTCGCGATCGACACCCCGGCCATACGGGCCAGATCTTCCAGTCGGGTGGTCTTGCGGCTCAAGGTCGCGGGCTCCAGGCAGGCCGTCTGCAAAATTTTCTGCAAAACTTGCTTATTCATGCGGCGCCACAACGCCGTCTGGCAAGTCCTCGTAACAAGGAAGCTTCGTCATGATGCAACGCCGTTCGTTCCTCGCCCTTTCGGCAGCCGCCGCAGGCGTCACGGCCCTGACGTCGCGCCCTGCCCGCGCCCAGACCTCGGCCAATGTCGCGCGCGCCTCCTCGCCCGGCGGCATGCTGACGGTCGAGGTCACCACCGATAACGACGGCCGCCCGATGTATTCGGTGATCCGTCAGGGCCGCCCGGTCGTGACCGCCTCGAAGCTCGGCTTCCTGCTGACCGACGCCCCCGCCATCGAGCGCGGCCTGAAGCTAACGGCGTCCGAGCCGGTGACCATGGACGACACCTGGGAGCAGCCCTGGGGCGAGCGCCGCTTCATCCGCAATCACTACAATGAGTTCCGCACCACCTTCACCGAGACGGGCGCCCTCGCCCGCCGCGTGGACGTGGTCTTCCGCCTGTACGATGACGGCCTCGGCTTCCGCTATGAGGTGCCCGAACAGTCCGGCCTGAAGACCGTCCGCATCGGCTCGGAGCTGACCGAGTTCAACCTGGCAGAAAACGGCACGGCTTGGTGGATCCCGGCCTGGGAGTGGAACCGCGAGGAATACCTCTACGACCGCACCGCCATCGACGAAGTCGGCTCCTGCCAGACACCGATCACGGTCAAGGGCCAGTCCGGCCTGCATGTCTCGATCCACGAGGCCGCCTGCGTCGACTATGCCGGAATGAACCTGCGCCGCTCGGAAGCGACGAAGTTCCGCGCCCAGCTGACCCCCGGCCTGACCAACGCCGCCGTGGTGCGCGACGCGCCGTTCAACACGCCCTGGCGCACGCTGCAAATCTCCGACACGGCCGCGGGACTGGTCGAATCCAGCCTGATCCTGAACCTCAACGAGCCGAACAAGCTGGGCGACGTCAGCTGGTTCAAGCCGATGAAGTACGTCGGCGTCTGGTGGGAAATGCACCTTGAGCTCAAGACCTGGAACGCCGGACCCAAGCACGGCGCCACCACCGAGAACACCATCAAACACATCGATTTCGCCGCCAAACACGGCTTCGGCGGCGTGCTGGTCGAGGGCTGGAACAAGGGCTGGGACGGCCAGTGGTTCGCCAACGGCGCCGACTTCAGCTTCACCGAATCCTACCCCGACTTCGACATCGAGGCGGTCACCGCCCACGGCCGCGCCAAGGGCGTCCAGTTGATCGGTCACCACGAGACCGGCGGCAACGCCTTCCATTATGAACAGCAACTCGAGCCGGCCATGGCCCTCTACGAGCGGTTGGGCGTCCATTCGGTCAAGACCGGCTATGTCGCCGACGCCCAGGGCGCCCGCGTGGCCGCGCCCGACGGCTCCATGGTCATGGCCTGGCACGAGAGCCAGGCCATGGCCCAGCACCATCTGCGCGTCGTCGAGACCGGCGCCCGGCACAAGGTCGCGGTCAACGCCCACGAGCCGTTCAAGGACACCGGCCTGCGCCGCACCTACCCGAACATGATCAGCCGCGAAGGCGCTCGGGGCATGGAATATGCGGCCTGGGGCAACCCGGGCAATCCGCCCGAGCACGAGCCCAACCTGGTCTTCACCCGCCTGCTGGCCGGGCCGATGGACTATACGCCGGGCATCTTCGGCATGGAGACGCGCAGCCCCGGCGGCGTCCAGACGACCTGGGCCAAGCAGCTGGCCCTCTATGTTGTGATCTACAGCCCGATCCAGATGGCCGCCGACCTGCTGGTCAACTACGAGGCCAACCCCGGCCCGTTCCAGTTCATCAAGGACGTGCCCTGCGACTGGCATGAGACCCGGGTGCTGAACGGCGAGGTCGGCGACTTCGTCACCATCGCCCGCAAGGACCGCAACTCCGACGTCTGGGCCCTGGGCGCCATCACCGACGAAAACCCGCGCGTCCTGACCGCCGCCCTCGACTTCCTCGACGACGGCCGCCTCTACCGCGCCGAAATCTATCGCGACGGCCCCAATGCGGACTACAAGGGCAAGCGCGAGGACATCATCATCGAACAGCGCGAAGTGACGTCGGCCGACACCCTGACCCTGGCCCTCGCGCCCGGCGGCGGTCAGGCGATCCGCTTCGTTCCGCTGGGTCGCGCAGGACGCCGCGCATGAGCACCAACACCACAGGCGGCCTGCTCTCGATGCGCCCGCGGCTGACGCCGCTGGCCATCGTCAACATGTGCGTCGGCTTCTTCGGCATCCAGATCGGTTTCGGTCTGCAGAACGTCAACACCAGCCGGATCTTCCAGACCCTGGGCGCCGAGGTCGACAGCCTGGCCATCCTGTGGATCGCCGCACCGATGACCGGCCTCCTGATCCAGCCCCTGATCGGTCACCTCAGCGACCGGACCTGGAACCGCTTCGGACGGCGTCGTCCCTATTTCCTCGCCGGGGCCCTGCTGACGACCCTGGCGCTCGTCGCCATGCCCAACTCGCCCAGCCTGTGGTTCGCCGCCGTGATGCTCTGGGTCATGGACGCCTCGATCAACATCACCATGGAGCCCTTCCGGGCCTTCGTCGGTGACAATCTGAACGAGGACCAGCGCACCGCCGGCTATGCGATGCAGAGCGTCTTCATCGGCGCCGGCGCCGTCTTCGCCTCGGTCCTGCCCTGGGTCCTGTCGCACGTCTTCCACGTGGCCTCGGTCGCGCCCGAGGGTGTGGTGCCTGACAGTGTCCGCATCGCCTTCTATGTCGGCGCCGCCTCGCTTCTGGCCGCCGTCCTCTGGACCGTGATCAGCACCCGCGAATACAGCCCCGAACAGATCGCCGCCTTCGAGGCGCCCGTGTCGGCCGAGGCCGCTGCCGCCGAGCCCGCCGCCCCCTCGGTCCGTTTCTATCTGGTCGGCGGCCTGATCTGGCTGCTGGTCGGGATCGCCGGCTTCGCGGGTGTCGCCGTCGCGGGTGTCGAGAAGGAGCTCTACGTCCTGTTCGGCGGCCTCGCCGTCTTCGGCGTCCTGCAGCTCGCCGTCGGCCTGATGCACCGGGCGAAGGCGTCGAACGGCCTGTCGGAAATCCTCGACGACATCTTCCGCATGCCCGCCACCATGCGTGACCTGGCCGTGGTTCAGTTCTTCAGCTGGTTCGCCCTGTTCGCCATGTGGATCTACACCACCCCGGCCGTGACCGCCGTCCACTTCGGCGCGACCTCCCCCACCGCCCCCGCCTATGGCGAGGGCGCGGACTGGGTCGGCGTCCTGATGGGCGTCTACAACGGCGTCGCGGCGCTCGCGGCCTTCCTGATCCCGGTGCTGGCCAAACGCATCGGCCGGCGCGGCGCCCACGCCCTGAACCTCGCGCTCGGAGGCTTCGGTCTGATCGGCATCTTCCTGATCCGCGACCCGAGCCTGCTCTGGCTGCCCATGATCGGCGTCGGCTTCGCCTGGGCCTCGATCGTCTCAATGCCCTACGCCATCCTCTCGGGCGCCGTGCCGGGGCGGAAGATGGGCGTCTATATGGGCATCTTCAACATCTTCATCGTCGTGCCCCAGCTGGTCGCCGCGACCCTTCTGGGCCTGATCCTGAGGAACGTCTTCGGCGGTCAGGCCATCTGGGCCCTGGTCATCGGCGGCGTCTCCTTCTTCATCGCCGCGGCCGCCGCCCTGCGGGTCAAGGAGACGAGAGCCTGATGGACCGCCGCGCCCTTCTCACCCTGATGGCCGCCCTGCCCTTCGCGGGTCGGGCCGCCGCCGACGTCCCGACGATCGGCCGTCTGGTCGAGCATCCGGACACGACCTCGGCCCACGCCGCGACGCGCAACGTCACTGTCTGGCTCCCGCCCGGCTACGACGAGACCGACGCCCGCTACCCCGTCCTCTACATGCACGACGGCCAGAACCTGTTCGATGCGTCGAAGGCCTATTCCGGCGAATGGGGCGTGGACGAGCATCTGGGCCGCTTGATCGCCGCCGGCCAGGTCCGCGCGCCGATCGTGGTCGGGGTCTGGAACACGCCGCTGCGCCTGCGCGAATACGTCCCCGCCGATCTGATCGCGGCCCTGCCCGACGACATGCGCGGCGACATCCAGAACATCTACGGCGGCCCCTCCCTGTCGGACGGCTACCTCGCCTTCCTGACCGATGAGCTGAAGCCCTTCATCGACAGGATCTACCGCACCCTGACCGGCCCGACCGACACGACCATGTCCGGCTCCAGCATGGGCGGGCTGATCTCGCTCTACAGCGTGATGAAGCGCCCCGACGTCTTCGGCGCCTGCGCCTGCCTCTCGACCCACTGGCCTCTGAAGGTGGTCGGGCTTGAGGAAGGCGCGCCGCTGGCGACCTGGCGCGAACGGCTGGTCGCGGCCTGGACCGGGGTCATCTCCGCCGGCCTGCCCGCCCCGGCCATGGGCCGCCGCTTCTACTTCGACCACGGCGACGAGACGCTGGACGCCTTCTACGCCGCCTTCCAGGTCAAGGTCGACGAGACCTTCCGTGCCCGCGGCTACGGTCCGAACCAGTTCGAGACCCTCGTCTTCCCCGGCGCCCAGCACAATGAGACGTCCTGGAACGCCCGCCTCGACGTCCCCCTGAAATTCCTTCTGTCGCCGGCCCCCGCGGCGACCGCTTCGTGAGTAGCCCGACCATGACCCTGATCCAGAAACTCGCCGCTTCCGCCGGCATCGCCGCCCTGCTCGCCACCGGCGCCTGCGCCTCCGTGCCCGCTGCCTCGCCCGAGCCCGTCGTCGCCCCCCTCGCCCACCCCGAAGGCGTCGCGCCCGGCGCCCCCGGCGCGGCGACCACCTGGTCCAGCGCCGCCAAGACCGGCGTCGGCGCGTCCTACGAGGCCTATGTCGACGGCCAGTACAAGGACGGCGGCCCGACCGGCGCCGTGTCGCGCGTCTGGTTCTCCATCGCCGACGGCGTCCTGACCGAGACCATGTACGGCCTGATCCATGAGGCCCAGATCAAGTCGCTACGGTTCGCCCTCGCCTCCGACGCCGGCCTTTCGCTGGAAGGGACCGACACCACCGAACACACCGAATACCTCGACGTCGACGCCCAAGGCCGCCCCCTGTCGCCCGCCTATCGCGTGGTCACCACCGACAAGGCCGGCAAATACGAGATCGAGAAGCGCGTCTTCACCGACCCGGACCGCAACGCCCTGGTCCTGCGCGTGACGATCAAGGCGATTGGCGGCGCCGTCACCCCCTACGCCATCCTCGAGCCCCATATGGCCAACACGGGCGGCGGCGACTTCGCGGAAGCCTCGGCCAACGGCCTCTACGCCCATGAAGGCGACGTCCATCTGGCCCTGCGTTCCAGCGCCCCGTTCGAGACGGCCAGCGCGGGCTTCCTCGGCGCCTCTGATGGCCTGACGGACCTCAAGGCCAACGGCCGCCTGACCCGGACCTATGCCTCCACCGGCGACACGGCCGGCGCCGTCGTCCTGACCGGCGCCCTGCCGACCATCGCGGCGGGCCAGAGCCTGACCCGCGACTTCGTCATCGGCTTCGGCGCTTCGAAGGCCCAGGCCGAAGCCGCCGCCGACGGCAGCTTCTCCACCGGCCTCGACGAGGTCCTCGCCCGCTTCAACGGCACGGGCGACCGGGTCGGCTGGGAGGACTGGATCGGCTCCCTGACCGACCTGCCGCGCATCGCTCAACAGTCCGAGGACGGCGGCAAGCTGGCCTATGCCTCGGCCCTGATGCTGAAGGTGCAGGAGGACCGCACCCACGCCGGCGCCCTGATCGCGTCGCTGTCCAACCCCTGGGGCGACACGGTCGACGCGACCAACAGCTCGACCGGCTACAAGGCCGTCTGGCCCCGCGACTTCTATCAGGTGGCCATGGCGCTCCTCGCGCTTGGCGACACCCAGACCCCCGTCGCCGCCTTCCGCTACCTGCCCCAGGTCCAGGTCAAGGCCGACACCCCCGGCAATACGGGCGCCATCGGCTGGTTCCTGCAGAAGACCCACGTCGACGGCGAGGTCGAATGGGTCGGCGTCCAGCTGGATCAGACCGCGATGCCGATCATGCTGGGCTGGCGTCTGTGGAAGGCCGGTCTCGTCTCCGACGCAGAGCTCCGGACCATGTACGGCCGCATGATCAAGCCCGCCGCCGACTTCCTCGTCACCGGTGGCAAGATCGGCATCCTGTGGAACGATCGGACGGTGACCCCGCCCTACACCCAGCAGGAACGCTGGGAGGAGCAGGACGGCTTCTCGCCCTCGACCACCGCCGCCGTCATCGCCGGCCTGACCGTCGCCGCCGACATCGCCAAGGCCTCGAACGACACGGCCTCGGCGACCCGCTACCTCGCCGCCGCCGACGACTATTCGAAGAAGGCCGATACGCGGATGTTCACGACGAACGGCGCCTTCGGGGACGGCAACTACTTCCTGCGCCTGTCCAAGACCGAGGACCCGAACAGCCACGCCAAGATGGGCGACAACAACGGCCAGCCCGGTCAGTCCCAGGATCACGTCGTCGACGGCGGCTTCCTCGAACTGGTCCGCTACGGCGTCCGCTCGGCCAATGACCCGCACATCCTGGCCACCCTGCCCGAATACGACGACCAGACCCGCCCCGACCTGACCCGCGTCCGCTACGACTTCGGTCCCGCGGGCGACACCACGCCGGGCTGGCGTCGTTACGGGATCGATGGCTATGGCGAGACTACTGACCGGGGCCTGAACTACGGCGAAGGCTGGATCGGCGATCAACAGGATCCCGCCCAACGTGGACGGGTCTGGCCCATCTTCACCGGCGAACGCGGCCACTATGAACTGGCCCGCGCGCTTCAGTCGGGTGGGAACACGGACCTGACCGCCATCCGCCAGACCTATGTCCGGGGCATGGAGCGGTTCGCCAACGACGGCCTGCTGCTGTCCGAACAGGTCTGGGACGGCGTCGGCGTGAAACCCGCCGGCTATGAGACCGGCGTCGGCACCGACTCTGCGACCCCGCTCGCCTGGTCGCACGCCGAATACATCAAGCTGCTGCGCTCTCTGGCCGACAAGGCCGTCTGGGACCGCTACGCCCCCGTCGCCGACCGCTACAGCAAGTAAGCCTGAAGGCGGCCCGTCAGTCTCGACTCTTCAGAATCGGACTGACGGACCGCCGTTCGCGTGCCATCCTGCCCTCAACAAGGCCGCACAGACGGCATGAGGGGCAGGACATATGACGCAGACCACCGAACACACCGTCGACCGCAACGACAAGCTGGTCATTCTGGCCTCTTCCGTCGGGACCGTGATCGAGTGGTACGACTTCTACCTCTACGGCTCCCTGGCCACGATCATCACGGCCCAGTTCTTCTCGGGCGTGAACGAGACGACCGGCTATATCTTCGCCCTGCTGGCCTTCGCGGCCGGGTTCGCGGTCAGGCCGTTCGGGGCCATCGTCTTCGGGCGGCTGGGCGATCTGTGGGGGCGCAAGAACACCTTCCTTGTCACCATGCTGCTGATGGGGCTGTCGACCTTCGTGGTCGGGCTCCTGCCGTCCTACGCGGCCATCGGCATCGCGGCGCCCCTGATCCTCGTGGCCATGCGGCTGGTGCAGGGTCTGGCCCTCGGCGGTGAGTACGGTGGCGCCGCCACCTATGTCGCCGAACATGCGCCGAACGGGAAGCGCGGCTTCTATACCTCCTTCATCCAGATCACGGCGACGGCCGGTTTGATGATCAGCCTCGTCGTCATCCTCGGCGTGCGGCTGTCGATCGGCGAGGAGGCCTTCGCCTCATGGGGCTGGCGCATCCCCTTCCTCGTCTCGATCCTGATGCTGGGCGTGTCCCTGTGGATCAGGCTGAAGCTGTCCGAGAGCCCCGCGTTCAAGAAGATGAAGGCCGAGGGCAAGGGCTCGATCACCCCGCTGAAGGACTCCTTCGGCAAATGGCCCAATCTCAAGCTGGTGATCCTGGCCCTGTTCGGCCTCGCCGCCGGTCAGGCCGTAGTCTGGTACACGGGCCAGTTCTACGCCCTGCTGTTCCTCGAGAAGACGCTCAAGGTCGACGGGGCCCTGACCAACACCCTCGTCGCCATCGCCCTCTTGCTGGCGACGCCCTTCTTCGTCTTCTGGGGCTGGGTGTCGGACAAGATCGGCCGCAAGCCGGTCATTCTGGCCGGCTGCCTGATCGCCGCCCTGACCTATTTCCCGCTGTTCCACGCCCTGACGGCGGCGGCCAACCCGCGTCTGGCGGCGGCGGCGGCCTCGTCACCGGTGACGGTCTATGCCGACCCGGCTGACTGCTCGTTCCAGTTCGATCCCATCGGCAAGACGACCTTCTCGAAGTCCTGCGATCTGGCGAAGTCATATCTGGCCAAGGCCGGCGTCGCCTATGCCAATGAAGCCGCGCCCGCGGGCACGGTGGCCCAGGTCCGCATCGGCTCGACCGTGGTGGACAGCTTCCGCGGCGACCAGTTGCCCGCTGCCGACTTCAAGGCGGCGAAGAAGACCTGGGAGACCGGCCTCGGCGACCATCTGAAGGCCGCCGGCTATCCCGCAAAGGCTGACAGCGCCCTGGTCAACAAGCCGCTGACCGTCGCCATCCTGTTCGCCCTCGTCTTCTATGTGACCATGGTCTACGGGCCGATCGCGGCGGCGCTGGTGGAGATGTTCCCGACCAACATCCGCTACACCTCCATGTCCCTGCCCTATCACATCGGCAACGGCTGGTTCGGCGGCTTCCTGCCGACCACGGCCTTCGCCATGGTCGCGGCCTCAGGCAATATCTACCACGGCCTCTGGTACCCGATCGTCATCGCCCTGCTCACGGCGGTGGTCGGCGTCCTGTTCGTCAAGGAAGGCAAGGACGTCGATATCCACGACTAGGTGCGTATCAGCGCGTCATAGACGTGGGTGACCTCGTCGAAACGCACCCGGCTCTCCTGCCCGCCGTAAGGGGTGGGCGCGAACTCGGGTGAGGTCAGGCCCGCCGCGACCGGGTCGTCGATCTTGTCGGTGTTCCAGCCCAGAAGCAGCCGCCCGCCGGGGCGCAGGATGGCCGCCATGGCGACCAGGGCCTGACGCTGCTGCTCCGGCGTATCGACGCCATAGCCCAGCACGCCGTTGCAGCTGATGGCGTCGAAGGTCATGTCCGGGAAGATCTTGTCGATGATGCAGACGTCGCCGGTCCGGTGACGGCCCAGCACGCCCCAGCGCGCGGCCTCGGGATCGATGTCCGTCGTCCAGACCTCGCCGCCGCCCGCTTCCAGCACCGCATAGTCGTCGGCCGTATAGGCGCGGCAGCCGACCCAGAGGATACGGCCACCTTCAGCCGCCATGGCCGGCAGATAGGCCTCAGCCAGCAGTTTGCGGTCCGGCAACTGCAGAATGCGCTGCGCCCCCGCTGTCTTGCGCCGGGTGACACCGGCCTCGCCGAAGAACAGGCGGGTGAAGAAGGTTCCAGCGCCCAAGGCGGCCTCCGTGCGTCGGGCGCACATGAGACGCCTCGATCAAGGGGTGAAAGTCTGGCCGCCCGAGGTCAAGCCTCAGATAAAGCCAGACCCGGCGGCCAATGGCCTCAGCTGACGGGCTGAACCGTCCACGGACGCCCGCGCAGGGCGCCGGACACGCGGCGGCCGATCGACGCCGGCGCCCAGACCGGGCGACGCGACAGGGCCTGCTCCACCAGCAGTCGCTCGCGCAGATCGTCCAGCTGGGCCGAGCGGACGGCCGGGGCATGGACCGAAGCGACGAACTCCTGGCCAGCGCGAGCCATGGCGACACGCTCGTCATCATTGGCGACCAGGGCGGCCAGGGCGCGGGTCAGGTCGGGCGCCTGCGGCGGATCCACATAGATGGCGTGGTCGCCGCTGGCCTCGCGCAGACCGCCACGCCCCGAGGAGATCAGGGCGGCGCCGGCGGCATGGGCTTCCAGCGCCGACAGACCCAGAGCCTCGGCGACAAACGAAGGCGTCACGGCGATGGCGGCGCGGCGGGTCACGGCCTGGACCTGCGGCAGGGAGGCCGACTTGTGGATCTCGACGCGGTCGCCGAAGCGGGCCAGGGCCTCGATGCGCGGCGTCGCCCACTCGGCGTGCCTGTCCCAGTCGCCCAGCATCAGGGCGCCGCGCCAGTCGGCGTTCTTGTCGAGCACGGCGGCCAGGGCGTCGCAGAACGGCTCCAGCCCCTTCTCTTCCATGGCGCGGCCCGAGAACAGGATCAGCTTCTCGCGGTTGTCGGGGCAGGCCTTCCAGGCGTCCATCTCGATCGGGTTGCAGACCGAGGCGACACGGTTCGCCAAAGCCGGGTAGTCGCCGATGAATTCACGACCCGCGGCCTCGGACACGAAGATCAGCCGGTTGAAGGCCTTCAGCCGCGCGCCATAGCGCATCCGGTCGAGCGCGTTCTTCGGCTGCTTGATCCGGGTGTGGCGGTACAGGACGTTGATCTTGTTCGGGAAGCGACGCGCCAGAGCGGCCGAGGATTCCAGCTGCTGGTGGTATTCGATGTAGTCGGGGTCAAAGCCGGCCAGCAGTTCGGCGACGGCGTCGGCGCGCTTCTTCTTGCTCAGGCCCGCGGGCACGGTCAGCAGGTCCGGCAGGGCGGGGACCTCGGCGCCGGCGTCGCAGATGACCCGGACAGAGCCTTTCAGGCGGCTGCTCTCCAGCAGGGTCCGGGCGACCGTCTCCATGGAGTTGGCCTTGTCCCGGCCCATGACACTGCCTCGCGGCATGACAACGGCGATACGCATACTCAACCCCTCACTCGGGCTTCAGGGAGGTTAACGGCCGCCAAGCGGCTGATGTTCCCGGCTTTTTGGGTGCGTCCGGCGCGACGGCGGCCGCGCGGCTTGTTCAGTCCCAGCAGGCGACGCAGCTTGAACTGGGCCTTGATCCAGCCCTCCGAAGAGGACTGGAGGATGCGTTTCACATCGACAAAGGTGACGTCGCCCAGGCCCGAAAGGGTGTGGAGACCGTCCTCGTGGTCGGCCAGAAGACCGGTCGGCTCGAACCGCTTGACCGGCCGCGCCTCGAAGGCCTCGGGCGTCAGGACATCGATGCGCAGCAGGTTGATCGCGGCGCCATAGGTGGTCGAACAGTCCTGGACCGGCAGGTGCAGGGCGCCGTCGTGCAAGAAGGCCGTGCCGCCCGGCCGCGACGCCTCAAAGCCCGTCCGCACCGGATTGGCCGCATGCGGCGTCCACGGCCCCATCAGGCTGTCAGCCCAGGCGACGTGCAGCTCGCGCATGGCCCGGTCCGCGGGACCCGGCAGGGCATGGAAGGCCCACCAGCGGTCGCCGTGCTTCACGACGGTCGCGTCGATGGCCGGGGTGTCCATGATCTGCCGGACCGGCTCCCACTGATCGGGGAAGCGCACACAGCGATACAGGGTCAGGCCGCCGGCCTTATAGCCCTCGGGCAGCATATAGAGCTCGCCGCCGTCCTCGATCAGCGAGGGATAGGACAGGTGCACCGGCTCGATCAGGGCCACGCCCTGCCCGATCAGGGCGTCGTCCGCCCCGTACTGGTAGAAATGGATCTCGCCGCGACGGACGCGATAGTCGAAGGCCTCGACGAAGACGGTCAGGACGCCGTCACGCTCGATCCCGAACGGATCGGCGACGTACTGGAACGGGCCCGAATCCGGCAGCCAGACGATTTCTGAAGCGCTCACGCCACCGGTCGCCGTCACGCTGGACAGCGAACGCCTGACAAATCCGGAACGCCAGATATCGTACATCACGGCCCCAACCCGACCGCTCTGTGTCGGTCTCAGGGGTAGGACGGCGCCGTTCGGAGGCGACCTCAAAAAACACAGTGAAAAGATTGTTAATTCGGGCAGGCGTGCCCCGCGCGTTGTTCGCGGACGACGCCCGATGCGCCTTGCCTCAAAAAACTCCGCGCGGCATGAAGCCTGCACAGACCGATCTCGACGGCGTCGTCGCGCCGAAACGGGGCGAATTGGGAAGGAAATCAGCTTTTTGACCGCGCCCGCCGCGCAACCTCTGATCGCAGCCTATTTTGAGCAGCGCGAAGCCCTGGGGCGGTTCCTTCAGGCGCGCCTCGGTGCGTCCGGCGACGTGGAAGACCTGCTGCAGGACCTGTATCTGAAGGTCGCGGGACTGGATCCGGCCACCGATGTGCGCGACGCCCGCGCCTTCCTCTACCGCCTGACCTCCAACATGATGATGGACCGCTGGCGCTCGGGCCAGAGGTCGGTCGCGCGCGACGCGGCCTGGCGGCTGGCTACTCACTCGGTAGGCCCGTCCGAGGACATGGACGACGCCCCGTCCGCCGAGGCCGTCGTCGCGGGCCGTCAGCGGCTGGCCAGCCTGACCGCCGCCGTCGCCCGCCTGCCCGAGAAGACCCGCACGGTCTTCAACCTGCACAAGTTCGAGGGGCTCAGCTACGCCGAGGTGGCCACCCATCTCGGCATTTCGCGCAGCTCGGTCGAGAAGCACATGATGGACGCCTTGCGCACGCTTTCGGCCAAGGTGAAGTCGTGAATTTTACGGCCAAGGTAAAACATTCAAATTATAACGAAGGTGATAGGCTGTCGGCGACGTCTAACAATCAGACGGCATTTCCCACGACGCGAATTCAACCTCCCCGCTCATGACAACGACGCAACCGCAAATCGAAGAGAAGGCGCTGGAGTGGTTCGTCCGCTTGAGCGACGTCGATGCGCCCGCGTCCGCCTGGATGGATTTCCAGGACTGGCTGGAGGCGAATGACGCCCATCGTCTGGCCTATGACGACGTCGAACGGACCTGGGTGGAGCTGGACATCATGCCGGTCGGCGCCGCCGTCGCTGCCCCCGCAGGGGTCACCGTCCTGCCCGTCGCCGCCAATGACGAGGATCTGACACCCGCCGCCCGCCGCGCCGCGCGCCGCCGCCCGGCCTGGCTGCTGCCCTCCTTCGCCGCCGCGGCCGCCGTGGCGGTCGTCGTCGGCGTCTGGCCCCAGGTCTCGGACTTCGCGCCGACCGAAAGCTATCACACCGACGCCGCCGCCCGGATCGTGGTCCTGTCCGACGGCACGCGGATCGACATAAACCGGCATTCGGACCTCAGCGTGCGCATGGGCCGCAAGGCCCGGACCGTCACCCTGACCGAGGGCGAGGCCGCCTTCGACGTCGCGCACAATGCGAACCGCCCGTTCACGATCGCGGCCGGTGACCACAGCGTTCGCGTGCTCGGCACGGCCTTCAACGTCCTCAGCCACGGTGACCATTTCGCTGTCAGCGTCGAGCGCGGCGTCGTCGCCGTCACCCCTGCCTCCGGCGAGGCCGCGGCGAAGCCGGCCGCCGTCCGACTGGTTGCCGGACAGAAAATCGCCCAATCGGGAACCCGGACGCCGACACTCTCACAGGTTGCGGCGAACCAGACCTCGATGTGGCGTCAGGGCATGCTGGTCTATCGTGACGCGCAACTGGCCGATGTCGCCGATGACCTGTCGCGTTATTTCGACAAGCCGGTTACAGTGGACGCGTCCGCGGGGGCTCTGCACTTTACTGGTGCTTTGCAGGTGGGCGATGAGGCCACGATGTTGAAGCAACTCCAGGATTTCGTTCCCGTGCGTGTGATCCGGTCCTCGACCGACGTCCGCCTGTCCGGACGTGACGCCCGCTGAAAACCGGCGTCGCCTCGGGGTAGGTTTTCACCGGGCCTTCGGGTCGATGCTGGCCATCGGCTTTCTGACCACGCTTCTGGCGACCCCTGCCGAGGCGCAGCAGACGCGCGCCGGTACGTTCAACATCGCCCCCCAACGCGTCCGCGACGCCCTGCTGGACCTCGCCCTGCAAAGCCGACGCTCGCTGGGCGGTGAGATCGGCGCCTGCCGCGGGACCAGCCCCGCCGTCCACGGCGTCATGTCCATCGACACCGCCCTGGGCCGCGTGCTGGCGGGCAGCGGCTGCACCTGGACGATCGGATCGAACGGCGCCGTCATCATCCGCCGCGCCGCGCTCCCGGCGCCGCCTGCCCCGGCGCCCCGGGCTGCGCCCGCTCCCGTCGTCTACCCTGCCGAAGCCTCCGAACTCAGCGACATCGTCGTCACCGCCGAGCGCCGCCCGGACACCGCCCAGCAGGCGCCGACGGCCCTGACCGCCCTGTCCGGCGACCGCATCGGCCTGGCCGACGTCACCGACCTGACCGACGTCAGCTCCCTGGTCGCGGGGATGACGGTGACCAATCTGGGCTCGGGCCGGAACAAGATCCTGCTGCGCGGAATGTCGGACGGCGCCTTCACCGGCCTGACCCAGTCGACGGTGGCCATCTACCTCGACCTCGCCCCCATCACCTACAGCGCGCCCGACCCTGATCTGAAGCTCATCGACATCGACCGCGTCGAGGTGCTGCGGGGCCCCCAGGGCACCCTCTACGGCACCGGCCCGATAGGCGGCGTGGTGCGCATCGTCACCAATCGTCCGGACCCGGACGATCTGAAACTTGAACTGTCGGCGACCAACTCCTGGACCCATTCCGGCGGCCAGAACACCGACTATTCCGCGGCCGGCAACCTTCCGCTCATCGCCGGTCGGCTGGCGATCCGGGGCTCGATCTACGAAGAGTCCTTCGGCGGCTATATCAACGACGTGAACCTGAACCTGCACCGGGTGAACGACGGCACCCGCCACGGCGGACGCGTCGCGGTCAGCGCCTGGCTCACGCCGGACTGGAGCCTGACCGCCGGCTATGTGCGCCAGTCGATCGCGACCGAGGACACCCACTATGTCTACCGGGTCCTGGGTGGGCTGACGCGCGCCAATCTGGTGCGCGAACCGCACGAGAACCAGTTCGAGGAGACCTATGTCACCCTGAACGGCCAGGGCGACTGGGGGCGGCTGGACGCCTCCGTGGCCCTGATCGACCACGACTTCACCAGCCGCTACGACGCCTCCAGCGCCCTGATCACCTTCGGCTCCTTCGGGCGCATCGGGGCCCTGGACGAGGTCAAGAACATCCGGCTTCTGGTCGGCCAGGCCACCTGGCACTCGCCCGAAATCGGTCCGTTCCGATGGCTGGCCGGCGGCTTCTTCTCGACCAGCCGGACGCCGTCCGTGACGACCCTGTCGGCATTGCGCCCCCTCCCCCTGGAACTGATCTACACCGAGAACCGGCTCGACAAGCTGGAAGAGCTGGCCGCCTATGGGGAGTTGTCGCTGGACCTCAGGCCGGATCTGACCGCGACCGTCGGCGCGCGCTATTATCGCGTCGATTACAGCGCGGTTTCCGACGTCGACCACTACGGCTTCCATCGTCCGTTCGCCGGCGATGGCGGCGACGCGGGTCTCTCGCCGAAATTCGGCCTGGACTACCGGTTCAGCCCCGATCTGAACCTTTACGCCCTGATCAGCCAGGGCCACAGGACGGGCGGGTTCAACACCGCCGGTCCGATCTGGCAGCAGTTCACCGGCCGGGTGGGCCAACCCGCGCGCGAATACGCGCCCGACACCCTGTGGAACTACGAGGTCGGGGCCAAGGCCCGGCTGTGGGACGGCAAGGTCCAGGCCCGGATCGCGGCCTTCATCTCGCGCTGGAAGGACATTCAGAGCGACCAGTTCCTGCCCAGCGGCCTGGCCTATGCGGTCAATGTCGGCGACGGGGCGAACAAGGGGCTGGAGATCGAGACCAACTGGCGCCCGAGCGACCGCCTGGTTCTGCGCTTCAACACCTTGTTGGCCGATCCGGAGATCACCCGCCCCAGCCCGGCCTTCAACTCCCGGGGCGATGCGGGCCTGCCGGGCGTGCCGGCGGTCTCCGCCAATCTGAACGCCAGCTACCGTCGCCCGTTGTGGCGGGGACTGCAGTTCACCTCCGACGCCGTGGTCACCTATGTGGGCGCCTCGCGCCTGACGTTCGACGCCTCCCGCCGCTACCGGATGGGGGACTATGTCACCGGTCGGCTGTCGGCCGGGATCGAGGGCGACCACTGGTCAGCGACCGCCTTCGTCGACAACCCCGCCGACACCGAGGCCAATACCTTCTCCTTCGGCGACCCCTTCCGCCTGCCCGAGGCCCTGGCCACCACCCCCCTGCGCCCGCGCACCATCGGCCTGACCCTGCGTTGGTCGCCGTGGTGATCTGACGAACTCGTCTGCAAATTGCGCATGGCGATCCGGGGCTTGATTTGCTCTAAGTCGCTACGATGCGTTCCCCCACCGCCTCTGAAACGCCGCCGGAGACCGCGCCCCCGAACCGCCGGAGCGGGGCCGGCAAACGACGCCGGGCGGGCCGCATCGCCCTCATGTCCGGCGGCGCGGCCGTCGTTGTGGTCATCGTCCTGGCGGGCGGCCTCTATCTGAACCGGCGGGCGGCGGCCCAGCAGATCCTGACCGGCTGGCTGGAGCAACAGGGCGTCCACGCCCAGGTTCAGGTTCAACGCATCGAGCTGGACGGCTTCACCGGCCGAATCCTCATCGGCGATCCCGCCCACCCCGACTTCGTCGTCGACCGGGCCGAGGTCGACTACGCCATCGGCGCCCCCTGGTCGCGCGCCGGTTTCGGGGTCACGCCGGGCCGCATCCGCCTTGTGCGCCCCGTCCTCTCGGCCCGCTGGCATGACGGCAGCTTCTCGATGGGGGCGCTGGACCCCTTGGTGAAGAAATTCACCGGCCAGCCGCCGAAGCCCGACAGCCATGGCCCACTGATCCTGGTCGAGAGCGGCCAGTTGCGCCTCCAGAGCGACTACGGCGCCGTCACCGTCCTCGCCGACGCCCGCGTCAACGACGGCAAGCTGATGCGGCTGGTCGCCCGCATGCCCGCCGCCGCGCTGAAGAGCGGCGAGACCTCGGTTAGGGGGCTTCAGGCCGACGTCGACCTGACCACCACGGGCGACCGGGTGGCGGTGACGGTCCATTCCGCCGCCGAGGCCGTATCCGGCCCGGCCGGCCGGGGCCGCGACCTGCGCCTGTCATTGACCGGCGCCCTGCCCTACCCCGACCTCAAGACCCGACGTGGCGACGGACAGGCCCGGATTCAGGCGACCCTCACCGCCGGCTCGGCCGCGACGGGCCAGAACAGCCTGACCGACGCCGCGCTCAAGCTGACCTTCGACGGCCAGACCCAAGGCTGGATCGAGGCCTTCCACATCACCGGCGCCACCGATCTGGCCCTCACGGCGCGCGAGGCCTCCACCGAAACCCTGAAACTCAACGGCCTGCGCGCCACGGCGAACGGCGCCGCCGCCGAGGTCGCACGCGGGACCACAGGCTTCCGCACCGCCCTCTCCGGCCCGGTCGCGGCGACCGCCGACCGCTTCCGCTTCGGCGAGCTCGACCTCAAGACCGTGCGCACCACGACCGCCCTTCAGCTCGTCGCCGACGATGCGCTCCGCATAAACGCCGCCATCGCCGCCACCGCCGCCCACGGCGCCTGGCCCCTTTTCGGCCCGGTGGCGTCCGACGACATCCCCGAGCTGGCGGAAATGAAGCGGGCGCTCGGCGACTTCGCCGTCTCCGCCCCCGCCGTTCGCCTGACGGTCGGTCCCACGAGGACCGAGGCGCGGCTGACCCGGCCTGTCCGCCTGACCCCGGCCAACGGCGGCGTCCTGACCCTGACGGCGACCTCGACGCCCGTCTTCGCCGCCGCGCCCGGCCAACTGGGCGGCGGCGCCCTGTCGGTCACGGCGACGCGCGGCAAGGGCCTGCCCGAGGCGACAGTCGCCGTCCCGCGCTGGAGCCTGACGCCCACCGGCTTCTTCGCCGATCTCGACGCCCGCGCCGCCCTCGACTTCGGCCTCGCCCAGGGCCTGACCGTGCGGACGGCGGGCCGTCTGACCTCGGCCAATGCGCGCCTGACCTATGCGCCCCGCGGCTGCAGCGCCTTCACCGCCCGCCTGCTGGAGCTGGGCGAGAACGATGTGTCCGACGTCGCCGGCCAGCTCTGCCCGCCCGCCGGACCGCTGGTCACCGTCGACGACGGCGGCTGGCATGTGCGCGGCCGCTTCGCCGGCGTTTCCGCCGCCGCCCCCTTCCTTGAGGCCCGCATCGCCGACGCCGAGGGCGGCCTGAGCGTCGACGGCTCCAAGGGCGGCGACCTGACCCTGTCGGCCCGCATCGAACAGGCCACGGTCCGCGACGCCGCCGCCACGCGCCGCTTCAACCCGCTCAAACTCACCGGAACCGCCGGTCTGGCCAAGGAAATCTGGACCGGGACCTTCGACGTCGCCTCTGGCCCGAACCCGCTTGGCCGGATCGAACTGCACAACAACGGGATCACCGAAAGCGGTGGCCTGACCCTCGACACGGGTATGCTGACCTTTGCGCAGGGCGGCTTGCAGCCGCTGGACCTCAGCCCCCTCGTCGCCGGCTTCGTCGAGCCGCCCGTGACCGGTCAGGCGCGCTTCACAGGCCGCTTCGACTGGACGCCCGAGACCCAGACCAGCTCGGGCCTCATCACCATCCCCGGCCTCGATTTCACCAGCCCCGTCGGCGAGGCGAAAGGACTGAAGGGCGAGGTCGTCCTGACCAGCCTCGTCCCCCTGACCACCGCCCCGAACCAGACCCTGACCCTGGACAGCCTGGCCTCCGTCACGCCCCTGACCGATCTGAAGCTGGAGTTCGGCCTCGACCTGACGCGCTTCACCCTCGGCGGGGCGGATTTGAAGGTCGGCGGCGGCGTCGTTCGGATCGAACCCCTGTCGGTGCCCTTCGACCGCACCAAGACCATCACCGGCGCCCTGGTCCTCGACAAGGTCCAGATCGGCAACATCTTCTCGGGCGCAGGTCTGGACGACAAGGTCAAGCTGGACGCCATCGTCTCGGGCCGCCTGCCCTTCACCTCCGGCCCCGAGGGTGTGCGCGTCCAGGGCGGCGTGCTGAACGCCGTCCAGCCCGGCCGCCTGTCGCTGCAGCGCGAAGCCCTGACCGGCATGGAGGCCTCCAACGCCGACGCCGAGGTCCCGCCGAACATGATGACCGACCTGGCCTATCAGGCGCTGGAGAACCTGGCGTTCGACGACATGACCGTGGTCGTCAACAGCCTTGATGCCGGCAAGCTGAACCTGCGCTTCGCCATCCACGGCCGCCACGATCCGCCGCAGAAGCAGGAAATCCGCCTGACCTGGCTGCAGGTCCTGCAACGGCGGTTCATGGACAAGCCCCTGCCCCTGCCCTCCGGCACCGGAGTCAATCTGAACCTCGACACGACCCTGAACGCCAACCAGCTCATCGGCGACCTGCTGGAGCTGAACCGCGTCCGTCAGGGTCAGGTCGCCGCCGAGACGCCGCCGCCCGCCCCTGTTCCCTGAAAATGTTCAGGGGCCATTCACCCCGCACCGCGTTAAGGTGGGGGACGTCATCGATTCCGGAGTAGCGACCATGATCACAAAGCGGACCCTCGCCGCACTCGCCCTCGGCGGCCTCGCCGCAGCCGGCGCCTCGGCCTGCACCCCGACCGTGCGTCTGGAAGTGGCCCCGATCACCATCAACGCCACGCTCAGCGCCGACGTCCGCATCCGTCTCGACAAGGAGCTGCAGACGCTCCTTCAAGAGAACCCCAACCTGTTCTGATGGGAAAGATTCAGCAGATGACCTTCCGCAAACTCATGATCGCCGGCGCCGCCGTGGCGCTCCTGGCCGTCGGCGCGACCGCCGCGGTCGCCCAGACCTCGGCCCAGAAGGCCCTGATCGACTCTGCCAAGTCGCAAGGGACCGTGGGCGAACAGGCCGACGGCTATGTCGGCATCCGCACCACTGCCGACGCCGACCTGCGCGCCGCCGTCGACGCCACCAACAATGGCCGCCGCGCCGTCTATGCCCGCAGCGCCACCGAGGCCGGCACCACGACCGAAATCGCCGCCGCCCGGATGTTCGAGACCCAGCTTCTGGGCCGCATCAGCTCCGGCCAGTGGTACAGGAACGCCGCCGGCCAGTGGGTCCAGCGCTAATCATGCCGTAGCCGGCGGGGATCACCCCGCCGGTTTCAGCAACTGGGCGATAGCCGCGTCCAGCTGGGCGTCCCGGCCCGACAGGGTCTCGCCCAGCGGCCGTTCGACGGCCTGATCCACCGCCCGCGGGTGCATCTCCATATCGTCGCCGGCCGAGCCCTGGATCCGCGATCCCGGCAGGCGCACGGTCGAGCCGTCGATCAGCCGCTCGCTGCCCGTGAAGATGATCCAGCCGGCCGTCGGCTGGCCCACCACCTTGCCCAGCCCCAAGGTGCGATAGCCCTCGGTGAAGTCCTCGGCGTCCGACAGCGAGGATTCGTTGGTCACCAGCACCGTCGGCTTGTCCAGCGCTCTCTGCCCCAGCGCCTGCCGGCTGGGCACTGTGAACAGGTCGCGCGGCGTCATGTGCAGGAAGTTCCGGCGCGAGAAGACGTCCAGCGCATAGCCGTTCACGAACCCGCCGTTGTTGTTGCGGATGTCGATGACGATGCCTTCCTTGCCCTGGTTCTGGCTGTCGAGGTCCAGATAGAGCTGGTTCAGACTGTCCGCCGACATATCGATCATATGGACATAGCCCAGCCGCCCGCCCGAGGCGCGCTCGACATAGGCCCGGCGGCCGGCCACCCACTGGCGATAGGCCAGACCGGACGCCGTCCCCGCCCCCACCGGACGCACGATCGCTTCATGCCGCCCCGAGGCGTTGGTGAAGCCCAGCACCACCCGGTCGCCGACCTGGTTCTGCATCAGGGCGTCCAGATTGGTGTCAGTCGCGATGGCCTGACCGTTCACGCTGACGATACGGTCGCCGACCTTGATCGAGCCGGCGATGAAGGCCGGGCCCAGATTGACCACCTCGCGCACGATCAGGCCGCGTCCGGCCTCATAGGCCTCGCGGTCGAAACGCAGGCCCAGGTCGCCGATCCGGTCCGTCGGAACCGAGCCGCGCGGCGCCCCCATGCCCGAGTGAGACGCGTTCAGCTCCCCGATCATCAGATTGAGCGTCCGGCGCAGTTCGTCCGAGGTCCGGGCGCCCGCGACATAGGGCTGGAACCGCGCGCGCAGGGCGGTCCAGTTCTGGCCGTTGAAGTTGGGGTCGAAGAAATTGCGGTTCAGCGTGCTCCAGGTCTGGTCGAACACCACCTGCTTCTCGCGCGCGAAATCGACGTCCATCTGGGCCTGGATGCCGATGGTCTTGGGCCGGGGCATCTCCAGCGTCGTGGTCACCACCGAACCGCCGTCGAGGTAGAACAGGGTCTTGCCGTCGCCGGTCAGGAAGAAGTCCGGCTTGGGCTTGGGGGTGGAGCTGATCTGCTGGGCCACCGGCGGCTCGGTCGCCAGCTCGTCCAGCGACCAGGAATAGAGGCTCTCCTGCCCCCGCTCGCTGGCGCGGAAGACCAGGGTCTTGCCGTCGTTGCTGATCACCGGCCCATCGGCGTTGAGCCCCAGCGGCAGAAGCGTGGCCCGCTCGCGGATGCCCTCGAAGACGATGGAGACATTGACCCGCGGGGCGCGCGGCGGGGCGGCCGAAGGCGCCGGCGGCGCCGCGCGCTGGCTGCGAGCCGGGGCGGCGCTTGAGGCTGGCGGGGTCGCGGGAGGCGTGGTCGCCGGCGTGGTGGAAGGCGCATCCGGCGTCTCGGTCTTCGGCGCTTCCGGGTTGAACAGGTCGCGGAACGCGTCCTCGCGGTACTTGGGCACATGCGGCAGCAGGTCGATGCGGACGATCCGCGAGTCCTCGGTGCGCTGGGACGTGTCGAACAGGATGAACTTGCCGTCCGGCGACCAGGTGATCTTGCCCATCTGGCCATTGCCCAGGAAGCTGACCGGCCGCGCCTCGCCGCCCGCCGCCTGCACGACATGGACATTGGTGAAGGATCGGCGGTCGACCACCGGGAAGGCGATCCATTTGCTGTCGGGCGACCAGACCGGCGTCGGCCCGCGTTCGTCGGTCGCCAGGGCGCCGGTGAACAGCACGCGATCCGCCGCCGGCGAACTGGCCGTCGGCAGGGTCATGATGTGCAGTTCCTTGACGTCGGTCACATAGGTGATCGACTTGCCATCCGGGGCGTAGGCAATGGCCGAGGCCATGCCCGAGGTCGTCAGAAGGGTCTCGGTCGAGGTCTCGAAATCGTACTGGGCGATGACGTGGTCCAGACCGCGCTCGGTGACATAGAGCAGCTTTCTGGAATCCGGCGACCAGACCATCTCCCGCTCGGCGGCCAGGCTGGTGGTCACGCGCTGGGCCGGGCCGCCGTCCTTGGCCGAGACGGCGAACAGCTCGCCATGGGCCAGGACCGCGACCTTGCGGCCGTCCGGCGACAGGGCCATGCGCTCGAAATTGGTCAGGGTCACGTGGCGCTGGCTCTCGGCCGCCGAGGCGCCGCGCAGGGTGATCGGCACCTGGGCCGCCTGCCCCGTCGCCGGGTCCGCCTTCCAGACGCCGAAGTCACGCTCGAACACCACCGCCGAGCCGTTGGCCGCCATGTTCGGATAGAGGAACCGGCCGCTGGTGAACCGGGTCACCTGCGCGGCCTCCCCGCCCGCGACGGGCATGCGCCACAGGTTCTCGGCGCCCGAGGTGTCGCTCATGAAGTAGAGGGTGCGGCCGTCCGGGCTCCACATCGGCCAGGCGTGCTTGGCTTCGTCGGCCAGCAGCTTGCGATAGGCGCCGCTCTCGGCGACGGGCTTCACCCAGATCTCGGTTTCGTCGATGTGGGAATGGCCGTTTCGCCACCACTGGCCGTTGCTCAGACCCCGCGCCATCAGGGCGATGGATGACCCGTCCGGCGAAGGCGCGGCCTGGAACTCGGACAGATACTGCTCGCGGCTGACCTCCAGCGGCGTGCCGCCGGTCGCGGCGACGCGGAAGATGTCCGGCTGGCGGGCCACTTCGTTGATGCCCGAGGCGAAGTAGAGCCATTTGCCGTCCGCCGACCAGGCGTCCAGCTCCTCGTTGGACTCGGCGTAGGTGATCCGCGTGGTCGCGCCGCTGGCGAGATCGAGGATGTAGATGTTGGCGTTGCCGCCGCGCGTCGAGGTGAAGGCCAGCTTCGTCCCGTCGGGCGAATACAGCGGCCTGCCTTCCGTCGCTGCATCGGTCACCAGCAGATGGGCCACCCCGCCCGAGGCCGAAACCTCCCAGATGTCGCCGCCCGAGACGAAGGCGATCTGGCTGCCGTCCGCCGACAGGCTGGGCTCGGCCAGCGACGGCTTGGCCTCGACAGTCGCGGTCTGCGCAAACGCCTGGCCCTGAACGAAAAGCTGCGTCAGGGCGACCGCGATCAGGGCCGCCGCCTGGTTGGTTTTCATGTGGTTTTCGCCCCGGGGGAAGTCGTCTGGATCAGGCGCCCATCGCGCGGCGAATGGCCGCGCTTGTCAAGTGACTTGACGGAAACATAACCCGTCAGTTATGGAATAACCCATAACCACGAAGTTATCTATTTTCATGACGCCCGCTGATCCCGATCTTCTGTTCCGAACCCTTGGCGACCCGACCCGCCGGGCCCTGTTCGAGCGCCTGTGCCGCGAGGGGGAACAGACCGTCGGCGCCCTGACCGCCCGGGCTGGAGTGTCCCAGCCGGCGGTGTCCAAGCATCTGGGCGTCCTGCGCCAGGCCGGGCTGGTCAGCGACCGGCACGAGGGCCGCCAGACGTACTGCAGCGCCCGCCCCGGCGCCCTGTCGGCCCTGACCGACTGGACCCGCGACATGACCGACTTCTGGGAGGCCCGTCTCGACGGCCTCGGAGACCTGCTGAACAGGATGGACCAATGACCGCCGCTGAAACGCAATCCGTAATCGTCGAGCGGGAGTACCCGCACGCCCCCGAGAAGCTCTGGCGCGCCCTGACCCAGCCGCACCTGATCGAGGAATGGCTGATGAAGAACGACTTCGTCCCCGAGGTCGGTCACGGCTTCAAGCTGCGCGGCGACTGGGGCGGGGTGCTGGACTGCGAGGTCCTGACCCTCGAGCCCAACCGGACCCTGGCCTACAGCTGGGACTTCGACAGCGAGGACCCGGCCTTCGCCCTGAAGAGCGTCGTCACCTTCACCCTCACCCCCACCGACGGCGGGGTTCATCTGCGCATGGAACAGGCCGGCTTCCGTCCCGAGCAGAAGCAGGCCTCGGGCGGCGCGAAGTTCGGCTGGGCCAAATTCCTCGACAACCTCGATCAGCTGCTGGCGCGGGAGGGCTGAGCCATGAACGCCCTGATCCGTCAGATCCACCGCTGGCTCTCGATCGCCTTCACCCTGGCGGTGATCGTCAACATCGTCGCCTTGATCCAGAAGTCGCAAGCCGTCTGGATCGGCCTTCTGGCGCTGTTTCCACTGATCCTGCTGCTGATCTCGGGCCTGTATCTGTTCGCCCTGCCCTGGGTGGCGCGGTTCAGGCGGTCGCCGGGCTGAACCCGGCGCCGCCTTTGCTCGCAACCGGCTGAAATCAGGCGGCGTTCCGTCCGCGCCCGCCGGTCGGCTCAGCATGGGCCCACGCCGTGGTAGCGTGCCGTCCGGTCTTTGACAGTTCCAGCAAACGCGTCCTGAGGACGCCGCGCCGATTGCACTCCTGCCGCTCCGGAGTGCAATCGCTTATCGCGATACGCATCCTTGAAAATCAGAAGCTTGGCTGATCAACCTCAGGTTTGACTTTCAGAATTGCACTTTTTGCACCACCTTTTTTCGAGTGCACGCCGCCCCCGCCTCAGCCATGGCGAACGATGCAGCGGAAGCCGACGTGCGAGGTCGAGGTGTCCACCGGCTGGGCATGGCGCGCCGCCGGCCGATAGCGCCGGCAGTAGGACGGGGCGCACAGGTGCGAGCCCCCCTTCAGCACCTTGCGCGGGATGCGGATGTTGGGCTGGCCCGGATCGAAACTGGCCTCCAGCTCACCGCCCCGCGGGTTCCTGGGCGCGCAGCAGGCCCGGGTGACCACCGCGTCTGTCGACCACCAGTCCTGGGTCCACTCCCAGGTGTTGCCG
Source organism: Brevundimonas sp. GW821-FHT02A10 (assembly GCF_059422025.1). Classification (NCBI taxonomy): domain Bacteria; kingdom Pseudomonadati; phylum Pseudomonadota; class Alphaproteobacteria; order Caulobacterales; family Caulobacteraceae; genus Brevundimonas; species Brevundimonas sp. GW821-FHT02A10. The sequence goes on from NZ_JBWKWC010000004.1 coordinate 104,807, forward strand.
ATCATGTCGTACAGGCCAAAGCCGTTCGGCTCGAACGCCCCCACGGGGCTGGTGTAGCGCTGCCCCTCGGGCTTGCGGTTGTTCCAGGGGAAGTCGCCCTGCCAGGTGTTGGCCATGACCTTGCCGCCGGGCTCGAACTCGTCGCCCCAGGCATAGGCGGTGTCGGCCCCGCCCCGGGCGGCGTACTCCCACTCGGCCTCGGTCGGGATCTCCGCTCCGGCCCAGCGGGCATAGGCCGTCACATCGGCCCAGGCGACATGGACCACCGGATGGTCCCAGAGGCCGTCCAGGGTGCTCCCGGGGCCCCGCGGGTTCCGCCAGTTCGCCCCGTTCAGATAGATCCACCAGGCGCGGATGTCGTTCAGCGGCACGGGCCCCGGCGGCGGGGTGAAGACCAGGGACGCCGGCTGCAGCATCTCCGGCGGCGCGCCCGGATAGTCCTTCGGGTCCGGCGGGATCTCGGCGAAGGTGGTCCAGCCCGTGTCCTCGATGAACTCGGCGAAGTCGCGGTTGGTCACCGGATGGATGTCGATGGCGAAGGAGTCGACCATCACCGCATGGACCGGCGCCTCTTCGGCGTAGTGGTCGTCGGACCCCATCATGAACAGGCCGGCCGGCAGCTCGATACGGGCCGGACGACGCGGATCGGGCCTGCGCGCCCGGGCCGTCATTTCAGTCGCTCCGCGACACGGGTCTCGGCGATGTGTGACATGGATTGATCCCCCTCGGACTGGCCCAAGAGGTGCCCCGACGGAGCCGTCGGGACGATCAGGTCAAACCCCGAAGTCCGCCCGAAACAGCGCCCTACGGGCGCCGTGTGGCGGCCGAAACACGGGTCAGGGGGTGATCAGATGCTGCTTGATCGCGAACCGGACGAACTCGCCCGCCGTCCGCACCCCGGCCTTGCGCATGGCCGAGGCCCGGTGGGTCTCGACGGTCTTGACGCTGATGCTCAGGTCGCGCGCGATGGCCTTGTTCGACTGGCCCTCGGCGATCAGCTGCGCCACCTCGAGCTCGCGCACGGTGAAGGTCTTCAGCCGCGACCGCTTGCGGTCCTGGACCAGGCCGTCGAGCAGCAGTTCCGAGACCCAGGGCGAAAAGTACGGTCGCCGGGCTCCGATCGCAGAGATGGCCGCGCTCAGGTGCTGCTGGGTGTCGGTCTTGAGGATATAGCCCTTCGCGCCGGCTGCCAGCCCCTCGTTCACCGTCTCGTCGTCGTCGCGCATCGTGAACAGCAGGACCGAGATCTCCGGCGCCTCCTGCTTGAGGCGGCGAGTCAGGGTCACCCCGTTCATATGCGGCAACGACACGTCCAGCACCGCAATGTCCGGACGCAGGTTCAGCGCCATCTCAAAGGCTGTATCGCCGTCGGCGGCCTCCCCGACAACTTCCCATGCCGGATTGGAAGAAATGATCTCACTCACCCCGCGGCGAACAACCTCATGGTCGTCCGCCAATAGTATCCTCAACACAGCGCCCTCCCCGACAGCCCAGTTCAGGTGAAACCATTAGGGGCTGAATAAATGCAGTATATCAGAAAAAACCCTTAGGAGTTGTGTTATGGTGCTTGCGTAGGGCTTTTCAGGAGGCGGCTTTGTCAGGGGCCGATACCCGAACCCGCGCGACCGTACAGGCGTCGTATGACGTTGAGGATTCGCGCCCACCGCCGGTCACGGACCATCACCATGGTCCGGGCCTGTCACCGGGCATGGCCTATATTCTCGACCTCGAGACCGGCCGGCCGAAGTACATCGACGCCTTCCTGGAACGGCTGCTGGTCCCCAGCGGCGGGGCCTTCCGGTTCGGCGGGTTGCGGCGGCGGCTGATCCCGTCGGACGTCACCATCCTCAATGCCCATCTGAAGAAGCTGCACGAGTTGCCGCCGGGCGAGATGGCCGACATGGTCATCTCGATCGCCCAGGACGATGACCGGCTGTGCTGGCTGCATTTCCGCTCCCGCCTGCTCGCCCGACCGGGCGAAGCGCGCGCCCGACAGATCATCGGCGCGGCCGTCGAGGTTACGGCGGACTACGCGCCTGCCCTGATCAAGGACCTGGAACGGCGGATCATCCACGCCGAAGAGGCCGAGCGCCGCCGCATCGGGCGCGAGCTCCACGATTCGACCATCCAGCATCTGGTCGCACTCGACATGTTGCTGGGGTCCCTGGAAGGCAAACCCCAGGGCCCCAACGAAGCCATCGTCAGGGAAATGCGCGAGACCTTGAGCGCGGTTCAGAACGAGATGCGCACCTTCGCCTTCCTGCTCCACCCGCCCAGCATCGAGGAACAGGGGCTGGAACAGACCCTGCGGCGCTTCGCCCAGGGCTTCGCGCGGCGCACCGGCCTGGCCATCGAGATGGACATTCGCCTGAACGGCGCCTTCCTGCCGTTCGACACCGAAGTCGCCCTGTTCCGCATCGCCCAGGAGGCGCTGATGAACGTGCACCGGCACGCCCAGGCGACGGCGGTCAACGTCGAGCTGGTCGCCGAACCGGCCGAGGTCAGCCTTGTGATCACCGATGACGGACGGGGCATGAACAGCGCCCAGCTGGCCCTGGCGATGAAGGGCGGCGGCGTTGGGATCGCCAGCATGCGATCGCGCATCACCTCACTCGGCGGCGCGATGCGCATGGACTCCAACGGGCGGGGCGTCAGCGTCCTCGTCACGGCGCCCCGCCGGTCGCGCCGGGCCTGACGACCGGACATTCCGGGCACGGGGCATATGGGAACGGAGCGCTAGGGTCTGACCCGATGCCCCGCGTGTCGGTCCTGTGGTGTGGTCGCTCAAATTGTCTGGAAGCCGCCATGCCCGCAGTTCTCCCGTCCTGGAGAGATGACGCCGCCCGAAGCGCCATTCTGAACTTCGTCGCTCTGACGACCGATCCCTCCAGCGCCCACTTCGTCGCCCAGGAAGACCGGATCGCCGTCTTTGGCCATGACGGCGCCCTCTGGTGCGAAACACCAACCACGGTTCAGACCCTGTTCGCCCGCGAGAGTCTGGAGAAGCTCGCCGAGAGCGCGCCTTCCCTGCGCGACCGCGAGCCGTTTCGCACCCTGCTGGAGCGGGATCCGACCGCCGCCCACCGCCTCGGCAAGCGCGCCATCTTCGAGGCCATGGCCCTGATCGACGCCGGCCTGACCCTGCCGGAGTTCGAGGCCCGGGTCAGGGCGTGGCTGGAGATCACACCGAACCCCGCCCTGGTCCGCCTGTGCGCCAATCTGGTCTATCAGCCGCAGCTAGAGCTCCTCCAGTATCTGCGGGCGAGCGGGTTCCGGCCGTGGATCGTCTCGGCCGGCGGCGTGGACTTCATCCGCGCCTTTTCCCAGCGCCTCTACGGCATCCCGCCCGAGCAGGTCATCGGCAGTTCCAACCGGATCGAGCAGAGGTTTGACGCCTTCGGCGGCTCGGTGCTGTGCAAGCTGCCGATGGTGCGGCTGTTCAACGATGCAGAGGCCAAGGTCGAAACCATCGCCGACCACATCGGCCGGCGGCCGATCCTGGCCTTCGGCAGTTCGGACAGCGACCTGCCGATGCTGCGCTACGCCATGGGCGGGTCGACGCCGGGGCTGGCGCTCATGCTCCACCACGACGATGCATTCCGCGAGGCGGCCTATGACCGGGAGAACCAGCTCAGCCCGCTGATCGAGGGGCTGGATCACGCCCGGGAGCTGGGCCTGACGGTCGTGTCGATGGCGCGGGACTGGAAGAAGGTCTTCGCCTGATCGCGCCTGCAGCCCCCGCCTCAGAAGGCGCCGGTCTCGGCCGGCTCCGTCGGCGCGGCCCCCTCGATGGTGCGGTTGAACACCTCCGGCGGCTGGCTCGCGAGGGAGTCCTTGAGCAGCAGCATCGGCCGCTGCGATTCCCGCACCCCCCCCGAGGTCGGGCGATCGACATCGATGATCAGCAGCAGCGACAGGGTGAAGAGCAGGCACAGCATGGTGGCCAGGGCGATGCCGTGGCGGCCGTACAGGACGAAGCCCAGCACCCCGGCGCTGACGATCTGGTAGATCAACAACAGCAGGAAGACCTCGGACGGCACATGCAGCCCCCGGGCGACCTTGCGGGCCGTGTCCATGTCGATGACCGCATTCACGGATTCGATGAAGGCCCCCGAGAACTCGGCATCGCGAATGCCGGGCATGACCGCGACCGTCTCCGCCCAGAGGTCCGTCAGCAGCCTGTTGTTCTGGTGGACCAGGACGTCCCGCTCGGGCCCGGGGCCTTGCGCCTCGGCCAGGGCGATCCGGTTGTTCGTGTAGACGACCAGAACATTGCTGACCCGCTCGCGGTGCGGCGACGGCAGGAGCTGGGCGCGCAGATAGGCGGTGCCGATGTCGTTGGCCTCTTCCAGCACCAGGGCCCGGCGGCCCTCGTAGCGCTCGATCGCCAGCGAGAAGGTGAAGCCCAGCAGCAGGGCCAGAAGGCCGAGCACGCCCGAGACGATATAGCCCTCCTGCCCGGACGCCTCCTTGTCGCCCGAGACGGCGACCATGCGCCGGCGAATGAGCCAGCCGACGACCGCCGCCAGGCCCATGGAGAGCACCAAGCCGATGCCGACGAGCCATAGGGGGGTCGCGTCAAACGCGCCGGTCAAGGTGTTGGTCATGTCAGCCCTCCGTCGGCAACAGGGTGGCGGTTGGAGGCCAAAGGCGCCTATCGGTCGGATTCCCTAGAGAGGCTCATGGCGTCACCCCCGGTCACGCTGGACGGCCAGCCCCGCCCCCCGACAAGCGTTGCGGGTTAGACCCGAGTGCCGTTTCGGGCGGATGATCGCAGTCTGTGGCTCCGTTTGGAGAGATCACCATGTCCCGACTGACCTTCCCCCTGATCACGGCGCCGGTCGTCATCGCCCTGTCTGTGGGGGCCCTTTCGCTTAGCCTGGCGGCTTGTGGCGGTGGCGGCGCCACCACCGCCATCGAGACCCAGACCACCGGCCAGCAGCTGATCGATCTCAAGGCCGCCCTCGACGCCGGCGTCATCACCCAGCGTGAGTACGATACCAAGCGCCGCGAAATCCTGCGCCATAACTAGACGTGGACGCCAACTCTGATCGGATGCGGCGTCGCGTGAACCTTCCACGCCTCGGCCTCTGCGCCGTTTCGGCCCTGTCGGTGTCCTTCTGCGGCGCCCCGGCCTTCGCCCATCGCGAGCCGGGGAGCAGCGAAAGCCGCAAGCCCGGTCAGTGCCCGCCGATCAAGGGGCGGGCCGCCATGAAGATCCCCGCCAGCACCCCCACCGCCAGCAGCAGGAAGGCGATGATGAAGGTCGGCGTCGCCGAATAGTGAATGTCGCTGTGCAGCAGCTTCTCGCCGTAGAGCCGCTCGCGCCGACCATTGAGCTCCCGCCCGAAATGCATGTGGGAGACGATGCCCATGACGAGCAGCAGGACGCCGAGCGACACCAGGGCCAGGCCCAGGTTGCGGGGCGCCGAGCTGATGCTCGGAACAACGCCGGTCTTCTGCAACTGCCGGAACGCCTCGAAGATGGTGAAGCCGAAGCTGATCAGCGACAGGGACGTCCGCACGATCGACATCAGGGTCCGGTCCGCGCTCATCCGCGTCCGCTCGAACGACAGGCTGGTGCGGTTGGAAGACAGCTCCACCGAGGGCGAGCCCGCGATGAATTGGCTGTCGTCTACGGGTTTGTCGGACATGGAGGCCTCGCGGGTTGAGCGGTTGACGTCCGCCATCCAATCCTCCGCCCCCGACCTTGGCGATCAGGTCTTTTGCCCAGTTCGCTTGCTTCCACGGAAAGGCCTTGCCGGGTTTGACCCGATGCCCGTCGCATCGAAACACTGATGTCTTTCGCCCGCAGGAGGTAACGAATGGAATCCGTGTTCAAGGAGGTCGCGAGCTACGTCTCGCTGCTTTGCGAGTTTCTGGCGGTCCTCTGCGTGGCAGTGGGCGCGGTCAAGGCAGGGCTGATGTGTCTGCGCCCCCTGCTCAGCGACAGTCCCGGCGGGGCCTACAAGCCGGCCTGGATCGCCCTGGCCGCCTGGCTCATGCTGGCGCTGGAGTTCGCTCTGGCCGCCGACATCGCTGATACGGCCATCGCGCCCAACTGGACCGAGATCGGCCAGCTCGCCGCCATCGCCGCCATCCGCACCGTGCTCAACTTCTTCCTGGCGCGCGACATCGAAACCCTGGCCGAGCCCGCGAGATCCGAGACCGTCGCACCCGCCGCATAAGACGGATGCCCGCCGCCGCATGAAGCCGGCCCGCACCGAAAGGCGCGGGCCGTTTGCTTTCGGGCCGTTACCCACCGGCCAAAAGAAAACGACCCCGCGTCGGAGAACGCGGGGCCGAGTGCGCCCGGGAGTTGGGGCGTTCCGGGACCCGACGTCATCCGGCGGTTGGGGGGCTACCGGGCTGTCGGGCACGATCAAAAGACACCCGATTCACCTCGAAACATATCCGGTCGAACCCTGATATTCCGCACCGCGAACCCCGAGAATCCTTGGAGCGCCGCCTTGACCCGGGCCGTCGATCGCCACGGGCAAACCGTGTCCAAGGCGTTCAAACCGCTCCGGGTTTGTGCCGATAGGCTCCGTATTGATCGTGGATAACATCTGGGCCTCCAACCTCGGGAGGCTTTGATGCGATTGATCTGGCTGCCTGTTCTTCTCGCAGGCACCCTCACGCCCGCCGTGGCCTTGGCCCAGACCAAGACGGCCCAGTTCGCGGTCCGCGCCCAGGTGGTGGCGGACTGTCAGGTCACCGCCCAGGACCTCAATTTCGGCGTCTACAGCTCAGCGGCCGCCTCCACGGCGACAACCGTTGTGACGGTGCGCTGCACGCCCGGATCGGCCGCGACGGTCAGCCTCGACGGCGGCGGCTCGGGCAATCCCCAGGCCCGGCGCATGAGCGGCCCGGCCAATCTCAACTATCAGGTCTTCCGCGATGCGGCCCTGCAGGACCCGATCAACACCGCCGGCGCTGCCTGGCAGCTGTCGGGGCAGGAAAACACCGGCCAGACGGTGACCTACACCGTCTACGGCCAGACCCCGGCGGGACAGGTCGTCCCGGCGGGCAACTATGTCGACATGGTCCGGGTGACCGTCCAGTTCTAGGAGCTTCCATGACACGCGCCTCGATCATCGGAACGCTCGCAGCGCTTCTGGCGTCCTCATCCGCCCTGGCGGACTCCATCGAGATCGGCCCAACGCGCCTGCAGATGGTGGGCCCCGAGCGGACCACGACCCTGACCATCCGCAACTCCAATGATGCGCCCGCCAGCATCCAGATCCGGGCCATGGACTGGAGCCAGGCGGACGGGACGGATCAGTACGCCCCCTCCGCCGTCATGCTGGCCAGCCCGCCACAGGCCTCCCTGGCGCCGGGCGAGAGCCAGGTGATCCGGCTGGTGATCGAGAACCTGCCGGCCGCCGACCGCGAACGCGCCTTCCGGCTGGTGATCGACCAGATCCCGAGCGACCAGTCGCCGAGCGGCGCGGGCGTGCGCACCGCGGTCCGCGCCCTCGTCCCCGTCTTCGTCACCACCGCCATCACCGACCGGCCGAGGCTTCAGTGGACCGCAGTCCGCAGCGGAAGCACGGTGACCCTGACCGCCGTCAACGACGGCGCCGCGCACGAACGTCTGATCGGCGCCACCCTGAGCGCGGGAGGCCAGCCGGTCGGCGATCCCCTCGAGGGCTATGTCTTGGCCGGGGCGCAGCGGGTCTGGACCATCGAGGGCGTTCCCGACGGGACGCAATCGCTGACGATCGCCGGCGAAGGCGAGTTCGGCGAGGTCCGCGCCGATGTTCCGCTCGCGCCATGAGACGGCCCTGCTTTCGCTCCTGCTGACCACCATGTCCGCGGCGCCCACCGCGCGGGCCCAGCAGCCCGAGCCCGCGCCGCCTGTCCAGCAGGACGCGCCGGCGACCTATCTGCTCGACGTCAGCGTCAACCACTGGCCCCTGGGTCTGGTGGCGCGCTTCGTCCTTGACGACGGCCGTCTGCGCATTCCTGCGGAGCAGTTCGACGGCCTGGGTTTCGTGCTCGATCCGGCCCTGACCACACCCATCGGCGCCGGGCGCTGGATCTGGCTGGACGGGATCCAGGGGCTCAGCTGGACCATCGACCAGTCCGCCCAGACCATCGACCTCATCGCCGAGCCGCGCCTGCTGAAGACCACCGAGCTGCGGGTCGCGCCCGGCATCGCCCCGGTCGAGGCCCACGCCGACTGGGGGGCGATGCTGGCCTGGGACGCCTTCGGCCAGTGGTCCCCGCGTGAAGACGACCCGCTGTTCGGGCGCAATTTCTCGGTCAATCTGGACGCCCGTCTGTTCTCCCCCCGGTTCACGGCCTTCGTCGGCGGCGTCGTCTATGGCGCCCCCGACGAAGAGACCCGGTTCGTTCGGCTGGAGACCCACCTCGACTTCGACGATCCCGCCCACAGCCGGCGGCTGCGTCTGGGCGACTCCTTCACCGCAGGACCGCAGTGGACGCGCACCCTGCGCTTCGGGGGTCTGCAATGGGGCAGCGACTTCAGCCTGCGGCCCGACATCATCACCTCCCCCGTGCCGACCCTGACGCAGGAGGTGTCCGTCCCCTCGACCGTCGATGTCTTCGTCAACGGGGTGCGACGCTATTCGAACGCCGTGGTCCCCGGCCCGGTGCGGCTCAGCGACCTGCCGATCATCACCGGCGCCAATACGATCCGGGCCGTCATCACCGACCGGTCAGGGCGCCGCACCGAGGTCAACCTGCCCTTCTATGCAGGCGCCGACCTGCTGGCGAAGGGCGGTGGCGCCTTCTCCATCGAAGCCGGCTTCCCGCGCCGGAACTACAATCTGTTCAGCAACGACTACGGCCCCGCCTTCGCCTCGGGCAGCGGCGCCTATGGTCTCAGCGACGCGATCACCCTGAGAGGCTACGCCGTGGCGGCGGAGAACTATTGGGCCGGCAGTGTGGGCGCGGCTGTAGCGCTCGGCCGGTTCATCACGGTCGAGGGCGCCCTGATGGGAGGCCGGGCCGGCACAGAGGAAGGCTGGGCCTACTATGTCGCCGCCTCGCGCCAGACCGCCCGCTTCAATGTCGCGGCCACCTATGTCTACAACTACGGCTTCACCGATCTGGCCGCCTGGTTCGGCTATGCGCGCATTCAGGAACGCGCGACGGCGTCGGCAGGCTACAATCTGGGCCCCTGGGGGCAGGTCAATCTGGTCTATGCGCGCGAGCGGACCGGCGACCACGCCCTGACCAGCGTCGTCTCGGGAACCTGGGGCGCGGATCTGGGGCGGCGGCGAACGGTCCGCCTCTCGACCTCGGCCTATACGGACACCGAAACGGGAGCGTGGGGCGCGATGCTGTCGCTGAGCATGCCGCTGGGCCAGCACGCCCAGGGCTTCGCTGAGCAAAGCTGGCGCGACGGCGCGCCCGAGAGCGAGGTCCAGCTCCAGGGTCAGGGGTTCGACAACCGCCTCGCATGGCAGATGGCGGCCGTCTCGGGTCAGGACGAGGCCACAATGGCGGACGCCAACGCCAGCTGGCGCGGCGCCCGGGCCGAGCTGTTCGTACGGGCGACGCGACTGGACGACTCGACCGGCTTTCAGGGCGGCCTCGCCCAGTCGCTGGTGCTGATGGGCGGTCAGGCCTTCCTCGCCGGGCGGATCAGCGACGGCTTCGCGGTGGTCGACACCGCGGGGACGCCGGGCGTGCGCGTGGCGCTGGAGAACAGGCCCGTCGGGCGCACGGGGCGGTCGGGACGGCTGCTTGTCCCCGACCTGCAGTCCTGGCTGCCCAACGCCATATCGCTGGACGCGACGGACCTGCCCATCGACGCCGCGCTCGCCGACAGCACCCAGCGGGTCGCGCCCCGAAGCGGCGCCGGATTGGTGGCCACCTTCGAGGTGACCCGCGCGCGGTCGGCCATCGTCTTGCTGGTCGGCCCCGACGGCGCCCCTCCCCCGGCGGGCGCGACCGTCCGGTTGGCGGGACAGGATTTCGAGGCCCCGATGGGCTTCGGCGGGGAAATCTATGTGCGTGGCCTGACCGTCGGCGAGAACCGGCTCGAGGTCCGATGGCGCGACGGCGGCTGCGACGCCCGTTTCACCGTTCCGGAGACGCAGGGCTCGCAACCCCGGATGGGACCCTATCCATGCGTCTCCTGACTGCCCTTCTGGCCGCCGGGGTCTTCCTTGCGCCCCAGCCCGCTTCGGCCCAGACCACGATCTGCCAGATCAATGTCACTGGTCTGGTCTTCGCCCCCTACCGCAGCCTGGACCGCAGCCCGGTCACCAGTATCGGGCGGGTCCAGGTGATCTGTCCGGGCGGCGGCGCGAGCGGCGTTCCCCGGGTCACCCTGAGCGCCGGCGGATCCGGAAACGTCATCGACCGCACCATGACCTCGGGCTCGGCCGAGTTGCACTACAACCTCTATGTCGACTCCGCCCGCCGCCGCGTGCTGGGCGACGGGACCGCCGGCACGACGCCCTTGCCCCCGCCGCGCACCCGCGCCTTCGGCATCGGGACCTGGGCCATCTTCGGAGCGATCGCGCCGGGTCAGCGGGTTCCGGCGGGCGATTACTCCGATACCCTCTTGATCGAGGTCGCGTTCTAGGGCTGGTCGGAGGAGATGGCTTCGATCCTGCTCCTCGCCGTACTCCAGACCGCGTACGCCGCTCCGCCCGCCCCTACCGGTACGATGGTGGTGCGGGTGCAGGTTGCGCAGACCTGCGTCCTGTCGGCGTCCGGGGCCGCCTGCCGGGGCTCGCGAGACGCTCCGCCCCGGCTCGTGCGCGAAGCCGGGCGTGTGACCTACAGCTTCTAGCCCACCGCTCCCTTCCCCACCGGCAATCCCCTGCTCCGGGCCGGGGGTTTTCCCGGATGCCTCCCTGCGGGTCACCGCCCCAGAGTGGCGACGGACAGGAAGGGACCGCGATCGTGCGCCGCAGACAGACCCGGACCAGATGGATCGCTCCCGGCGTCGCAGCCTTCGCCGGCCTCGCGGCCCAGGCGAGTTACGCCCGGGCTTCCGATCCCGACATCGCCCCTCCTCCTGTCGTGGAGACCGCGCCTGACCCGGCCCCTCAGGCCGACGCCGCAGCCGCGCCGCTCGCCGTCAAACCCGGCTTCTTCGGCCAGTTCATCGACCCGGAAGACCGCTACCTCGACTTCTCCGCCTTCCTGTCGAAGGGCGGCTTCATCCCCGTGCCGATCATCATTACCGAGCCGGCGGTCGATGGCGGCGGCGGGATCGCCCTGGCCTTCTTCAAGGTCGATCCCGAACATCCGCGTCAGGTCACCCGGCACGTCATCGCCGCCTTCAAGACCGGCAACGGCTCGAACGGCGTCGGCTATTTCCAGAGCGGCTATGCCTTCGACGGGCGGCTGAACTACCGGTTCGGCGTCGCCCATGGCGAGATTACCCTGGACACCTACCCCGCCTTCGCTCCGGGCGGCGTCGAATACACCAGCCAGTACGACTACGGCCTCCTAGGCTCGGCGCTCTGGCATTTCCGCGACGACCGCTTCTCGTTCGGTCCGACGTTCGACTTCCGCAAGCTGACGTCCTCGATCAACACCAGCTTCCTGCCGGAGGACCTCGCGGGCGACTTCGGCCAAACCCTGCAGACCGGGGCCCTGGGCCTGGGCCTTCACTTCGACAGCCGCGACAACCCCATCACCCCGACGCGCGGCGTGAATGCCTATGTCGAGGGCAAGTTCAACCGCGAGGCCTTCGGCAGCGACCGCGACTATGACGTTTACGCCGCCGACCTGTACGTCTTCGGCAAGAGCGCCGGTCCGGTTCGCTATAGCGCCAAGGTCGAGGTCGACGCCATCCGCGACGACTTCCCCTTCTTCTACGCCCCGGCTGTCAATCTGCGCGGGGTCCAGGCCGCCGAGTACCAGGGCATGACCGCCCTCAGCACCGAGGTCGAAACGACCTGGCAGGTTTCGCCGCGCTGGGCCCTGCTCGCCTTCGCGGGATATGGCTCCGCCGACAAGGGCGACCGCCGGACCTTCTCGGACTCAGGCGACATCTGGGCCGGCGGCGTCGGCTTCCGCTACCGGCTGGCGCGCAGGCTGGGTATGGACGCCGGCGCCGACTTCGCCTGGGGTCCCGACGGCTTCATCTGGTACCTGCAGTTCGGCCACGCCTGGTCGTTCGGCATGGATTGACGCCTTAGCCTGTTCCCACCCGATTGTTCTCTTGTCGGGATGGCGCCGTTCAGGCCGACAAGGCCTCGATCAGCTGACCCATGTTGTGGATGTAGGTCCCGGTCGAGATACCCTCCTTCGGATAGTCTGTCAGATAGGGAGAGGTGTCCGAGGCGTCGCCGACGCGGGTGATGCGGAACTCCCCGAGCGCGAGCGCTGCGGTGGAGTCGGCGACGTAGGGATTGCTGGTCGAGGACAGCAGCGTCGGCCAGTAGCCCTCGGCGTTCAGGCCCGAGACCAGGGCGTCGACCTGGCCGCCGCCCGACGGCGCCGAGGCCATCAGACTGCCGCTGTTGAGATCCGAAACCCGCAGGGCCCGCGTCGTATAATACTTCGGTAGCGGCACGGAGCCCGGCGCCGAGAGAATGGCCGAGCCCTCGCTGACCTTCTCGGCCGGCATCGACATCAGGGCCGCATAGCGGGCACGCAGACCGGCGATGTCGATGGTGCGGAAGCCGCCAGCGTGGACCACCGTGTCCTTGGGATCCTTGTTCACATAGTACTCGCCATTGACGACGTTCGAACCCCGGCGGTGGACGTAGATCGGCGCGTTGGTGCCGAACTCGATATAGGTCGAGTGGGTGTGCCCGTCCCTCTGCAGGGCCTGCGGAAGGGTGACGGATTCCAGCCAGTCGATGGCCTCGGCGATCCGCGCCATATACTTCCGGTCCCCGGTCAGGACGTAGAAGTCCATCATCTGTTCGAGATTGCCCGCCGTGGCGTGGGTCGCCAGGGCCCGGGGCTCATAGGTCCGGGCGCCCGCCGGCTGCAGGTCGTCGACCGTGTATTGCATGGCCCAGCCCGGCTGGGGCGCGGCCCCTTGGGTGACGATGAAACAGTCCATGGCGCGGCGGATCGGATCCAGCACCCGCCTATCGCCCATCGACTGGTAGACGAAGGTCAGGAACTTGATGTTCTCGGCCGAGACGTCGTCGTTGAAGGTGATGTAACCGCTGTAGTCGGCATGGCCGTGCAGGCCGCCGTCCGGAACGCGCGGATAGCGCTGGGGCCAGCCGCCGATGCGGTACTGGCTTTCCAGAACGAAGTTGATCGCCTTGTCGAGCGAGGCCTTGAAACGAGCGTCCTTCTTCTCCAGCCAGACGCGCAGCATGAAGTTGGCCGCGTCCTGGGTCGTGACGTCGTCGAAGGTGGCGTTCGGATAGTGGTGCTGGAATTCCTCCATCCGCCAGGCGTTCTTCGCATAGGTGGCGTACCAGCGCTCAAGCGAGGCCTCGCCGGCGGTGTCGATGACATAGTTCCAGCCGCCGCAATCGAGCTGGCCCTTCATCAGGGCGTCGGCGACCTTGCCGGCGGCGACGTAATAGTCCTCGTCGCCCGTGGCGTGGTACGCATCGAGGAACAGGTGACCCATGGTCGCCGTGCCCGGAGGCTGGACCCAGATCATGGTCGGCGACGCTTCCAACTCACCCCAGCGCCGCGACAGGTCGGGCGTGTAGGACCAGACATAGCCGTCCCCGACCGCCACGGTCTCGGTCATGAACCGGGTCGCCCGCTTCATGGTCGCGAGGATCGCCGAGCGGTCAGCCGCGAGGGCCAGACCCGGCGCCGTCAGGGCCAGACCGGCAGTGGCGGCGCCGGCGAGCAGGACGCCCCGGCGCGAGAGTTGGGAAGCGGACATGTCGGATCCTCGGGAAGGCGAACGGAAAATCACTGAAGGACGGCCGCGCCGTCGGGACGGCGGGCATGGGAAAGCCAGTCGCCGATACGGGCGCTGATCGCGGCGCTGTTGCGCTCCAGCATGACCATATGGCCGTTGCCGGTAAGGCCCCATTCGGGCAGGCGGACGAACTGCGTCTGGACCCCGGCCTGGACCAGATACCGCGCGGTGCAGTGGTCGTAGCCGGCGTGGTAGGAGGCCTCGCCCACCAGGATCAGGATCGGCATCTTCGCCAGATGGGCCAGCCGACGCGGCGTGCCACCCTGGGACCAGCAACCGGTCAGTTCGGGGTCGTCGGACGGCGTCCAGACCTTTGTCAAATCGTCCGGCGACGACAGGGCGGGCTCATAGGTCAGGGGGGGGGTGGTCAGGCCGTAAGGCCGCGTCACCCGGTCGGGCGAGCCGTCGCCCCAGGGCTGGGCCGCGCTGGCGAAGGGCGGGCCGCTGGGTTCGACGGCGACGATCGCCCGCACCAGATCAGGGCGCAATTCGCCGATGCCCCAGCCGAAGGGGCCGGACTGGGAATGGGTGATCACCACCGCCGGCCCGATCCGGTCCAGCAGGGCCGCGCCTGCCTCGGACACCAGAACGGCGGACACCGAACCCGAGGCGTATTCGACCTGTGAGGCGAAGAACTGGTCGAAAGCGGGATCGCCGGGCTTGCCCGCGCCGGGCCACTGCGTATGCCGCCGCGCCTGGGGCCATCCGTAAGCGGCGCCGGGCGCGAGGTCGAAGGCTTCCGGCGCGGTGAAGCGCTGCTCCAGCACCAAAGGCCCCTGCCGGTCGGACGGGCCATAGGCCGCGTCATAGCCGGAGGCGCCCCGTCCCGGCTGGTCCATCAGATAGACGGTGAAGCCATGACGCACGAAGTCCATGGCCCAGCCCTCGCGCCCGTCCGGCGTGCCGAGGAAGTTGGCGATGGTCTGGCCCTGCCCCGGGATCAGCACCAGCGGCGTCCGGTGGCGCGCCCGCCGCGGGGTCAGCTTCAGGACATGGGCCTGACCCGTCATCCGGCTCTGGTCGGCGTTATAGGCGCCGCCGGCGAAGGAGACGTCGACCCGCTCCAGCCCGTCGGCCGCGCAGCCGCCGAGCAGGGCAAGAGCCCCCGCAACTGCGACCAGAAGCCGTTTCACGAGGCGGCCGCCGGCACGGGCTCACCGTTCAGGACGGCGCGGGCGCGATCGCGGTCCAGCGCCCCTTCCCACCGCGCCACCGCGACGGTGGCGACGGCGTTGCCGATCAGGTTGGTGACCGCCCGGGCCTCATTGAGGAATCGGTCGACGCCCAGCAGCAGGACCAGACCGACCACGGGGATGGTCCCCACCGCCGACAGGGTCGCCGCCAGGGTGATGAAGCCGGCCCCGGCGACGCCCGCCGAACCCTTGGAGGTCAGCAGCAGGACGCCGAGGATGACCAGCTGGTCCATCAGGGTCAGGGGCGTATTGGTCGCCTGGGCCACGAAGATCGCGCCCATGGTCAGATAGATGCAGGTGCCGTCGGCATTGAAGGTGTAGCCCGCCGGCAGGACCAGACCGACCACCGTCTTCTCGCACCCCAGCCGCTCCAGCTTCTCGACCATGCGCGGCAGCACTGCTTCGGTCGAACAGGTGCCCAGCACCACGAGGATCTCCTCGCGGAAGTAGCGAAGGAACTTGATCAGGGAGAAGCCGGCCCAGTGCAGCACACCGCCCAGCACCACGACGATGAACACCCCCGTGGTCAGATACAGGCAGATCAGCAGCCGGCCGAGCGACCACAGGCTGTCCAGCCCGTAGCGGCCGACGGTGAAGGCGATGCCTGCCCCTGCCCCCAACGGCGCCAGCTTCATGACCATGGCCACGATGCGGAACAGCATGTCCATCAGCCGGTCGGCGCCGTCCAGCAGCGGCCGCGCCCGCTCGCCCATCTGGGTCAGGGCGATGCCCACCAGAACGGCCAGCAGGATGACCTGCAGCATATGCCCTTCGACGAAGGCGCCGAGGAAGGCGTTGGGGATGATGTCGAGGAGGAAGCCGGTGACGGACTCGGCCTCGGCGGCGGTGGTGTAGCTGGTGATCGCCCCGGCATCGAGGCTGGCCAGATCGACGTTCATCCCGGCGCCCGGCCGGACCAGATTGACCACGACGAGGCCGATCAGAAGCGCGATGGTCGAGGCCACCTCGAAATAGAGCAGCGCCCGCGCGCCGATGCGGCCGACCTCCTTCATATCCCCCATACGGGCGATGCCGAGGGCGACCGTGCCGAAGATGACCGGCGCCAGCATCATGCGGATCAGCTTGATGAAGCCGTCTGCGACCGGCTTCATCGCCGCCCCGATCTCGGGCGCGAAGACACCGAGCGCGACGCCCAGCGCCATGCCGACCAGAACCTGTACGTAAAGCGGCTTCAGCCAGCGCAGGCCCGGGACGGTCATGGTGTGGGTCTCTAGGCCACGGACCGGCGGGTGGTCGCCGGCTCGCCGAGTTCGCGCATCACGGCATAGAGGGCCGACTTGGCCTCGAAGCCGACGCCGGGAATGTCGGGCAGGCCGACATAGCCGTCCTGGACGGCGGTGGTGTCGGCGAAGCCGCCGAAGGGCTGGAAGACGTCCGGGTAGGATTCATTGCCGCCCAGATGCAGGCCGGCGGCGATGTTCAGCGACATCTGGTGGCCGCCGTGCGGCACGATTCGGCGCGACGACCAGCCCTGTTCGGCCAGGACGTCGAGTGTGCGCAGATATTCCACCAGCCCGTAGGACAGGGCGCAGTCGAACTGCAGGAAGTCGCGGTCCGGACGCATGCCGCCATAACGCAGCAGGTTGCGAGCGTCCTGGTGCGAGAACAGGTTCTCGCCCGTCGCCATCGGCCCGTCATAGTGGTCGGCCAGCACGGCCTGGAGGGCGTAGTCCAGCGGATCGCCCGCCTCTTCGTACCAGAACAGACCATAGGGCTTCAGCGCCTTGGCATAGGCCACGGCCGTCTGCAGATCGAAGCGTCCGTTGGCGTCCACCGCCAGCCGATCGCCGGAGCCGACGACCTCCAGCACGGACTCGATCCGGCGCAGGTCCTCGTCGAGCGAGGCGCCGCCGATCTTCATCTTCACAACGCCATAGCCGCGATCGACATAGCTCTGCATCTCGGCCTTGAGCTTGGCGTCGTCCTTGCCGGGATAGTAGTAGCCGCCGGCGGCATAGACCCAGACCTTCTCGTCGGCGACACCGCCGCGATAGCGATCGGCCAGCAGGCGATAGAGGGGCACGCCCGCGATCTTGGCCACCGCATCCCAGACCGCCATGTCCAGGGTGCCGACGGCGACCGAGCGCTCGCCGTGCCCGCCCGGCTTCTCGTTCGTCATCAGGGTCTTCCAGATGGCGAAGGGGTCGAGGTTGTCGTTGGCCTCGTCGATCAGGCTGGCCGGCGCGGCCTCCATCAGGCGCGGCAGGAAGCGATCACGCATCAGGGCGCCCTGCCCGTACCGGCCGTTGGAGTTAAAGCCGTAGCCCACCACCGGCCGCCCGTCCCGGATCACGTCGGTGACGATGGCGACGACCGAACAAGTCATCTTGGAAAAGTCGATGTAGGCGTTGGCGATCGGGGAAGCGATCGAAACGGTCTGCTCTCGGATGTCCAGGATACGCATCAATCCTCCAGAAAAACCTGGGCGTAGAACGGCGGCGCCGGACGAGGCCAATGCTGATGCGGCAGGCTGCTATGCCGGGTCAACATCAGGCGCCGTCGCGGAAAGGCGAAGAAAAAAGACGCGGGGGCCGGGCTTCGGGCCCCCGCGTAGAAAGCGTGTCCTCGGGAGGAGAACAAACGCATTCGATCCCGCCAACCTAGTAGGTATAGCGGAGGCCGAGGGTGAACTCCCGGCCGGTGTGGTGGTAGAAGGAGCTGCGCTGGGCGACGGAGTCGTTGAACTGGTCCTGATATTCGTCGGTCAGGTTGACGCCTTCCAGGGTGACGCGGAAGTTGTCGCTGATCGTGTACTGGACCGACATGTCGACGTTCAGGGTCGCCTGGGTTCCATCCGCGTCCGTTCCCGCTTCCGAACCCAGAACCCGGCTCAGATAGTTGTCGCGATACGCCGCCGAGACGCGGGCGCTCCACTTCGTATCTTCATAGTAAAGGGTGGCGTTATAGGAGGAGCGGGACAGGCCGGTCAGGTCGCGGGTCGCGACGATCGCCCCGCTTCCGTTCAGGTAATTGATCGATGATTTCACCGAGGTGTAGTTCAGCAGCACGCCGCTGTTGCCGAGCAGGCCCGGCAGGAAGCTGAACGGCTGCTGGTAGTTGATTTCGAAGCCTTCCACCGGGCCGCCGGGCGTATTGGTCGGGGCGGTGAAGGTCCATTGCGCAGAGGGGCTGCAGCCGTTGGTGTTGCCGCAGGCCGCGATGGCCACGCTGT
The DNA here is from genome assembly GCF_059422025.1 of Brevundimonas sp. GW821-FHT02A10. Classification (NCBI taxonomy): domain Bacteria; kingdom Pseudomonadati; phylum Pseudomonadota; class Alphaproteobacteria; order Caulobacterales; family Caulobacteraceae; genus Brevundimonas; species Brevundimonas sp. GW821-FHT02A10. Next base: position 123,036 of record NZ_JBWKWC010000004.1, read on the forward strand.
CCGGCAGGCCGAAGGTGTTGCCGGTGAAGGTGGTGTTGGTCTGCAGCGACTGCACAAAGGTCCCGATGTCCTTGCGGAACAGGGCGACGGACAGCAGGGCCGATTTGGCGAAATACCATTCCACCGAGAAGTCGTAGGACTTGGCCCGGAACGGATCCAGGTTCGGGTTGCCCGCACTGACGCTGCGGCCGGCGCCTGAAACGCTGACTGTCGCGCCCGGCGTCAGGCTGCCAAGGTCAGGACGAGCCATGACCTTGGCGGCGCCGAAGCGCAGCAGCAGATTCTCGCGCGGCTCCAGCACCAGGTTCATCGACGGCAGGGTGTCTTCGTATTCTCGCTCGGCCGTGACCGCGACCGGCGTGCCGCTGACGTAGGTATAGCCACGCGAGGTCTGTTCAGTCTTGACGTAGCGGACGCCGAAGTTGCCGCGGAAGGGCATGTCGAACAGGGTGGTGCTGAAGTCGGCCTGCACATAGCCGCCCGAGTCGGTCTCATCGACGCCACGGTTGTTGCCCAGCGCCGGCTCCGGCCCGAGGTGGAAGGTCCCGCCATAGGCCGTCTGGTCATAGAGGCTGAGAATGGAGGCGGCGGCCCGGGTGTTGGGGATCAGGACGTTCACGCCGCCCAGGTTCACGACCTGGCCGTAGGTGTTGCGCGCGATCGCGGTCAGGGCGGCCGGAACCGTGGGCTCGAGGTTGGTCGATGTGCCGTTCGAGCGGCGCAGCTCGGTCGTCTCGAAGCTGTACTGCTTGTAGTTCAACCCGGCCGTCAGGGTGAAGATGCCGAGGTTCTCGTACTTCCCGTCCAGCTGGGCGGCGTCATAGGTGTTGATCGCCGTCTGCGGCCGGATGCGGATCTGGGTCAGTTGCCAGGCGTTCGGATCCGTCAGGGCCGCAGAGCCGTAGTTGATCGCCGGCAGGTTCCCGCCGCTGTAGTCGTACGAATAGTTCTGAACGTTGAACATGTCGAACTGGACGGTCGTCTGAAGCGGGTTCGAGAAGTCCGACTTCGAATGACCGATCAGGCCCGAGATCGAGAAGTTGTCGGTGATCTGTTGTTCGCCGGTCAGGTTGATCTGGCTGAACTTGGTGTCCAGTTCGTCGAACCGGTTCTCGACGCGCAGGTCGACGTTGTTGAACGTGCCCGAGATCAGGGTGTTGTTGGCGTCGATGACCGACGAGACGACATGGGTCTGGGCGATGCCGCAGGAGGTGGCGACGTTGGCGGCCGTACAGGCGCCGCCGACGCTGAAGGACGGCGCCTCCAGGTACTGTTCCTCGCGGTTGCCCTTGAAGTCGGCATAGAGGACGTCGAGGTTGAGCAGGGTGCGATCCGTCGGCTTCCACTGCAGCGACAGGGTGGCCCCGAGGCGTTCCTGTTCCTGCTTGAAGATGTCGTAGCGCGGGAAGCGCGGGTGGAAGGCGCGGTTGATGGTGTCCATGGCCGGATTGACGTTCGTCGGCAGGCCAGCCCCGTTCGGAAGGGCGTCGAAGCCGGGCGAGAAGGCCAGTGTTCCGGGCGTCGAACCGGGCCCGGCCCAGCGCACGGTGCTGGCGCCTTCATCAAGAATCCTGCGCTTGTTCCATGCCACCGACAGCAGGGCGCCGAAGCGGCCGTCCGCCCAGGTGTTGGAGATCAGGAAGGCGGAGCGCGGGTTGGTCGTCTCCGCGAGGTCGTTGTAGCTGGCCTGCCCCGACGCCACGAGGGTGAAGCCGCGGTAGTCAAAGGGCCGCGCGGTGCGCAGGTCGACGGTCGCGCCCAGCGAACCCTCTTCGGTCGTCGCCTCGGCGGTCTTCCTGACCGTGATCGAGTTGAAGAGATCCGAGGCGAAGACGTTGAAGTCGAATGAGCGGCCGCGGTTGGTGCCGCCGCCGGCGTCCGAGCCGCTGGCGCTGGTCAGGGCCTCCATGCCGTTGATGCGCACGCGGGTGAACTGCGGACCCAGGCCACGCACCGAGATCTGGCGCCCCTCCCCGCCGTCGCGGGCCAGGGCCACACCCGGAATGCGCTGGATCGATTCCGAGAGGTTCAGGTCGGGGAACTTGCCGATGTCCTCGGCCAGGATGGTGTCGACGGCGCCGTTCTCGGTACGCTTGACGTTCAGGGCGCGGTCGAGGCTGGAGCGGAAGCCGACCACGACGACCTCGTCGACCTGGCTGGCGTCGTCAGGCTGGGCGGCCGGGGTCTGTGGCGCGGTCTGGGCGGACGCGGCGCCCGCCATCCCGAAAGCCAGAACTGCGGCCGAGACTCCGGCCAGCCAGACGCACCTGTGATGTTGACCCATGATGTTTCTCTCCCCATCGGCCAGCGCGCCCGTGGCGTCGCCGGTCCTTGTTTATGCTGGCGAGCTAGCGCGCATTGCGTCGATGAAACCAATGCTGTTTGCTGGAGGGGCTATGCCGAACCGGCATAGCGATGATCGCGTCGCCCCCGAGCTTTCAAAGCGCCCGGGACGCCCTGGACGAAGAGACCGTCATGGAACTGATCTGGCTCGAAGACTTCCTCGCCCTCTCCAGCCTGCGCAACTTCTCGCGGGCCGCCGAGGCGCGCCATATCACCCAGCCCGCCTTCAGCCGCCGCATCCGGTCACTGGAGCTGGAGCTCGGCGTGTCCCTGTTCGACCGGGGCGCCTCGGGAGTGGATCTGACGGCGGCGGGCGAGACCCTGCGCCCGGGCGCAGAGGAGATCGTGCGCCGGGTCCGGCAGGTGTCACAGGAAGTGCGCGCCATGCGCCTCCGAACCGAGGCCACCCTCTCCTTCGCCGCGACCCACGCCCTGTCCTTCAGCTTTTTCCCCGGGTGGATGCGTGACATCGAAACCGAGCGATCGCTGGGGCCGATCCGCCTGGTGTCTGACAGCATGCAAGGCTGCGAGAACCTGATGCTTCAGGGGCAGGTCGAGTTCCTGTTGTGCCACCACCACGCCACGACCCCGGCGCGGTTCGATCCGACGCTTCTGACCTCCGTGCGGGTGGGCGAAGACTGGCTGGAGCCCTATTCGGCGCCTGCTGCGGACGGTGCGCCGGTCTGGCCCCTGTCCGACCGGCCGAAGGGCACGCCCTATCTGGCCTACAATCCGGAGTCGGGGCTGGGCCGCATCCTTGAGACCGCAGTCTTCCACGACGGACGGGCGGCGGGGCTCGAGACAGTCTTCACCTCCCATCTCGCGGCGACCCTGCTGTCGATGGCGCGGGACGGGCGCGGGGTCTGCTGGCTGCCCCGCGCCCTGGTCGCGGACGATCTGGCCATGGGGCGGCTGGTCCCGGCCAGCAAGGCCGCCGACTGGTCGACCCCGCTCGACATCCGCCTGTTCCGCCCCGTCGTCCGACAGAGCCAGGCGGCGGAAGCCTTCTGGAAGGTGGTCCGGGACCGGTTCGGCGAGGCTCCGGCCGCGGCCTGACGGGCTTCAGGTCCCCGGCTTGACGTAGGGGGTGATGGCGAACAGCTCCCGCTCGGCGCCGCGCGGATCATCCACGACGACGGGCGCCGTATCCCAGATCATCTCGGCGCGCCGCGGCACGGTGTACTGCGGCCAGGACGGGATGCCCGGATGGTTCGGGTCCCCGCCCCGCGCATGGGCGATGAAGGCGTCGCTCATCGCTGCGGCGACCGCCCGGGCCTCGGGCCCGCTTCCCGATTTCGAACCTTCCCTGTCGACGTTATCGAACACCAGAGGGATGTCGATCGTGTGCAGGGCGCGCCGGCGGCCGCCCTCCATCGGCGAGGGGAAGTTCACCTGATAGACCCAGGTCGGGGCGCCCAGCCGCGCCCGCTCCTGGGCCAGGATGACGCTGCCGCGCCACGACCGCCCGGCGGTGGAGGCCGCGAAGAAGACGTCGCTGGGCGTATAGTCCGGATACCATTCCCGATACCGCGCGACGACATAGTCCGGGTCGATATCGGCCACCATCTCGGGCGCCAGTTTCGCCGGCAGGGTCTCCCAGGTCGGGGTGTAGTTGGCCTCGTCTCCGCCCAGGAAATAGCGGGTCTCATCGTTCACCGTGCCGATGATCAGGGGCACGTCCTTCGACTGAGCCGGGGCATCGGGATAGACCGGATGACGCGGGGTCGAGCGCATGTCGAGCACCGACCAGAAGATGATCCCGTCCCCCTCGACCAGGGGATCCCGCATGCTCAGGCCCGCCACCAGCCGCTGGAACGGCGCAGTGCGAAGCTCGTCGAGCGTCGGGATCCCCACCTCGGCCATAAAGGCCTCTGCGCGCCGGGTGGCGTGCAGAGGCCCCATGACGGTCGGGTGCTGGCCGCTCATGGTCGCGGCGCGTTGGAACAGGCCTGCGGCGGGCGGCATGGCCAGAAGGGTGACGACCTTGCCTCCCCCGCCGGACTGGCCAAAGATCATCACCCGGTCCGGATCGCCGCCGAACTCGGCGATGTTGTCCCTGACCCATTGCAGGGCGAGGATCAGATCGAGATTGCCGACATTGCCGGAGTCGGCCAGCTCGGGTCCGGCGCCCGGGATCTTCGCGAAATAGCCATAGCCGAAGACGTTGAGCCGGTGGTTCAGCGTCACCACCACCACATCGCCGCGCTTGCACAGATTGACCCCGTCATAGAGCGGGCTGGAACCCGATCCGTTGGCGTGGGCGCCGCCGTGGATATAGACCATGACCGGCCGCTTCCGGCCGTCGCGAAGCCCCCGCGTCCAGACGTTGAGGAACAGGCAGTCCTCGGACTGGTTCGGTTCGGCGCTCTTCTGCGGCGACGCCGCGCCATAGGCGAGCGCGGGCCGGATCTCGGTCCAGGGCTCGGGCGGCAGCGCCGGCATGAAGCGGCGTGGCGCGGTGTCGGCGCCGTACCGCACCCCCTTGAAGACATTGACGCCGTCCTCGACCGCCCCCCGGACCGGACCGTGGCGGGTCACGGCGATAGGGCCTTCCCGCGCGAGGACAGGGCCGGCGACCGCGCCCGCGCCGAGAGCGAGCCCGGCGGCCAGAACGGTGCGGCGATCAGGCGAAACGGGATCGATCATGACGATGTCTCCGGAACGATCGGCATCGAAGAAGAAGCGCGGGCGCCGCACGAGGACGGCGCCCGCAACCGCAAGGGAGGAGAGGCAAGGCCGAAGCCTTTTCAGCGGTTTAGTAGGTGTATCTCAGGCCGACATAGAACTGCCGTCCGGTATGGGAATAGACCCATGGCCGGTCGGTCGCGTCGACGTAGCGGTTGTCGAACTCGTCCGTCAGGTTGATGCCTTCGATCGAGACCTGAAGCTGGTCGGTGATGTCATAGCTGGCCTGCATGTCGAAGTTCAGCGTCTCGTTGGTGCCGGCCTCGGTATTGCCCCTGCTGCCTGGATAGGCGGTCAGATAGCCCGAGCGATAGGCCACCGAACCGCGAAGGCTGAAGCGGTCGTCTTCGTAGTAGAGGGTGGCGTTGGCCGCGTCCTTGGACAGGCCGACCAGGGTGTTGGTCACGGTCGACGCACCGGGCGTGGTCGAGGTCAGATAGGCGATGTCCGACTGCACATGGGTGTAGTTGAACAGGCCGCCGAGATGGGAGAACGGCCCGGGCAGGAATTTGAAGTCCTGCTGGATGTTGATCTCGATCCCCTTCAGCTCCCCGCCTTCCGAATTGACGGGCCGGGTGACATCGAAATCATCGGTCGGCAGGGCGATCGTGCCGGTCAGGAGATCCAGCGGCAGCCCCAGGGTGTTATAGGGCGCCACCGTCCGCAGGGTTTGAACGAAGGTCGAGATGTCCTTGTAGAAGACGCCCACGGACACCAGGCCGCCATCAGTCGGATACCATTCAGCCGACAGGTCCAGATTGGTCGATTCCGTCGGATCCAGATCCGGGTTGCCTGTCGAGAAGGAGCGGTTGCCGCCCTGGACCGAGATGTCCCCGCCGGGGCTGAGGCTGCCGAGGCCCGGACGGGCGATCGTCTGGGCCGCGGCGAAGCGGATGATCATCTCCGGGCTCAGTTCGAACGCCAGGTTCAGCGACGGCAGAACCTTCTCGTAGGATCGTCCGGCGCCGACCAGATCGATGCTGGTCCCGACGGCGGCGTAGCCCGTGGATTCCTGTTCGGTGTGCAGATAGCGCAGGCCCGCGTCGCCGCGGACGGGCACGCCCATCAGGCTGAAGTTGAAGTCGGCCTGGATGAAGGCCCCGGTGTTCTCCTCGGTCACCTCGCCGTTGCCGCCACGCGCTTCGGACTGGGCCGTGGCGCTGACCTCGTAGAGCCCCTGATTGCTGTAGATCGGGAACAGCTGGGCATAGGCCGCGATATTGGGCACGAGCCAGGCGGTCGGGCTGGCGCCCGTCAGGCCCAGACCCTTGCCGAAGCCGGTGATGACCTCCGAGGCCTGGACGATCTGGGCCGGTGTCAGCACCGGGATATTGGTCTCGGTCTGGGCGCGCAGGCGCTGGCTCTTCTCGAAGCCGAACTTGCGATAGTCGACGCCCCCTCGCAGCGTCAGGTGCTCGCTGAAGTCCCAGGCGGCCTCGAACTTGGCCGTATCAAAGGTGTTGATCACCCGGATCTGGTCGATGTTCAGCGCCGAGTTGCCGAGCGACGTCTCCCAGTTGGCCGGGTTGGTCGGATCGAAGCCGAGGTTGATCTCCGGCACCCGGTCGTTGTTGCGATAGTCGAAGGAATAGCCGTCCGTATCAATCCGCTCGAAGGTGACGGTGATGTTGGTCGGGGCGTCGAAGTCCGACTTCGACCGGCCGACCATGCCGCTGATCCGGAAGGTGTCCGAAAAGGCGTGCTCGAACTCGCCGGTCAGTTGAGTGAAGGTCGTCTTCAGCTCGTGGTACGAGGACTGGCTGCGCATGTCGACGTTGTCGAACAGGCCGTAGACCAGGTCCTTGTTGGCGTCGACGACGCCGTCGCGGATGATGGTGTTGGGCTTGCCCGGCGCGCCGCGCGAGAAGGAGATGGCCTGCAGCAGGTGCTCGTTCCGCGTGCCGTCCAGCGTGCCGTACATGCCATTCAGCGACAGAAGCGTGCGGTCGGTCGGCCGGAACTGCAGGCTGCCGGTCACGCCCAGCCGCTCTTCCTCGTGTTCGTAGCGGTTGAACGACGGGTTGCGTGGATGGAAGAACTGCTGGGTCCCGCTGCTCGAATTGTACTGGGCCGGGGTATAGCCCGGCAGGGTCGAGGCGGTGGAGAAGCCGTTGTTGGCGCTGCTGAGGCCCCACTGGGTGGTGCCGTGCAGTTCCTCGAGCGTGTCGCGCTGGCCGTAGGCGACGCTGACCAGCGCCCCCAGTCGCCCGTCCATCCAGGTTCGCGACCCGAGGATGGCCACCCGGGGATCCGAGTTTTCAGAGAAGTCGTTGTAGCCCGTCTGGGCCGAGACCACGAAGGTGGGCTTGCGGTAGTCGAAGGGGCGGCTGGTGCGCAGGTCGACCGTGGCGCCCAGCGAGCCTTCTTCCACATCGGCCGAGGCGGACTTGCGCACCGTCAGACGGTTGAACAGCTCCGAAGCGAAGATGTTGAAGTCGAAGCCGCGGCCGCGGTTGTTGCCGACCGCTCCGCCCGAACTGGTGCCGCCCGAAGTCGCCAGGGCTTCCATGCCGTTGATACGCACCCGGGTGTAGTCGGGTCCAAGACCGCGCACCGAGATCTGACGCCCCTCCCCGCCCACGCGGGTGATGGCGACGCCAGGAATCCGCTGCAGGGATTCCGCCAGGTTCAGGTCGGGGAAGGCGGCGATGTCCTCGGCGACGATGGCGTCGACGACCCCGGATTCCCGCTTCTTGATGTTGGTCGCGCTCTGCAGACTGGCGCGGAAGCCGGTGACGACAACCTCGCCGACCTCGGTGGCGTCGTTATCCTGATCGTCTTGCGCCTCCTGGGCCATGGCGCCGCCGGCCAGCAGCGCCGAAACCATGGCGATGGCGGACGCGCCGGCGCGCAAGCCCGTCGGACGGACCCGTTGAATCATAGACATTGGTTTTCCCTTCCTCCTGCCGCCTCTTGGGTGTGCGGCGCCCCGTTTTTGCCGCCGGGGTCGTTGCCCCGGCGGGATCAGATCAGCCCCGACCTGGGCTTGCTCACATCGGCTTTGGCGCTCCCTGTTCCCACGGGAACTCGAGTGTCGGCCTGAAGGCGTAGCGGTGCAGATTGACGGTCAGGGTCTCGCTGGACCCGGGCGTCAGCCGGACATTGAAGGCGCGGCCGCTGCACGGAACCGTCGCCGACCGCGTGCGGATCGAGACGCATTCATTTTCGCCATAGGCGCCCAGCTGGACCGTCACCGTGCGGGCGACGAGCGGGCTGGTGTTGACCAGGGTCAGGACCACCGAACCGGGCTCGATCTTCTCGACCAGGGCGGCGACGTCTTGCGGCAGGCCGGCGCGACGCGCCTCGGGGTCGAAGTGACGCACCTGGGTGTGCAGCGGCAGCGGCCCGTGGCCCGACCCGCCCGGATCGGCGCCGCCCAGCGTCAGATTGACCAGGGCCTCGGTCGCGACCGGGTTGGAGCGTTCCCAGCGGGTGATCCCGGTCGGATATTGCAGGGTGGTGTCGTCGTCACGGATGCGCTGGCCGGCCTCGCGGATCTCCTCCAGCGCCTCCTGCAGGGCCTTCATCGGATAGTCGGGGACGTCGCCCTCCAGATAGCCGACCCAGCCGGTCTTCGGCAGGCGCGCGAGGTCGTGATCCTGCAGACCCCAGATGTAGATGTCGGTCTCGACCCGGCGACGGTTGCCCAGACCGCTCGAGCGGCCATTGACGTCGAAATAGCCGTACCAGCCCTGATCCCCGTAATAGTGCGGGATCTGGACGTGGCCATCGACGACCCGCTGCTGGGCATAGAGGTTGTCGAGCTGACGGCGCAGCACACCGGTATAGGCCTGGTCTCCCGTCAGCAGCAGGGCGTCGCCGAAGGCCTCGGGCGGACCGCGGAAAACGTAGTTGCGCACGCCCTCGTCCGGCGAGTTCCAGCCGAAGACGCCGCCGTACCACTTGCCGCCCCACTCGCCGCCGATCGTGCCGTCGAGGCCGATGTTGGACGGGATGTTGCCGCCGTTCTGGGCGATCCGGTCCTTCCAGGCGTTGACGTACTCCAGCGTCCAGTCGCGATACTTCTCGTCGCCCGTCACCAGATAGGCGTGGAAGGACAGGTTGGTGGCGTTCAGGTTCAGCGGATGATCGCCGACGATGTTGCCGGAGTTCAGGAACCGGGTCCGCCGGCCGGGGGCTCCGCCGGGGATCTCCGGCCCGTCCCAGTCGGTCGCATTGGGCGGGGTCATCCGCGGCCCCTTGCTGCCGTTGAACAGGCTGCGGATGATGTGGTGGACCGGGTCGTAGTTCGGCGCGGTCGGATCCTCGTTCATATAGAGACCGGCGTAGCGGCGCAGTCGGATCGCATAGCGCGGATCGTCGGGCCGGCTCAGGCCGTAGAAGTAGAACCCGGCCATCCCTTCGGAGATATGCTCCCAGTCGAACTGGGGCATGAACTCGCGATAGTAGATGCCCTCCGACACCGAGGCGACCTCGGGCACACGGGTGCGCGAATACTGGTCGAGGTGGTTTTCCCAGACCGTCGACCAGGCCTCGATGATGGCGTCGTCGCCGCCCAAGGCGTGGGCGATCGGCCAGTTGCGGATCGGCTCGACCGCATCGTCGGCGCCGTCGGTGATGCCGTAGTGCTCAAGCCCGCGCAGATAGCCGCGGCCGTCGACATAGGTCTTGAGGAAGGTCTTCACCCCCTCGGCGTTGGCTGCCATCACCGCGCGTTCCGCCAGGGCCCAGGCCGGGATCGCGCCGGGCGCATCCACGCTGATCGTCACCGAGGCCGGAACCGGCGCGGCGGTTACCGTGGCGGCCGTCTGGGCCACGGAAAATCCGGGCGCCGCCAACAGGGCGGCAAAACCCAGCATGACGCTGCGTCGACGAAAAGCCATAGATCCTCCCATGAGGCGGATTGGCTCCGTCCTCCGTTCTTGACCTAAGGTTAGGCTTGCCTCCGCAAACGAGGCCAATGCCCTTCGTCGCGTCCGCTATGCCATTTCGGCATAAATGTGGCGGATTGTCGCGGTTAGTTTCCAAGGCCTCGGACGAGCCCTGAACATCCGGCAAGACTTTGAGTAACTTTCGTCCAGGCGCTCTACCGTAGATCTACGGTCGCAAGTCTCCGGACTGTCGGTGTGAGAAGAGCATGGCCGATGCCTGCTCACTGAAGGCTACAGGGCTTGTGCAGAGGAAGTCCGCGGCCCCCGGCGCCTTCGATCGGCACGGCCATGGCGTTGGAGGTTTCCGGCGCCAACCGCCCGATGGCGGCTCGCGGCCAAGCTGTACGCTCCTTTGCCAGCGCACGGGAACGAAACCGGCAGGCCTGGAGTCTCGGACCTACTGCGTCAGGGCCAACTGCGTCGGGGCATATCCGAAGTCGATCACGCACATGTAGGAATAGACGGGGTGAGGACCGCAGGCGACGCCGGCGCGGACGTAGCCGGGCCGGAACAGGTTCACGCGGTGGCCCCGATCCGCGATGTCGTCGTCGACAACCAGCTGGATGACGATCTCCCGCGCGGTGTCGTAGCCGTAGGATATGTTCTCGCCGCCGTAGGGCTCGCCACCCCGACGCGCGACCCGACGCGAGAAGTCCCAGCCATCGGCGCCGGGATGGCCAAACGAGCCGCTCTGGCCTTGGTCGCGAACATGGTCCGAGGCCGCGAGATCGCGCAGGCTGTCGGCGTCCAGTGGCGCCATCGCCGGCTGGCTGCGCAGGAAGGCGATGGCCTCATCGACCGCCGCCACGCCCTCACGGGTCTGGATGCTGATCCCGTTCGGGCGGATGACCAGGCTGTCCCCGCGAAACTGGGCGCGGTAGGCCTGCAGGACCCGGACATAGGCGGCCGGATCGGCGCGGAGCCTGTTCACCTCCGCGAGCACCTGGTCCGCCAGTTGCGCTTCGGCGCTCACCAGCCTGAGGCTGGCGGGCATGGCGGTCGGGCGGTCAGGCTCGGAGGCCCGCGACGCCGTCCGGCGAAAGAATTCATCGTCGAGGGACCGGGTCTCCGGAAGGACATAGACCAGGCCGGGCGTGTCCTTGAACAACGGCAGGATGACCGCCGCATAGAAGGCGACGGGGACATTGATACAGCCGTATGAAATCCGGTTGTCCGAGATCGTCAGACTGTCCAGGCGCGCCTGACGGTGTTCCGAAGCCCGGGCAGTGACGACGGGATGCAGCGAGATCGCCGCATCATAGTCGACCCACAGCACCGTCTTGCCGGCCAGGTTCTCTCCGAGCTGTACGGGGAAACGGCCCGCGGGCGTGATCCGGTCTTGCGGGCCGATACTGGCCAGGGCGCGCTCGCCGATGCCGGCGGGGGAGTCGTCGCCTTTGGCGAGACCGAGGAGAACCGGGGTCGAGGCGATCATAGCCCCTGCCCGATCGAAAGCCGCGGCCTGGGCGTTGAGCTTGTCGACGATCACGAAGGGCTGACCCTGGTTGTCGCCGGTCGCCAGCACCCAGTTGCGAAGCTCCTGGACGCCCGAAGGCGTATTGGCGAAGGCGGTCCGCCGCAGGTGACCGTCATCCGCCGCCGTTGCGACCCCGGCGAGACCGAGCGCCGCCAGGCTGGCGACAAGCGCGAGACCCAGGAGAAGCACGCCTGTCCGGCGCCGCTTTCTCGTCGCCGCTTCCCGGAGAGCCAGGGGTCCTGTTTCAAACGCGGTCATGATCAGTTCCGGTCCTGCTTGCGCGGACGGATTGGCCCGGGAGTCGTCGGCTGCGGTTGCGGCCGGTCGAAATAGGGCGTCATCGTCTCTTCGGGCGCGATCACGGAGGCCGGGGCGTTCTGAGGGACCTGCGAGACTTCATTGGGTTGCAGGACCTGCGGCGCCGGCTTCACGGGGGTCGGACTGTCCACGGTCGGAAGCAGATAGACCGGCGGCCGCACGCCCATGTCCACGACCGCGAGGTTCAGGCCCGCGACGGGCGGCACGGGCTGCCCTCCGTCCAGCCCCCGGGTCGGCAGCGGCGCGACCGGAGGCGCGATCGGAGAAACCGGCGTGACGAGGGGCGGCGTCACCACCGGCGGAACCACGACAGGGGTCGTCACGATGGGCGGAACGACAACCGGCGGAACCACGACGGGCGGCGTCACGATCACCGGAGGGGTGACGACCGGCGGCGGAACCACGACCGGCGGGACAACGATGGGGGGCGTCACCACCGGCGGGGTGACGACCGGCGTCGCGGAGATGGTGCTGCGTGTCCGGAAGCCCGCCGAGCAGCAGGGACCGGCCAAAGCGTACTGGGCGGCATTGGCCCCTGACAGAGTGTAGCCGCTGTAGGTGATGCCGACGTCCGTTGCGGCCTCGGCGCTGTCGAAGGCCGCGGTGGCGCCCGGCCCTGCGACCAGATTGACCCCGGCGGGCGCGCCGGAAACAGCGGTGGTGCGGAAGCCGGTCAGGGTCGTCGCCGTCGTGCCGTCCGCCGGGCGGCCGCCCTCGGGGAACAGCAGCATATGCTGGGTCAGGGCCGCGCCTTCGGTCAGGACGAAATGGATCCCGAAGTCGGTCGGCGCGCCATAGGACACCGGATTGTAGTTGATGGTCACCGGAGCGACAGTGACTGTCGTGGGCGGCGCCAGGGGCGCATAGATGATCGTGCCGCCGTCGACGCCGGGACCGCCGGCGTTGAAGCCGGCGATCAGGGTCAGGCCAATCGGCAATCCGAGACTTTCGGCCGGTATGGTCGTTCCCCGCGTCAGGGTCACCGCGGCGTCGATATGGACGTCATGGCCGGCGCACAGGGCGATATTGCCGTCCGTGGTGGTGATGGCGTGGAAGACGCGGATGTCCTGACCGGCGTTCAGCAGCACACTGCCGCGCGTGGTCGTGATCGGGGCATTGACGTTCACATCCCGACCGCAGCAGGCGACCAGATTGCCGTTGGTCGCCGTGATCGACGCATTGATGTTGATGTCGCGGCTGGCGTTCAGCGTCAGGGTCGTGGGCGCCCCGGACGCGGTCCATGCGATCGCGTCATTGACGTTGATATCGCCATTGCCCGGCAGAGCCGCCCCGGCGCCGGTCAGGGTGCTGATCACCACATTGGTGGTCACCAGCTGGGCCGAGAGCGTCGCCCCCGAGATGTTGCCGCCGGCCCCGATGGTGAAGTCCTGGGGGTCGATGAGCCAGGTTCCAGTCGTCCCGTTGGCGGCCTCGGTGGTGATCCGGGCGCCGTCGAGGATCCTGACGGTGGCGGCCGAGGTCTCGATAAAGCCGCCGTCACCGCCGTCGGGCGCGGTGGCGTCGAGAGACCCGCCCACGGTCGCCGTGCCGCTGCTCATATCCCCGAGCAGGAGGATGACGCCCTCACGATTGCCGATGGTCCGGGCCTGGATGACGCCGGTGTTGTTCACCGCCGTGTTCAGAAGGGCGCCGGCGCCCTGGGTGGTCATGATAACCGAGCCGCCGTCTGCCTGCAGAAGCCCGCCGTTGCGCACCAGGGCGCCGAGGGCGCCGGTATCGACGGCGACCCTGAGCAGGCCGTCGCCCGCGAAATCGAGGGTGATCGCCTCGCCGGCGGCGAGGGCGATGGTCCCCAGACGCGCCTGGATCACGCCGTCATTGGCCACCTGCCCGCCGAGCAGGGCGACATACCCTCCTCCGCTCGTGATCGCGCCCTCATTGACCACCGAACCGCCCGCTCCGGAGAAGCGAAGGTTTCCGGCCATGAAGTCCGCGTCGCTGAGCCCGAGGGTGGAGGCGACCAGACCGCCGACATTCACCTGGGCGCTGCGGCCGAACAGGATGCCGTTGGGGTTGATCAGAAAGACCTGACCGTTCGCGGTCAGCCCGCCCATGATCACCGACGGATCAGCGCCCAGCACCCGGTTCAGGGCCACGGAGGCGCTGTCGGGTTGAACGAAGACCACCTGGCTGTCCTGGCCGATGGAGAAGCTCTGCCAGTTGATCGCGACGTTCTGGCTGGACTGGTTGACCGTCAGCGTATTGCCGCCAGTAACGAGCGTCGCCGCGCCGGCGGACACCGAACCGCCGACAGGCAGGGTCTGGGCGCTCGCGCCGGTCGACAGCGACAGGACTGCGGCCAGGCCAAGAGCGGCCGGCGTGATCAATCCGGTGAGGATGGTGGAGGCCGACAGGGCGTTACGACGTCCCGATGAAGGCCCCCGTCCCGTGAGGCCGGCGAGCAGGCTTTGAAGGCGTGTCATGGCGGAATCCTTGTGGGTTTGCGGGGCGGCGGTCCGGGCGAAAACGGCCATCAGAACAGCTGCACGATCTGGAAGGAGAAGCGGTCGCGCCTGTCAGGCCCGGAGGTGATCCTCTGGTCGCCGGTTCGACGGGCCCAGGTCGTCCTGACGATCAGGTTGGAACGGCTGTTCCAGACCAGTCCCAGACCCGCGCCGCTGCGGCGTTCGTGGTTGGCGCCCGAAAACCAGGGGCTGTGTGCGACATCCACCTCGCCCCAGTCGACGAAGCCGAACGCCTGCAGACGGCCCGGTAGGCCCTGCGTCCAGCGGTCGAGGGCGAGCCGGGTCTCGACGGTGGCCACATAGCCTTCGTCGCCATAGGCCTCTCCTTCCGGATAGGCCCTGACGGCGTATGCGCCGCCGAGCTCCATCTTCTCGGTGCTGTCGAGGTTGCCGGTCGCGACCTGCCCTCGCAGCGCTCCATACAGGGACAGCGGGCCGACGAGGTTCTGGCTGCGCGCGAGACTGTATTGAAGCTTTCCGAAGCCGCCCTGGGTCTCGGCAGTCCCGGCGTCCGCGGCCCGTTCGAGCGGCGAGCGGATGTCCAGGGTTCCGGCGGTCCCGATCACCGACCAGGCCGTGGCTCCGCCGCCGCCGAAGGCGTCCAGGGCGTCGCCGCGCAGGCCGAGGCCGACCGCGTTGACCGACTTGCGCGAGGACTGGGAGACCAGACCGATGTCGTCCTTCAGGCTCTTGTGGTCGAAGCCGCCGAAGACGGAGACATTGGCCCGGCGCGAGCGCAGGATCGGAGAGCTGGCGAAGACCCCGAAGATGTCAGCCGACCCGTTGGCGTCGAGGGCGGAGAACTCCTCGGCAAGAGCGTAGTCGACGTGGGTATAGGCCGCCCCGATCGTGGCTTCGCCCAATGGCCGCTGATAGCCGGCGCGACCGTAGGCGAGTCCTTCACCGGACGTCAGGAGCCTGAGGCTGACCAGATCCCCGGCGCCGGTCGGATTGTTGAGATTGACCGAGCCGCCGAACCGGTAGCGGCCTGTGTAGCGGTCGCCGACATTGTCGGCTTCCAGGCTGCCCGAGAGCATCGGGGCGTTCGCGATCTCGACGGTCAGATCCGAGGCCCCGGGCCGAGCGCCGGGCGAAAGCGTCGAGTTCACGGTGACGCCGGGGGTATCCGACAGAAGCAGCAGAGCCCGCTCAAGCGGCCGGATCGCAACCACCTCCCCCGATTGCAACGCCGGGCGATCCAGCAGCGAGGCCGCGACGCCGTCATCCAAGCGGGACTCATTGTGAACCGCGATCTCGCCGTACCGACCTTCGGCGACGGCGATGGTCACAACGCCGCCGTTGATCTCCTGTGGCGGCAGATAGGCCCGGGCAAGGAAGTAACCCTTGCGATTGTAGAAGGCGGTGATCTCCGCGGCGGCATTGCGGAGTTCCGCAAGCGTCAGATCTCTTCCGGGCGCAACACCGGTCAGGGTGGCCAGATCCGCCTCAGGGAACAAGGTGGCGCCGGTCACCCGGATCTCCGACACATGCACCCGAGCGCCCTCCACGACGGGTTCGCGGACCTGTTCGGGAGTGACGAGATCGATCCCGCTGCGGGTTTCAGGCCGCACGACCGGAGGAATCTGTTGCAGCAAACTGCCGGCGTTGGGCAGGGATTGTTGCGCGTGCACGGATCCAGCCGCCCCCAGAAGGGCAGCCGTCAAAAGGCTCAGTCTCAACATGATTGTCTCGGAGCGCCGCCGCAGGAATCAGGGCGTGGCGGTTCTCGAGCAGCGGAGAACCCTCACGTAGCCAATGAAGTTTGCAGAGCGAATCTGACCGCTGACGCGCCACACGAATGGCTCGCGCGCGTCACGGATAATGTTTGGCATTCAAGCCAATGTTCGCTGAACCCACCCGTGACGGGACCTCCCGTCACCTGAGATAAAAGCGGCAGGGCGCGAATGGTTGCGCCTCAATACAGAATTGATTGAGTCACGACGATATTATCGGAGCAATTTTACTTAAGTTTATCGATTGTATATAGAAAAAATCCATACATTACGAAACAGTAATACGCATAACTGCGACCGAAAATGACTATTACTAAAAGAACAAGAATGTCATATGATAATTGTTGCGGGCGCAGTTTAGATAGACAGAAACAGATTCTGTTGCAGATCATCAATTCGAGAGTCGTCGGCTATTGAGAAACGGCGCGAATTAGTCATGAATTTTGTATAGTGCGCAATTTTTGGCTTATGACTTACAGCCCGGTGTAATTCTTCAGAATTAGAAATCCAAAACAGGGGCCTGAAACCGACAATTACACTCTGGGGCATCATTGATAGGCCATGTCGTTTTGTAGTTTCATATCGCCGTTATGGCGAATTTGTATGACTATTGGGAGGGGCGCAGAACACGGTTTTCCGATTGCTTGAGCAAAAGTTCGGCGCCCTGAGCATTTTGCGCCGCGACGCTGAGCCTTAACGGGTCTCGGAATCGGGCTTTTCGCAGATCCGCGCCGTTTGCGAGGATCATCGATCAGGCGGGATGGGCTGTCCCCGGACCGGGGTCAGCGCGGCGTCGACCTCCGCACGGGCCGCGTCCATGTCCCGGCGAAAGATCCCGGACGCCTGTTCAGCGCCGTAGATGACCGCTCCCGACAGGATGCCCGCCTCGGCGGCGCTGTAGCTGTGCGACCCGCAGATGTAGCGGCTCTCCGCATACTCCCGCCCCCGGGCATACAGGGCGTCGGCGCGCCGGGGCGCCAGTTCGGCCAGGATCATCGCCACATGCATCCCGTGCGCCGAATGGCCGGACGGGTAGTCGGGATTGCCGGCCAGATGGTCGCTCTTCGCTTCGCAGATCGGCTGGTCCGTACCGAGATAGGGGCGCCGGGTATCCCAGTGTGTCTTGGCGTCCCCGACCACCGACCGGTCGGCGCCCGCCCGGTCCAGCAAAGCCGTCAGCACCGGCGCGCTCTCGGCCGTGAGCCGTACGCCCAGGGCGCCGGCGAAATGATCATACATGTCGCCGCTGACATCGCTGGTCGCCAGAGCCCAACGCGGCGTGCCCTGAAGCGCACGGGTCTCCAGAAACACACCCGTGTCGGCGACGGCGCGGGGCGACCCTGGAGCCGGCGGCGGCGCCAGGACGGTCGTCAGGTCGGGCCGGGCATCGGGGGCCAGATAGCCGCGTGCCGGCGCTCCGGCGGTCATCTCGACGGCCAGACCGTCGCACCGGCCCGCGGCGCGTATGGGGTTGCAGACCGCCGCCGCCCCTCCCGCCAGCCGCACCTCATAGGTCGGGAAGCGCGGGTCGGCCCAGAGGTAGTCGGTCGACACATATTGCGCCCCGCTGGACAGGGCCGCGCTTCGGCGGGCCACGGTCGCTGCGCGGGCCTCGACCGTGTCGGCGTCGGCTCGGGTGCGCACGATGAAGCCGGCGCGGACGGCCGCCCGGATGCGGTCATGGTCGGCGACAGGGTCGTTCAGCGTCAGATAGGCCGCGGCGGGCGAAGCCTCGTCGGTGTTGACGAACAGGACACGGCCTTCCAGTGAGCGTCGGGCCCCACGATAGCTGGCCACCTTTTCCGGGCCTTCATCGAGCGCGAAGAAGACCTTGCCCCTCGCCTGCCCCAGCGCCGGCCAGCCGCCGGCCAGAACCCCTTCGCGCAGGGTCGCATGCGCGCCCTGGACCTGATCGGGGGTCAGCAGATGGGCGGCGTCGAAGACGGAGCGGATTTCCGCGTCGAGGGCGTCCCAGGCGGCGGTGTCGAAATCCAGGGGTGCAACGCCGCCCGGCATCGAGGCCGAACCGGTCTTGGCGTTCAGCATGATCAGGATCGGCGCGTGATCCGGATGGGCGCGCGACCAGTCACTGATCTCACGTAGGCAGGCGACAAAGGTCAGGCACGAACTGCGGAAGTCCACGTCCGGCATATGCAGGGTCTTGAACCCGGGCCGGGACATCACTTCGACGAAGGCCGGACTGACCAGAGCGCCAGCTCCCGGATGACCCAACGCCGACAGCGGATGGGCGTAGCGGCCGCCTTCGGGATCGTTCAGCACATCGATTTCGATCTGGCGCGCCCCGGCGTCCAGCTGTTCGGCCAACGGGCGATGGGAATAGTCGAGACCGGCCGCGGCGGGATTGACGGCTGTCATCGCCTGTAGTTCGGCTTGCGGGATGGTCAGCTTGTAGCTGTTGTGGGTGCCCACGGCAGAGAGATCGTTCATCCGCAGGCTCCGGTCCATCCAGACGGCAGCGCAAGCGTCTCCGCCCGCACTGCGGAGCTCTGCGGCAGCCGGATCGCAGGTGACCGAACCGGCCTGAAGTACGGAGGCGGCCAGCAGAATGGCCAGAGGGCTGAGCATCGTCGTCTCCGTGAATCTTGTCGGCGCGGGCCTGAAAGTCACTGCGCCCGACGATCGGGATCGTCGGGCGCAGGTCGGCGGTTAAGGTCTAGAACACATAGGTGACGCCGGCGGTGAAGGTCCGCCCGCTCTTGGTCCAGGCTGTCGGACGCTCCTCGTTGATGTCCGTGTACTGGTCGATCGCCTCGTCGGTCAGGTTAATCCCTTCGACGACCAGCTTGATCGACGGGGTGACGTTCCAGTGGGCCGCCGCATCGATGTTGTTGGTGGCGTGATAGCCCGAGCCGATGTTGCCGTTGCCGCCGATGCCGTCGAGATAGTCATCGCGCCAGGCGCTGGAGACGCGCGCGCCCCAGACGTCGGTCTCGTAGTAGAGGGTGGCGTTGGACGACCATTCCGACAGGTTCGACAGCGACAGGGTCCGCTTCACACCGTCCACCAGCGCGTCGGTCTCACCCCTGGCGTAGGTGACGTTGCCGGCGAAGCCGAAGTGGCTGAACAGGCCCGGCAGGAAGTCGAAGTCGCGCTGGAACGCCACCTCGACGCCCTGGATCGAGGCGCCCTCTCCGTTCACCGGACGGCTGTAGGAGTAGATGGTGCTGGCGTCCTGCCCCGGCCCCTGTAGCGACAGCGGATAGCCGATGGTCCCGTAAGGCACCGACGCGGTTTCCGCCGTGATGAAGCTGTCCATGTTCTTGTAGAAGGCGCCGACGGCGATGAAGCCTGCGTCGCCCATATAATATTCCCACGAGGCCTCGACCGAGTCCGCCAGGAAGGGCTCCAGGTTCGGGTTGCCGGCGTTCACGCTGCCGCCGAACGGGGTGAAGCTGACCGAACCGGCCGCACGCAGATCGCCCAGGCCCGGGCGGCTGATATTGCGGCTGGCGCCGAGGCGCAGGATCATGTCCTCGCGGAACTCCAGCGACAGGTTCAGAGCGGGCAGGAAGCCGTCGTACTTGTTCTCGATCGTCGTCGGCACCAAACCGGCGTTGGTGGCGACCGTGCCGGCCGAGGACAGCTCGGTTGAATAGTAGCGCACACCCGCATTGGCGCGGAACGGCATGCCGCCGAGGGTCGTGTCCAGGTCATACTGGACATAGGCCGCCGTGGTCTTCTCGCTGAGCTGGTAGTTGGTGCCGGCCTGATCGTTGGCGCTGGTCAGGTCGCGCAGCTGGCCGGTCCGGTCGAAGGTCGCGTCCGGATTGGCCACGATATATTTGATCAGGGAGTCGTAACCGAGCACCTCGACCACCGGCAGCGGACGCGCCGGATTGTTATACCAGTCGACGCGGTTGAAGCGCTGCCAGCCTTCGTTGGTGAAATCCTTGTACTCGACGCCGAACTTCAGGGTCGAGGACGGGCCCAGATCCCAGGCGCCGTTGATTTCGGCCGTCTTGTATTCGCTGAGGATATAGTCCTCGCGCGCGTCGGCCCGCATCAGGCCCCAGATCGATGCATCCTCGGTGTTGAAGCCGTAGGTAGTCTTCGCCGGCGTGCCACCGCGGAAGTCGTAGCTGAAATTCTGGTTGGTCGCCTGGATGAAGACCTTGTCGAAGATCGGCTCCTCGAACTCCGACCGGGCATAGCCGACCAGGGCGTGGAAGCGCAGGCTGTCGCTGACCCGGTAGTCGCCGTTCCAGACCACCTGGGTGAAGGTGGTCTCGTCTTCGGAATGCTTGGCCTCGTTACGCATGTCGACGCCCGACCAGTCGGCGTAGACGATGCTGTCGCCGCGGATCTCGACAGCGTTCAGGATCTGGGTCCCACGCACGTCGCCGGTCAGGGCGTTCACCCCGGCCGGGGCCATGGCGTATTCATGCCGGCTGTTGCTGAGCGTGCCGTAGAGCAGGTCCAGGCTCATGTCGGTCTTGTCGTTGGGCTTCCACTGCAAGGCCGCCGTCAGGCCGACGCGCTCACGTTCCGCATACCAGGTCGAAGGGCTGGTGGCCTGGGGCGCCGAGACGCGGTTCAGGCCCGTGGCGTTGATCAGACGGTCGCGATCGGCCGCCGAAACGCCCGGCCCGATGTTGGCGGCGTTGAAATTGATCTTGGTCCAGTTCCAGCTGCGCATGCCGTATTCGTTGACGTCGTTGCGCGAATACGCGGCCGACAGCAGCAGTCCGACCTCGCCGGCCCCCGTGTCCCAGCGGTTGGAGACCAGGCCGACGATCCGCGGCGTGACGCTGTCGGTGTTGGAGTTGGTCTGGGCCTTGGCGCCCAGCACGCCGCGGAAGCCAGCGTAGTCGAACGGTCGGGCGGTGGTGAGGCCGACCGTGCCGCCGATGCCGCCCTCGTCTTGCTCGGCCGCGTAGGATTTCTCGACCGTGACGCGGTTGAAGAGTTCCGAGGCGAACAGGCTGTAGTCGAAGCTGCGGCTGCGGCTGACCGAGCCGCGATTGTCGAAGCCCGACGAGGTGTTGCCCAGCACTTCCATGCCGTTCAGCTGGGTGCGGGTGAAGTCCGGACCGAGGCCGCGCAGCGAGATTTGTCGGCCTTCGCCGGCGTCGCGGGTGATGGCCACACCGGGCACGCGCTGCAGCGATTCCGCGAGGTTCAGGTCGGGAAAGGCGGCGATGTCGTCAGCGACGATCGAGTCCTGGGTGCCGACGGCGCGGCGCTTCAGATCACGGGCGGCCAGCAGGCTTTCGCGAAAGCCGGTGACGACGACCTCATCCACGTCGCTGACCTGATCGGAGCTTGCGGCCTGCACGGGCGCGACGCGGGTGGCGGTCACGAGGGCGGCGGGCCGGGCGCGCATGGGCGCCGTCGCCGCCGGGGCGGCCTCGACCAGAACCGAGCGGCCGACGATGCGGGCGCGGACGCCGCTCTCGGAAGTCATCCGGGCCAGGGCGGTCTCGGCGGTGAGCCGGCCCTCGACCGGGCGGCTGCGCCGTCCGCGCAGCACGGCGGGTTGCGCCGCGACCTGCAGGCCGGTGGCGCGCGAAAAGTCGCTGAGCGCCGCGGAAAGATCCTTGGCCGGAATGGCGAAGGTGCGCTCGGCCGTCTGCGCCGAAGCGACCATCGGCGTAGCGGCGGCAAGCGCCGCGGCGAGCGTGAATGTGGACGCGCAGAGCGTCAGGTGAGATTTCATGGTCGGTCGTCCCCGGGGAGTGGTCGGCGCCTATCGCCTGCGGGGAGAGATGTTCGGGAAGGTTCGAACCCTACCGCTTTTGTTTTGAAGTGTTGGTGACGGTTTTATCTCGGATCGTGACGACTGATCAGTATGCGGTCGGGTTCTTCGGTGACATCGACGTTATAGGCGGCCTCGATCAACTCCAGAACATCTTCGGAGCGCCCCACATTGAAACGCCCGCTGACGCGGATACGCGAGGCTGGAGCCTCGATCACGATGGGTTTGGGAGAGAAGCGATCCGCCTCCTCGACAAGCTGACCCAGGGAAGCGTCACCGGCGTCGAACCAGCCATCAAACCAGTCGGGCTGACGGCCAGCGGGGGCGCCCGGCGTCCGGTTGAGACGTCCGTTCTCCAGGGTCGCGCGATCACCCGGCCGCAGGTCCAGCGTCGGGCTGCGCCAAGGCCCGAACCGCACGGCGCCGCGATAGACCGAGACCTCGGTCCGACCTGAGGCCAATCGGTCTACGTTGAAGGCCGTGCCCATAACCCGGACCTGGCCTTCCGCGGTGGCGACGGAGAACCGGCGACCGTCGTGACGGACATCAAAATACGCCTCGCCCCGTTCGAGCGAGACCGATCGAGCCAGCAAGCCCTGGCTGACCTGGAGGCGCGCTGCACCGTTCAACCGCACTGTCGATCCGTCGGCGAGCACGACCGTCCGGCTCTCGCCGCGCGCAGTCTCGATGGTCCTGTAGTCGCTCAAAGGCGCGAAGACGCCGACACAGACGGCCAGGGCGGCCGCCATCCCGGCCGGCACCAGCAGGTTCCAAGGCAGGTCTCGGCGTCGTTTCGCCGGTTCGCTCCGGGCCATTTCCGCGACGGCCTCGCCCAAAGCGTCCGATCGCCACAGGGCCGCCAGATCGGCGAAGGCTTCCCGGTGCGCCTCGCTTTCAGCCATCCAGCGTTCGAAGGCGAGCGCCTCTTCACCGCGCGTCGCCGGTCCGCCCGCCCATTCCACCCAGGCCGCCGCCTCGGTCAGGATCCGTGTCTCGTCCGCCTTCAACGTCGCGCCTCCCGCGCCGGGCCGGTCTTTCCAAACGCCTTGTTCAAGTCCAGCAGTCCCCGGGTCACATGTTTCTCGACGGCCTTGACGCTCAGGCCCAGTTCGGCCGCGATGGCGGCGCAGCTCTGATGGCGGACGCGCCGCCGCAGGATGATCTCTCGCCGCAGCCGCGGCATCTTGCGCAGCGCCGCGGTCAGGGTCTCGACAGCCTCGCGGCCCTCGACGACCCGATCCGCCGACGGATTGGGGCTCGGCAAGGCTTCGCTGAGCTCAACCCCGCCCCAGCGCCGCTCACGCCTGTAATGCTCGTTCACGAGATTCTCCGCGATGCGCAGACCCAGGGCGAACGGACTGTCGATCCGGTTGCCGCGTTCGTATTCGACCATGCGAAGCAGAGTGTCCTGGGCGATGTCGTCGGCCAGGTCGGTCCGGCCAATCCGGCGCAGGGCGAAACGGCGAACAAGGTCGCGCACGGGCGCCCACCGCTCCTCCGCCCGTCTTTCCTCGGCATCATACGCCACGACCACGCCCGCTCCCGCTCGCCAACAGGGGCTTAGCCGCCCCCGATGAAGGTTCAGTGTCGCCTGGAACCGGTTTTGGCTTCCCGCATGATCGTCGACCGAAAATCCCGATGTTGAGGAGCCCCGCGAGCCGTGTGAGGTCTATTGACGTCGACGCAGCGCGGCGAGGCCGGCCTTGTCGAGACTAAGGGCAAGCCCGGCATTCCGGCCCGCGAGTGTCACAACGCGATATTCCGCGGCGACGCCGAGGACCATGGAGCCTTCGGAGACACTGAGGCCGTAGTCCTGCGCAAGCCACTGGATCATGGCCGCCGTCGCGGCGCGTGCGGCCTCGTCCAGCGAGGATGCCTGTCCGAGGACAGTGATCCGGTCCCGGGTCTCCACGCGAGGCGCGGCTATAGGGCGGGCGGGCAGAAGATCAACGCTGAACTCCACGTCCAACGAGGTTTCCAGCGCCCATTGAGTGGTTTCACCATCGCCCTGCAGGGCATGCCCATCGCCGAGGAACAGCATGGCGCCGGGCTGGAACACGGGCAGATAGACGGTCGCGCCCTCCCCGATCTGGTTGAAATCCATGTTGCCGCCCCAGCGCCCCGTATCGCCTGCGGACTGGGCGGCAAAGCCGAAGTCAGGCGCCACGCCCAGTCCACCCAGCATCGGTCGAACCGGAACGACATAGTTCTTCAGCTTCTCGGGCGGATTTTCCAGCCGCGCGGTTCCGGCCTCGCGATCCAGCAGCCAACGGACACGGGCGCCCAGTCCGGCGGCCTGGGAGGCAAGGCCAAGGGACATCGCCCGCCCCGTCATGCCGTCCAGACTGTCGGCATAGTCCCTGTTCAGCTTCAGGCTGCGGATGTGCACCGCGATGATATCGCCCGCCTTCGCGCCGGCGACGAAGAACGGACCCGTCTGGGGATTTCCGTAAAGGGCCGCGACCTTGCCATGCTCGTCGACGCCTCCGGAGTCGATCGTTCGCGTCACGATGACGTCGCCTGGCTGGATCACCATCACCGGCGCACGGTCGGCGGTGAAGGTGTTCGAGAAGGTCTCTGGCGAATACGACCGTCTGCCGGGAGCCCCCGTGGGCATCACAAGCCTCAGGCCTTCAAAGGCGTGCCGGACACGCGGCCCCGTGTTGCTGGTGTCCGGATAGTCGGCCCATCCGGAGAGAACGTCACCACTGAGATGGCCTTCGAGCCGGTAGGGAATACCGTGCGAATCCGTTGCGACAAAGCGGAGGGCGTCCCCGTCTTTATGGCCGGTCAGAGCCCAGTCGTTGAGCCGACCTGTCAGGGCCTCTCCGTCCACCTCAAGGCTCAGGACACTGTGTTCGGCATTGCCCCAGCGGTCGACCGAGAGCCACCAGGTCTGAGGCTCCGCTGAAGCGGCTGAAGCCCAGCACAAGCCAAACAGGGCGGCGATCAGAATTTTGCGCATGGAGAATCCTTGACGGCAGCGGCTGCGCCCGAGGTTCGAACCGGGCGGGGTCAGCAGCAAAACATGAGCGAACCTTCACTTGACGACTACAGATGTAGATGCCATTCGTCTACACCTGTAGTCGGAGAGAGTCATGGAACGGATCAGCGAAGGCGAGCACGCCGTGCTTGAGGTGCTCTGGCGCAAGGCGCCCTTGTCCGCAGCCGACATCTCCGAGCAGATTGGCTCCGCGAGAGACTGGAGCGCCAGCACGGTGAAAACACTGCTCGCCCGCCTCGTCGCGAAGGGCGCCGTCACCCACGAAGGCGAAGGCCGGCGCTTCCTGTACTCTCCCCGGCTGACGCAGGAAGCTTTCCGCGCCACCGAGTCACGACGCCTGATCGATCGGCTGTTCGACGGTCGGGCTGCGCCACTGGTCGCTCATCTGGCCGAGCAGGATCAGCTGTCAGAGGCCGATATCGCCGAAATCGAAGCCTTGCTCAGGTCCCTCAAGTCATGACGGCCTGGCTCGTTCAATCGCTCACAGGGTCCGCGCTTCTTCTGGGCGCGGTGATCGTTTTGCGGCCTCTGGCGCTTCGCCGCCTCGGGGCACGGCTGACCTATGGCCTGTGGCTGTTGCCGCTCGTCAGGCTCGCTCTTCCGGCGACGCCTGTCTGGACCCTTCCCGAAAGCGCCGTCCTCCACGGGATGGGGCAAGGCCTCCCGGTGTCGGCGACGGTGGCCGGCGTTTCCGACGCGGTCGCCACTCATGCGATTCCGGCCGATGAGATCGCCGGAGTCCTCCTTCTTGCGTGGGCGGTCGGAGCGATCGTTCACCTCGGGTGGCGACTGGCCGCCTATGTTCGTTTTGTCCAACGGGCGGAAGCCGCATCGACAGGATCGCAGACCGTCCGCGAAGGCGTCGCCATTCGAACAAGCGCCTTCGTGTCTGGCCTCTCAGCCAGCTGGGCGGCGAGTTTCTGCCCAATATGGACGAGGGCGACCTGCTCTACATGCCGTCGGCCTTGCCCGGCCTTTCGGCGGCCAAGGCGTCTGAGCTGCTGCAGCAGACCGACCGGATGATTCTGACGGTGCCGGAGGTCGAGACGGTGTTCGGCAAGGCCGGACGGGCGGAGACGGCGACCGATCCAGCGCCGCTGGAGATGTTCGAGACCACCATCCAGTTCAAGCCGCGCGATCAGTGGCGTCCAGGCATGACGCCGGACAAGCTGGTCGAGGAACTCGACCGCGCCGTCCAGGTCCCGGGACTGGCCAATGTCTGGGTGCCGCCGATCCGCAACCGCATCGACATGCTGGCGACCGGGATCAAGAGCCCGATCGGGGTCAAGGTTTCGGGCGCCGACCTCGCCCAGATCGACCGGATCGCTGCGGAGGTGGAGCGAACGGCCAAGGCCGTGCCCGGCGTGAGCTCGGCCCTGGCCGAGCGACTGACCGGCGGGCGATATGTCGATGTCGACATCGATCGCGCTGCCGCCGCCCGCTACGGCCTCAACATCGCCGATGTGCAGGCCATCGTCGCCGGCGCCATCGGCGGCGAGACCATCGGCCAGACCGTCGAGGGTCTGGCCCGCTATCCGATCAATGTCCGCTATCCGCGCGAGCTGCGCGACAGCCTTGAAGGCCTGCGCGCACTGCCCATACTGACGCCTTCGGGGCAGCAGATCACCCTGGGCGCGGTGGCTGATGTCCGGATCGCCGACGGCCCGCCCATGCTCAAGACCGAGAACGGCAGGCCGTCCACCTGGGTGTATATCGATGTGCGTGGCCGCGACCTCGCTTCGGTCGTCGCCGACCTCAAGACGGCGGTGACGCGCGACGTGCGGCTCGCGCCGGGCGTCAGCATCGCCTACGCGGGTCAGTTCGAATATCTGCAGCGGGCCGAAGCGCGGCTGATGATCGTCGTTCCGGCGACCCTGCTGATCATCTTTTTCCTGCTCTATCTGACCTTCGGTCGGCTCGACGAGGCCGCCCTGATCATGGGCACCCTGCCCTTCGCCCTGACCGGCGGCGTCTGGATCCTCTATCTGCTGGACTACCACCAGTCGGTGGCGACCGGGGTTGGGTTCATCGCCCTCGCCGGGGTTTCGGCCGAGTTCGGGGTGGTGATGCTGATCTATCTCAAACACGCCCTGGCCGACCGGGGCGCGTCGCCGTCGCCGGACCAGGTCGCTGATGCCGTGCGCGAAGGCGCGCTTCTGCGGGTTCGCCCCAAGGCCATGACGGTCGCGGTGATCCTCGCCGGCCTCTTCCCCATTCTGGTCGGCCACGGCGCCGGCTCGGAGGTCATGAGCCGCATCGCCGCGCCCATGATCGGCGGCATGCTGACCGCCCCCCTGCTCTCGATGCTGGTGATCCCCGCGGCCTACCTGCTCCTGAGACGTCGACGCTCCCCCTCCACCGCTTCAATCCAAGGAGACACACCATGAAGCCCCACCTGACCCTGACCGCCCTCATTTCAACGACCCTGCTCGCCGCCTGCGGCCAGCCCGCCGAGAAGGCCGCCGCGCCGGCGTCCGACGTCGCCGCACCGACCGAAGCGGCGGCGATGGCGCCCATGGCGCCGACCGCAGCAACGGAGACGACCGGCCACGGAACCGGCGTCGTGACCGCCGTCGACCCGGCGGCCGGAACCGTGACGCTGGACCATGGTCCGATCCCCGAGGTCGGCTGGCCGGCCATGACGATGGGCTTCAAGGCGGATCCGGCGCTGCTGGCGGCGGTGAAGACCGGCGACCGCGTCAGGTTCGACCTGGTGATGAAGGACGGCTCAAGCGAGATCACCGCCATCAGCCCGCAATAGGGCCGGCCGGTCCGCTCGCGCCGCGACATCACGGACGTCGCGGCGCGAGCGCGCCCAGCCTAGGGTCGTTCGTCTCAATCGCTCAAGGTATGCTCATGTCATCCGCCGTCGTCCTGTCGCGTCGGGCGCTGCTGGCCGTTGCGCCGGCCCTCGCTGTCGCCGGCGCCGCCCGGGCCGCGCCCCAACGCCGCCTGACCGCCTACAAGACCCCCTGGTGCGGCTGCTGCGGCGGCTGGATCGCGCACATGCGTCAGGCCGGCTGGACGGTCGAGGTGATTGAGCGCGAGGACCTCGCGCCGATCCGGGCGCAGCATGGCGTTCCGGATCGTCTGGCCTCCTGCCATACGGCGATCGCGGGCGCCTATGCGATCGAGGGCCATGTCCCGGCCGCCGACGTCGACCGTCTACTGCGCGAACGGCCCGCCGCCCGGGCTCTGAGCGCGCCCGGCATGCCCGCCGGATCGCCGGGCATGGAGGCCGCGGGGCGCGAACCGTACACCACGGTGCTGATCCTCAACGACGGCTCAACCCGCGTGTTCGGCCGTCACAACGGCGCCTGACGCCGGGGGTGTCCGGGAGGGATTGAGCCAAGTCTGAACGGGACGGTCGAAGCCGTAGCGGAAGACGGCGGCGGCGGCGAAGGCGCCCACGAAGCCGACCGACCAGAGCGCCCAACGGGCTCCAGACGACAACGCGTCCTGACCCAGGGCGTCGAGCAGGCCGAACCAGACGATGCGCGTCACCTCATTGGTGAGGAACATCGAGAAGGACATCAGCGCCAGATGCTCGATCAGGCGCGAAGGCCGGGTCACCGGCACGGCGCCCGCGGCCCAGATGATCACCGTCATCAGGCCCAGGGTCGGAAGGCTGAAGGCGCCGAAGGCCTGAAGCCCGAAGAGCCCGACGGCGGCGCCGAGGCCGATCACGCCCGCCAGGCGCGGCCCGACATAGACGCGCGAGCCATAGAAGGCCGCCGCCACCCCGAGGAGGAACAGCGGCAGGGCGCGCAGGATGCCGTAGCGCATCGGCAGGCGATAGATCGGATCCCCGAGCCAGAGCGAGGCGGCGACATCGGCGGCCAGCACAAGCGCCGTCGCGCCGATGACCACCACGACCGGCGGCCAGCGCCAGAGGGCCCGGCAGATCCAGGGCAGGAGCAGATAGCAGCCGATCAGGGCCGAGAGGGTCCAGGTCGGGGCGTTCCACCCCTGCCCGCCCGGCACGCCATAGGCCTGCACCAGCAGAACCTGCGCCGGCAGTTGCGACCAGTCGAACCAACGCGGATTGCTGGGCGTGACTCCCGCCAGGGCGGCCCCGCCGACGATGAGCACCAGCACCAGGCTGACGGCCAGATGCGCCGGAATGACCCTCAGCAGCCTCTGACGGGCATAGGCGCGGAGCGACGCCTGGCGGGCCGCGAGGCGATCGCCGTAGATGCGGGCCAGGACGTAGCCGGAGTCGATGATGAAGAAGTCGGTGAGCAGATAGCCCCGGTCGAACACCGGATGCAGTTGCGGCAGCGGGACCGGCGCGGCCTCGCGGAAATGGTAGAGGATGATCAGCGCCCCGACGATGAAACGCAGCGCGTCGAGCCAGCCGCCCCGGGCGATCCTGGCGGGACGGGGCGGCGGCGCGAGCGCGGCAGGCGCCGCCATTCAGGACGGCTCCCGACCGAAGACCATAGCCGCAGGCTTCCCGTGCTCGTGGGGGCGCAGATGAATATCGTCCCGAACGACGTAGAGGCTCGCCGTTCCCAAGACCCAGACGAGAGCCAGACCGGCCGTGATCATCACCCCTCCCCGGTCGCGCGGGCCCATCAGCAGGCTGCAGAGGGTCACGCCGGCCAGGATGACGCCATACCCCAGATGAAGGGGCAAGCCATGGGAGCCGAACAGCAGGAGGGCCATGCACAGGACGAGTCCCCCTGCGATCAGACCGGCGACGACCGCGATCACCCCATCAAGGACGGGCCGCGGCCTCGGCGGGCGGCTCAGCAGTTGCGATCGCCGTCGCTTGCCGTAGCGGCCTTCCCGCCAGCGAATGTCGCGGCTCCGGACGGTGAGGCGCTTGCCGGCCATAGTTTCAGGGCCTCCCCGCGGGGGTCGGCGCGTCCTCGTGGCGGGCGAGCATCACCTTCATCCGGACGATCTCGGCGTCCTGCGCGGCGATGATCTCCTCGGCGAGACTGCGGACGTCCCGGGCCTCGCCATGCTCGACGGCGATCTTCGCCATGGCGAGCGCGCCCTCATGGTGAGCGATCATGCCCCGCAGGAAGTCGACATCGGGATCGCCCGTGTAGTCGATGCTCATGGCCCCGTGCATCTGCGCGTTCGCCGCACGATAGGCCGCCGTCGAGGGGCTGTCGGTCGGACCGCCGGCGTGGCTCGTCCCGGTGTCGATCGGACGAGCGTCGACGGCCGGGCCCCTATCGGGAACCTCGCGGGCCTGCCGCGAGATCATGCCGAAGGCGAAGGCCGACAGGGCCAGAAAGACGGCGATAGCGGAGACCCATCCGATCCGTTTCATGTCGATGTCCTCGAGAGCGCCGGAGAGGCCGCGGGGCCCGCCGGGATTGCGGGTGAGACGGCCGTCCGGGCCGGGTCGCGGTAGGCGAGCAGACGCAGGGCGTTGAACACCACCAGCAGCGTCGAGCCTTCGTGGAGCGCCACGGCCGGACCGATGCCGAGGCCGAGGATGGTCGCCGGCACCAGGAAGGCGACGACGCCGAGGCTGACGTACAGGTTCTGGAGGATGATCCGGCGGGTTTGCCGGCTGAGGCCGACCGTGAACGGCAACTGCGACAGGTCGTCGGACATCAGGGCGACGTCGGCGGTCTCAAGAGCGACATCGGACCCGGCGGCGCCCATGGCGATGCCGACGGTCGCGGTGGCCATGGCGGGCGCGTCGTTCACGCCGTCGCCGACCATGGCGATCTTGCCGTCCGTGCGCAGCTTCTTGATGGCGTCGACCTTGTCCTCGGGCATGAGATCGCCCCACGCCTCGGTCAGACCGACCTGCTCAGCGATGGCCTGGGCCGCCTTCTGGTGATCGCCCGAGATCATGATCATGCGCCGGACGCCGAGGGCCCGCAGCGCCGCGAGCGCCGGCCCGGCCGCAGCCCGCGGCGTGTCGAGCAGGCCGATGACCCCGAGGTCCTCCGTCCCGCGCCGCACCACCATCAGGGTCCGCCCCTGCTCCCGCAGTCGCGCGACGACGGCCATCGTCTCGTCGTCGAGATCCGCCACGCCGTCGGCCCCGAACATCTCGGGCTTTCCGATCCAGATCGTCTCGTCGCCGAGCTGGGCCGTCACACCCTTGCCCGTCAGGCTCTTGAGGTCGGTCGCACTGGCCAAAGCCGTGTCGCCCAACCGTTCGGCGCCGTCCCGGGCGATCGCTTCCGCGAGCGGGTGGTCGCTGAGCCGCTCGACGGCGACGGCGGTCGCCAGGAGGTCGGCCTCCGTCGTCCCGCGCACGGGCATGACGTCCGTGATCCGGGGCCGACCCTCGGTCAGGGTGCCGGTCTTGTCGAAGGCGATGGCGTTGAGCGAGCCGAGATTCTCCAACGGCGCGCCGCCCTTGATCAGAACGCCGGCGCGCGCCGCACGGGCGACGCCGGACAGGACGGCGCTCGGGGTGGCGATGGCGAGCGCGCAAGGACTCGCGGCGACCAGCACGGCCATGGCGCGATAGAAGCTGTCGCGGAACGGCTCATCGACCACGACCCAGGCGAACAGCAGGACAAAGGCGAGCGCCAGGACCACAGGCACGAAGATGCGCTCGAACCGGTCCGTGAATCGCTGGGTCGGCGACTTCTGCGTCTCGGCCTCGCTCACCATCCGGACCACTTTGGCCAGGGTGGTGTCGCTCGATTTGCGGGTGGTCTCGATCTCGATGGCGCCCGCGCCGTTGATGGTGCCCGCGAAGACGAGGGAGGCCGATCCAACCTGGGCCGGCCGCTCGCGCGCCGCGGCGGCGTCCGGGACCGGCTGCTTGTCCACCGGCATGCTCTCGCCGGTCACCGGGGCCTGATTGATGCTCGTCGTTCCCACCACGACGAAGCCGTCGGCCGGAAGGCGCTCGTTCGGACGCACCACCACGGTGTCGCCGACCAGCAGATCCTCGACCGGCAGTTCGACGACCTGCCCGTCACGCCGCACATGGGCGGTCCGGGGGGCCAGATCGGCCAGGGCCTCGATCGCCCGTTTGGCCCGCCCCATGGCGTAGTGCTCAAGGGCATGGCCGATGCTGAACAGGAACAGCAAGAGCGCGCCTTCGGCCCAGGCGCCGAGCGCCGCCGCGCCAGCGGCGGCGACGAGCATCAGGGTGTCGATCTCGAACCGCTTCTGCAGGAGGTTCTGGACGGCCTCGCGGACGGTGAAGAAGCCGCCGAACGCGTAGGCGACGAGATAGAGCGCGAGCGGGACCCAGGTCGGGACGCCCGGCGCGAGCTTCTCCAGCGCGAACCCCAGGCCCAGGGCTGCGCCCGACGAGAACGCGAAGATCACCTCGGTGTTGGGACCGAGGATGCCGCCATGGCCGTGATCGTGGCCGTCACCGGGACCGTGGTCTGCCGCCTTGGGCTGCTCTTCGGACGAATGTGTCGACGTCATGCGCCGCTCTCCTTGTCGGATGTGGCGCGAGCAGCGTCGCGCAGGATTTCGACGCCGCCCTTGGCGGCGATGGCGGCGACGAGAACGCCGACGACCAGGTCGGGCCAGGCCTGGTCCAGCCACATGACCAGTCCTCCGGCGACGAGAATGCCGCCGTTCGAGGCGAAGTCGTTGAAGCTGAAGGTCTCCGCCGCCTTCATGTTGACGTCGCCGCTGTCCTGGCGACGGATCAGGTGCAGGCAGATGAGGTTGACGAGGGCGGCGACCACGGCCAGCCCCATCATGGTCGGGCCGATCGGCTCGGTTCCGACGAGGAACCGGCGCCCGGCGTCGAGCAGGACGCCGGCGGCGAAGATCAGCAGCATGATC
Source organism: Brevundimonas sp. GW821-FHT02A10 (assembly GCF_059422025.1). Lineage (NCBI taxonomy): Bacteria > Pseudomonadati > Pseudomonadota > Alphaproteobacteria > Caulobacterales > Caulobacteraceae > Brevundimonas > Brevundimonas sp. GW821-FHT02A10. Next base: position 155,430 of record NZ_JBWKWC010000004.1, read on the forward strand.
CCGGACAGACGAGCCGCGCCCCGTTTCCACGACCCGGCCCGACCGATCGCCAGGAAGCTGATCAGATAGACGGCGGCGTCGGACGCATTGTCCACCGCATTGGCGAGCAAGGCGCTGGAGTCAGCCGTCACGCCGCCGACGCCGAGCGCGCCCGCCAGTCCGGCGTTGAGCGCGAGAACTGTCAGCAGGGTTCGACGCTGCTGACGGTCGGTCTGATCACGAGCCGTCAAAACCGCACTCCTAGCCGGCGTCCGCCGACGCCGGCTGGGGCCAGCGGAGAACCTCGACCGCCTCGAGCGTGACCGGCCCAAGATGTTCGAGGTCGGACAAGGTCTCCAGGAAGGCCCTCAGCCGGGACTCGTGATCGAGCAGTTCGACGATCAAGGACTGGTCGTCGTCGAGCACATGACGGCGATGTAGATGCGGCGTATGGCCGAAGCCGACGAGGGCCTGCAGAACCGTCGCCCCGGCGAGACCGGCAGCGCGGGCGCGTTCGGCCACGATTTCGAACACCTTGCGGTCGCCGAAATAGGCGGCCTCGTCGGTGTAGATGCGCATCAATTTGATGGGGTCGGACATGGACGCCTCCAAAAAAAGGATGTCCCCGCCGCCCGTCCGACGGCGGGGACCGGGACTATTCCGCCGGCAGTGGCTCCGCAGCCGGCGTGTCGACGGGTTTGGGCCGCCGTCCCTCGGTCAGGCCGAGGACCAGCCGGCTCATGGCCGGCAGGACGAGCAGCGTGAGCAGGGTGGCGGTGATCAGTCCCCCGATGACGACCATGGCCAGGGGCTTCTGCACCTCGGCGCCGGTGCCGTGGGCCAGGGCCATGGGCACGAAGCCGATGGCCGGGACCAGGCCGGTCATGATGACTGGCCGCACCCGCTCCATGCAGCCCTCGATGATGGAGCGAGAGAGCTCCATCCCGGCGTCGAGCCGTTGCCGGATCGAGGACATGACGACCAGGCCGTTCAAGACCGCGACCCCGGCCAGGCAGATGAAGCCCACCGCCGCCGAAACCGAGAAGGAGATGCCGGTCAGGGCCAGGGCGAAGACCCCGCCCGCCAGACCGAGCGGCACGGTGAGGAAGACCGCCACCGCCCGGCCCAAGGTCCCCACGGCCAGGAAGAGCACCGCGAAGATGGCCAGGAAGCAGATCGGCACGACCAGAGACAGACGGTCCGAGGCCGCCTTGAGGTTCTGGAACTGGCCGCCCCATTCGATCCAGGATCCCGCCGGCAGGACGACGGTCTCGACCTTGGGCATGGCCTCCCGGACGAACGAACCCACGTCGCGACCGCGGACATTGGCCTGGACGACGACGCGACGCTTGCCGTTCTCGCGGCTGATCTGGTTCAGCCCCTCGGCGAAGCGGAACGACGCCACTTGCCGCAAGGGCACGGACGCCCGGGTGCGGCCCTCTGCTTCCGGCAACATCACAGGGATGGCGCCGAGCGCATCGAGATCGTGCCGGCTGGCGTTGGGCACGCGCACCACCACGTCGAAGCGGCGGTCGCCCTCGAAGAGCTGCCCGGCCTCGCGTCCGCCCATGGCGGCGGCCACGGTATCCGCCACCTCCTCCACGGTCAGGCCGAAGCGCGCGATGGCGGCCCGGTCGAAGGTCACGTCCAGCGACGGCGCGCCGTCGGTCTGTTCGACCTTGACGTCGGCCGCCCCCGGGGTGGCGTTGAGCTGGGCCGCGATCCGGTTGGCCGTGGCGGTCAGCTTGTCGAGGTCGTCGCCGTAGATCTTGATGGCGACGTCCCCGCGGACCCCGGCGATCAGTTCGTTGAACCGCAGCTCGATCGGCTGGCTGAGCTCATAGCCCTGACCGACCTGGCCCGCGGCCGCGGCCTCCACCCGTTCGATCACGTCCTCCTTGGTGTTCACCCCGTCGGGCCACTCACTCTGCGGCTTCAGGATGATGAAGCCGTCAGAGATGTTGGGCGGCATCGGATCGGTGGCGACCTCGGCGGTGCCGGTCTTGGAGAACATCACCTCCACCTCCGGCAGGGCCGCAATGGCGGTCTCGACGCCGCGCTGCATGCGGATGGACTGCTCCACCGCCGTCGACGGCACCCGTTGGGAGGCCATGGCGAGGTTGCGTTCGTCCAGGGTGGGGATGAACTCCTGGCCGAGCATGGTGAAAATCACCCCGGCCACGGCGAACAAGGCCAGACCGCCGCCGACGAAGGGCCAGGGTCGGGCCACGGCCTGACGCAGCACCGGTTCGTACTTCGCCTTGATCCAGCGAATGACGAACACGTCCTTCTCCGAGACCTTGTTGCGCATCACCAGGGCGACCATGGCCGGGATGAAGGTGATGGACAGGATGAAGGCCGCGATCAGGGCCAGCATCAGGGTGATCGCCATGGGCGAGAAGGTCTTGCCCTCTACGCCCTGGAAGGTCAGCAGCGGGGCGAAGACCAGCAGGATGATCGCCTGGCCGTAGACGGTCGGCTTGATCATCTCCTGGGTGGCGATGGTGGTCTCCTCGAGCCGCTCGCGCAGGCTCAGCAGACGCCCCTCAAGATGCTGTCGTTCGGCCAGCCGCCTCAGACAGTTCTCGATGATGATCACCGAGCCGTCGACGATCAGGCCGAAGTCGAGCGCCCCCAGGCTCATCAGATTGCCCGACACCCCCATGAAATTCATGCCGATGGCGGTCATGAAGAAGGAGATCGGGATGATCGCCACCGCGATCAGGGCGGCGCGGACGTTGCCGAGCAGCAGGAACAGGGCGACGGCGACCAGGATGGCGCCCTCGATCAGGTTGCGCTGGACGGTCGAGATGGTGGCGTTGACGAGTTTGGACCGATCGAGGACGGGCGTGACCTTGATCCCCGGCGGGAGAGACCGAACGGTCGTCTCCAACTGTTCGCCGACCGAACGGGCGACCGTGCGGCTGTTCTCGCCGATCAGCATCAGGGTGGTGCCGATGACGACCTCGTGGCCGTTCATGGTCGCCCCGCCGGTGCGCAGGTCGCCGCCGAGACGGACGGTGGCCACGTCGCGCACGGCCACGGGGACGCCGCCGCGCGTCGCGACGATGGCCTCCTCGATCTGGCTCAGGCTGCGGATGCGGGCGTCGGCCCGCACCAGATAGGCCTCGCCGCCTCGCTCGACGAAGTTGGCGCCGACGGAGAGGTTGGCCGCTTCCAGGCCGGCGGCCAGTTCGCTGAACGAGACGCCGTACTGGGCCAGACGCGTGGCGTCGGGCTCGACGACATACTGTTTCTCGAAGCCGCCGATGGTGTCGACGCCGGCCACGCCGTTCACCGACCGCAGCTGCGGCGCGATGATCCAGTCCTGCACTGTCCTGAGATAGGCAGCGCGGGAGATGTCGTCGGTCAGGCGGTCGCCTTCAGGGGTGAGGAAGGACCCGTCCGACTGCCAGCCCGGCTGGCCGTTGCGCACCGTCGCGCCCCGCCCGCCCGGGTTAGTGAAGTCGATGGCGTACATGAAGACTTCGCCCAGACCGGTGGTGACGGGTCCGATCTGGGGCTGGACGCCCTCGGGCAGGCTTTCCTGGGCCTGGACGAGGCGTTCGCTCACCTGCTGGCGCGCGAAATAGAGGTCGACGTTCTCCTCGAAGATCACCGTGACCTGCGAGAAGCCGTTGCGCGACAGGGACCGGGTGGACTGCAGGCCGGGGATGCCGGCCATGGCGGTCTCGACCGGGAAGGTGACGCGCTTCTCGATCTCGACGGGCGAGAGCGAGGCGTCGGATGTGTTGATCTGCACCTGGTTGTTGGTGATGTCGGGCACGGCGTCGATCGGCAGCTGTGTCAGCTGCCAGGCGCCGTAGGTGGAGACGAGCAGCACGAGCGCGATGATCATCCATCGCGCGCGCACCGACAGGGCCATGAGGTTGGCGATCATGGGCTAGTGCTCCACTTCGCCAGCGCCGAGCGCGGCCTTCAGCAGGAAGGCGTTGCGGGTGGCGACGATCTGCCCCGCCGTCAGGCCGGAGGTGATCTGGGCCCGACCGGCGCTACGCTGGCCGACGATGACCAGCGCCGGGTTGAAGCCCGTCGCCGTCCTGACGAAGACCACTTCGCGGCCTTCGACGGTCTGGATGGCTTCCTCGGGCACCGAAACGCCGGCGGAGGTCTGAGCGTCGCGGGTGTAGATCCGCACGGCGATGGCCTGGCCGGGACGCAAGCCTCCCACGCCGGACACGGTGAGCAGAACGGTGGCGGCGCGGCTTTCCGCATCCACCCCCGGGGTGATCGACCGCACCGTGGCCTGGACCTCGCCTTCCGGCAGGGTGATGCTGGCCCGGTCGCCCGGAGCGATCCGGCCCGCGTCGTCGGCGGAGACCGAGGCCTGGACCTCGATCTGGCTGGCGTTGGCGACGCGGAACAGTTCGGTCCCGGCCGTCACGAAGGCGCCGAGCGTCGCATTGGACACGGTCACCCGCCCGCTGATCGGGCTGACGACCCCCGTGCTGCGGCCGTCTCCGGAGACCCGGGCGGCGGCGGCGGCGGACGAGGTCCGCCGCGCTTCCGCCTCCGCTTCCGCCATCACGGTCTGGGCGGCTTCGAGGTCCTGTCGCGCGGTGATCTGCGAGTCGAACAGCCGCTGCTCACGGGCGAGCGCCTGCCGGGCCGCGGTCAACCGGGCCTGGGCGGTCGCCCGTTCGGCGGCGATGGAGGAGGCTTCGCGGCTCTCGATCAGGGCCACGGTCTGGCCGGCGCGAACGCTGTCGCCGAGGCGCAGCGAGACGCCGGTGATGACGCCGTCGGCGCGGGCCGCGAGCACGGCCTCGCCCTGGGGCGTGCCCACGACGGTGCCCTGGGCCACGATCTCGGCGCTCAGCGAGCCACTGCCGACGGGCGCCAAGGTGATGCCGGCCGCCTGAATGCGGGCGGCGTCCATCTCCAGGGCCTCGCCGGCGCCGTGTTCTTCTTCGGCTTCCGCAGCGGCTTCCGTCGGCGCTTCCGGACCGCGCGTCATGCTCCAGACGGCGAACCCGCCGCCGAGGACGATCACGGCCGCCGCCGCGCCGCCGAGGAGGCGTTGCTGGTTGGTCAATCTCTTCATTGGGCGGATCCTTCGGTTTCGGTGGCGCGAGTCAGGGCGGCGACGGCTTGGGCGCGCTCCAGCTCGGCGGTGATCATGTCGGCCTGGACCGTGTTGAGCGCCTCTTCGGCGTCGAGCACGTCCAGCAGGGTGAAGCGGCCGGCCGAGAAGCCTTCGCGCGCGATGCGCACGGCCTCGATCGCTTCGGGTTCGGCCTGGGTTTCAAGGAAGGCCAGTTGAGCTTCGGCCGTGCGCAGCGCGGCCTGGGCGTCGCGGGTCCGCCGGATCGCGCCGGCAAGGGCCGCGTTGCGGCGAGCCTCGGCTCCGGTCCGCTCGGCGTTGGCGGCGGCGATATTGCCCTGGTTCCGGTCGAACAGACCGATCGGCATGGAGGCGCCGAACACCAGAGCCGTGTCGTCCGTGCCCCGGAACTGGCGGGCGCCGACGCTGACGGTCACATCGGGGCGGGACAGGGTCCGTTCCCGCTCGACGACGGCGATGGAGGTCGCAACCTCGGCTTCGGCGAGGCGCACGTCGAGCGCGCTGGCCGGGTCGATGACGGCGCCGGACGCCGTCGGGGTTTCAGCGGCGGTCGGTTCGGGCAGGTCTTCGCCGCCGCCCCACAGGGCGGCGAGCGCCCGCTGGGCTTCAGCGTATTCGGCTTCGGCCGCGCGAACTCGTCCGACCGCTTCCAGGGCGGCGGTGCGCGCCCGCAGAGCCCGCAAGGGCGGTTCGCGACCGGCGTCCACCAGTTCGGTGGCGATGGTCTGAAGGTTATCGGCGCGCAGGAACTGATCGCGGGCCAGTTCGACCCGGCGGCTGTCCGCATAGGCCTCGGCGTAGGCGTCCCGCACCTGTTGTTCCAGGTCCGCCCGCGCGACCGCGAGGCGCAACCGGGCGGCGTCCACCTCGGCCTGGGCGGCGCGCTCGCGTGCGGGCCGCTTGCCGCCGAGTTCGAACCGCTGGCCGACGCTCAGGGTGCTTTCGGCGTCATCGACGCCGGAGAAGCCGCCTGTGCCGGCGAAATTCTCGACCTCCAGGCCGAGTTCGGGGTTGGGCCGGAAACCGGCCTGCTGGGCGCGGCCGACGGCGGCGGCGACGTCGGCTTCGGCGGCTGCCAAGGTCGGCGAGGAGGCCGCGGCGCGAGACAGCGCGTCGGCCAGGGTGACGGGTTCGGCGAAGGCTGACCCTGGGGCCAGCATGGCCAGGATCGCCGCGAGGGTGATCGCGGCTCCGCCGGCCGCAGGGTGCGGCAGACGGCGTTTAGGGGATGGCATAGGTCCTGTTTCCCAGATGGTTGACGTGAAGGCGCGCGGTCGCGCGCAGTCCCGTCAGCCTCTGGGAGGGCGGTCTGGTCCGGCGGGCATGCGGGACGGCAAGCCGTCCGCAAGCGGCAGGGCGGTCAGGTCGGTCCCGGCATGGGTCACGACCGGAGCCTCAGGGCTCTGGGGCACGGCGACGCCGCCGTGGTGACAGTGACCGTGCGAACAGATGGCGTGGTTGTCCGGAGCGCCGCTGTCGCCCTGATCGACGGGAACGTCGACGATGGCGCTGGACGCCGGCGACGTCATCGCTTCGGGGCTGCAGGTCGCAGCATCGACGGCGGAGACCAGGACGAACAGGGACAGGAACGCCGCGAGCAGCGCCGTCATCAGTCCATGTCTGACCGCAGGGAATCCCATGCGGTCCCATACCATGCGTCGGCGCGACATCAATCGTCTCATCGTCGCACCGCGCGATAGAGGGAGATGGAGCCGGTCGGCGTCGGGATCACCGCGATCTCCCGCACATCTGAAAAGCCGGCCTCTGCGATCAGGACGGGGATCACGCCGTCGGCGTTCGGCTGGGTGTCTTCCCGACCGTCGAGCGTCTGGATGATGCGGAACAGGGATCGCATCGCTGCCGTGCGTTGCAGGCCGTAGTCGGCGATATGCAGGGTCCCGCCCGGCCTGAGCGCCCGCAGGCAGGCGGCGAAGCCGCTGCGCTTCTCCGCCATGGGCAACTGATGGAAGACCAGACTGGACACGATCTTGTCCGCCCCCGCGTCGCCGGCCAGCCGGTCGGCGTCCCGCGCGAACCCCTCGGCGAAGACGACCTCGAGGCCGAGCGTGCCGGTCTTGGCGCGGGCCCGCCCGAGGATGTCGGCGTCGGGATCGATCCCGAGAACCTCCGCCCCCGGCGCGCGACGCTTGATCTTGGCGGCGAGCGTGCCGGTGCCGCAGCCGATGTCGACGATGCGCTCGCCGGGTCCCGGATCCAGGTCGTCCAGCAACGCCTCGCGCCAGGTCCGCTCCCGCGTCAGCAGGGCGATCGCCGGGTCATAGAGATCGCTCAGCCAACTGTGGCCAAGGGCGGGAGTGAAGGTCGTCGTCATCCGGCGGCCTTCAACTCGGCCTGCGACTGGCGAATGATCGACCAGGCGGACTGCAGGAACACCAGGGCCAGGATGGCCCCGGCGATCAGGTCGGGCCACCGGGAGGCCGTCAGCCAGACCAGCCCGCCGGCCGCGGCCACGACGAGGCTCTCGATCAGGTCGTTGCGCGTGCACAGCCAGACAGAGCGGACATTGGCGTCGCCGTCCCGATGGCGCACCAGCAGAAGGGCCGCCACCGCATTGGCGGCGAAGCCGAACAGGCCGAGCCCGGTGATCACCGTGCCTTCCGGCGGCGCGCCGGACACGGCGCGCCAGACGGCGAAGCCGAGGATGAATACGGCCAGGAGCGCCAGGCTCGCCCCCTTCAGAAGGGCTGCGCCCGAGCGCACCTGAACCGACTTGCCGATGGCCCAAAGGCTGATGGCGTAGGTCGCGCTGTCGGCCAGGAAGTCGAGCGCGTTGGCCCCGAGGGACGCGGAGCCTTGGACCAGGGCGCCGCCCGCGACCGCGACGAACGCGACCGCATTGATGGCGATCACCGCGACCAGGATGCGACGATAGGCCGGCGAGGCGCCGTCGAACTTCACCGGCGCGCCGCAGCCGCAGCCCGAGGCGGTGGGGTTCTCCTGGATCAGAGGTTCGGTCATCAGGGGCTCCGGCGATCGTCCTGAGCCTCTTGTGCATCCTCTAGCCGCTAGAGGATCAAGCGGTTATTTTGCGATCATGTCCGCAACCCCGTCCTTCCCTGCCCCGCGCACCATCGGCAAGCTCGCCGCGGCCACCGGCGTGAAGGTGCCGACGATCCGGTTCTACGAGCAGATCGGCCTGCTGCCCGCTGCGCCGCGGACCGCCAGCGACCGCCGTCTCTATGACGACGTCGCCCTGCGTCGCCTGTCCTTCATCCGCCATGCGCGTCAGCTCGGCTTCGACATCGACTCGATCCGGTCCCTGCTCGACCTGTCGGACCATCCTGACCGACCGTGCGGCGAGGCCAATGCGATCGCCGAGCGCCACCTTCGCGAGGTCACCGAGAAGATCGCGCAGCTCCAGGCGCTGAAAACTGAGTTGTCGCGCATGACCGCGGAGTGCGCCGGCGGGCGGGTCTCCGCGTGCAAGGTCATCGAGGTGCTGCACGACCACGATCTCTGCGGCCCGGGACATGGCGGCGCGGCGGCCACGTCGATTTCGACCGCGACACCCTGACGCACCAGTGATAATGCGAGCCGTTCACAATCAGGCTCGCCATGCGTCTCCTCGTCCGACTGTTCCTTCTGACCCTGGTTCTCGGCGTCTCGACGCCGGCTTTCGCCCAAACTTCGGCCGCCTCCGAGGCCCAGGTCGCCTGGCGTCTGCTGGACTATGTCTCCGTCGACTACGCCGGTGCGGTCGCTGACGGAAAGGTGGTCAATCCGGCCGAGTACGGCGAGATGACGGAGTTCGCAGGTCAGATCCGGACCCGGATCGACGCCCTGCCGCCGAGCGCGGCCAAGGCCAACCTGAGCCGCAGCGCCGCCGCCCTTGCGGACCGCATCCGGGACAAGGCGTCGCCTGAGATCGTCGGCGCCGAAGCCAAGGCCCTCGCCGGTGCCCTGCTCGCCGCCTATCCCAGCCCGCTGGCCCCGTCGTTCCCGCCGGACCTCGCCAAAGGCCAGGCTCTCTATGAAACGCAATGTTCCGTCTGCCATGGCGCCGCCGGACAGGCCGACGGACCCGCGGCGCAAGGCCTCGATCCGGCCCCGATCGCCTTCGCTGACGTTGAGCGGGCGCGCCAACGCAGTGTGTTCGGTCTTTACCAGGTGATCGAACAGGGCCTGGACGGCACGGCCATGGCCAGCTTCTCGGACCTGCCGGCGGGCGACCGCTGGGCCCTGGCCTTCTATGTCGGGCGCTTCGCCTTCACGGACGCCGAGGCGGCCGACGGCGAACGCCTTTGGAAAAGCGATTCCTCTATCCGCACCCTCTTCCCGACCCTGGCGGCGGTGACGCAAACCTCGCCCGCCGACCTGGCGGCGCGGATCGGCGAGCCCAAGGCCCGGGCCGTCACCGCCTACCTGCGGCGTCATCCCGAAGCCGTGTCCCAACAGGCGTCCGACGGGGCGCTGACGCTCGCGCGCTCGCGTCTGGGGGAAAGTCTGACCGCCTATCGGAACGGCGACCGCAAGCAGGCGACGGATCTGGCGCTGTCGGCCTATCTCGACGGCTTTGAGCCGGTCGAACCGGCCCTGGGCGCGCGGGACGGCGCCCTGTTGCGGCGTATCGAGACGGCGATGACGGAACTGCGGGCGGCGATCGCGCGCGGGGCGCCCGTCGACGAGGTCGGATCCCAGGTCTCGCGGCTCACGGCCCTTCTCGACACCGCCGAGCGGGCGATGGCTCCGCAAGAGGCGGACAATGTCGCCAGCTTTGCCGGCGCCTTCACCATCCTCCTGCGGGAGGGTCTGGAGGCGCTGCTGATCGTCGTCGCCATGATCGCCTTCCTGCGCAAGGCCGAGCGTCCCGACGTCCTGCGCTATGTCCATGGCGGATGGGTCGCAGCTCTCCTGGCCGGCGGGGCGACCTGGGCCGCCGCCACCTTCTTCATCTCCATCAGCGGCGCGAGCCGCGAACTCACCGAAGGCTTCGGCTCACTGCTGGCGGTCGTGGTGCTGGTGTCGGTCGGCATCTGGATGCACGGCAAGTCGCACGCCGACGCCTGGCAGATCTACATCCGCGACAAGCTCACCAAGGCCCTGTCGGGCCGCTCGGCCTGGCTGCTGTTTCTGCTCGCCTTCGTGGTGGTCTATCGCGAGGTGTTCGAGACCATCCTGTTCTACGCGGCCATCTGGAGCCAGGGCGGTCACGTCGGCATGCTGACCGGCGCCCTCGCGGCGGTCGCAGTGCTCGCGGTCGTCGCGTGGGCCCTGCTGACCTACAGCAAGCGCTTGCCGATCGGTCGGTTCTTCTCGCTCAGTTCGATCCTGATGGCCGTCCTCTCGGTCATCCTCGTCGGCAAGGGGATCGCGGCTCTGCAGGAAGCGGGCTGGATCGACGTCCACCCCGTCGCCTGGCTTCCCCGGATCGAAATCCTCGGTTTCTATCCGACCCTCGAGGGCGTCGGGGTGCAGGTCCTGACCGTCGTCATCCTCGCGATCGGCTTTGCACGGGCGTCAGGGCCGAAGGCGACGGTCGCCTAACCCGACCGCCGCGCCGGGGCCGCCTGTCTCCGGGCCGTTCAAACCGACCGCGGCGCGCAGCAGGGCTCCCGCGGGGCAATGGCGATGGAAGACAGATCGGTCGCAGCGTCGACCGGGATCCCGGCCGCCTTGCGTTCGGAATAGCGGTCGACCAGCTGGACGGCGTGGGGCCGGGTCAGGATGGTGAAGCGGACCAGTTCCTCCATCACGTCGACGATGCGCTCATAGTAGGCGGAGGGCTTCATCCGCCCGGCCTCGTCGAACTCCTGGAACGCCTTGGCCACGCTCGACTGGTTGGGGATGGTGATCATCCGCATCCAGCGGCCGAGCAGCCGCAGGGTGTTGACCGCGTTGAAGCTCTGCGAGCCGCCGGAGACCTGCATGACGGCGAGGGTTCGGCCCTGGGTCGGACGCACCCCGCCCATGCTCAGGGGCAGATGGTCGATCTGCAGCTTTAGCAGACCGGAGACCTGGCCGTGCCGCTCAGGACTGCACCACACCATCCCTTCCGACCACAGGGCGTGGGCGCGCAGCTCGCGCACCGCCGGGTGGTCCTCGTCGCCCGGCGAGCCCGGAAGGGGCAGGCCCGACGGATCGAAGATACGGGTTTCGCAGCCCATCCATTGCAGGAGGCGGGCGGCCTCCTCGACGCAGAAGCGCGAATACGACCGCTCGCGCAGTGATCCGTAGAGCAGGAGGATGCGCGGCGGGTGATCGTTCGGCCCCAGACCCCGGGCCGGATCGGCCGCCAGATAGGCCTTGTCCAAGGCCGGCAGATGATCGGGATCGGACAGGGTTCGCAGGCGGTCGTAGGTCATCAGAGGTCCTTGGTCAGATAAGCCGCCGACGCCGGGCACAGACCCGCGAACTCGCGGGTCAGCCGGATCGCCTCCGGCGCCGCCTGCCGATCCGCGGCCCGATAGCCGTTGCGGGTGAAGAAGGGCTCGGCGGTGGTCGTGAGCAGATGCAGCCGCGCGGCGCCCAGGTCGCCGGCGGCGGTCTCGGCGGCGGCCAGCACCCGGCCGCCCAGGCCGCGCGCCTTCCGGTCGGCGAGCACGACCAGGGAGCGCAGCAGCAGGTCGCGCCCCTCCCCTTCCAGCCCAACGTAGCCGACGACCGCGCCGTAGTGATCGGCGCGGAAGTAGCGGCCGGCGTCGGGCGCGGGCAGGCCCTCGGCCCTCAGGGCCGCGATCAGGCCGGCGTCGCCGGCATCGATCAGATACAGGACCACCATCAACGGGCGTCCGCCGGGGGCGCCGTATCCGGGAACCAGCGGCGGCCCATCCAGAGGGCGACCGACACCAGCAGGATCAGCACCGGCACCTCGACCAGGGGACCAATGACGGCCGCGAAGGCGACCGGCGAGGTCAGGCCGAAGGCCGCGATGGCCACCGCGATGGCCAGCTCGAAATTGTTCGAGGCGGCGGTGAAGGCCAGGGCGGTGGTGCGCGGATAGTCGGCTTCGATCAGCTTGCCCATGAGGAAGCTGACCACGAACATGACGAGGAAATAGATCGTCAGCGGGAGGGCGATGCGCAGGGCGTCGAGCGGCAGGGCCACGACCTCCCCGCCCTTGAGGCTGAACATGACCACGATGGTGAACAGCAGGGCGATCAGGGTGACCGGCCCGATGCGCGGCAGGAACCGACGCTCGTACCAGTCCGCGCCCTTGCGGGCGATCAGGCTGCGCCGCGTCAGGAAGCCGGCCAGGAACGGCAGGCCGAGATAGACGAGGACGGCGCCGGCGATGGTCCAGACGCTGACGTCGACGACGCTGCCCTGCAGCCCGAACAGGGGCGGCAGCACGGTCAGGAAAAGCCAGGCGTAGAGGCTGAAGAACAGGATCTGGAAGATCGAGTTGAAGGCGACCAGGCCGGCGACATACTGGTTGTCGCCCCGCGCCAGCTGGTTCCAGACCAGCACCATGGCGATGCAACGGGCCAGGCCGATCAGGATCACGCCGGTCATGTACTCCGGCTGATCGCGCAGGAAGATCACCGCCAGGGCGAACATCAGCACCGGCCCCAGCACCCAGTTCTGAAACAGGGACAGGGCCAGCACGCGTTTGTCGGCGAAGACGCGCGGCAGCTCCTCGTACCGGACCCGGGCCAGCGGCGGGTACATCATCAGGATCAGCCCGATGGCGATCGGGATGTTGGTCGTGCCGACGGACAGGCCGTCGACCCAGGCGGACAGGCCCGGCGCGAAGGTCCCGAGCGCGACGCCCAAAGCCATGGCGGCGAAGATCCAGCCCGTCAGCCAGCGGTCGAGGAAGGACAGGCGGCGCGACGGCTCCGCAGCCGTGACGGGCGCCTCGGTCACCGGCCCACCCGCCGGCCGTCGGCGTCGATGACGACCTCGCCGTCCTCCTTGGTGAAGGGCTTGAGATCGTCGGCAGGCAGCAGGTCCAGCACGGCCTCCGACGGGCGGCAAAGCCGGACGCCCAGGGGGCTTACGACGATGGGCCGATTGAGCAGGATCGGGTGAGCCTCGATCGCGTCGAGCAACTGGTCGTCGGTCAGGTCGGGATCATCGAGGCCCAGTTCGGCGAAGGGCGTGCCCTTCTCCCGCAGCAGGTCCCGAAGCGGCGCGCCAGTGCGCTCGGCCAGCCAGGCGACCATGGCGCGCGATGGCGGGAACTTCAGATATTCGATGACGTGAGGCTCGATCCCGACATGGCGGATCAGCTCGAGGGCGTTGCGCGACGTCCCGCAGGCGGGGTTGTGATAGATGACGATGTCCACGGGATTCTCAGGGGCAGCAGGGCGCGAGTTCGGCCAGCAAGGGCTCGCAGAGGTCCGCCCTGCCCCCGCAGCAGTCCTTGAGCAGGAACAGGACCAGGTCGCGAAACCGGTCCAGGTCGGCCCGATAGATGATCGAACGGCTGCGCCGCTCTGACTTGATCAGACCCGCACGGGTCAGGACGCCGAGATGAGACGACAGGGTGTTTGCCGGAATCGCCAGATGGTTGGAGATGTCACCGGCCGGCAGACCGTCGGGTTCGTGACGCACGAGGAGACGAAACGCCTCCAGCCGCGTCGATTGCGCCAAGGCGGCGAGAGCGAGAATCGAGGCTTCGGTTTCCATAGTTCCGAAATAGTCGAACTATGGAAATGTTCAAGCCCCTCGCCCGTTCGCGCCGCAAGCCTACGGTGGAGAGGTTGCGGCTAGGCCTTCCGCAGTCTTTCGAGTTCGATTCCCCACAGCAATGTGGAGATGTCCGATGGCCCAGGCCGACCCGCCGCTGAGGCGCACGATCAAGAAGCCGCAACTCCGTCAGATGGTGCCGCTGGCCGACAGCACCATCTGGGAGATGGAGCAGCGCGGCCAGTTCCCGAGGCGGTTCCTGTTGACGCCCCGATGCGTCGTCTGGGACCTGGCCGAGATCGAAGCCTGGCTGGTTCTACGCCGCGCCAAGCCGATCAAGCGGGCTCCCGCGCCAGACGTCCGCAAGCGGATCACCCGGCCGGTCAGAGCCGGGGATCGAACCGAGGACCGGCCGTCTCCGGGATGACCAGCCCGGGCGTGAACGCCCGTCCGGCCTCCCAGGCGTCGACGGCGTTCGACCACTCCTGAGCCATATGGCGCCGCTGGGCCTCGAACTCGGCCTTGTTGTAGACGCCGCGGGACGAGCGCTCCTCGTGGGCGAGGCCCTTCTCGATCCAGTCCGAGTTGAACCCCATCTCGTGCAGCAAGGTCGAGGCGGTCCGGCGCAGGTCGTGGACCGTGAACGGCTCCAGCGGCAGATCGCGCTCCCGGGCGCGCTCGGCGATGGCGCTGGTCACCCGGTTGAAGGTGGCCCGCGACATCGGGGCGTCGGCGTCGTAGCGGGACGGCAGGATGTAGCGAGAGTTTCCGGCGCAGGTCTTCAGCGCGATCAGGATGTCGAGCATCTGGGTCGAGAGGTAGACGTTGTGCGGTCGCGACCGCTTCATCCGCTCCTTCGGGATCGACCAGACGGCGTTCTCGAAATCGACCTCCTCCCAGACCCCGTCCTGGAGCTCGCTTTTTCGGACCATGCTCAACAGGATGAACTTCAGGCCGAGGCGGATGGTCGGCAGCGTCGCCACCTCGCCGAGCAGCCCGAGCATAATCCGGATTTCCGTCGGCGACAGCGCCCGGTCCCGCGGGCGGAAGGTGGCGATCGAGGCCGGGCCGACCCCGTCCGCCGGGTTGTCGATCTTCTCCCCGTGCAGGATGGCGAAGGCGTAGATCTGTTTGACGATGTCGCGGACGTGGATCGCCGTCGCCGGCGCGCCGCGCTCGACGATCGTCTGGCAGTGGGCCCTCAGATCGCCGGGCGTGATCTCATTCAGCAACCGGTTCTCCCAGTGCGGCAGGACCTCCCGATTGAAGATAGACCGCCGCATGTTGCGGGTGCTGTCCGCCATGGGGGCATGGTCCATCCAGCGCTGGGCGACATGACCAAAGCTCCGGGCTTCTTTCAGCCGCCGCTTGGCCCGCTGCTTTTCCAGGGCGGGCGAGACGCCTTCAGCGATCAGCCGCTTGGCGTCGAGGACCTTCTCGCGGGCCTTGGCCAGCGACAGGCCGGCCGGTCCGTACGAACCCAGCGTCACCGACTCCCGCCGCCCGTTGAAGCGGTAGTCGTACTTGAACGCGATGCCGCCTTTCGGCGAAATCAGCAGGTACAGGCCGTCCCTGTCGGTCATTTTGTAAGACCTTGATTTAGGGCGGATATTTCGTAATGCGGCGTCGGTAAGCATGCCGTTTTGACTCCAAAAGACCGTCAGGCGCTTTCGGGGTCTTTCGGGGTCATTTTTCTCAAACAAGTCAGATGCTTGGTCCAAAAAAAGACCGTCAGGACCCTCCAGGCCCTCTGACGGTATGGAGCAGAATCCCGAGAGGCAACGGCGGCGGGACCGTCAGACCGACCGACACAGCCGTACGCAGCCCCTCGAAAGGTATCGAGAGACTGCGACAGCATTTTTCTTATAAGTCAGTGTTTTGGTGGGCGTTTCGGAAGCGATCTGGAAAGTTTCAGAAGGCCCAGAATTATTCCCACTCGATGGTGCCGGGGGGCTTGGAGGTGACGTCGTAGACGACGCGGTTCACGCCGCGGACCTCGTTGACGATGCGGGTCGCGCATTTGCCCAGCACGTCCCACGGGAACTCGAAGAAGTCGGCGGTCATGCCGTCGGTGGAGCTCACCGCGCGCAGGGCCAGAACCTTTTCATAGGTGCGGGCGTCGCCCATGACGCCGACCGTCTTGACCGGCAGCAGGACGGCGAAGGCCTGCCAGATCTTGTCGTAGAGGCCCGCCTTGCGGATCTCGTCGAGATAGATGGCGTCGGCTTCCTGCAGGGTCGCCACGGCTTCCGGCGTGATCTCGCCGGGGATGCGGATGGCCAGACCCGGTCCGGGGAACGGATGGCGTCCGACGAAGGCGTCGGTCAGACCCAGTTCGCGCCCCAGGGCCCGGACCTCGTCCTTGAACAGTTCCCGCAGCGGCTCGACCAGCTTGAGCTTCATATAATCGGGCAGGCCGCCGACGTTATGGTGGCTCTTGATCACATGGGCCTTGCCGCTGGACGACGACACGCTCTCGATCACGTCGGGATAGAGGGTGCCCTGGGCCAGGAACTCGGCGCCCTCGATCTTCGAGGCCTCGCGGTCGAAGATCTCGATGAAGACCCGGCCGATGGTCTTGCGCTTGGTCTCCGGGTCCGACTGACCCGCCAGCTCGCCGAGGAATTCCTTCGACGCATCAACGTGGATCAGGGGGATGTTGTAGTGCTCCCTGAACAGGGTCGTGACCTGGCTGGCCTCGTCCTTGCGCAGCAGGCCGGTGTCGACGAAGACGCAGGTCAGCTGGTCGCCGATGGCCTCGTGGATCAGCACCGCCGCCACCGAGCTGTCGACCCCGCCCGACAGGCCGCAGATGACCTTGGCCGAGCCGACCTGTTCGCGGATCTGGGCGATCTTCTCGTCGCGATAGGCGGCCATGGTCCAGTCACCCTTCAGCCCGGCGATGCCGTGGGTGAAGTTCTTCAGCATCTGATGGCCGCGCGGGGTGTGCATCACCTCGGGGTGGAACTGGACGCCGTAGAAGCGGCGAGTCTCGTCGGCGATCACCGCATAGGGCGACCCGGCCGAGGAAGCGACGACGTCGAAGCCCTCGGGGATCGCGACGATCTTGTCGCCGTGGCTCATCCAGACGGTCTCTTCCTCACCGACCGGGGCCAGGTCGGCCAGCAGGGGCGAGGCCTTCTCGACGGTGATCTCGGCGCGGCCGAACTCGCGGGTGTGGCCGCCCTCGACCTTGCCGCCCAGCTGTTCGCACATGGTCATCTCGCCGTAGCAGATGCCCAGCACCGGCACGCCCGCCTCGAACACGCCCTGCGGCGCGCGGGGGCTGCCCTCTTCATGGACGCTCTCGGGACCGCCCGACAGGATGATCGCCGCCGGCTTCATCGCCTCCAGCGCGGCTTGCGCCTTCTGGAACGGATGGATCTCGCAATAGACGCTGGCCTCGCGCAGGCGGCGCGCGATCAGCTGGGTCACCTGGCTGCCGAAGTCGACGATGAGGACCTTCTGGTGGTCGGTAGTCTGGGTCATGGCGAATCCGGGGAGAGCGAATGGGTGGGGACTTGGCTGGCCGAGCCAGCAATATCAAGCGCGGAGAGGCCGCGTTCGGTCAGAACCGCGATCAGAGCGTCGAGCGCCGCCGCCAGGTTCTCGTCAACATGGTGCAGGGTCGAGGTCCAGTCCTCCAGCGCCTTCAGCTCGACCTTGCCGTCCGAGACGCCGCGCAGGGCGATCAGGGGCACGCCGAAGGTCTGGGCCGCGCGCAGCAGGGCGAAGGTCTCCATATCGACCATCTGCGCCTCGATGAGGTCATAGGCGGCGCCCGAGATCACCCCGCCCCCGGTCGACAGGGTTGCGGTCGGCACGCCCGGGATCGGGCACGACAGGTCGAGAACGGCGGGCAGGTCCAGTAGCGGCGTGATCCCCTTGGGGAAGCCCAGCGGACTGGCGTCCATGTCGCGGTAGCTGACCGAAGAGGCCTGATAGACCGCCGCATGCTCCAGTTCGCGCGAACCGCACGAGCCCAGCGACACGATCAGGTCCGGCAGGCCGTTCGCCGCCTCCAGCCGGGCCAGGGCCGCGGTCAGGGCGACCGCCCCCTCCACCGGACCGATGCCGGTCATCAGCGGCTGGATCCGCGCCTGCAGATGGACGCCGTACTCCGCCGGAGCCGCCATGACACACAGGACCGAGACGTCGCCGTATCGTTCCATGCGCCAGGCTTGGCTCATTGCGCCTTCTCGTAGATGGCGGCGAAGAACCCGTCGGTGCCGGCGGTGGCGGGCGACAGACGCAGGCGATGACCGCCGGCGGCCAGTTCGGCCAGCTTCTCACGGCCCGCTTGGGTCAGGTCGGCGGTGTCCAGGGCCTCGGCGATGGCCACCGGGCGGAAGGACGGATGATCCTCCTCGAAGGCGGCGACGCTCATCTCGTTCTCGGCCGTCAGCATCGAGCAGGTGACATAGACCAGACGTCCGCCCGGCTTCACCAGCTTGGCGGCGCGGGCGACGACGGCCGTCTGCAGGCTGTGCATCCGGTCGACGTCCTCGGGCTTCAGCCGCCAGGCGTCCTCGGGGCGACGCCGCCAGGTGCCCGAGCCGGTGCAGGGCGCGTCGACCAGGACCACATCGGCCTGACCGACCATGTCCTCGACCCCGCCGCCGTTGGGGCCGAGCTGGTGCAATTCCGCTGCGACGCCCGCGCGTTGCAGGCGCGGCTTGATGTTGTCGAGCCGCTTCTGAACGACGTCATAGGCGACCAGCTTTCCGTCCGTCTGGACGACAGTCGCGGCCTTGGTCGTCGGTCCATCGACCCAGCCGGTCGGCGTCCAGATCTTCGCGTCTTCCGGCGCGGCCGGTTGCAGGCCCGTGGCCACGCGCATCTGCATGGCCAGACCCAGGGTCTTGCCCCCACCCCCGGCGCAATAGTCGACGACGGTCATGCCGGGCCGGGCGCCGGTCAGCCAGCAGACGATCTGGCTGCCCTCGTCCTGGATCTCGATCCGGCCCTCCTTGAAGGCTTCCAGCGCCTGGACATTCGGCGGCGGCTCGGCCGACAGGCGCAGACCCCAGGCGGACCAGGGCGTGCGTTGCGGCTCCAGACCGGCGGCGCGGAGTTCAGCCTCGACATCGGCGACGGTGGCCTTGGCCGCATTGACGCGCAGGTCGATCGGCGCGCGCGGCACCATCAGAGCCTCGGCCTCGACCGCCCAGCTGTCGCCATAGGTGGACTTGAAGTCCTCCATCACGAACTCGGGCAGGCCCGCCGCGACCCAGCCGGGCAGTTCATCTTCCGTGGCGGTGAGGCGGCTGCGCTCCTGCTTCGACAGCGGCTTGGGCCCATAGGCGTCGCCCGAGTGCAGGGCCTCGATCTCTTCCAGCGACAGGCCGTCGATCAGGCTCAGCGAGCCGATGACCAGGGCCCGGCCGTCCTCGCGCCCGCCCATGGCCCAGACCAGACGGCCACGGGCGCGCAGGACGCGATAGACGCGGTCGGCGACGGCGCGGCGGTCCTTGGAGCCGGCGTAGCGGTTCTCGGTCCCCCAGGTCTTGAGCACGGCCTCGGCCGGTTGGCGGCCCTGGGCGATGGAGTCCAGGACGGAGGCGGCGGCGGCGAGACGGGCGGCTGGGGTCAACTCAGGCTTTCAGACAAACAGGGCCCAGATGACCATGATCAAACCGGCCAGCGAGACGATGAAGGCCAGCGAGCGCAGGCCGGTCACGCCGAAGGCGTAGAGCGGCACGTACACGACGCGGGCGAGGAGGTAGAGGTGCGTGCCCCACAGGGTGAGCGCGCCGCCGTCCTTACCGGCCACATGGGCCATGATTACGGCGGCGGCGAACAGCGGCAGGGTTTCGAACAGATTGGACTGGGCCCGCATCAGACGCCCGGCCAGCTTGCCGGGCGGCGGAACGGCCTCGTCGCGCGGCCCCGCGTTCCATTTCGCCCCCAGCTCCGCCGTCCGCGCGATGGCGGCGGCGGAGATCTGGACAATGGCCAGGATCAGAACGAAGGCCAGTGCGATGAACTCGGGCGTCATGTCCATGGTCGTGTCCCCCGCGATCAGCCCTGCCGGTAGTTCGGCGCTTCCCGCGTGATCATGACGTCATGGACGTGGCTCTCGCGCAATCCCGCCCCGGTGATGCGCACGAAGCGGGCGCGTTCCTGGAACTCGGCGATGCTCGGCGCGCCTACATAGCCCATGGCGGCGCGAAGCCCCCCGACCATCTGGTGCAGAACCGGCGAGATCGGACCCTTGTAGGGGGTCTGGCCCTCGATGCCCTCGGGCACCAGCTTCTGGGTGTCCTGGACGTCTTTCTGGAAGTAACGATCGGCCGAGCCGGCGCCCATGGCCCCGACCGAGCCCATGCCGCGGTACGACTTGTAGCTGCGCCCCTGGTAAAGGAAGACCTCGCCCGGGCTTTCGTCGGTGCCGGCGAACATCGAGCCCATCATGGCGACCGAGGCGCCCGCGGCGATGGCCTTGGCCAGGTCGCCCGAGTATTTGATCCCGCCGTCGGCGATGACCGGGGTGCCCGAGGCCTTCGCCGCGCGAACCGCGTCGATGATGGCGGTCAGCTGGGGCACGCCCACGCCCGCGACGATGCGGGTGGTGCAGATGCTGCCCGGGCCGATCCCGACCTTCACGGCGTCGGCGCCGGCGTCGATCAGGGCGCGCGCGGCGTCATAGGTGGCGATATTGCCGGCGATGATCTGCAGCCGGTTGTTCTCGCGCTTGATGCGCTCGACCACGCGAGAGACCTGGGCCGAGTGGCCGTGGGCGGTGTCGATGACCACCACGTCGCAACCGGCGTCGGCCAGGGCCATGGCCCGCTCATAGCCCGCGTCGCCCACGGTCGAGGCGGCGCCGACCAGCAGCCGGCCCTGATCGTCCTTGGCGGCGTTGGGGTGGGCCTGGGCCTTCTCGATGTCCTTCATCGTGATCAGGCCGGTGGCGCGATAGGCCTCGTCGACGACGATGACGCGTTCGATCTTGCGGTCCCGCAGCAGGGCCCGGGCCTCGTCACGGCCGGCGCCTTCGCGCACCGTGATCAGGTCGCCCTGGGTCATCAGCTCGGCGGCCTTGCGGCTCGGATCGGTGTCGAACCGCATGTCGCGGTTGGTCAGGATGCCGACCAGCTTGCCTGAGGCCGGATCCACCACCGGGAAGCCCGAGATCTTGCGCTCGGCGACGATGGCGCGGATTTCGCCCAGCGTCGTGTCGGGGTTGATGGTCACCGGATTGATGACCATGCCGCTTTCATAGCGCTTCACCTGACGGACCTGATCGGCCTGTTCGGCGATAGTCATGTTGCGGTGAAGCACCCCAAGGCCGCCGGCCTGGGCCATGGCGATCGCCAGACGGCTCTCGGTCACGGTGTCCATCGCCGAGGAGGCGAGCGGGATGTTCAGTCGGATGTCGCGTGTCAGTCGTGTCGAGACATCCGCGTCTGCGGGCATGGTCTCGGACGGGCCGGGTTCAAGCAAAACATCGTCGAAGGTAAGGCCTTCGCGAATCTCCATGGGAGTCTCCGTTTTGCGGGCCGCCTATCCTCTTTCGCGGTTGCGAAGTCAACCGTTCTGAGCCCGCCGACGAGGTTCGTCACAAAGGTTTATCGCCGGACGCGCCCTGGCTCTTGCGATTTCTGCGAACGATTATCATGTTCAACGCATGGTACAGGTCATCGTCCAGTCCGTCCGCCGCCTCGCCCTCAAGATCGCCAGCTATGGCGTGATGCATCTGGTCGTCGCGATCCTTGTGGCCTTCGCCATCACCCGCGACTGGCGGCTGGCCCTTGCGGTCGGTGTGGTCGAACCCCTGTTCCAGACCGTCGCCTATTCGATCCACGACCGCGTCTGGCACCGGATCGAGCGGCGCGGGACTCTGTCCCTGCCCGAGGAGACGGTCGAGGCCGTCGGGGCCCGGCTGGACCTCATGGATCCGCAGGAGCAGACGCGTAGCCACGGCCATCCCGGACACAGCCACACCCTGCCCCGCTCGCTCGGTCGTGTCGCACTCAAGACCGTCACCTACGGCGTCATGCATTTCACCGTGGCGGTCAGCGTCGCCTTTGCCCTGACCCGCGATATCCGCGTCGCCCTGACCATCGGCACGCTGGAGCCCTTCGTCCAGACGGGCTTCTTCGCCATCCACGACCGCATCTGGAGTCGCATTGAGGCCCGCCGCGCCCGCCGTCAGGCGCTTCTGATCGCCTGATCCAACGCCGCGCTGCCAAACGCCGTCTGCGGCGTTATGGTGCGACATGCACGCCTTCGAGACGATTCTGGCGGTTCTGCTCGGCGCCGTCCTGCTGTCGCTGGTCGCCCGCAAGCTGAAGGCGCCCTTCCCGCCCTTCCTCGCGCTGGGCGGCGCGGCGGTCGCTTTCCTGCCCTTCGCGCCCGAGATGACCCTGGACCCGGAGCTGGTCCTGGCCCTGTTCGTGGCTCCGGTCCTGCTCGACTCGTCGTTCGACAGCTCCCCGCGGGACCTGAAGCGCAACATTGTGCCCATCACCTTCATGACCCTGGCCGCAGTCGGGCTGACGGTCGTCGCCGTCGCCTTCACCGCCAGACACCTGGAGCCCGAGATGGGTTGGGCCGTGGCCATCGCGCTCGGCGCCATCGTCGCCCCGCCGGACGCTGCGGCCGCCACCGCCGTCCTGCGCGCCGTGCCCGTCCCCTATCGCATCCGCACCATCCTCGAGGGCGAAAGCCTGTTCAATGACGCCAGTTCCCTGCTGACCTACCGGCTGGCGGTGACGGCGGCCGTCGGCGGCATGGCGACCGGCTGGGCCCTGGCGGCGACGATCGCCTGGGCCCTGCTCGGCAGCGTCATCTTCGCCGTCAGCGCAGCCTGGCTGATCAGCCGCCTGACCCGCGGCATCACCGACGCCCCGGCCAGTATCCTGATCCAGTTCATCTCGACCTTCGGTCTGTGGATCGCGGCGGAGAAACTCGGCCTGTCCGCCATCGTCACCGTGGTCATCTACGGCCTGACCATCGCCCGGTTCGCGGCGCGCAACGCCGCCAGCCTGCGCGCCCCGGCCTATACGGTGTGGGAGACGACGGTCTTCGCTCTCAACGCCACCGCCTTTGCCCTCGTCGGCCTGCAGATCGGCCCGATCTGGCGGCATCTCGAACCGGCCCAGCGCGGGGAATACGCCCTGTTCGCCGTCGCCGTCCTGATCGTCGCCGTCCTTGCCCGGCTGGGCTGGGTCATGGGCTACAACACCTTCCTGCGGCTCAAGAACCACTGGTTCGGTATCAACCTGCCGGAAGGCGTCAGCCCACCGACCGCCGCCAGTGGTCTGATCATCGGCTGGGCCGGGATGCGCGGCGTGGTCAGCCTCGCCGCCGCCTACGCCCTGCCGATGAGCTTCCCGCACCGCGACCTGCTGCTGCTCTCGACCTTCGCGGTGGTGATGGGGACACTGGTGGTTCAGGGACTGACGCTGGGCCCCTTGATCAAACTGCTGCGCGTCAAGGACGACGGCCTTCTGGAGCATGAGATCAAACACGCCCGTCAGGTCGTGACCCAGGCCGCCTTCGACCACCTGAAGGGCTGCAAGGGGCGCGTCGCCGACCGCCTGAAGGACGAATACGGCGAACGCCTCGACGCCGTCATGAGCGATGAAGCCGACGACGGCCGGGTCGAGCTGGAATCCGACCAGATCCGCGCCGATCTGCTGGTCACCAAGCGCGACGCCCTGATGACCCTGCGCACCTCCGGCGAGATCGGTGAAGCCGCCTATTACCAGATCGAGGAAGAGCTGGACCGCTACGAGCTCAGCTGGACGCCGGTCGTCCGCTAAGGGCTGTAGAAGCCGAAATCGGTGCAGCCCGAGCGGAGGGCCCGGCTACGTCTCCGGCCGTCGATACACAGGGCGCTGACCAGACCGAGCCCTCCGGCCGCATTGCCGTTGGCGAGCCAGACCACCCGACCGTCGCGAACCCCGATCAGGGCCGTCCGGTTTTGCCGCGACAGGTTGTTGCTCGGCTCGTCCCCCAGATTGATCGCCAGGACCTCATAACCCGGATCGACCACATCGGCGTAGCGGCGCACGCCCCGGTTCGCCCGCGCGAACCCTTGCCCGCCGCCGGGCAGGACCTGCCCCAGTTGCATCCGGGCGTACAGCGCCGGGCCGGCGACCAGGGCCTCGCGCCGTTCGGCGTTCAAACCGTTCAGCTGCCAGGCGAACGGCAACAGGGCCAGTCCCTGCATCAGGCCGGCGCTGTCGAACCCGGCCGGGTCCCTGCGTCCGGTGAACGTCGGCAAGGGAGGCATAGGCTGGCAGGCGTGAGTCAGGACGGCGTCCGCCGGGATCTTCAAATCCGGCCGGCGGCTCAGGAAGCCGTCTGCGTCGGAGAGCGGCAGGCGGCCCGGCGTGACCGAAAGCACGGGATCGTGCCCCTCGACGATGGAAGCGCGGAGATGGGCGCTAAAGCTCTCGCCGGGCGCGCGAGCGCGGCTCTCGGGCCGCCGCGCAGTGATCCAGTCGCTGACCTGACCGTTTCGAGCCACAGCAAAGACGCCGGCGATACGCTGCAGGGGCTCGCCGTCGGAGCCGACGAACCGGGTGCCGCAGCTCCAGCCCTCGGGCGTCGGCGGCATCAGTTCTTCAACGGGGTAGATGTCCATCCGCCCCTCGGCGGTCTGGAGTGTGATCGCCGGGGCGGGATCGCGGGTCGCGCCGAGCCGGGCCAGCACCTCGCCCAGCGGTCGCCCCTGCACGGCGCCGATGGGCGTCACCGCAGGATCGGCCGCCACCGCCTGAAGCGGGACGCCGGCGAAGGCGAGGACAATGGCGAGCATCGGCTTCATCACGCACCCCCTGACATCCAATCATAGCGTGCACCGTGGGGCTGACCTCGCGTCAATGCAACCGCTTCCTCGGGGCCCGGCCAGCTCCGCAGGCGCAGCATCGGGCGGCGCTCGAACCCGTCCTCCTCGGCCTCGAAGGTCAGCCAGGCCAGCGGCGCCTCGGCTGACGCCCCCGCCCCGACGGCGGCCATATGGGCGCGGATACGGTCCTGAACCTGCGGCGGGAAATACTGGAAGGCGATGGTGTGCATCACCACGCGGCAGACGCCGGGAACGGGCTCGACCGACAGCCGTGCCTCCAGCCAGTCGGCGGCGTCGGCGGCGGCGATCTCCGGCGGGCTCAGAGCGGCAAGGTCCAGCGCCGCATTCAGCCGGGCCAGCCGGTCGCGCTGATCGGTCCAGACATAGGCCGACAGGGTCCGGCGGGTTGCCGGATCGGCAGCGTCCAGCGGGCTCCGATCCACGGCCTGTCGCGAGACCACCCGCACCTCGGCCGAGGGCGGCGGCGCTCCGGTCCAGACCGGCTTCAACTGCACTGGCGAAGCCGGGTCGCCGGCCAGGGTCCCCCCGAGATCGAAACCGTAGCGGTCCAGCAGGCTGTTCAGCCCGGCGCTGGCGCCCAGCTCATAGAGGTCGAACGGCAGGCCGAAGCGGTCGGCCAGCACCAGCAGCCCGGCCATCAACCCCGCCGAGCGGCCCACCTCATTGGTCTGGGGCGGCCCATCGAGCCAAGGATCGAGGGCCTCGGCATAGGCGGCGATGGCGTCAGCCAGCACGGCCCAGACCGCATCGTCGTCTTCGGGGGCAGCGTTCGGCGGATAGATGGCGGTCAGAGCCGGATCCACGCCCGACCGCGCCAGATCGTGCAGGCCGCCGCAGAACCGCAACGGCAAGGCGTCGCCCTCGTGCGAGGCATTGCCGGGCCATTCCAGCACTCGCCGACCGATGGCTCCGGATCGATCCAGCCGCATCCCGACCAGGTCGCAGACCCGCCCCGTGAACGGCGCCCCGGCGGCGGTGCAGATCGCCGCCTGTTTGGCGAAGGCCTCGCGGACGGCGGCTTCGCTCATCGCTCAGCCAACCGGATCGGGCGAATGTACGAACATCAAGGTGCCGTCCTCACGCGCGAGGGCGATCTCGATCCCCGCCCTACTGCATCGCGTAGAGAGCCGTTTCGCCAGTTCCAGCGCTTGCGACGTGAACGGCCGAACGGCCCATTGCCTCGCACCGTCTTCCGGAAGGACCATCAACTGTCCTATCAGCTCCGAAAGGCCGCTCCGGGTGCGCGATTTGATTCCGCCATGTGTGCTGTTGATGACGCCCCCCTTGCATTCCACGATGACATTGCGCCCCCCGACAGCGGCGACGACATCCCCCATCCCCGACTTGGGATTGACGACTGCTGTGTCCGCACCGCGAGAGTAGACGCCGCCATAGGCCGTTGTTCCGACAGGGCTCGTCCGCGTGAACCCAAGCCCCATCAGGCAGCTCACTATGTCGAACTGCTTGGCGTGTTCGCCGTCCGGATGGATGGACACTTTGCCGGGCGAACCCTCTAGATGTTGCTGGGCCATCAAGTGCATGGCAACCGCGATCATCACTGCGGCCTCCGTCATCCGACGCTCGACTCCACCTTCGGCCTTGGCCGCGCGCTTCTCGGTGGTGACGAAGTCGGTGACATACACCTCGCTATCGTTTCAGCTTGTTCAGCGCCACCAGATAGACCTCCGAGGAGCCCTTCCGGCTGGCCTCGGGCTTGACGTACTTCACGTCCTGGAAGTGGGCGCGCAGGTCGGCGAGGACGTGGCCGGCGTCGCCGCCTTGGAAATTCTTGGTCACGAAGGCCCCGCCGGGACGCAGGGTCCGGATGGCGAAATCGGCCGCGATCTCGATCAGGGCGATGATCTTCAGGTGGTCCGTCTGGCGGTGACCGACGGTATTGTGCGCCATGTCCGAGATGACGAGGTCCGGCGGACCGCCGAGCGCGTCGATCAGCTGCTGGTCCACGCCGGGATCGGTGAAGTCGGCCTGGATCAGGGTCGAACCCGGAATCGGTTCGATCGGCAAGAGGTCGACCCCGACCACCGAGGCCGCGCCCCGATTGACGCAGACCTGGACCCAGCCGCCCGGCGCGGCGCCCAGGTCGATGACCCGCGAGCCCCGCTTCACCAGATTGAAGCGGTCGTCGATCTCGGCGAATTTGAAGGCGGCGCGGCTGCGCCAGCCCTCGGCGCGCGCCTTCTCCGACCAGGGATCGGCCAGCTGGCGCTTGATCCACTGGATGGAGGACATCGACTTCTTGTCCGCCGTCTTGATCTGGGTCCCCATGCCGCGGCCCTGGGCCGTGCCGCCGGTCGGCGGGCGCACCATCTTTCGACGCGCGGGGGCCGCTTCGGAGCCTTGGGGGGTCTTTTCGTCCTTACTCATGCTTCCCACATAGCCCCGACGGACTTCCCGGGCTATGACCCCCGACCGGATTAGAAGAACCGGACCAGAATAAAGGAGCGCGCCCATGGCCGACGAAACCCTGACCCTTTCCCTCGACACCGGCGACGTCGTCATCAAGCTGCGGCCCGATCTGGCGCCCGGCCATGTCGCCCGCATCACCGAACTGGCCAAGGAAGGCTTCTACGACGGCGTTGTCTTCCACCGCGTCATCCCGGGCTTCATGGCCCAGGGCGGCGACCCGACCGGCACCGGCACCTCGGGCTCCAAAAAGCCGAACCTGAAGCAGGAGTTCTCCTCCGAGCCCCACGTCCGCGGCGTCTGCTCCATGGCCCGTACCTCGGATCCGAACAGCGCCAACTCGCAGTTCTTCATCGTCTTCGACGACGCCACCTTCCTGGACCGCCAGTACACCGTCTGGGGCCAGGTGATCGAAGGCATGGAAAACGTCGACGCCCTGCCCAAGGGCGAGCCGCCCCGCGAGCCGGGCAAGATCCTCAAGGCCACCGTGGCCTGAGACTGAAAGGGCGGGTCGCAGGACCCGCCCTTTTTCGTTTCAGTCGCCCCCGTACCAGCGGAACTTCTGACCACCGAAGGCCGAGCCCCCGGCGCGGACCGTCCCGGTCAGGACCGGCGCCTCCTCGCCCAGATTGCGACGGGCCGTCGCCAGGGCGCCCTGATCCAGCGTCCCGTTGAAGGCGACATTGCCCAGACGCGGATCGGTCGCCTCGAACCGCACCCGGCCGTCGGTGACTTCATAGGTCTTCGGCAGGACGCGAATGGTCTCGGCGCCGTCCTTCTCGAACTCGATCATGACGGGGGCGAAGGTCGCGGACTTCGATCCACCCTCCCAGGCCGCGAAGTCGGCCGACTGGCCGAGGAACAGGGCCTTGACCCGATAGCCGTCCACCGAGATCGGCGCGGCGGGGATGTAATAGCCCGACAGATCGCCCGAAATCTGGTGCTTGAAGTCTGCCGCGGCCGGGGCCGAAGCCTGTCCCTTGGCCGCCGGAGCGGGCTTGAAGTCATCACAGGCCGCCAGGGCCAGCACCGCCAGCAGAATCGCACCGGATCGTTTCATCATGTCTCTCACGGCAGGTGCAGCAGCGGAGCGAGCCAGCCGATATCCTGAAGATGCTCGATCCCCTCGAAGATTGGGATCGCCAGCAGGAAGACCAGACCGTCACGCAGGGTGGTCAGGAAGAACTGGGGGCGGACTTCAAGCGACGGATTGTCCCGCCAGCGCGAGAAGTCCGGTCCGTTGCGCGGCACGCGCTGCATGTAGTCGGCATAGGGGGCGCCGAATTCGTTCAGCAGCCAGGCCTCTTCCCGCCGGACGGTGAAGTGGAAAACCAGCACCGAGATTGCGACGAACAGCAGGGCCAGGGTCAGGCTGCCTGTCTGGGCGCCGATGCCGAAGGCGCCGAGGTGGCTGAAGAGGTAGAGTGGGTTGCGGCTGATCGAATAGGGGCCGGTGTCGACGATCTCGGCCTTCTTGCGCCCGCCGATGTAGAGCGAGCACCAGGCGCGCCCGACGATGGCCACGACGATGGCGCCCAGACCGAGGCTCTCCATCCCCTCGTGGACGGCGCCGTCGCCCCATTCGGTGACAGTCACCATCGACAGGCCGACCGCGGCCAGCAGACAGCCCCCGATCGCCCATTTCCGCAGCCGCTGGATATGCTGGAGATCAAACCCCGTCGTAATCGCCATGCCCTTACCTCCCGTTTTTTCCGAGGTGAACGCCCGTGGCCGTCCGGACGCAAGGCCGAATGTTCGCTCCCGGACGAAAGTTAGCGATCCAGCGACTGGTCCAGCGCCCGGAAGGCGGCGATGGCCAGCTCGGTCGAGGAGATGAAGGCCGAGGGAGTGATCTTCTCGAAATCGTCGGACGGACGGTGATAGTCGGCGTGATCGACGACGCCCATGTAGATGAATGGCAGGCCCGCCTTGAAGAAGGGCCCATGGTCCGAGGCGTCGGTCCAGTTGTCCGAACCAGTGTCCTGGGGCGTGTCGTGGCCGAAGGCCAGCGAGATCGCGCCATTGGGGGCGACGGTGTCGAGGATGGGGCGGAAGGCCGGGTTCTGGTAGGTGCCCGAGACCCACAGATGGCCGTCGGTCTCGGCGCGCGAGGTCATGTCGAAATTCAGGTTCAGGGCGATGGACGACAGGGGCACCGGCGGCGCCTGGACGAAATGCTTCGCCCCGATCAGCCCCCGCTCCTCTCCGTCGAAGGCGACGATCAGGACGGAATGCTCGGGCGCCTGGGCCTTCAGGCGCCGCGCCAGCTCCAGCATGGTCGCCACGCCCGAGGCGTTGTCGTCGGCGCCGTTGTAGATCAGGCCGCCCGACATCCCGACGTGGTCATAGTGGGCGGTGACGACAATGTAGCGATCCGTCGCCCGCGTTCCCGGGATCAGGCCGATGATATTGGTCCCCTTGTAGCGGACCAGACCCGAACGGCTCGGAACCTCGGCCTCGAACGGCTGCAGCCGGCCGACCGGCGGGGCGGCGATGCCCATCGCCTCCAGCCGCGACACGATATAGGCCCGCGCCCGCTCGCCGCCGGGAGAGCCCGTGTCGCGCCCCTCCATGTCGTCGGCCGACAGGATGCGGACGTCGTCCAGCAGCTGTTGCGAGGCGGCCGGGATGGCGGGCGGGGTCGTGACGGGAGGCGCGGCCGGGGTCTGACAGCTCGCCAACAGGACAGCAGAGGCGAGAAGGACGAGGCGACGCGACATGACAGGCTCCGAAGGACTGGCTCGACCCTAGCCTCCGTCTCCGGGCGGGTCAGCATACGGTTCTGTCATCAGCCGCAAAAAACCGTCGCCGGGAGTGCAGTCCTCGCCTTCGCGGGTGGTATGAAACGCGCGATGGCCCAGACGAATCCGAACGCATCCCTTCCGGTCGACGACCTGAGCGAAGACCAGGCGGCCGCCGAACTGGCCCGACTGGCGGCGGAGATGCGCCGCGCCGACTTCCTCTACAACGAGGCCGCGCCCGAGCTGAGCGACGCCGAATATGACGCCCTCAAGGCCCGCAACCTGGCCATCGAGACCCGGTTCCCGGCCCTGATCCGGGCGGATTCGCCGTCGCTGAAGGTCGGCTCGCCGGCCTCCAGCCAGTTCTCGGAGGTGCGCCACGGCGTCCCCATGCTGTCGCTCGACAACGCCTTCGACGAAGGCGACGTCGCCGACTTCGTGGCCCGCATCCAGCGTTTCCTCAAGCTCCCGCACGCCGATCCGGTCGCCTTCGTCGCCGAGCCCAAGATCGACGGCCTGTCCGCCAATATCCGCTATGAGAAGGGCGTGCTCGTTCAGGGCGCCACGCGCGGCGACGGCCGCACCGGCGAGGACATCACCGCCAATCTGAAGACCATCGCCGACATTCCGGTGAAACTCTCCGGCTCCGGCTGGCCCGACCTGATCGAAGTCCGCGGCGAGGTCTATGCGCCCAACGAGGGCTTCGCGGCCTTCAACGCGGCGGCCGAGGCCGAAGGCAAGCGCACCTACGCCAACCCCCGCAATTTCGCCGCCGGCTCCCTGCGCCAGATCGATCCCAAGGTGACGGCGGCCCGCCCCCTCGCCTATTTCGCCTATGCCTGGGGCGAGACCTCCGCGCCGTTCGCCAGGACTCAGGAAGAGGCGCTGGCCGCCTTCAAATCCTGGGGCTTCAAGGTCAATCCGCGCTCGGTCCGGGTCGAGGGCGTCGACGGGCTGATGGACGTCTATCGCGGGCTGGAGACCGACCGCGCGGGCCTCGGCTATGACATCGACGGCGTGGTCTACAAGGTCGACCGGCTGGACTGGCAGGAGCGGCTCGGCTTCGTCTCGCGCAGCCCGCGCTGGGCCATCGCTCACAAATTCCCGGCCCAACAGGCGACGACCGTGCTGGAAGGCATCGACATCCAGGTCGGCCGCACCGGCTCCCTGACCCCCGTGGCCCGACTGCATCCGGTGACCGTCGGCGGGGTCGTGGTCCGCAACGCCACCCTGCACAATGAAGACGAGATCGCGCGCAAGGACGTCCGTATCGGCGACACCGTCGTCCTGCAACGCGCCGGCGACGTCATCCCCCAGATCGTCGAGGTGGTGCTCGACCGCCGCCCCACAGATGCTGTCCCCTACGTCTTCCCCACCCACTGTCCGGTCTGCGGATCGGAGGCGGTGCGGCCCGAGGGCGAGGTGCGCCGGCGCTGCACCGGCGGCCTGATCTGCAACGCCCAGCTGGTCGAGCGATTGAAGCATTTCGTCTCGCGCCGCGCCTTTGACATCGAGGGTCTGGGCGAGAAGCAGTTGATCGCCTTCCATGAGCGCGGCTGGATCCACGAGCCCGCCGACATCTTCCGTCTGGCCCGCGACGCCGAGAAGCTGGACCTGCTCCGCGCCGAGGACGGCTATGGCGACACCAGCGTCAGGAACCTGATCGCGGGCATCGATGCGCGCCGGACCATCGCCCTCGAACGGCTGATCTTCGGCTTGGGCATCCGCGACATCGGCGACCAGACCTCCCTGCTGCTGGCCCGGCATTTCGGCGGCTGGACCGAATTCCACAAGGCCGGGCTGGAAGCCGCATCGGGCATTCCGTCGCCTGAGTGGACCCGACTGGCCGATGGCCACGGCGTTTCCCAGCGGACCCTGTCGGTGATGGCCGCCGCCGAGCTGTCGCCCGCCGATCCCTGGCCCGAGGCCCCGATCGACCAGAAGCTGGCCCTCGCCTTCCCCGGCGTCGCCACCCCTGCCCGCCGCGCCTTGGCTGAACTAGCGCCCGACTGGTCCGCCGTGCTGGAGCTGGCCCGCATCGCCCGCGAGGACGGGCCGTCGGAGACATTGGGCCAGATCGCCGGGATCGCCGGGGTCGGCCCCGTCGCCGCCCGCGCCGTCGCCGAGTTCTTCCATGAGGCCCACAACCGCACGGTCGTGGACGCCCTCATCAATGAGTTGACCGAGGTCGTCGACGCCGAGAAGCCGAAGACCGACAGCCCGGTCGCCGGCAAGACCGTCGTCTTCACCGGCTCGCTGGAGAAATTCACCCGCGACGAGGCCAAGGCCCGCGCCGAGAGCCTGGGCGCCAAGGTCAGCGGATCGGTGTCGAAGAAGACCGACTATGTCGTCGCCGGTCCCGGCGCCGGCTCCAAGCTGAAAGACGCGGAAAAGCACGGGGTTACGGTCCTCAGTGAGGACGACTGGCTGGAGATGATCGGATGAAAACTTGACCTAAGGTCCGGTTTTTTATCGACAATCAAGGAACCGTGATCGACGGATCGGCCTTGTTTCCAACGGAAACGCGGGTCAGTCTGACCTCAACGGGCCGACACGGCCCGAACCAAGGAAACGACCATGAAAGCCTCCCTGTTCGCCGCCGCCGCATTGGCGGTCTCCGCCCTCGCCGCCGCTGCCGTCGCCGCGCCGCCTCCCGGCGACCCGACCGGCCTGTGGCAGACCCCGACCAACGGCGGTCAGGTGCGCATCAGCCACTGCGGCCAGGCCCTGTGCGGCGTGCTGGTGACCTCGGACCACATCCGGGCCAACCCGAACATGACCGACAGCCACAACCGTGATCAGGCCCAGCGCGGCCGCACCCTGCGCAACCTGCCGATGCTGAACGGCTTCACCGGCGGCCCGACCGAATGGCGCAACGGCTCGGTCTACAATCCCGATGACGGCGGCACCTATCGCGGCACCATCACCCTGACGAGCCCCAACACCCTGCGCCTGCGCGGCTGCATCGTCGCGCCCCTGTGCAAGACGCAAACCTGGACGCGGGTTCAGTAGTCAAAGAATCTCCTCCCCCTTCTGGGGGAGGTGTCGCGGCGTCCTTCGCGCCGTGACGGAGGGGGAGCCGCAGATCGCATCTGCTTCACCCCCTCCACCCCTTCGGGGTCCCCCTCCCCCAAGAGGGGGAGGAGATTTTCTCTAGCGATTCAACGCCGCCTGCCCTGCCGGGGCGTAGCGGTCGCCGGACGCCGCATCCTTCGGGAAGACCGCCTCGATGGCGGCGAGGTCTTCCGGCGTCAGGACCACATCGGCCGCCGCCGTATTGTCCTCCAGCGTCGCGATCCGGCGCGTGCCAGGGATCGGAATCAGATCGTCTCCCTGCGCCAGCACCCAGGCCAGGGCCAGTTGCGCCGCCGTCAGCCCCTTGGTCGCGGCCAGCGCCTTCACCGCCTCGACCAGATCGAGGTTCTTCTGGAAATTGTCACCGAGGAAGCGCGGGTTCGAGCGGCGGAAGTCGTCGGGCGCCAGGTCGTCGATCGACCTGATCTCGCCCGACAGAAAGCCCCGGCCCAGCGGGCTGTAGGGCACGAACCCGATGCCGAGTTCGCGCACGGTCGGCAGGATTTCCGCCTCGGGCTCCCGGCTCCACAGGGAGTATTCGGTCTGCAGGGCGGTGATCGGATGGGTGGCGTGGGCCTTGCGGATGGTCGCCGGCGCGGCTTCCGACAGGCCGAGGAAGCGGACCTTGCCCTCCTTGACCAGCTCGGCCATCGCCCCGACCGTCTCCTCGATCGGCGTGTCCGGATCGACCCGATGCAGATAGTAGAGGTCGACGTGGTCCATGTTCAGCCGTTTCAGGCTGCCCTCGATGGCGCGGCGGACATTGGCGGGTGAGCCGTCGATCTTCAGCGCCGTGCGGTCCTCGTTCCAGTTGATGCCGAACTTCGTGGCGACGAAGGCCTTGTCGCGTTTGCCGGCGAGGGCTTTCCCGACCTGGATCTCATTGGTGTGGGGGCCGTACATCTCGGCCGTGTCGAACAGGGTGACGCCGAGCTCGAGCGCGCGGTGGATCACCGTTGTCGCCTGATCCTCGTCGAGGCCCTGCCCGTAGAAGGCGGCCATCCCCATGCAGCCGAGACCGACGGCGCCGACCTCCGGGCCGGACTTTCCAAGCGTACGGGTCTTCATGGGGCGCTCCTTTTCGGTGGGAGCCTCAATTCGTCACGACGCCGCCGAACCGCAAGGCTGGATCAGAGCGGCGCTGCCTGATTTTTCAGCCACTCCAGGGCCTCGCCATCCAGCAGCGGCCCGACCTTGGCCAGGGTCTCGGCGTGGTAGGCGTCGACATATTCGCGCTCGGCCTCGGTCAGCATCGTCACGTCGATCAGGCGGCGGTCCAGAGGCGCGAAGGTCAGCTGTTCGAAGCCGTGCATCGGCCGCTCGCCGCCCGGGATGGGCTCAGGCGCGGTGACGACCTGCAGGGTCTCGATGCGGATGCCCCAGTGGCCCTCGCGGTAATAGCCGGGCTCGTTGGACAGGATCATGCCGGTCAGCAGAGGCTGGGTGTTCACCGCCTTGGCGATGCGCTGCGGGCCTTCGTGGACGCCCAGATAGCTGCCCACGCCGTGGCCGGTGCCGTGATCATAGTCGAGGCCCGCCATCCACATCGGAGCCCGCGCGACGGCGTCCAGCTGGTGCCCCGTGGTGCCGACCGGGAAACGGATCACGGCCATGGCGATATGGGCCTTGAGCACCAGGGTGAACATGCGGATCTGGTCCGCCGTCGGCTCGCCGATGGCCATGGTCCGGGTCACGTCAGTAGTGCCGTCCAGATACTGGCCGCCGCCGTCGACCAGCAGCAGGGAGCCCTTCTCGATGCGGCGGATCTTGTCGCCGACGGGCTTGTAGTGCGGCAGGGCGCCGTTGGGGCCGGCCCCGGCGATGGTGTCGAACGACAGGTCCTTGAGCGCGCCCGTGGCCTCGCGGAAGCCTTCCAGAACGCCCGCGATCTCGCGCTCGTCCGGCAGGGTGTTCTGGGCGGTCGTCCCGACCCAGTGCAGGAAGCGGGTCAGGGCCGCGCCGTCGCGGATATGGGCCTGACGCGTGCCCTCGATCTCGACCGGATTCTTGGCCGCACGCGGCAGGGCGCAGGGGTCCATGGCGCGCACGATGCTCGCTCCCGCCCCTTCCAGCCGGTCGAAATACCAGGCGGACGATTGCGCCGGATCGATCAGGACCTTCCGACCCGACAGCTCACCCAGCGCCTCGTCGAGGTGACCAGAGGGCTTGAGCGCGACGTCGTCGCCGAGCCAGCCGGGCAGTTCGTTGGTGACCTTGGCCGGGTCGAGGAACAGCTGGGCCGAGCCGTCGGCGGCCACGATGGCCTGGCCCAGCGGCAGGGGCGAACGGATCACGTCGCCGCCGCGCACATTGAACAGCCAGGCGATGGAGGACGGATCGGTCAGGACGGCGACGTCCGCGCCGGCGTCGGCGATGGCCCGGCCAATGCGGGCGCGCTTGGACGCACTGCTCTCGCCGGAATAGCGGTCTTCATGCGGGACCACCGGCGCCTGGGGCTGGCCCGGGCGGGCGTCGCCCCAGGCCTGGTCCAGCGGATTGACGTCGACCGGCTTGAGTTCGGCGCCCGCGCGCGCGGCCGCGCGGCTCAGGCTCGCCAGGGCGTCGGGGCTATGCAGCCGGGCGTCATAGCCGATGACCGCCCCCTTCGGCGCACCGGCCAGATAGGCCGGCACCCCGCCTTCGACCAGATCCAGGATCTCGAACTGGCCCGGATCCACCTGGGCGCGGACCTGCACCGTATAGCGGCCGTCGGCGAAGACGGCGGCGCGGTCCGTCAGCACGACGGCGGCCCCGGCCGAGCCGGTGAAGCCGGTCAGCCAGGCCAGACGGTCGTTGGCCTCGGGCAGATATTCGTTCTGGTGCTCATCCTCGTGCGGGACCAGCAGGCCGTCGAGACCCTGTTCAGCCAGACGGGCGCGAACGAGCGGAAGGTGCTTGGCCCCGAAGGACGGATCGGTGGTTTCATCGAAGGACTGGCGCATGGCGCAGACCTAAGCCCGGACGGGCGTCGGCTCAAGGCTCGCGTTTGCCGCTTTGGCCGTGTCCGTAACCCTGAGGATGTCCTTTGCCAGCGCCTTCCTGCTTGGCCGCCAGGGCCTCGGCCCGCTCGCCCCATTCTGTCAGCCGGGTTCCGAACGCCATCATCTCGCCGGCGCAGCGTTCGCCCTGGGTCTTGAACTCTTCCTCGATATCACCCTCGGCATAGGCCTGCATCTGGTCCAGCCAGTTGACCTCGGGCGCGCGCGTTTCGAGCCGGCCGAGATAATAGGTCATGGCAGCGACCAGACCCAATTGCTCGACGCTGCCTTCCTCGACCTGCCCCACAGCAGCCGCCGCCACCGTCATACAGGCCAGATCGGCGCGATTGACCGGATCGCGAGCCGATGAGGCCGACTGGGCCGAGGCGGCCCCGGCCATGGCGAACAATACAAGGCCGGACAGGGCTGGAAGACAGCGGAAGACGCGCATCCTCAATGCCCCGCCATCTCGTTGAAGGCCAGGTAGAGCCACAGCAGGGCCAGCATGCTGAAGGTGAAGGTGGTCATGATGAACAGGGCGGTCATCCGCATGATGGTGCCGAACCGGCTGCGCTCATAGGCGCCCTTCATGTGCTTGTAGAGATGAACCGGCATGATCAGGATCAGCCACCAGGCCCAGCCGCCGATCAGCATCGACAGCAGCAGGATCACCGTCACCAGCAACATCTGGAACGATAGCGAATGCATCGAGAAGACCAGGTGATCGAAGACGTAGAAGCGCCGGTTGAAGATGAACAGCAGGGTCAGCATCAGGGCGGACACCGGCAGGGCCAGGATGGCGACGCGGTGCAGCCAGATTTCCATGATCAGGGCGAAGCGTTCCGGGTCCTCGCGGATCGCCTTCACCCGGACCTCGGCCCAATGCTTGAACGACTTCATCCGGGCGCTGTCCCCGTCCCCGACATCAATCAGGTGGTCCTCGCCGTCGCCCTGGGCCGCCTTCTGTTCAGCGACCGCCTGACCGAATTTCGCCCAGTCGCCGTTGACCGCCAGCAGCGCCGTCCGCTTCTCCGCGGCGGTCATGGTCGGATCCATCGCGATCTCGGCCCGCGCCTCGTCCAGCGCGGCCCGGGTATGCGGGGTATTCGGCAAGCCGGTCAGACCCGTGGGGCGCACGACCGAGGCAGGGGCCGCCGAGCCGGGGGCGGCCGAACCGGGGGCGGCTGTATCGTGAGCGGCCGAGGTCCCCTCAGCGCCCGCGACATTCACCGCTTCGTGGTGTTCGGCCTTCTTCGAAGCCAGATGGCTGACGAACAGCACGACCAGCAGGATCACCAGGAACATCCGGAACGGCTGCACCTGCGAGGCGCGCTTGCCGTCCAGGAAGTCGCGGGTCAGCTGCCCGGGGCGCCGGAGCAGGTTGGGCAGGGTCTTGAACAGCCGGCCGTCGAGGTGAAGCAGGCTCTCCACCGCCTCGACCAGCAGATGCCAGGAGTTGCGGTGGAAGTCCTCGGCCAGCTGGCCGCAGTTGTGGCAGTAGGTGCCCTGCAGCGGCGTCTCGCAGTTGGCGCAGGGCGTACCGATCGGAATGTCAGCGTGCTTGCGCTTCCACTTCAACCATCCCCCGGTCGAGGCCAGCGCCGCGACTTCGAGTTCTCCTGACATCACGCGCCCCCGCGTCTAGAATCTACACAGCCCAGACGGGTTTACGTTTTTCGAGGAAGGCGCGCACCCCCTCCTGCCCTTCTTCGGAAACACGAGCACGTGCGATGCGCTTGGCCGTGTCTTCCATGAGACTGTTGTCCAGCTTGTGAGCGGCCACATGGTGCACCAGGGCCTTGGCGTCGCCCATGGCGCCCGGGGCGCTGCCGGACAGGCTGTCGGTCAGCATGCTGACGAAGGCGTCGATCGATGCCGTGTCCGGCAGGACCATGTCGATCAACCCCAGATGGGCGGCATAGTCGGCGTCGAAGGTGTTTCCGGTCAGGAACAGGGCCCGGGCCCGGCGCGCGCCCACGGCCTCGACCACATAGGGGGCGATGGTCGCGGGGATCAGGCCCAGCTTGACCTCGGAGAAGGCGAACTTCGCGCCGTCCACGCCCACGGCCATGTCACAGGCGGCGACGATGCCCGCCCCACCGCCCATGGCCGCGCCCTCGACCACAGCGACCGTCAGGGCCGGAACGTCGTGCAGGGCCTTCAGCATCTTCGCCAGACCCATGGCGTCGTCGCGGTTGTCGCTCTCGGACCAGTCGGCGGCCGAACGCATCCACGACAGGTCGGCGCCCGCGCTGAACGTTCCGCCCGCGCCACGGATGAAGACCACCCGAACCGTGTCGGCGCCGTGCAGGGTCAGGAAGGCCTCGTGCAGGGCGGCGATGGTCTCGGCGTTGAAGGCGTTCTTCTTCGCCGGCCGGTTGATGGTCAGGAAGACCACGCCGTCGGTCGTCGACTCGATCAGGACCAGATCGTTGTCCGCGTCCGGCGCCGGATCGATGACCAGGGGCTGGGCGATCGGATTGGAATCGGCGACGGCATTGGCCGCGTCGCTGGCGTTGAGGTCGGTCTGGGGGGAGTTGGCGTCGGTCATTGCAGGTCCTCGTTCTCCCGGTCTGAACGCCCGGGCGCGGCTTTGGTCCGCCTTAGTCCCAAAGATCGCGACGGCAAAGCTCCTCAGGCGCCGCACCCGTCTGCTATCACGGGGCGGCACACAGAATCCGCCGACGGAGACGACCATGAGCCTGACGGGCGCCTATGACCCCGAGAACATCTTCGCGAAGATCCTGTCGGGCGGCATTCCCTCGGTGAAGGTGTGGGAGGACGAAGACGTCCTCGCCTTTATGGACGTCTTCCCCCAGTCCGAGGGCCATGTGCTGGTGATCTCGAAAACCTCGCACGCCCGCAACCTGCTGGAAGTCGAGCCCGAGGTGCTGGCCAAACTGACTGCCGCCGTCCAGCGCACCGCCAAGGCGGTCACGAAGGCGCTCGATCCCGAAGGCTTCAGCGTCATGCAGTTCAACGGCGAGGCCGGCGGCCAGACCGTCTACCACCTGCATTTCCACATCATCCCCCGCTGGGCGGATCGTCAGATGAAGGGCCACGGCCATGCGCCGATGGCCGACGCGGCAGTGCTCAGGGGGCTGGCCAAGCGGATCGCGGCGGCGCTGGAGTAGTAGCCGGATCCGCCTGAACGTCACGAAACAGTGGTTTGGCCGCTCCATTCACGCATAGGATGAGTCATCCGAACGGTGTGGAGTGGGGACTATGATTCTGGCGATCCTGTTGCTGGCGGCCCAAACCGACGAAGTGGTTGTCTCCATCCGCGAGCCCCGCCCGGCCAATCCCTGGGCGGAAACCTTCACCGCGACCTGCGGCCGTCAGCGGCTGGAGATCACGCGGTCGATGCGCCCCCTTGAGACTCCGCCGCGGGTGACTATCAACGGTCGGCCCGCGCGCGGCGACCTGCAAGCCTTGCAGCGGGACCTGGGTGAGGTGCGCGCAGCCTACCGGATGTCCTTCCGGTGCGCGGCCGGCCTGGAAACGCTGCAGCTGATCTGGGTCAGCGGTCTGGCGGACGAACAGGATCAGGTTCGCTATCGCGCAGGCTCGGCAATGTTTCAGGGCGGCGCGCTTCTGGAGTCCCGCTCGGAAGACGCCACCGAAGAGACCTTCTGGTATCGCTGACCGGCCCGGTCAGAAAATCCCCACTGCCCCCTGCGCCCAGAAGAACAGCACCACCGCCAGAATGCCGAGGCCGATGGCCACCCGGGCCTGAAGGCCGCGCACGCGCCAGAAGACCAGCTCGAAGGCCAGACCCGCGCCGATCAGCAGGACCCCGGCGTAGATGAAGTCCAGCGCCGTCCAGTTGACCTCATGTGTGAAGCGCATGGCGATCGCCGGGGTCAGCATCAGGGCGGCGATCACACCCCAGCCGACCAGCCGCACGGGGTTGAGGAAGGGCTTTCCGGCTTTGGAGCCGGCGGTTTGCGAAGAGAGGTGGGTCATGGGGTTCGTCCCTGTTCGTCTGTCCCCTCCCCTATGCCGCGCCGCCGTCGGAAAGGCATGTGGAGGTTCGAAGGATTTTCCCTGCACGGAAAATCCTTACGCCCCGAACGGCCCGCGGAAGATGAACCAGGCGCCGCCGAAGATCATGGCGAAGCCGACCGCATGGTTCATGGTCAGCTTCTCGCCCAGCACCGTCACCGAGAAGACGGCGAAGACCAGAAGGGTGATCACCTCCTGCATCGTCTTCAGCTCGGCCGCCGAATAGACCGTATGGCCGATGCGGTTGGCGGGCACGGCCAGGCAGTATTCGAAGAAGGCGATGGCCCAGCTGACCCCGACCACGATCCACAACGGCTTGGAGCCGAACTTCAGGTGGCCGTACCAGGCGAAGGTCATGAAGACGTTCGACAGCACCAGCATCAGGACGGGGGCGATATAGGGAAAAGACAGTCGCATCGCGTCAGGATGCTTGCCCGCGACGCTTTCCGCCAGCATAACCCGCGCCGGACGCGGCCCGACCGCGTGCTCCTTCGCTGAAGGGCCGGCTTAGCTCAGTTGGTAGAGCGCCAGTTTTGTAAACTGGATGTCGCGGGTTCGATTCCTGCAGCCGGCACCAGCCCCTCCACCGACAGGCCAGATGTCCCGTTCACCGGTGCGATCGAGGTCCACTGGAAGCCCGGCACGATCGGGTCGGCGCGACTTCACAGGGTCGCAGGCAGCGAAAACACGCAACCGGCCCCTGCGCGGTTCGTTGATGCGACCCTCGCAACAAGCCGGAGCTACCGATGAAACTTCCCAAAGGCGCCCTCGTGGCTGTCGTCGACGGCGAGAAGATCGCCCTGTTCGAGAACTCTGGTCAGCAAGACGTTCAGCTGACCGCCCGGCCGACACCGGCCATCGAGGAGCGGGCGTCGGGCGCGGCGGGCCGCATCTCGAGCGAAGCCAATCCCGACAACGACACCCAGGCGGAAGACGGCTTCGCGATGGGCGTGGCTGACGTGCTCAACAAGATGGTTTTGACCAACAAGGTCGAGCATCTGCTCGTCATCGCGGCGCCCAAGACCCTGGGTCAGCTGCGCAAGGGCTGGCACAAGGAAACCGAAGCCAGACTGGTCGGCGAGATCGCCAAGGACCTGACGGGCCATTCAACGGATCAGATCGCCGCCGCCATCGACAAGGCCTGACCGGTCACAGCGGTATGCCGCCAAAACGAAAACGGCCGGTGCGTTTCCGCACCGGCCGTCGTCGTTTCGAGCCTTGCGGCCTTGAGGCTTAGAAGCTGACGGTGGCTTCCAGGCCGAAGGTGCGCGGGGCGTTGAAGTTGCCGTAGTCGCCCATGACGTTGCCGATGCTGCCCGTGGTCAGGCTGGTGGTCGGCGCGGCGGGCAGGCTGTTGGACGGGTCGCGGCGGAAGACGTACTGTTCGTCGAACAGGTTGCGGCCCCAGATGCTGACCGTCAGGTCCTGGGTGTCGCCGACGCGGATGTCGGCGAGCGAGATGCGACCGTTGAAGATCAGCGACGAGTCGTTCTTCGTTTCGAACTGGTCGAACGCCTGGGTGGCGTCGGCGTAGTTGCCGTCGAAGTGGAAGCGCAGGTTGGCCGCGCCGCCGAACACGCCGTGCTCATAGTCGATCGAGGCGCTGACAGCGTTCTTCGGCGTGAAGACGATGTAGAAGCGCTGGTCGACCGGGGCGCCGCAGGTGGTGACCGGCGGGGTGCCCGTGGTGATGCAGTTGGTGATCGGCACCAGCGGGATTTCCGTGTCCGTATAGGCGTAGGACGCGTTCAGGGTCAGGCCTTCGATCGGGCGCAGGGTGAACTCGGCCTCGAAACCACGGATTTTCGTGGTGCCGGGGGCGTTGATCGTGACCAGGTTGTTGAAGCTGGTCGCCGAGCCGCCCGACGACGCGAACTGGATGTTCGAGATGTCGACCTGGCTGTCGTCGCGATCCATGGCGTAGGCGGCCAGGTTCACGCGAGCGCGGTGATCCATGAAGTCGCCCTTGAAGCCGGCTTCATACGAACGGACGTCTTCCGGACCGAAGGCCTGGTAGTTGGCCGTCCGCGAGCTGGCGCCGCCCGAGCGGTAGCCCGTAGCGTATTTGGCGTAGACGTGAACGTCGTCCGAGACGTCATAGGCGACGGTTGCGGTCGGGTTGAAGCGCTCCCAGGTCTCGTCCAGCGGCGTGTAGCCGTTCAGGGCGGCGATGGCCGGGTTGGCGGCGTAGTTGACGTTACGCGAGATCGTCAGGGCGCCGTCCTTGTGGTCGCGGGTGTAGCGACCGCCGGCCGTCAGGTGCAGCTGGTCGGTCACGTTCCAGGTCACCTGGCCGTAAGCGGCGTAGCTGGTCGATTCGACTTCCGAGGCGCGGTCGATCGAGCGGCAGCCCGGTTGCGAGCCGAAGCCGCCCGAACCCGTGCAGGGGTCGATCACGACGTAGGAGTAGCCCGTGGTCTGACCGGCGGTGGTGTAGCCCTGGATGGCCATCGAAGCCGGGGTCGCGGCGTCGTCCTCGACGTTTTCCTTGAAGTAGAAGAGGCCGGCGACGAAGTCGAACGAACCGGCCGAACCCACAGCCTGGAACTCCTGGCTGAACTGGGTCTGGTGCAGGTCGGCCAGCGAGTAGCGGCTGAAGTTACAGGCGGTTCCGGTGCAGCCCGGGACCACGACCGGCGGACGGTGGGCGCCGCCCGAGTTGTCCCACTGGGTCGCATCGACGCCGCGGTAGGCGGTGATCGAACGCAGCTGGATGTCGTCGGTGATGTCGTAGCGCAGGGTGTTGGTATAGCCGAAGGTCTCATCGACGCTGGGCTGTTGCGGCACGCCGATGTCAGCGACCTTCATGCGGCTGTCGCCATTGACGACCACGCCGGGGAGCAGCGGGCGCACGGTGCCGGTCAGGCCGGTGTAGCTGGTGCCCGGCAGGGTGCAGGCCGGTTGCGAGGCCTGGGTGCCGGTGGCGCAGCCGTTCGGGTTGTAGTTCAGCAGCTGGCTGTAGAACGGCGTGTTCTCATCCGTCGCGGTGTCGTACGAGAAGATGTTCGTCAGCTTCGCGGTCGGGGTCCAGCGCAGGGCGGCGCGGATGCCTTGACGGTCGTAGTAGTTCCAGCCCGTCTGACCCGCGAGCGGGTTCTTGGTGGTGGCGTCCTGGTGCTGGATCACGCCGTCGATCTTGAAGGCGAAGTTGTTGTATTCCGGCAGGTCCAGGTGGACTTCCTGGCTGTAGGAGCCGTAGTTGCCGACGCCGCCGCCGACCCGGCCGCCGAACACGCCGGTGGGCTCGCGGGTGACAATGTTGAGGGCGCCGCCCTCGGTGTTACGGCCGAACAGGGTGCCTTGCGGACCGCGCAGGACTTCGATGCGCTGGGTGTCGAACAGGGCGGCGTTCAGGCCGTGCTGGCGAGCCAGATAGACGCCGTCGACATAGATGCCGACGCCCTGCTCACGGGCGGGCTGGTTGGCGTCGAGGGGCACGATGCCGCGGATGCCGACGGTCAGGGCCGACTGGCGGGCTTCGAAGGTGGCGACGCGCAGCGAGGGGACGGCGCCGTCGGCCAGGTCGTACAGGCTCTGGACGTGGCGGTCCTTCAGGATTTCCGCGCTGACCACCGAGACGGCGATCGGGGTGTCCTGCAGGTTGGTCTCGCGACGCGTGGCGGTGACGACGATGTCGTCCAGGGCCGTCGACTGCTCTTCGGGAGCGACCGGAGCGACGGTTTGGGCCTGGGCCAGAGCCGGCATGGCGGCAGCCATGATAGCGCTCCCCAGCAGCAGCTGGAGGCGCAGTTTGTTTTGGCGGTTCATTATTGTCCCCTGAGTGAGGACCCGGAACCTAGGACCGAATTGTATTGGTCAGTTCACAGCATTGATACGGCCAAATGTATTCTGCGTGACGCAAGAATGTAGGCTGAGTGACACCGACATGTCCCGATCATGTCGGTTTTGATACATGGCGCGACACCTGTCCGCCACGGCCGCCCGACTTTCCCCGACGGCGCCTGCGCGGTCAAATCCAGTGGCGACCGGACTTTCACCGACCCTACGGCGAGTTCATGTCGCCGCCTCAATCCCGACCCAATTCGCTACGCATGTAGCGCTACATATGTAGCGACACTTGCCGAGGAACCGTCATGATCGAGGCTCTCCCCCGCCGGGAACGCGAGGTGTTTGAGACACTGTGCCGACTCGAAACGGCGGCCGTCGCCGATGTTCGCGACGCCCTGGCCGATCCGATCAGTGATTCCGCCGTCCGCACCCTGCTGGCGCGGCTCGAAGCCAAGGGTCTCGTGGCCCGCGGTCAGGGCGCTTCGGGGGTGACCTATCGCCCCGTCCCCCGCACCGATACGGTCGCGGCCGGCGCGCTGCAGAAGATGATCGACACCTTCTTCGCCGGGTCGGC
The DNA here is from genome assembly GCF_059422025.1 of Brevundimonas sp. GW821-FHT02A10. Lineage (NCBI taxonomy): Bacteria > Pseudomonadati > Pseudomonadota > Alphaproteobacteria > Caulobacterales > Caulobacteraceae > Brevundimonas > Brevundimonas sp. GW821-FHT02A10. Next base: position 199,495 of record NZ_JBWKWC010000004.1, read on the forward strand.
GGCCAGCGCCGCCACGGCCCTGCTGGGCCTTGGCCAGAGGCTGACCCCGGATGAGGCCGCCGCCCTTGAGCGCGCCATCGACGACGCGACCGAACGGGCCACCGGGCGCAAGGACGACCGCCGATGACCCTCGCCCTCTTCCTGTCCCTGCTGATCAAGTCTGGCCTGGTCGCCGGAGCCGGTCTGGCGGCAGCCCATTGGGTCGCGCGTCGGGCCGCCGACCGCGTCGACATCCTGCGCGCCACGGTCTGCGTGCTGCTTCTGCTGCCCGTGATCGCCGCCCTGCTGCCGTCGCTGCAACTGGCCATCCTGCCGGCGGCGCCCGTTCCCGCCGTCGCCGCAGATCCCTTGTGGGCCGGCGAGATCGGCCCCGTCGCCGGGATGGAGGTCTCGGGCGCCCTGCCCCCGCCCTCGCTCGCCCTGATCGCCGCCGTGGTCTGGATCTTCGGCGCCGTGGCCATCGTCGGCCGGTTCATCGTCGGCCTGGTCACCCTCGATCGCTGGACCCGTGAGGGTCGGGCCGTGACCACTCCGGCCTGGCTGACGCCCCTGGCCCGGCTGTCGCCCACGCCCCGCCCGCGACTGGTCAGCAGCGACCGCCTGTCCAGCCCGCTGAGCTGGGGCGTCTCGCCCGGTGTCATCGTCGTCGATCCCGCCAGCCTGAGTGCGCCCGACACCGCCCCGGCCGTCCTCGCCCACGAACTCGCCCATCTGCGGCGGCGCGACTGGGTCTTCCTGATCCTCTCGCGGCTGGCGGTGGCCCTGTTCTGGTTCAACCCGCTGGTCTGGCGGCTGCACATCGTCCTGGCCGCCCGCTCAGAGGAAGCCGCCGACGCCGCCGCGGTCGAGACCATCGACGCCTCGACCTACGCCCGCGCCCTGGTTCGCCTCGCCGCCTGCCCGCCGTCTCTCTCGCACGCCGCCACCCCTATGGCCGCGAACGCCCGCACTCTCAAAAGAAGGATCGCCTGCATCATGAGCGCCTCTCCCAACCGCCGCCCTCTCACCGTCGCCCTGACCGTTGCCGCCCTGGCTGTCGTCGCCACCCCTCTGGCCGCGCTGGAAATCCGCGAGCATGGTTTCGAAGCCGCGCCCCTGCCGCCGCTGCCTCCGATCCCGGCGATGAGCGCCGTCATCGCCCCCCTCGCTCCTCTGGCTCCGCTCCCGCCTCAGGCGTCTTGGTCGGATCAGGACGGCGACCTGCCGGCCCCGCCCGCGCCCCCGGCTCCTCCGGCTCCCCCGGCGCCGCCCCCGACTCCGGCGGCGTCCGACGACTGGTCGATGAGCGCGCCCCCGGCCCCGCCGGCGCCGCCTGCCCCCGCGGCCATGCCCGCCCCGCCTGCGCCGCCTGCGACCACCACCTACAGCTACGGCTACGGCTATACGGTCACCCGCGAGGCCACGCCCGAGGAGCAGCGCGCCGCCGCCGCCGCCCGCGCCGAGGCCGCACAGGCTCGCCAACAGGCCAATGTCGCGCGTCAGGCCGCCGCCTCCGCCCGCGCCAGCGCCGCGCCCCGGGCCGAGGCTCGCGCCCAGGCCGACGCCGCGCGCGTTCAGGCCGATCAGGCCCGCGCTCAAGCCGAGGTTTCTCGCCAACAGGCCACCCGCGCCCGCGCCGATGCCCGTGTTCAGATGGGCAACGGCGCGCGCCAGATGCACAACGGCGCCGACCAGATGCGTGCAGAGGCCGCGCGTCTGCGCGACCCCGCCTACCGCGCTCGCCAGATCGCCGAGGCTCGCGCACAGGGCCGCACGGTCACCGACGAACAGCTTCAGGAGGTGTCGCGCACCCTTCCGGGTCGCGCCGATGAACTGGACCGCCGCGCCGACGAGCTTCAGCGCCGTGCGGCTGAACCGGCCTGATCAGCCCCGTCTGACTAGAAGGCCGTCGGAGAACGGTCGGAGATCGCGTTGCGGGCCTGGGTCTGGGCCAGGTCCTGGTTCGGCGCCAGGCCCGTGACGATCTTGCGCCCGTCCTCGTCGATCACCGCCCAGACCCAGGGCCCGACGCCGGGCGAACCCGCGTCCTCGGGCTGGATCGAATAGGACAGCGGGGTATCGACGGGCAGATCCATCGCTCAGCCTCTTTCGAGCGCAGACGGCGAGGTCGCCGCCGGAGACGGCGGGCACGATAGCGCCGGTCCGCAGCCGTTACCAAGTCGTAAATATCTGCAGGCCGCCGCTTCGCGACTGCAACCACATCATACGCTGCGCGTTGACGCGCCGCAGCAAATCTGGCGAAACAACTGGAAGGTCCGCAAACGGCCCATTTCCCGCGCTTCGCCAGACGACACCTCCCCATGGCCCCGACCAATATCAACAAGCTGGGACACCGGATCGGCGCCCGCGGCGGCCGCACCCGGTCCTCCATCCTGGCCGCGACGCGCCGCCTGCTGGACAGCCGGCATCTGGGAGAGATCCGGGTCGCCGACGTCGCCGCCGAGGCCGGTCTGTCGCCGTCGAATTTCTACACCTACTTCAAGACCGTGGAGGAGCCGGTTCTGGCCCTGTGCGAGGACTGCGCCACCGACTTCCAGGTTCTGGCCCGTCATCTGGACGGCGACTGGTCGGGCGAACAGGCGTTCAACGCCGCCCGCGCCTATGTCGTCGACGTCCTGGCCTTCTGGCAGGCGCACGGGCCGGTGCTGCGCATCGAGCACATGCTGGCCGACAAGGGCGAGGCGGGCTTCATCGAGAGCCGGGTCAAGCGCCTGCGCCGCGTCCACCTGGCCTTCGAACGTCGCATCGCCCAGGCCCACGCCACCGGCTATCACGCCAAGGGGCTGGACCCGCGCCTGACCTCCTATCAGGTCGCCAACCTGGTCGAGGCCATGGCCGACGGCTTCGAACTGCTGCGGCGCGGCGACACCGCGCCCGAGGCCATCATCGACACGACCGCCCATATCGTCGTGAAGGTCGTCACCGGCCGCTAGTTCTGGCCGCTAGAGGCCCAGCGGTCCGTACAGCCAGGTCAGCCAGACGCCCAGCGCCAGCAGGGTTCCGAACGGCATCCGGTCCTCGCCGCGCACCGGACGGCGCCGCAGCAGCCGCCACAACACCATGCAGAGCCCTGTCGCACAGGCCCACAGCAGCACACTGGGCAGGCCGGTCCAGCCGACCCACGCCCCCGCCCCCGCGAACAGGATGGGATCGCCGCCGCCCAGGCCGTTGCGCCCGCGCACCCGCCGGTACAGCCAGGCCAGCAGCCACAGCAGGCCGAACCCCATGACGGCGCCGAAAATCTGCAGCCACGGCAGGCCGCCCGCCAGCAGACCCGTAGCGACCAGCCCGGTCCCGATCAGCGGCAGGGTCAGGATATCCGGCAGCCAGAAATGTTCGGCGTCGATGACCGCGATCAGCAGCAGTTGCCAGCCCAGCAGGGCGCTCACAACGGCGAACAGCCAGCCCTGCCCGGTCAAGCCGCCGGCCAGCGCCGCCCACACCCCGATCCCGGCCGCGGCCAGGCTGAAGAGAAGATGCCGACGCGACAGGCCCCGTCGTAACCACGGGGCGGCCTCGACGGCGACGCCCTCCTCCCGCGGCAACCGCACGCTGATCACGGCCAACGCCTGTCCAACGGCCAGTCCGAGAAGACCCAGCAGAACGGCCGTGACGACGGGAAGCGGCATGGACGAATCCGGCGCCGCGCCCTGTGCGGCCGTCCGGGCTTAGCCCCCGACCGCGCCGCCGCCAAGGGCGACCGCCACGTGGTAGGTGATGAAGGAGGCCAGATAGGCCAGGCCGAACATGTAGGCGACCATCACCCACATCCAGCCCCAGCTGTTGGTCTCGCGCTTGACCACGCCCAGGGTCGCCACGCATTGGGGCGCAAAGATGTACCAGGCCAGGAAGCTGAGCCCCGTCGCCAGCGACCATTGGGCGGCCAGGGTCGCACCCAGCAGGCTGCCCGCGCTGTCGGCGTCGGCGATGGCGTAGACGGTGCCGAGCGCAGCCACCGCCACCTCGCGCGCGGCCATGCCGGGCACCAGGGCGATGACCATCTGCCAGTTGAAGCCGATGGGCCGGAAGATCGGCTCCAGCGCATGGCCCACCATCCCTGCGAAGGAATAGTCGATGGCCGGCCCGGTCGCGCCCTCGGGCGGATAGGGGAAGGTCCCCAGCACCCAGATCAGGATCATCAACGGCAGGATGATCCGCGCCGCCCGCTCCATGAAGATCCGCGCCCGGACCCACAGGTTGAACAGGACGCTCTTCAGATCGGGCATCTTGTAGGTCGGCAGCTCCATCATGAAGGGCTCGACCGCGCCCCTCCAGAAGATCTTGCGGATGACGAAGGAGACGATCAGGGCCGACAGAATCCCGGCGGCGTAGAGGCCGAACATCACCAGACCCTGCAGATTCACGAAGCCCCAGACGGTTTCCTGCGGAATGAAGGCGCCGATGATCAAGGTGTAGACCGGGATGCGCGCCGAACAGGTCATCAGGGGCGCGACCAGAATGGTGGTCATCCGGTCGCGCTTGGCGTCGATCACCCGCGCGGCCATGACCCCGGGAATGGCGCAGGCGAAGCTGGACAGCAGCGGAATGAAGGCCCGGCCGTGCAGGCCGGCGCCGCCCATGATCTTGTCCATCAGGAAGGCGGCCCGGGCCATATAGCCGAAGTCTTCCAGCAGGATGATGAAGGCGAACAGGATCACGATCTGCGGCAGGAAGACCATTACGGCGCCGACCCCGGCGATGACGCCGTCGACCAGCAGGCTCTGCAGCAGGCCCCAGGAGCCCTCGTCCGGGATCACCGCCCCGACCAGGCCGCCCAGCGCCGCGAAGCCCGCGTCGATGCCGTCCATCAGGGGCGTGGCCCAGCTGAACACGGCCTGGAACATCACGAACAGAATGGCCAGCAGGATGACGAGACCGGCGACCGGGTTCAGCAGCACCGCGTCGATCTTGCCCGTCAGGGTGTCGGGCCGCTCGGGCGGACGCACGCAATCGCGCATGATCTGCTCGGCCCGGCGGTGGGCGGCGCGAATTTCCGACGCATCGGGGGCGTGCCAGCCGCCGGTCGCCGTTTCGTCACGCGCGGCGCTCAGGGTCAGGCTCTCGACCTGCGAAATCAGTTCGTCGACGCCCCTCTTGCGCGTCGCGACCGTGGTCACGATCGGCAGGCCCAACTCGGCCTGGAGCTTCTCCAGATCGATGCGCAGCCCCTGACGCTGGGCGATGTCGTACATGTTGAGGGCCAGCACCATCGGCCGCCCGACCTGCTTCAGCTCCAGCACCAGACGCAGCACGAGGCGCAGATTAGTGGCGTCGGCGACGCAGATGATGGCGTCCGGCTCGGCCTCTCCGGCCAGCTTGCCGAGGACGGCGTCGCGGGTGACCTCCTCGTCCGGGCTGCGGGCGCGCAGGGAATAGGTGCCCGGCAGGTCCAGCACCGACAGGCTGCGGCCCGAGGCGGAGCGGATGATCCCCTCCTTCCGCTCGACGGTGACGCCGGCGTAGTTGGCGACCTTCTGATGGGCGCCGGTCAGGGCGTTGAACAGGGCGGTCTTGCCCGAGTTGGGATTACCGACCAGGGCGACCCGGGCCGGACGAACGGCGATGTCCATTATTCAGCGGCTTCCGCGATGTCGTCGCCGAGGCGAAGGGTCAGGCTGGCGGCCTCTTTCCGGCGCAGGGCCACGCGCATGTCGTCGACCTTGACCGCGATCGGGTCGCGCCCGAACAGGCCCTGATGGATCAGCTCGATCCGCGCCCCCTCGACCAGCCCCAGCTCCAGCAGGCGGCGCTCCAGCTCGGTCTCCGCCGCCTCGTGATGGTCGTGGGTCCCCACGGAGGTGATGACGCCGCGATCGCCCAACCGGGCCTCGCTCAGCTTGATGACATTTGAGGGCATTCAGGATCACTCGGACGCGAAGGCTGGCGACAGGGTAAAGGTCGCCGTAGCTGTGACTGATTATCAGGTGCGATACGGCCCCGTCCAGAGTGAAGCCCCGTTTCAGCCCGCGATTGCACCCGGCCGCGCTTGCGCTATCAGGGTTTCCGACAGGCGGGAGACGGCGATGCGGCGATGGGTCTTGGCGGGAATGGCGGTCGCGACGCTCTCAGGCTGCGGATCGGGCGAAAGCACGCCCGCAGCGCCGCCTGTGCCGGTCCCGCCGCCCCTGACCGACGCCCAGCGCGCGACCATGCTGGCCGCCCTGCCCGCCCCCTACAACACCGCCGATCTCGAACACGGGGCGAAGGTCTTCGCCCGCTGCAAGGCCTGCCATACGGCGACCGCCAACGGCCCGAACATGACCGGACCCAACCTCTATGGCGTCATCGGCCGGGTCGCCGGGACCCATCCGGGCTACAACTATTCCAAGGCCGTGAAGGGCGCCGGCTTCGCCTGGGACGACGACCATATCGACCACTGGCTGGCCAATCCGCGCAACTTCCTGCCCGGCAACAAGATGACCTTCCCCGGCCTGCCCGACGCCACGGACCGCCGCGACGTCATCGCGTACCTCAGCGTCGAGGCGGCCAGGAGATAGTGGCCGCCCATCCCGCGAAAGCGGGGACTATTCCGCTGCGTGCGGGACCTTGTCGTTGGCCGTGGCTTCCTGGGCTTCCCACTGTTCGATCTTGCGGGCCGTCCATTCGGGCGACTTGGTGAAGCGGGCGAGCGCGCCGTAGATCACCGGCACCACGAACAGGGTCAGCAGGGTCGAGAACATCGCCCCGGTGAAGATCACCACCCCGATGGTCTGGCGGCTGCCCGCCCCCGCCCCGTGCCACAGCACCAGCGGCAGGGCGCCGAAGGCCGTGGCGATCGAGGTCATGATGATCGGGCGCAGACGCAGGGTCGAGCTTTCGATGATCGCCTCGCGGATCGACCGGCCCTGATCGCGCAACTGGTTGGCGAACTCGACGATCAGGATGCCGTTCTTGGCCGCGACCCCGATCAGGATGATCAGGCCGATCTGCGAATAGATGTTCAGGCTGGACCCGGCCATCAGCAGGCCGAACAGACCGCCGGCCGCCGCCAGAGGCACCGTCAGCATGATCACCGCCGGGGTGATCCAGCTTTCGAACTGGGCCGCCAGGACGAGGAAGACCAGCAGCAGCGCCAGACCGAAGGCCGCGCCCACAGCGCCGCCGGCTTCCGCCTGATCGCGCGCCGCCCCGCCCCACTGGATCGCCACCACGCCCTGCGGCTGCTTGGCGGCTTCCGCGTTCAGGAAGGCCACGGCGTCGGCGATGGTTTCGCCAGGGTTCAGGTCGGCCTGAAGGCTGATCGACCGCTGCCGGTCCAGACGACGACGGTCCGGGGTGTCGCCCGAGGTCTTGGTGTCGACCACCGACGACAGGGGCACCAGCGTCCCCGATCCGGTCGAGACATACAGCCCCTCCAGATCGGTCACGCCGGCCCGGTTGGCGCGGTCCGTCTGCAGGATGACGTCATACTCCTGACCACCGCGGATATAGGTCGTGGCGCGGCGTGAGCCGAACATGGTCTCTAGCGTGCGGCCGATCTCTTGCGAGGAGACGCCCAGAGCCGCCGCCTTCTCCGGATCCACATCGACCAGCAGACGCGGGGCGTTGGGCTCGTAGTTCAGGCGCGGACGCGAAAAGCCCGGATGCTCCAGCGCGGCGGCCAGCACAGGCTGCAGCCAGCGATAGATGTCCTCGTATTCCGGTCCGGTGACGATCATCTCGACCGAGTTGGAGTTACCGCCGCCCCCGCCGCCGCCGCGCTGGAAGGCGCCGGGGATCGAGGCGTTGACCTGGGCGCCCGTCTGGCCGCGCAGCTTGCCGTTCAGCTCCTGGGCGATCTGGTCGGCGGCGCGCTTGCGCTCGGACCAGTCCTTGAGGATCAGGGTGGCGTTGCCGGAGTTATAGCTGCCGCCGCCGAAGCCGGGCGAGGAGATCAGATAGCTCTCGACCTCGCCGTCTTCCTTGTACTGGGCCAGGATCGGCTCGAGGCCGAGCATGATCTTCTTCGTATAGTCGAAGCCTGCGCCTTCCGGCCCCTGCACCCGCACCTGCACCCGGCCACGGTCTTCCTGGGGCACCAGCTCATTGGGCAGGACGAAGAACATCCCGACGGCCCCGCCCCCGACCACGAGGATCAGGGCGACCACGCCGATGACCGCGACGCGGCTGCCGACCAGCAGGTCCAGCGAGGCGCCGTAGCTGTTCTTGAGCCCGTCCATCGCCTTGTCGACATTGCGGGCCACCCAGCCCGAACCGGACGCGGGCTTGAGGATCTTGGACGCCAGCATCGGCGACAGGCTCAGCGCCAGGAAGGCCGAGAAGGCCACGGCCGCCGCGATCGCCGCCGCCAGTTCGACGAACAGACGGCCGACGTATCCGGGAAGGAACAGCAGCGGCGCGAACACCGCCAGCAGCACGATGGTCGTGGCCACGACGGCGAAGAAGACCTGACGGGCGCCGCGCTCGGCGGCGACCAGCGGCGGTTCGCCATGGTCCAGACGGCGCTGGATGTTCTCGGTCACCACGATGGCGTCATCGACCACCAGGCCGATGGCCAGAACCAGCGCCAGCAGGGTCAGCAGGTTCAGCGAAAAGCCCAGCGGCGCCAGAACGATGAAGGTCGCCAGCAGACAGATCGGCGCCACGATCGACGGGATCAGGGCCGCGCGAAGGCTGCCGAGGAAGATGAAGTTCACCAGCGCCACCAGCGCCAGCGAAATCCCGATGGTGATCCAGACCTCGGAAATGGCGTGGGAGGTGAAGACCGAGTTGTCGGAGCCGACGACCAGTTCGGTCCCCGGCGGCAGGCTGGCCTGCATCTCGACCAGGGCCTTGCGCACGCCGTCGGAGATGGCGAGGTCGTTCGACTGGGCCTGACGGGTGACGCCCAGACCGATCTGGTCCAGGCCGTTGCCGCGGAACAGGCGCCGCGCCTCGGCGGGGGCTTCCTCAACCCGCGCGATGTCGCCCAGACGGGTGACATAGCGGTTGGCGCCGATGATCGCCCCCGTCGTGCCCGAGGTCGAAGGCTGGGTGGTGTTCGTATTGGTGTTGGTCGCCGCCGTCGGGGCCGAACCCGCCGTGCCGATGGGCAGCAGGGCGAAGTCCTCGGCCCGGGCGTAGGTGCGGGCCACCCGGACCGTATAGTCCTTGTCGGTCGATTCCAGCGACCCGGCCGGCAGTTCGACGTTCTGGGCGTTCAGGGCGTTCTCGACCTGGGTCACGGTGATGCCGCGCGCGGCCATGGCGCCGGCATTGAGCCAGATGCGCATGGCGTAGCGCTGCTCGCCGAAGATCTGGGCCTGGGCCACGCCGGGCACGGTCGCCAGACGGTCCAGCAGATAGCGGTCGGCGTAGTCGGTCAGCTCCAGCCGGTTCATCGTCGACGACCGCAGGAACAGGATCATGATCGGCGAGCTGTCGCTGTCCGCCTTGGACACTTCCGGCGGGTCGGCCTGTTCGGGCAGACGGCCGACGACCCGGGCGACGCGGTCGCGCACGTCATTGGCGGCGTCGTCGATATTGCGGTCCAGCGAGAACTCGATGGTCACGTTCGACCGGCCGTCGCGGCTGGACGAGGTGATGCGATCGACGCCCTGGATGCCGGCGATCTGCTGCTCCACCGGTTCGGTGATGCGGTTCTCGATGACCTCGGCCGAGGCCCCGGCATAGCTGGTGCTGATCGAGACGACCGGCGGATCGACGTCCGGCAGTTCGCGCACCGGCAGGAAGAAGAAGGCCGCCGCGCCGATGACGCACAGCACGATGGCGGCCACCGCCGCGAAGACGGGCCGCCGGACCGCGACGTCGGAGAGCATCATCGTGCGGCGCCCTGACCAGCAGCTTGGGCGGGAGCCTGACCGCCCGCGCCGCGACCGCCGCCACGTCCGCCGCCCACGGTGACCGGGGCGTTGGGCTGGATGCGGTTCAGACCGCCGCCGACGACCTTGTCGCCGACGCTCAGGCCCGAGACGATCTCGACGAAGCCGCCCTCGACGGCGCCGGTCTCAACCTCGACGCGCTGGGCAGTGGAGCCCTTCTCGCCCCTGGCGATGCGATAGACGAAGGCGCCCTGGCCTTCATACTGGATGGCGGCCTCGGGCACGGCGGCGCTCTGACGCTGGCCCTGGGCCACCGCGACGCGCATCAGCATGCCGGGGCGGATACGGCCGCCGGGATTGGGGAACTCGGCCCGGGCGGTGACGGCGCGGGTGGTCTCGTTGATGCGGGTGTCGATCAGGGCGATCCGGCCCTGGAAGGCCTCGCCGCCGAAGGCGTCGGCGGTGGCGGTCAGGGGCAGACCCGTCCGCAGCACGCCCAGATACCGCTCCGGCACCGGGAAATCGACGCGGATGACGTCGGTGTCGTCCAGGGTCGCGATCACCGCGCCCGGGTTGATCAGGGTGCCCGCCGTGACCGTGGTCAGGCCCAGGACGCCGGCGAAGGGCGCGCGGATCATCCGGTCGCCGCGACGCGCCTCGGCCGCCGCCAGCGAGGCGCGCGCCGTCGCCAGCGCCGTCTCGGACTGTTCGGCGGTCACGCGCGGCGCGATGCCCTTCTCGGCCAGGGCGCTGTAGCGTTCGTATTCGCGCTGGGCCTGGGTCACCTGGGCCCGGGCCTCAATGATCCCGGCGTCTTCCTCGCGCGCCTGCAGCTGCACCAGAGGCGCGCCGGCGGCGACGCGCTGGCCGTCGCGGAACAGGACGGCGGTGATCAGTTCGGTCGAGTTGGAGGTGATGTTCACCGACTTCAGGCCCCGGGCCACGCCCAGCACCCGGATATTGTCGCTGAACGACCGCGAGGCGACCGTCGCTTCCGACACCTGCTGGCCCCGTCCGCCGCGACCGCCGCCGGGGGCGGCCTTGGCCGATCCCTCGTCCTTGGCGAAAGCGATATGCAGCACCGCCGCCAGGACCATGAGGCCGAGCATGACGCCTGCGGCGACAAGGAAGAAGTGGCGTTTGATCACGCGGGTACTCTCGGGAGCCGTGGGGGACGGACGTCTGAAGACTTTTCAGGCGGGGTCGGACATAGCCGGTCCTGCCGTCGAGGCAACTAAAGTCTCTGTAACGCTCGCCGTTCGTAACTCCGTCGGTCGCGAATGTCGCAGTCGCGGCTTTTTCCGGGCGATTTCAGAACCGGCGCCAGACCGCCAGAACCGGTCCGCCCGAGATCGGCGTCTCCCGCCCTGCCGCCGTCTGTCGCCAGCCCGCCTGCAGGCTCCAGTCGCCCAGCCGACGCACGACGGAGGTCTCCACCGACAGCCAGCGCGCGCCGTCTCCGCCGGCCCCGTCGTGGTCCGCCGCCCCGCCGAAGGCCTGGGCCAGCACCATCCAGTCTTCGCCGAAATGCCCGCCGACGGTGAAGTCCACCCGGGTCTCGTCCGGCAGGCCGTCCCGCATCCGCCGCGCCGCCTGAAGCTCGACGAACGACCGGTCGGGCCCCCATCGCACAGGGACGCCGCCGAACGACCGCCCGACCGAGACCCGGGCCTCGAAATCATGGTCGCCGACGCCGGGAGCCGCATATCCGGCATTCCTCCCCTCCCCCGCCGACGCATAGCCGCCGTAGAGGCTGACGGCGGTCTTGTCGTCGCGCCAGACCTGCCAGGTCAGACCCACCTCCAGCGGCCCTCGCCCCTCATAGTCGACGAACTGGTCCGCTCCGTCCTGCCAATCGCCCTTGAGCTGCACCGTCAGCCGGTCGGTCAGTCCGTATTCGGCGAAGACGCCCGCGGAACCGTCGCGCCACTCCTGGGGCAGGTCGACGCGATCGCCGTTCGGGTCGAAGCCCTGATCGGCGCGCATATCCTCATATTTGACAATGACCTGACCCTTGCCCTTCGGCTGGGTCCAGGCGCCCCCAAAGGCCGGAGTGACGGCCACGGAAGGCAGAAGGACCGCGACGCCTGCGAGAAGCGTCGCGGCCGACTTCAAGCGTCGTAGCCCGGGGATTTGCGGTCCAGCAGGCGCAGCGCGCCCGGCCAGGCCAGGGCCGCGACGAAGGGCAGACCCCCGCCCTGCTGTTTCGTCTCTTCCTGCGCCGCATCAGGGGCGATCAGCACATGCTCGCGGCCGCCCGACAGGGCCGCCACCTGCTGTGCGCAGGCCCGCTCGAGGAAGAACATGCCGATCCAGGCCGCCGCCGCCGTCTGACCGACCGCCAGCGTCCCGTGATTGCGCAGCAGCATCAGCGGTTTGTCGCCCAGATCCGCCACCAGCCGCTCGCGCTCGTCGTGGTTCAGGGCGAGGCCCTCATAGCCGTGATAGGCGACCTGGTGCTGCAGCAGGCAGGCGTTCTGGCCGATCGGCAGCAGACCCTCCTGCTGCGCCGCCACGCCCACGCCTGCCGTGGTGTGCAGGTGGATGACGTAGTGGGCGTCCTCGCGCGCCGCATGAACGGCCGAGTGGATGGTGAAGCCCGCCGGATTGATGAAGCTCTGGGTCTCCTGAACGATGTTGCCGTCCAGATCGACCTTCACCAGCGCCGAGGCCGTCATCTCCTCGAAATACCAGCCGTACGGATTGATCAGGAAATGATGTTCGGGTCCCGGCACACGCGCCGAGATATGGGTGAAGATCATGTCGTCCCAGCCGTGCAGGGCGACCAGCCGGTAGAGGGCGGCCAGATCGACCCGGGCCTGCCATTCGGCCTCGGAAACGCGGGACTTCAGACTTTGCGGGGCGGCGCCGTCGGCCATGGGGGATATCCTTCCTGTCGCCTCTCCGGGCGTGAAGGCCACCGTCCTCCCGCGACGAAGGCCCGTCAAGCATCACGCAAGGTAAGGTTGATGGCCGGTTAACCGAGTTTTCATGACCGGTACCGCACCTTGCGATCCAGAATCGGACCTGATCCGACCGGAGTTCGCCGTGACCGCTGTCGCCTCGTTGCAAACCTTCGCGCCCACGCGGCCCGCGAGCTTCTCGCCCGCCGACCTGCTGACGCTGGCGAAGAGTCGGACGACGGACGACCGGCAACGACTTCTTCTGGGCATCGCCGCACTGTGCGACTCGACTCCGGCCGGCGCCGAGGTGTCGCCGGTCCTGACCGAAATCTTCCTGACCCTGGCCCGTCAGGCCGAACACGACATTCGCAAATCCCTGGCCGAGAGCCTGGCCGGCGCCGAATGGGCGCCACTTGCCCTCGTCAACATGCTGGCGCTCGACGAGATCGAGATCGCCCGTCCGATCATCGCCAACAGCCCCCTGCTCAAGGATCACGACCTGATCCGCATCCTGGTCGAGGCCACGGTCGAGCATCATATCGAGGTCGCCCGCCGCCCGATGCTGAGCGGCGCCGTCGCCGACGCCATCATCGACGCCGCCGAGCCCGCGACCATGACGGCGCTGGCCTCCAACCGCACTGCCGAGATCAGCGAGAGCGGCCTCAGCCGGCTGGTCGAACAGTCGCGCCGCGTCGCCGCCCTGCGCGCGCCCCTGACCCGCCACCCGCGCCTCAATGACGTCCTGGCCCGCGAGCTCTACGGCCTGGTCGGCCAGGCCCTGCGTCAGGCCATCGGCGAACGCTTCCGCGTCGACGACGCCTATCTGGCCAAGGCGATCGAAACGGCCGTGATCAACGTCGGCCCCGGCCGCGCCCCCAGCCCCTCGACACCCCAGCCCAGCCACTCCGAGCGTGAGGAGATGGAGCGCCGCCTGGTCGCCAAGCTGCAGAGCGCGGGCCAGCTGCGCCCCGGCTTCCTGATCCGCGCCATCCGCGAAAAGCGCCTGAGCCTGTTCGAACATTCGCTGGCGGCGCTCGGCGGCTTCAGCGTGACCCAGATCCGCAGCGCTGTCTCGCGCCCTTCGCCCCAACCCCTGTTCCTGGCCTGCAGCGCCGTCGGCATCGACCGCGCCGTCTTCCCGGCCGTTCTGGACGAGATCCGCAAACTGACCAACGGCCTGCCCGGCTGGGGCGGAGACTGGGGCATGGGCAGCCTGTCACAGGCCGACGCCGCCCGCGAATTCCGCGCCATGGTCGCCGACGTCGCCGCCTGACGTCACACTTCGGTATTTGACTTCGCGGCCCGGCTCGGCTTGCGTGCCGCCGTGACTGAAACCGCCCCCTCCCCCCAGATGGCTCTCGCCTTCACCGCCAGCGAGCGGCCCGAGGCCCAGTTCGCGCGCGCCCTGCTGGCCAAACGCTACGGCTCGGTCCCGATCGAGGAAGCGGACGTCATCGTGGCCCTGGGCGGCGACGGCTTCATGCTGGAGACCCTGCACAGCGATCTGACCCGCCGCACGCCCGTCTACGGCATGAATCGCGGCTCTGTCGGCTTCCTGATGAACGACTACGAGGAGGACGACCTGCCGGCCCGCATCGCCGCCGCCGGCCGCGCCGTCATCCACCCGCTGCAGATGGACGCCTGGAACGAGGCCGGCGAGGTCTCCAGCGGTCTGGCCATCAACGAAGTCTCCCTGCTGCGCCAGACGCGCCAGAGCGCCAAGCTCAGGATCACCATCGACGGCAAGGTGCGGCTGGACGAGCTGACCTGCGACGGCTGCATGGTCGCCACCCCGGCCGGCTCGACCGCCTACAACCTCTCGGCCCACGGCCCGATCATTCCCCTCGACGCCCGGATGCTGGCCCTCACCCCGATCAGCGCCTTCCGTCCCCGCCGCTGGCGCGGGGCCCTGCTCTCGCACGAGGCCAAGGTGACCTTCGAGGTGCTGGAGCACGACAAACGCCCGGTCAGCGCCGTCGCCGACAATCTGGAAATCCGCCGCGTCGCCCGGGTCGATGTGCGCGAGCGCCGCGACATCAGCCTGACCATGCTGTTCGAGGCCGGCCGTTCGTTCGAGGAACGCGTCCTGCTGGAACAATTTACAGGTTAACCCGAAAGGTCACCGTTCCTTAAGCAGGTCCGGCGCAAGCTGAGCCTGCACGTCCCGAGGAGTCACCGTGAGCAACCCGGCCCAGGTCATTCGCCCGCCCAACACCCTGCGCCTCAAGGTCGGCGGCGGGTTCGGCGGTATCGACGCCAACGCCATCGCCAAGGCCGAAGAGGCCCTGAAGGCGATGTCGGCCCAGTTCGGCCAGTGGCTGCAGGACGAAATCAACAAGCTGGACGCCGCCCAGGCCGCCATCCGCGCCGAAGGCCTGAACGCCCAGACCGCCGAGGGCCTGTACTTCCGCGCCCACGACCTCAAGGGTCTCGGCGCCACCTATCAATATCCGCTGGTCACCCGCCTGGCCGGTTCGCTGTGCAAGCTCTTGGACGACCCGGCAAAGCGCGCCAGCGCTCCGGTCCGTCTGCTCGACGCCCACATCGACGCCATCAAGGCCGTGGTCCGCGACCAGATCCAGACCGACGACCATCCGGTCGGTCGCGCCCTGGCCGAGACCCTCGAAGCCGAGGTCGCCGCCTACCGCGCCTGAGCCAGCACTCAAGCCGCGAGGCTTCGCGAGCCGAGCATAGCGCTCAAAACAACAACGCCCGCTCTCTCGAGCGGGCGTTTTTCGTTTCCGGAAGGCCTCAGGCCGCCGAGGCGTTGCGGCCCGCGGCCGGCAGCGGCGGCTGGTCCAGCCGCTCCATCAGATAGGCCAGGTCGTCGCGCGGGGTGTTGGGACGCTGGGTCAGGAACCGCTCCAGCATGCGCTCGCGGAACTCCTCGCCCGAGGTGTCGGCGCCCTCGGCCTGCAGCGCACGCCAGGTGTCGACCCCGGCGCGGAAGGCCTGGAACAGACGCGGCGGCAGGCCGGCCCGGTCATAGATGGCCTTGAGCCCCAGCGGACCGGCGTCGTGCACCATCAGCCAGGCGCGAGAATGCGGCGTCGAGGCCAGTTCGGCGACGGCGTGCTCGAACAGCACCATCTGACCCCGCGCCAGCGCCCGCAGCAGCAGGGAGGCAGTCAGGGCCTTGCGGGTGTTCAACTGGGCCACGAAGCGCGGCAGGTCGGCGCTGGCCGCCGCCTGATCGACCAGATCGATGGTCGAACGCTCGCGGGCGAAGGTGGCCAGTCGGATCGCGGTCTCGGGCGCCACGGCGTGACGGCTGATCAGATGCTCGCGCACCGCGTCGCTGGCCAGGGCGATGAGCTTCTCGGTGACGTCCAGCGGCAGGACCTGACGATAGGACAGGGCCGCGACCACTTCCGGCGTGTCGCCGAACCGGTCGATCGAGCGCAGCATCGCCTGTTCGGAGAGGTCGGCGTTGTCATTCGAGGCCAGGGTGCGCACGGCCATCTCGCAGCCGTCGATGCTCAGGGCGTCGGCGACGTCGCGCGACACCTTGGGGCGACCGGCGATGGCCACCTGACGCACGGCCGAGCCGGCGCGGACGATCTCGATCAGGTCGTCATCGGTGAAGACCGGCGAGGCGCCGATGATGGGCAGGGCCACGCTGTCGACGTCCGCCGCCAGCCGGCGCGCCACGTCGTGCGGCAGAAGGTCCGAAGACTTCAGCGTTACGGCCAGCGACCGGCGCACCAGTTCGGCGGCGTCATTGGCCAGGACGCGCAGTATCTTCTGGGCCGCCTCGCGGTCAGCCTCGTCCAGCTCGGCCCGATCCATGCTGCGGCACAGTTTGTGGGCGGCCGAGGCGCGCTCATCCTCGTCCGACGCCTTGATCAGACGGCGGATGTCGAACTCGGTCAGGCGGGCGCGAAAGGCGGTCATGCGGCGGCTCTTGAGAAGGGCGGACAGAGAATCGGCCCCCGGTTCATCCTCAGCTTGCCATGCTTAACGTCTGGTTTACCAACCCTGCCTTCGCCTGCCCCGGCCTCGCATTCCCCTCGCCCCTTTCGCGTTGAAATCACGCGCCCTTCCGGTCGCGATCGCGGCTCGATCCAGCAGGCGGTCGGGCGGGTGTAGACTGGCTTCGGGTCTTTGACATCGCAGACGACGAACGACACGCGGCGGCTCCGGTTTGGCGCCCGGGTGCACGCGCGAGTGCAACGGGACGTCGCGGCGTCTCAGCCGTCAAATCAATGACTTGCCCGCCACCTCTTCAACCAGCACTTTCAGAATTGCACTTTTTGCACTCGCCTTTTTTCGGGTGCACACCGGCCTCAGACGGAGTCAGGCTCCGGTCCATAGGCGCCGCCGAAGCCGCTGCTCGATCCCTTGCCGTCCTGCCCCAGCAGCAGGGCCAGCAGGCTCTCGTTCTGCTTCAGCCGGTCCAGCCGCGCAGCCATCATGATGTCCCGCTCCTGATCCGTCGGCGGCGCCATCGGCGTGCGGCTGATCGAGGCCGGAGAACCCTCCCCCGCGGTCTTCTGCAGGTTGGCGTGGACCTCGGCGACCGTCGCCGGACGGCCGTCGCGATAGAAGATCGAGCGATTGGCCTGGGCCGCGTCGGGGAACATGGCCGCCGCGCTGCCGCCGGGGTGCGAGACCATGGCCTCCATCAGCCGGGCCGCGCCTGCGGGGCCGAGGAAGTGGGCGGCGTACAGGTCGCCGGCGCCCGGCTCCTGCCCCGTGCGGCCGCGCAGATAGGCGGCGTTGGACGCCGTCAGCTCCGCCGCCATGCTTGAGGCCGCCTGCGGGTCGAACCTCAGGTCCATGACCACATTGCGGGCCGAGCCCTCGACGTGCCAGCGCCCGTCCCGGCCCTGATGGATCAGGTCGGCGTACTGGCCATAGCCGTGCTTGGCGCCCGACTGTTTGACCGTCGACAGCCAGGTCTGTTCGATGAACTGGAACAGACCTGCCGCCGACGACGTCCGGGCCTGGGCCGAGGGGTTGAAGGCGCTCTCCCGTCGGGCCGTCTTCATCAGGAAGTCGAAGTCCACGCCGGTCGCCGTCGAGGCGCGCCGGATGGCCGCCTCCACGCCGCCAGATGAGGGAATCGATCCAACTGTCATAACGTCCGGGACGCTGGCGGAACGTGGTTAACGAAAGGTAAATCCGCCACCTTCGCGCGTGTCGCGGCCAGGTGAGCATTGATAAGCTTGGCCTTGCCCCAAAGCCGACACAAGCCTGGCGCGAACTTCATCTGTGGGCGGCTGGGGAGCGGCCACGGGAGTGACTGCCATGATGATGAAGACAGCCGGCGGACCGGGTCTGGTCAGCCCTCTGGACTACGGCGAACGCAAGAAGCCACTTCCGCGCGCGACAGTGATCGCGGTCGGGGTGGTGGTCCTGGCCCACGTCGGGGTCGGCGCCGCCCTCTACTATCAGAAGTTCGAACTGACGCCGACCGAGACCGCGCCCGAAGACCGCAGGATCATCCTGACGATGGAACGGCCGATCATCCCGCCCGAGCCGCAGAAGCCGCAGCCCGACCAGCCACGGCCGGCGACCAACACCCTCCATCCGACGCCGACGCCGACCCAGCCGACCGACACCTTCACGGCCGAGACCGCGATCAAGCCGCTCGGCGAGCAGGGTCTGGTGATCAACTTCAATGAGCCCAAACCCGTCGAACAGCCGGGCACGGCGGTGGAGCCGCCGCGTCCTCCGGCGGTGATCACCCGCCCGCAGTGGGCCAGCCAGCCCTCGGCGGCGCAGATGAGCCGGGCCTATCCGGAGCGGGCGCTGGATGTCGGCGTCTCGGGCTCGGCCGCCCTGCTCTGCACGGTCAGCGCGGCGGGCACTCTGAGCAACTGCTCGGTCACGTCGGAGACGCCTTCCAACCGCCGCTTCGGCAATGCGGCCATGGGCCTGACCCGCTACTTCCGGATGCAGCCCGGCGCGGTCAACGGCCAGGCGATCGACGGTGCCCGGGTCTCCTTCACCGTCCGCTTCAACGCAGGGGAATAGGCTTCAGGCGAACCTGAGCGGGTTCAGGGCGGCGGCGTGCTCCAGTGCGTCGCCGCCCGCTACTGCATCGGCCACGACCCGCCCGACCAGCGGCCCCAGCAGCCAGCCGTTCCGCCGCGGGGCCAGAGCCAGATACAGCCCCGTCTCCCCGCTCGCCCCGGCCATGGGCAGGCCGTCCGGCGTCGCCCCGCGCACCCCGACGCGCCAGTAGACGCCATCCTCGATCTCGCACTCGATCAGCGCCGCCGCCATGGCCGCCAGCTGCGCCCCGACGTCGGCGTCGGGCTCCAGATCGCGCCGCCCCGGCTCCATGGTCGCCCCGATCAGGGTCCCGCCCTCGGTCGGCGCCACATAGCCCCCTGCCCCGCGCGTCACCGTCTCCGCCAGGGTCTGGGCGGTGAAGCCGATCTGGCCCCGGATGGGCGCGATCTGGCGGACCAGTCCAGCAACCGTCTCCGGCAGGCCCGCGAGAGGTTCGGCCGCGCCGGTGGCCAGGACCACGGTCGTCGCCGTGATCCGCCCCACGTCGGTCTCCACGGCCCAACCCGTGTCCGTCCGCTCGATACGTCGGGCCGAGGCCGCGACCGGCGATGTCTTCAGCAGGGCGCGCAGTCCCGCCAACGCAGCGACGGGATCGACCTGAACGTCATCGGCCGCATGCACCTGCCCCCGGTCGTCCAGCGACGCCTCGAAGCCCAGCGCCCGCAGCGTCGCCACCGTCCGCTCGCCGTCGGCGCCGCGCCAGATGGCGGGCGCGGGCTTCAGCCGGATCTCGGGAATGTCCGCCCACAGCCGCCCCGCCTCGCGCAGCAGACGCGCGTGCTCCGGCGTCGCCCCGTCGACGAAGGACTCGATCGCGGGCGCGATCATCCCGGCCGCCACGGAAGAGGCATTGCCGCCGCCTGGATCGAGCACCAGCACCTGCCGGCCGCGCCGGGTCAGCTCCACGGCGGTGCAGAGGCCCAGTACGCCGGCGCCGATGACGATCACGTCGGGGGGGATGTCGGTAGTCAGGGGAGGAAACGAAGAAGGCACGGACCGTCCTTCGACCGCCCGCGCCTCCTTTTCAAGTCGTCAGAGGCGTGACTTACGCCGAAACGGCCAGTCCGCCCTCGGCGTTCAGACGCTCGACCAGCGCCTCACGCTGGGCCCACAGGGCCTTGGGCAGGCGGTCGCCGAACCTGTCGTAGAAGGCCGGGATCAGCGAGGCTTCCTCGCTCCACACCTGGGTGTCGACGTCCAGCAGCAGCTGCAGGTCGGCGTCCGACAGGTCGAGACCTTCGAGGTCCAGTGCGGACGCCGGGGGCACGCGGCCGACCGGGGTCTCCGTCGCCGTCGCCTTACCGTCCAGACGCTCGGAGATCCACTTCAGGACGCGGGCGTTCTCGCCGAACCCCGGCCAGACGAACTGGCCGTCCTCGTTCTTGCGGAACCAGTTGACGAAGTAGATGCGCGGCAGCTTCGACGCGTCGGCGGCCTTCTCGCCCAGGCCCAGCCAGTGCTTGAAGTAGTCGCCCATGTTGTAGCCGCAGAAGGGCAGCATGGCGAACGGATCGCGGCGCAGCTCGCCGATGGCGTTCTCGGCGGCGGCGGTGCCTTCCGAGGCGACGGTCGAGCCGAGGAAGACCCCGTGCTCCCAGTCGAAGGCCTCGGTCACCAGCGGCACGGCCGAGGCGCGGCGGCCGCCGAACAGGATGGCCGAGATCGGCACGCCCTTCGGGTCTTCCCACTCGGGCGCGATGGTCGGGCACTGCGACGCCGGCGAAGCGAAGCGGGCGTTTGGATGGGCCGCGGGCTCGCCCGAGGCGGCGTCATAAGCCGCGCCCTTCCAGGTCGTCATGCCTTCCGGGGCGTCCTTCGACATCCCTTCCCACCAGACGTCGCCGTCGGCGGTCAGGGCGGTGTTGGTGAAGACCGTGTTGGTCGCCAGGGTCGCCATGGCGTTGGTGTTCGATGAATGGCTCGTGCCCGGCGCGACGCCGAAGAAGCCGGCCTCGGGGTTCACGGCGTACAGGCGGCCGTCGTCGCCGAAGCGCATCCAGGCGATGTCGTCGCCGATGGTCTCGGCCTTCCAGCCCGCCAGCGTCGGCTGCAGCATGGCCAGGTTGGTCTTGCCGCAGGCGCTCGGGAAGGCGGCGGCGACGTACTTCGCTTGCCCTTCCGGGTTGGTCAGCTTGAGGATCAGCATGTGCTCGGCCAGCCAGCCCTCGTCGCGGGCCATGACCGAGGCGATCCGCAGGGCGTAGCACTTCTTGCCCAGCAGGGCGTTGCCGCCGTAGCCCGAGCCGTAGGACCAGATCTCGCGCGTCTCCGGGAAGTGGACGATCCACTTGTCGGCGTTGCAGGGCCAGGCCACGTCCGACTGGCCGGGCGCGAGCGGGGCGCCCAGGGTGTGGACCGCCGGCACGAAGACGCCGTCGTCGCCCAGCACGTCCAGCGCCGGCTTGCCCATCCGGGTCATGATACCCATCGACACGGCGACATAGCCGCTGTCGGTGATCTCGACGCCCAGGGCCGAGATTTTCGAGCCCAGCGGGCCCATCGAGAACGGCACGACATACATCGTCCGGCCGACCATGCAGCCGTCGAACAGGCCGTCCAGCCGTTCGCGCATCTCGATCGGATCGGACCAGTTGTTGGTCGGACCGGCGTCGGCCTCGTCTTCCGAGCAGATGAAGGTGCGGCTCTCGACCCGGGCCACATCGCGCGGATCGGAGGCGGCGTAGTAGCTGCCGGGGCGTTTGACCGGGTCCAGCGCCTTCAGCGTGCCCTTGTCGATCAGGTCGGCGACGATGGCGGCCTTCTCTGCCTCCGAGCCGTCGCACCAGTGCACCCGGTCCGGCCGCGTCAGCGCCGCGATCTGCTCCACCCAGGCGACCAGCCGGGCGTGACGTGTTGGCGCAGGGTGAAGGCCCGGTACAGATACCGGTTCGATCTCGAGTGCGGACATGGGATAGCTCCTGAACCACCGGCCGCGGCGCTCATTTCGAAGCGGCGCCGCTGACCTCTAGACGTAACATGACGTGATGTTTCAGTTACAAAGACAGCCTGCGGACCCTGCGTCAACTGTGGCAAGTTTCCACCGCGCGCGCCCGCTATGTTGTTCATCATGAAGTGATTTTTGACCTCTGCGATGACACCGGTATCATTCGAATGAAGACGATGGATACGCTTGAAAACCTTCCGTCCGGAGCGATTTCCTCGCCGGCGGCGCGACGCAATATTGAACCTATCCGACAGGTGCTTTGCGCGCACTTTCCGACCCGTGGACGGGTCTTGGAGATCGCAGCGGGCTCCGGAGAACACGCCGTAGCCTTCGCCGAGTCGTTCCCGGGCCTCGACTGGACCCCGGCCGACCCCAGCGAGGAGGCGCGGATCAGCATCGGCGCCTGGATCGGCCTGCACGGCCCGCAGAACCTGCGCCCGCCTCTCGATCTGGACGCCTCCGAGCCAGACAGCTGGCCTGAAGGCCCGTTCGACGCGGTCGTCTGCATCAACATGATCCACATCAGCCCCTGGTCCGCGACCGAGGGGCTGATGGCCGGCGCCGGGCGGGTTCTGGCCAATCCCGGCGGCCTTCTGGCCCTCTACGGCCCATATCGCGAGGCCGACGTCCCGCTGGCCCCGTCCAACGCCGCCTTCGACGACAACCTGAAGTCCCGTAACCCCGCCTGGGGCCTGCGTGATCGCGACGCCGTCGCCGCCGAGGCCCGCAAACACGGCCTGCATCTGACCCTCAGGGTCGCCATGCCAGCCAACAACCTGATGCTCCTGTTCCGCCGCGCCTGACCCACAACCAAGATCAAGGAAACGCCCATGAAGACCGCTCTCGTCGCCCTCGCCTGCCTGGCCCTCGCCGGTCCCGCCCTCGCCCAGACCGCAGCACCTGCACCCGCCCCTGCCCCCTCGCCGCAGGCCCCAGCCTATGGCGCGCCGATCGGCATGGAAGCCGCACAGGCCCTGATCGCCCGCGCGGTCGCCGCCGCCGAGGCCCGTCACTTCCGCATGGCCGTGGCCATCGTCGAGCCCTCGGGCGAACTGGTCGCCTTCGTGCGCATGGACGACACCCAGTACGGCTCGATCTTCGTGGCCCAGAAGAAGGCCACCACAGCGGCGCGCTACCGGCTGGCGACCTCGGTAATGGAGGAACGCACTTTGGCCGGCCGCACGGTGACCCTCGCCAACGAGGACAGCCTGCCCATCGCCGGCGGCATCCCGATCGTGGTGGACGGCAGGATCGTCGGGGCCATCGGCGTCTCAGGCGCGGCGGCGTCCGAGGACAATGAGATCGCGAAGGCCGCGCTTGGTCAGTAGTTGGGGCCAGTAAGCCTTTGCGGTCCGGGAGCCATGGCCTAGAGGAGCGCCATGGCTTTCACCCGCACCTATGACGGCGACGAACCGATCCGGCTCAACAAGTGGATGGGCCAGACCGGAGTCTGCTCCCGCCGCGAGGCCGACGCCCTGATCGCACAAGGTCTGGTGTCCATCGACGGGACCGTAGTCACCGATGCCGGACGCAAGATCGAGACCGGCCAGACCCTGACCCTCGCGGATCAGGCCACCGACGCCCTGGCCGCCGGGGTGACGATCCTGATCCACAAACCGGTCGGCTATGTCTCGGGCCAGCCCGAACCGGACAAGCGCCCGGCCGTGCGCCTGATCACCGAGGGCAACCGCATCGGTGAGGGCGAAGTCCCGGCGGACGACGTCTCCCTGCCCCCGATCGGCCGGCTGGACGAGGACTCGCGCGGGCTGCTGATCCTGTCTTCGGACGGGGTGGTGGCCAAAGCGGTGATCGGGCCCGACAGCGACCTCGACAAGGAATACCTCGTCCGGGTCGTCGGCGACGTGACCGAGAAGAAGCTCAAGATCCTGCGCCACGGCCTGATGCTGGACGGGCGTCAGCTTCGGCCCGCCTATGTCAGCCGGATGGAGTCCTTCCGGCTCAAGTTCATCCTGCGCGAGGGCCGCAATCGCCAGATCCGCCGGATGTGCGAGATGGTGGACCTCGAGGTCGTCGATCTGATCCGCGTCCGCATCGGCCCGATCCGGCTGGACGGCATCCCCGAGGGCAAATGGCGGATGGCGACGGCGGAGGAACGCGCCGCCCTGCTGGGCCAGACGCCCGCCGCCTAGCGCCTGAACACCCCGACCAGTTCGACGTGGGCCGACCACAGGAACTGGTCGACCGGGGTCACCGTCTCCAGCCGGAAGCCGGCGTCGATCAGGACCCTGGCGTCGCGGGCGAAGGTGGTCGGATTGCAGGACACGCCGACCACGACCGAGGCCTTGGTCCCGGCGATCTGCTGGACCTGATCAATGGCCCCGGCGCGGGGCGGGTCGAAGACGATGGCGTCGCAGCCCTTGAGGTCGAACGGTGAAAGGGGGCGGCGGAACAGGTCGCGGGCCTCGGCCGTGATCTGGCGCAGGCCCGAGGTCGAGCTGATCCCCGCCTTGAGGGCCGCGATCCCCGGCGCCGAGGCGTCGGCGGCCAGCACCGGAGCCACGGTCGCCAGAGGGAAGGTGAAGCTGCCCGAACCACAGAACAGGTCGGCGACCTTCCTGGCGCCTTTCACGGCGGCGACGGCGCGGGAGGTCATGGCAGCTTCCGCCTCCGGCACGGCCTGAAGGAAGCCGCCGGGCGGCAGGGGCACGTTGGCCGGGCCGAACATGACGCGGGGCTGGCGGGCCATGACCAGGGTCTCGCCGGCCATGCTCAGTCGGGCCAGATCGGCCTCGCCGGCGGCGCGGATGGCCTGCATCTGGCGATCGCGCGACAGGCCGCCCGACTTGCGCTCCACCCCGGTCACATCGACGTCGAGGCCGGCGTCGGTCCAGGTCACATGCAGCGTGGGCGCCGACTTGGGGTGTTCGAGGAAGGCCCCGGCGACCCTGGCCAGCGAGGGGAAGGCGCGGACCAGACGCGGATCGGCGACCGGGCATTCGGTGATCTCGACCAGCCGCCAGCTCTTCCTCGCCTTGAAACCGAGGATAACCTTGCCCTCTGGCGTGCGGCGGGCGTGCAGGGCCACGCGGCGGCGCGAGGCCATGGGCACGGCGACCGTCGCCTCGATCTCGGTCTCGATGCCTTCGCGGGCCAGGGCCAGCCGGACCTGCTCTTGCTTCCACTCCAGATAGGGGCCGGTCGCCCAGTGCTGCAGCGAACAGCCGCCGCAGTCGCCGTACTGGGGCGAGACGGGCGCGATGCGGTCGGGGCTCGCGGTCAGGATTTCCACGCCCTCGGCGCGACCTTCCTTGATCGTCTCGGCGCGGATGGTCTCGCCCGGCAGGGTCAGGGGCGCGAACACCAGTCCGCCCGGCGTCTGGGCGATCCCGTCGCCCTGTCCGCCGACACGGGCGATCGTCAATGTTTCCATCAGCGGGTCTCTATCCTCTAAAGCCCCCGGCGCTCAAGCCACGCGCTTCTTCCAAACCTGAACGAAGATGAACGGCGCGCTCAAAGGCCGTTCAGCTTCGGGGTCGTAAACCCTGATGCAACAGACAGGGAGCTGATCCGTTCAGCGGCCAGATCTGCAACAGGGACCAAGGTACACACGATGTTCGCCTCCATCTCCAAACCCGTTCTGGCCGCCGTCGCCGTTGCGACCGCCGCCGCTTCGCTGCCCGCCGCGGCCAGCGCCCAGACCTATGTCCAGGGCTATGGCGGCGCGACCTACGGCCAGCCGCAGTACGACTACGGCTCGCAACGCTACTACGATCCCTGCGACCGTGAGCGTCAGGGCCGCACCGGAGCCGGGGCCGTGATCGGCGCGGGCGCGGGCGCCGTCGTCGGCTCCCAGCTGGCGGCGCGTGGCCGCCGCACCGAGGGCTCGATCCTCGGTGGGGTGCTCGGCGCCGTCATCGGCGGCAGCGTCGGCCGCAGCTCGAGCGACCAGTGCTACCAGAACCAGGGCTACGGCCAGCCGGCCTACAGCAACCAGGGCTATGGTCAGCCGGTCTATCAGGGCTACGACCAGCGCGGTTACGACAACCGCAGCTACTCGCAGTCGTCGTCGGTCTATTACGACGAAAACGGCTACGGCCCGTACAGCACCGCCCCCTCCTACTCGGGTCCGTCCAGCAGCTACGGCTCCTATAACCAGGGCTACACCGACGGCCGTCAGGACGCTCGCCGCGACCGTCGGGACGGCTATGACCGTCGCGACGACGCCCGTGGCGTCCAGTACAGCGCCGACGGCCGGTACTGGTACGACCCCCAATACGGCTGGCGCCCGCGCTAAGCCGAACAGAGATCGCGGCGTCGATTCTTTTCAGCCCCCCTGTCGGTCGACGACGTGACGGGAGCCCCCGGTGGAGCAATCCATCGGGGGCTTTCTTTTTGGTGTCGCTAACGCTCGCCGCGCGGCGGCTCGCTGCTTGAGCGACGTCGGTTGGTGTCGCTAACCCTCGCGACGGTCGCTCGCTGCTTGAGCGACATTGGCTGGTGTCGCTAACGCTCGCGACGGGTTGGTTCAGCCTCCCTTTGTGGCCCAGAGCAGGAACTCGACATTGCCGTCGCCGCCGGTGATGGGGCTTTCCGTGGTTTCCCTGACGGTCCAGCCGATGCCTTCGAGCCAGTCGCGAACACCGGTCACGGCGGCGGCGTGGGCCTCGGGATCCTTGACCACCCCCTTCTTGCCGGCGCTGGAGGGGCCGGAGCCTTCGAACTGGGGTTTCACCAGCGCGATCAGGTCGGCCCCCTGCCCCGCCAGATCCAGCGCAACCGGCAGGACCTTGGCCAGGCCGATGAAGCTGGCGTCACAGACGATCAGGCCGGGCGCCTCGGGGATCAGGTCGGTGTCGAGGGTGCGGGCGTCGGTCTTCTCGAGATTGATCACACGCGAGTCGCCCGCGATCCGCTCATGCATCTGACCAGAGCCGACATCGACGGCGAAGACCTTCACGGCGCCCCGCTCCAGACAGACCTCGGTGAAGCCGCCGGTCGAGGCGCCGACGTCCAGAGCCACCCTGCCCTCGACCGTCACCGGCCACAGGGTCAGGGCGTGATCCAGCTTGAGGGCGCCACGGCCGACGAAGCGGTGGGCGTCGACGGCGGTGACCACGGCGTCGCGATCCACCTTCTGCGAGGCGGATTTCGCGGGCTGGCCGTTGACGGTGACCCCGCCCGCCTCGATCGCCGCCCGCGCCCGCGAGCGGCTCTCGGACAGGCCACGATCGACGAGGAGTTGGTCCAGCCGGTCTCTCATCATCGTCTCAACTCCAGGCCGGACGGGTCCGACGAAAAACACACTGACAGACTGCCAAAAACTGCCAAACGCCCCGAAGCGGCCGTTTGAAAACAGGGCGCCAAACCGTGCCAAACCGTGCCACTTCGAATGAGGCGGCCGGGCGCGATCAGCCGTTCAGGCAGTCTAGCACGGGCGCGGACGGCGCCGGGTTGGAGAGGCGAAACAGGGCGCCGGGTCAGGCTTGGCCGCGTTCAGCCATGCTGACCCGGATGTCCCGGGCGCCCTTCAGCCCATCGCCTCGATCCGCTCCAGAGCGGCGACCAGCTTGGCGTGGGCCTCTTCGGCCTCGGCCAGTTTGGCGCGCTGTTCGTCGATGACGGCGGGGGCCGCCTTGGCGACGAAATTGGGGTTGCCGAGCTTCTTGTTGATGTGGGCGACGTCGTCGACGGCGGCCTTGATCGCCTTGGCCAGACGCGCCTTCTCGGCGGCGACGTCGATGGTCCCGGCGAGCGAGATCGCGGCCGTGGCGCCGCCGATGACGAAGCTGACGGCGCCCGCGGGCGCGGCCTCGGCCGTCGCGACCTCGGACACCCGGGCGAGGGTCAGGATCAGCGGCTGATGCAGGGCGATGCGGCCGGCGGTGACGGCGTCTGGCGTGACGAAGGACAGCGGCGGCTTGGCGGCCGGCGGGACGTTCATCTCGGCCTTCAGCTGGCGCACCTCGGTGACCAGATCGACCAGCCAGCCGATCTCGGCCTCAGCCTCGGCATCGACGAAGGCGTCGGGCAGGACCGGCCATTTCGAGCCGATCAGCATGGGCTCGTCACGGGCGGGGCCTTCCTTGCCCAGCTCGTCCCACAGCTCTTCGGTGATGAAGGGCATCACCGGATGCAGCAGCTTCAGTGTCTGGTCGAGCGTCCAGGCGGTCATGGCGCGGGTCTCGGCCTTCGCCGCCTCGTCCGAGCCCTGCAGGACGGGCTTGGACAGTTCGACATACCAGTCGCAGAAGACGTTCCAGACGAAGCGGTAGAGGGCCGAGGCGGCGTCGTCGAAACGGCCGCCCTCGATGGCTTCCGAGACCTGACGCTCGGCTTTGGTCAGCTCGCCACGGATCCAGCGATTGATGGTCTGGGTCACGGTCGCGGGATCGAAGCCCTCGACACGGACGGCCTCGTTCATCTGGCTGAAGCGCGCGGCGTTCCACAGCTTGGTGCCGAAATTGCGATAGCCTTCAATGCGCTCCTTCGACAACTTGATGTCGCGGGTGCCCGACAGAATGGCCATGGTGAAGCGCAGCGGGTCGGCGCCCAGCTCGTCAATGATGACCAGGGGGTCGATGACGTTCCCCTTGGACTTCGACATCTTCTGCCCCTTCTCGTCGCGAACGAGGCCGTTGATGATGACACGCTTGAACGGGACCTCGTCCATGAAGTGCAGACCCATCATCATCATCCGGGCGACCCAGAAGAAGATGATGTCGGCCGCGGTAACCAGGTCCGAGGTCGGGTAGAATTTCTCCAGATCCGCCGTCTTCTCGGGCCAGCCCATGGTCGAGAAGGGCCACAGGGCCGAGGAGAACCAGGTGTCGAGGACGTCCTCGTCCTGGGTGATGGGCTTGTTGCCGGCGAGGGCGCGGGCTTCAGCCTCGGTCTCGGCGACATAGATCTGGCCGTCGGCGTCATACCAGGCCGGGATGCGGTGCCCCCACCAGAGCTGGCGCGAGATGCACCAGGGCTCGATGTTGCGCAGCCATTCGAAATAGATCTTGGAATAGCTGGCGGGCTCGAAGACCGTCGCGCCGGTCTCGACCGCCTTGATCGCCGGTTGCGCGAGCGTGTGGGCGTCGACGTACCACTGGTCCGTCAACCAGGGCTCGATGACAACGCCCGAACGGTCCCCGTGCGGGACCACATGCTTCGTCTTCTCGATCTCTTTCAGCCAGCCTTCGGCCTCGGCGCGGGCGACGATGGCCTTGCGCGCAACGAAGCGGTCCTGACCGGCGTATTCGGCAGGGACGTCGGGGGTGTCGACGTCGGTGATACGGGCGAAGGCGTCGAGGATGTTCAGCGACGGCAGACCGGCGCGCTTGCCGACCTGGAAGTCGTTGAAGTCGTGGGCGGGCGTGATCTTGACCGCGCCCGAGCCCTTGGTCGGGTCGGCGTACTCATCAGCGACGATGGGGATGCGGCGGCCGGTGATGGGCAGGATGACCGACTTGCCGACGATGGACGCATAGCGTTCGTCGGTCGGGTGGACCGCGACGCCGGTGTCGCCCAGCATGGTCTCGGGCCGGGTGGTGGCGACAACGATATAGTCGCGGGTTTCGAACTCGGTGGCCTTGCCATCTTCGTTGAAGGCGGTCGGGTATTCGAAGGTGACGCCGTCAGCCAGCGGATAGGCGAAATGCCAGTAGGCGCCGTCGACCTCGCGCTGCTCGACCTCGAGGTCCGAGATGGCCGTCTGGAACTGCGGGTCCCAGTTGACCAGCCGCTTGTCGCGGTAGATCAGCCCTTCCCTGTGCAGCTGGACGAAGACCTTGCGAACGGCGGCGTTCAGCCCCTCGTCGAGGGTGAAGCGTTCGCGCGACCAGTCGCAGGAGGCGCCGAGGCGACGCAGCTGCTGAACGATGGCGCCGCCGCTCTCGGCCTTCCATTCCCAGACCTTATCGACGAAGGCGTCGCGGCCCATGTCGCGGCGACCGACATTGCCGGCGGCGGCCAGCTGACGCTCGACGACCATCTGGGTGGCGATACCGGCGTGGTCGGTCCCGGGCAGCCACAGGGCGGCCTTGCCCTTCATCCGGTGATAGCGGGTCAGGATGTCCTGAAGCGTGTTGTTCAGCGCATGGCCGATGTGCAGCGACCCCGTCACGTTCGGCGGCGGGATGACGATCGAATACGCTTCGGCCGCCCCTTCGGTCGGGGCGAAGGCGCCGGACTGCTCCCACTGGGCGTACAGGCGGGGTTCGGAAGCCTTGGGGTCGAAGGTCTTGTCGAGCATGGGGTATTCTCAAAAGCAGAAGAGGCGGCTCCTGCCGGAGCCGCCCCTGTTGATCTAGTCGCGGAGTGCGCGAAGGGCTAGCCGGCGGTGCGGGAGATCCGCTCTACCTCGGCCTTGACCGCGCGTTCGACGATGCCCGGCAGGTTGGCGTCGAGCCAGTTCTTGAGCAGCGGCTTCAGCATCTCGGCGACCATGCCTTCGACGGTCGAACCGCTGATGAAGTTCAGGTCGCCGGTCGGGGCCGGAGCGGCCGAGGCCGGCTTCAGGCTGGCGTGCAGGCCGGCAAAGGCCGAGGCGGCGCTGGCGGCGGCGCTTTCGCCGACCAGGCTGTCATAGTCGGGCGTCGGGGCCGGTGCGGTCCAGGCGGTCGGGGCCTCGGGCTCGGGCGAGGAGACGTCCAGATCGCCGATGCTCTCGACGGCCGGGGCCTCATAGGTGTCGGTCAGTTCGAGGATATCTTCCTCGACGGCCTCGGGCTCCTGCACCGAGGGCGTCTCGTCCATCAGGGCGGCGCTCGGGAAGGGTTCGGGCTCGGGCGCCGGGGCCGGAGCGGGCTCAGGCTCGGGCGCAGCCGCCGTCTCGGCCGGAGCGTCGTCTTCGGAGATGATCCGGCGAATAGACGCCAGAATCTCTTCCATCGTCGGTTCCTGGGCGGTCGGGTCGGACATGCGTAAACCTCGGCGGCACTTGAATGCGCACGTGAACGACGTGCGTGGACGGCGCAGGGCCTCAGGCGATCAGATCGCCCTGCCCCACAATCCTGTCGTCGCATCAACGCCCGTCGGAATCAACGGGCGTTTTGCACCTGCGCGGTTAACCGGCCCGGGGCCTTACCCCTGGGGTGCAGTCTTGACGACGTCGGACTTCAGCTGGGTGTCGATCGGGGCCTGGGCGCCTTGCGGGGTCGGGGTGACCAGCGGGGCGGCGATACGGTCGATCGTCTCCAGAACGCCGTCCCACGGCAGGGCGCCGCGACCGCGCACCGCGTCGGTGTTGGCGGCGGCGTCATAGGCTTCCAGCGACGGCACCAGGTTCGGGCCTTCGAGGCGGCCCATGGCGGCCAGCAGCGAGGACTGGGCGATGTAGGCGTTGGCCACAGCGCTGACCAGCTGGACCTGGGCGGCGCGCAGCTCCAGCTCCTGGTTCAGCACGTCCAGGGTGGTTCGCAGGCCGACCTGGGCCTCCTGACGCACGCCCTCGGCGGCGACGGTGGCGGCGCGGACGGCTTCGTTGCCGGCGGTGACCGTGGCCTTGGTCGAGATGACCTGGGCATAGGCCGAGGAGACGTCTTGCAGCACGCCACGACGCTCGCCGTCGATGGCGATCTTGGCGGCGTTGGCGGTTTCAAGGGCCTGGGCGACGCGCGAGGCGTTCAGGCCGCCGGTGAACAGGGGCACCGAGATCTGGGCGCCGACGGTCAGGCTGGAGCGGTCGGCCAGGTCGAACTGGCTGAGGTCGCCGGAGCCGCCGTAGGAGGCGGTCAGGCCGGCCTGGGGCAGATAGGCCGAACGGGCGGCGGCGACGCGGGCCTCGGCGGCCTGCAGGGTGAAGTCGGCGGCGACGATGGACGGATTCTCGACCAGACCGACGTCCAGGGCCTGTTCGAAGTCTGTCGGGACGCCGGGCAGTTCGGGCGGGGTCACCAGATTGGTCGGGGCCTGGCCGACGACGGCGGCATAGGCGGCGCGCGAGACCGACAGCTGGGCCTGGGCGTTGGCCAGGTCGGCTTCCGAGGAGGCAAGACGGGATTCGGACTGGGCGACGTCGGTGCGGGTGATCTCGCCCACTTCGAAGCGGGCGTTGGATTCGTCGAGCTGGCGGCGCAGGACGGTCAGATTGTCCTGACGGATCTGCAGGATCTGCATGTCGCGCTGGACGCCGACATAGGCCTGGATGACCGAGGCGAGGACCTGCTGCTCGACGGCGCGAAGGTTTTCACGGCCGGCCAGGACATTGGCTTCGGCGGCGCTGACGGCGTGGCCGATACGGCCGCCGCTGTACAGGGTCTGCGACAGGCTGATTTCGAGGCTGGCGCTGTCGACGTCGGTGACGTCCACGCCCTTGACGTCGGTGCGGGTGTAGCTGGCGCCGATGCCGACATCGATGGTCGGACGGTAGGAGGCGCGGGCCTGCGGAATGCTCTCGTCCAAGGCCCGCTGGTTGGCGCGCTG
The DNA here is from genome assembly GCF_059422025.1 of Brevundimonas sp. GW821-FHT02A10. NCBI lineage: Bacteria > Pseudomonadati > Pseudomonadota > Alphaproteobacteria > Caulobacterales > Caulobacteraceae > Brevundimonas > Brevundimonas sp. GW821-FHT02A10. The sequence continues at coordinate 231,498 of NZ_JBWKWC010000004.1, forward strand.
CGCCAGCAGGGTCGGGTTGGTCTGGTAGGCCAGGGCCAGGGCTTCCTGCAGCGTCTCGGCGGACGCGGATCCGGCGGACACGGCCAGCCAGGACACAGAGGCAAGGGCGACCGCGATGACGGACGAACGTTTCAGCATGTCTAATTCCCGATAGGGTTCGCGGAGGAGCGCGCCCTGAACTCTTCTATTCTCGCGTAGAGCGCATTCCGCCTACGCCACGCCAGTTAAGTTTTTTTCACGCGCCCGCCACCCCCGCCCGGCGGAAAAATGGACACTACAGTGCGAAAATCATCGGGGGCGACATTTCCGCCATAACCTGGGGGTTGGAATCGAACAGTTCGCGGCGCGACAGACCCTCGCGGCCACGGACATAGAGCACGGCCTTGCCGGCCGCGCCGGGACGTTCGACGACGACCAGACGGCCGCCGACCTTGAGCGCCTTGATCCAGGCTTCCGGACGGACCGGGGTCGCCATTTCCGAGACGATGATGTCGTAGTCGCCGCCCGAGGGTTCGGTGACGGGCGCCACGACGGTCGTGACGCCGGCCTCGGCCAGGGCCTCGCCCGCGATCTCGAACACCGCCGCATCAGCCTCCTGGGCCGTGACGGTCAGACCCAGATGGGCCAGCAGGGCCGCGGCATAGGGGCCGTTGATGGCCAGGGCCGTCTCGCCCGCGCGGGCGTCCGTCGCCTGCAGCAGCTTGGCCACGTCGCGGGCCATCATCAGCTTGCGGGTGGGGGTGATCTCGGTCTCGACCTCGGCATAGGCGGCGAAGGCGCGTTCCGGGGCGCAGAAGCGCTCGCGCGGCACGCTGTTGAGCGCGGCCTGCAGGCTGCGATCGGTGACGTCATTCACCCGGACCTGCGAGTCCACCATGACCTTGCGCGCGGCGGCGTAATCCATCGGCGGCGAATCCTTGTGCGTTCAGAGAGGAAAATCTGGCGTGCTTATAGGTCCGTGCGTTGCAGCGGACAATCCGATCTGATAGCGAACGCCTCCCGATGACGACGGGACCTCTTTCGAGGGGTTCCCGACGGCCTGATGGCGGAGTGGTTACGCAGAGGACTGCAAATCCTTGCACCCCGGTTCGATTCCGGGTCAGGCCTCCATCGCGGGAATGAGGGGGGAGCGGCGAGAGCCCTCCCCCCTTTCTCTTTTGTGGTTCAGGGGTCCCGTGCCGGTGCTTCGACGCCCCTAGGGATGGAACGGACTCGACTGTCCGAAGCCGCCGCCGAAGCCGCCGCCGAAGCCGGTCAGACCTTGCCCAGCGGCCGCCATTCTTGAGCTCAGCCTCATCCCGCGTCGTCCCCCGCCGAGCTCCACAGTTCACGCCCATCGCCTTTCTAAAAGCGGCGAGCCTGCGTGCAGGATGGGAGAGGGCTCGCGCCCTCTCCGCTTTTTATTAGAGGTTGGGGACTTCGATGCCGTTGATCGTCGGGGCCAGGCACACTTCGGACTGACAGGTCCAGGCGCAGAAGGTGTCGCCATTCCCGAACTTCATGCAGTTTTGATAGCAGCGGTCGTAGCACTCGTCGGCCATCGCGACCGGAGCGCTGGCAAGGCCGATGGCGCTCGCGAGAGCAAGAGTCGAGACAATCTTCTTCAGCATGACTTCTCTCCAAAGGGTCCAGGATGGACCTTTTGGAAATCTTCATTCTCGTTGTGCGCGAGTCAACAGGACGGCAACTTCAATCCAAAGACGTGCCGAGATCACATTCCGCCGATCGTCAGCGCCTTCGGTCCCATTGCCCTGCCAGAAATTCCGCCACCAGAGCGCTGCGCTCTGCGTAGAGTGAGATTAACTGCTGATCACACCCGTCACCCTTCGCAGGGTGGCGGGCTTCGTCATTTCAACGGGCAGTCGAGCGAAGGGGGGAGCGGCGCAAGCCCTCCCCCTTTCTCATTTCTACTTCAGGGCGCCCGTATCCAGATTCAGGCTGGAGACCGGGATGACCTCGACGTTCGGGTGTTTGGCGCGCAGGGCGTCGATGAATTTCGAGGCGTCGCCCACGATGACCAGACTGGCGTTCGAGACCGGCAGGGCGCGGGCGAAGGCGGCCTGGACCGAGGGACCGTCCACGGCGGCGACATTGCCGGCATAGGCGGCCAGATCGCTCATCGGCAGGTCGTAGAGGGCCAGGTTGGCCACCAACGAGCCCAGACCGTCCACCGTTTCCAGCGACGAGCCGAAGGCGCCGGTCAGGATGGCGCGGCGGGTGGTCAGTTCGCTCTCGGTCGGCTGGGTGGTGTCCAGACGCTCGATCTCGGCCAGAATCAGGTCCGACACCTCGACGGCGGTCTCGTTCTTGGTCTGGGCCGAGGCGGTGAAAAGGCCGGGGCCTTCCCGCAGGCCCAGCGACGAGCGGGTGCCGTAGCTGAGGCCGCGCTTGATGCGGATTTCCTGATTGAGGCGCGAGGTGAAGCTGCCGCCCAGCAGGGTGTTGCCCAGGGTCAGGGGGAAGTAGTCGGCGTTGACGCGGGGCACGCCGCGCAGGGCTGCGACCACCGCCGCCTGACCGGCGCCCGGCTGGTCGATGACCACGACGCGGGGCGACAGGGTCTGACCGGCCGGGGCCACGGCCGCATTGGCCGCCGAAGCGGTCGAAGTTGCGCGCCAGTCGCCGAAGGCCGACTGGGCCAGAGCCCGCGCCGCTTCCGGAGTGATGTCGCCGCTGAACACCAGGGTGGCGTCCGACGGCTGGTAGCGGGCGGCGTGGAAGGCCACGACGTCGGCGCGGGTCAGGGCGGGAACGGTCGTGACCGTGCCGATGCCGGGCGCGCCATAGGGGGCGTCGCCATAGACGACCCGCCCCGAGACCATGGAGGCGACCTGACCCGGAGAGGCCAACGACACTTTCAGGCCGTCGAGGGTCTGGGTCCGCTGACGGTCCAGTTCCTCCTCGGCGAAGGTCGGGTTGCGGACCAGATCGGCCATCAGGGCCACGGCCTGCGGGAAGACGTCGGCCGGAGCGTTGGCATAGACGCTGGTGAAGTCGGCGCCCGCGCCCGCGCCGATCGAGGCGCCCAGTTGTTCGATCTGGGTGGCGATCTGGGGCGCGTCGCGCGTCGTCGTGCCCTGGGTCAGGAGGTTGGCGGTCATGGCCGCGACGCCCGACTTGCCGGCGCCGTCATCGGCCGAACCGGCGTCGAAGCTGAGACGGGCCGAGACCAGCGGCAGGCCCGGCTTGTTGACCACCAGGATGCGCATGCCGTTGTCCAGACGCGCCTCGGCGACCGCGGGGGTCGTGGGCGAGACGGCGGCGGTCGGCTCGGGCAGTTTCGCGCGCTCGGCTTCGGGCAGCAGGGTCAGGGCTTCGCCGGCGGGGGCCAGATCGGCGATCTGGACCGGGGCGGTGACCCGGGTGTTCTGCTGGGTAACCGGATGCTGATCGTCGGCGTTGAGATAGCGGATGGTGATGCTGCGCTCGGGCGTCAGATAGCGGCGGGCGACGCGCTGGATGTCGGCAGCGGTCACGGCCTGGATGGCCGCGATCTCGCGGTCGGCGACCGAAGCGTCATTGGTGTTGATAAGGGCGAAGCCGAGGACGTTGGCGCGGTCGTCGACCGTCTCGCGGTTCCGCAGGGCGTCGGCGACCAGTTCGTTCTTGGCCTCGGTCAGTTCGGCGGCGGTGACGGGAGCGTCGCGGAACTTCGCCACCTCGGCGTTCAGGGCGGCGATCCCCTCCTCCGGCGTATGGCCGCCGGCCATGATGGCATAGACCTGCAGATTGCCGGCCTGCTGCGAGGAATCCGGGCTGGAGCCGATCTGGGCGGCGATCTGCTGATCATAGACCAGCGAGCGATAGAGCCGCGAGCTTTCGCCGGTCGACAGGATGCCGTCCAGCACCGTCAGCGGAATGCGGTCCGCCTCCTTGTAGGCCACCGTCGGGTAGGCCACGACCACCGCCGGGAGGGGCACATTGGGGGCGTAGAAGGTCGCCTCGCGCGGGCCCGTCGGCTCGCGTTCCTTGACGTCATTGACCGGCAGGGGACGGTCCGGATTGGCGATGGGGCCGAAATACTGGTCGATCCAGCCGTTCAGCTGGGCCTCGTCGAAATTGCCCGCCACGATCAGGATGGCGTTGTCCGGGCGATAGTAGGTGGCGTGGAAGCGGCGCACGTCATCGATGGTCGCGGCGTCCAGATCCTCGATCGAGCCGATGGTCGAGCGGCGGTAGGGGCTGTCCTGATAGATGGTCGCCGGGGCGAACAGGCCGAACAGACGGCCATAGGGGCTGGAGAGGACGCTCTGGCGGTACTCTTCCTTGACCACGTCGCGCTCGGACTTGAACACGTCCTCATTGACGACCAGCGAGCCCAGACGGGTGGCCTCGGCGAAGATCAGCCGCTGCAGGTGATTGGCCGGGATGGTCTCGTGATAGGCGGTGACGTCGTCGGAGGTGAAGGCGTTGTTGTTGCCGCCCACGTCCTCGGTCAGGCGGTCGAAGGTCTCGTCCGGGAAGTCCTTGGTCGCCTTGAACATCAGATGTTCAAACAGGTGGGCGAAGCCCGAGCGCTGCTGCGGATCATCCTTGGAGCCGACGCGGTACCAGACCTGGACCGTGACGTTGGAGGTCGACGCATCCCGCGCCGTATAGACGTCCAGACCATTGGCCAGGGTGCGTTTGGTGAAGCCCAGCGGCGGCACCTCGATCCCGGCGGTCGCGGTCGCGGGCGGCGCCGAGGACGTCCCCTCAGCAAAAGCGGGCGCGGCGGTCAGGAGGGCGGCGGCGGAGGCGGCGGCCAACAGACGGAACTTCATGCGGTTTCACTTTCCGGACAGGTCTGGTGTCCAGACCTAGGCCCGCAAGCGCGGCGGGAAAAGTGACCGATCTGTAATGCGGCCGCCTGAGAGGTCAGGCGGCGGGCGTCGCCGATGGTGCGGTTTGGGGCGCAACCTCTTCCAGCTTGCCCCGGCAGTAGGTGGCGGCGTCAGTCATCACAGCGTCCGGCGAGGCGGCGTAGGTCTGTTTGTTCAGGGTGACCATCTGGCTCGACAGCTCCGACGGGACGCTCTTTTCCAGCCATGTCTTCCAACGCGCATGGGCGGCGTCGTTCTCGGCCTGGCCCGCATTGGCCGGGAGCTCCAGCACCGCCACGCATTTGCCGCCGATCAGGGTCCAGTCGTCCGTGCCGAACAGGGACCGGGTGGCGGCGATGGGATCGGCCTCGGCCTGAACCGCCGGAGCCTTGGCCGCAGGCGTCGGAGACCCGCAGGCCGAGACGGCGACAGCGAGGGCGAGGAACGGGAGCGCGGTTTTCATGCCGTCAGAATAGGCCATGCCGCCCGTCTGGCAATCGCGCAGATCAGCGTTTGCCGCCGGTGTCGCCCGGCCACAGCGGTCCCGCGAACCGCCCGGCCAGATAGTCCATCAGGGCCGTGACCCGCGCCGGCCTGGGCCCCCCGCCGGGCGCCACCAGATGCAGGTCGATGCGCGGCAGCTCCCAGTCGGGCAGCAGGATCTCCAGACGGCCTTTCGCGATGTCGTCCCAGTGGAAAAAGTCGGGCTGTTCGGCGATGCCCAGCCCGGCCAGAAGCGAAGCGGTCAGGGCGTCGGCGTTGTTGGCGCGCAGGGGGCCGTGCGGCCGGACCATGACCTCGCGCCCGTCCGTCTTGTGCCGGAACTTCCAGGTGTTGGGCGTCGGCAGATAGGCATAGCCGAAGCAGGAGTGGCGCGAGAGCTCCTCTGGATCCTGCGGCCGGCCGCGCTGGGCGATGTATTCGGGCGAGGCAACCAGATGGCGTTTGATGGTGCGCAGCTTGCGCGCCGTCAGCGAGGAGTCCGGCAGGGCCGCGATCCGCAGGGCGCAGTCGAAACCGCCGCCGACCAGATCGACCACCTCATCCGACAGATGCAGGTCGATGGACACGTCCGGGTGCCGGGCCAGAAACTCCGGCAAGGCCGGCGCGACATAGGAGATGCCGAACGACATCGGGGCGGCCAGCCGCACCAGACCGCGCGGGTTCATCGACTGGTCCAGGGCCTGGGCCTCGGCGGCCTCGCCCTCGGCGACCATCTGGGCGGCGCGGGCGGCCAGCCCCCGGCCCTGTTCGGTCAGGGCGAAGCGGCGCGAGGTTCGGTGCAGCAGGGTGGTGCCCAGACGCACCTCCAGCCGGCTGACCGCCTTGGACACCGTCGCCTTGGACAGGTTCAGCGCCTCGGCCGCGCCCGAGAAGGACTGGGTCTCCGCCACCTTGGCGAAGATGGCGAGGGCTTCGAGGTCGGGCAGTTTGGACATGCGTTTCAGGACCGCTCGTGGAAACGATGTGTTTCCGCTGTTTCTATTTCTGATCGGTAGCGGATCGCTATCTTGCCCTCAAGCCAAGAGCGGCGGCGAGCGCGGCGGGGATGTCCCCGCCCCTGCCGGGACCGCGGAGACGAGACGATGATCGAGCGCAGACCTTTTGAATCCCTGGGCGGCGCCAACCACGGTTGGCTGAACGCCAAGCACCACTTCTCCTTCGCCAACTACTACGACCCCAAGCGCATGAGCTGGGGGTCCTTGCGGGTCTGGAACGACGATGAGATCGCCGCCGGCTCGGGCTTCCCGCCGCACCCGCACGCCGACATGGAGATCATCACCTATGTCCGCGAAGGGGCCATCACCCATGAGGACAGCCTGGGCAACAAGGGCCGCACCGAGGCCGGCGACGTTCAGGTCATGAGCGCCGGCACCGGCATCCGCCACGCCGAATACAACGCCGAGCCGGATCTGACCCGGATCTTCCAGATCTGGATCGAGCCGACCCGTCGCGGCGAAAAGCCCGCCTGGGGCGCCAAACCCTTCCCCAAGGGCGACCGCGCCGGTCAGTTCGTGGTTCTGGCCTCGGGCTTCGAGGACGACACCGATGCCCTGCCGATCCGCACCGACGCCCGCGTTGTGGGCGCGACGCTGAAGGCCGGTGAGACGGCGACCTATCCCCTGGGCGCCAGCCGCCGCGGCTATCTGGTCCCCGCCATCGGCGAGGTCGAGGTCAACGGCGTCCTGCTCAATGCCCGTGACGGCGTCGCCATCACCGACGAAGAAACCTTGACGGTTCGCGCAATCAAGGATGCAGAGATTGTCCTGGTTGACGCTGCCTGATAACTGGAACTAACACTGTTTCAATAAGACCCGGCGGTCTCACAGCCGTCGGGCCACTCTTCAGAGAAAGAATGACAATGGCTTCCTTCAATACCGCTCCCTGGGCGCCGCGCGCCCTCGCCGCCCTCCGCATCGTCGCGGGCCTGCTGTTCCTCGCCCACGGCGTGATCAAGCTCTGGGGCTTCCCCGACGGCGCCCAGCCGGGCGTGGTCCCGATGTTCAGCCTGTTCTGGATCGGCGCCGTGCTTGAAGTCGTCGGCGGCGCCCTGATCATCCTGGGCCTGTTCACCCGTCCGGCCGCCTTCGTCCTCGCCGGCGAAATGGCCGTCGCCTACTGGATGTTCCACTTCCCCAAGAGCCCGTATCCGGCCGTGAACGGCGGCGACGCGGCCATCCTGTTCTGTTTCATCTTCCTGTACCTGGCCTGCGCCGGCGCGGGCGCCTGGAGCCTGGACGCCCGTCGCAAGTAAGCCGACAGCCTGAGCGTCAATGACATACGGCCCGGAGTTCGCTCCGGGCCGTTTTCGTATGCTCTATTTACGGTCCGCCGCGCTGGCTTCGCGGACGCCCTCGAACTCATTGCCCGGAGTCCATCTGGGCCAGTCGGTCCCGGTCGCCAGCTCACGGCCCACCTCATACAGAAGCTGGACGTCGGCGGCGGCCCCGGTCATGTCCCAGCCCGGCTCCCAGGCGTCGGTCGGCTGGTGATAGCGGTCGCGGACGTAGACGCGGCTGGCCTCGGAGGCGCCGGTGAAGCCCGCCGCCGCGAACAGGGCCGGCACGCCCATCTTCGCCAGCGGGAAGTGGTCCGAGCGGTAGAAGGCCCCGACCTGGGGCGCCGGATCGGCGATCAGGGTCCGGCCCTCCTTCGCCGCATCGCGCGCCAGCCGGTCCTGCAGATCGGTCTTGCCATAGCCGATGACCACGATCTCGGGCGATGGCCCACCGGGCAGCAGCGAGTCCATATTGATGTTGGCGACCGTGGTCTCCAGCGGGACCAGCGGGTGGGCGGCATAGTAGTAGGCGCCCAGTAGACCCGCCTCCTCGGCGGCCCAGGAAACGAAGATCTCCGACCGTTCGGTGCGCGGGGCGGCGGCGAACAGCCGGGCCAGTTCCAGCACCCCGGCCACGCCAGAGGCGTTGTCGACCGCGCCGTTGTAGATGTCGTCGCCCGCCGCATTGGGCGTGGCATGGCCGAAGGCGTCCCAGTGGGCGCCGAACATCACCGTCTCGTTCGGACGGGTCGTGCCGGTCAGCTTGCCGGCGACGTTGCGGGTGGTCAGCCGCTCGTACTTCAGGCCGAAGTCCATCGACATGGTGACGCCGTTCAGGGCGACCGGATGGAAGTCGGCCGTCTGGGCCTGGGCTTTTAGCGTCGCATAGTCGAGACCGGCGGCGGCCATCAGCTTCGCGGCGATCGGCTGCTGAATCCAGCCTTGGGCCTGGACCCGTTCGGCCTCGACGTTGTCGCGCACGATGTCGAAGCCGGCGGCGGTGGAGGAGTTCTGCAGGGTGGTCCAGGGATAGCCGGCCCCGGCGGTCTCATGGATGACCAGGACGCCCGCAGCCCCGCGCCGCGCCGCCTCCTCGAACTTGTAGACCCAGCGGCCGTAGTAGGTCATCCCCTTGCCGTCGAACTTGCCCGCCACGGGGCTGTCGGCGGCGACCTCGAAGTCGGGGTCGTTGACCAGCATCAGCACGATCTTGCCGCGCACATCGACGCCCTTGAAGTCGTCCCAGCCGCGCTCGGGCGCGGTGACGCCATAGCCGACGAAGACCACCGGCACGTCGTTCAGGGTGATGCGGGACACCGGGCGGTGGCTGCCGACGATGATGTCGGTTCCGCGCTGGAAGGTCATGGCCTCGCCGCCGGCCTTGGCGGTGAGCACGGCGGGGCCGTCCTGCAGGAAGCGGTTGATCGGCACGGTCTGGAACCAGCCGCCGTCATCGCCCGCGGGCTCAAGCCCCATGGCCTTGAACTGGTCGGCGACATAGTTGACCGCCGCTTCCTCGCCCGCCGTCGTCGGTCCGCGCCCGCCCATGGCGTCGTCGGCCAGGGCCGCGATATGGGCGTTCAGCCGCGCCGGATCGATGTGTTGGGCGTCCTGGGCGCTCGCCACGGAGGCGGCGGCCGCCAGCAGCAGGGCGACGGCGGATACGGCGGTCGATTTACGGAAGGACATCGGGCGGACTCGGCGACAGGTCGGGGGACGCCGACCCTGCCCCCCGGCAGCCGTCGTGTCGACCTCCAAAGCCCGAAAACGCCTAGACCGGAGCAGTCATCCAGCCGATCGCCCCGGCGGTGCTGACGGCGAAGAAGACAACACCCAGCGCGGTCGCGACACGCGCGTTGCGATGGACGAAATACAGAATGCTGGCCATGACAATCTCCCCGCACGCATGGCGACACGGAAAGCGCGGCTCGGCAAGGTCAACAAAGCGTTAACGCCCTGAATTAGCGCGATTGTCACCCTATGGGCGCATTCGATCCGCCTACCTTCACGTGTGAGGCGAAACCGTCATGGTCCGCCCCTCAGCCGGCCCTCGTCAGCTGATGCAGGGCGATGGCCGAGGTCGCGGCCACGTTCAGGGAATCGAAGCCCCCGGCCATGGCGATCCCGACCGCGCGGCAGCGGTCGATGATCGTCTGCGGCAGGCCCGGCCCCTCCGAACCCAGCAGCAGGGCGCGCCGTCCGCCGGGTCTCAGGGCCGCCAGAGGTTCGGTCGCCGACGGGGTCAGGGCGATGACCTCGAACCGCGCCGCCTTCAGGGTCTCGACCAGCTCTTCCAGCGGCAGGGGTCGCGGCGACGGCGTGCGCAGCACCGCCCCGACCGAGACCCGGATGGACTTGCGATAGAAGGGGTCGCCGCAACGGTCGTCCAGCAGCACCGCCCCGGCCCCGAAGGCCGCAGCATTGCGGAACAGGCCGCCGATGTTGTCGTGATTGCCGATCCCCTCGGCCGCGACGATCACCGCGTCGTCACCGAGCCGGTCCAGCACCGCCGACGCCTCTTCCGGCGCGGGCTTTTCGCCAAGCGCCAGTATGCCGCGATGCAGGGGAAAGCCGGCGATCGAATCGAGCACGGCTTGGCTGGCCGCATAGACCGGCATGTCGGCGGGCGCGGCGGCGATGATCGGCTCCAGCGCCGCGATTCTCTTCTCGGCCAGCAGCATCGAGCGTGGGCGGCACAGGCCGGCGGGCGACACCAGATTGCGCAGCACCACCTCCCCCTCGGCGATGAACAGCCCTTCCCGCCCGGTCAGGTCCCGCTCCCGGATATCGCGATAGGCGGCGATCCGGGGATCGTCCGGGGCGTCGATGGAAATGATGCGCATGGCCCCACATTAGCCGTTGCAAGACGCGCGAAGCCACTGCTATACGCCCGCCTCCCGAGCAGATGTTCCGCAGTAGCTCAGTGGTAGAGCAGCCGACTGTTAATCGGCTGGTCGTAGGTTCGAATCCTACCTGCGGAGCCATCTCGGTACAAAAGCGCTGCTTCGGCAGCGCTTTTTTATTTTCCGGACAGCCTGTCCCGCGCCCGTGCATCCTGCAAGCCGCAGCGACGGCAGGAATGCTGATTCCCACCGCGACCAGATTCGGCTCATTTCGTGAAGCGCGCCGCTCCCTCCCGGCGTCGGTCGAGACCCTGCCGTGCGGCGACCCGACCAGCCGCCTTCAGGTTCCGGGTTCAGCGGCGGCCAGGACGCCCGCAGGCTCGAGCAGCAGGTGCACCGTGTCCGCCCCGGTCGCAACACAGGTCCTGACCGGGCTGGACGACAGGCCGGGCCAGTCGATCCTTGAAGCTTCGACAACTTCGACACAGAGCCGGGAGCCGCGGACAAGGACGCTGCGGATATTGCCGGCGCCGCCCAGGGCGCGATCGATCCCTGTGTGACCCGTGGTTGGGGATGGGGCCGAGGATTGGGTTCGGGCTGACATCGCCTCCGCGGTAGCGCCCGGTCCGGGCGGCGATGTCGGAACGGATGCTGCGCCCTTCAACTGCCCCCTGATCTCGTCAGCGACAGCGTCAGCGACGGGCCCGAGGATCACCTGGAGGTCGCTGGGCGACAGAACCAGGACGCCCCGCGCGCCAAGCCGCCGCAGATGGGGTTCATCGACCAGCGCCTGATCATTGACCGTCAGCCTCAACCGCGTCGTGCAGGCGGCGACGCTGTTCAGATTGGCGGCTCCGCCGAGCGCCACGACAAAGGCCGAGGCTCGCGCGCCCTCTTTCGCGCCAAGGGCGCCGGTCCCGGCCGCCTGCGCGGCGAGGGCGTCCGTATCCGGCTCCCTGCCGGGGGTCTTGAGGTCGAACTTCTCGATGAAGAACCGGAACAGCCCGTAATAGACCAGGGCGTAGAGCAGGCCGACCGGCGCAAGCAGCCACGGCCGAGTGGCCTGCCCATAGTTGATGACATAGTCGAACAGACCCGCCGAAAAGGTGAAGCCGAGATGCGACTCCAGCAGGCTCATGATCACCATCGCCAGACCGGTCAGGACCGCATGGATGGCGTAGAGCACCGGCGCCAGGAACATGAAGCTGAACTCGATCGGCTCGGTCACCCCCGTGAGGAAGGAGGTCAGAGCCAGCGACCCCAGCATGCCGCCGACGGCCTTGCGGCGTTCCGGCCGGGCGCTGTGGTACATGGCCAGACAGGCCGCGGGCAGACCGAACATCATCACCGGGAAGAAGCCGCTCATGAACCCGCCCGCGGTCGGGTCCCCCGCGAAGAACCGGTTGAGGTCTCCGGTCACGCCGCCGTAATCGCCCACGATGAACCAGGCGACATTGTTCAGGATGTGGTGCAGGCCCGTGATGATCAGGAGCCGATTGAGCACGCCGTAGACGAACAGGCCGATCTCTCCGGAGCCGACGATCGTGCGGCTGAAGACGTCGATCGCATGGTCCAGCGCGGTGAATCCCAGACCAACCGCCAGAGCCAACGCCAGACCCGCCAGGCCGGAGATGATCGGCACGAACCGCCGCCCGCTGAAGAAGGCCAGATATTCCGGAAACTTCAGCGTGGAAAACCGGTTGTAGAAGCTCCCCGCGATCAGGCCCGAGAGGATCCCGAGCGGCACGCCCAGACGGGCGACCGCGCTGTCCTTGAACGCCGCCGTGGCGAGCTTCGCGGCGGCCTCGGTCATGTCGGCGACGACTTCCGGCGGCGCCGCGATCAGGGCCTTGGCGCCCTCGGTGGCGATCAGGAAACAGACCACCCCCGCCAGTCCGGCCGCGCCGTTGTTGTCCTTTGCGAACCCCACCGCGACGCCCATGGCGAACAACAGGCCGAGATTGGCGAAGATCGCCTGGCCGGCGGCGGCCAGAAAGGCGATGTTCAGCAGGTCCGGCTGGCCGAGGCGCAGCAGCAGGCCGGCCACCGGCAAGACCGCGATGGGCAGCATCAGCGCCCGGCCGAGCGGCTGAAGGCTGGACAGACCGATCTTCATGCGGGCGCTCCTGCGGGTTGGCGCGGGGTTCGGCTTCGGTCGAGGGCTTCGGCGGCCAGTTGGCGCACGGCGTCCGCGCTCTCGACCGCCAGAGCTGAAGCGGCCAGCGCCCGGCATTCGCCCAAGGTCAGGCTGCGCACGACGGCCTTGATCTCGGCGACCATGGCGGGGGCCGCGGAAAGCTCGGTGACGCCCAGCCCGATCAGGATCGGCGCGGCCAGCGGGTCGGACGCCAGCCCACCGCAAACGCCGGTCCAGCGGAGGTCTCCCGCGCCCGATGCGGCGGCGGCGATCAACCTCAGCACGGCCGGATGCAGCCCGTCGAGCTGCGCCGCCAGATGCGGGTTCTGCCGATCCATGGCCAGGGCGTACTGGGTCAGGTCGTTGGTCCCGACGGAGATGAAGTCGATTTCCGGCCGCAGGAGATCGGTCGTCATCGCCGCCGCGGGGGTCTCGATCATCACCCCCAGAAGGGGCGTTGCGGAGCCGGTGTCCATCGCCGCGCGGTCCAGCAGGGCGCGCGCCTGACGGACCTCGGAGACGGAGGCGATCATCGGCAACATGACGGCCACAGGACCCGACGACCGGACCCCGCAGATGGCGCGCATCTGGGTCAGGAGAAGTTCGGGATGCAGCAGGCCGGAGCGGACCCCGCGAAGGCCCAGCGCAGGATTGTCTTCATGCGGCATCGGCAGATAGGGCAAGGGCTTGTCCCCGCCGGCGTCCAGCGTCCGCACGATCAGCGGCCGTCCTTCAAGCCCGTCGGCGATGGCCTGGTATTGAGCCAGTTGCTCGCGCTCGTCGGGCGGGGTCTGCCGGTCGAGGAACAGAAACTCGGTTCTCAGCAATCCGCAGCCCTCCGCGCCCCCGGCCACGGCGCCGGCCGTTTCGGACGCCGCGCCCAGATTGGCGAAGACCTCGATCCGGGCGCCGTCCGCCGTGCGGCAAGGTTCGCCGGAAGCAGCCCGGGCGTCGGCCTTGCGGCGACGATCGGCGGCGGCGCGGCTTTCCGAGGCCGCCAGGGTCTGGGCCGATGGCGAGGCGGTCAGACGGCGTCCGTCCGCATCCAGCACCACCAAGGTCCCGTTCGCGATCCGGTCCAGACCTTCGCCTGTCGCGACCAGGGCGGGCACGCCCATGGCGGCCGCCAGGATGGCGACGTGAGACGTGGGCCCACCGCGCGCGGTGCAGATCCCGGCCAGACGCGCGCCGTCCAGGGCGATCAGCTGGGAAGGGAGAAGATCATCGGCCAGCAGAACGTCGCCCGGCCCCAGGGTCGGCGGCGTGGCCGGCTCGTCGCCGGTCAGTTGAACCAGCACCTGCCGCTCGATATCCATCAGATCGTCGGCGCGCTCGGCCATCCGGGGATCGCCGAGAGAGCGCAGCAGGCCGGCTGTCGCCCCACAGGCGGATCGCCAGGCGAAGGCGGCGCTTCGCCCCTCGGCGACGGCCTGATGCGCGGCGGACACCAGTTCGGGATCGGTCAGGAAGGCGGCATGGGCCGCCAGTATGCTGCGCCGTTCCACCGAGCCGCCCGAGACACTGGCCTCAAGCCGCGCGCCCACGACCTTCAGCGCTGCGTCCAGGGCCGCCGCCTCGTGCGCGACGCCCTGCCCGGCCTCGGGGACCACGATTTCGCTCAGCCGCAGATGAACCGCCTTGCCGACCACCAGTCCTGGCGCCGCGCAGACGCCCGAGAAGACCAGTTCGCCGTCGTCGCCCGCGACGGGTCCGGTCGAGGCGATCATCGTCGCCGGCGCGGCGTGGGCCGGCCCGCCCTTCTCGTCCATTCCGGACAGGATCAGCTCGGCCAGAGCCGCCACCGCCGCCTCGGCGTCAGGCCCCGAGGCGCTCAGCGTCAGGTCGTCGCCGGCGCGCAGGCCCAGGGCCATCATCCCGACCGGGCTGGATGCGCTGGCGGTGCGTTGACCGGCCATCAGGATGATCCGGGCCCGGTGCGCGGCAGCGACGCCCGCCACCCGGGCCGCCGGCCGGGCGTGGAGACCATGGGGCAGCGGCGACCGGATGGTTCGGCTTGCCGATCCTTCCGACGCGGCCTCTGATCCGATCAGGCCTCCGCTCTCGATCCGCAGCACGGGCTGACCTGCCGCCACCAGCCGGTCTGTCACCCGCTGCGACAGGGTCCAGCCCTCGCCGGTCACGACCACGGGCGTGATCAGGCTGGCCGCCCCGCGCGCCACCGTTTCCAGATCGAAGGTCAACAGACGATCTCCGGCCTTCACCCGGTCACCCTCGGCCACATGGGCTACGAAGCCCCGACCGGCGAGCGCGACCGTCTCCAGCCCGACATGGATCAGCACCTCGATGTCCGTGTCGCTGCGGATGCTGACCGCATGGCGCGAGGACGGCAGGACGGTGATCACCCCGTCGAACGGCGCCCGCACCTCGCCCTCGGTCGGGTCGATCGCAAGCCCGTCGCCCAGCATCCGCTGCGAGAAGACCGCGTCGGGAACCTCGTCCAGGGGCGCGGCCCAGCCGGTGATCGGCGCCAGAAGCGTCACCACGCCCATTTCAGTTCGCTCCCGTGGGGCTCAGCCTGACCCAGTCCACAGCCCACATCGGATCGATACCGTGCTGGGTGAACGTCAGGCACAGATCGTGCGCCCCCGGCAGAGCCGGCAGCCGGCCCTTCAGCACCGTCACACCGTGCGAACGCGCCGCCTCGGTCAGGGGCACGACGAGCACCGGGTCGCCCGCGCAGCCGTCAATCCGCACCTCGAACTCACCGACGGGTCCAGCGGCCGGACGCACATGGACCTTGGCGATGTCGGCCCCGATCTGGAAGTTGAAAGGCACCTGTCCGACGGCGGCCTCCAGCATGACGCCCTGCGTCAGGTCCGCGGCCTGGTAGGTCCAGCACGGGTTCATGATGTCCATCTTGTAGGCCGCGCGTTCGCCTTGCACAGGCGCGTCGTCGATCAGGGTCAGGACCAGCCCCTCGGTGCAGAGTTTCATCTGGTGATCGTAGCGGCGTTCGCCGTCAGCCGGCGGGGCCATCTGGGCTGTGTCCAGCGCGGACCCGGCATAGTCGATGCCCAGCCGGCGATAGCGCGACAGCTGGGGCTGGAGCCGGCGATTGAAGTCGTCCCAGCCCTTCGCCTCCGGCCGCGACCAGGCCAGTTCCGCCAGGGCCGCGATCCGGGGATAGGCCATGTATTCCACCCGGTCCTCGCTCACCATGTGCTCGGTGAACAGATTGACCTGCACCCCGAGGACGTGGGCGCCCTGTCCCGGCGTGAGGGCCGCGGGGACCGGATCGAAGTCATAGATGTCCTGAACCGAGACCACCCGGCCGCGACCGGGTGCACCGTCGTTCGGGCTCTGGCGGTTGTCGAGATAGAGGGTCGGCTGGGCGGTCAGCACCGTGTCATGGCCCAGGCGGGCGGCCTCGACCGCGCCGGCGATCCCGCGCCAGGACATGACGGCCGCATTGCCCTGCAGGCCGCCTTCGAGGATTTCGTCCCAGCCGATCAGGCGGCGGCCGTGCTGGTTCAGATACTGTTCCATCCGCCCCATGAACCAGCTCTGCATGGCGTTCTCGTCGGTGATCCCGAGCGCGCGCATATGGGCCTGGACGCCCGGCGAGGCCTTCCACTGATCCTTGACCGCCTCGTCGCCGCCCAGATGCACATACTGGCCGGGGAACAGGTCGATTACCTCGCCCAGCACCTCCTGCAGGAAGACGATGGTCGTCTCATCGGTGTTGAACAGGGTGTGATAGACGCCCCAGTCCGACGGCACCGCGGACACGGCGCTGTCCGGCGCGTCCTGGACGCCCAGCTCGGGATAGGCCGCGACCGCCGCGCTGGCGTGACCCGGCACATCGATCTCGGGAACGACCGTGATGTTCCGGGCGGCGGCATAGGCGACGATCTCGCGCACCGTGTCCTGGCTGTAGAAGCCGCCGTAGAGGCGCGCCCGCCCCGTCGCAGGGTCGATGTCCGCCCGGGCCGCATCGCCTTCCGGCACACGCCAGGCGCCGACCTCTGTCAGTTTCGGGTGGCGGCGGATTTCGAGACGCCACGCCTGGTCGTCGGTCAGATGCCAGTGGAAGACATTCAGCTTGTGCAGGGCCATCCAGTCGATGAAGCCCTTGATGAACTCCGGCGACTGATAGTGGCGCGCGGAATCCAGCATCACCCCGCGCCAGACGAAGCGCGGCGCGTCTTCGATATGTACGGCCGCGATCGGCGCGGGCCCGGCCTCGGTCTGGGTCGCCAGCTGCCACAGGCTGATGAGCCCGTACTGCAGTCCGGCATCGTCGCCTGCGGAAATCTTCGCGCCGCTCGACCGCACGTCGAGGGCATAGCTTTCGGCCGCCGCCGTCGCTCCGCGTGTCAGGACGATCTCACCCCGGTCGCCCTCGACCACCGTCACGGACAGACCGCGCGTGCGTTGCATGAGATCGGCGAACCGGTCCGCGGCCGCCTTCGCCTGCCGGTCACCCGCCGGAACGGCCAGGCGGGCGCCGGTCCTGAGAACGAAGACCCCCTCCCCGGGCTCCACGCTTGCGGGTTCGGGAATGATGGCCGCGGCGGGGGCGGACATCCGCTCGGCCGGTAGTCCGAGGCCGGCGCAGCCCCCAACGGACAGGGCAAGGAAGGTCAGGAGGACGGCAGGCAGTTTCGACATCGTACGCTTCCGATCCGGCGACCTGACGAAGGTCTCTCACGGAGCCTAGGTCGTCGCACCCGGGAAAAACAGGCGGAGAACGGTCGCCCGTTCTCCGCCCAGTCGCTCAGGGTCTAGTAGCGATAGCGCACGCCGGCGTAGAGCGCCCGGCCGTTGTCGTAGGTGGCGCGCGGACGAACCTTGTCGCCGGCGAACTGGATGATGTCCTCGTCCAGCAGGTTCTGGCCTTCCAGGGTCAGGGCGACCTGCGGCGTGACGTTCCAGGCGAAGGAGGCGTCCAGCGAGCCGATGGCGTCCTGGTTCAGCTGGGTCGACCGGTCGAAGGTCACGAAGAACTCCGAACGGTAGTTGTAGGCCACCCGCGCCGAGAAGGTGTCGTCCTCGTAGAAGACCGAGGCGTTGTATGAATGCTCGGAGTTACCCGGCATCGGATCGCCGCTTTCGGTCTGCACGTCGGAGTAGGTGTAGTTGGCCTGGACGCCGAAGCCGCGCCAGATGTTCTTCACCACGGCCAGCTCGATCCCCTGCAGTCGCGCGCCCCCGCCGTTGGCCCGGCGATTGATCGTGAACTGGCAGTTATAGAGGACCGGATTGGCCGGACCGGCCGCCGTACAGAGCGAGAGGTTCGGCGTGGTCGTCTCGATCGCGAAGGTTTCGAGCGACGGCGCATCGGTGATGAAGCTTTCGATGTCCTTGTAGTAGAGCGCCGCCGAGAAGATCGTGCCCCGCTCCGGATAGTATTCCAGCGACAGGTCGAACTGGTTGGCGCGGTAGGGATCGATGTTTGGATTGCCGCCGACGCCGGTCAGCGAGCCCGGGTTCAGCGAGGTGCGCGGCGCGACGTCGGTGAAGTCAGGACGGGCCATCGTCCGCGCCGCCGCGAAGCGCAGCACAACGTCGTCCGTCAGGTCGAAGGCGAAGTTGGCGCTGGGCAGGACGTCGGTGTAGCTGCGATCGGCGCTGACCGCCGCGAAGGTCCCGAAGGCATTGGAGACATTGGTCGGGGACGCCACCAGGGCGTTGACGTAGCCGCTCGAGCTCTGGTCCGTGCGGACCACGCGCACGCCGATGTTGCCGCGCCAGCCCTCGCCTGCGAACTCGCCCATGACATAGCCGCCGGCCGCCTTCTCGTTGACCGAGAAGATCTCCGGATAGTTCGACACCCGGGCCCGCACGCTCGCCGGCAGGCCGTAGAGGATCGATTCCAGCTTGCTCCGGTCGACCTGCCAGTAGGAGGCCAGGGTCCCCGGCGCCTTGATGTCCTCGAGATAGTCGTTCGGCGTCAGGCCGCCGGCGAAGCTCGAGGGCGTACAGGCCGCGCCGCCGCAGCCCGAAGCCGCCAGCGGCAGGAAGAAGCCGCCGTAGGTGGTCGCCTGAAAGTCGGTGTCGCGGTCGTGGTCGGTGTATTTCAGCCCGACCTTGATCGCGTGCAGCGGACCGAGGTCGACGTCATACTTGCCGTCGACATAGGCGTAGAGCTCGCTGTCGTCATTGGTCACCTCGTGCAGGGACGCGAAGTCGAACTGCATGTCGGTCGGATCGGTCGGATCCAGGTTCAGGAAGGTGACCTGGGGCGTCTTGCCACGCAGGTCATAGGTGAAGGCGGCCGGGGCGCCGAACTCGACGAAGGGCTGGTTGGTCGTATCGCCGCTGGCCTCGGTGTAGCCCACCTTGAAGTCCAGGGTCAGGCGGTCGTTCGGCGTAAACTTGCCGTCGAGAGCGATGTTGCTCGTGGTCGCCTCGGCGTCGCGATCGATGGCGTCGAACACCGCACCGCGGCCGCCCGGCGTGGAGGTGATGGTGCCCACAACCGCCGTATTATCCACCACAGTGGTGTTGGTCAGGGTTCCGCCGCCGCCCAGCGCATTGGAGCCCCAGGCCAGGTAGTTCTGGTTGAAGTTGTCTGCGCCGAAGCGCGAATAGAGGCCGGTCAGGGTCAGTTCGACCTGATCGGTCGGCCGCCACTGGACCGCGAAGTTGGCGCCTTCACGCACCCGCTCCTGCTCGAACAGGGCCGACCCGATCAGGGACGGAACCAGCAGGGTGCCGGGGCCCGGATCGTTGTCGAAATAGCCAAGCACTTCAACGCCGTCGCGGCGGATGTTGCGCTTCTGATAGATGCCCGCGACCAACACGCCGAGGGTCTTGTCCGCATTATGCCAGCTGACCAGGGCCGAGGCGTTCGGGTCAAGATCGCCCGCATTCTCGTTGTAGGCGCCCTGCAGCGAGCCAAAGGCCTCGAACTCCTTCAGGTCCAGCGGGCGGCGGGTGCGGGTGTCGATCGTGCCGCCGATGCCGCCTTCTTCCAGATCCGCCGTGGGGCTCTTGTAGACCAGGGTCTGGCCGATGATCTCGGAGGGCAGCATCAGGAAGTTAAAGCTGCGGGTCGCCGACAGCTGCTCAAGGATGAACCAGTCGGCGGTCGCCAGGCCGTGGCCGTCGATCAGCGTCCGCGTCAGATTGGGCGAGGTGCCGCGCAGCGAGACCCGCTCGCCTTCGCCGAACTCGCGATTGATGACGACGCCCGGGACCCGCTGCAGCGCTTCGGCCACATTCTTGTCCGGGAACTTGCCGACATCCTCGGCGGTCACGACGTCGACGACGGCGTCGGCGTTCCGTTTGGTGCCGATCGATTCCAGGATCGACGCACGGATACCGGTGACGACTACCTCATCGACCGTGGTGGCGGACTGGCCGTCCTGCGCCATGGCGGCGCCTGCCGACAGCGCCAGCGCGCTGACGGTTCCGATCATCAAAGCCCGACAATTACGCATGACCAATCCCCTCCAATGTTGCAGGTCCGCTCCCCAGCGATCCCTGGCAATGCCAATAGAAGACCAATAAAGGCCCTCCGCTCCCTCTAGCCCTCGTCAAAAGGCCGTGGAATGGAGCCTGTCATCGAACAATCATCTCTGACAAGCCCAAATCGTCACATTGGACATATCTTTTTATCAGATTGGTTCTTGATTGGTTTGGTCAGATGGGTTGTGATGATCACAGCGATAGGCCAAGTCTGTTCCATCGCCCGGGGAGCCCATGTCATTCTCTGAACTGATCGGAACGCTGGACGCACGCCGCCCGGCCCCGCTTTACCAGCAGCTGCAACAGGCGGTCCGCGAGGCCATCGCCCAACGCGTGCTCAAGGCGGATCAGGCGCTTCCTGCCGAGCGCGATCTGGCGGCGGAACTGGATGTGTCGCGCATCACGGTCCGCAAGGCCTTCGACGGTCTGGTCGCCGAAGGCCTGCTGTCGCGCCGTCAGGGCGCCGGCACCTTCGTCGCCGCCCGTGTTGAGAAGAGCTTTTCCAAACTGACGTCCTTCTCCGAGGACATGGCCGCGCGCGGGCGCAAGGCGACCAGTTCCTGGCTCAGCCGGACGGAGGGCGCGGTGACGCCGGAGGAGTCCCTGACCCTCGGCCTCAGCCCCGGCACCGCCGTCTATCGCTATCACCGGATCCGCTACGCCGACGGCATGCCGATGGCGCTGGAGTATTCGACCGTGCCCGCGTCGTGCCTGCCTTCGCTGGAAGCGGTGGAGCTTTCGCTCTACCAGGCGCTGGACGCCAACGGCCAGCGCCCCACGCGCGCCCTGCAACGCCTGCGCGCCGTTCTGTTCACCGCCGAACAGGCCGAGCTTCTGGGCGTCGCACCGGGCGCCGCAGGTCTCCTGATCGAACGTCGCGCCTTTTCCCGGACCGGCCAGGCGGTCGAGGTCACCCAGTCCTTCTATCGCGGCGACGCCTACGACTTCGTCGCCGAGCTCAACGACGGTCCGGCCTGATGCGGCTTGTCGAAAAGCAGGCTTCCGAGACCCTGATGTTCCGGGAAGCGGCCGATTCCGGACGCGTGGTCGCAGAGCAACTGCGCCTCAACCGCCCGATCGCCGAAGCTCTGGGTCGGCGTCTGCGGGACTTCGCGCCCACCGCGGCCCTGATCTGCGGGCGCGGCAGTTCCGACCATGCCGGCGTCTTCGCCCGCCACCTGATCGAGACCGGGGCCGGCCTGCTCACCAGTTCGGCCGCCCCCTCCGTGGCTTCGGTTTATTCAACGGCCCAGAACATGCGCGGGGTGGTCTGTATCGCCGTGTCCCAGTCGGGCAAGAGCCCCGACCTTCTGGCCTCGGTCGCCGCTGCCCGGGACGGCGGCGCCTTCGTGATCGCCGTGGTCAATGTCGAGGATTCTCCGCTGGCCCGCGCCGCTGACGCCGTCGTGCCGGTGCGGGCCGGTCCGGAGCATTCGGTGGCCGCCACCAAATCCTTCATCGCCAGCCTGACCGCGCTCGCCCAGATGATCGGCCATTGGCTCGAGGACGAGGCGCTGCTCGCGGCGCTGGAGACCTTGCCGGACCGGCTCGCCGAGGCCTGGGCGCTCGACTGGTCCGCGGCCTTGCCCACGCTGACGGAGGCGCGCAACCTCTATGTCGTCGGGCGGGGCCCGGGTTATGGCGCGGCGCGCGAGGCCGCCCTGAAGCTCAAGGAGACCTCCGGCCTTCACGCCGAGGCCTTCAGCGCCGCGGAAATCCGTCACGGCCCCATGGCCCTGGTCAAATCCGGCTTTCCGGTCCTGGTCTTGCCCCAGGACGACGAAAGCCGCGACGACACCCTGTCGCTGGCCGCGGAGTTCGCGGGTCGCGGCGCGAGGGTTATCCTGCCCGATGTTTCCCCGACGCCCGGGACCATCGCCCTGCCCGCCCTGTCCGCCCATCCGGCAGTGCAGCCCATTCTGCTGATCCAGAGCTTCTATCGCCTGGCCGCCGAACTCGCCGTCGAACGGGGTTACGATCCCGACCGGCCGCCCTATCTCAACAAGGTCACCGAGACCGTCTGATGCCGACCACCTTCCGCAACGGCCCCATCCTGATAGACGGCGCCTTCGCCCGGGACGCAGCCGTCACCATCGATGGTGACCGGATCGTCTATGCGGGACCGGCGTCCGACGCCCCCGACGGCGAAACGGCGGATCTGGCCGGCCGCATGCTGGTCCCCGGCTTCATCGACACCCAGGTCAATGGCGGCGGAGGCGTGCTGTTCAATGACTGCCCGACCGTGGAGTGTATCGACGCCATCGGACGCGCCCATCGCCGCTTCGGCACGACCGGCTTTCTCCCGACTCTGATCAGCGACGACCTCTCGGTCATCGATACCGCCATCGACGCCGTGGAGGCCGCGATCGCCCAGGGCGTCCCCGGCGTCCTCGGGATTCATATCGAGGGCCCCTATCTCAACGAGTCTCGCAAAGGCGTGCACGACGCCTCGAAATTCCGGACCCTCGACGCCGAGGCCGTCGCCCGCCTGACCCGGCTGAAAGGCGGCAGGACCCTCGTGACCCTCGCTCCGGAAATGACCACGCCGGACATGATCCGCGCGCTGGTCGCCGGGGGCGCCGTGGTCGCGGCAGGCCATACGGACGCCGACTACGCCCAGACGCGTGCGGGAATCGGGGCCGGAATGACCGGCTTCACCCACCTGTTCAACGCCATGTCCCCGCTGACCAGCCGCGCGCCAGGCGCCGTCGGGGCCGCGCTGGAAGACATCAACGCCTGGTGCGGCCTGATCGTGGATGGCGTCCATGTCGATCCTGTCGTGTTGAAACTCGCCTTGCGCTGCCGGCCGCTCAATCGCTTCATCCTGGTCACCGACGCCATGCCCGGCGTCGGTTCCGGCGATGACCATTTCTTCCTTCAGGGCCGCCGGATCGACGTTCTGGACGGCGTCTGTCGCGATGAGAACGGGGTGCTGGCGGGATCGGATCTCAATATGGCGGCCGCCGTGCGCAACGCCCGCGACATGCTGGACCTGCCCCTGGAGGCCGCGCTGGCCATGGCGTCTCTTTATCCGGCCCAGTTTCTCGACATCAGGGCGACCGGCGTGATCCAGGCAGGCGCGCGGGCCAGTCTGGTCATCGTCGACGATGATCTTCGCGTTGTGGATTCCTGGATAAACGGGGTGGCGCGAGAGGCTCGCTGAGAGCGTCCGATCCCTCGCCTGTCTCACGGAACTCCGTCGCGCAGCCTAAGGCGTCGCGCCTGAGGCCTTGCGCTCCCGCCACACGACGCCGCACGCCAGGGCCGCGATGACGCCCAGGTTCCAGACGTAGTAGGCCGAGACATAGGCCCACTGCTCCAGCGAACGGTCGCGCGCGAAGACGAAGTGGGTGCACAGGATCAGAAACTGGAAACCCGCCGCCCCTGCCGTCCAGCTCCGCCGCGCATAGAGGGCGGCGTAGAGGAAGAACAGGAAGACGGCGGTGTCGATGGCGATGGCGATCCAGGGCGGATCGATGCGATTGAACGGGGTCAGCGCCGACCCGATCCAGGCCACGGCCAGCACAACGACGCTGGCGCGCTCCCAGCGACCGCCGCGCCACAGGGCGGCGAGGCCGACGAGCGCGAAGACGACGAGCGTGAAAAGATAGATTGGCGACACGGCGATTCCCCCGCCGTGTCGTAACCCCGATCAGGCTGCTTTCTCAACCAGACTTAAGGTCGGTGCGAAGCCGGTTTCGCGCGGCGTCGGTTGGTCTTCCTTGTCCAGGCCGCCCATCTGCAGGCCGCGGAAGCGAGTACGCGCCTTCACGACCGACAGGGCTTCATGGAGTTCGACCATGGCGCGCTGGGATTCGATCTGGGCGGCCATGGCCCGTGACAGGGCGTCGAACACCGGCTGGCCGACGGTCGGCGACAGGCCGGCGTCGCGGCGCGAGCGGGTCAGGGTCTGGGCCAGACGGCCAAGGCGGGCGATGGACTGGTCCTGACCGACTTCGGCGTGGGTCAGGTCTTTCTGCACGCGAGCGGCGATGCTCGCGGCCTTTTCGGCGCGTTTCATGGAGTGCTTTCGGAGATGAACCCGGGAGCTTCAGCCGCCGTAGCGGAACTTCTGAAGAAGAAAGGCGAAGCTTTCGGCTCCCGCGAGGCTGAGGAGGATCAACGCGGCGACGGCGGCTACGCCGAAGACGACGAGGATGCGTCCGAGGAGTTCGTTCCCGTGAAGGACGGATTGAAGTCCTGATCGAGCAAGGCCGTCGCCAGATAGAAGAGCTCGGCCATCACTCCCTCGGGAGTCAGGAAGGGCGCCTGCTTGCGGGTGCCCTCCACCAGATGCCGGACCATCAGACGTTTGTCGGGCGTGTGCGCCATCCCCAGGAGAATGGTTTCCACCCCGGCCCAGCTGACGGCCGGTATCAGATCGTTGTTCGCGGTCATGGTATTCCTCGTTCGCCCCTTCAGAAGGCGCTGAGGACGGCCATTGGGCCATTGGGAATGGCTCGGATTGGGAACCGGTCCCAAGGGTCTCCCAGGCCGCCAGACGCAGGGCCGCATCGACGCGATTTCCGGCCTGCAGCTTGCGCACCGCGTTTTCGCAATGCCGGTCCACCGTGCCCGGCTTGATGCCCAGTTCGCGCGCGATCTGCTTGGAATTCAGGTGCGCATGAACGAGGCGCAGGCATTCGCGCTCGCGTTCCGTCAGATTGTCTTTTACGCCAGACATGGACCTGCACCTGCGGCTTCTCCGCGCGGTCATCGTTGCCGTCAGACGAACGGCGACGCAAGGCGTCAAACTGTCGGGCTTTTCTGGTCGTCAGGCTTTTCAGCGATCCGGCTTCAGACCGAACATCATCGGCCGCGCATAGTCGCGAACGGCGTCCGCCTGATCGAGGTCCGGAGCCCAGCGCCACAGCTCGGCGGCGGCGTTGATCATGTCGTCCAGCATCCGGGCGGCCAGGGCCTGGTCCACCGGCCGGATCGAGCCGTCGATGATCCCGTCGGCGACCATCAGGCCGAAGCGGTCGCCGACCCGGCGGGTCGCCGCGACGATGTCCGACCTAACCTCTTCCGGGGCCGCGCTCAGGGCCGTGTGGCGCAGCAACGGCCCTCCGTCGGAGAGCTGGTAATGCACCAGCGCCGCGACCGTCTGCGACAGCCGCGCCCAGCCCGAGCCGAGTCCCGCCGCTTGCAAGGCAAAGCCCGCGTCCTGGGCCCGGCGCACGATGCCGAAGCTGCGCGCGAAACAGTCGCTGACCAGATCCGCCTTGGTGTCGAGGTGGTGATAGAAGGAGCCCTTGGTCACGCCCAGCCGCGCCGATATCTGACTGACCGAGGCGCCGTGATACCCCTTTTCATTGAGCAGCCGGGTCGCCGCGCGCAGGAAGGCCTCACGCGCGCCATCGTCCGGGTGGGCGTCGAAATCCAGCGCTTCGGGCGGCCAGATCGCGCCGGTCGTCGCGAGGCCGTTCAGCAGAATGTCCGCCGTCCGCGCCCCGATCCGTGGCAGGTCCTCCGCCTCGAACTCCCGCGCCCAGTGGGCGGCGCCGAAGACCACCGACAGCAGCAGATGGGTCCGCGCATTGCGTGCCGACGGGGTGTCGCCCCCACGCGGCTGCCCGATCAGCACCCGCCGCGCCCGCCGGAACAGGGCTACGAAGGCCTCGAACACGCCCTCGGCCTGCGGCCCCGTCAGGGCGCTGAGATCGCTGAAGCCGATCAGGTCCGGCGCCTGCCCCCGCGCCATCCGGGCCAGATGTTCGAAATGCAGATCGAGGAAGACGCGGATGCGCTCTTCGGCCGCCACCGGTTCGACCGCGTCCAGCAGGGCGTCATAGGCCGCGATGGTCCGGAAGAAGCAGGCCGCCGCCAGATCGTCGCGGCGCGGGAAATAGTAGCTGACGCTGGTGTTGCTCAGGCCGATGCTGCGGGCGACGTCGATCAGGGTCGCCCCCTTCAGCCCGCGCGCCTTGAACAGCCGCGTGGCCTCATCGAGGATCAGCCGGCGCTTGCTCTCGAAACGGCTGGAGGCGGCGGCGGCGGTCATCGCCCCTGACTGCCCGCCCGGCCCGATAACCGCAACCGTCACGTTCCGGGCTGACGGTACGGGATCAGCCCCACCAGCCGCCGCTCCTCGCCGCGCGGATCGGGCGTGGCCCGGCTGACCGTGTCCCACTGCATGGTGACGCGCCCCGGCAGGTCGTACCTCGGCCAGTCCGGCACGCCGGCTCCGTTCGGATTGCCGGTGCGGGCGAAGTTGAGCAGGGCCGTCGACATGGTCTCGGCCAGGGCGTCGGTCTCGGCCCCGCCACCGGTCATGGAGACCATTTCCCTGTTGTTGCGGAAGTAGAAGGGGATGTCGGCGCAGTGGGGCGCGCCCCATTTGCCGCCCATGGCCGGGCTCTTCCAGTCGAACTGATAGACCCAGGTCGCGGCCCCCGGCTGCACCGCCCGCCGGTCCGCCTGGATGATCTGGGCCCGCCACGACCTCAGCGCCGTGGTGGCGGCGAAGAAGACCTCGGACGGCGAATAAGCCGGGTATTTGTCGCGATACCAGGCCGTCACGCCTTCCGGCGTCATCGGCCCCATGTAGGACGCGATGGCGCGGGTCAGCTTGCCGGGCACATCCTCCCACTTCAGATCGAACAGGGCCGGGTCGGACGGACCAATCAGCAGCCGGGTCTCGTCATGGGTATTGCCCATGATCAGGGGCACATTGGCCGACAGGGGCGTGGCGTCGGGCTCGAACGGATGCCGCGTCAGGCTGCGCCCGTCCAGCACCGGCCCGTAGTAGACGCCGCGGCTGGCCGCGATCAGCTGGTCCTTGGTCAGCCGCTTCAGCTCGGCGGGCGTCGAGACCCCGGCCTGGGTCAGGACCTTTCGCGCCGTTTCGGTGGCCATCTCCGGCGGGGTGACGGTGACCTGCTGGCCGCTCATGGTCATGACGCGATGGAACAGGCCGCGCGCCGCCGGCATCCCCATCAGAACCGAGCATTTGGCCCCACCGCCCGATTGGCCCCAGATGGTGACGCAGTCCGGATCGCCGCCGAACTCAGCGATATTGTCCCGCACCCACTGCAGCATCAGGACGAGGTCGAGCATGCCGGTGTTGCCGGAATCCGCGAACTCCTCGCCGCCCAGTTCGGCCAGATACAGATAGCCGAAGCTGTTCAGCCGGTGGTTCATCGACACCACCACCGCATCCCCGAACGCGGCCAGATGGGTCCCGTCGTAGAGGTCGCTGTTGGCCGAGTAGTTGATGAAGCCGCCGCCGTGGATCCAGACCAGAACGGGCCGCTTCTTCCCGTCCAGACCCGGGGTCCAGACGTTCAGCTTCAGCATGTCTTCGGACGTATCGTCGGTCGTATAGGCGCGGTCGGGCAGATAGCCGCTGTTCGCCCCGCTGCCCGGCTGGGGCGCCATGGGGCCGAAGGCGGTGCAGGGTTTGACCCCGCGCCAGGGTCGGGGCGGCTTCGGCGCCGCGAACCGGGTCTCGGCCGTGTCCGCGCCATAGGGAATGCCCTTGAAGCCGAGGATGTCGCCGTTGCGGAAGCCGCTGACGCGTCCGTAAGCCGTGCGGGCGACCGGAGCCGCTTGCGCAAAGGCAAGGCCGGGCGCGGCGAGTGCGGCCGTGGCCCCGGCGGCGGCCAGCAAGCTCCGGCGATCGAGATCGGTCATCGGTCTCTCCTCAGTGTTCGGAATGGGCCTGACGCCAAGCGGCGTAAGCCGTCAGCACCTGCGCCCCGGCCAGGCTGTACCAGCCGTAGCCGCCGCGCCGCTCCTGCTCGACCTCGGCGAGGTCGTAGCGGATCACGCCGTCGCGCCCGGCGAAGATCGGCCGGTTGGTCCCGATCTCGTAGTAGCGCGCCCATAGCGGCGGGGCCTCCGGATCGGCCCGCACGACGCCGTCGCCGTTCTCGCGCACGAAGCGGATGCCGTGCAGCTGGCTGCGGTCGAACCAGTCGGCGCCCTCGCGGATCGCGCGCCGGACCTCGGGCGACGGGTTGTCGAGGCTCATAAGCAGCAACAGGACGCCCACGCTCTCCCCGCCCGATATGGCTGCGGGCTCGAAGCGGCGGGCGGCGCGCGGCTCCAGCGCGACTTCGTCATACTGCTGGCCCCAGGCGGTGCGTTTGCCGTCGACGACGATCTGGGTCTTGAGGATGAAATCGAGCGCCTTGTCGAACGACGCCTTCGCCGCCTGACGGTCGGCCTCGGGCAGGCTGGCGAAGTCCCCGCCGGCCGCGACCTCGCGCAGCAGGGCCATCACGTCCACGATCATGTCGTCGTTGAAGGTGGCGTAGCGCTCATAGCCCTCGGCGGGCGGCGGCACGGAATGGGGCCAGCCGCCGGTCGGGTACTGGTACATCAGGATGAAGCCCAGACCCCGGCGCACGGCGGCCAGATCCTTCGCGTCGCCGGTGGCGCGGTACGCACGGGCGAGAAAGCGCATCTCGTTGACCGTGGCCTTGATCAGGGCGCCGTCGCTGCCCCACGGCCCCGCCTGAGCCGGGTCGCCCCGGTTCAGCTCCCGCGTCGTGTTCATCAGCGGCCAGCCGCCGGTCGGGTCCTGCCAGGACAGGATGTTGGCGGTCATGGCCAGGCCCTCGGGCGTGCGGTACCAAGCGTCGGGCTGCCCGCTCACCTTCTCGGCCCACCAGCCGGTCGGGCGGTTGGGATTGGCGATCCGCGCCTGGGCCCGGGCGCGCAGCTGCTCCGGCGTCATGGCCGCGAGCGCCGCCTGATCGGGCGAGGCGGTTTGGGCCTGCGGTACGGGCTGCGCGGCTTGCGCGGATGCTCCGCCCGCCTCCGCCATACTTGCGAGGATTGGGCCGGCGAGCAGCAAGGCGGCGGCGAGCCCCTTGTGAACAGTCATGGCGTTTCCCCGGGCCATTTGTGTTTGTGGTATGTTTTTCTTTAGGGGTGCGCTCGTTGCAGACGCGCGTCAAGAGGCCGCGACGCCGCTGGAAGGTTGAATTCGGGAAGACGGTATGCTAGCGCAGCCCGCCGATCACAGCGGTGCGGGTGATCGCGGCGGCCTCGGCGGCGGTCAGGGTCTGGCCGCGAGCGAAGGCGGCGCGACCCGGCCCGGACGAGCCATGCTGGGAGAAACGCACGTCCTCGGGCTGGAGCATGGTGCGCGGATTGCCGTCGCGGCCGGTGTACCACATCTCGGTCCAGCCCTCCGGCGCGATATGGTCGTCCATCCAGCAGTCCAGATAGCTGGCCGCCGCCACGAAGCGCGGATCGCCATAGCGGCCGTCGGGGAAGGTCGTGGTCGGGCGCCAGGGCCGTCCGAGATAGACCGAGCCCTTCGCTGTCCCCACCTCCTTCGTCAGCCGGCAACGATGGAAAACGAAGCCGAACGGCTGGTCGATCGGGGTGCTGGGCGCGGCGATATAGCCTTGGTCCAGCTTGTTGCTCGTCTCGCCGGGGCGCGGCCGCGATCGGATCTCGCAGCCCTCGAACCAGACCCGCCCGGCGCCGAAGATGAAGTCATAGCTGCCGACGATCAGGCAGCGCTCGAACAGGGCCTTCCCGACATTGGCGAACAGGGTGTCCTGATAGCCGAGGAGGTCGCAGTCGCGGATCACGGACCGCTCGGCGCCCCGGTCCAGCATCAGGGCCACAGCCTGCGGCCCCGCCCCGTCGTGCGAGCGCAGCCCGCCCGGCTTCGTCATCTCGGCCAGACCGTCGAAGGCGTTGTTGATGGTCAGGTTTTCAGCGCGGAAGTCGGGCGCCCGCACGAACAGGGTCGCCGACCGCGTCGTGCCCCAGTTGCGCCCGTCCGGCCCCGCCAGCCCCGAGGCCGCCAGATGGTTGATCACCGACCCGGTCCGGCTCGCCCCGACTAGATGGACGAAGGGCCTGTCGACCACGACCTGCCCCTCATGGATGCCCGGCCCGATCCAGATGCGGAACGGCCGCGCCCCGTCAGCGGGCGCCGCCGCGATGGCCGAGGTCAGGTCGGGATAGACGGATACGCCCGCCGGCGATCCGCCCTGCCCCGGCTTCAGAACCGCCGCATCGAGCGGGACGGACGCCGCCTTCGCGGCCGACGCCAACCCGCTTGCGGCAAGCGCGGCAAGGATCAGACGGCGGGAGACGGCTTGGGTCATCCGCCCCTTCTACCAGACTATTTCAGCGTCACCTTGACCGTGGTCGAGAGGCCGGACCGCAGCTGACCCAGCGCCGGCTGGCCGGGGTCGAGGCGGATGCGGAC
The DNA here is from genome assembly GCF_059422025.1 of Brevundimonas sp. GW821-FHT02A10. NCBI lineage: Bacteria > Pseudomonadati > Pseudomonadota > Alphaproteobacteria > Caulobacterales > Caulobacteraceae > Brevundimonas > Brevundimonas sp. GW821-FHT02A10. The sequence continues at coordinate 261,673 of NZ_JBWKWC010000004.1, forward strand.
CGGGACCCGCTGGACCACCTTGGTGAAGTTGCCCGTCCCCGGCTCGAACGGCAGCAGGGAGAAGGTCGAGCCCGAGCCCGGGGCGAAGCTGTCCACCACGCCGTGCAGATGCGCGCCCGGCAGGGCGTCGATCTCGATGTCGGCGCGCTGGCCGACGCGCATCCGGCCCGTCTGGGTCTCCTTGAAGTTGGCGGTGACATAGAGGCCGGTCGCCGGCACCACGGTCAGCAGCCGCGTGCCCGCCTGGACATAGTCGCCGGGCTCGGCCTGACGGTCGCCGACGATGCCGTCTATGGGGGCGCGGACGATGGTGTTGGCCTGATCCTGACGCGCCAGATCGAGCGCGGCCTGAGCCCGGGCGACCGAGGCCTCGGCCCGGGCGACGGCGGCGGTCAGCACCTCGCGGCGCGCGGTGACGACCCCGGCCTGATTGCGGGTGACCTCAAGATCGGCGCGGGTCTTGTCCGCGGTCGACTGGGCCGAAACGGCGGCGGCGCGGCGTTCCTCGGCGTCCCGGCGCGCGACCGTGCCCGAGGCCAGCAGGTCGTCGAACCTCTGCCGGTCGGCCTGGGCGCGGGCGTTCTGGGCGTCGGCCGAGGCGATGGAGGTCCGGGCCGAGCGGATATTGGCCGCGGCCAGGGCCTCGTCGGCGCCCAGCGAGGTCAGGGCGGCATGGGCGGCCAGAAGCGCGGCCTCGGCGTCCTGCAGATCGGCCTCGGCCGCCGCGACCCGGGCGTTAAACTCCTCCGGGTCGATGCGGACCAAAGGATCGCCTTTCTTCACCGCCTGATTATGGGCGACCAGCACCTCGGCGATCAGGCCGCGCACCCGGGGCGCGACGGAGGAGGAGTCGGCCTGCACATAGGCCGCCTCGGTCTCGACCGTGTTCCTCGGCATCAGGATCAGCGTCGCCCCGCCGACCGCGATGACCACCGCCGCACTGACCATGATCAGGGTCCGCTTAGAGAACGGCAGACCCGCCTTCTTCGCAGGAACGGCGACGGCGTCGGGGGTGGTGGCGGTCATTGAACGGCTCCGGTCGCCACGGCGGGGAGGCCGAGGCGGCGTTTCAGGGCGGTGCGTGAGGCAAGAAGAATGGCGTCGGACTGTTCGGTCGGGCCGATGGCGCGGGCCAGGGACAGTGCCCCCACCGCCTCGGACACCACCGAGCGCGAGACCAGCACGGCCTCCTCGGGATCGAGCGACGGATCGGCTGCCTCGATCATCGGCCGCATCAGCGACGCCAGACGGTCGGCGGTCACGGCATAGGCGGCCCGCTGCGCCGGCTCCAGCCGCGTCATGTCGGTCGACAGGATCGGCAGCGGACACAGGAAGGTCCCCGAGTCGCGATGCCCGGCCGACAGATACATGTCGAGATAGGTGGCCAGCGCCACCGGCAACGGCAGACCGTCGGTGATCCGCTGGAACCGCGCCTTCGCCCCCTCCAGCATCTCCTCCAGCGCCGCGTCGATCAGGGCGTCGCGCGAGGGGAAGTGGGCATAGAAGCCGCCGTGGGTGAGCCCGGCGTCCTTCATCACCGCCGCCACGCCCAGGCTTGCTAACCCATTTTGGCGGATGGCCTGTTTGGCGACGGTCAGGACCTTCTGTCGGGTCCGGGCCTTGTGTTCGGCGTCATAGCGCATGGCCTTGCGGGCCTCCTTTATATGACGCATGTAATATAAAGGCCGGCGCTTCCGCAAGGGGTCGTGCCGACAGGACCTTCTTCGATGACCGACGCCACCGCCGACAGCCTGCCCTCTCCGACCCGCCCAGAGGCAAAGCCTGCGCCCGCGCCGCCAAACCCGCTGGCCCTGCCGACGCCGGTGAAGTTCCTGATCTTCGGGGTCATGGCGTTCGGCCAGTTCATGGCCCTGATCGACATCCAGATCGTCGCGGCCTCGCTGAACGACGTGCAGGCGGGCCTGTCGGCGGGGCCAGACGAGATCAGCTGGATCCAGACCGGCTATCTGATCGCCGAGTTGATCATGATCCCCTTCGCGGCCTTCCTCGCCCAGTCGCTGTCGACCCGCTATCTGTTCGCCCTGTCGGCGGGCCTGTTCACCGTCTCCAGCGCCCTGTGCGGTATGGCCTGGGACATCGAGTCGATGATCGTCTTCCGGGTCATCCAGGGCTTCGTCGGCGGGGCCATGGTGCCGACCGTCTTCGCCACGGGCTTCGCCATGTTTGAGGGCAAGCAGCGCGCCATGATCCCGGCCATCCTCGGCATGGTCTCGGTCCTGGCGCCGACGCTCGGCCCCACCGTCGGCGGCTGGATCACCGACGCCGCCGGCTGGCGCTGGATCTTCTACGTCAACATCGTGCCGGGCGCCCTTGTCACCGTCTTCGCCCTGCGCCTGATCAAGGTCGACCTGCCGAACTTCGCCATGCTGAAGCGGATCGATTATTCCCACCTCGCCGCCATGGCCGTTTTCCTCGGCGGACTGGAGTACGTCCTCGAGGAGGGTCCGAAGAACGACTGGTTCCAGGATCCCTGGATCGCCATCGCCGCCTGGGCGTCGTTCGTGGCCTTCGTCCTGTTCCTCGAGCGGTCCTTCAACTCCGGCGGGCCGATCGTGCGGCTGACGCCGTTCAGAAAGCCGACCTTCGTCTTCGCCTGCGTCTTCAACCTGACCATCGGCTTCGGCATCTACGCCTCCACCTATCTGATCCCGGTCTTCCTCGGCCGGGTGCGGGGCTACAACTCGCTGGAGATCGGCACGACGGTCGTGGTCACCGGCTGCGCCCAGCTGTTCAGCGTCATCGTCGCCGCTCGCGCGTCGCAGAGCGTGGACCAGAGGATCATCATCGGCGTGGGTCTGAGCCTTTTCGCCTTTTCCCTGTTCCTGACCTCGCACCTGACGCCCGACTGGGGCTTCGCCAGCTTCTTCTGGCCCCAGGTCCTGCGCGGCTTCTCGATCATGCTGTGCATCGTGCCGAGCGTGCAGTTCGCCCTGGCCGGCTTCGTGGGCCCGGACCTGCGCTATGCCTCGGGCCTGTTCAACCTGATGCGCAATCTCGGCGGCGCCGTGGGCATCGCCATGGTCAACACCTGGCTCGGCGACAACGCCCGCCTGCACGTCCAGCGCTTCGGCGAGGCCATGGGCCAGCCGCACAGCCACGCCGCCGAACTGGTCACAGGCCTTGCCGCCCAGATTGGCCGCGCGACGTCGGACAGCGCCCAGGCCCTGCTGATGGCGCAAGGCGAGCTGGCCAAGGTGGTGGCGCGTCAGTCGCTGACGCTGGCCTTCAACGACGTCTTCCGCCTGATGGCCTGGATCTTCCTGTTCGCCCTGATCATGGTGCCCTTCTGCCGCCCGCCGAAAAACGCGGCGCCGGTCGCCAATGAGCACTAAGGTGAAGCTTCTCCTCCCCCGAATGAGAGACGTGTGATGGCCCGCACTCCCAAGACCTCTTCAAAGGCTCCGGTCTGGCTGGCGGCAGGGGTGCGAACGCCCTTCGCCAAGGTCGACGGACCACTCTCGACCTATGACGCCATCGCCCTGTCGGTTCCTGTCGCGCAGGCGATGGTCGCCAAGCTGAACGGCGCCAAGCCCGACTTCGCCGTCTGGGGCACGGTCATTCCCAACCTGACGTGGAGCAATATCGCCCGCGAGGTCCTGCTCGACGCCGGGCTCGACCCGACCATCCCGGCCTTCTCGACCGTCATGGCCTGTTCGACCTCCATGGTCGGGGTGTTCGAGGCGGCGGGGATGATCGACGGCCGCGGCCGCGACCTCGCCCTCGTCGGCGGGGTCGAGGCCATGAGCCGGGTCCAGATCGGCCTCAGCCAGGGCCTCTCCGACGGCCTGCGGAAATTCCTGCAGGCGAAGACCCTCGGCCAGCGCATCGGCCTGCTGTCCGCCCTCAAGCCCCTCTCCCTGTTCATCCCCAAGGTCGTCAACCGCACCACCGGCATGAGCATGGGCGAGCACACCGAGATCACCGCCAAGGACTGGAAGATCGGCCGCGAGGATCAGGACCGCGTGGCCCTCGCCAGTCACCAGACCGCCGTCGCCGCCTGGAACCGGGGCTTCTTCGACGACCTGGTCATCCCGGTCGGCGAGTTCAAAAAGGACAACCTGCCCCGTCCCGACACCTCGATGGAGCGGTTGGCCAAGCTCAAGCCCGCCTTCGACAAGACCAGCGGTCAGGGCACCCTGACGGCCGGCAACTCCTCGCCCCTGACCGACGGCGCCGCCGCCATCTGGGTCGCCTCCGACGAGGGGCTGAAGCGCCTGCCCGCCGAGACGCCGCGGGTGAAGCTGATCGACTATGAGGTCACCTCCATCGACCTGAAGCACGAAGGCCTGCTGATGGCCCCGGCCTATGGCGTGCCGCGCATGCTGGTCCGCAACGGCCTGACCTATGCGGACATCGATCTGTGGGAGATCCACGAGGCCTTCGCCGCCCAGCTGCTGTTCCACATCAAGGCCTGGCAGGACCGCGACTTCCTGCGCGACAAGGCGGGCGTCACCGCCGACCTCGGCGCCTTCCCGACGGACCGGGTCAATCCCAATGGCGGCTCGACGGCGCTGGGCCACCCCTTCGGTGCGACCGGCGCCCGCATCCTCAGCCAAGCGGTGAAAGAACTGGCGAGCCGCCCCTCGGGCACGCGCGCCATCGTCAGCATCTGCGCCGACGGCGGCCAAGGCACCATGGCGCTTCTCGAAGCCGCCTAGGCACGAAAAAAAGGCCGCGTCCGAGGACGCGGCCATAAAAAGTTTATTTGGGAGGAAACGCCCAGGAAAGGGCATGACGCCGAAGCGTCGAAGAGCAATCTATGTTGCGACGCACAATTTCGCAAGTGCGACATGCGGTTTTGAAACACTCAGTGTCCTAAAGTTACAAACAGGGGCGACCGTGGCGCCCGACCGCGAACCGCCTTACATAGGGCGGACACCCCGCAGCCGCTTACGACAAGGCTCTGTTTCCACGTGGAAATTTCTGACGATACCCAGGTCCTGATCATCGGCGCGGGCCATGCGGGCGGCTCCGCGGCGGCCCTGCTGCGCCAGTACGGCTTTGCGGGTAAAATCGTCCTCGCCGGGACGGAAACCGCCCCGCCGTACCAGCGCCCGCCCCTGTCGAAGGCCTGGTTGAAGGGCGAGGCCGACCTCGACGCCCTCTTGCTGCGCCCCGAAAGCTTCTACGCCGAGCAGAAGATCGACCTGCGCACCGGCATCACCGCGACCGCCATCGACCCGGCGTCGAAGACCGTCACCTTCGAAGGCGGCTCGATCGAGCCCTACGACATCCTGATCCTCGCCACCGGCTCGGTGGCCCGCAAACTGCCGATCCCCGGCGCCGACCGCCCCGAACTGATCGAACTGCGCACGCTTGAGGACGCCGAACGGCTGAAGGGCGCTCTGGGCCCCGGCAAGCGGATGGCCGTGGTCGGCGGCGGCTATGTCGGACTGGAGGCCGCCGCCTCGGCCCGCAAACTGGGCGCCGGGGTCGTGGTGCTGGAGCGGATGGACCGCGTGCTGCAGCGGGTGGCGTCAGAGACCCTCTCGACCTTCTTCACCGATCACCACCGCGCGCACGGTGTCGAGATCCGCGCCGGCGCCGAGGTCTCCGGCTTCGAAGACGGCGGCGTCCGCCTCGCCGACGGCGAGCTGATCGCCGCCGATGTCATTCTGGTCGGCGTCGGCGCCCTCGCTTGCGACGCCCTGGCCCGCACCGCCGGCCTGACCTGCGACAACGGGGTGGTCGTCGACGAGGCCGCCCGCACCTCCGATCCGTCCATCTTCGCCCTCGGCGACATGACCCACCGGCCGATCCCGGTCATGGGCGGCCGCGTCATGCGGCTGGAGAGCGTGCCTAACGCCCTTGAGCAGGCCAAACAGGCGGCCAGCGCCATCACCGGCCGCCCGGCCCCCGCGCCCGAGGTCCCGTGGTTCTGGTCCGACCAGTACGAAATCAAGCTCCAGATCGCCGGCCTGCCCTTCGACGCGGACCGCCAGATCCTGCGCGGCGACATCGCCGAAGGCCGGTTCGCCGTCTTCCACCTGGCGGGCGACAAGGTCGTCTGTGTCGAGGCCGTCAACGCCCCGCCCGAGTTCATGGCCGGCCGTCTGCTGATCGGCCGCGCCACGCCTGTCGATTCCGACAAGCTCGCCGACCCCGCCATCTCGATGAAAGAGGTCGCGGCCTGATCGGCGTGCCCGGCCCCGGACAAGAAAAAAGCCCGACGCGGGCGCCGGGCTGAAGAAGTTCGGTGATGGTGGTGTCCCCAAAAAGAAGACGATTCCTCCATCGGCCGTTTTGCTTAACGAGAGGTAAACGCGGTCAGCCGGCAGGGAACCAGCTGCCCTGACGCGAGCGCGGCTGCACCGGCCAGGACACGGACCAGCCCTGCGGATTGGAGACCATCGCCAGACCGCCGCCGCCGCCGCCGCCGCTCCCAAGCACCGGCCCCGGATAGGCGTAACGCCGCCCGGCGACGACAATGTCCGTCGCCCCCGCGCCTTCGTTGGTCAGCACCTGACTCCAGCGGCCGTCCGGCCCGACATGGGCCTGCACCGGCTCACGCCCGGCGACCGAGACCGCGACGCTCGAGCCCGGCGCCGCCCGGCCCGAGGCCAGCAGGGCATGGCCGTCACTGTCGACCACGTCCAGCGGTCCCGCCCGGTCCAGCCGTTTGGTCGGTGCGCCGGGACTCAGCAGGGCCGTGGGACCCGCCGGGTCGCGCGACACCAGCATCTGATAGGGCGCCGGCGAGGCGTCCTGACCGTCCTGGGTCTCGACCATGAACAGGGTGTCGTTGGCCGGCGAGCGCACCTGAAGGTCGAACAGGCCGTTGGCGTCGGCGCCGACCGCATAGGCCGTGCCTCCTGCGGCGCGCAGCACGACCCTCCCCTGCGGCGCCGCCCGACCGCGCACCGTCAGACCCGAAGCAGTGCGTTCGACGGCTTCGATGCGCGGCGGCGTCACCCAGCCGGAGCCCGCCTGCGCCTCGGGCGCGCGGCCTTCCGGCGCGGGCGAACAAGCCGCGGCTCCGCCGAGAGTAGCGAGAGCTGTCATGCCGATGACGAAGATACGCCGTTTCATCCTGCTCGCCGTGTCTGTAGGACTGTCGGCCCAGATAGCCCGGCCCAGCCTGATTGTCTTGGCCCGATTGTCCGCTTTTCGTTCGAGGATTCATGTCCCTGCCCGCCACCGCCATCGCCCCCTTCGACGGCAAGTCCGTCTGCCTGTTCTGCGGCTCGGCCCCCGGCAACGATCCCGCCTATATCGAGGCCGCGACGGCCTTCGGCGCGGCGACGGCCCATGCTGGCTGGCGGCTGGTCTATGGTGGCGGCGGCGTGGGCCTGATGGGCGCCTCGGCCAAGGCGGCGCATGACGCAGGCGGCCGCGTCGTCGGCATCATGCCGGCCTTCCTGCGCAGCCGCGAACGGCTGTTCGACGATGTGGAGACTATCGTCGTCACCTCCATGCACGAGCGCAAGACGCTGATGTATGACCAGTCGGACGCCTTCGTCGTCGCCCCCGGCGGCGTCGGCACCCTGGAAGAGGTCATCGAGCTGCTGTCGTGGAAGCGGCTGGACCTGCATCACAAGCCGATCATCTTCCTGAACATCGACGGCTTCTGGGCTCCCCTGCTCGCCGTGCTGGAAGACAGCGTGGCCCGCGGCTTCAGCCCCCCCTCCTTCCTCCAGGCCTACAGCGTCGCCGACAGTGTCGAAGAGGCGGTGGAGATGATGGTTCGGGGCGATGCGCCCGTCGTGCAACATGATCAGAGATAACTGATCACCGATCATAAAAAGTGCATCGCGCCACTGTTTCGCCCTTGACAGTTTTCTAATGAAACTGACATTGGCGTCTCAGGAGCGCATTTCCTGACGCTCCGACCCGTTCTTCGGAGACATCCCATGCGCGCTCTCGTGCTCGCGGCCGCCCTGTTCGCCGCCGCTCCTGCCCTCGCCGACACCCCGGCCACCAGCCTGACCCTCGCCGACGCCGCCAAGGCCCCGGCCGCGACCCTGATCATCGACGGCGCCTCGTGGCGCTGCGACGGCGCCTCGTGCACCGCCACCGGCGGCGCCAACCAGCCCGCCTCGCGCGCCTGCCGCCGCGTCGTGGCCCGCGTCGGTCAGGTCAGCGCCTTCTCGTACAAGGGCGTCGCCCTCAACGCTGAACAGCTGGCGACCTGCAACGCCGCCTGAGCGGGTTCAGACAATCTGACGATCCAGGAACCGCCTGAAGCCCGGCTTCAGGCGGTTTCTTCTTTTCAGGCGGCCTCGCCCCTGAGGCGCTGAACCATCCGCTCGCGGCCGATCAGCGGAACCATGGTCGCCATGTCCGGCCCATGCGGCTGGCCGGTCAGGATCAGGCGCAGCGGCATGAACAGGGCCTTGCCCTTGGCGCCGGTCTTGTCCTTGATCGCCGTGGTCCAGGCCGACCAGGCGGTCTCGTCGATGGTTTCGGGCAGCAGCTCCAGCGCCGCTTCGGCGAAGGCCGCGTCCTCGACCACCGGCGTCACCGGGCCTTGGACGATCCTGGCCAGCTCGACCACATCGGCGAACTTCTGCAGGTTCGGACGGACCACAGCCCAGAAGGCCTCGCCCAGATCGACGCCCAGCGCCGCCAGACGCGGCTGCGCCGTCGCATAGTCCATGGCGTGCAAGGCCTGGGCGTTCAGACGGTCCAGATCGGCGGTGTCATAGCGCGCCGGCGAGCGACCCGTCTTGGTGAAGGCGAAGCTTTCGCCCAAGGCGTCCACCGAAGCGCCGACTTCCAGCGGGTCCGAGGTGCCGATCCGGCCCAGATGGCTGGTGATGGCGATCGGCTCATAGCCCAGGTCGCGCATCTCCGAGATCGACAGCGAGCCCAGACGCTTGGACAGGGCCGAACCGTCCTCGCCGACCAGCAGCGGCATGTGGGCGAAGCCGGGCACGGTCGCGCCGAGCGCCTCGAAGATCTCGATCTGGGCGCCCGTGTTCGTGACGTGGTCCTCGCCCCGGATGATGTGGGTGATGCCCATGTCGATATCGTCGACGACCGACGGCAGGGTGTAGAGGAACAGGCCGTCCTCGCGGATCAGCACCGGGTCCGACATCGAGGCCGTATCGACCTCGGCGTGGCCGCGCGCCAGGTCTTCCCAGGCGACACGCTTGCCGTCCAGCTTGAAGCGCCAGTGCGGCTTGCGGCCCTCGGCCTCGAAAGCGGCCTTCTCTTCGTCGGTCAGGCTCAGGGCCGCGCGGTCATAGATCGGCGGCAAGCCACGGGCCAGCTGCACCTTGCGGCGGCGATCCAGCTCTTCGCCGGTCTCATAGGCCGGATAGAGGCGGCCCGAGGCCTTCAGCCGCGCGGCGGCCTCCTCGTAGCGGTCGAAGCGCTTGGACTGGTTGTAGCGCTCGTCCCAGACCAGACCCAGCCAGGTCAGGTCGTCCTCGATCCCCTGTTCGAACTCCGCCGTCGAGCGCGCCAGATCGGTGTCGTCGATACGCAGCACGAACGAACCGCCCTGCCCTTTCGCGAACATCCAGTTGACCAGAGCCGTGCGGACATTGCCGACGTGCAGCTTGCCGGTGGGCGACGGAGCGAAACGGACCTTGACGGACATGAGTTCAGGCGACCTTGAAACGGGAGGCGCGTAGGTCGCCCCGTCGTCCCCTCAAGTCAAGGCGCTGAGCCCGGATTCAGTCGTCGCGGTGGACGCGTTCGCGGCGTTCGTGGCGTTCCTGGGCCTCGACCGACAGGGTCGCCGTCGGGCGGGCTTCCAGTCGGCCCAGGCCGATCGGTTCGCCGGTATCCTCGCAATAGCCGTACGAGCCGTCCTCGATCCGACGCAGGGCGTCCTCGATCTTGGAGATCAGCTTGCGCTGGCGATCGCGGGTCCGAAGCTCCAGCGCCCGGTCGGATTCGGACGACGCCCGATCCACCAGATCCGGATGGTTCTCGGTCTCGGCCTTCAGATTGATGACCGTGCCCTTGGACTCGCGCAGGATGTCATCCCGCCACGCCATCAGCTTGTGTTTGAAATAGGCCAGCTGCCGTTCGTTCATGAACGGTTCGTCGTCTGAGGGCCGGTACGCGACCGGCTCTGCTGCAGTCATGGACGCAACTGCGTTCATCGCACTCACGCTCTTCAACTAAAACGCCCCCCTGTGGCGCAGACTGCCTTTAGGCGTCGGCGAGAGTCGGAGCAACGCGGTTCGCGCGTCCGTGATCAGGGAAAACCCGCTCGACGTGAGCAGCGTGACATTTTGTCATCACACCGCTCAGCGGACAGGGGAAAAGTTCAAGGATTCGGTGGTTTATGGTGCGTTGCGGCGAACTTCGGCCTTGGCCAGTTCAACCGCCGCGCGCAGATCAATCTGGTCCAGCAGACCACTGAGGCCGTCGTTTTGCCCCTCAGGGGTATCTTCGGGCCGTTCCTCGCGCAGGGAGCGGGTCAAACGCTCCAGGGCTTCGGCGTCGTTTTCACCGCCCAGCATCGCCATTTTGAGCTCGTCGAGCCGGTCCAGCAGGCCGCGTCCGCGCCGAATCGACCGGCGCCGGCGCTCGGTCGCGCTCTCGACCCCCTGCAGGGCCATCAGGGCGGACAGCCCCGCGACGCCGCTCGCGCTGGAGGCCGAGGCGGTCGCCGCAGCGGGCGCCGAGCCCCCCGTCTGACCCAGGCTGAAGCCGCCCGCGGCCTTGGTGGAGCGGGCGCTCGACGTCGATGTCGGACCTGAGGGGCCGGTGACCTTCATGGGCAAACGCTCCGGAACATGGCCGATCCTCGCCGGATCACGGTGACTGTTTGGTTAACGGGCGGGCAGAATCTGCCGCCCTGAACGGCAAGCTTCAGCGTTCGATCATTGAAAACATTGAACTTTCAATTCGGCACGATCCTCGCATTCCGTTTCGGGTCACAGTCAGGATTACCCTCGATGTCGAAACGTCTTGCCGCCCTCTTCGCCCCGGTCCTCGTCGGACTGGCCGCGCTGACGGTCGCGACCGCGGCTGACGCCCAGTCGCGCATCAAGGATATCGCCTCGATCGAGGGCGTCCGCTCCAACCAGCTGGTCGGCTACGGCCTGGTCGTCGGCCTGAACGGCACGGGCGACAGCCTTCGCAACTGCCCCTTCACCCGCCAGTCGCTGGAAGGGATGACCGAGCGCCTCGGCGTCAACATCCGCGGCGCCAACGCCAACTCCAAGAACATGGCCGCCATCATGGTGACGGCCGAGCTGCCGCCCTTCTCCACCCCCGGTTCGCGCATCGACGTGGCCGTCTCCAGCATGTGCGACGCCAAGAGCCTGCTGGGCGGCACCCTGCTGGTCACCAGTCTCCAGGGCGCGGACGGCGAGGTCTATGCGGTGGCGCAAGGCTCGGTTCAGACCGGATCGGTCTCGGGCGGCGGCGCCTCGGGCTCCTCGGTGACGCGCGGCGTCCCGACCGCCGGCCGCATCGCCTCGGGCGCCACGGTCGAGCGTGAGACCGGCTTCAACCTGGACTCCATGCCCGAGGTTCGCCTGACCCTGCGCAATCCGGACTTCACCACGGCCCAGCGCATCGCCGCCGCCATCAACCAGTCCTTCCCGCAATCGGCCTTGGCCGAGAACGGCTCGGTCGTCGCCCTGCGCGCGCCGGCCCAGCTGGGCATGGCGGGCTTCATCAGCCGGGTCGAGAACATCCCCGTCGCGGTCGACGCCCCGGCCAAGGTCATCATCGACGAGGTCAACGGCGTCATCGTCATGGGCGAGGCGGTTCGCGTCTCCACCGTGGCCATCGCCCAGGGCAACCTGACCATCTCGGTGCAGGAGAACCCCCAGGTCAGCCAGCCCGCGCCCTTCAGCCAGGGCCAGACCGCCGTCGTCCCCTCCTCCACCGTCAATGTGGAAGAAGAGCTCGGCCGCGAGATGCGCATCGTCAACGGCTCGACCTCGCTCTCGACTTTGGTCAACGGCCTGAACGCCCTGGGCGTCTCGCCGCGCGACATGATCTCCATCCTCCAGGCCATCAAGTCGGCCGGCGCCCTCCAGGCCGAAATCGAGGTCATGTGAGCATGAGCGACCTTTCCGCCGTCTCCGCCCCCACGGGCTTCCTGACCCCGGCCCCCACGGCGCCGACCGCCGGGACCGGCTCGACCATCAGCGACGCCCGCCGCGCCCAGATCAAGAAGACCGCCGAGGACTTCGAGGCCTCCTTCCTGTCGGAAATGCTCAAGCCCATGTTCGAGGGCCTGTCGACCGACGGCCCCTTCGGCGGCGGCGAGGCCGAGGGCACCTGGCGCAGCTTCATGATCGACGCCATGGCCAAACAGACGGTCAAGGCCGGCGGCATCGGCCTCAGCGGCACCGTCATGTCCGAAATGATCAAGATGCAGGAGGCCCGGCAATGACCGACGCCCACACCGCGACCGCCGCCGCGCGCCACCTGACCGAACTGACCGAGACCCTGACCGAACGGCTGGAGAGCGAGACCCGCGCCTTCACCGAGCGCCGGCCCCAGGACGTCGTCGAGAGCCTGCCGATCACCCAGGAACTGGCCAACCAGTACCGCCGCGAGTCGGCCCAGGTGAAGGCCAACCCGGCCATTCTCGCCGCCGCTCCGTCCAGCGAGCGGATGCGTCTGGTCAAGGCGACCGAGCGCTTCAACACAGTGCTCGCCAAACATTCGGTCGCGGTCGAGGCCGCCCGGATCATCTCCGAAGGCCTGGTCCAGACCATCGCCGGAGAGGTCGCGGCCTCGCGCGCCATGGGCACCGGTTACGGCGCCTCAGGCCGGGCCACCGCCGGGGACGGCCGCGCCATCACCCTGAACCGCAGCGCCTGATCAAACCGATCAAAGACCGGCGGTTTTCCTCCCGTTAACCCTGCCAATGCGGCGAAGCTTTAAGGCCTCGTCGGCTAGGGTTTGGTCATGGAAATCCGCAAGCGCCTTCTGGGATTCGCGTTCGCCTCGGCCGACCTGCTGGTCGAGCTGATGCCGGACGGCCGCGTCGGCATGGTCCTGGGCGTTGGCCCGGCGGCCGGCCATGGCCCGGAAGTGTTTCAGAACCAGCTCCTGGCCGATCGGCTGGCGCCCGGCGGCGGCAAGCTTCTGACCAAGGCCCTGACGGCCCTGCAGCCCGGCGCCCGCACCAGTGCGGTGCCCCTGCTGATGACCTGTGGCGAGGGCAAGGTCCGCCGCGCCACCCTCCGCGCCTTCATGCTTCCGGAGCTGGCGCCCGCGATCTCGTGCTCGATCAGCTATGACGGTCCCGTCTTCTCCACCGTGCCCGACGAATGCCCGCCGATCCTCGATTCCGCCGGCTTCCTCGACAGCGCGCGCAACGCCCTGAACGCGCCGGACGCCGGTCCCTTCTCGATCTCCTTCATCGACATCGGCGGTCTGGCCGCGATCGGCGAGGACATCGAGCGCGCCACCGCCCGCGTCGAGGCCACCCTTCAGTCCGCCTCGATCGACGGCGCCTCGGCGGCCCGTCTGACGCCCGAACGCTACGCCCTGCTGCGCGACAAGGATGACAAGCGCGATCTGATCGGCGAGGTCCAGGAGGTGGTCCGCAACGAGGGCCTGAACCTGTCGATCTCGGGCGCCACAACGGCCATGCCGAACTGCCCGCCGGTCAACGCCCTGCGCGCCCTGCGCTTCACCGTCGAAGGCTGTCTGGCCGAGGGCGGTCTGGACAATCCCGACGCCGCCTTCAACACCGCCATGGCCCGCACCATGCAGGAGGCCGAGGGCTTCCGGAACGTGGTCAAGGCGCGGACCTTCAACCTGCACTACCAGCCCATCGTCGATCTGAAGACCGGCGCCGTGCACCATTTCGAGGCCCTGTCGCGCTTCAGCGGCGACGTCAGCCCGGCCAACACCATCCGCATGGCCGAGGAGCTGGCCCTGATCGAGGGCTTCGACCTGGCCGTCGCCGAAAAGGCGCTGCAGCGACTGCGCAAGCCGGGCTCGGGCCTGCTCAAGATCGCCATCAACGTCTCGGGCGCCTCCCTGGCCACCGACGCCTATGTCGAGGCCCTGCTCAAGATGACCGCGGCCGCGCCGGACGAGCGTCGCCGCCTGATCGTCGAGATCACCGAGTCCGCCGCCCTGGCCGACGTCGCCGCCGCCAACCGTCGCCTCGGCGCCCTGCGCGACGCCGGCATCAAACTGTGCATCGACGATTTCGGCGCCGGCGCCGCCTCGCTCGAATACATCCACGGCCTGTCGGTCGACACGGTCAAGATCGACGGCAAATTCATCCAGGGGATGGCGAGCGACCTGAAGACGCGCACCGTCGTCGCCCACCTGGTGGAGCTGTGCGGCTCGCTGAACCTGACCACCATCGCCGAGTTCGTCGAGACCGAAGCCTCCGCCGACATGCTGCGCGGTCTGGGCGTCGACTACGCCCAGGGCTGGCTCTACGGCAAGGCCGAGGCCGAGCCGCGCACCATCCTCCAGACCTCCTCGGCCCCTGTCCGCCGCAAGGGCGCCGTCGCCAGCTGGGGCTGACCGCTTCGACCTCGCAGAAGTCGTCGCACGAACCCCCGCCTCTTCAAGGCCCTGACGGCTCCCGCCGACATTCGGTCCGGCGCCATCCCATGCGGGTGTAGACTGCCCGCTCGGGTCTTTGACATCGCCGCCGCCGGATGCCGCCTTGCACGCCGATGCACATGAGCGCAAAGCGTGCTGCGGATTTCCGGATATAGAAAGCCTATTCATATCAGTCTAATGCGCTCGAAACCTGATATTGTACTTTCGATTTTGCACTCGCGTGCAAATGTTTTTTCCGCTCTCTAGCGGGCCTCCAGCCGCACCGTTTCCTCCACCCCGATCGCCTCCAGGAAGGCCGGGTCGTGGCTGACCACCAGCAGGGCGCCGTCCCAGGCCGCCAGCGCCGCCTCCACCGCTGCCACCGCGTCGAGGTCCAGATGGTTGGTCGGCTCATCCAGAATCAACAGTTGACTGGGGTGCGCGCCGCCCATCACGCAGGCCAGTCCCGCCCTCAGCCGCTCGCCGCCTGACAGGGTCCCGATCACGCGGTCGCCTGCCGTGTTGCGGAACAGGAAGCGCGCCAGGGCCGCCCGCGCCGCGTTCGGCGTCGCCCCGGGATTGAGCCTCTGGAAGGCCTCGACCACCGTCTCGTCCGACCGCAGCAGGCTGGTCTCCTGATCCAGCAGGGCGGCGCGGACAGGGCGCTCGACCGTGCCCGCCGTCGGTTCCAGCAAGCCCGCTGCCAGCTTCAGCAGGGTCGTCTTGCCCGCCCCGTTCGGACCCGTGATCGCCACCCGCCGAGGCCCGATCAGGCTCAGGTCCACCGGTCCGACGATCCATCTCCCGTCCGGCGCATCCCACGCCGCCGCGCTCATCGTCAGCACCGTCCGGCCCGCCGCCAGCCCGGTCGGCGGCAGGGGTATCGACAGTTCGCGCACCCGCTCGACCCGCGCCTGGGCCTCGCCCAGCGCCGCCTCCGCCGCCTCGGCCCGGCGTTCGGCCAGCCCGCTCTCTCGCGCGCCCGACACCTCGGCCCGCTCGGCCATCATGCCCAGGACGATCTTCGGCGCCGAGCCGCTGGCGGCATAGGCTCGCCCCGCCCGATCGCGCCGCGCCTTCTTCTCCGCCGCCATACGGCCCTCACGCGCGGCGCGGTCGACATCGCGTTCGGCCGAGGCCAGGTCCCGCGCCGCCGCCGCCCGCTCGGCCGCCTTCCGCTCGGCATAGAGGTCGTAGTTGCCGCCATAGACCGCCCCGCCCAGGCTCGACAGTTCGACGATCCGGTCCATGCGGCGCAGCAGGTCGCGGTCGTGGCTGACCACCACCGCCCCACCCTTCCAGCGGCCCAGCACCTCGGCGACGATCCGCCGGGCGCCGGCGTCCAGATGGTTGGTCGGCTCATCGAGCAGCAGCAGGTCCGGCGCGGCGATCAGCAGCCCCGCCAGCCTCAGCCGCGTCAGCTCCCCGCCGCTCAGACCCGAGGACAGCCGGTCCAGCGCCATCCCGGCCAATCCAACCTGATCCAGCGCATCCTCGATCCGCTCGGTCAGGGTCCAGTCGGCCTCGGCGAGGTCCGCCTCGGTCCCCTCCCCGGCCAGCACCCGCTCCAGCACGGCCACGGCCGCGCCAACGCCCAGCGTCTGCGCCACGCGCTCGTCGGGTCCCGGCTCATGCCTCTGGTCCAGCATTCCGATCGTGCCGGCGCGCGCCAGCGTCCCGCCGGACGGCGGCTGCTCGCCCGCGAGGATGCGCAGAAGGGTGGACTTGCCCACGCCGTTGCGGCCCACCAGACCGGTGCGCTCGCGCCCGAAGGCGAGGCTCAGATTGTCGAAGAGACGGCGGCCGTCAGGCGTATCAGCGCTGATGCGGTCCGCGGTTGCGTACCCGGACGGGGACGCGCTTGGGCTTGGGGAGGTTCGAGACATAGACCGCGATCATGGCGACGAGGGAAAGGGCGGTGCCGATTTCCAGTGCGATGATCATGACAGTCAGGCCTCCTGAACGAACTCAGACAGGAAGGATGGCGCGTCCGGGGCCGTTACGCAAGTGCGGCGCCCGGCTGGCGGCGAACACGGCTCTGTGACAGGCTGGACCGTAAGGAGACTTCGCCATGCGCCTGACGCCCCTGATCGCCTGCCTCGCCATTGCCCTGACCACGAGCGGCTGCATCACCATCGGCGGCGAAGACGATGCGCCTTCGGGCCCGCCCACGGTCATCCGCACGCCCGGCGAACCGGCCCCGCCCCAGGCGAAGTTCTATGCCGACTGCCTCGCCGCCTCGGCCGCCGCCGGGACCTATGAGAAGGAGCCGGGCGTCGACCTGCTGCGCTTCACCTGCGCCGGGGCCCCGGCCCGGGCCTTCTACGACGGCCTCGCCGCCTGGGCCTCGACCGGCGGCGGCTCCGAGGTCGTCGCCGAGGGCCGCACCTGGCGCTACACCCAGAAGATCGTCCGCAACCCCTACGGCCTCGACGACTGCTCGACCGACGGCGCCGGCGACTACCACTGCACCATCACCCTGAACGTGGGGACGTTCCTGTCGGCCGGATAGCTCGCTCAGTGATCAGCGGGCGCGACGGGGCTGAAGTCGTCGGGAGTCGAGACGAAAGGCTCGCTCGCCGCCTTGCCCTTCTTCGGCGCCTTGGGGGGCTTGGCCGTGTTCTTGCGCAAGGCCCAGAACAGGACCGCGCCCAGCGGGAAGGCCACCGAGAAGATCCAGGGCGCGAACGGCGAGGCCGCCCGGACGACGGCTGACCCCAGAAGGTAGAACTGGATGAGTTGGACGCCCCATGCTCCGGTTCCCCAGTTGAGCTGGAAGGCCACGACGCCGAACAGGCTGAAGATCGCCCAGCCCCAGCGGCGGCGATACAGGGCGAAACCGACGGTGACGACGATGAAGCCGGTCACCGCGATCATGGCCGCCAGCATCATGTAGTGAACCGGCGTCTTGCCCGACAGGGTGAAGCCATTGGCCTTCAGCTCCGCTGGCGTCGCGCTGTTGACGTTGAAGTTGACCACGACCCAACGTCCGTCGGGAGCCTTTGCCATCTGGGTCTGGGTAACGACGACGGCGGTGGGGAAATCATACTGCCGCGTGAGGAAATACTGGTCTCCGCCTGTGCCGACGCCCCGGGTGAAACCGAGGGTCTTGCCCGCAGGCGGCGGCGTCTTCGGAAGCTTCGCCCTGACCGCGGCGAACGGGGCGGCCATGGTCGCCCTGTCCAGACCCGGGGCCATGTCTGCGAAGACGGCGTCCGTCTGCCCGGCGATCGTCAGCGTCAGGATCCGGTCGGCCTGCGCCTCCCGCGCCGGATCGCCCTTGATCGTGATCGGCGCGCACGCCGCAACGATCATCAGGCCAGCCAGCAGCACGGCCGCGCGAAACAGTTTCATGAGTATCCCCCGGTACCTCGCCACACAACCACACCGGCCCCGCGGACACAATCTCGGGACGAGCCTTGTCAGCATCCCGACTGTTCCTACATTGTTCTTGCTGAAACCCCCGGATCAGTCCCCATATAGTTCTGCTGCACCGGACCCCGTCCGGCCCTCCCGCGTTTCCCCGGACACATGACCGAAAAGCACAACTTCATCCGCGTGCGTGGCGCCCGCGAGCACAATCTCAAGGGCGTGGATGTCGACATCCCGCGCGAGAAGCTGGTCGTGATGACCGGCCTGTCGGGCTCGGGCAAATCCTCGCTCGCCTTCGACACCATCTATGCCGAGGGTCAACGCCGCTATGTCGAGAGCCTGAGCGCCTACGCCCGCCAGTTCCTGGAGTTGATGGGCAAGCCGGACGTCGACCTGATCGAGGGCCTGTCGCCGGCCATTTCCATCGAGCAGAAAACGACGTCCAAAAATCCGCGCTCGACCGTCGGCACGGTGACCGAGATCCATGACTATATGCGCCTGCTCTGGGCGCGCGTCGGCGTGCCCTATTCGCCCGCGACCGGCCTGCCGATCGAAAGCCAGACCGTCAGCCAGATGGTCGACAAGCTGACCGCCCTGCCGGACGGCGAGCGCCTGCTGCTGCTGGCCCCCGTCGCGCGCGGCCGCAAGGGCGAGTACAAGAAGGAGATCGCCGAGTGGCAACGCTCGGGCTACCAGCGCCTCAAGATCGACGGCCAGTTCTACGCCATCGAGGACGCTCCGACGCTCGACAAGAAGTTCAAGCACGACATCGACATCGTCGTGGACCGGATCGTCACCAAGGCGGGCCTCGAGGGCCGTTATGCCGACTCGATCCAGACCGCGCTCGGCCTCGCCGACGGCATCGCGGTCGCCGAATGGGCCAATACGGAAGAGGGTCAGGAGCCCCGCCGTATCACCTTCTCCGAGAAGTTCGCCTGCCCCGTCTCGGGCTTCACGATCAGCGAGATCGAGCCCCGGCTGTTCTCGTTCAACAACCCCTTCGGCGCCTGTCCGGTCTGCGACGGTCTGGGCGTCAAACTGGCCTTCGACGCCGATCTGGTGGTGCCGGACCGCGACAAGACCTTGCACGCCGGCGCCGTCGCCCCCTGGTCGCGCGGCCCCTCGCCCCTCTACACCCAGACCCTGCAGGCCCTGGCGCTCCACTACGGCTTCTCGATGGACAGGCCCTGGCGCGAACTGCCGGCCAAGGCCCAGGGCGTGATCCTGCAGGGCTCGGGCGGCGACAAGATCAAGTTCGTCTATGACGACAACGCCCGGAAGTATGAGACGGTGAAGACCTTCGAGGGGGTGCTGCCCAACCTCGAACGCCGCTGGCGCGAGACCGACAGCGCCTGGGTCCGCGAGGAGCTGGGCCGGTTCCAGTCCGAGACGCCCTGCGACGCCTGCCACGGCAAGCGGCTCAAGCCCGAGGCCCTCGCGGTCAAGATCGACGGCGCGGACATCGCCGACATCTCCACCCTGTCGATCAAGAAGGCCTACGACTGGGCCCAGGCCCTGCCCGAGGCCCTGACCGAGAAGCAGATGGAGATCGGCCGTCGCATCCTGAAGGAGATCGGCGACCGGCTGCGGTTCCTGAACAACGTCGGCCTCGACTATCTGTCGCTGTCACGCGCCTCGGGCACCCTGTCCGGCGGCGAGAGCCAGCGCATCCGTCTGGCCAGCCAGATCGGTTCGGGCCTGACCGGCGTCCTCTATGTCCTCGACGAACCGTCCATCGGCCTGCACCAGCGCGACAACACCCGGCTGCTGGAAAGCCTGATGGGTCTGCGCGACCTCGGCAACTCCGTCCTCGTCGTCGAGCATGACGAGGAGGCGATCATGACCGCCGACTATGTCATCGACATGGGTCCGGCCGCCGGCGTCCACGGCGGCGAGATCTGCGCCGAGGGCACGCCCGCCGAGGTCATGGCCAATCCGAAGTCCCTGACCGGCAAATACCTGACCGGCGAGCGCGAGATTGAACTGCCGCCCGAGGGCCGCCGTCCGGTCAACCGCAAGAAGATGCTCAAGATCTCGGGCGCGACCGGCAACAATCTGAAGGCCGTGACCGGCGAGATCCCCGTCGGCCTGTTCACCTGCGTGACGGGCGTGTCGGGCGGCGGCAAGTCGACCTTCACCATCGAGACCCTGTACAAGGCGGCCGCGCGCCGCCTGCATCAGGCCTCGGACGCCCCAGCCCCCTTCGACCGGATCGAGGGGCTGGAGAATTTCGACAAGGTCATCGACATCGACCAGTCGCCGATCGGCCGCACCCCGCGCTCGAACCCGGCGACCTACACCGGCGCATTCGGTCCGATCCGCGACTGGTACGCTGGCCTGCCGGAGTCCAAGGCGCGCGGCTATGGCCCCGGCCGGTTCAGCTTCAACGTCAAGGGCGGGCGCTGCGAGGCCTGTCAGGGCGACGGCCTGATCAAGATCGAGATGCACTTCCTGCCGGACGTCTACGTCACCTGCGACGTCTGCAAGGGCAAGCGCTACAACCGCGAGACGCTGGAAATCGTCTTCAAGGGCAAGTCCATCTCGGACGTGCTCGACATGACGGTCGAAGAGGCCGGCCAGTTCTTCAAGGCCGTGCCGCCGATCCGCGACAAGATGCTGACCCTGAGCCGCGTCGGTCTCGACTACGTCAAGGTCGGCCAGTCGGCGACGACCCTCTCGGGCGGCGAGGCCCAGCGGGTCAAGCTGTCGAAGGAGCTCAGCAAGCGGGCCACCGGCAAGACCCTCTACATCCTCGACGAACCCACCACCGGCCTGCATTTCGAGGACACCCGCAAGCTGCTGGAGGTGCTTCAGGAGCTGGTCGATAACGGCAACACCATCGTGGTCATCGAGCACAACCTGGATGTCATCAAGGTCGCCGACTACCTGCTGGACTTCGGTCCCGAAGGCGGTGACGGCGGCGGCGAGATTGTCGCAGTGGGCACGCCCGAGGAGGTCGCCCGCAACGAGCGCAGCTGGACCGGCAAGTACCTCAAGGAGGTCCTCGACCGCCACGAGACCCGCCGCAAGGCCCGCGTCGCGGCCCTGACCGCCGAAGCCACCGCCAAGGCCAAGCCCGCCAAGGTCCGCAAGACCGCCTGATCCGTCCGGCCGGGTTCGCCCGGCCGGAGTTCGCCGAACGCGCGTTAAATTCATCACAGGACGAACAATCGTTAACGCCTGCGAAGCTCGACCGTGAACCGCCGCGTAGCTCTCGCGTTGGTTCTTCGAATGCGAGCCTCATGATGTTCAAGGTCCTTGTCCCTGCTGTCGCCGCCCTCGGTCTGGTCGCCTTTGCCGCCAAGACCCAGGACTGGTCGCACGACGCCGCCGAGCCCGCGGCGGTCGCCGCCATGGCTCAACCGGTCATGGGCTGGCACCTCAGCTATGAGGGCCCGATGGCCAAGCTGGCCTATGGCGTCGAGAACTCCGACCAGCTGGCCCTGATGGTCACCTGCGCGCCCGGCGACCGTTCGGCTGCGGTCTATGGCGACGTGCTGCCCGCATCCCCGCGTCTGGCCCAGGCCTCGCTGGGCTCGATGGAGGATGAGGCCCGGGTGCCGCTCTCCGACCCGGCCCTGCAGAGCCTGGCCCGCAACGGCGTCATGCCCGTCGTCGGCGAGGCCGGCCCGACCCGCATCCACGCCAGCGAGGCGGAACGCCGGGTCGTCTCGGGCTTTCTGTCCTATTGCGATCAGGCCCGGGCCTGATCATCTGCAAGCCTGATCCTTCCAGGGTTCACGACATCAGCGGGGGCTGAGCCATGACCACCACCCTGACCGCCCTGACGGCGGCGACGCATCTGGCGTTCGCCCTTTTGTCAGGCCCGCCCGCACAGGCCGCCGCCTGGACCTGGACCCTCTATGAGGGCGAGGGTCCCGTGGTGCTGGCCAATGAGGTTCCGGACACGCCGCAGCTCAAGGCCACACTGGAGTGCACGCCGGGCTCCGGCGTCGCCCGCGTCTCTGTCTATGGCGGCCCGCTGACCGCAGGCATCGCCACGGTCACCTCGCAGGGCGGCTCGGGTCAGGCCCAGACCGAGGCCCAGGCGGGACGCGGCGGCAAGCTCAGCCTCGCCCTGCGCACCGATCACCCGGTCTTCGGCCAGTTCGTGGCCTCGGGGGACCTGTCCGTCGCCGTCGGCGATCAGCATCAGGACGTCGACATCGAAGCCGCCCATCTTGCCAAGCTGCGCCGCTTCGCGGACCTTTGCAGCGGATGACCCTCAAGGACCACCGCGTGACCCCTGCCAAGCCCAAAGCCGTCAGACTGCTGATCGTCGCCAGCCTCGCCGCCCTGGCCGCCGCCTGTTCGACCACCCGCGACGCAGCGCCGGTCTCGGGCGTCTCCAGCGGATCACCGCAGCCGGTCGCCGGGCTGGACTGGTTCTACCATCCGGACGCGGGCGAGGCGAAGCTGGTGTACGGCGTCGAGACCTCCGACGACCTGCGGCTGGGCCTGACCTGCCAGAAGGGCGCGGGCCGGCTGGAGATCACCACCAACGCACCGCACGGGACCCGCGAGATCCATCTGGAGTCGGGCGGCGAGACCGAACGGTTCCGCGCCGAGGGCGAGGCCTCCGAGCTGGCCGACGGCGACTTCCTGACCGCCGACGCCGCGACCTCGACCCCGGTCTTCCAGCGCTTCCGCCGCGTTGGCTGGCTGGCCCAGTGGCAGGGCTCGCACCGCGAGACCTATGTCCCGCACCCGGCTTCGGCGCCCGTTATCGAGCGCTTCTTCGCCTTCTGCGGCTGACCCTCTACTGACCCTCCAGCCCGCGCTGCTTCTCGGCGGGGGTCTCATCGGGTTCGCCATCGGCGTCCGCGTCGGTGAAGCGGGTGGGGCCCATCCGTCCCGGATTGAAGGCCATGCTGAACAGGACCCCGATCAGGATCAGGACGCCCAGTCCGACGATGAAGGTCTGCATGAGTGCTCTCCGAAGCTACTGCTGACCAACGCTGACCACCCGCGAGGGTTGCTTGCCCGCGCCTCCTACCAAAGACATGTCGCGCCCGGACCGTGGCCGTAGGAATGTCCGGGTTCGGGCGCCGTTCTGACAAGGATCAGGATCACAGCGCCAGACGCGACTTCCCGCACCGATCGCCGATATCCATGACCGACGCCCCGAACGCCTCGCCCCCCTCTCATGGTCATGGCCACGGCGGAGGCGGCAAGCCTATCTTCCTCGACGCCACGGGGCGGCGGGCGCGGCGGCTGCGCTGGGCGGCCATCGTGGTGGCGGCGGTGGCGGCCGTGGTCCTGGCCAGCTTCGTCGCCAGTCTGGTGATCCTGCCGCGCCTGACCCATCTGGCGGTGTCCAGCCCGGCCTACTCAGGCCATGTGAAGCACGGCGGCCGCCATGCGGGGAACGCCCTGCTGCGCCGCATCGCCCTGGACGACCGCAGGAACAAGGCGAAGCCCGTCGCCGCCGAGGGCGCCATCGCCGGGGCCTGGTTCGCACCCTGGGAAGACGGGGCGCTGGACAGCTTCCGCCACCACGCCGCCGATCTGACCCACGTCTATCCGACCTGGCTGGAGCTGAGCCCCGACGGCACGAGCGTCCTGACGAAGGACTATGACCCCGCGAAGAACCCGACCACCGCGCCCCTGGTGCAGGCGGCCCGGGCCAATGGCGTGCGCATCGTTCCCGTCGTCGGCAACGCCACCGAGGGTCTGTTCGACCCGCACCGCATCGACCGGATGCTGGAGGGGCCCAACGCCGATGCCGTGCTGAACCAGTTGGTCGGCTTCGTGGATCAGCATGACTTCGCGGGCCTGCAGATCGACTTCGAACAGCTGACGCCCGAGCAGATCCGCCGCGTCACCCCGTGGCTGAACCAGCTGCACCAACGCCTCGCCAGCCAGGGCAAGGAACTGTCCATCGCGCTGGAGGTCAGCCTGTCGGACGCCGACATCCGGACCCTGGCCGCGACCGTCGATTACGCCGCGGTCATGGCCTATGACGAGCACGGCGAGACCAGCGTCCCCGGCCCCATCTCCTCGGCCGGCTTCGTCAACCGGTCGCTGGACCGGTTCACGCGGCTGGTCCCGGCCGGCAAGCTGATCCTCGGCGTCGGCGTCTACGGCTACGACTGGAAGGTCGGGACCGAGGCGGCCGATTCGATCACCAACACCGCCGCCCTGACCACGGCGCAGGGCTATCGGCCCGAGGACGCTCCCGCCGACGTCATCGACTTCGACTCCGTCGCCCTGCAACCCACCTTCAGCTACCGCGACGATCAGGGCCGGATGCACGAGGTCTGGTTCCAGGACGCCGCCTCGGTCGCCAACGCCATGACCATGGCGCGCGGACGCGGCCTGCGCGGCGCGTCGCTCTGGGCCTTGGGCGAAGAGGACCCGACCAGCTGGAAGGTGTTCGGCAAGCACGCCGTTCCGGCGCCGCAGGCCGACGCGGCCATGCGCACCGTCACCCTGGCCCAGGCCATCGCCTTCACGGGCGAGGGCGAACTGCTGACCGTCACCCACGAGCCCCGGGCCGGACAGCGGACGCTGGAGCGCGATCCCGCCAGCGGCCTGATCACCGACGAAAGCTGGAGCGCCTGGCCCTCGGCCTGGACCATCCGCCGTCGCGGCGCGCCCGACCACGTCCTGGCCCTGACCTTCGACGACGGTCCCGATCCGGAGTGGACGCCGAAGATCCTCGACATCCTGAAGCAGAAGGGGGTCAAGGCGACCTTCTTCATGATCGGCGACGAGGCCGTCGGTCACCCCGATCTGGTCCGCCGCGTCCAGGCCGAGGGCCATGAGATCGGCAACCACTCCTTCACCCACCCCAACATGGCCCACGTCGGCGACGAGCGGGTCGAACTGGAGCTGACCGCCGCCGACCGGGCGCTGGAGAGCATCACCGGCCGCCAGATCACCCTGTTCCGTCCGCCCTACAACGCCGACTCCGAGCCCGACTCCTACGGCGAAATCGCGCCGATCGCCGTGGCCTCGCGCCTCGGCTATTCCACCGCGGGCGAGTCGATCGACCCCAATGACTGGGACCTGACCCGGGCGAACCCCGGCGGCACACACCGTCTGACGCCGCAGGAGATCGTCGCCTCGGTCCTGTCACAGGCCGACAAGGGCCACGCCGTCCTGCTGCACGACGCCGGCGGCGACCGGTCGGCGACCGTGGCCGCCCTGCCCGCCATCATCGATGGCTTGCGGGCGCGGGGCTACACCCTGACCACCATCGGCGGTCTGGTGGGCCAGACGCCGGACCAGACCATGCCCGCCCTGCCGAAGGACGAGCAGTCACTGATCGCGGCGGATCAGGCAGCCTTCGGCTTCACCCATATGCTGGGCGTCATCCTGTTCTGGGGCTTCAGTCTGGCCATCGGTCTGGGGCTACTGCGGATCGTGCTGATGCTCTGGCTGGCGTCGGGCAAACGCGCCCGGCCCCTGCCCACCGTCGAAGGCGCTCCGCTTCCCAAGCTCGACGTCATGGTCGCGGCCTACAATGAGGTCGAGGTCATCAACCGGACCATCGACAGCCTGCTGACCAGCCGTGACGTCGATGTGAGGGTGCTGGTGATCGACGACGGCTCGACCGACGGGACCTTCGATGCGGTCAAGGCGGCTTTCGGTCAGGACCCACGCGTCCTGCTGCGGCGCAAGCCCAACGGCGGCAAGGCCTCGGCCCTGAACGTGGCGCTCGCCGAGGCGACGGCGCCGATCGTGGTCGGGGTCGACGCCGACACCCAGCTGTCGCCGGACGCCCTGTCCAAGCTGGCGGCCTGGTTCGCCGATCCCCGCGTCGGCGCCGTCGCCGGCAACGTCAAGGTCGGCAACCGCCACAACATCGTCACCCGCTGGCAGGCGCTGGAGTATATCACCAGCCAGAACGTCGACCGCCGGGCGCTGGCCCGACTGAACGCGGTCACCGTGGTGCCCGGCGCCATCGGCGGCTGGCGCACGGAGGTGCTGCGTTCCGTCGGCGGTTATCGCTCTGACACCCTGGCCGAGGACATGGACCTGACCTGGCGGGTGCGCGAGGCCGGCTGGGTTATCGCCAACGAACCCGAAGCCCTGGCCTTCACCGAGGCGCCGGACACCCTGGGCGGCCTGCTGAAACAGCGCTTCCGCTGGAGCTTCGGCACCCTGCAGTGCCTGTGGAAGCACCGCCGGTCGGTCGGCAAGCACGGCTGGTTCGGCGGCCTGGCCCTGCCCAGCCTGTGGCTGTTCCAGATCGCGGGTCAGGTGCTGGCGCCCCTGATCGACCTGCAACTGCTGATCGCTCTCCTGATCCGCCTGCTGTCCTGGTGGGCCGCATCCCAGCACGCCGACATCAGCGCCAGCCCGGACACCACCCTGTGGCTGACCCTGACCGTCTATGCCGCCTTCACCGTGCTCGAGCTGGCGGCCAGCTGGATCGCCTATGGCTTCGATCGGGAGAGCCGGCGCGATCTGTGGCTGCTGCCGACCCAACGTCTGGTCTATCGCCAGATCATGTACGTCGTCGTCTGGCGGGCGCTGGAGCGGGCCCTGACCGGTCTGGGCCAGGCCTGGGGCAAGCTGCGCCGAACCGGGGACGTGGTGCTGGAAGCGGGAAAATGACACCGCTGGACATCTTGCCGTTCGGTCAAGATTAGTCATACAAATCCTCTCAAGAGATCGGCCCCGGGACGACGCTCCGTCCAACCCGTGGCGTCCCCCGGAGGAAGACCCATGCTGACCCGTCGTCGGTGGCTGCTGAGCGCGGCCGCCCTGCCCCTTGCTGCGAACCTCGCACCCTCATTCGCCTTGGCCGAGGCCGCGACGCCTGAGACGGTGAAGGCCGCCATGAGCCGCGCCACCGCCTTCATGACCGACAAGGTCGCGGTCCACGGCGGCTATGTCTGGTCCTATCTGGCCGACGGCTCGCGCCGCTGGGGCGAGATGGAGGCTTACCCGACCATGATCTGGACCCAGGCGCCGGGCACCCCCGAGATGGGCCAGATCTTCCTCGACGCGTATCACGCGACCGGCGACGAACAGTATTACCGCGCCGCCGAACAGGCCGCTGACGCCCTGATCGCGGGCCAGCACCCGGCCGGCGGCTGGAACTACATCATCGACTTCGCCGGCGAGGACTCGCTGAAGCGCTGGTACGAGACCATCGGCAAGAACGGCTGGCGGCTGGAGGAATTCCAGCACTACTACGGCAACGCCACGTTCGACGATCACGCCACGGTCGAGTGCGGCCGCTTCCTGCTGCGGCTGCATATGGAGAAGGGCGATCCGAAGTACCGGGCGGCAGTCGACAGGGCGGTCGGCTTCGTCCTGGACAGCCAGTATCCGAACGGCGGCTGGCCGCAGCGCTTCCCGCGGATGGGCCAGTTCTCCAATCACGGCCGGCCGGACTACACCGGCTATATCACCCTGAACGACGAAGTGGCGGAGGAGAACATCAGCTTCCTGCTGGTGGTCCTGCAGCAGCTGAAGGACGAGCGGGTGCGCGCGCCTCTGATCAAGGCGATGGAGCTGATCATCGCCCTGCAGCAGCCGCAGCCGACGCCCGGCTGGGCCATGCAATACACGGCCGACCTGAAGCCCTCGGGCGCCCGGACCTATGAACCCGCCTCCATCACCCCGCACGGCACGGCGGCGGCGGTGGAGCAACTGCTCGACTACTACCGGCTGACCGGCGAGCGGAAGTATCTGGCCCGCGTCCCGGAGGCCATCGACTGGATCGCCAGCGTCGAACTGCCACCCGAGAAGCGGGCTTCGGACGGCCGCAACTTCTATCGAAACTACGAACCGGGCACCGGCCGGCTGATCGGCACCCACCGCCGCGGCTCGAACGCCCAGAACGGCGAGTACTGGTCGGACTTCAACACCGAGAACAACCGGCCCGAGAAGCACATCAATGTCGCCGCCCTGCGTCAGCACTATGAGCGGGTCGCGGCCATGACGCCGGAGCAGGCGACGCGTGATTCGGCTCTGCTGGGACGCGGGCCGTCACTGCTGCCCCGCTATATGATCACCTCGGACGTCGGGGGATCGGACCTGAACGTCACCGAGACGCGGCAGGCGGCGGACGACGCGACCCTTCTGGTCGGCGAGCTGAACGCCGAGGGTTACTGGCCGCTGGAACTGCGCACCACCAGCCATCCCTATCAGGGCGACGGCCCGGCCAGCCCGCCGCCGGGCTTCGTCGACCGCGGCCAGGTCGGCGACGACTGGGACACCTCCCCCTTCACCGAGCCCTCGGGTCCGATGGGCATTTCCACCGGCACCTACATCAACAACATGAGCCGGCTGATCCGCTATCTGGAGGCGCACAGGGCGGCGGGCTGAGGCGCGCGGTCAGAACCAGACCACCACGAAGGCGATCAACAGCAGAATCCCCGTCGCCCGGGCCACGGCCCACAGGGCGACGGCGGCGGCCTTCACATAGGAGGTCGCCAGCTTGTGCCGGAACCAGATGGTCTGGATGACCATGAACCAGAGAGCGCCGGCCAGGGTCGCGATCGCGCCGATGATGTTCGGGATCTCCGGCCGCTGCAGGACGATGGCGCCCGCCGAGACGAAGGCCGCGCAGGGCGCCGCGAGGTAGCACTGGGCGTAGAAGGGCGCGCGCAGGGTCTCGCGGCTCAGCTTCTTGCCCTGTCTGCGGACTAGGCTGGCCGCCGAGATCAGCGGAACCAGGCTGAACATCAGCGACCGGAACAGGATCAGGTTCTGCTGCGACGTCGCCAGGGTCCGTGTGACCGTCGAGGTGGCCTCCAGCTCGGGCACATGGGCCGCGAAGGCGATCAGGTTCCACAGGACGATGGTGGCCAGCAGCACCAGCGGCGGGCTGAGCGTATCATTGTAGCGCCGGTCCTCGGCCTCGTTCTGCTCGCGGTCAGAATAGTCCATGGTCGCCAGCGGACGGCGAATGATCCGCCACATCGTCAGCGGATAGAAGATCAGCCAGCTGGCGGCCTCGAAGACGAACTCCTCGAAGCTCCGCAGGATTTTCATGAAGTCCATTCGGGCCTCTCCGGTCCTGAACACCAACCTGACGAAGAGCGGCGGGGCATTCAAGCCGGGGCAAACCCCTGCGCGGGGCGCGCACGCACGCCTCGCCTGAGGCGGAGGCCAGTCGAGATTTTCGGTGGTGGGGGAGACCGGCGCGAGGCCTGTGGTCGATCCCCCATGGTACGTCCTCTCGGGCTCGAACCGAGGACCCTCTGATTAAAAGTCAGATGCTCTAACCAACTGAGCTAAGGACGCGCCGTGGGGTGGGGGGCCTTCTGTTGCATCACGCCATTGGGGTCAAGCCTTGCTTCGCAACATCGACGCAGGAATCTGTCTGAAGCCTGCCGAATTGGCGCACGGTTTCGCCGCCTTAGGGGTGACCGGGGGACGGATGGGCGGTATGGAACGGGTCTGTCCGGAGCGCGTTTTCGCCGGACGGGGGAGGACGACGATGAAACGACTGATTCTGGCGATAGCCATCTGCGGCGCGGCGGCACTGGCTGCTTGCGACGACGTCCGTCAGCCCCAGACCGAAACCGCTCCTCCGCCGCCCGAGGCTCCGCCGGTCGCCGAGGCCGCGCCGGATCACACCGCGCCCGCGTCTGACACCGTGCCCACGCCCCCGCCGCCGGTCGAAGGGACCCTGCCGCCCGACCAGCGTCCGTCCGAAGAGACGGTGAAGCCCGAAAGCGAAACCCTGTTCTACTGACCCCCGCCACAGGGTCGCCATCAGGGGATGATTTTCGCATCCCCGGGGCGGGCTTCAGGCAGACGAAGGCTCCAGTTTGATTCCACGGCCATTCCAGCCGGCCGCGAGGGGCCAGTTTCGGACTGAAGCCCTGCGGCTCGCCCTGGTCGGCGCCCTTTTCGCCGCCATGGCCTCCCCTGTTCTGGCGGCCGAGCCCAAGGCCCAGATTCGCGGCGAGATCGACAGCGCCCTGCGCGCCCAGCTGGCCCGCGCCGTGGGCGAGGTCGACGACGCGCCGGCCAACCGGTTCGAAGCCCGCCGCCGCGCCCGCTCCTCGGTCGAGCTGGCCCAGGCCCTGCTGCGCTCCGAAGGCTACTACCAGGCGACGGTCGAGGATGTGGTCGAGGGCGAGGACAACCCCGTCGCCGCCATCAATGTCATTCCCGGGCCGCGCTTCCTGATCAGCCGGCCGGTCATCGACTGGGTCGCCCCTGCCCCCGCGCCCGATGTGGCGACCGCCGTCAACGGCGAGATCGGGCTGAACGTCGGCGATCCGGGCCGCGCCGTGGACGTCATCGCCGCCGAGGGCCGGATCGTCGCCGGCCTGACACGTCGCGGCTATGCCGACGCCAAGACCGAACCGCGCCGGGTGGTGGTCGATCACGCCGCCTTCACAGTGCAGCCGACCTACAAGATCGTCTCGGGCCTGCTGGTCCGGCTGGACGGGGTCAAGCTGGACACCGAGGGCTCGACCAACCCGAACTGGGTCGCGGGTCTGGCCCCCTGGAGCGAGGGCGACGTCTTCGATCCGGACAAGGTCGCCGAGCTGGAGCGTCGGCTGCTGGACACCGGCGTCTATGACGGCGTCGGCGTGGCCCTGGCGCCGGCCGATCAGGCCAATGCCGACGGCAACCGCCCGGTTATCGTGAGCCTGAACGACCGGCCGCGCCGCATCCTGGAGGCCGGGGCCAGCTTCTCGACCGCCGAAGGCTCGGGCGTTGATGTCATCTGGACCTGGTTCAACCACTACAACCGGGCCGACACGATCAAATTCCAGGCGCGGGCCGCCAATATCGACAGCCGTCTGGGCGTCGACCTGTCCCTGCCCCACTGGCGCCATCCGGGCCAGACGCTGAAGCTGTCGGTCGCGGCGGTCAACGAGGACACCGACGCCTATACCCGCACCGCCCTGTCGACCTCGGCCGACCTGCAGCAGCGCATCGGCCGGACGTCCTACTACAGCTACGGCGTGGGCGTGGACGCCGGGCGCTACTACGAAAACCGGTACGACCCGGTGACCCAGCTGCCGTTGAGCTTCGACCGCGACCTGGTCATCCTGACCGGCCGGGCCAGCGCCTATCTGGATCAGTCCAACAATCCGCTGAACCCGACCAAGGGCTATCGCGTCACCCTGAACGTCCAGCCGACGGCGGTGGCGGGCGAGGACACGGTGCTGTTCCTGCGCGCCGAGACCCAGGGCACGATGTACATCCCCGTCGAGAAGGATGCCCACACCGTCCTGGCCGGCCGGATCCGAATCGGCTCGATCCTCGGCGGGCAGGAGCTGACGGTGCCGTCGGACCGCCTGTTCTACTCGGGCGGCGGCGGGTCGGTGCGCGGCTATGAGTACCAGGGCGTCAATCCGCGCCTGCCTGACAATACGCCGCGCGGCGGCCTGTCCCTGTTCGAGGGCTCCATAGAGGTGCGGCGCGACATCGGCGAGAGCTGGCAGGCCGTGGCCTTCGTCGACGCCGGCGCCATCGGCTTCCAGGAGACGCCGAACCTGACGAACATGCGCTACGGCGCCGGTGTCGGGGCCCGCTTCAAACTGCCGTTCGGCCCGGTGCGCGCCGACCTCGCCTTCCCCCTGTCGCCGCAGCCCGGCGACAGCAATTTCCAGATCTACATCAGCATCGGTCAGGCGTTTTGACCGAAGAGCCGGACATCGTCGAAGCCTTCAAGGCCGAGCCTGACACCCCGGCCAAGAAGGCGGTCAGGAAACGCACCCGGCTGCAGCTGGCGGCCTTCGTCGCCGGGATCGTCACGGCCTCGCTGGTCGCCATCCTGCTGATCGGCCTGATCGGCGGGCGGATGTATCTGCTGTCGGACTCGGGACGCGGCCTGGTCACCAGCTTCGTCACCGGGACCAAGATCAGCCGCTATGGCCGGATCAATGTCGAAGGGCTGAAGGGCGACCTGTTCAACGACTTCACCCTCGACCGGGTCACCATCACCGACAGGAAGGGCGTCTGGCTGGAGGCGCGCAATGTGCGGGTCGACTGGTCCTATCTGCCGCTGCTCACCCGCCGCTTCCACGCCGACGAGATCAGCGCCGACAAGATCACCCTGATCCGCCGCCCCGAGATCGACCCGCCGGACGGCAAGCCGCCCCAGCCCGCGCCGATCAGCGTCGATATCGACCGGTTCGCGGCCAATATCGAACTGCTGGAAGGCTTCTCGAAGGAATACGGCAGGTGGCGGCTGACGGGCTCGGCCGACATCCCGCGCTTCGGGGCCAAGGACGCCGAGGTCAACGCCTACAGCCTGAACCGCCAGGGCGACTATCTGCGGATGACCGCGACCTTCGGCGGCAAGCCCGAGGACCTGCGGCTGAACCTGCGCGCCAATGAGGCGCAGGGCGGACCGATCGCGGGCTCGCTGGGCTATTCGCCCGACCAGCCCTTCTCGGCCGCAGCCCTGATCAACGGCGAGATCGTCGACGCGACGGTGAAGACCGGCCAGTTCGTTCCGCTGGTGGTCAAGGGCCACTACGGCAAGGCGGGCGCACGGATTTCGGGCTATGCCGACTTCAGCGGTTCGGACCTGCTGGAGCCCTTCGTGCGCCGGATCGGCCGCACTGCCCGCTTCGGCTTCGCCGCCGTGCCGGACGCGACCCGCAAAGGCTATCAGGGCGTCGGCTGGCGCTTCATCTCAGAGAACTTCAACTCCAACGCCCGGGGCCTGATCCGGATGTCGGACCGGTCGGCGCCCGACGGGGTCCATCTGGAGGTCGAGACCGGCTCCCTGACCCGGCTGCTCGGCCTGACGCTGGGCGGGCGCACCGCCTGGAGCGGCGTATTCAAGGGCGACGCGGCCACCTGGACCCTGACCGGTCGCGCCACCATGCTGGCCGCCGACATCGCCAGCTACAAGGCGACGCGGATGACCGGCCCCCTGAACGTTCAGGTGAAGAACGGCCGAATGGACATCGACAGCGACCTGATCACCAACGGCGGCTCGACCGAGGGCGTCATCGGGGCCCTGTTCGGCGCGACCCCGCACCTGAAGGTCGAGGCGGCGCGGATGAAGGACGGCGCCATCCTGTTCGAGAAGCTGGACCTGGTCGGCCAGGGTCTGCTGGTCAACGGCACGGGCAATCGCAACCTGACCGGGGGTCTGAGCTTCCGGGGGCAGGCGCGGATCACCGACATTGGTCGCGTGCAGAAGGGCGCCAGCGGCCAGCTGGCCGGGACGATCACCGCCTCCAACCGCTCGGGCCAGCCGTGGCGGCTGGGCTTCGACGGGCGTGGCCAGAAGGTGCTGACGGGCCTGTCCGAGCTGGACCGCCTGCTGGGCCCGACCCCGCGCGTTCAGTTCGACGGGCGGATGGAACATGAGCTGACGGTCGACAAGCTGCTGGTCACCGGGACCATGGGCGAGGCCGCGGCCCGGGGGCTGATGGGCTTCGACGGCAGGCTGAGGCTGGCGCTCAACTGGAATGCGCGCGGGCCGTTCGGCGTCGGGCCGATCGCCATCGACGGCGCCATGGTCGGCAACGGCGCCCTGACCGGCACCCTCGCCCAGCCGCGCGTGGACCTGACCGCGGGCTTCGACAAGGTTGACGCCGGGCCGCTGAAACTGACCCAGACCCAGCTGATCCTGAGCTTCAGGAAGGGGCTCGACGCCTCCGACGGCCGGGTGACCATCACCAGCGCTTCCAACTACGGTCCCGCCGCCGCCTCGGGCAGCTTCTTCCTGGGCGGCAAGGCCGTCCGCCTGACCGATGTCGACGTCGATGCCGGCGGGGTGAAGGCGCAGGGCGCGATCTCCCTGTCGGACAGCATCCCGTCCAGCGCCGACCTGACCTTCAGCGCCCGGCCCGGCGCCTTCATCGCCTCGGGCAGCGCCGAGGGCCGCGTGCGGCTGACCGAGGGAGGCGGCGACGACACCGCCATCCTCGACGTCACGGCCAAGAACGCCCGCCTGACCGGCTCCACCTACACGATCCGCAGTCTGGATCTGGAGGGTCACGGCACCCTGTCCCGCCTGCCCTTCACCCTGGCGCTGGACGTCGGCGGCGACGTGCCGATCCAGTTCAACGGCTCCGGCGTCTATGCCCGGCCGAACAACACCGACCAGAGCGTCACCCTGCGCGGCGGCGGCCGGGTGCGGGAAATCAGCTTCACCACCCGTAATCCGGCGGTCATCGCCCTCGCCGGCGACGGCAAGGTGGCCCGCGTCGATCTGAATGTCGGCGGCGGCGTCCTGCTGGGCGAGCTGCGTCAGGACTCGAATGCGGCGGTGATCCAGGCCGATCTGAGCGCCGTCGAGCTGGGCTCCCTCGTCTCGGACCTGCGCGGCCAGATCACCGGTCGGGTCTCGCTGCGCGGCGCGGGCGACGATCTGGACGGCACGGCCAATGTGACCCTGAAGCAGATCCGCAGCGTCGACGCCCCGCGCGGCCTGGCCGTGGACGGGACGCTGAACGCCACCCTGAACAACGACGTCCTGCACGTTGTCGCCGCCGCCAACGACGACACCGAGGTGCGGGCCAATGTCGATCTGACCCTGCCGGTCGAGGCCTCGGCCGCGCCGCTGAGGCTGGCCGTCGTGCGGACCCGTCCGATGTCGGGCGCCGTCTCGATCCAGGGCCAGATCCAGCCCATCTGGGACCTGTTCCTGGGCGGCGAACGCTCGCTGGCCGGTCAGGTCAGCGGCAATGCCACCATCGCCGGCACCATCGCCGAGCCGCGCATCAACGGCCGGCTGGACGTCAGGGACGGCGCCTTCCGCGACAACGCCACGGGCCTGCGCCTCAATGCCCTGACCCTGGCCAGCCGGTTCGACGACACCACCGCCCTGATCGAGACCTTCACGGCCAACGATGGCGACAAGGGCGCGGTGACCGGCGACGGACGCATCGGCCTGCGCGAGGGTTCGGGCTCCAGCTTCGAACTGGCCCTGGCGAAGTTCAAGATCATCGACAACGACATCGCCGAGGCCCACGCCTCGGGCCCGATCACCGTGGTGCGCGGCGCCGACGGCAACATCACCCTGACCGGCCAGATCGCCGTCGATGACGCCAAGATCGAGGCCAATCCGCCGGGTGTGAACGGCGTGGTCGGCATGGACGTGGTCGAGATCAACCGCCCCGGCGGCGATCCGCCCGAGGCGGACACGGCGAAACAGCGCGGCCCGCAGTTCGGCCTGAACATCCGGCTGACCTCGCCCGGCGGCGATATCCGGGTCGTCGGGCGCGGCCTGAACGTCGAGATGCGCGTCAACGCCCAGGTCACGGGCACCATCGCCCAACCGGTCCTGACCGGGAACGCCAGCGTGGTGCGCGGGGACTATGAGTTCGCGGGCAAACGGTTCGTGTTCGACGACCGGGGCACGGTCGCCCTGTCGACCGATCCCAAGCTGATCCGGCTGAACCTGTCGGCGACGCGCGACGACCCGACCCTGACAGCCACGGTCAAGGTGACCGGCACGGCCGACACGCCCAAGATCGAACTGACCTCGACCCCTGCCCTGCCTCAGGACGAGATCCTGTCCCAGGTGCTGTTCGGGCGGTCGGCGTCCCAGCTGTCGGCCTTCGAGGCGGCGCAGCTGGCTTCCGGGGTCGCGGCTCTGGCGGGCGGCGGCGGCTTCGATGTGATCGGCAACCTGCGCGAACTGGCAGGGCTGGACCGGCTGTCGTTCGGCGGCGAGGCCTCGGCCCTGACTGTCGCAGGCGGCCGCTACATCACCGACAACGTCTATCTGGAGATCATCGGCGGCGGCGAAGGCGGGGCGGCGGTCAACGTTGAATGGCAGGTCCGCCGCACGCTGGCCATCAGCTCCAAGGTCGGCGGCACGGGCGACGCCACCCTGTCGATCCGCTGGCGACGTCAGAGCCGCAACCCGGGCGCGCGGACGGACAGCCGAGCGAACCGGAACTGACCGGGCGATGACCCTCCTCGACCGCCTGGGCGTTTCGCTGCCGATCTTCCAGGCGCCGATGGCCGGGGTATCGACGCCGGAGATGGCGGCGGCGGTGTCCAACGCTGGAGGACTGGGCGGGATCGCTGTGGGCGCGACCGACGCAGCGGGGGCGGCGGCGATGATCACGGCGGTCCGGGCCCTGACCGACCGCCCATTCAATGTGAATGTCTTCGTCCATGAGACGCCGGTGGCGGATGCAGTGCGGGAGGCGGCGTGGCTGGAGGCCCTGTCGCCCCTGTTCGCGGAGTTCGGCGCCGAGCCACCGCCTCGCCTCAAGACGATCTACCGCAGCTTCGCTGACGATGAGGCCATGCAGGCCCTGCTGGTCGAGACGGCGCCGCCGGTGGTCAGCTTCCATTTTGGCCTGCCCGACGCGGGTGTGATCGCGGGCTTGAAGGCGGCGGGTTGCGTCCTGCTGGCGACCGCGACGAGCCTTGAGGAGGCCCTCGCCGTCGAGGCCGCCGGGATCGACGGCGTGGTCGCACAGGGCTGGGAGGCCGGCGGTCATCGCGGGGTCTTCGATCCGGACGCGTCCGACGACCGGCTGGGAACGATGGCCCTGACCCGGCTTCTGGTGGAGCGGACTTCGCTGCCCGTCATCGCGGCGGGCGGGATCATGGACGGACGCGGCGTGCGGGCGGCGCTCGATCTTGGCGCCGTGGCCGCCCAGCTGGGCACCGCCTTCATCGCCTGTCCGGAGAGCGCGGCGGACGGCTTCTATCGCTCAACGCTGGCCAGCGAGGCGGCAGAGCATACGGTCATGACCCGGGTGATCTCGGGCCGCCCCGCCCGCTGCCTGGCCAACCGCTTCACAGCGTGGGACGACGGGAGCCGCCCGCCGGCTCCCGCCTATCCCATCGCCTATGACGCCGGAAAGGCGCTCAACGCGGCCGCCAAAGCGCGGGGTGATGGAGGCTTTGGGGCCCAGTGGGCCGGTCAGGGCGCGCCGATGGCTCGCGGCCTTCCGGCGGCGGAGCTGGTCGCGGCCCTCGTATGGGAGATGGACAAGGTCGACTGAAGCCAAGCGACGCGAGTCTGGACTCATCCCCTCCAGGGGGATAGGAGCGGCGGATGACCCCGCTTTCCGAACTGCTGCAACAGGGCGCCGCCCACGCCTGGCTCTTCATCCCCAGCGCCATCCTGCTGGGCGCCCTGCACGGGCTGGAGCCGGGGCACTCGAAGACGATGATGGCCGCCTTCATCATCGCCGTGCGCGGAACGGTGAAACAGGCGGTGCTGCTGGGTCTGTGCGCCACCCTGTCCCACACGGTCATCGTCTGGATCATCGCCTTGGGCGGCCTCTATCTGTGGCGCGGCCTCGCCCCGGAGACCATCGAGCCCTACCTGCAGCTCGGCTCGGCCGTGATTATCATCGGTATGGGCGTCTGGATGATCTGGCAGGCGCGCCGCGAGCAGCGCCTGTCGGCCATGGGCCACCACCATGACCACGGGCACGACCATCATCACGGGCATGACCACGACCACGGCCATCCTCACCACGACGACGAAGACCGGCTGATCGACACCGGTCACGGCGTCCTGGGCCTGACGATCTTCGAGGACGGGGTTCCGCCGCGCTTCCGCATCTATGCCCAGTCCGGACGGCTGGACGCGGCGGGCAATGTGCGGATCGAAACCCGCCGCCCCGACGGGACCGGCGAAACCTACAGCTTCGTGCTCGCAGACGAGTATCTGGAATCGGTCGAGGCGATCCCGGAACCGCATGACTTCGTGGCCCGGCTGACGCTGGCGCACGGCGACCATTCACACGCCTATGACCTGGTCTATGCCGAGCACGACCATGTCCATCCGGAGTTGGACGACCTCAGCCTGACCGCCGGCTATCAGGACGCCCACGAACTGGCCCACGCCAACGACATCCGCCGCCGGTTCGCGGGCCGCAGTGTGACCACCGGCCAGATCGTCATCTTCGGTCTGACGGGCGGGCTGATCCCCTGCCCCGGGGCGATCACCGTCCTGCTGCTGTGCCTGCAGCTAAAGGCCTTCACCCTGGGCGCCGTTCTGGTGCTGTGCTTCAGCATCGGCCTGGCCCTGACCATGGTGACGGCCGGGGTCATCGCGGCCCTGAGCGTCAAGCATGTGTCGAAGCGGTTCAGCGGCTTCGGCGACATCGTGCGCAAGGCGCCCTATGTCTCGGGCGGCGTCATCCTGCTGCTCGGCCTCTA
The DNA here is from genome assembly GCF_059422025.1 of Brevundimonas sp. GW821-FHT02A10. NCBI lineage: Bacteria > Pseudomonadati > Pseudomonadota > Alphaproteobacteria > Caulobacterales > Caulobacteraceae > Brevundimonas > Brevundimonas sp. GW821-FHT02A10. The sequence continues at coordinate 299,533 of NZ_JBWKWC010000004.1, forward strand.
TCTGGCCTGGAGCGGCTGGACCCATTTGCCCAACTGAGGAGCGACGTCATGAGCCACGCCCACAACGCCGATCTGATGAACCGCCTCAAGCGCGCCCACGGTCACCTCGCGACCATCATCCGCATGGTCGAGGAGGAGCGTGACGGGCTGGAGACGGCGCAGCAGTTGCAGGCCGTGGTCAGCGCACTCGACAAGGCCAAGACCATCCTGGTCACCGACCATATCGAACATCATCTGGAAGACGTCGTCGGTCCGCTCTCACGCGAGGCCCGCGAGAAGCTGGGCCGGCTGACTGATCTGGCGAAGTACCTCTAGAGGACTTCCAGCACCCGCTCGATGGGACGGCCGATGCGGGCGCCCTTCCCGGTCTCGACAATCGGGCGTTCGACCAGGATCGGCTCGGCGATCATGGCCTTGAGAATAGCGGCGTCGCTGGCGTCGGCGGCGAGGAGGGCCTTGGCGCCCTCCTCCTTGATCCGCAGCAGGCCGCGCAGGCCACCGCCGGTCTCCGAAGCCAGCCGGTTCAGCGTCGCCGCGTCCCAGCCGGTCTTCAGATATTCGACGATCTCGGGCTCGACGCCCCGCTCCCGCAACAGCGCCAGCGCGTTTCGCGAGGTGCTGCAGCGGGGATTGTGGAAAAGCGCAACGGGCAAAATCAGTAGGCCGAGTTGGCTGCGTCCAGTTGAAGCTTGTCCAGCTTCGAGATGCCGCGCAGGCCGGTGACGTGCAGGAGGACCTGAACGACCATGATCACGCCCGAAAGGACGATCTGCCACAGCGGCGTGACGGGGGCGTTGGGATTCATGGTCGCGGCCAGCGGCGAGGCCAGCACACCGACCAGGCCGATGACGAGCAGGACCAGGAACAGGATGGCGACCCACTGCTTGGGCGAGCGCCACTGGATGAAGGCGAAGATCGCCTGGACCACGATCATGGCGTAGCCGAACCAGATCGTCCCCTGCATGGTGGCGGAGACGATGGCGCCGGCGCCGGGGGTCTGGGCTTCAGCGGCGGCGATGGCCTGTTCGGCGATCTGGGGCTGGGTGGCCATCCAGATGGCGCCCGCAATACCGACCACCACCCCGATGATGATCGAGATGGCGCTGGCCTTTGCGGCCTTGGCGGCGTCGGTTTCCGTGTTGATCGGGGTCGTCGGCAATAGATGGGTCATGGGTGCTTCCTCAAGCTGACAGAGGGCAACCCTAGCTTGCCGAACGGCGTAACGAAACCATCGACCTTCACCTTTTCGTCGGGGAAGCCTAGGGTCCGGCCGATGCGGATTCTCACCCCCGATCAGACCGTGCTCGACCATGTGGCGGCGCGGGAGGCCACGATCATCGGCCGGGCCGTGGACTGGGCCGGGATCAACTCGGGCAGCCGCAACGCCGCCGGGCTGAACGCCATGCTGGAGGTGCTGGAGGCCGAGGCGCGTCGCCTGCCCGCCGAGGTCGTGCGCATTCCGACGCAGGGCTCGACCACCGTCGGCGACGACGGATCGGTGAAGGCACAGGCCCATGCTGACGCCCTGCAGATCACCGCCCGGCCTGAAGCCCCGGTGCAGGTCGTCCTCACGGGACATTATGACACCGTCTTCCCGGCCGAGAGCGGTTTCCAGACCGTGACGACGCGCGCCGACGGCGCCCTGAACGGCCCGGGCGTTGCCGACATGAAGGGCGGCATCTCGGTGATGTTGGCGGCGCTGGAGGCGTTCGAGACCCACCCCGACCACGCCAATGTCGGCTGGACCGTACTGTTGTCGCCGGACGAGGAGATCGGATCACCGGCCTCCGCGCCACTGCTGGCCAAGCTGGGTGCGGCAGGTCATGTCGGCATGACCTATGAACCGGCTCTGGCCGACGGAACCCTGGCGGGCGAGCGCAAGGGCAGCGGCAATTTCCACCTGATCGTCACGGGCAAGGCAGCCCATGCGGGCCGGGCCTTCCACGAGGGCGCCAACGCCGTCGCCGGCGCCGCCATCATCGCCGCCGCCCTGCACGCCCTGAACGGCCGCCGCGAAGGGGTGACGGTCAATGTCGCCAAGATCAGCGGAGGCGGCGCCCTGAACGTCGTCGCCGACAACGCCGTGGTCCGTTTCAACGTCCGTGTGCCCGATGCACAGGCCGCCGCGTGGGTTACCGACGCCGTGCACGAGATCGCCGCTACGCCGCCGTTCGAGGGGCTAACGCTGGACCTGCACGGCGGCATGACGCGGGCGCCCAAGCCGATGGACGCCAGCCAGACGGCCCTGTTCGAAGCGGTGCGCGAGACCGGCGCCCTGCTGGGTCAGACCATCGCCTGGACGCCGTCGGGCGGGGTCTGCGAGGGCAACAACCTGCACGCCGCGGGCCTGCCCAATATCGACACGCTCGGGGTACGCGGCGGCGACATCCATTCGGACCGCGAGTTCGCCTGGCCCGACAGCTTCGTCGAGCGCGCCCAGCTCTCGGCCCTGATCCTTTGTAAGCTGGCGAGTGGCGAGATCGACGCCCACCGCCTGAAATCCCTGCGTCTGGAGACGATGTAAAAGATGCTCGTCGTCCGACCTGCCCTGCCCGCCGACCTCGATCACCTGCTGGAGCTGGCCATCCTGTCCGGCCCGGGCTTCACCAGCCTGCCCGAGGACCCGGATCAGCTGACCGAGCGTCTGGATCTCAGCCGCGACAGCTTTGCGGGCGCGATTTCGCCCGAGCAGCGCTGGTACACATTGATGCTCGAGGAGAGCGACACCGGCGACATCGACGGCATCGGCAGCGTCAAGGCGGCGGTGGGGCTGAAGCGGCCCTTCTTCTCCTATCGCGTGGTCAACAACGCCTCCTCCTCGCCGTCGCTGAACATCCGGCTGGAGCACCAGACCCTGGTGCTCGTCAACGAATGCACCGGCTGGACCGAGGTCGGCTCCCTGTTCCTCAAGGCCGACCGGCGCAAGGGAGGCGCCGGACGGCTGCTCAGCCAGTCGCGCTATATGCTGATCGGCGCCGAACCCGAGCTGTTCGCCGATACGGTTCTGGCCGAGCTGCGCGGTGTCTTCACCCCCGACGGCGCCTGCCCCTTCTGGGACCACGTCGCGCACAAATTCTTCCCCATGCCCTTCGATCAGGCGGACATGATGACGGGATCGACGGACAAGCAGTTCATTCTCGACCTCGCGCCGCGCCATCCGATCTATGTCGACCTGCTGCCCGAGCCCGCCCGCGCGGTGATCGGCAAGGTGCATCCGCAAGGGGTGCCGGCCATGGCCCTGCTGGAAAGCGAAGGCTTCCGCCCCAACGGCCTGATCGACATCTTCGACGCCGGCCCGACCGTCGCCTGCGGCCGCGACAATATCCGCACCGTCCGCGACGCCCGCTCCATGACCGTGGCCATCGCCGACGAGGTCGAGGCCGAACTGCCGTCGCTGATCTCGACCGACAGCGTCGGGGCCTTCCGCGCGGTGCGCCAGCGTGTCGCGCTGGACGGCGACGTCGCCACCGTCTCGACTGAAACCGCCGACGCCCTGAAGGTCCGGGCGGGCGACACCGTACGTATCAAGGCCTGAGTGCAATCATGACCGTGTTCCAGTCGACCAACCCCGCCACCGGCGAAACCGTCTGGGAGGGCGAGGCCGCCTCCGCCGCTGACGCCGCCGCCGCCGTCGCGACCGCCCGCGCCGCCTTCCCCGACTGGGCCGACCGCCCGCGTCAGGACCGGATCGACGCCGTGAAGCGCTACCAGACCGCGCTCAAGCGGCGCGCGCCGGAAATGGCCGAGGCCATCTCCAGGGAGACCGGCAAGGCCCTGTGGGAGACCAACACGGAACTGGCCTCCATGGCCGGCAAGGTCGATATATCGATCCGCGCCTATGACGAACGCACCGGCGAGCGGACCACCGAGACCGCCTTCGGTCACGCGACCCTGCGCCACCGTCCGCATGGCGTGGCGGCGGTGCTGGGCCCGTTCAACTTCCCCGGCCACCTGCCCAACGGCCATATCGTCCCGGCCCTGCTGGCCGGCGACACCGTCGTCTTCAAGCCGTCGGAAGAGACGCCGCTGACCGGCCAGCTGATGGCCCAATGCCTGGCCGAGGCCGAGCTGCCGACCGGGGTGTTCAACCTGATCCAGGGCGGACGCGACACCGGCGCGGCCCTGCTGGACCAGACCATCGACGCCCTGATGTTCACCGGCTCGGGCGCTGCGGGGGCGTATTTCAGGAAGAAATTCGCCGACGATCCGCATGTGATCCTGGCGCTGGAGCTGGGCGGCAACAATCCGCTGGTGGTCTGGGACGCGGCCGACGCCGAAGCCGTCGCCGGGATCGTGGTCCAGTCGGCCTTCGTCACCACCGGCCAGCGCTGCTCCTGCGCGCGGCGTCTGGTGGTGCCCGAGGGACCGCAGGGCGACGCCATCGTCGAGGCGGTGGCGGCGCTGTCCGACCGTCTGGTCTTCGCGCCGTGGAACTCCTCGCCCGAGCCTTATGCCGGGCCGCTGATCTCGGAGAAGGCGGCCAACGCCGCGCTTCAGGCCCTGCAGCAGCGCATCGATCTGGGCGCGAAGGTCATCCGCGCCAGCGGCCCGGTCGGCAATCTGCCGGGCGCCTTCGTCAAGCCGGCCATCATCGACGTTACGGGCCTGAAGGTGCTGGACGAGGAGATGTTCGCGCCCTTCCTGCAGGTGATCCGCGTCCCGAGCTTCGAGGCCGCCGTCGCCGCCGCCAACGACACCCGTTACGGCCTGTCCGCCGGTCTGGTCTCGGACGATCCAAAGAACTGGGACCACTTCATCCGCCGCATCCGCGCGGGCGTGGTCAACTTCAACCGCCCGACCACCGGCGCCGCCGGCGACATGCCCTTCGGCGGCCTCGGCGACAGCGGCAACCACCGCCCGAGCGCCTGGTACGCCGCCGACTACTGCGCCTATCCGGTCGCGAGCTTCGAGGCCGGGTCGGTCAGGAACATCGAGGGCGAGATCAAAGGGTTGCGGGGGTGACCTCCGCCGTCGAAGCCAACGCCGATGGTCTGATCGGGCCAACCCATTCCTATGCGGGGCTGAGCCCCGGCAACCTCGCGGCAAGCCTGTCGAAGGGCGAGGCGTCGAACCCGCGGGCGGCGGTGCTGCAGGGGCTCGACAAGATGAAGCGGCTGGCGGACCTCGGCCTGCCGCAGTTCGTGCTGCCGCCGCATGAACGGCCCGATATCGGGTTCCTGAGAAGCCTCGGCTTCGGCGGGACGGACGCCAACGTGCTGGAAACGGCGTGGAAGGACGCGCCCGCCTATGTCGCCGCCGCCGCCTCGGCCTCGCCGATGTGGGCCGCCAACGCCGCTACGGTGACGCCGAGCGCGGACTCAGCCGACGGCCGCGTCCACTTCACCCCGGCCAATCTGCACACCAATCTGCATCGGTCGCTGGAGCATCGGCAGACGAAGCGGGCGCTGGACGCCCTCTTCCCCGACCCGGCCCGGTTCGCGGTCCACGACGCCCTGCCTGCCCACGCCCAGTTTTCCGATGAAGGCGCGGCCAACCATGTCCGCCTGTGTGCCGAGCACGGGGCGCCGGGGGTCAATCTGCTGGTCTGGGGCCGCGAGGTGCACGAGCCCTGGGACGGCGCCTTCCCCGCGCGCCAGACGCTGGAGGCGTCCCAAGCCGTCGCGCGCCGCCATCAGCTTCTGGGCGACGGGGCCGGCCGTCCCGTCTTCCCGCGTCAGGGCAGAGCGGCCATCGCCGGCGGGACCTTCCACAATGACGTGGTCTGCGTCGGCTCGCTGCAGACCCTGCTGTTCCACGAACTGGCCTTCGAAGACACGGCCGCGACCAAGGCCGACATCCGCGCCGCCGCGTCCGGCCTGTTCGAGCCGATCTTCGTCGAGATCGCCGAGGCCGACCTGCCGCTGGCCGACGCCATCGCCAGCTATCTGTTCAACTCCATGCTGATCCAGATCCCGGGCGAGGACCGGCTGACCCTGATCTGCCCCACCGAGACCCGCGACAACGCCCGAGCCCATGAGGTGGCGCAGGGACTGGCCGCCTCCAACGGCCCGATCGGCCGGGTCGAATATGTCGACGTGCGCCAGTCGATGCGGAACGGCGGCGGGCCGGCCTGTCTGAGGCTGCGGGTCGTGCTGACCGACGATGAACTGGCGGCGACCAACGCAGACATGCGGCTGACCGAGGGGCTGCACGGGGCGCTCAGCGTCTGGGCCGTCAACTGGTACCGCGACCGACTAAGCCCGGCCGATCTGGCCGACCCGGCCCTGCTGGACGAGAGCCGGGGGGCGCTGGACGAACTGACCGGCATTCTCGGCCTCGGCTCCGGCTTCTATCCGTTCCAGAGGGACTAAGCTCATGACCGCCACCGCTCCCATGACGCCTGCGCGACGCCTGCAGAACATCGTCGGCGGCTCGGCGGGCAATCTGGTGGAGTGGTTCGACTGGTACGCCTATGCGGCCTTCACCCTGTATTTCGCGCCGGTCTTCTTCCCCGACGAGGACCCGACCGCCCAGTTGCTGAGCGCCGCCGCCGTCTTCGCGGTGGGCTTCCTGATGCGGCCGATCGGGGCCTGGATCATGGGGATCTACGCCGACCACAAGGGACGCAAGGCCGGCCTGACCCTGTCGGTCAGCCTGATGTGCGCCGGCTCCCTGATCATCGGCTGCGCGCCCGGCTATGCCCAGATCGGCATCGCGGCGCCGATCCTGCTGCTGTTCGCCCGGCTGCTGCAGGGGATCAGCGTCGGCGGGGAGTACGGTTCATCCGCAACCTATCTGTCGGAGATGGCCACGCCGAAGCATCGCGGCTTCTGGTCCAGCTTCCAGTATGTGACCCTGATCTCGGGCCAGTTGCTGGCCCTGCTGCTGCTGATCGTTCTCCAAAGGACGCTGAGCACGGAGGCGCTGGAAAGCTGGGGCTGGCGCATTCCCTTCTTCGTCGGCGCCCTGCTGGCCGTTGTGGTGTTCTGGCTGCGGCGTCGGCTGGACGAGACCGCCGCCTTCAAGGCCGAGGACGTGCGGACCGCGCCCAAGTCCAGCGCCCTGCAGCTGATCCTCAAGCATCCGAAGGAGGCGCTGATGGTGCTGGGCCTGACGGCCGGCGGCACCCTCGCCTTCTATACCTACACGACCTACCTGCAGAAGTTTCTGGTCAACACCTCGGGCTTCTCCAAGACCACGGCGACCGAGATCAGCGCCAGTGCGCTCCTGATCTATATGCTGCTCCAGCCCGCCGTCGGCGCCCTGTCGGACCGGATCGGGCGCAGGCCGGTGATGATCGCCTTCGGGGTGCTGGGCGTGCTCTGCACCGTGCCGATCATGTCGGCCCTGGCCGTGACCACCAACGCCTTCGCCGCCTTCGGGCTTGCCCTGACCGCGCTGGTGATCGTCAGTGGCTACACCGCCATCAATGCGGTGGTGAAGGCTGAGCTGTTCCCGGCCCATATCCGGGCGCTGGGCGTCGCCCTGCCCTACGCCATCGCCAACGCCCTGTTCGGCGGAACGGCGGAGTACGTCGCCCTGTGGTTCAAGCTGGACGGAAACGAGAGCCGCTACTTCTGGTACGTCACCGTCATGATCGGGGTGTCGCTGCTGGTCTTCGTCTTCATGCGAGATACAAAACATAAGACGCTGATCACGCACGAATAGGGGTCAGGCCGCGAACCGGCCGCCCCGCGCCGCATAGGTCTGGGTCCCGCGCGTGATCACCCGGTCGCCCGGCAGGACGGCGTCGACGGCGATATCGGCCTGCCCCTTCAGGGCGTCATAGACAGGGCCGAAGTCCTTCAGCGTCACCTCCTTCAGCGCCTCGATCGAGGGGATGACGAAATAGACCTGCTGGAAGTCGTCGATCCGGTAGAGGGTGCGCATGACCCGCTCCAGCTCGAAACCGATGCGGTTGGGCGACGGATCCTCCAGCGCGAAGACGCTCTCGGTCGCCGAGGAGACGATGCCGGCGCCGTAGATGCGCAGCCCCTTGGCCGATTCCATGAGGCCGAACTCGACCGTGTACCAGTAGAGCCGGGCCAGCTGGGGCAGCATGCCCAGCGAGGCCGCGCGCTGACCGCCCTTGCCATAGGCCTGCATGTAATCCGCGAAATCCGGGTCCGTCAGCATGGGCACATGGCCGAAGACGTCGTGGAAGATGTCCGGCTCCTGCAGGTAATCCAGCTGGTCCGGCTTGCGGATGAACTGGCCCGAGACGAAACGGCGGTTGGCCAGGTGGTCGAAGAAGACATCGTCGGGCACCAGGCCCGGCACGCATTCGACCGTCCAGCCGGTCAGGGCCTTGAGCTTGGGATTGAGCACGGCGAAATCGGGAATGCCGCCGGTGTTCAGGTCGAGCGCCTTCAAGCCGTTCATGAAGGCGTCGGAGGCCCGGCCCGGCAGGATCTTCATCTGCCGCTCGTACAGGGTGTCCCAGGTGTCGTGCTCGACCTCGGAATAGGCGCGCCAGTTCTGGCTGATGGTCCAGTCCGCGGCGGCGCCCGGGGGCGGGGCGTCGAAGACGTGTTCGAAATCGGACATGGACGCGCTCCACTGGTGGCGTGTCTCGGAGACACGCTCTTCTTATGCCCTATCTAGGCGGCGGATGAACGCCCGGCTAGTGGATCGGCTGCTTCGCGGGGGCGTGGTGGCCTGCCGCATCAACGGTGAACCAGTGGGCCTCGTCGTCGGGACTCAAGGGTTCGACGTCCGGATCGACCTCCAGCACGCCCTCGGCGGCATAGACGAGAAAGCCCGAATCCTGGCCCATCGCCAGCACCCGATAGAAGGGCTGGTCGCGGTGGTCCGGGGCGGGCTGGTCCGCCGGCCCCGCATAGATCGGATCGACGTCGACGATCAGGCCGCGGAAGGCCTGCTCCCGGTGGCGGACAATCTGGCCGAGGCCGAATTTGGCTGTGTGCTCCTGGGTCATGATCGCAAGCTACGTCGCGGGACCTGAGCCGGATCCGTCCACGTCGTTCATGGGGGCGTCATATTCGCTTGGCGAGCGAGGCGGGCTGCGTCTAGGTTGCTCGGGACGGGCGCCGTCTTCGGTTGCGCCCATATGAAAGTTCGGCCCATGCCGGAACCAGACGGCGCGCCTTCGGGGCGCGACGAACGGTCCCAGCGCCAGAGGTCCGACCGCGCTTCGACCCCGGGCAAGTCTCGCGGCGGCGCACAGGGCCATGGAGCGTCCGGTCGGGATGCGCCGCTTTACGGCGCGCTCGATCTGGGGACCAACAACTGCCGCCTGCTGATCGCCCGCCCGGCGCGGGAAGGCTTTCGCGTGGTCGACAGCTTCAGCCGCATCGTGCGCCTCGGTGAAGGCCTCAGCCACACCGGCCGGCTGGACGACGCGGCCATGGACCGCGCCTATGACGCCCTCGCCTCCTGCGCCGAGCGGGTGGTGCGCAAGGGTCTGGATTCGGCCCGCCTGACCGCCGTCGCCACCCAGGCCTGCCGCCAGGCCGAAAACGGCGCCGCCTTCATCGAACGCGTCCGCGCGGGCACCGGCCTGAAACTGCGTATCATCGACCCGGCCGAAGAGGCCCGGCTGTCGGTCGAGGGCTGTCTGAACCTGTTCGATCCCCGCGCCGAGGCGGTGCTGGTCATCGACGTCGGCGGCGGCTCGACAGAACTGTCCTGGCTGCGGAAACAGGGGCGCGACATGAAGACGGTGGCCTGGATGTCAGCGCCGCTGGGCGTCGTCACCCTGGCCGAGCGGCATCCCGAGCCCGAGGATGTGACCGGACCCGCGGGCGCGGTCTGGTACGAGGCCATGGTCGCCGACATGGGCGCGGCCATCGCCGCCGGCGGCATCGTCGACGCCGACATGCGCGACCTGTTCGGACGCGGCCGGGGCCATATGGTCGGGACCTCCGGGGCGATCACCAGCCTGGCCGGCATCCACCTGAACCTGCGCCGCTATCAGCGCGACCGCATCGACGGCCTGTGGATGAGCCGCAAACAGTGCGAGGCGGCGGCGGATCGGCTGAAGGCCCTGGGCCCGGCCGGGCGCGCGGCCGAGGCCTGCATCGGGCCGGATCGCGCCGATCTGGTGCTGGCCGGCGCCGCCATTCTGGAGGCGGTGCAGCGCGCCTGGCCGTGCGAACGTGTGCGCGTCGCCGACCGGGGTCTGCGCGAGGGCCTGTTGCTGCAAAGAATGCGCGAGGACCGCAAGCCACGCCGTCGGCGCCGTCGCGGACGCCAACCGGCTGCAGCGGCGGAATAGTCTCTAGCGGGGCCCCGAGGCGCCGGGCGCGGCCGTTCCGGCCGGAGCCGCCGCGACCACCGAACCGCCCGCGATCTGCACCGGCAGGACGATGTCGCAGACCGAGAAGTCGGCGCCCTTCGACGCTCGCGTCATATCGACCATGGCGCGGAAGCGCGGCGAGGCCGTGTCCAGCACCTGAACGCCGGGCCGGTCGGCCTCGGGCAGGTCGGCGGCGATACGGACGGTGGTCATCCGGTCGGGATCGGTGACGATACCGCTGCCCTCGGCGCCGGTCTTGAGGCTGCGCACCACGTCCAGACCCGACACGACGGCCCCCCAGACGGTGTAGCGCTTGTCCAGCGAGGGATAGGGCTGGCGCATCAGGAAGAACTGGCTGTTGGCGCTGTCCGGATTGTCGTCGCGCGCCATGCCCGCCACGCCCGGGCAATAGACGCCCCAGCCGTGGACCATGTGGTCGGCCGTCGTGGCCATATAGCTGTCTGGCTGGGTCTGGATCGGCAGGGAGTGGACGAAGCCCAGGACGGCGCCGGCGGGGGCGGCGACCGGCGAAAAGGGCATGTCCGGTCCGCGGCGGAAGGTGAACTCGGCCTTCAGGTCGGGATAGGCGCTCTGGCCGTCGCCGGTGCCGAGCGGATCGCCGGTCTGAGCCATGAACAGGTCGATGACCCGGTGCCAGGTCAGGTTGTCGAAGAAGCCGTTGCGGGCCAGCAGCCGCATCCGCTCGACATGCAGGGGCGCGACCTCGGGGGCCAGCTCGACCAGGATGCGGCCCTTGGTGGTCTCGATGACCATCAGGTTTTCGGGCGGCACGGTGCGCCATTCCGAAGGCGGGGCGGCGGTCGGGGCGGGCGGCGGAGGCGGCGGGGTCTCGGCCGCCTGGGCGGCGCTGGCCGGAGGATGGGCCGGCGCATGAGCCGCGGTCTGGGCAAACGCGCCCGACGCCAGAATGAGGGAGGCCAGGGCCCCCGCCGTCACGGTTCTGATCATGCCGTCCCCTCCCCCGAGCGTTTTCAGCCGCCGGTCACGATCGACGGCGTCTCGACGTCGCAGATGCTGAAATTCAGCCCCAGTCGGGCCCGGGTCGCCTCATAGCGCTGGACGAAGGCGGGGCTGGTCGGCAGCAGCACCTTGACCACCGGGCGCTGGGCCTCCGGGATGGCCGAGGCCAGCTGGACCTTGGTCATCCGGTCCGGATCAGCGACGGCGCCGTCGGACGCATCGCTGCCGGCGTTCAGCGCCTTGACCACGTCCAGCCCGCTCACCACGCGGCCGAAGGTCGTGTAGTTGCCGTTGAGATTGGGGTTGGCGCCCATCATCAGATAGAATTGGCTGTTGGCGCTGTTCGGATCACCCGACCGGGCCATGCCCGCCACACCGGGGCAGAACAGGCCGCCGGCATCCACCTTCATGTCGGCCGTGACGAACATCTGGGCGTCAGGCTGCGTCTGGATCGGCACGGAGCCCAGAATGCCGCGCAGGCCGCTGGTCGAGGCGTTGGGCACGACGGCGAAGTCGGCGTTGCGCCCACGGCGGAACGAGAACTCGGCCGGAACATCAGGCAGGTCGCTTCCGCCCGAGCCGGTGCCCAGAGGATCGCCGGTCTGGGCCATAAAGCCCCGGATGACACGGTGGAACTTCAGCCCGTCATAGAAGCCGCGGTTGGCCAGGGTGCGAATGCGCTCGACGCTCTGGGGCGCCACGCGGGGTTCCATCTCCACCAGGATACGGCCCTTGGTCGTGTCGATGACCAGAAGGTTGTCGGGCGAAACCGTGCGCCAGTCGGCCGCATCGGCGGGCGGCAGGGGCGTGGCGTTCGGGGCCGCGCCCTGGGGCGGGGTCCGGGGCATGAGCTGGGCCTGGGACGGACCGGCGGCGAGGGCCATGACACCGGCGACGGCGGCGGCGAGAATGGTGAGCGGACGCGAGTTCATACGTGTTTCTTTACCCTGGCCCGCACGCGCGCGGCGACGGCGGGGCTGACGAAGCTGTCGATATTCCCGTCCAGGCGGGCGATCTCCTTGACCAGACGGGAGGCGATCGCCTGATGGCGCGGATCGGCCATCAGGAACACGGTCTCGATGTCCTGATTGAGGCGCTGATTCATCGCCGTCATCTGGAACTCATATTCAAAGTCGGCGACGGCGCGCAGGCCACGCACGATGACGCTCGCCTCCAGCTCCTCGGCGAAGTGCATGAGCAGGCTGGAGAAGGGTTTGACCACGATGTCGCCGTCGAAACGGGCCACCTCGGCGGCTACCATCTCGACGCGCTCGGCGGTCGAGAACAACGGGCCCTTGTCGTCGTTCTGGGCCACGCCGATGACCAGCCGGTCGACCAGCTTCGTGGCCCGACCGATGATGTCCATATGGCCGTTGGTCACCGGGTCAAAGGTGCCCGGATACAGTCCGATCCGCATTTTTCCGACTGGCATAAGGGGTCGCCCTCCCGCTTCAGACGGCGGTGTTAGCAGGTGCGAAAGTCACGGCCTAGAGGCTCAGCTTCCTCACTCGGCCTCGCCCGCGTCCAGCCCCTTCAGATAGGGCCGCGCCGCCAGGATGGCCTGGCTGCGGTTGCCGACGCCCAGCTTCTTGAAGATGGCGGACAGATGCTGCTTCACCGTGCCCTCGGTCAGGTTCATGTCCCCGGCGATCTGCTTGTTCAGCCGGCCGTCGGCCAGGGCGACCAGGACCCGAAGCTGGGCCGCCGACAGCGTCGAGATACGCTGCTGGAAGTCCACTGCCGCAGGCGTCGGCGCCGCGGTTTCCGGGAAAGGCACCTGTTCGCCACGCATAATCGTGCCCACCGCATTGACCAGCGAAGACACCGGCGCGGACTTGGACAGATAGGCCGAGACGCCGAACGTCCGGGCCAGGGCCACCGTATGGGCGTCGGCGCGCGAGGACACGATGGCGATCGGCACATTGGGCAGAAGCTGCTGCAACCGGATCAGGGCGCTGAACCCCGTCGCGTCGGGCAACATCAGGTCCAGCAGAACCAGCTTGATGCGGGCGCCGTTGGCGCGAGCATAGGTCTCGGCCTCAGCCGCCGTCGTGACCCGGCCGACCTCCAGATGCGGGTAGGCCGCGCCGACCGAAAGCTCGAAAGCCTCCCCGACAAGCGGGTGATCATCAACGATCAGGACAATCCACTGCATGGCGATGAATCAAGCCTCCTCGCTCCCCTTTTCCCACAACCGGGGTGTGAGGCAAACAGGAACGACATGGTTACCGAAAGATTATCGAATACTTCGGGATACATCAGTATTCTTGGTAAACATCAAATAACCATACGCATCGCTTCTGTATAGTTATCGCCAAAAGCGTATAACCTTGGTGTGTTTTGGGCCCCAATACGGGTTCCGGTTGTAGACATCGACAGTGGTGGCGGCCCATCAGGACGTCATCAGGTTGCAAACGCCCCTCAGGGAAAACGTCATGTCCAACAAACTCTTCTTCGCTGCCGCCGCCGCTCTTGTCGCCGCCGTGGCCAGCCCCGCCTTCGCGCAGTCCTCGGCCTCCACCACCGGTACGGGTTCGGTCACCATCGTCCGCCCCCTGACCATCACCAAGAACGCCGACCTGGCCTTCGGCACCGTGGTCCGCCCGGCGACGGGCTCGGGCACGGCGGTGGTCAGCGCCGCAGGCGCCCGTTCGGTCACCGGCGGCGTTGTCGGCCTGTCCTCGGGCGCCACGCCCGCCGCGGCCCAGTTCACCGTCTCGGGTGAAGGCGGCCAGTCGATCTCCATCACCATCCCGGCCAGCTTCTCGATGGCCAACGGCTCCGACACCCTGACCGTCACGACCTCGAACAACCTGACCGGCTCGGCCTCGGCCCAGACGCTCAGCAACGCCATGGGCGCCGCCGGGACCCTCGCCTTCAACGTCGGCGGCAGCGTGCCGATCGCCTCGACCACCCCGACCGGCACCTACAGCGGCTCGTTCACGGTTTCGGCGGCCTATAACTAAAGGCGTATCCGGGGCGCCGACAACGCGAGGTTGGGTTAACCTTCCGCCGTTAGTCTGCGGGTTCGAAGCCGCCCCCGGGTCCAGACCAATGCTCAGATCAGCCGCCCCTATCATTGCCGTAGCGCTCGCCCTGGCCGGCGCCGCAGCCGCCCAGACGTCTGCCGCCCCTGTGGCCACGGCGACGCCGACGGGCGCCGATCTGAACATTTCGCCGCGTCGCGTCACCTTCGACGAGACCGAGCGCGCCGCCTCCGTCTACGTCTTCAACCAGGGCGACGCCCCGGCGACCTACACCGTCGAACTGGTCGACAGGGTCATGTCATCGGACGGCCAGATCCGCGCCGTCGCCGACGCCCCCGACGCTCCGCGCTCGCCCTCGGCCATGGACTATATCCAGTACACCCCGCGCCGGGTGACGCTGCAGCCCAAGGAAAGCCAGGTCATTCGCGTCCGCGTGCGGCCGCCCGCAACCCCAGGCGAGTATCGCACTCACCTGACCGTCACGGCCCTGCCGCCCGAGACCACCGGCTTCACCGCCCAACAGGCGGCCGAGAACAATCCGAACGGCGTAGCGCTGCAGATCACCGCCCTGTTCAGCGTCAGCATCCCGCTGATCGTTCGCGACGGCGCCGTCGACGCCCGCGCCGCGGTTGAGAACGCCCGCCTGGTGGCCCCAAGCCAAGGGGCGCCGAACGGCGCGGTCAGCCTCGACCTCGTCCGCCTGGGCGCCAGCTCCGTCTATGGCGACGTCCAGATCCGCGCCGGAACGGGCGCCGACGAACATGTCGTCGGCCTGGTGCGCGGCATCGCCGTCTATCCGGAAATCGAGCGCCGCACGGTCGTCGCGCCCCTCGTCATGCCCCTCGTGGCCGGTGAGCCGGTCCGCGTCGTTTACGTCGACGATGACACCAAGGCCGGTACGGTTCTGGGGACCGCATCCGCCGCTCCCGCAGGCGCGCCCGCAGCGCAATGACCTCTGCCCGCCAGGCCACGGCGGTCGCGCTCGCCGTCCTGGCGGCGGGAACCGTGACGCCGGCCACGGCGCAGACTCTCGTGACCAATCTGGTCGTCGCGGCCGAACCCGCCCCGTTCAACGCCGACGACCTCCTGTTCATGGAGGTCCAGGCCGACGGCTATCAACTGGCCGAAACGATGAACGTCTATGGCTCCCGCGCCGGGGTCTATGTGCCGCTGGGCGAGTTCGCGCGGGTACTCGATTTTGCCATCGGCGTCTTCCCTGCCCAGCGCCGCGCCGAGGGCTGGATCGGATCGCGCGACCGCAAGCTGACCCTCGACCTCAATACGGGCGTCGCTATCGTCAACGGCAAGGCCATCACCTTCGCCCCCGGCCAGGCCGCGATCTTCGACAACGACCTCTATGTCCGCGCCGATCTGGCCGAGCAGCTGTTTCCGGTGAAGCTGCGCGCCGACGTCAACGCCCAGACCCTGACCGTCACCCCGACCGAACCCCTGCCCTTCCAGCAGCGTCTGGCGCGCGAGGCTCGCGCCGCCGGCCTGAACCAGCCCCAGGCGATCCTGCGCGTGCAGGAGGTCCCGGCGCCCTATGACCTTTTCACCCCGCCCGCCTTCGACGTGAACCTGGGCGGACAGGTGGCGCGCGACGGCGTCGACCAGTCCCACAGCTTCGACATCCGCGCGGCCGGCGACCTGCTGTACGCGGGCTTTCAGGGCTTCCTCGGTTCGGACCAGAACGGCGAACCGGCCAATGCCCGCGTCCTGTTCGAACGCAAGGACCCGGACGGCCACGCCCTCGGCCGCCTCGGCGCCACCCGCGCGGGCCTCGGCGACGTTTTCAGCCCCTCGATGTCACTCGGCGCCGGCAGCTATGGCGGCCGGGGCTTCGTCTATTCGACCGCGCCGCTGGAGACCGTCGACCTCGCCACGCCTCTGAACCTGCGCGGCGAGCTGCCCCTTGGCGAGGAGGTCGAGCTCTACGTCAACGAGGTGCTTCAGGCCGCCCGATCCACCCCGGATCAGGGCCGCTACGAGTTTCTCGACGTCCCCCTGACCTTCGGGCTGAACACCATTCGACTGGTCTTCTACGGACCGCAGGGCCAGACCCGGGAAGAGGTCCGGCGGATCAATTTTGGCGCGGGCCAGATCGAACCCGGCAAGCTGGTCCTGCGTCTGGCCGCGATCCAGCAGGACCGGTCGGTGTTCGAGCTCAAGCCCGACGCCACCCCGGACGAAAGCCAGGGCGAGGCGCGGCTTGAGGCCCTGTTCGACTACGGGATCAATACCGCCCTGACCGTCAGTGGCGGTCTGGCCCGATATACGCCCGCCGGTTTCGAACAGCGCACCCTGGGACTGGCCGGCGTCAGGGCCTCCCTGTTCGGCGTCGCGACCCAGGTCGACGCCGCCCGCGACAGCGAGGGCGGGACAGCCGCGACCGTGGGGCTGGCCGCGCGCCCGTTCGGCCTCTCCATCGTCACCCGCCACGCCGAGTACCGTGGCGGTTTCGTCGACGAGACACGTCAGGTCGGCGCCACCCAGGACAGCCTGCTGCGCCGGGCCACAGACTTCCGCGCCGACATGCAGTGGCGGGTGCGGGACACCTTCAGCCTGCCCCTGTCACTCGACTTTCGCCGCCTCGAAAGGCTGAACGGCACGGGCGAGACCAATGCCGAGTTTCGTACCTCCGCGCCGGTCGACCGCTACTATCTGTCGACCAGCCTGGCCTATGCGGACACCACGACGCTGACGACCCGCGCGCGGACCCTCATCGGCGCCTTCGACGTCGCGACGCTGGTCGCCGCCCGGGCCCAGTTTCGTGGCGGCGTCAGCTATACCGTTTCCCCGACGACAGAGCTGGACAGCGCCTATCTGACCGCCGACGTCCAGATTTCCGAGCGCCGCACCCTGCGGCTCAGCGCGGTTCAGACGCTGGGCGAACAGGAGGCGACCACGCTTCAGGCCGCCGCCTTCTGGCGCGCCAAACGCTTCGACGTGGCCCTGACCAGCGCCTGGGAGACCCGATCGGGCGAGTGGCAGGTGGGAATGCAGCTGGGGTTCGGCTTCGCCTTCGACCCGGTTGTCGGTCGCTACAATGTCGTGCGGCCGGGCGTCTCCGCCGGTGGCTCCATGGCCGTGAACGCCTTTGTCGACGCCAATGGCGACGGTCGCCGCCAGCCGGACGAACAGGGCGTATCGAAGATCGTGATCCAGACACCCGCCGGCGCCGCGATCACCGACAAGGACGGCCACATCTTCACCTCGAGCCTCGGGGACGGCGCGGCCGCCTCGATGCGGGTTAATCTGGAAGGCATCGACGATCCCTTCCTGCTGGGTCAGGCCGAGATCATCCGGACCGTGCCCCGCCCCGGACACACAACGCGCGTGGACATGCCGCTTCAGCAGTCCGGCGAGGTCGAGATGACCATCATGCTGCACCGGGACGGGGCCGAGGATCGCACCCTCGCCGCGGTCAATATCCAGCTGGTCCCCGAAGCGGGCGGCGCGCCCGTTCTGGCCCGCAGCGATCACGCCGGCGTCGTCTTCATCGAGGACGTGGCGCCCGGCCGTTACCGGATACAACTCGATCCCCAACAGGCCTCCGATCTCGGCATGACGATGACGGGCGCCACCGCGGTCGTGCTTCCCGCCGACGGCGGCTATGTCCGCTTCGGAACCGTCGTGGTTCAAATCGCTCAAGGAGGAACCGCCTGATGCGCCCGCTTTTCCTGAAGGCCTGCCTGCTGGCAGGCGCGGCCGCCTTGCTGCTTCCCCCTCCGGCCATGGCCCAAACTGCCCCCCCGAGCCGCCGCGCCAACGCGACCGGCGCGATCCAGGTCGAGCGGGCCCTGACGTTGAGCAATGTCCAGTCGATGAGCTTCGTGGCCACCCGCCGCAACCTCGACAGGGGGACCGGCAACGGCGTCGAGGCGACCAATGCCGACGCCTCCGACGCCCCGGCGGTCATCGACATCACCGGCGATCCGGGCCGCGTCTACCGGATCCAGCTGCCGGCCACCATCGACACCGCCCTCTCGGACGGCGTCATCTCCGGCTTTCAGGTCTGGAGCGAGACGGTCGGCGACGTCTCCAGGACCATGACCGGCCGCCTGAACGCCGAGGGGCACGACCGCCTGCGCATCTCCGGCGTCCTGACCACCGCCCGCGGCATGATTATCACCGAGGTCCAGACCGCCGTCCCGGTGAACATCGACTACGAATAGAAGGCGCGTACGAATAGAAGGCGCGCTGGCGCCCTCAAACCGTTGAAACGTTTTGGCGCGTGGACAGGTCCGGTTGGCTCGCTCATAGGGGGGCCGTGACCACCCTCGCTCCAAGTCCGGATTCCCGCCCCGTATCGGCCGCCCCGGCGTCCACGCGTCGGCACGATCTGGACTGGCTGCGTATCGCCGCCTTCGCCCTGCTGATCGTCTATCACGTCGGCCTCGCCTACGGCCCCTACGACTGGCACGTCCACAGCGCCCATACGCTGGAGTGGATTCGCGAAGGGGTGCTGATCACCAATCCCTGGCGGCTGACCCTGCTGTTCCTGGTGTCGGGCGCGGCGCTGCGTTTCATGACCCTGAGGAAGACGCCGGCCGAGGTCGCCAAGCTGCGCCTCGCCCGCCTCGGCCCGCCGCTGGTGTTCGGTGTTCTGGTGCTGGTGACGATCCAGTCGTGGATCGAGGCGATGGACAAGTCGCATACGCCGATCAGCTATCCGGCCTGGCTGTGGCACGAGTTCAGCCCCTCCGGCATCGCTGACGGCATCCCCCTGAACCATCTGTGGTTCGTCCTCTACATCACCGTCTACAGCTTCATCGTCGTGGCCCTGCTGAACCGGCCCGGCTGGATCGCCTGGGCGGAGGCGAAGATCGGCCCGGCGCTGAGCGGCTGGCGGCTGCTGGTCTTCCCGGCCCTCTATCTGATGGTCGTGCGCTGCATCCTGTTCCCGCACTTCGGCCTGACCAACAACATCGTCTGGGACTGGTACAACCACGCCCAGTCCCTGGCCGCCTTCCTGTTCGGCTTTCTGGCCGTGCGGCAGGAGAGCATCTGGCGCGATTTCCAGCGCTTCCGCTGGATCGGTCTGGGCCTGGCCGCCGTGGCCCTGCCCCTGATGATGCTTCAGGTCGCCCATCCCGGCGGCGGCGCCTTCTGGGGCGTGCCCCGCAATCTGGTCGTGGCGCTGGACCAGTGGTCGGTGATCGTCGCCGCCCTCGGCTTCGCCAGCCTCTATCTCAGACACTCCACCGGCCCGATCCAGACCTATCTGAACGAGGCGGTCTTCACCCTGTATCTGGCGCACCAGACGGTGCTGGTCTGCGCCATCTGGCTGATCCGGCCCGCCGGCCTGCCGGTCTGGGTCGAGGCCCCGACCTTGATCGCCATCACCATCGGCGGCAGCCTGCTGATCTATGAGATCGTGCGCCGCGTCCCCCTGCTGCGTCCCATCTGGGGTCTCAAGCCCCTGCCCGGCCGCGCCCTGTTCTCGGGTCTGGCCGTGAGCCGCTATCGCCGCCGCCGGATCCTGCTGGGGATCGGGGTCTTCGCCCCGCTTCTGGCCCTCGCCGTCGTCGGCATGGCGATCCTCGCCTATCCGGGCTTCGACAATGCGCGGCAGTACCTCAGCGAGCTGGGCGGCGCGTCATCGCCCATGCCGCGCATCTTCAACTGGGGCGTCTTCGTCGCGGGGGTGATGGCCGGGTTCGCCGGGGTCGGCTTCGGCCTGGCCGTGATCGCGATCACGCGCGCTCACATCGCCGGGTGGCTGACGGCGATCGTCTTCGTCCTGGCCGGAACGGGCCTCGCCCTGTCGACCCTGTTCCCGTATCCGGACCCCCGGCACATGTACATCAACATGGGTCTGGGCATTCAGGTCGCGCCCCTGCTGCTGCTCTGGGGCCTGGCCGGCAGCCGCGAGCTATCACGCCTGAAAGCCTTTCTGATCGGGGTTTTCGTGGTGATGACAGGCCTGACCGTCATGACCTATCATCTGGTCCTGCCGGGCACGGTGAACCCGTCCAACGTCGGCTGGTGGGAGCGGGTCTACGCCCTCGTCCTCGTTGGATGGGTCGGGATCGCAGCCTGGGCCCTGGGCCGACGGCTGCGGCATCACGCCGAGAGCCAGTGAATCCGGGGCGGTCGCGAAAAAACACGGGACCATCACAACTCTGTGATTGATTTTCACGAAAATGCGTTCATGCTGCAATGCAGTAGTCCGCGCCTCCTCCGCCTCCCAAGCGCGGATTTTCGGGGAAATCAAAGCCGTCATGAACAGCCTGGCCCTGCGTAGCGAAGACTTCCTGTCCGGAGCCGTCGAATACGGCGCCGATGGATGGCTCCCCGACGAAGCGCCGCTGGCCATGCCGCGTCAGGCGTTCGACGTTGAAACCCCGACGGTTTCCGCGACGCTGCCGACCACGCCCGCCAAGGTGAAGGCCCGCCGTCTGGTGCTGCTGGCCGCCACGGTCGTGGTGACTGCGCTGGCCGCCGTCGCTCCCTTCATCCTCTACGCCCGCCACGGCTGGGACGGTCTGGAGATGCTGGCCTTCGGCCTGTTCCTGATTCTGATCGCCTCGATCGCCTGCTGGTTCTCCAACTCGGCCATCGGCCTGTGGGTCCTGATGACGGACCGCGAGCAGGACGACCTCGACTTCCGTCCGCACCCGGCCGCGCCGACGACGCGCACCGCCCTGCTGATGCCGCTCTATAACGAAGACGCCCACACCGCTTTGGGCCGTCTTGCCCAGATCGACGCCGGTCTGGCCCGCCTTGGCGTGACCGACGCCTTCGACCTGTTCGTCCTGTCGGACACGAACAAGCAGGAAGCCCTGATGCTGGAACAGGCTGCCTTCGCCGGCTTCCGCATCCGCGCTCACTCGCAGGCCTTCTATCGTCACCGCGAAAAGAACACCGAGGCCAAGTCGGGCAACATCACCGACTGGACCCGCCGCTGGGGCGCCGCCTACGAGTTCATGATCGTGCTCGACGCCGACTCGACCATGGCCGGCGAGACCGTCCTGCGTCTCGTCGACGCCATGGAGCGCAATCCGGGCATCGGCCTGATCCAGACCGCCCCGACCATCGTCAAGGCCTCGACCCTGTTCGCCCGCGTCTCGCAGTTCAGCGTCAAGCTGTACGGCCGCGTCGCCGCCGCCGGCCTGGCCTGGTGGACGGGTTCGGAAGGCTCCTACTGGGGCCACAACGCCATCCTGCGCACCCGCGCCTTCGCCGAGGCCGCCGGCCTGCCCGTCCTGCCGGGCAAGAAGCCCTTCGGCGGCCATATCATGAGCCATGACGTCGTCGAGGCCGCCCTGCTGCGCCGCGCCGGCTGGGCCGTCCACGTCACCGCCGCCCTCGACGGTTCGTGCGAAGAAACCCCGCCGACCATCACCGACTTCATCCGTCGTGAGCACCGCTGGTGCCAGGGCAATCTGCAGCACATCGCCCTGCTGGGTTCGCGCGGCCTGAACGGCGCCTCGAAGATGCAGCTGTTCATGGGCGTTCTGGCCTATGTCGCCTCGCCCCTGTGGTTCGCCTCGCTCGTCACGGGTCTGGTGATCCAGCTCTACTATCCGATCGACTGGGCCTCGTTCTTCTACTTCCTGCACCCCGAGTTCTCGCCCTTCATGCTGGCGTCGCTGCTGGCGGGCGTGCTGCTGATCGGGCCCAAGATCATGGGCGCCGCCCTGGTCCTGTCGCGTCCGCGCGAGCGTCGCGCCTTCGGCGGCGGCGTGCAGATCATCAAGGGCATGTGCGCCGAGATCTTCCTGTCGGCCCTGTTGGCCCCGATCCTGATGGTCGCCAACACCAAGGCCGTCCTCAAGATCCTGTGCGGTCAGGACGCCGGCTGGCACGCCCAGCAGCGTGACGCCGACGGCATCACCTGGGCCGACGCCTTCCGCTCGATGCGCTGGCAGATGGGCGTGGGCCTCGGCTTCTGCGCCGCCCTCGCCTTCCGTCCGGACCTGGCCACCTTCTTCATCCCGATCGTCGGTCCGCTGCTGCTGGCCGCCCCGATCGCGGTCTGGACCTCGCGCCGCGCCACCGGCGAGGCCCTGGCGGCCAAGGGTTATCTGGTCACCCCGGCCGGCGACGAGCAGAGCGCCACGCCTTCGGTGCTGCACGGCCCGACGCGTCCCAGCCCGCTGCGCGAAGAATCCCGCGTCGCCGCCCTGCGCGCCCTGTCGAACGCCTAAGCGAGACGTCGAGCCAAAAAGAAAGGCCGCGCACGGGCATCGTGCGCGGCCTTTTCGTATCCGGCTCCCGGCTGCTCCTAGAGCTGCCCCATTGAGTTGTCGTGGTGCACGGCCTGCTGCTTCAGCCAGTCGACGAAGGCCGTGGCGCTCGGCGAGGCCGGACGATCGCGCGGCAGCACCACGTGGTACGCAAAGCCCACGGCCTGACTGCCGTCGGCGAAGGGCGCGACCAGACGGCCCGAGTTGAGGTCGGCCTGGGCCAGGGTCCGCTTGGCCAGGGCCACGCCCCGTCCCGCCAGCGCCGCCTCGATGACCATACTGGCCTGATTAAAGCGCGGTCCCCGTCGCGGGTCGGAATGCTTCACCCGTCGCGCCTTCAGCCACATGGCCCAGTCGGGGCGGCCGGGATCGCCGTCCTCGGACATGTCGTGCAGCAGGGTGTGGTGGGCGAGGTCCGCCGGCGTCCGGATCGGATGTTTGCCGTCCATCAGCGACGGCGCCGCGACCGGCAGCACCGTCTCGGCCATCAGGCGCTCGACCACATGGCCCGGATAGTCGCCGGGGCCGTAGCGCACGGCCAGATCGGCCCCGCCCTCCCCCAGGGTCGCCGGCTCCATATCCGCCGAGATCCACACCTCTATCTCGGGATGGGCGGCGTGGAAGTCATCCATGCGCGGCATCAGCCACTTGGAGGCGAACGACGGAGCGACGCTGATCGACACCTGCTTACGACGTGGCGGTTCGCGCAACAGGGACGAGGCGTCCATCAGCCGCTCGAAGCCCTCGCGCAGCAGGGGCACGGCGCCGCGGCCCAGATCGGTCAGTTGCAGCCCCTTGGCCTCGCGCTTGAACAGCGGTCCGCCGACGATGTCCTCCAGCAGGCGGATCTGCTGGCTGACCGCGCCCGGGGTCACCGCCAGCTCATCGGCGGCGCGTGAGAAGTTGAGGTTTCGCGCCGCGCTCTCGAAGGCGCGCAGGGCATTGAGGGGGAGCAACGGTCTGGCCATGGCCGTTAGAAATCCTATCACCGCGCCAAAGACAATCTGGTTTGTGCATCGCACCCCATAGGCAGAGGGTCATTTCACGACCCACGGACAGGCTTACCCCTACCGATCGAGGCCGGTGGAGCCTGTCATGAGAGTTTTTCTGGCGTCCATTCCGATGGACGGCGCCCGTATCATCATCGTTGGAAACGGCGACGCCGCCCTGGCCAAGCTGCGCCTGTTCGGCCAGACCCCGGCTGACGTCGTCTGGTTCGCACCCGGCGGCGCGCCGACCGGCCCCGGCGCCCTGCAGGGCGGTCCCGTCCCCATCGAACGTCTTCCCGAAGTCTCGGACCTGGCCGGCGCCCGACTGGTCTTCATCGCCGTCGAGGACGAGGCCGTGGCCCGCGAACTGGCGGCTCTGGGCCGTGCGGCCGGAGCCCAGGTCAATGTCGTCGACCGTCCGGCGCTGAGCGACTTCCACACCCCCGCCCTGATCGACCGCGATGAGGTCGTGATCGGCGTCGCCACCGGCGGCTCGGCCCCCATCCTCGCCCGCGACGTCCGCAGCCGCATCGAGGCCGTCCTGCCCGCGGGTCTAACGCATGTGGCGAAGCTGGCCCGCGACCTGCGCGAGACGGTCATCGCCAGCGTGCCCGACTTCATGGCGCGCCGTCGCTTCTGGGAGAGGGCCTTCCGGGGGCCGGCCGCCGACCTCGCCGCCGCCGGCCAGACCGCCGAGGCGCGCCGCGAGATGCTGCGCCTGCTGAACGTCGCCGCGCCCGAGCAGGGCGTCGTCCATATCGTCGGCGCCGGTCCGGGCGATCCCGAACTGCTGACGCTCAAGGCCCTGCGCGTACTTCAGGACGCCGACGTCATCATCCACGACCGTCTGGTGCCGGAGGCTATCCTTGAGCGCGCCCGCCGCGACGCCCGCCGCCTCTACGTCGGCAAGGCCCGCGCCGAGCATTCCGTCCCGCAGGACCAGATCGAGGCCCTGATGGTCGAGGAGGCCAAGGCAGGCCACCGGGTCGTGCGGCTCAAGGGCGGCGATCCCTTCGTCTTCGGTCGCGGCGGCGAGGAGCTGGAGGCCATGCGCCGCGCGGGCGTCGCCGTCTTCGTCGTGCCGGGCATCACCGCGGCCGTCGGCTGCGCGGCCTCGGCCGGCATCCCCCTGACCCACCGCGACCACGCCCAGGCGGTGACCTTCGTCACGGCCCAGGAGAAGCCCGGCGGCATCGCGCCCGACTGGAACCGTCTGGCCGCCCCCAACCACACCTTGGCCATCTATATGGGCGCCGACCGCGCCGAGCAGACTGCAGCGAACCTGATCGCGGCGGGCCGCTCGCCTGAGACCCCTGTGGCCATCGTCGAGAATGGCAGCCGCCCGGACGAGCGGGTCATCAACGGAACGCTCGGTGATCTCGGCGGCCTGGTCGCCCGGTCCAGCCTGACCGGCCCGGCCCTGCTGTTCGTCGGCGAATGCGCGGCCTTCTCGGCGGCGGAGCTGGATGTACGGGCGGAGCTGGTCGCATGAAGCTGATCACCGCCAACCGCCTGTCCGACGGCCGCGTCATCTATGTCGGCGAGGACGCCTCCGTCGTCGAGGACATCGCCTCGGCCGCCCTGTTCGACGGCGACGAAGCCGACGCCGCCCTGATCGCCGCGGCCTCGCAGCCCGGCACCTTCGTCAACGCCTACCTCGTCGAGGTCACCGGCCACACCCCCTCAGGCCGCGACCGGCTGAAGGAGACCATCCGTTCGGCGGGCCCCACGGTCGGCAACAGCCTCAAATTCCACGAGTCAGCCTGATGTACCGCTATGACGAGTTCGACGCCGCCCTGGTCCGGGAACGGGTCGAGGAATTCCGCGACCAGGTCGAACGCCGGGCCTCCGGCGCCCTGACCGAGGACGAGTTCAAGCCGCTGCGCCTGATGAACGGCGTCTATCTGCAGCTCCATGCTTATATGCTGCGCGTCGCCGTCCCCTATGGCGTCATGAACGGCGGCCAGATGCGCCAGCTGGCCCACATCGCCCGTACCTATGACAAGGGCTATGGCCACTTCACCACCCGATGCAACATCCAGTACAACTGGCCGGCCCTGACCGACCTGCCGGCGATCCTCGAGGATCTGGCCGAGGTCGAGATGCACGCCATCCAGACGTCAGGGAACTGCATCCGCAATACCACCACCGACGTCTTCGCCGGCGCCGCCGATGACGAGGTCGAGGATCCGCGTCCCTGGTGCGAGGTCATCCGCCAGTGGTCGACCATCCATCCCGAGTTCTCCTTCCTGCCGCGCAAGTTCAAGATCGCCGTGGTGGCGTCGAAGAAGGACCGCGCTGCGATCCGCACCCATGACGTGGGCCTGCAGATCGTGAAGGGCGCCGACGGCGGCACCGCCTTCCGCGTCTTCGTCGGCGGGGGTCAGGGCCGCCTGCCCCACATCGGTCAGGAGATCGCCGCCGCCGTCCCCGGTCCTGAGCTGTTGGCCTATCTGACCGCCATCATCCGGGCCTGGAACCTGCTGGGCCGCCGCGACAACATCCACAAGGCGCGGATCAAGATCCTCGTCGCCTCGCTGGGCATCGATGCCTTCCGCGAGGAGGTGGACCGCCACTTCGCTACCCTGCGTCAGGAGGCCCTGCAGGTCCCCGCCGAGGAACTGGCCCGCATCCAGACCTATTTCGCCCCGCCGGCCTTCGCCGAGCTGCCGCGCCAGTCGGCCGCTTTCGACCGCGCGGTATTGGCGGACCCCGATTTCGCCCGCTTCAGCCGCAACAACGTCCGCCGTCACAAGCAGGCCGGCTACGCCTCGGTCGTCATCTCGCTGAAGCCCGTCGACGGCGTGCCCGGCGATATCACCGACACCCAGATGGAGGTCGTCGCCGATCTGGCCCAGCGCTATTCGTTCGACGAGGTCCGCGCGGCCTATGAGCAGAACCTCGTCCTGCCCCACGTCCGGCTCGACGACACCCCGGCCCTGTGGCGCGACCTGCTGGCGGCGGGTCTGGGCACGCCCAACGCCGACCTGGTCACCGATATCATCGCCTGCCCGGGTCTGGACTACTGCTCTCTGGCCAACGCCCGCTCGATCCCGGTCGCCCAGGCGCTGTCGAAGCGCCTCGCCGACCTGGACTGGCAGGAGAAGGTCGGTCAGGTCCGCATCAATATGAGCGGCTGCATCAACGCCTGCGGCCACCACCACGTCGGCCATATCGGCGTCCTCGGCGTCGACCGGAAGGGCGAGGAATACTACCAGATCACCGTCGGCGGTTCGCCCGACGAACAGGCGGCGCTCGGCGAGATCGTCGGCCGCTCCCTGCCCGCGGACGAGGTCGCCCCGGCCATCCAACGCGCGCTGGACCGCTATCTCGAGGTCCGCACCGAGGGCGAGCGCTTCATCGACACCGTCCGCCGCCTCGGCGCCGATCCCTTCCGCGACGCCATCTATGCATACGAGTTCGCCGATGCCTGAGCTGCAGCTTCTCGACTCCATCCAGAACGGCCCGCGTCTCAGCGTCACGACCCCGCTCGAGGAGGTCGAGGCCGCGGCCGCGACGACCGATGTGCTGGTGCTGGAGTTCGACGCCTTCCGCGACGGGCGCGGCTTCTCGCTCGCCTCGGTCCTGCGTGAGCGCGGCTATACGGGTCGGCTGATCGCCGCCGGCAAGGTCCTGCCCGATCAGGCCCGCCACCTGCGCCGGACCGGCTTCGACGCGGTCGAACTGAACCCCGGCGCCGATCAGGCGACCTGGACACGGATGGATCAGGCTTTCAGCGCCGCCTATCAGGACGCTGTCGATCCGGCGCCCACGATCTGGGAGCGCCGCGCCGCCGCCCGCGCTGCTACGCCGACCGCTCCGACCGGGACCGAACTCGAAGCGCTTGCCGACCGGCTGAACACCGAACTCGAAGGCGCCGACGCCGCGATCATTCTCAAGGCCGCGCTGGACCCGAGCCTCGGGCTGAAGACCGCCGCCATCTCCTCCTTCGGGGCCGAGAGCGCCGCCCTGCTGCATCTGATCGCGAAGGAGGATGCGGCCCTGCCCGTGGTCTTCCTCGAGACCGGCCAGCACTTCTTCCAAACCCTGCAGTACCGCAAACAGCTGTCGGAAAGCCTTGGCCTTTCCGATGTGCGTCTGGTCACGCCCGACGCTGCGGAGAAGGCCGATCTGGACGCCCGCGACGACCTCTGGAAGACCGACGCCGACGCCTGCTGCGACCTGCGCAAGACCCGCCCCCTGGCCCGCGCCACCGTCGGCTTCACCGCCCTGATCACCGGCCGCAAGCGGCATCAGAATGCGACCCGCGCCGCGCTCAAGCCATTCGAGGTGCTGGACGGCGTGCTGCGCGTCAATCCGCTGGCCGACTGGGCCGCCGAGGACATCGAGGCCCACCTGATCACCCATGCCCTGCCGCGTCATCCGCTGGTCGAGCAGGGCTACCTCTCCATCGGCTGCCATACCTGCACCCGGCCGGTGCAGGAGGGCGAGGATGCACGCGCGGGCCGCTGGTCGGGGATGGACAAGACCGAGTGCGGCATCCATCTGGGACGTCGTGAGCCCATCGCGGCCTGACTCTCTCACCTGCCCCGCCTGCCCTGCTCTACTGAAAGACTTCCCGTGACCGTCACCCGTTCCGTCACCGACCTGATCGGCAATACCCCGCTGATCCGGCTGAACCGCCTGTCGGAAGCAACCGGCTGCGAGATTCTGGGCAAGGCCGAGTTCATGAACCCCGGCGGCTCGATCAAGGACCGCGCGGCCCTGTCGATCGTTCAATCGGCCCGCGCTTCGGGCGCGCTCAAGCCCGGCGGGACCATCGTCGAGGGCACGGCGGGCAATACGGGCATCGGCTTGGCCCTGGTCGGCGCGGCACTTGGCCACCCGGTCGTCATCGTCATCCCGCGGACCCAGTCGGAAGAGAAGAAGCA
Organism: Brevundimonas sp. GW821-FHT02A10; assembly: GCF_059422025.1. Classification (NCBI taxonomy): domain Bacteria; kingdom Pseudomonadati; phylum Pseudomonadota; class Alphaproteobacteria; order Caulobacterales; family Caulobacteraceae; genus Brevundimonas; species Brevundimonas sp. GW821-FHT02A10. The sequence goes on from NZ_JBWKWC010000004.1 coordinate 327,772, forward strand.
GGCCATCCGCTCACTGGGCGCCCGTCTGGTCGAGGTCGACGCCGCCCCCTTCGCCAGCCCCAACCACTTCGTCCACTATTCGGGCCGTCTCGCCGCCGAGCTGAACGAACGCGAACCCAACGGCGCCATCTGGTCGAACCAGTTCGACAACCTCGCCAACCGCGAGGCCCACTATACGACCACCGGCCCGGAGATCTGGGCCCAGACCGAAGGCAAGGTCGACGCCTTCGTCAGCGCGGTCGGCTCGGGCGGCACCCTGGTCGGCGTGTCCGCATTCTTGCGCGAACAGAACCCCGACATCCGCATCGGCCTGGCCGACCCGGCCGGCGCGGCGCTGTTCAACTGGTTCACGAAGAACGAGATGACGTCCGAGGGCTCCTCCATCACCGAGGGCATCGGGGTGGCGCGCATCACCGGCAATCTGGAAGGCTTCGCGCCCGACTTCGCCTACCGCATCGAGGACGCCGACTTCCTGCCGATCCTGTTCGATCTGGTGAAGGACGAAGGCCTGTCCCTGGGCGGTTCGGCCGGCGTGAACCTGGCCGGCGCCGTGCGTCTGGCCAGGGATCTCGGCCCCGGCAAGACCATCGTCACCTGCCTGTGCGACCCCGGCTCGCGCTATGCGTCCAAGCTTTTCAACGCCGACTTCCTGCGCGGCAAGGGCCTGCCGGTCCCGGAGTGGACTTCGGACGCCGCGCCCGAGATCGTGGCGGCCTGAGGCGGGCATCCTGACCCGATCCGACTAAAGTCAGAGGTTGCGACCAAGACTTCTGAAACCATGACGTGTCACTGATGTCCGGATCATTCCGACGTCAGTCAGGGTTCATGAACGTCCGCCTTCTCATCATCGCCGCGGTGCTCTGGGCCCTGACCGCCCTCGCGGCGCCGGCCCATGCCCAGATCGCCGTCGCCTACAGCCCAACGGGGTCCCCGGCGCTCGGCCGGATCGTGCGCGACAGCGGCGCCTCGACCTTCACCATCAGCACCAGCGGGACGGTCACCCGCACCTCCGGTTCGGCCATCCGCCTGTCGAGCGCTTCGGTGACGCCGCCGACGATCACCATCTCCTGCGGCTTTCTGAACCTGGACAGCCTGTGCGCCCTGCGTCAGGTGCGGGTGACGGTTCAGGCCGTGCCGAACGCCAATGCGAAGATCACCCACTTCTACATCAGCAGCCTGCTGGGCAATCTGCTCTATGCGGGCCAGACGCCGCCGTCGGGCTCCAGCATGACCTTCGACCTCAAGCCTCTGGGCCTGCTCGGCACCGGCACCTTCACCCTCGGCATGGATGTCTGGATCTCGGGCGGACTGGCCAGCGGGCAATATAATTTCGACTACGTCGTCACCGCGACCTTCATCTAGAGCGGCCAGAACAAAAGGATCAGCGGCGGTCCGGCCAGAAGCACCAGCAGGCTCAGTGGGGCGCCCAGCCTCGGATAGTCCGAGAACTTGTACCCGCCCGGCCCCATGACCAGCGTATTGCACTGGTGCCCGATGGGAGTCAGGAAGTCGCACGCCGCCCCGACCGCCACCGCCATCAGGAAGGGATCGGGGTTGAAGCCCAGCTGCTTCGCCAGGGTCGCGCCGATGGGGGCCACGATCAGCACGGTCGCGGCGTTGTTCAGGAAGGGAGTCACCGCCATCGAGGCCAGCATGACCCCGCCGACCGCAATCACTCCCGGCATGCCTCCGAAGACGTTGCGCAGCAGCCCCGCGATCAGATCCGACCCGCCAGTGTTCTGGATGGCGTCCGACACCGGGATCAGGGCCGCGATCAGGACCAGCAGCGGCCCGTCCAGCGCCGCATAGGCCTCGCGCATCTTCAGGCCGCCCAGCGCCACGATCACCACCGCCGCCCCGAAGAAGGCGACGGCCACCGGGACCACACCGAACCCGACCAGGGTCATGGCGATAGCCAGCACCACCGCCGGCAGGAAGCGTTTGCGCACGCTGCCCAGCCTCACCTCGCGCTCGGCCAGCGGCAGCAGGTCCAGCGCCTTCAGGGCCGTCGGCAGGCTTTGTTCGGCGCCCTGCAGCAGGACGATGTCGCCGGGCTGGAGCCTGGCCGTCCTCAGATGCTGGGTCAGCTCGTAGCCACTGCGCGACACGCCCAGCAGGTTGATGCCGTGCTGGCCATAGAGGTCGGACTGGCGCACCGACTGGCCTTGCAGCGGGGAGTTGCGGCCGATGACGGCCTCGACCACGGCGATGTCCTCGCTGGCCTTCTCCATGACGATGGGGCGGTCATCGCGGATCAGGCTCAGCTTCGAGCGGCCGAGAAACTCTTCCAGCGCCTGCTGCTCGCCCTCAACCAGAAGGACATCGCCCGGCCGGATAACGACATTGCCGCGCGGATTGGGTCGGCGCTTGCCGTCCCTGATCAGGGCCATGATCCGTACATCCCCCTCCCCACAGTCGGTCAGAGCCTTGATTGACATCGACCCCGGCGCCCAGTCCTCGGGCGCACGCACCTCGGTGGCGTAGGCGTTGGCGGCCAGGGCGGCGTTCATTGTCGCCGCCCCCTGCCGTTTCTTCGGCAGCAGATGATAGCCGAAGGCGAGGAAGGCGAGCGCAATCGCCGTCAGGCCCAGACCGACCGGGGCATAGTCGAACATGGCGAAGGGCTTGCCGAGGATCTCGTGGCGCACCTCGGCGACGATGATGTTGGGCGCCGTGCCCACCAGGGTGACCATACCCCCGGCCATGGCGCCGAAGGCCATGGGCATCAGCAGCCGCGACGGCGCCGAGCCGGTCTTCCTCGCCACCTGCAGGGCCACCGGCATCATGATGGCCAGGGCGCCGACATTCTTGGTCGCCATCGACAGCAGGGTCACCGCCCCGGTCAGGACCGGGACCTGCGACCGCTCGGTCTTCAGATGCGGCAGCACCTTCCGCATCGCCAGTTCGATGATGCCGGAGCGGGCGAAGGCCGCCGAAACGATCAGGGCGCAGGCGATGATGACGGTGACGTCGTTCTTGAACCCGTCGAAGGCCGCGTCGGCCGGAATGATCCCGACCGCCAGCCCCGCGACCAGGGCGACCACCGCCACCAGATCATAGCGGAACCGCCCCCAGACGAAGGCCCCGATGGTCAGGGCGATCAGTCCGAACGCCAGCCCCTGCTGCAATGTCACGCGGTTTCAGCCCTCAAGTCAGAAGTCTTCAACCCTCGCGAGGCTTGACCGTTCCGCGTGGCTCAGGGGTTCGCCCCATTGAAATCCGGCGTGCGGGATCAACCATGCCGCCGGAACCGCCCCGCTTTCCGGACGCTGACGGACCATGACGCTGAACGACCTGGCGAAGCTCAATGACACCAAGCTGCTGGTGTTCAGCGGCTCGACCCTGACCCTGGGCGGAATGCTTCTGGGCGCCGCGATCATCGCCGCCTCGATCATCCTGTCGCGGATCGTCGGTCGTGGCCTGAAGGGTCTGCGCGAACGCTCGCCCCAGAAGTCGACGGCGGCGCTCTATCTGCTGGAGAAGCTGACCACCTATGGCCTGGTCATCCTGGGGGTGATCTCGGGCCTGACCACGGCGGGGCTGAATCTGTCGTCCATCGCCGTCTTCGCCGGGGCCATCGGCATCGGCATAGGCCTGGGCCTTCAGGGGGTGGTCAAGGAGTTCGTGTCCGGCCTGTTCCTGATCTTCGACCGGATGGTCTCGGTCGGCGACTATGTCGAGCTGGAGAGCGGGGTGCGCGGCGCCATCATGGAGATCGGCCCGCGGGCGACGCGGCTGCGCACCAATGACAACGTCAACATCATCGTTCCCAACTCGACCTTCATCCAGGACCCTGTCACCAACTGGACGCTCAAGGGGGACACGCGGCGCATCCACATCCCCTTCAAGGTCGCCTATGGCGCTGATCGCGGGAAGGTGCGGGACGCCGTGCTGGAGGCCGCCCGCGCCAGCCCCTTCACCCTGGCCGAGACCGAGGCGCGCAAGAGCCAGGTCTGGCTGGTCGGTTTCGGCGAGAACGGCCTGTCGTTCGAACTGGTGGTCTGGCCGACGCGGGCGGCGGTCAAGCGGCCGGCCGGGATGCACGCGGCCTATACATGGCTGATCGCCGACGCCCTCGACGCCGCCGGGATCGAGATCCCCTTCCCCCAGACCGACATCCGCCTGCGCAGCGTCTTCGGCCAGGAGGGTGAATCGGCGATGGAGCAGCTGGGCTGGACGAAGCCGAAGACGAAACGGGATGCGCCGAAGCCGGTCGCCTCACCACCGCCCATAGCCGCGCCCAACGACGCGGCCGACGAGATCCTCAGTCCCCAGACCGACCCGACCGATCCCGACAACGAACCTGACGACGAGCCCGCCCCGTCCCGGAAGCGCTAGACGCCCGAGGTGTCGATCCGCGCCACCACCGACATGCCGGGGGCCAGCCGCGTGGTGACCTCCTGATTGGGGTCGATGGCGATCCGAACCGGCACCCGTTGCGCCACCTTGGTGTAGTTGCCGGTGGCGTTGTCGGGCTTGATGACGCTGAACTCCGAGCCGGTCGCAGGAGAGATGCGCTCCACATGGCCGCGCAGCTTGGCGCCGCCGAGCGAGTCGACCGTCATCTCGACCGGCTGGCCGATGCGGATGTTCTTGAGCTGGGTCTCCTTCATATTGGCGTTGACCCAGATGAGGTTGGGCACCAGCGAGGTCAGCTGGGTGCTGCCCGCCACCACCGACTGGCCGAGCCGGACCGAGACCTCGCCGAGGCGGCCATCGGCCGGGGCGACGATGCGGGTGTTGTCGAGGTTGATCTGGGCCAGACGCACCTGGGCACGGGCGGCCTCGACCGCCGCCTCCAGCGAGCCCCGGCTGACCACGGCGGAGGAGACGCCCGTCTGGGCCACGCCCTGCAGGGCATTGGCCTCGGCGACGGCGGCCTGAGCCGCGCGCAGCGAGGCCTGGGTGGTGTCGATCTGGGCCTGGGCGACCCAGCCGCCCTCGAACAGCTTGCGGGCCCGGGTGGCATTGGCCTGGGCCTGAACCAGCGCCGCTTGGGCCGAGGCGATCGAGGCGTTCCGCTGCGCAACCGTCCCTTGCGCCGACGCCTGGGTGTTGGAGGAGTTGGCGAGGGCCGCCTCTGCGGCGTGCAGGTTGGCCGTCGCCTGATCCAGCTGCTGGCGATAGATGCGGTCATCGACCGTGGCCAGAAGCTCCCCCTGCTTGACCACCTGATAGTCCTGCACGCGGACCGAGGTGACATAGCCCGAGACCTGCGGGCTGATGATCGTCACCTGGCCGCGCACGAAGGCGTTGTCGGTGTGCTGGATCGCCCCCGAGAAGGGCGGCAGCTTCCAGGCGTAGAGCACCAGACTGATCCCCACGAGGGCGACGATGCCCAGGATCACGCCGAACAGGGCGCGCTTTGCAGGGATCGCGGCGGGAGCCGGAGCGGGGGGAGCGGAAGGGTCGGTCGTGTCGGTCATGGCGGGTCTCGGGGGCGAAATCAGTGGGCGGAGGCGGCCGCGTCGGCGGCCTCGCGGGCGGCGGCGCGGTGCGCCTGAATACGGGGGCGGAAGTGCACGAACGTCGTCCACAGACAGCCGGCGGCGGCAGCGAGGGCGATCAACAGGAAGACGTCGTTGTAGGCCAGCACATGGGCCTGGGTAGTGATCTGCTGGGTCAGCAGGCTAACGCCGTCGCCGGACCGGAGGATCTGGTCGTTCTGGACCCGGGCATAAGCCCCGCCCAGCTGCTGCAGCCGAAGCACCGTTGCAGGGTCGCCCATGTTGACGGTCTCGGCGATCTGGCTGGAGTGAAACTTCTCGCGGATCGTCTCAATGGAGCCGACCAGGGCCGTCCCGGCCAGGCTGCCGACGTTCTGGATCACCGAGAAGGTCACGATGAAGCTGACCAGATTCTGCGGCGCCTTCGTCAGCACCTGGGTGATGCCGATCATCAAGGCCGGGCCGATGAACAGGGCCGAGGCGAAGGCCAGCAAAGCCTGGCTGAAGTAGAGATTGACCGGCCGGGTCAGGCTGGTCGCATGGCTGTCGATGAAGGCGCCCACCGCGATCAGGGCCAGGGCAATGGCGATGGGCTTGTAGAGCTTGGCCATGTTCAGGGTCATGGCGCTGGTCACGATCCCGGCGGCCATGGCGACCAACACGACCCAGAACAGGCTGCGCATCTGCTCCAGCCCCAGACCCATCTGCTGCAGGAAGCCGACCGAGCCCGAGGTCTGTTCCGACAGGACGACGCGCAGCAGCAGGATGGCGAGGATCAGCCGGATCAGGTCGGCGCCGCCGAGGAAGCGCAGGTCGATCAGCGGACGCTTGCGGTAGAATTCGATGATCATGGCCGTGGCCAGCAGCAGGATGGAGCCGATCAGGGCCCAGCCGATCCAGCTCGCCTCGGTCCACCATACATAGCGGCCCAGCCCGAGCACGGCGCACAGCAGGGCGATGCCCGGTGCGAACAGGGCGAAGGTCAGGAAGTCGAGCGGCTGATAGGCGTCGATGCGCTGCGACGGCGGCAGGCGCAGGGCGAAGACCCCGGCCAGCGACAGCAGGGCCAGACCCAGCTGCGACAGGTTCAATCCCTGCCAGTCGCCGATATCGAGCAGGTGGGTCGAGACGATCCGGGCGATGGGCACCGCGAAGCTGGACAGGCCGATGCCGATGATCAGCCCCTTCAGCCGGTGCGCCGCGGGGAAGGCCTGGATGATGTAGAGAAAGCCCAGCGTCGACATGCCGGCGCCGCAGATGCCCGCGACGGCCCGGGTCACCAGCTCGCTCTCGAAGCTCGAAACGAAGACGTTGGCGATCGAGACGGGCACGAAGATGCCCAGGATGATGCGGGTGAAGGGCTGGAGCCCGTACTGCTGACGGAACTTGACGAGGATCAGGTTCATGCAGGCGTTGGTCATGATGAAGACCACCGGCAGCCAGGCCGCCTCGGTCGTCGTCACCCCGAGATGCCCGGCCAGGCTCTGGATATTGGCCGTGACTACCGCATTGCCGAGGTTGCCGGTGATGGCGACCAGCAGGCCCACCGCGCCATAAGCCAGACGCAGCCGCCAGTGGTGGTCCGGCGTCGCGGGCGAGCCGATCAGGGTCGGCTTCTCATGCGGCTGAAGAGTCTTTTCGTACTCTTCCCAAGGCAAATCATGAGGGCGTGTCATGGGCGAATCCGAAGTCCGTCCAGCAGCAACGCGCGAATACGCTGTGCGAACATATCACGCTCTTCCGGCGTCGGGCGGCTGGCGCCCGCGCCGAGGATCATGGCGATGGCGCGGATGTCGCTGGGGCCGAGGTCGGGGCGAACCAGACCGGCGGCCTTGGCGCGTTCCAGCGCCCCCTCCCCCGCCTCGACCAGCTTGGTGCGGATGGGCTTGAGGGCGCCCGAGGACTGGGCCTCGCGCAGGGCGGCGTCGAGGCCGGCGTTCCTGCCCAGCACCTCGGCCAGCTGGTCGACGAACCAGAAGAAGGCCTCCGGATCGTCGCCGCGTTCGCGGGTCCGCCGGGCGAGGTCCTCAAGCTGATCCTCGAACACCGCCAGGGCCAGGGCCGTGCGGTCGGCGAAGTTGCGATAGAGGGTCGCCCGCCCGACGCCGGCCTTCTCGGCGATGACATCGAGAGGGACGTTGTAGCCCTGATCGGCGAAGGCCTCGGCGGCGGCAACCAGCAGGGCGTCACGTCTTTCAACCGCATCTTTTCGAGGGGCTCGGGCCATGGAGCGCTAAGTGGACACCAATGTCCGCTTTGACAAGCCCGTCAGACAGGTTGATGGCGAAATTTATCTCGCAGATGCGAAATCCTGCACAGTTTCCGGCGTCAGAGCCGCCAGACCTCGGACTTCTGACCCTCCTCGCCCAAGGTCCCGGCCACCCAGTTGCAGATTTCGGTGGCGGCCTCGTCGGTCCCGGCGGGCGGATTGACCACCACCATGGCGCAGCCGTTCATCTTCATCGGATTGGTCAGGGGCCGCAGACGGACCTCGGCGACCACCGTGGGATGGGCCGTTCCGAGGCGGCGCAGGAAACCGTCGAAGGTCTCCAGATCCTTGAGCGGGGTCCAGATCGCGACGGTCGCGGCCGGCCTCGCCTTGATCAGATCCAGCGTGGTTTCGGCGGCGCGCAGATAGTCGTCGGGCTGTTCGAACGGTGGGTCGATCAGGATGAGGTCGGCGGCCCCGGCCTTCGCCTCGGCCAGCACCGCCTTGAACCCGTCGCCCGGGCGCCCTGAGGCGCTCGGATGACGGCGCAGGGCGTCGACAAGCAGGGAGGCGACGTCGCCGCTGATGTCGAAGCCGGCATAGCGGTCGTCGGGCCGCAGGTGGCGCGCGATCAGCAGGGGCGAACCCGGATAAAAGCGCACCCCGCCCGCCGGGTTCACCGCCCTCACCTCCCCGGCCAAGGCCGCGACCAGAGGCGGCAGACCGTCGGCCTGCATCAGCCGCTCGACGCCCGCCTCGGCCTCTCGCGAGCGCGCCGCGTCGCCGGACAGGTCGTAGAGGCCGGCGCCCGCGTGGGTGTCGAGGACGGCGACCGTCGCCCGCTGGGCCTGCAAGGTCTTCAGCAGCCAGAGGACAAGCGCATGCTTGACCAGATCGGCGAAGTTTCCGGCGTGAAAGCTGTGGCGATAGTTCATGCCCGCTCGTCCCTCGCCCACGCGATCAGGTCAAGCGGAACCGGCCCCTGTTCCGAGCGCCAGCCGACACAGGAACCGGCGAACCTCGCGAAACGTTCGCCGCACATGCCCGACGGTTCCATCCGCTTTGTCCCCGCTCACGAACTTCCTCATGAGGTTCCGAAGGGGCTTACCTACTGCAGCGACGAGAACCCGGGTCTGAGGCGCAGCCGCAGCGGAACAGGCTTTGCCTATCACGATGCGAAGGGCGAACTGATCCGCGACAAGGCGGTGATCGATCGCATCCGCCATCTGGCCATTCCCCCGGCCTGGACCGACGTCTGGATCTGCCCGCGCGCCACCGGCCATATCCAGGCGACCGGCCGCGACGTGAAGGGGCGCAAGCAGTACCGCTATCACCCCGACTGGAGCACGGCCCGGTCGGAGACCAAATTCGATCGCCTTCCCGCCTTCGCCCGCGCCCTGCCGAAACTGCGCAAACGCGTCGAGGCAGATTTGTCCAGCCGCGGCGCCAGCCGGGACAAGGTGCTGGCCACCGCCGTACGCCTGCTGGAAATCACCCTGATCCGTGTCGGCAACGCCCAGTATGCGAAACAGAACCGCTCCTACGGCCTGACCACCCTGAACAAGCGCCATCTGGAGATGGACGGCGCGGCCCTGACCTTCGAGTTCCGGGGCAAGAGTGGGGTGGACCACAAGGTCAGCGTCCGCGACCGGCGGCTGGCGACCGTGGTGCGATCACTGCGCGAACTGCCGGGCCAGCATCTGTTCAAGTATCGCAACGCCGACGGCGACCTGTGCCCGATCACCTCCGATGACGTGAACGCCTATATCCGCGAGGCCATGGGCGACGGCTTCTCGGCCAAGGACTTCCGCACCTGGGCCGGAACGGTTTCGGCGGCACGGGCCCTGCGCGACATGGAGCTGCCAACCTCGCCCACCGACGCGAAGCGCCGGATCAACGTCTGCGTGAAGGCGGTGTCCGGCCTGCTGGGCAACACCCCAACCGTCTGTCGCGCCTCCTATGTCCATCCGGCGGTGTTCGAGGCCTATGCCGACGGCTCGCTGCGAAAGGTCCTTCCCGGATCGCAGACGGCAGGCTTCGAGAAGGCCCTGGTCAAGCTTCTGTCCCAAGCATGACAAAAAGCTGAGTTGAGCACACAGCGTTACGCGGGTAACGACGATCCACCATTCCTGAGGGGGAAACCGTCATGCGCCTGTCCAACGCCTTCCTGCGTCTCGCCGTCGTCTTCATCGTGATCGGGGTCAGCCTCGGCTACTATATGGGCGCGACCCAGAACTTCACCGCCTCGGCGGTGCACGCTCACATCAACCTGTTGGGCTGGGTGTCGATGTTCCTCTACGGCCTCTTCTATCGCGCCAATCCCGACGCGGCGGAGGGCTGGCTGCCCAAGGTCCATTTCTGGTTCGCGGTCATCGGCTTCGTGATCTTCATGCCCGCCCTTCTGATCGAAGTGCTGCAGATCAAGTCGGCGCTCGCCTTCGCCCAGATCGGCCTGATCGCCGGCCCGACCCTGGTGGTCATCGGCATGATCCTGTTCGCGATTATCGTCTTCGGCGCCACCCGCGCGCCCCGAAGCGTGGCCGCATGACGGTGTTCTGCTGGGAGGAATGCTCCCAACCCGCGTTAGAAAATCCCCTTTTGTGAGATAGGGATTAACGGTCACGGTTCCCGGGCATAGCCAGGAGGATGACCCGTGCCCGCGACCTTGCCCCGAACCGCCCGCCGCCGAAACCGCGACCTGATCTCCCTGGCGGCGCTGACGGCCTGCGTCGCCGGGCCGGCCTTCGCCCAATCCGCTGACGGCGGTGAGGCCGGCGGCGGCGCTGCGCCCCCGATCCAGACCCGCCCCGTCGTCGATCCGTCCTACGCCAGCGTCGGGGACATCGTCGTCACGGCCCGGCGCCGTGACGAACGAGCCCAGGACGTGCCGATCGCCCTGACGGTGATCAACGAGGAGCTGCTCAACCGCACCGGCGCCTATAACGTCGCACAGGTCACCCAGCTGGCCCCCTCGGTCCAGCTGCTCAGCCCCAACGCCCGCAACACGGCCATCACCATCCGGGGTCTGGGCGCCAGCTACGGCCTAGCCAACGACGGCCTCGAACAGGGCGTCGGCATCTATATCGATCAGGTCTACTACAGCCGCCCGGCGACGGCGACGCTGGACTTCGTGGACATCGACCGGATCGAGATCCTGCGCGGTCCTCAGGGCACCCTGTTCGGCAAGAACACTACCGCCGGGGCCCTGAACATCACCACCCGCGCGCCCAGCTTCACGCCCGAGGCCCAAGGCGAGCTGTCGATCGGCGACTACAACTTCGTCCAGGCCAAGGCGACGGTCTCCGGGCCGCTGATCGCCGACACCCTGGCGGCGCGCCTGTCGTTCGTCTCGACCACCCGCGACGGCACGCTCGATAACGCCACCGTCGGCCACGCCCAGAATGCCCAGAAGTCGATCAGCCTGCACGGCCAGCTACTGTACCAGCCGACCGAGAAGCTGCAGGTCCGCCTCTACGGCGATTATTCCGACCAGACCCCCGACTGCTGCACCCAGCTCTACGTCCGCGTCGGCCAGACCCTGAAGGCAGCCGATGTCCAGTTCGCGGCGCTCGCCGCCGGGCGCGGCTATGTCCCGGCCAGCACCAACCCCTACGACCGCACCGCCGACGTCGACGGTAAGATCCAGGCTGATCAGATCCAGCGCGGCTTCTCCGCCATCGTCGACTATGACTTCGGCTGGGCGACCCTGACCTCGGTCTCGGCCTGGCGGGCCTGGGACTGGCGCCCGGCCAACGACCGCGACTACACCGCGCTCGACATCACCCGCCAGTCGGCCAATCCGTCGGATCAGGACCAGTGGAGCCAGGAACTGCGCCTGTCCTCCAACGGCAAGAACCGCGTCGACTGGACCGCCGGCCTCTATGCCTTCCATCAGGCGGTGGAGACCCACGGCATCACCGAATACGGCAATGACGCCACCTACTGGCTGACCGCTCACGACGCCGCCTACAACGCCGCCACGGCGACGGACCCGCACGCCCTCGATTCCCTGCTGGCGGGCTACACCGTCTTCAACGACAGCCGGATCGAGACGGACTCCCTGGCCGCCTTCGCCCAGCTGACCTGGAACATCACCGACCGTCTGCACCTGACGCCGGGCCTTCGCTACACCCACGAGGAGAAGGACGGGGCCTATGTCTCGACCACCACCGGCGGGCTGGCCACGACCAACACGGCCCTGCTGAACCGCCGCCTCGGCGTGGCCCGTCCGCAGGCCTATTCGGCCAGCATCTCGGACGGCGATCTGTCGGGTCAGGTGGCCCTGTCCTACGACATCAGCGACAACGTCCTCGCCTATGGCTCATGGGCGCGGGGCTACAAGTCGGGCGGCATCAATATGGCCGGCATCCCCAACCTGCCGTCGGGCGCCCCGTCCCTGACCAACGCCACGGTCAAGCCCGAGGTCGTCACGACCTGGGAGCTGGGCCTGAAGACCCAGCTGTTCGACAAGCGGCTGACCGCCAACCTCGCCGCCTATCGCACCGACGTCGAGGACTACCAGGCCAATGTCGTCGACACCGGCCCGGGCGCCCTGCGTGGCTATCTGGCCAATGCGAAGAAGGTCGAGATCCAAGGGATCGAACTGGACGCCTTCGCCCGGCCGACACCCTGGCTCGACGCCTACGCCAACCTGGCCTGGACCGACGCGAAATACGCCGACTTCGCCAACGGCCCCTGCCCGCTGGAGCTGATCGGATCGACCACCGTGGCCTGTAATCTGTCGGGCAAGGACCTGCCGGGCGTCTCCCCCTGGGCGGCGTCGGTCGGCGGCGAACTGCACCGCGACGTGACCGGTCTGGGCTATGCGGGCGAGGCCTATTTCGGCGCCGACGCCAGCTATCGCTCGACCTACAACGCCGACGCCTCGGTCTCGAAATACACGGAGATTGACGGTTATACGGTGCTCAACCTGCGCGCCGGCTTCCGCGCGGACAACGGCTGGGAGGCCTTCGTCTGGGTCCGGAACGCGCTCGACGAGGACTATCTGCAGCTGCTGACGGTTCAGGCTGGCAACTCGGGTCTGGTGCTGGGCACGCCCGGCGATCCGCGGACCTTCGGCCTTACGCTGCGGGCGAAATACTGAGGTCAGGCGCCCCGACGAGGTCCTGGAGCGTGCGCCGTTCCAGGACCTCGGCCAGGGCGTCGCGGCCTTCCAGCAGGACGAAGCGGATGCCGCAGGCCTGAACGTCCACGCAGTTCTCGCAGGCCTCGAACCGGGTGCGCGAGGCGCAGGGCGTCAGGGCCAGCGGCCCGTCCATGACCCGGATGATGTCGGCGACCGAGATCTCCGCCGCCGGCCGCGCCAGAGCATAGCCGCCCAGACGCCCGCGCGAGCTGACCAGCAGCCCCTCGCGCTTCAGCCGCAGCATCACCGCCTCCAGATATTTCCGGGGCGCGGAGATGGCCTCGGCGACCTCGCCGATGGCGGCGGGGGTCGGATGGCGCTCGGCAAGCGTCATCATCGCCCGCATCGCATAGCGGGCCGTATCAGACAGCATTGACGCCGCCTTCTGAAATCACGCCGCGTCCTGCCAGTTCAGAACGACCTTGCCCGACTGGCCCGACTTCATCGCCTCGAAGCCGTCGCGGTACTGCGAATAGCCCATGCGGTGGGTGATCAGGGGCTCCAGATCCAGACCGGCCTTGAGCAGGCCGAGCATCTTGCGCCAGGTCGTGAACATCTCGCGGCCATAGACGCCCTTGATGGTCAGGGCCTTGAGGATGATCGTGCCCCAGTCGGTTTCCATGGGCCTGGACGGAATGCCCAGCATGGCCATGCCGCCGCCCATGATCAGGGTGTCGACGCATTGCTTGAAGGCGATGGGCGAGCCGGACATTTCCAGCGCCACGTCGAAACCGACCTTCAGGCCCAGTTCCTTCATGACGTCGCGCAGGTCCTCGCGCGAGGTGTTCACGGTGCGCACGCCCGGGGCGACCTTGTTGCCGAGGTCGAGGCGATAGTCGTTGATGTCGGTCAGGACCACGGTGCGCGCGCCGGCATGGCGCGCGACGGCGGCGGCCATGATGCCGATAGGGCCCGCGCCGGTAACCAGCACGTCCTCGCCCAGCAGGTCGAACTGCTGCGCCGTGTGCACGGCGTTGCCGAACGGATCGAGCATCGAGGCGATCTCGTCGGACACGTCGTCGGGCAGCTCGATGACGTTGAAGGCCGGAGCCACGACGAACTCGGCGAAGGCGCCCTGACGGTTCACGCCGATGCCGCGCGTGTGCGGGTCGAGGTGGAAGTGACCCGCGCGGGCCGCCTCGGAGTTCAGGTCGATGACGTGGCCCTCGGCCGAGACGCGCTGGCCGATCTTCAGCGGCCGGTTCACGTCCTTGCCGATGGCGACGATCTCACCGGAGAACTCGTGGCCCGTGATCATCGGGGTCGGGACGTTCTTCTGGGACCACTCGTCCCAGTTCCAGATGTGGATGTCGGTGCCGCAGACGGCGGTGCGGTGCACCCGGATCAGCACGTCCTCGGGACCTGCGACCGGAACGGGGGCGTCGATCAGCTCAAGGCCGATCTCGGGCTTCATCTTGGCCAGCGCCTTCATGGTGTCAGTCATCAGATCACTCCCAACTCTTTACCGGCCTGTTTGAAGGCCTCGACCGTCCGGTCGATGTGTTCGAACGTATGCGCCGCCGACATCTGCGTCCGGATGCGCGCCGCGCCGCGCGGCACCACCGGGAACGAGAAGCCGATGACATAGACGCCCAGCTGCAGCATCCGCGCGGCGAGGGTCTGGGCCAGCTTGGCGTCGCCCAGCATCACCGGGATGATCGGGTGCTCGCCCGGCAGAAGGTCGAAGCCGGCGTCGGTCATGGCCATGCGGTAGCGGTGGGCGTTGGCGCTGAGGCGCGTGCGCAGGGCGTCGCCTTCAGACCCTTGCGCGATGCGGATCGCTTCCATCGAGGCGCCGCAGACGGCCGGGGCCAGGGCGTTGGAGAACAGATAGGGCCGGGCGCGCTGCTTGAGCAGCTGGACCACCGGCACGCTGGCGCAGATGAAGCCGCCCATGGCGCCGCCCAAGGCCTTGCCGAAGGTGCCGGACAGGAAGTCGATCTTCACCCCGTGGTGGGCGAAGGAGCCACGCCCCTGCGGACCGAGGAAGCCGGTGGCATGGCAGTCGTCGACCATGATCAGGGCGTCGTATTTGTCGGCCAGAACGCGGATCTCGTTCAGCCTGGCGATATAGCCGTCCATCGAGAAGGCGCCGTCGGTGGCGATGACGATGTTGCGGGCGCCGGCCTCGCGGGCCTCCTTCAGCCGGCTCTCCAGCTCGTCCATGTCGGAGTTGGCGAAGCGGTAGCGTTTGGCCTTGCACAGCCGCACGCCGTCGATGATCGAGGCGTGGTTCAGGCTGTCGGAGACGATAGCGTCCTCTTCCCCGAAGAGAGGTTCGAACAGGCCGCCGTTGGCGTCGAAGGCTGCGGCGAACAGGATGGCGTCCTCGAAGCCGAGGTAGCCGGCGATGGCGCTCTCGAGTTCCTTGTGGATGTCCTGGGTGCCGCAGATGAAGCGCACCGAGGCCGTACCCGCCCCGCGCCGGTCAGCCGCTTCCCTGGCCGCATCGACGATGCGCTGGTCGCCGGCCAGGCCGAGGTAGTTGTTGGCGCAGAAATTCAGCACCTGTCGCCCGCCGACCTCGATCACCGGCCCCTGTCGGGAGGCGATGACCCGCTCGGGCTTGGTCAGCCCCTGGGCGTCGATGTCAGCCAGTTCGGCGGCGATACGGGCGTGAAAGTCTGTCGGCATGGAGCCTCGGCAAGCGACTGCGAAGAGGCCCGCCGGTTACGCCGATTTCGCGGGGATGACCAGCCGCGCCCCTCAGACCGTCGGCGCCACGTCCTC
This sequence comes from Brevundimonas sp. GW821-FHT02A10, assembly GCF_059422025.1. Classification (NCBI taxonomy): domain Bacteria; kingdom Pseudomonadati; phylum Pseudomonadota; class Alphaproteobacteria; order Caulobacterales; family Caulobacteraceae; genus Brevundimonas; species Brevundimonas sp. GW821-FHT02A10. The sequence goes on from NZ_JBWKWC010000004.1 coordinate 343,304, forward strand.
AGTGGTCGGGCGGATCGGGCTGACGTCGATGCGGCCGCCGCAGGGGGTGAAGGCCTGGGCGAAGGTGATGAAGTTGCTGTCTCCGGGGGCCGTGAAGCGCACCGTCGCCGCGCTGGGGCAAACCCGCTCGCCCGCGCCTTCGTTCGGCACGACCGTCCAGGCGAGGTCGAAATAGCCCTTGGCCTGGGGCGGCAGATTGACCGGACGCGGGGCCATGCCGCCGCTCAGATAGCTGCCCGGATGCTGGTCGATCTTGATCGGGGTCAGGCTGCGGCCACGTCCGTCCAGCAGAGTCACGGTCGGATAGCCGGTCAGGCTGCAGGCCTGGGTCCCGATATTCTGGACGCCCAAGGTCGCAAGACGATGGCCCATACCCGCGTCGCCGCCATCGGCCGAGAGCTTCAGCTGGTTGGTCTTGCACGGCAGGGCGGCGGGCAGGACGCCGCCGGGGGCCGGCGTCGCCGGTTGCGTCGGGCCGACCGGGGTGTCAACGCCCGAGGCCGGACGGCTGCAACGCTCCAGAATGGCGACGCCCACGTCCTGATTGGGGCCGAGGCGGCTGAGGGTGGCAGTCTCCTGACCGTCACGCGTGGCGGTCCACCATTCGACGCCCGAACCGGCGTAGCGCGCGCCGCTGGCCGCCTGGACCGTGCGCAGGGTGTAGGTCTGGCCGTTGTAGCCGATCTGGGCCGTCGAAGTGTCGGGGTACTGGACCACCACCGTCTTGCCGCTCTCGCAGGCATACCCGATCGGCGGGGCGGGAGGCGTCTGGACCGGCGTCGGCGCCGGGGCCTGCGGCTGGGCCGGAGGCGCGGCGGCCTCGCGAGAGCAACCCGCCATCAGGGCGGCGACAGCGACGAGAGCAGTAGCGGTCTTGGCGGCGCGTTGGGTCATGACGGTCCTCGGTTCGGCGAGGTTAACGTCGTTCTGCCTCAAAGGCTCCGCTTGAGGTTCATGGCGGCGTCGGCGCCGATATGGGCCACGCCCTGGCTGGCGGCGATCTCCACCTGCCGGTGCCGTTCTGCATAGGCGCGGCGCTGTTCCTCGGTGCGGTCCTCGTGGCAAGCCTCGCAGGAGACGCCGTCGACATAGAGGGGTGACAGCCGCCCCTCCGGACTGACCGGCATCCGGCAGCCCCGGCAGAGGCTGTGGGTCCCCTGCTCCAGCCCGTGACCGACCGCGACCCGCTCGTCGAAGACGAAGCATTCGCCGCGCCACAGGCTCTCGGCCTCGGGAATGTCCTCCAGATAGCGCAGGATGCCGCCCTCCAGATGATGGACGTCCTCAATGCCCTCGGCCTTAAGGAAGGCCGTGGCCTTCTCGCAGCGGATGCCTCCGGTGCAATACATGGCGACCTTGGGCGGCGTCGGACCCTCGAACAGCCCCCTGCCCTCGCCCCGGACCCAGGCGGGAAAGTCGCGGAAGCTGCGGGTATTGGGCTGGATCGCGCCTTCGAAGGCCCCGACCGCGGCCTCATAGTCATTGCGGGTGTCGATTACGATGGTCGCCGGATCGGCGATCAGGGCGTTCCAGTCCTGTGCGGAGACATAGGTCCCGGCGTCGGTCAGAGGATCGATGTCCGGCTCGCCCATGGTCACGATCTCGGCCTTGATCCGCACCTTCAGCCGATGGAAGGGCGGCTCGGTCGCCGTCGAATACTTCAGCTCCAGCCGGTCGAAGCCCGGCAGGGCATGGATCGCGGCGATGACCCCGGCGACGCCCGCCTCGGTCCCCGCGATGGTCCCGTTCAGCCCCTCGTGCGCAACGAGCAAGGTGCCGCGCACGCCATTGGCCGCACAGACCGCCTCCAGCCGATCGCGCACGCCCTCGCGGTCCGCGATGCGGGCGAAGCGGTAGAGGGCGGCGACGGTATAGGGGGAGGTCTCGGAACGCATCGGCGGCTTATAGTCCGCACCCGCCGCCTGTGCCAAAACATCGCAGCGACTCTGTTCCCCCGTAGAGATTCCCGATGACCGTTCGTCCGATGCGCACCCTGCTCCCCCTGATGTCCGGCGCGCTCATCGCGACCCTGATGGCCACGGGAGCGGCGGCCCAGACACCCGCGACCGCATCGACCAACACCTACGACCCGCTGAAGACCTTCGCGCCGCTGTCCCTGCCCGATCCTGCCGGAACCCTCCGCACCGGCGCCGGCACGCCCGGTCCGGCCTGGTGGCAGAACCGCGTCGACTATTCGATCGAGGCCCGGCTTGACCCGACGGCGAAGACGCTCGGCGGTCAGGAAGTCGTGACCTACACGAACAACAGCCCCGACACGCTCGACATCCTCTGGTTCCAGATGGACCAGAACCTCTATCGCACCGACAGCCGCGCCGGCGCCTTCTCGGGCCGCAAGTCACGTGGATCGACCGACGGCTATGTCGTCGAGGCGGTCGAGGTGAAGTCGGGCCGCAACTGGGTCGCCGTCCCGCACCTGATCGACGACACCCGGATGCGGGTCACCTTGCCCGCACCGTTGGCGCCGTCTGGCGGCAAGGTCGAGGTGCGGGTGCGCTATCACTACACCGTCCCGTCCGACGATTTCGGCGGCCGCACCGGCTGGCTGACCACGCCGAACGGCGACATCTTCAGCATCGCCCAGTGGTATCCCCGGCTTCAGGTCTATGACGACCTGCGCGGCTGGGACACGCTGCCGTACCTGGCCAATGAGTTCTATCTGGAATACGGCGCCTTCGACTATGCGATCACTGTCCCGGACGACATGATCGTCGCCGGTTCGGGCGCCCTGACCAACCCCACCGAAGTCCTCAGCGCCGACCAACGCGCCCGTCTGGCCCAGGCGCAAGCCAGCGCCACGACCGTCGTCATCCGCACGCCGGAAGAGGTGGCCTCCGCCAAGGCCCCGACCGGTGAGAAGACGTGGCGCTTCCACATGGATCACACCCGCGACGTGGCGTTCAGCGCCTCGCGCGCCTTCGTGTGGGACGCGGCACGCATCGACTTGCCCGGCGGCAAGACGGCGCTGGCCCAGTCCGTCTATCCGGTTGAGAGCGTCGGTCAGGACAAATGGAGCCGCTCGACCGAATACCTCAAGCACGCGGTGGAGACCTTCTCCGGCTGGTATCCCTATCCTTGGCCCAATGCGATCAACGTCGCAGGTCCGGCCTCGGGCATGGAATATCCGGGCATCGTCTTCGATGGCATCGAGGACGCCGGAAAGACCCTGTTCTGGATCACGGCCCACGAGATCGGCCACAGCTGGTTCCCGATGATCGTCGGCTTCGACGAACGCCGCCATGCCTGGATGGACGAGGGCTTCAACACCTTCATCGACGTTTATGAATCCGACGCCTTCGAGAACGGCGTCTACGGGCCCAAGCGCGACGGCGAATATGCGCCGAAGGACGGGACGCCTGCCGACCAGATGGCGGTGATCATGGACGATCAGGCCGCGCCGGTGATCATGACCCGCGCCGACGCCATTCAGGAAAAGTACCGCCACCCGATCACCTATTTCAAATCGGCGTTCGGCCTGACCCTGTTGCGCGAGGACATCCTAGGCCCGGATCGCTTCGACCCGGCCTTCCGCAAATTCATCGCCGACTGGGCCTTCAAGCATCCGCAGCCCAGCGACTTCTTCCGCGCCATGGAGAGCGCGGGCGGCGACGATCTGTCGTGGTTCTGGAACGGCTGGTACTTGAACAACTGGCGCAACGATCTGGCGGTGACCTCGGTCGCCTATACCGGCGGAGATAACGCCAGGGGCGTCGACGTCACGCTCGAGAACCGAGATCAGCTGGTCCTGCCGGCGACCCTGCGGGTAGCGTACGCCGACGGGACCCATGCCGATCTGCGCGTCCCGGTCGAGACCTGGATGCAGCGCGGCTCACACGTCTTCCACTTCGACGGAACAGGCGACGTGGCCTCGGCGACGGTCGATCCCGACCACCGCCTGCCCGACCGCGACCGGTCGAATAACGAGGGCAAACCGGCGGCCTAACGGCCCGCGATCGGAAGCGTCACCTCGAAGGTCGCGCCGGTAGACGAGGGCGTCAGCCGGATCGAGGCCCGGTTGGCGGCCAGCAGGGAGACGGCGATGGACAGGCCCAACCCTGCCCCGCCCTCGCTGCGTTTCGAGGTGAAGAAGGGTTCGAACACCCGGTCGGCGTCGCCTGGCGGCACCCCCGGCCCGTCGTCGGCCACGGTCAGGATCAGACTGCGATCCTCGCTGCGGGCGGTGATGGCGACCCGCGTCGCCCCCGCCTGACGGCTGTTTTCCAGCAGGGTCGAGACCAGCATCTCCAGCGTCGCCGGCGGCACAGCGACCGGCGGCGGGTCATTGAGATCGACGGCGATCTCCAGATCCCCGGCCCGGGCGTCAACGGCCTTGGACACGGCGGGGAACACATCGACGGCCAGATTGGCGTCCGGCCGCGCCATATCGGCCCGCGCCAGGTCCAGCAGCCGTGTCACGAGCCCGGCCAGACGCCGCGCATCGGCGGCGATATTGTCGAGGAAGCGTCTGCGCTGCGCCGTCTCCATGGTCTCGCCGTGGTCCTGCAGCAGCTCGACCGCGCCCTGGATCCCGGCCAGCGGCGTCTTGAACTCATGGCTGACGGCGGCGGCGAAGTCCCTGAGATAGCGGGAACGCCGGTCCACCGCCTCGGCCATCAGGCTGAAGTCCTCATAGAGGGTGCGGATCTCGACCGCCGAGGTCGCGGGCGCCGGCGGCAGGGTTCCGCCCCCGGTCGTCACTTCTCGCGCCGCCTCGCTGAGCTTCTCGATCGGCCGGGCTATGCCGCGCGCGACCAGCACCGCCAGCACGGCGATGACGCTGAGGGTGCCGAGGATGCCGAGGGCGATCTTGATCCGGTCCTGATAGACGCCCTTGAACAGCGCCCGCGGCGACCGAGAAGTCAGGATCACCCCCCTCACCTGACCGTTCACGACGATGGGGCGGGCGTGATGGATTCTCAGACCCGAGGCCCGGCTCAGCCATTCCATCGAATAGCGCGGATGATAGTCGGCGTTGCGACGCAGCACCGTCCAGGGCCGCCCCGCCAGCGCCGACCGCACCTCCGGCAGATCGGCCCAACTGCCGCCCCTCGCATAGCCGTCGACGACCACGCCCTGCCGATCCAGCAGGATGATGGAGGCCAGGGTCGTGCGGGCGGTCTCGTCGGCGATCGGCTGCAGGCGCGCGTTCAGGGCGACGGCTTGCGGGTCGGGCGGCGGCGCCGACCGCGCCTCGGGCCGGGCGGGCAGGACGGGGGTCGACCCCAGATCGATGGTCGCCCCTTCGGGCTGGTACCAGCCGGGCTCAAGCCTCTGCTCCGGTGTCGCGGCGATCAGGACCGCGCCCGGCCACAGCGCCTCCGCCGTCGCCGACAGGGCCGCCGTCTGGGCGATCAGCTCCGACTCCGTCTGGCGCACCAGGGTGTTCTCATAGACGCGCAGGAAGACGCCCACGAGGCCCGGCAGGATGGCCGCGAACATCAGGACCGACAGCAGGATCGTCCGCAGCCTCAGCGCCGGCCAGTGCGCACGCAGCCAGTCCAGCGCGCGATGAATCACGCCGCCCCGCCCATGCACGGCCCGATCTGATAGCCGATGCCCGCCCGCGTCTCGATGACATCGCTACCGCCCACCGCCTCGAACTTGGCGCGCAGGTTGCGGACGTGGCTGTCGATGGTGCGATCGGTCATGGCGAAGCCCGGCCCGTGCACCCGGTCGATGATGGCGTCACGGCTGAACACCATGCGCGGCGCCTCGGCCAGCACCCTCAGGATGGCGAACTCGGTCACCGTCAGCGACACATCGGCGCCGTTCCAGCCTGCGCGCCAGCCCTCCCCGTCCAGCGTCAGCCGCCCGTGCGCCACCGCGTTGGTCGGCAAGGGCGGCGGCGTCCGCGAAACCCGGCGCAGGATGGCCGCGACCCGCGCCACCACCTCACGCGGGCTGAAGGGTTTGGTCACATAGTCGTCGGCGCCCAGCTCGATGCCCAGGATGCGGTCGATCTCCTCGTCCCGTGAGGACAGGAACAGCACCGGCAGATCGCCCTCGGCCCGGATGCGCCGGCAGGTCTCGATCCCGTCCATGCGCGGCATGTTGATGTCCAGGATGACCAGATCCGACCGGTGCGCCTGCAGATCGACCAGCGCGGCCTCCCCGTCGGCGGCCTGACGCGTGGCCAGACCCGCCTTCTGCAGGGCGAAGACCAGAAGGTCACGGATGTGGGGGTCGTCATCGACCACCAGGACGGTACGCTGCATGATCCCCATGTTCAGTGTCCTGCGTTCGAGGTCAACGGGGCGATGGTCGCAACCGTGGGAGGCGGCGCAGTGAGAACGACCGGGGGCGGCGTGAGGACGACCGGCGGGAGCGGCGGCGGGATGGGCTCCCCGTCGCAATCTCTCGGCAGCGGGCCGAGGTCCGGTTTCTCCCATCCAACCAGCGACTGGGCTTTCGCCAGCCGCCGCGCATCGCGCCAGGTCCAGCCCCGCCAGTGCGCCTGCCGGTCCATGACCGTCTGCTGCGCCTGCCAGCGCGCTGAGGCTATCCGCGCCTTGAACAGCGGCTCCTGCGTCGCCTGCTCCAGCTCGGCCAGGGACACCAAGCCCGCCGGCCCCAGCTTGCGCATGTAGCAGAGGTCGAGATAGGCCCCCTTGCCGTCCACCTCGGCCGCGTGCCGCACATTCCAGGCCGCCACCGCGGGTCCCAGATTCACCGTCCCGACGCCCGCCAGCACCGTCAGTGTCGTCAAGAGATTGGCGGTGATCAGCCAATGGCCGCTGAGGTTTCGCATCAGCCGCCAGCAGATCAGCAGCAGGCCGACGCCCACCAGCACCATCCAGATCATCGCCGCCAGCCGCAGCCGGGTCAGGGAGAAGACTTCCACATAGTCCACCGTGCGCAGCAGGCTGGAGGCCACCAGCAGCATGTTCTGCGCCACCCAGACCATGACCAGCGCCCGTACCACCGGCCGGTTCGCCGTCTCCGAGCCCGGCCTCAGGGTGATCAGGACGAAGGTCCCGGCCAGCAGGGCCGTGAGGATCAGCGACCAGGCGCCGCGATGGGCGTAGGAGGCCAAGGTCATCCCGCCTGGCAGCGGCGCCCCGCTCCACAGGAAGGCGATATCGAGCGCATTCTGAAGCGCGAACAACACGTTGAAGACGATCAGCGACAGGGTCACTGACGCCGTACTGACTCCCGGCAAGGCGCGCTCGCCCAGTGACGGCAAGGACAACAGTTTGCGCCGCCAGCGTGGCCGCAGCGCCGCCCATGCCGACACCGCCACCAGACTGCAGAAGATCGTCCGCACCACGGTCTCGACCGACAGAGCCGGCGGCCTCAACCGGGACAGGGCGTCGGAAATCAGCGGGTTGGCGGCCGCGAACAAGGCAAGAAAGACCAGACCGCCCCACAGCGGCACGGCGATGAGGGCGACTGCCTTCATGATCGAACCTGTCCGGGCCATGCCGCGCCGACGCCGGGCCAACAGCTTGCGGACCAAGTCGATCAGGGGCCCAACGGCGGCAACGGCGACATGGATCACCAGCCTCTGTCCCCAGCGCCAACCCGGCTCCCCCCGCGCGACTCGCGCCGACAACACCGCGACCGTGACGGCCAGGGCATAGAGCCCCCACACCAGCAGGCTGGGCCGATCGACCATCGCCAGCGCCAGCAGGGCCGCCAGCACCAGGGCGACGGCAGCCCTCGGATCCCGCAGCAGTCCCGGCCGCGCCAGCCAGACACCCGCGATCCCGATCAGGGCGAAAACCCCGACCGTCGCTCCGGGCCGATGGGCGAAGAACAGTTGGTCGGCCAGGACGACGAAGGCCGCGGCGACGGCCGCCTTCATCACCAGTGTGGCGCGGATGGATGTCATCGAGAGCTCTCCGTGTCAGGAGGCCCCAGACTGCGCTCGCCTCGTCAGCGGCGGTTGGCGTGGATCGGGAGATGTGAAGGATGAGCCGTGCAGAAGCTGTGCAGACTGCAACCGGTCATGGTCGGGCCCAGCGCAGCGATTGCGCCGAGGCCTCTGTGGGGTAATGTCCCCGCCTCAGGAAAAGGACTGTTTGCATATGCGTCTTCGCTCTGTCTCCCTCGCCGCCCTTCTTGCCGTGATCGCGCCCGCCGCGCCGGTGCTGGCCCAAACCTCGATCGCCCCCGCCGCCGCGGCCCTGGCCACGTCCGCCCAGGCCCCGGAGCTGCAGGCCGCGCCGGTCTCGGCCCTGGTGTCCGAGGTCAACATCCCGTGGAAGCGCTTCACCCTGGACAATGGCCTGACGGTCATCGTGCATGAGGATCACAAGGCCCCCGTCGTCGCCGTTTCCGTCTGGTACAATGTCGGCTCCAAGGACGAGCCCGCCGGTTCGACCGGCTTCGCTCACCTGTTCGAACACCTGATGTTCGGCGGCTCGGAAAATGCCCCGGGCAGCTATCTCGGCCGGATGCGCAACCTCGGCCCGTCGAACCTGAACGGCACGACCTGGTTCGACCGCACCAACTATTTCGAGACCGTCCCCACGCCGGCGCTGGAACAGGCCCTGTTCCTCGAGAGCGACCGCATGGGCTATCTGCTCGGCGCCCTGGGTCAGGACACCCTCGATCTGCAACGCGGCGTCGTCCAGAACGAGAAGCGTCAGGGCGACAACCAGCCCTACGGCCTGTTCGAATACGCCCAGCTGGAAGCCCTCTTCCCCGAAGGCCACCCCTACCGCCACTCGACCATTGGCTCGATGGCCGACCTCGACGCCGCCAGCCTCGAGACCGTGCGCAACTGGTTCCGCGACAACTACGGCCCGAACAACGCCATCGTCGTCCTGTCGGGCGACATCGACGAGACCAAGGCCCGCACCCTGACCCAGCGCTATTTCGGCGCCATCCCGCGCGGTCCGGTCAACACCCCGGCCGAGGCGCCGGTGCCGACCCTGGCCGCCCCGATCGTGGCCACCATGCATGACCGCGTCGCCAACACCCGCCTGACCCGCAGCTGGGCCGTGCCCGGTCTGACCAGCGATGACGCCGTGCCCCTGTCGGTCGCGGCCCAGGTCCTGGGCGGCCTCGCCTCATCGCGCCTCGACACCCAGCTGGTGCGCGGCGAACAGACGGCGGTCTCGGTCTCCTCGTCCCTGCAGGACTTCCACCGCATCGGCATCTTCGAGATCTCGGTCGATGTGAAGCCTGGTCAGGACGCCGCCGCCGTGGGCCGTCAGCTCGACGCCATCGTCGCCGACTACATTGCCAAGGGCCCGACCGACGAAGAAGTCGCTCGCGTCGCCACTCAATATGTGTCGCGCGTCGTCCAGAGCCTGGAGCAGGTCAACGGCAAGGCCAACGTCCTGGCCGAAGGTCAGCTCTATTCGGGCGATCCGGACCACTACAAGAAGGAGCTGGCCGAATACGCCTCGGTCACCCCGGCCCAGGTGACGGCCGCCATGCAGCACTGGCTGACCCGCCCGGTCTTCGACATGACCATCGCCCCCGGCGAGCGTGAACCCTATGCCGAAGCCGCGGCCGACAAGCCCGCTCCGATCCCGGCCGCCGAGATCCAGCGCGTCGCCCGCGACCCGATGCCGGCCATCGGCCAGGTGCCGGATCTGGTCTTCCCGGCCGTCGAGCGCGTGACGCTCTCGAACGGCATCAAGGTGGTCTACGCCCACGTCGACACCGTGCCCGTGACCAAGGTCGCCGTGGAGTTCAACGCCGGCTACGCCGCCGACGCCGCCGATCACCTCGGCGCCCAGGCCATGATGCTGGACCTGCTGGACGAGGGCACCACCACCCGCGACGCCAACCAGTTGGCCGAAGAAAAGGAACGGCTGGGCACGGCCATCAACGTCGGCGCCTCCATGGACCGGACCTCGGCCGACCTGTCGACCGTGACCGCCAACCTGACGCCGTCCCTGACGCTGCTGGCCGATGTGGTCCGCAACCCGGCCTTCGCCCCGGCGGAGATCGAGCGAGTTCGCGCCCAGCGCCTGTCGGCCCTGGCCAGCGAGCGCACCAACCCGGGCGCCATCGCCGCCCGCGCCCTGCCGCCGATCCTCTACGGCGCCGACAGCCCCTATGGCCGCTCCTTCACCGGAACGGGCGACGACAAGACCATCACGGCCCTGAGCCGCGACGATCTGGTCGCCACCCACGACGCCTGGATCCGCCCGGACAACGCGACCATCTTCGTGGTGTCCGACCTGCCCTTGGCCCAGGTCACACCGCAGCTCGAGACCGCCTTCGGCGACTGGCGCGCCCCGGCGATCGCCAAGGGGGTGAAGACCTTCTCCAACACCGTCCCGGCGCCGACCAACCGCATCGTCCTGATCGACCGTCCGCAGTCGCCGCAGTCGCTGATCTACGGCGGTGCGGTCCTGCCGCTGTCGGGCACGGACGATCTGCTGGCCCTGAACGCCGCCAACGTCACCCTGGGTTCGGACTTCCTGTCGCGGATCAACTCGGACCTGCGCGAGACCAAGGGCTGGTCCTATGGCGTGCGCGGCACCGTCAACCAGCTCGAGCACCGCATCCCCTACATCGTCAACGCCCCGGTCCAGTCGAACCGCACGGGCGAGTCGGTCGCGGCCCTGATCGCCCAGTACGATCGCTTCCTCGAGACCGACGGCGTCACGCCGCAGGAGCTGGAGCGGACCATCAACGGCAACACCCGTCAGCTGGCGGGCAGCTATGAGACCTCGGCCCAGATCCTCGGCGCCCTGCGGGCCAACGCCCTTTACGGCCGTCCGGACGACTATCAGACCACCCTGTCCAGCCGCACCCGCGCCCTCAGCGCCGCCCAGTTGGACGCCTCGGCGCGTCAGGTTATCCACCCCGACCAGTTCGTCTGGGTCGTGGTCGGCGACGCCTCCGTCGTGAAGCCCCAGCTCGACGCCCTCGGCCTGCCCGTCGAGGTCCGTTCGGCGCAGTAAAGGCGACGTCTTGCCGCCGTCGTTTCCGGGTCAGTCCGGGAGCGACGGCGCGCGAGGCAGTGGATCGGTTCAAACGCATAACGCCCCGCTGATTACTCGGCGGGGCGTTTTCACGCCTGTGCGGCGGGTCACGGCGTCCGCTCAGCTCTCCGGGCGGATCACCAGCAATTCGAAGCTGCCCGGCGCCATAGTCGCCCGATGGCCCTCGACAGCGGGCGTGAACAGGGCCGTCGGGATGAAGGCGTCGCCGGTCACAGGATCCAGGGCGATGGTGCGGCCGCCGCTGCGGGTCGGCAGGGTCTGGACCAGGGTGGCGTCGCCGTTCGCGATCTGGAGCACCGACAGGGTGGCGGTCTCGCCCGACGGGATCAGGGCGCGCTTGCGGTTCGGGTCCCAAGCCACGCCGTCAGCACCGTCGCCGATCGCGATCGTGCGCACGGTCGCTCCGGTCGAGGCCCGGACCAGATCGGCGACGCCGTCGCAGGCGACGATCAGCAGGTCCTCGCCGGTCGCATAGGCGATGCCCGTCGGGCCTTCGCAACCCGGCAGGGCGTAGCGGCCAGTCACCGTCCGTCCCGCGATATCCACGACGGCGATCTCGTTCCTGTCCTCGACATTGACGTAGGCGTGACCCTGACCGTCGAGAGCGGCGGCCTCCAGCGCCCCGCCCACTTCGATGCGGCCGAGCGACTGGTGGGTGCGGCTGTCGATCACGTCGATCTGGCCCCCGCGATGGTCCATGACCAGCACCGTCCCCGACGCGGTGTCCACGGCGACAGCGTCCGGCCCCTGCCCCGTCGGGACCGTGGCGATGGGCGAGCCGTTGCTGGCGTCGACGAAGACCGCGCTGGCGGTGTCGCCGTTGGTGATCAGGATTTCCGAGCCGCCGTTGACAGTCAGGGCCGCATGGCCCCGCGCCGCCGGTTCGATGACCACGCCTGCGCCGCCCGCTCCGAGATCGAAGGCGTCGACGGCGGTCGAGCGGGCGACCAGCACGCGGTTCCGCGCGGCGTCGAAGCTGGCGTAGTCCCAGCCCCCGTCGGGTCCGGGCAGGTGCGCCGTGATGTGATAGCCGGGCGCGGGGCTTTCGGCGGAGGCGGCGCCGCTGGCCAGCAGGCCGGCGGCGGTCAGGACGGCAAGAACGATCCGGGACATTGGAACTCTCTCAGGCGGGGGGAAGAAGGTTTGAGGGCATCGGCACGGTCAGGGAGACCGCCAGGCCGGGATGACGATTGGCGATCCGCAACGGGACGCCGTGCAGGGTGGCGATGGCCGAGACCATCGAAAGCCCCAGACCCGATCCGACCGTGTGGCGGCTGCGGTCCAGTCGGTAGAAGCGGCGTGTCAGATTGGCGAGTTCGGCCTCGGGGGCGCCGGGACCGTTGTCGGTGACGGTGACCGTCGCCTCGCCCGCATATCTGTGAACGGAGACGGTGATGGCCGTGCCCGGAGCGCCATGGGTCAGGGCGTTGTCGATCAGGCTGGCGACGGCCTGGGCCAGAAGGGCGCTGTCGCCCTCGACCACCGCCTCCGGGTCAGAGATGAGGCTCAGGGTCCAGCCGGCCTCGTCGGCCGCGGGCTGATAGGCCTCGACCACCTCGGCCACCGTGGGAACGAGGTCGAAGACGGCGAAGCGGCGGCTGGTCCCGCCCTCGATCTGGGCCAGACGCAGCAGGGCGGCGAAGATCTCGAGCAGACGGTCCGTTTCGCCGACCGCATCGGTCAGGAGGTCGTCGCGCGCCTCGACCGGAGCGGCCTGGGCGTCTTCCAGCCGGTTGCGCAGACGGGTCAGGGGTGTGCGCAGGTCATGGGCCACGTCTGCCGAGACCTGGCGGATCGCCTCCATGGCGCTCTCCAGCCGCTCCAGCATGGCGTTCAGGGTGTCGGCCAGGTCGTCGAACTCGCGCCCGATGCCCAGCGACGGCAGGCGCTCGCTGAGGTCGCCGCTCATCACCCGTCCTGCCGCGTCGGTGACGCCCTTCAGGCGGCGCAGCAGCACCGCCCCCGCCGCCGCTCCGCCGATCAGGGCCAGCAGGACGATGACCAGACCGCCGATGATGGCCAGCCGGTGCAGCCACTGCCGCAGTTCCTCCAGCGCATAGGTGTCGCGGCCGACGGCGATGAAGGTGCCGTCCCGAGCCCGGTCGGTCAGGACGATGACCTCGATGTCGCTGCTGTCGACCGACTCATCCTCCTCGGCGACCATCGGCAGATGGATGCTGGCCTCGCCCCGGATCTGTTCGACCGACGCCGGGAGACCGGCCGCCAGCCTTTCGCCGGACGGAGTGACGACGAGATAGCTGAACCGCTCGGGCTGGCCGCCCGCGACATGCTCCTTCAGGGACGCGATCAGGGCCGGCCCGCCCTCGGCGTTGGCGTCGGCGACCAGCACCGCGACCTGGTCGCGCAGGGCGTCACGCGCCGTTTCCTCGGCGAAGCGGCCGACGGCGATGTCGAGCACCAGCAACAGCACGGCTGTCCCGAGGCCGAACACCGCCGCGAAGACGATGGCCATGCGGAAGGTAGTGGTCTGCCAGAGTTTGGCGGGGGCTCTATTCCGGTTCATCGAGCACATATCCCACACCCCGCAGGGTGCGGATAAGTTCCACGTCGAAACCGCGGTCGACCTTGGACCTCAGGCGGCTGACATGGGCGTCGACGATGTTGGTGCGTGGGTCGAAATGGAAGCCCCACAGGCTTTCCAGCAGCATGGTGCGGGTGACGGTCTCGCCGACCCGACGCGCCAGGAACTCCAGCAGCTTGTACTCCTGCGGCGTCAGCTCGATGCGCTTGTCCGCCCGGGTCACCTTGCGGCGGCGGGTGTCGATGGACAGGTCGGCGATGCGGATGACATCGTTCTGGCTGGTCAGGGGCGGACGGCGGACCAGGGCGTTCAGCCGGGCCAGCAGCTCGCTGAAGGCGAAGGGCTTGACCAGATAGTCGTCGGCCCCGCCTTCAAGTCCCGAGACCCGGTCCTCGATCGAGCCCAGTGCGGTCAGCACCAGCACCGGGGCGTTGATCCCCTCGGCGCGCAACAGGCCGATGGCCTCCAGCCCCGACCGGCCCGGCAGCATCCGGTCCATGACGATGACGTCGTGGGCGCCAGCCATGCCGATCTGGACGCCTTCGTCGCCGGTCTTCGCCACATCGACGGTGTGACCGGTCTCGACCAGACCGCGCGCGATGAAGGACGCGGTGCGTTCATCGTCCTCGACGACCAGCACTTTCACGACTGAGGCTCCCGGTTCATGGCCGGACATGATCACGAAGGCGGCGTGTCAGGCCAGTCGAAGTCGCTGCGACCGCGTCGAATTAATGCCGCCGTCAGACTATGCGTAAGTGGCGAGGCCTAGGCGGAGCGGACTGTTTGGTCAGACGAGTCTGCAGTGAGTTTCGGCCCCCGGATCATTGGCGTCAGCGCCCTTCTGATCGCGATCAGCGCGGGTGCGAGCGGCTGCGTCTCCTATGAGGCCCGGCCCGTCGATCTGGCTGTCTCGGCCGGGGCGCTCGAGGCGCGGACCCTACCGACGCCGCCCAGCGGAACCCTGACCTATCTGGACGCACTGGATCTGGCCCTCCAGCGGGCGCCGGCGGTGCTTCAGGCGCGGGCCGCCTATGACAGCGCCATGGCGGCGGCGCGGACGGCGCGGGTGCGTCCGGCGATGACCCTGACCCTGACGGCCGAATATTCGCGTCAGGCCGACCCGAACAAGCCCTGGCTTTACGGAGGAGCGCTGGATGTGCCGCTGGACCGGGGACGCGGTTCTCGCATCGGCAGCGCCGACCTCGCCATCCTCAAGGCACGTTACGATCTGATCGAGGCCGTCTGGACCACCCGCACCGCCCTGCGCCGGGCCCTGTTCGATCAGGCGGTGGCGGCAGAAGAACTGGCCATCGCAGACCGGCAGATCGCCGTGCGTCAGCAGCGGCTGGCGGTGTTCGAACGCCGGGTCGCACTCGGCGAGGACGCCCGGCCCGTGGCCCTGACCGCCGCGACCGAACTGTCGATGTCGCGCCAGCGTCGGACCTCGGCTGCGGCGGCTGTGGTTCAGGCCCGGGCGGCCATCGCGGCGCAGCTCGGCGTGACCGTCGAGGCGCTGGGGGGCCTTCGCATCGAGACCCCCACGGCGAAGGCGCCTGCGGCCGATGCCGTGCCCGCCCTGCGCCGTGACGCCGCTTTGGGTCGCGCGGACGTGCTCAGGACGGTGGTCGACTACGACATCGCGGAACAAGCCCTGCGCACCGCCGTCGCGGGCCAGTATCCGCAGGTCACCCTGAGCCCCGGCTACACCTGGGAGCGCGGAATCACCAAACTGCCGTTCAACCTCGGTCTCGCCCTGCCCCCCGCCGACCTGAACCGCGCCGCCATCAACGAGGCCGAGGTCAGGCGCGCCGAGGCCGGGGCCGCGCTCGAAGCCGCCCAGGCGAAGGTCTTCGCCGAGGTCGACGCCGCCGCCTCGGCGCTGGTCGGCGCCGACCGTCAGGCGGCGCGCATCGAGGCAGAGGACCGCCCCCTCGCCGCCCGCGCCAGGGTCCTGACCGACCGCGCCGTCGCGCTCGGCGAAAACGATCGCACCGACGCCCTGGCCACGGAAGCCTCCGCGCTGGACGTCGATCTGTCGGCCATCGATGTGCGCCGCCAGCAAGCGACCGCCCTCGCTGACTTCGAGGCCGCGACGCGGGTCCTCGCCGACCCTGCCGAGCGTGACCGGCTGGCCGCCGCCATCCCCTCCCCCGCTTCCGGCCCGGAGACCACACGATGAACGCCAGTCGTCATGCGCCCCTGCTGGCCGCCATTGCTCTGGGTCTGTGCGGCGCCGCCGCCGAGGCCCCGCCGCCGGCGCAGATGCCCTCCGCGACCCAGCACCGGCTCTCGGTCCAGACCGCGCCCCTGATGGCCGCCAGCCATGCCCCCAGCGTCGCCGGCTACGCCCGGGTCATCGACGCCGGACCGCTGGCTTTGCTCGACAGCGACCTGTCCGTCGCTCTCGCCGCCGCCGCCGCCTCACAGGCGGAGGCCGCCCGCGCCACCGCCCTGCACGCCGAGGACCAGATGGTCGCGGCCAAGGTCTCCGAGGCCGCCGTCGCCACCGCCCGCGCCGATCAGGCGAAGGTCCGGCTGCTGCGCACCCGCCTCGGACTTGAATGGGGTCCGGCCCTGACCGCCATGGGCGACGGCGGCCGCGCCCGACTGATGCGGGATCTTGCCGCCGGAAACGCTGTCCTTCTGCGCATCGACGCGGCGACCCCGGCCGCCAACACCGGAGCCGTGACCCTGGATCTGGGATCGAACGGCACGGCGCGGGCGCGCATTCTCGGCCCGTCCCGCACCGCCGATCCACGCCTGCAGTCAGCGGGGCAGCTGGCCATCGTCACAGGATCACAGGCGCGGCTGCTGGGCGTCGGCCTCGCCCTTCCCGTCCAGATTCCGGCGGGCAGCGGCGTCACTGGCGTTATCGTGCCCGACAGCGCCGTCCTGCGCGCCGAGGGCCAGAGCTGGGTCTATGTGAAGACCGGCGCCGAGGCCTTCGAACGCCGCCTGCTGGATCAGCCGGTCGCCACGCCCGACGGTCTGTTCGTGACCTCAGGCCTCAAGGCCGGAGACATCGTCGCCACGCGCGGCGCCTCGGCCCTCTACGCCGCCGAACAGGCGGTCGGCTGAGCCATGCTGAACGCCGTCGTCCACTGGTCGCTGGAGCGGGCCCGGATCATCGTGGTCCTGGCGGCCCTGCTGCTCGCCTGGGGCGGCATGACGCTGAAGACGGCGTCCTATGACGTCTTCCCCGAGTTCGTCCCGGCCCAGGCCGAGGTCCAGACCGAGGCGGCGGGCCTGACCGCCGAACAGGTTGAACAGCTGGTCACTCGCCCGATCGAACAGGCCGTGGCGGGCGCCGCGGGCGTGGAGACGGTGCGCTCGGAATCCATCCAGGGCCTGTCGCTGGTCTCGGTGACCTTCAAGAGCGGCGCCGATCCCTACCGGTCGCGCCAGATCGTCGCCGAGGCGCTCGGCGAGGCCGCGTCCAACCTGCCCGCCGGCGCCTCCGCGCCCAAGGTCGCGCCCCTCACCTCCTCGACCATGGACCTGCTCAAGGTCGGTTTCACCAGCGACCGGCTCAGTCCGATGGAACTGCGCGATCTGGTCGAGTGGACCGTGCGGCCGCGCCTGCTGTCGGCGCCCGGCGTGGCCCGCGCCACCGTCTATGGCGGCGAGACGCGCCGCATCGAGATCCGCGTCCGCCCCGACGCCCTCGCCGTCCACGACCTGAGCTTCAGCGATGTGGTCACCGCCACACGAACTGCGACCGGGGTCACCGGCGGCGGCTTCATCGACACCTCCGAACAACGCATCCTGATCGAGACCCAGGGCCAGGCCTCGACCCCGGCCGAGATCGGCGCCGCCCAGATCGCCACCGTCGACGGGCTGCCGATCCGGCTTGCAGACGTCGCGGAGGTCACGGAGGGCTCTGCTCCCCTGAACGGCGACGCCTTGATCATGGGCCGTCCGGGCGTGTTGATCAGCCTGTCGAGCCAGTACGGCGCCAATACCCTGACCGCGACGAAGGCGTTGGAAGCTGCGCTGCAGGAGCTGAAGCCCACCCTCGACGCCGCGGGCGTGACAGTGAACACGGGCCTGCACCGCCCCGCCAACTTCATCAAGGCGGCGCTGGGCGGGATCGTCGAGGACCTGCTGATCGGCGCGGCCCTGATCGCCCTGGTCCTGTTTGTCTTCCTCCGGAACTGGCGGGCGGTCGTGATTTCGTTCCTCAGCATTCCGCTGTCGCTGCTGATCGCTGTGATCGCGATGGACCGGATGGGCTGGACGATCAACACCATGACGCTGGGCGGTCTGGCGGTGGCCCTTGGCGTCGTGGTCGACGATGCGGTGATCGACGTGGAGAACATCGTGCGTCGCCTGCGTACCCGCGATGCAGCCGAGCCTCACGCCCTGACCATCCTGCACGCCTCGCTCGAGGTCAGGGCGCCGGTCATCTATGCGACCCTGGTCGTCGCCCTGATCCTGACGCCGGTGCTGTTCCTGCACGGACTGCAAGGGTCGTTCTTCAGCCCGCTGGCGGCCGCCTTCATCCTCGCCACCCTGGCGTCTCTGGCGGTGGCGGTGGTGGTGACCCCGGCGTTGAGCCTGTTGCTGCTCAGGAAGGCGCACCTGCCGGAAGAGCCCAAGCCCCTCCGGACCCTGAAGGAGAAGCACGCCGGCCTGCTGCAACGGATCTCGGTCCGGCCCCGCGCCGCCGTAATCGTTTCGGTCGTCGCCTTCGTGATCACCGGCGCCGGTTTCGCCCTGTTCAACACTGAACTGCTGCCCGCCTTCCGCGAGAGCCATTTCGTGCTCGGCGTGGCGGCCCGGCCGGGCGCCTCCCTGACCGTCATGCGGACTTACGGCAAGGCCATTACGCGGGACCTTCTGGCCGTGCCGGGCATCCAGTCCGTCGAACAGCAGATCGGCCGTGCCTCGGGCGGCGAGGACACATGGGGCACGGAGCGAAGCGAGTTTCACGTCGAACTCAAGCCCAAACTCTCGGGCGCCGAACAGGATCGCATCCAGCAGAAGATCCAGGACATCCTGGCCGCCTATCCGGGGCTGGAGACCGAGGTCCTGACCTTCCTCGGCGACCGCATCGGCGAGTCCCTGTCCGGCCAGACCGCCAGCCTGGTGGTCAGCCTCTACGGCGCGGATTCCGACACCCTCGATAAGGCCGCCGGTCAGGTCGACGCCATCCTGAAAACCGTACCGGGCGCGACCGATGTCCAGCTGGGCACACCGCCCTCGACGCCTGCGGTCCGTATCGCGCTGAATCCGGTCGCCGTCGGCCGCTACGGCCTGTCGCCCGCCGAGGTGCTGGATGCGGTCCAGACGGCGTATCAGGGTACAGTCGCGGCCCAGATCTATCGGCAGGACCGGGCGCTGGATATCGCCGTCACCACTCCGCCGAACCTGCGGTCCCAACCCGAGGCCGTCGGCGACCTCCTGATCCGGTCCAGCTCGGGCGCCGTGGTCCCGCTGCGCCAGATCGCCAGGGTCGGGCTGGTCGACGGCCGCACCGTCATCGCCCATGACGGCGGCCGCGCCGTCTCGGTCGTCACCGCCAATCCGGCCCCGCGCGATGTGGCCAGGGTCACGAAGGCAGCGCAGGCCGCCATCGCGAAAGCCCAGCTGCCCCCGGGGGTCTATGCCGATTATTCAGGCTCGGCCGCCGGCGCCGCGAGCGCGCGCAACGACCTTCTGCTCAACGTCGGCGTGGCCCTGGTCGGGGTGATCATCCTTCTGCTGCTCGCCTTCCGCAGCGGGCGGGCCGTCGGGCTGATCCTCGGCACCGCGCCGGGCGCCCTCGTCGGCGGGGTGGTCGCCGTGGCCCTGACCGGCGGCAGTCTGTCGCTGGGGTCGCTGGTCGGCTTCGTCGCCCTGTTCGGCATCGCCTCGCGCAACGCCATCCTGCTGATTTCCCACACCGAGCATCTGGTCACCCACGAGGGCCATGACTGGTCGCTGGAGACGGTCGTGCTGGCGGCGCGCGAGCGACTGACGCCCATCCTGATGACGGCTCTGGTCACCGGCCTGGGTATCCTGCCCCTGGCCCTGCAGACCGGACAGGCGGGGCGCGAAATACAGGGGCCGATGGCGATCGTCATTCTGGGTGGCCTGATCACCTCGACCCTGATCAGCCTGCTGGTCCTGCCCGCCCTGATCTGGCGCTATCTGCGCGCGCCGGCCCGCTCGGCGCCCGAGCCTGACACCACCGACCTCCTGCCGGAGCCGGCCTGATGTTCGACCTGATCGTCCAGATCATCGCGGTCACCGGCGTCGTGGGCGTCGCCCTGCTGATGTTCGCCGAGAACGTCTTCCCGCCCCTGCCCTCGGAGGTGATTATGCCGCTGGCCGGGTTCGCGGCGGCGCGCGGCGACTTCAGCCTGCTGTTGCTGGTGGCGGCGGGTACGCTCGGCGCGGTCGCCGGCGCCTGGGTCTGGTACGAGATGGGACGCCGCGTCGGGCTGGCGCGCCTGCGACGCTGGTCGAGCTCCCAGGGCTGGTGGCTGACTCTCGGTCCGGAGGAGATCGACAAGTCCGCCGAGGTCTTCGCGCGCTTCGGCGGCCCGGCGGTCCTGATCGGCCGGCTGGTCCCCACGGTCCGCACCTTCATCTCGATCCCCGCCGGAGTGACCGGCATGGGTCTCGGACGCTTTCTGGCCTGGACGACGGTCGGAACGGCCGCCTTCACCTTCATTCTGGCCTATGCCGGCTATCGGCTTGAGGCGCACTACGACCGTGTCGAAGCCTGGCTTAACCCGGTCACGACCGGCGTGCTCGTCCTCGCGGCCGGGGCCTATCTGTACCGGCTTGTCGTCTTTCACCGCCGCTCGCGCGGAGGCGCCGATGGGTGAGACCTGCTTCCAGCAGCAACACAAACGAGACCGCGAAGCGCGCGGCTTCGCGATCCCGTTCGCGCCTGACGACAGAGCTCAGTCGTCGGCGCCCTCGTGGCCTTCGTGGCCCTCGTCTTCATCGTCGGGGCCGATCTCCTTGACCGCGCCGGTGCGGGCGTCGATCTCGACGCTGATGTCGCCGGCCGGAGCCACCGTGGTGACGATCCACGCCGGTCCGCCGTGTTCTTCCTCCAGCGAGACCTCCACGGCGCGCCCGTGGCTTTCGGTCTCGGCCGTCGAGATGGCGGTTGCGATCGGCACGGTGGCGCGGGCCAGCAGCGCCGCGTCCTCGCTCTCGGCCGGACGGGCAGTCGCCACGC
Organism: Brevundimonas sp. GW821-FHT02A10; assembly: GCF_059422025.1. NCBI lineage: Bacteria > Pseudomonadati > Pseudomonadota > Alphaproteobacteria > Caulobacterales > Caulobacteraceae > Brevundimonas > Brevundimonas sp. GW821-FHT02A10. The sequence continues at coordinate 363,951 of NZ_JBWKWC010000004.1, forward strand.
CAGCCGCGGCGGCTCCGGCGACGCCGAGCGCGGCCAGAGCGATCAGGGGCAGTTTGTTCATTTCAGTCTCCCTGCAGACGAAGGGTCTGCGGGATCGTCGTACGCGTCCCCGCCTCTCGCGATCATTGCCCCAACATTACGATCGCTTTTCCCCTCACTTCAGCCACGGCGGCGCCTCGGGCCGCACCATCAGGAACTGACCATGTCAGAAGAAAAGAACGCCGCGATCCGGCGCATGCAGATTGTTCGAAAGATCGTCCTGTTCGTCCTCATCCTTGGCGTGATCGCGCTCGCCGCCTTCACCAAGACCTTGAACGGCGAGACACCCTTTCACGAGATCCTGGAGACGGTCGGCCTGATCCTGATCGGCGTCGCCATCGTCGGGCGCGGCTGGTGTTCGCTCTATATCGGCGGGCGCAAGAAGGCCGAGATCATCGACCAGGGGCCGTATTCGATCACGCGAAACCCGCTGTACGTCTTCAGCTTCATCGGGGCGTTCGGCATCGGCGCCCAGACGGGCAGCATCGTTCTCGCCCTGCTGTTCACCCTCATCGCGCTCGTCGTTTTCTGGGCGACGGTGAAGGGCGAGGAAGCCTGGCTGCTGGACGCCTTCGGCGAGCCCTATGCCGAGTATCTGAAACGCACGCCCCGCTTCTGGCCGAACTTCTCGCTCTGGCGCGCCTCCGAGACCCTCGAAGTCCGCCCGAGCTTCTTCCTGACCACCATCTTCGACGGCCTGACCTTCCTGCTGGCAATCCCGATCTTCGAACTGATCGAGCGGGCGCAGGACGCGGGCTGGATCCAAACCGTCTTCACCCTGCCCTGAGCCCGGGACAGGGATCAGGGCTTGCGCGTGACCCTGAGATCGATGCCGCCGGCGAGGTCGAAGCCGGCGGTCGCGATCACCGCCTTGATCTGTTCCGCCAGCGCCTCGTCGATGAAGGTCGTGACGGTCTCGCGCTCGACGTCGACGAGGTTGATCAGCGGGACCTCGCGCGTCAGCTGGAAAAAGATGCGCGGTCCCAGCACCGCGTTGACAGCCAGGTAGCCCTTGTCGTGCAGGTCGCGGATCGCGCGATAGACACTGGAGCGCGCCAGCGGATTGTCGGGATGGTTCGCCACCGTCCATGCCCGCTCGACATCCATGACCTCGGTCGTCCCTTCGAAGACGGCAAGCACCCGCTTCGACGTTGCGCTGAGGCGAACGCCGGACTGGCGGGAAAGATCGAAAGTATCCAAAGGGGCTCCGGAGGTGGCGCCGCCTACCGATGGCGGGGTCAACCTTCGTCTAACGTGACGACGGCATTACATCCGTCGCGGGAAACTCAGGCGCGGCCGTCTGGCGATCTAGAGGTCGCCCCACTTTCTCAGCAGATTATGATAGAGGCCGGTCAGGCTGATCACCTGCGGATCGCGCCCGCCGTGCCGGGCGGTCAGGGCCTGGACCGAGCCGTCCAGCTCGAACAGCAGACGTCGCTCTCCGGCGTCGCGGACCATGCTCTGGATCCAGAAAAAGGAGGCGACGCGCACGCCGCGCGTCACCGGCGTGACCTCGTGCAGGCTCGACGCCGGGTATAGAACCATGTCCCCGGCCGCCAGCTTGACCCGCTGGTCGCCATAGGTGTCCTCGATCACCAGTTCGCCGCCGTCGTAGCTCTCGGGATCGCTAAGGAAGACGGTCGCCGACAGATCGCTGCGGATGCGGAAATCCGACCCGGCCTGGGCCCGTACGGCATTGTCGACATGGACGCCGAAAGTCTCGCCGCCTTCGTAGCGATTGAACAGCGGGGGGAAGACCTTGAACGGCAGGGCCGCCGACACGAACAACGGACTGGCGCTCAGCCGGTCCAGGATCAGTTCGCCCGCCGCCCGGGCCACCGGGGAGCTTTCCGGCAGCTGGTGATTGCGCTTGGCGAGCGCCGACTGGTGCCCCGACGTTGCATTGCCGTCGGTCCAATCGGCCGCATCGATGGCCGCGCGAACCCGCGCGACATCGTCAGAAGACAGAAGGTTTGGAATTCGGATGAGCATGAGGCGGTGACCTGACGGCGGAATAGTGACGCTTTTGCGCCGCACCCTAACTTTTGTGAATGGTTCTCATTGACAGATGCGGCGGGAGGTCGCAATCGGGCCGCCACTTTCGCGACTTAGTCGCAACAGCAAGCGGACATCCTCCCCCATGTCGAACACCTCGTCCCGAAACACCCGCGTCGCCCTCGGCGCCTCGACCCTCGCCTTCGCCATGCTCGGCGGCGCCGGCATCCAGTCGGCGGCGGCCCAATCGATCGTTTCGGACGAGCCGCAGGACACGGGTGCGGCGACCAACCTCGGCGAGATCATCGCCCACGGCCAACGTCAGACCTCGACGCCGAAGATCACCGCCCCGCTGCGCGACACACCGCGCCAGGTCACGGTTATCCCGGAAGAGATCATCCAGACGACCGGGTCGGTGACCCTGGTCGACGCCCTGCGCACCGTGCCCGGCATCACCTTCGGCGCCGGCGAAGGCGGCAACCCGCTGGGCGACCGCCCCTTCCTGCGCGGCGCCGACACCCAGTCCTCGACCTTCGTCGACGGCGTGCGGGACACCGGCGCCCAGTCGCGTGAAGTCTTCAACGTCGAGGGCGTCGAGGTCATCAAGGGCGCCTCGGGCGTCTACACCGGCCGCGGCGGCGCCGGCGGCGGCATCTACATCAACAACAAGACGCCGAAGCTGGACAACTTCATCGCCGGTTCGCTCGGCGTCGGCTCCGCCGAATACGGCCGCGCCACGATCGACGGCAACTACCAGCTCAGCGACACCGCCGCGGTGCGCCTGAACGCCCTCTACCACGACGCCCACGTCGCCGGCCGCGACGAGGTTTACAACTCGCGTTGGGGCGTCGCGCCCTCGATTGCCTTCGGGATCGGCACGGACACCCGCGCCACCCTGTCCTACTATCACCTGCAGTCCGACGACCTGCCGGACTCGGGCCTGCCGTACAACAACCCGCTGTTCCGCTCGCGCACCGACCTGCCGCGCGTGGCAGTCGAGGGCGACGGCTCGCCGATCAACGTCGATCGCAACACCTTCTACGGCCTGACCGACCGCGACTTCCGCAAGGAGCAGGTGGACATCGGCACGGTGCGGCTTGAGCACGACTTCAGCCCGAACCTGCACTTCCGGAACACGACCCGCTACAGCGAAAGCTCGCAGGACTATATCTACACCCAGCCCGACGACACCCAGGGCAACATCTACTACGGCCTGGTCTGGCGCCGCGCCAACACCCGCATCAGCGATGTGAACACCCTGTTCAACCAGACCGACCTGTACGGGACCTTCACCACCGGTTCGATCCGCCACAGCTTCTCGGCCGGCCTGGAGCTGTCGAAGGAAGAGGGCGAGAACGACACCTACACCATCACCAGCGGAGGCCAGCTGCTGGCCGCCTACAACCGCTGCCTCCCGGCCGCCGTCGCCAACTTCAACTGCACCACGGTCAACAACCCGAACCCGAACGACGCCTGGACCGGTGTGATCACCAAGACTGGCAACCCGAACAACTCCAGCACCACGACCAAGGGCGTCTACGCCTTCGACACGATTACCCTGAACCCGCAGTGGCAGCTGAACCTGGGGATTCGCTTCGACCGCTATGAAGCCGAATACATCTCGGCCATCGCCACGACCGCGCCGTTTGTCCGTTCGACCTTCAAGCGTCAGGACGATCTGGTGAACTACCAGGTCGGTCTGGTTTACAAGCCGATCGAGGCCGCGACGGTCTATGCGACCTATTCCACGTCCAGCACGCCGGTCGGCAACGCCCTGGCCCAGGGGGTGGACTCCAACGCCCTGTCCAGCGCCGCCAACGCCGCCCTCGTTCCAGAAGAGAACAAGGCCTATGAGATCGGCGCCAAGTGGGACGTGCTGGGCGACGCCCTGTCCCTGTCGGCGGCTATCTTCCGCGTCGAAACCGACAATGCCCGCATCACCGTCGCCGACGGCACCGTGGCCCAGGTCGGCGAGAAGCTGATCCAGGGCCTGGAAATCGGCGTCAACGGCGAGATCACCGACGCCTGGTCAGTCTTCGCCGGCTACACCTACCTCGACTCCGAGCTGGTCAAGGCGGGCGGTTCGGGCGCCGCCTTCGGCCTGAACGACGGCATCCAGTTCCCCAACACCCCGGAAAACAGCGCCTCGATCACCACCAACTACCAGGTGACGCCGCAGTTCAACGTCGGGGTCGGCGTCTATTACATGGGCAAGGTGTACGGCAACGCCTCGACCGCGACCATCAACAGCACCAAGTACATTCCCGACTACACGCGGGTCGACGCCAATGCGACCTACGTCATCAACGACCAGCTCAACCTGCGCCTGAACGTGCAGAACCTGACCGACGAGTTCTACTTCAGCCAGGCCTATCCGACCCACTACGCCACCGTGGCGCCGGGCCGATCGGCGACCCTGACGCTGAACTTCCGCTACTAGACCTCAAACCTTCCAGAGGATCGGAACGCCCTCTCGACCCGGTCGAGAGGGCGTTTCACTGTGAGACCCATGACCGACGCTCCAACCCCCGCCGAGATCGACGCCATCCTTGCCGGCCCCGACGACGCGGCGCGCCGCAAGATGACCGAATGGGCCAAGGCCGGATCGCCCGAAGCCCAGACCATTCTCGGCCAGATGCTGATGGACGGACGCGGCGGCCCCGCCGACCCGGTCTCGGGCTTTGGCTGGTTCCTGAAGGCCGCCCGCGCCGGCCTACCGATGGCCGCCAATATGGTCGGGCGTTGCTACGAGAACGGCTGGGGCGTCACGCCGTCCGACGAGGCCGCGACCAGCTGGTTCGCCCAGGCGGCCCACGCGGGGCTGGACTGGGGCATGTATAATTTCGCGACCTCCCTCGCCCTCGGTCGCGGCGTGCCGGAGAACAAGGCCGCGGCCCGGGCCTGGCTGGAGAAGGCCGTCGCCCTCGGACACGCCAAGTCCACGACGGTCCTGGGCGGCTTTCTCGAAGATGGCTGGGCCGGGCCGATGGATCGGGCCGGAGCCCGGACGCTCTATGAGCAGGGGGCGGCGGGTGGCGATTTTCGCGGCGCCTTCAACGTTGGCAGGTTGCTGGTCGAGGACGGTCGGGCGTCCGAAGCGACGCCCGTTTTCCAGACAGCCTGGCGCACCGGAAACCCCGCCTTCCGGGACAATCTCCTGACCTGGCTATCCGGACGCCCTGAGCCCGCAATGATCGAGCTGCGGCGCGTCCTCGCCGCCGGACGTGGCGATTCATAATCCGGCCGTCAGCTTCCGCGTAAGTCGCCCGCGTCAGGGTGCAGGCACGCCTTCCTGCAAGCTTCGCTGAAACTTCACCTCCCTGTCGCCGCCCGGTGGCCAGCGCGCCATGACGCGCGTCCAGACTGCGGCGGCAGCCCGGAACTTTCATGTCGCCAGACCGCGAAACGCCGTCGTCCCGCGCCGCCCGAGGCCCCCTCGCGGGCTGCTCATGGGCGAAGCGGACGCTTGTCGCCGTCCTCGGCCTGGCCCTGATCAGCGCTGGACGTCCCATACCGTCGACGGCGGCTCCGGTCATCGACACCCCGGCGCCCGGTCCGACGCGGTATGACTATGCGGGCCTGATCCATCTGCACACCGACTATTCCGACGACGCCACCGGGTCTTACGACAGCCTCGCCGTCGATGCCGGCCGGCAGGGCATCCGTTTCCTGATCGTCACCGACCACAACACCCTGCAACCGATCCGCGACGGCCGTGAGGGCTGGAAGGGCGGCGTCCTGATGCTGACGGGGATCGAGAGCTCCCGCCCCGAAGGCCATATGCTGGGCCTGAACGTCACCTCCGCCCCGACCGATGGAGACGCCCCGACCGGTCCCTTCCTGTCCAGTATTCAGACCGAGGGCGGACTAGCTGTCATCGCCCACCCCACCCATCGCAAATGGGCGTGGAAGGGCCCGATCGACGACCGCATCATGGGCATGGAAATTCTCGATCTCGCCGACCAATTCTACGACGCCCCGGCGACAGCGAAGACGGCCGCCATCGCCGCCCTGCCCTTCCGTCCGATGGCGGCGTATCTGGAGCTCGGCGGCCGTCCGGCCTCGGCCCTGGCCAAGTGGGACCAGATCACCCGGACGCGTCGCTTCGTCGGCCTCTACGCCCCCGACATCCACCAGGCCATCGAACTGTCCGATGACTGGAAAATCCCCTTTCCGCCTGCGCGTGACATCATGCGGATCGCCCGCGATCACATCATCACACCGACGCCCTTCACCGGTCGGAAGGATGTGGACGCGTCGCTGGTTTATGACGCCCTGCGCGCGGGTCATGTCTTCGTCTCTCTCGATGTGCTGGGCGACGGAACCGGCTTCATGTTCGCCGGCGAGCGGCCGGGTCAGACCGCCTGGATGGGCGACCAGATCGCTGCTGGCCCGCCCACGACCTATCGGGTCCAGCTGCCGGCCTCGGCGGCGTCCCTCAAGCCGGTGATCCATCTCCTGCGCAACGGAACGGAGGTGGTCCGTACCGCCCCCGGTGACGCAGAACTGGCCTGGGCGAGCGACGACGATGGCGTCTACCGCGTCGAGGTCACGACCCGGATCCCGACTCTGGCGGGCGCGCCCCGCGAGATGATCTGGATCTATTCCAACCCGATCTACGTCCGCGCCGGCGGCTAGTCGGACCCTAGTCGCGCCGCTTCACGCGGAAATGGATTTCGTCGGCGAGGATGAAGCCTTCCGCCGCCAGCAGAGCCTGAATCTTTTCAACGACCTCGGGGCTGTCGATCACCGTCACCGCCTGTCCGGCGGCGTCGATCAGGCTGATGCGATCCTGATCGCCCCTGTCGATCTGATAGTACATCCGGTCGCCCGGAACGGCGGCGACCTTGATCAGCCCCTTGGTCTTGAGCTCACGCAGCGCGCGATAGACTGTGGTCAGCGGGATGACGGGCGCCTGGCTCGCCGACAGGGTCCACACTGTCATCGCATCCAGCAGCGTCCGCTCGTCGGTGAAGGCCATCGCAACCCGGCTGGCGGTGCGGCTCAACCGAACCTGCCGACGTTTGGCCAGCTCCTGGATCGTGAGATCCGCTGGCAGCTCATCGGGCGCGCTCAAACGGGCGACCTTTCGCGGGATGCGCCGGAACTCATCATCAACGCAAACGAACGCCCTGCCCGGTTTCAGGATTGAAACACCAGAAGGCGGCTAAGGCGGGCATGAATGCAAGTCAATCGCATTATTCTTCCCGGGTTACGCCCGTGCTTTTTCTCATCGCCACAAACGTAATGCGGCCGTCAGGGCGCCGTCATCCCGCTCCCCCTAGGGCTCACGGAGTCCCGGATCGCCGTCGCGGCCGATCGGGGCTTTTCCTCAGGGCTCACCATGATCTTTCCGCCGACGAAGCCCTGCGCGCCCCGCGCCACTCTCGCCTCCCAAATCGTCGTCGCCGCCGTTCTGGCCTCGCCCGGCTTTGCGTTCGCACAAACGCCACCGCCCCGGACGCCCTCCCCCCCAACCTCGCCGTCCGACGCCACCGCCGTCGGTGAGATCGTGGTTACCGGCCAGCGCTCCGCCGCAACCACCTCGATCGACCGGCGCACCTACCGTGTCGACAGCGACCTTCAGGCCGCCTCCGGCTCGGTCAGCGACGTCCTGAAGAACATCCCCTCAGTCGAGGTGGACGCGCAAGGGGTGGTCAGCCTGCGTGGCGACCCCAGTGTCCAGATCCTGATCGACGGCCGCCCGTCGACGACGATGTCGGCGCTCAACCGGGCCGATACCCTGCAGGGCCTGTCCGCGAATTCGATCGAGACGATCGAGGTGATCACCAACCCCTCGGCCGCCTTCCGTCCCGACGGCACGGCCGGGATCATCAACATCGTCACGAAGAAGACCCGCGCACAGGGCATGTCCGGCTCGGTCCGCGCCAGCGTCGGCACGGACGGCCGCTACAGCCTCGGCGTCAGCGCCACCCGGCGCATCGGCGCCCTGACCCTGAACGGCAATCTGGGTCTGCGGCAGGACGAACGAATCCGCCGCTCCACGGACGATCGGGTCCTGACCGATCCCATCACCGGCGTGGCGACCGAAACGCGTCAGGTCACGGCCTTTGACACCAGCCGCCTCTCGAAGACCATCGGCGCGGGTCTGGAGTACGACGCGACGCCTCGCGACCGCCTGAGCGCCGGCGCCAGCTATACCGAACGCAGCGGCGACCTCAGCGCCTTCCAGACCAATCAGGTGCTGATGCCCGGCGGTTCGGTGACTCGCGACTACGACCGGCTCGGTGGCGGCGACGAAACCCAGACCTCCGACGAGCTTCTGGCCGGCTGGCGTCACACCTTCTCGGGCGAAGGCCGTACATTCTCGCTGGACCTGCGGCGGGGTCGAACCGTCGAGCAGCAGACCCGCCAACTGACCAATCGCAATCGCCTGCCCGCCGGCCCTGACCAGATTGACCTCGAAACCCCGAGCGAGAGCGAGCTCCAGCGTCAGCTCACTGCCGTCTATGCCACGCCCCTGGCCGGGGGCGATCTGGAGGTCGGCTATGACGTCCTGCGCGAAGACGCCAACTATCGCCATCGCGGTGGCGCGATCGATGCGGGCGGCGTCTATCTGCCCGACGCGAACCGCACCAACCGCTTCCTCTACGACCGGACTATTCACGCCCTCTACGCCACCTGGGAACGGCCGCTGACCGGCAAGCTGTCGGCGATCTTCGGCCTGCGTCTGGAGGAGATGATCGACCACGCCGATCAGGTCGATCTGGCTCAGACCCGGCGCCGCGACGCCTTCGACGTCTATCCGACCCTGCATCTGCAATACGAGCTGTCCGACACCCAGACCCTGCGCCTGTCCTACAGCAAGCGTGTGGCCCGGCCCGAGGTTGAGGATCTGAACCCTTACCCGACCTATACCGACCCCTTGAACCTGCGCGCCGGCAATCCGGACCTGAAGCCGCGCGAGACGGACTCCTTCGAAGCCAGCTATCAGTACGCCGCCAATGGCACGTCGTGGGAAGTCACCGGCTATCTGCGCAAGACCACCAATACCTTCACCGAAGTCACCCGTCTGATCAGCCCCACGATCGTCCTGACCACAGAAGAGAACCTCGGCCGCAGCGATGCGGCGGGCCTGGTCTTCGCCGGACGCGGCAAGCTGACCGACCGGATCACCTACCGCGTCAGCGGCGACGTCAACTACACCCGGCTGGATCCCGGCAACCTCGGCTTCGAGGTGCGGTCGGGCTGGAATTCCTCGGCCAAGGGCGGCCTGGACTATCAGTTGACCCCGTCCGACCTGCTGCAGGTCAGCGTCGACTATCGTGGCCACCGGCAGACGGCGCAGGGCTATCGCGAGGGCGTGGCCAGCGCCAACCTCGGCTATCTGCACACCTTCGCCAACGGCGTCAGCGCGGTCGCCACGGTGTCGGACGTCTTCGACAGCCAGATCGAGCGGTCCCACATCGACACCGCGACCCTGCAGCAGATCACCGAACGTCGCGGCTCGCGCCGCCTGTTCAACTTCGCCGTCACCATCCCCTTCGGCGGGGCCCGACCCGCGCGGATCGCGCCGGCGGAGCTGACGGACTGACAGGCTCGCCCTAACGCTCGTCGGAGCCGAAGAAGGCCGACTTGAATTCCGGCGCCGCGTCGATGGCGTCCTGGATGGCGATGGAAGTATTCCTGAGATGCTGACGCATCAGCCGCTCGGCGGCTGGCGCGTCTCCCGCGAGGATGGCGTCCGCGACCAGCTGGTGTTCGGCCAGCGACGCCTGTGTCCGCGCCGCCCCGATCAACCGGCTGTAGCGCACGCCGTAGCCGGGGTAGCTCAGCCGGACGGCCGTCTCCTTGAGCTTGGCGTTTCCGCTCATCTCATAGAGCAGGTCGTGGAACTCCTCACGCGTGACGCTCAGGCTGATGTCGCCGTCGCGCGTATGGGCCTCGAGCTTGGTCATCAGCGCCCGAAGCCGGTCGGAATAGTCGGCGCGGTGGGCGTTCAGGGCGGCCAGCCGCGCGACCATGCCTTCCAGAGCCTCGCGGACCTCGAACAGTTCCCGCATGTCGCGTTCGGCGAAGGTGCGAACCACAGCGCCCCGGTTGGGGATGAGATCGATCAGCCCCTCCCCGGCCAGGCGGGTGATCGCCTCACGGATGGGGCCGGCGCTGGTGCCGTAGATTTCCTTGAGATCCGCCACGACCAGACGCTGGCCCGGCGCGAACCGTCCGTAGCGGATCGCCTCGCGCAGGGCGTTGGTGGCGGTATCGACGACGGATTCGGCGTTCGGCTTCATGACGGGGTTCGACTCAGGTTCCTGCGGAACCTGAACACCTGAGCCTTCGGAGTAAAGAAGCGGGCCGGCCCGGGATACCGGCCCAGTTTCAGGAAGGAACGGTCAGTGGTTCCAGCGCAGGGTCACCCCATAGGTGGTCGGCGCGTTGTAGCCGGCGAAGGTGCCGCCCAGGAACGTCGTCTGGTGGGTGCGGGTCAGCTCGTCCGTCAGGTTCTTGCCCCAGACCGTGAAGGCCCAGCGATCGTCCGGCGAGTTGAAGATGACCCGGGCGTCCACGAACTCCGTCGGCTCGCGGACCTCCAGATTGTTGTTGGAGTTGTCGTCGTAGATGAAGCTCTCGTAGCGATAGTCGACCGCGAACTTCACATAGGCGCCGCTTGCCAGGTCGTGGCGCCAGGACGGGGACAGGACGACCTTGTGACGCGGCGTCCGCGAGATCCGGTTGCCCGAGAGATCGTCCGCGCCCTCGAAGAAGACGTCGAACTTCGCGTCGGTGAAGGCGTAGGCGGCATCGAGTTCGAAACCGCCGCCCGGCGAGAGGCTGAGCGCGGTCTCATAGCCCTTGATCGTCGCCTGGCCCGCATTGGTCACGCGGCTGATCAGACCGATCAGCTGGGCGGTCTGCAGGTCGGTATAGTCCATCCAGTACAGGGTGTTGTTCCAGGTCGCCCGACCGTCGAGGAAGCGGCTCTTCTGGCCGATCTCGTACTGGGTGGCGTATTCGGGATTGAAGGCCGTGGCCGCGTCGGCCGCGCTCGACGGCGTGTCCTGGAAACCGCCGCTCTTGTAGCCGCGCGAGATGTCGCCGTAGATCATGTGGTTGGGCGTGATCTTGAAGTTGGCGCCGATCCGCCAAGTGGTGGCGTCCCAGTCCTGCTGGGCGTTGACGTCGAAGAAACCGCTGGACCGGATCGGCACGGTCGAGCGCATATTTGTGATGTGATAGGTCTTGTCGTCGGTCGAGTAGCGCAGCCCCCCGAACACCGACAGTCGCTCGGTCAGCGGCCAGCTGATGTCGCCGAATGCGGCGAGGCTCTCGGTCTGGGCGCTCTGGTCGAACACCTCGTGCCGCAGGGCCGTCCCGATGGTCAGGTCCAGCGAGGTCGAGCGGTCCGTGTCGGCGTAGTAGCGGTACAGGCCCGCGACCCAGGTCGCCTTGCTCCGCGGCAGGGAAGACAGCCGGACCTCTTGGCTGGAGAAGCCGGTCTGTTCGCTGTCGCCGCCGGCGAGGTTGATCAGGTTCGACGGGAAGGTCCCGCCGTCGAAGTCGTAGAACTGTTCGTAATCCACGTCCCGATAGGAGGCGAGAACGCTCAGGGTCGCGAACGGCAGGTCGTAGTCAGCGGCGGCGCGGACGCCCCAGGTATCGCGGTTCTGGATGCCGTTGATCGAGGAGGCGTTGTAGTCGCGGTCGCGATTGATGGTCCATCGGCTGGCGTTCGAGGAGGTCGGATCGACGTCGACCGCATGCTGGGCGGTGCCGTTCCCCCGATCGCGCGTGCCGTCGACGGTCAGATGCAGTTCCAGCTTGTCGTTCGGGTGCGACAGCAGCTGGATACGGGCGCTTTGGGTGTCCTGATCCTCAAGCCGGCCGCCCGTGGTCTGGCTGCGGACATAGCCGTCATGGGTGCGCCAGGCGCCGCTGATCCGTAGGGCGGTCGTGTCGCCGAGCGGCGCATTGATGAAGCCCGCGCCGTCGAGCTGGCTGTAGTTGCCGACCGAGGCTTCAGCCGCCGCATCGAACACGCCCATCTGCGGGCGTTGGGTGACGACGTTGACGGCCCCGCCGACGACGTTGCGGCCGAAGAGCGTGCCCTGAGGCCCCTTCAGAACCTCGATCCGGGCGATGTCGAAGGCGTCGAAGGCCACGGCTGCCGGGCGGCCCAGATAGATTTCGTCCAGGAACACCGCCGAACTGGCGTCACCGGCCGCGCCCTTGTCTGACGATCCGATGCCGCGAACGGCGAGCCGGGGCTGGCTGGCGGGGAAGGCGTCGAAGCTCAGGCCCGGCGTTCGGGTCACGATCTCCGAGACCTGCTCAATCTTGGCCTCCTGAAGCTGCTGCGCCCCGAACACCGTCACGGTGATCGGCACCTCCTGCAGGTTCTGGCTGCGGCGCTGGGCGGTGACGATCACATCGTCCAGCGCGGACGCCTCGGTATCGTCCTGGGGCGAAGGCGCCGGCGCCGCGGTCTGGGCCATGGCGGCGCCGGCCGCGGCCATCAGGCCAAGGGCGGAAACGGTCGCGCACAGGGCGCGGTGAGACGTGCGGTTCATGTGATGGCTCTCCCTCGCAGCGCCTTTGCGACGCCGTCGTTGGCCAAGGAAGTGACATACGATTTCTATTTGCGCAAATTGTTTCCTACGATTTTCCGATACAGCGTACATGCACGTTGTTTATTGGCCAGTTTTCGGCTTGCTCAAATCGGATTTTCCTATAATCCAACCGTAAAGACAGAAACGACGGGGTTGAAGTGCTCGAGCCAGACGAAATTCTCATCGCGGTCCCGCACGGGGCGCTCGGCGCAGGCGTTCGGGCGGACGAGATGGAGTGGGCCCTGTCTGACGGCGCCCAGGCCATCGCGGTGGACGCCGGCTCAACCGACAGCGGCCCCTTCTACTTGGGCCGGGGCGTCTCCAAGGTCAGCCGCGAATCCGTGAAGCACGACCTCAAGATCCTCATGGCGGCGGGCGCGAAATACGGTGTGCCGGTGCTGGTCGGCTCCTGCGGCACGTCGGGCTGCGACGACGCGGTGGACTGGACCCGCGACATCGTCGTCGAGATCGCGGCCGAACTGGATCTGAAGCCGCGCATCGCCCTGCTCTATTCCGAACAGGACCCGGCGACGATCAAGGCCAAACGGGCCGGCGGTCGCACACGCCCTCTGGCGCCCCTGCCCGCCTTGACGGACGACCGGATCGATACCTGCGACCGGATCGTCGCCCTCATGGGCCCCGAGCCCTACATTCAGGCCCTCGACGGCGGCGCCGACATCATCCTGGGCGGCCGCACCACCGACACCGGCGTCCTGTCCGCCTTCGCCCTGAGACAAGGCATTCCGCAAGGTCTGGCCTGGCATGCGGCGAAGCTGACAGAGTGCGGCGGCCTGTGCACCGTCAATCCGACCCAGCCCGGCGTCACCATGCGGCTGCGCCAGGACAGTTTCGACATCGCCCCCATCCGGCCCGACAACCGCTGCACCCCCTACAGCGTCTCGTCTCACATGCTGTACGAGAACAGCGATCCCTTCCAACTGATCGAGCCGGGCGGCGTCCTCGACGTGCGCAATGCCCGCTACGCCGCCCTCGACGACCGCACAGTCCGGGTCACTGGATCGGTTTGGGAAGACAAGCCCTATACGATGAAGCTCGAAGGGGCGGGCCGCGGGCCGTTCCAGACCTTCATGATGGTCGGCATCGCCGCCCCGGACGTGCTCGCCGACATCGACGGCTTCACGACCCGGCTGCACGCCGCGCTGCTGCATCGTGTGGCCCAGACCATCGGCGACGCGGCGGGGTCTTTCGACCTGTCCCTGCGCGCCTACGGCTGGAACGCCCTGAGCGGCCTGCCCCTGTCCGAGACGCAAGGTCCTCCGCCCGAGATCGGCCTTGTGCTGGTCGTGACCGCTGAAACCCAGGACATGGCCACGCGGATCGCCAAGACCTGCAATCCCTATTTCTTCCACTTCCCCGCCAGCGAGGGCAAGGAACTGCCCAGCTACGGCTTCCCCTTCTCGCCGGCCGAAATCGAGCGCGGACAGGTCTATGAGTTCCGCCTCAACCATGTCGTCGAGGTCGACGATCCCATGGAGTTGGTCCGCACCGCCTGGATCGACCTGTCCACCGACACCTCCTCCGGAAAGGCCGTCGCCTGATGCCGCGCCTCAATGACGTCTGCCGCTATGTGCGGTCCAAGAACGCCGGCCCCTTCTGGATCACGGTCGATCTGTTCTTCACGCCGGAGACCTATGATCGCTACCGCGACGATCCGGCGATTTCGGCCGAGGCCTTCGGACGGCTCTACGGGGCCGAGCCCGGTCTCATCAAACGCATTCCGGTCGACGATCTGCATGTGATCAAATTCTCCTACCCCCGGCCGATGGCTCAAGGCGGCGCCGTCGAACGCGACATGCACGCCGGCCAGCAATATGTCCGGCTGCTCGATCTCGAGCTCGGCGCCGAGGCCTCGGCCGAAGGAGCCGCCGCATGACCCTCGCCCTGTTCGGCTTCTCGATGGTCGGCGTCTTCATGGCGCTGATCCTGACCAAACGCCTGTCCGCCGTCGCGGCCCTGATCCTGGTGCCCCTGATCTTCGGGGTGCTGGCCGGCTTCTCCCCCGAACTGGGTGGCATGATCATCAAGGGTGTGGTCCAGGTCGCGCCCACCGCCCTGATGCTGGTCTTCGCCATCCTCTACTTCGGCATCATGATCGATGCGGGCCTGTTCGACCCCCTGGTCAATCTGGTGCTTCGGCTGGTCGGATCCGATCCGATCCGGATCACCATCGGGACTGTGATCCTGGCCACCGTCGTCTCGCTGGACGGTGACGCGGTCACGACGGCCCTGGTCACGACCTCGGCCCTGCTGCCCGTCTATCGCCGCGTCGGCATGCGGACCCTGACGCTCGGCGCCCTCTTGCTGATGTCCAACAGCGTGATGAACCTCCTGCCTTGGGGCGGTCCCGCGGCCCGCGTCACCAGCGCGCTTCACCTCGACATCAGCCAGGTCTTTCTGCCCCTCATTCCGGTCATGCTGGTCGGCGTCGTCGCCACCCTCGGCTTCGCCGTGATGCTGGGCCGGGCCGAACGGAAGCGGCTGGTGGGCCGCGAGCCCGTCCTCGCCGGCGGCCCGATGGCGCCGGTCATCGCGGAAGGCTCAAACCGGCCCGAACGGCGGCCACGCCTGATCCTGGTCAACCTGGCCCTGACGCTCGCCCTGGTCGCCGGTCTGGCGACGGGCGTCGCGCCACTCCCGGTCGTCATGATGGTCGCCTTCGCCCTGGCCGTGACGATCAACTACCCCCGGCTCAGCGAACAGCGCGAACGAGTCAGCAGCCATGCAGACAATATCGCCAACATCGTCGCCCTGATCCTGTCGGCCGGCGCCTTCACAGGCATCCTCAACGGCACCGGCATGGTGGACGCCATGGCCCACGCACTGATCGGCGTCATCCCTCCGTCCGTGGGCCCGTACATGGCGCCGATCACCGCCCTGGCCAGCCTGCCCCTGACCTTCTTCATGTCGAACGACGCCTACTACTTCGGCATCGTCCCGGTTATCGCCCAGACCGCCGCAGGGTTCGGCATCGACCCCGCCGCCATTGGCCGCGCCTCCCTGATGGGCGGGGCCGTCCACTATATGAGCCCCCTTGTCGCCGGCCTCTATCTGCTGGCGGCCCTGCTTGAGGTCGAGATGGCCGACATGCAGAAATTCATCCTGCCCAAGGCGATCGGCCTTTGCCTGATCATGATCCTGGGCGGGCTGCTCTTCGGCGCCTTCCCGTTTGTCAGCGCCGGCCTGTAGCGGCCGGGATCCGCCGAACCGAGAGAATTGCGACCTGATGCGACCCGACAATGATCCCATCGCCGACGCCGCCCATGCGAGGTCGGTGACCGCTTCCGGCTGGCCGGACGACGCCCCGACTTCGGTCTACGAGGGTCTGGCGCGCGCGGCGGCCCGGTTCAGATCGTCCAGGGCGCTGACCTTCCTCATGGAGGCGGATCAGAAACAGCCGCCCCATGCCTGGTCGTTCGAGACCTACCTTGAAGAGGTCACGGCGGCCGCCAACGCTTTTCACCGGCTCGGCACAGGTCGGCGGGATGTGGTCGCCCTCGTTCTGCCGAACGTGCCCGAAACCTTCTTCTGCCTCTGGGGCGCCCAGACGGCAGGGATCGCCTTTCCGATCAATCCGCTCCTGGAAGTCGGCGGGATCTCCGACCTGCTCCGGGCCTCCCGGGCCAGGGTGGTCGTCACGGTCGGGCCGATCCCCAAATCGGATCTCTATCAGAAGGTGACGGCCGCGATCGCCGAGGCCCCCACGGTAGAGCATCTCGTGACGGTCGACCTGGCTCGCTACGTCGGCGGGATCAAGGCGGTGCTCGCGCGCATTGCGGCCGGTCGAATTCGCCGCGCCGCACCCGCGCTTCGATCGGGCGTCACCGAGACCGACTATCGCAGGCTCGTGGGCCGGATGCGCTCCGACGCCCTTGAGATCGAAACGCCAGCGGTCTCCAATGACACCGCCTCCCTGTTCGGGACTGGCGGGTCGACCGGCGCACCCAAACTGGCCAGACGCACCCATGGCAACGAGATCGCCAACGCCTGGATGAGCAACCGCATGCTGGGCGAAGCTTTCGCCCCCGGAACGGTCATCCTGGCCGGGTTGCCGCTGTTTCATTGCAACGGCGCGATGGCGACGGGCCTGTCGCCCTTCCTGAACGGCGGCGAGGTCCTGCTGGCCACCCCGCAGGGATACCGGGGCAAGAATGTAGTCTCCGGCTTCTGGCGGTTGATCGAGCGCTATCGCGTCAATGTCTTCAGCGGCGTGCCGACCGTCTTTTCCACCCTGCTTCAGGTCCCGATCGACGGCACGGACATCTCGTCACTCAAGTACGCCTTCTGCGGTTCGGCGCCGATGTCCGCCACGCTGATCGACCGGTTCGAGGCCGCGACCGGTGTTCTTATTCTCGAGGGCTACGGCCTGACCGAGGCGACGTGCGTGGTGGCCCTGAATCCGGTCGTCGGGGAGCGAAAGCCGGGCTCGGTCGGCCTGCCGCTGCCGTTCCAGCAGGCGCGGGTCGCTCTGCTTGACGACGACGGCCATTGGACTCGCGACGCAAAAGCCGGCGAAACCGGCACGGTCGTTCTCTCCGGACCCAACGTCTTTCAGGGCTATGTGTCCGACCATCATAACCAGGGTCTCTGGCTCACCGACTCTGAAGGCCGAAGCTGGCTGAACACCGGTGACCTCGGAACCTTCGACGAGGCGGGCTATCTCTGGCTGAAGGGGCGGTCCAAGGACATCATCATCCGGGGCGGCCACAACATCGATCCCGCTATGATCGAGGACGTCTTCTACGCCCACCCCGCCGTCGCCTTGGCCGCCGCGATTGGCCGCGCGGACGATCACGCCGGCGAGGTGCCCGTTGTTTTTGTGGAGCTCAAGCAAGGCGCTGAGGCGGATCCGGCCTCACTGATGGCGTTCGCAGAACCCCGCATCACGGAGCGGGCCGCGCGGCCGAAGTCGGTCGAGATCATCACCGCCATGCCCGTGACCGCCGTCGGCAAGGTTCACAAGCCGACCCTCCGGGCGCTGCTCGCGGCGCAAACACCCCAATAGACGCGCGCTCGCCGCAGCAGAGACCGTGTCGCACGTACCTCCGCCCCCTTTCGCCAGTACAGTCGATGAACACCCGCCAGGACATCCAGAGGACTCAGCGGATCCGCAAGGCGGTGCTGCTCGTCGCCATTTTCGCTGCGGTCCTTCTGGCCGCCGTCAGCCAGACCTTCGGCGGGGAGACCTTGGCGCACGAGGGGCTGGAGACGGTCGGTCTGGCGCTCATACTGGTCTGCATCATCGGCCGCGCCTGGTGCTCACTCTACATCGGCGGACGCAAGACCGCCGAGATTGTTGATCGGGGTCCCTATTCGGTGAGCCGCAATCCGCTCTATCTCTTCAGCTTCATGGGCGCCTTCGGCATGGGGGCCCAGACCGGAAGCATTGTCATCGCGACACTGTTCCTGCTGATCGCCGTCGGCGTCTTCTTCGCCACCGTAAAGCGCGAGGAGCACTGGCTCCTGGCCAATTTCGGCGAGCCCTATGCGGCCTATTTGCGTCTGACGCCCCGGTTCTGGCCGGACTTCAGACTGTGGCGCGACAGCGACCGCCTCGAGATTCGCCCCGTCTTCTTCCTGACCACCCTGCGCGACGGCCTGGCCTTCCTCATCGCCGTCCCGCTGTTCGAACTGCTGGAAACCGCCCAGAACGCTGGCTGGCTCCAGGTCGTCTTCAGAATTCCCTGACGACCGTCTGGTGGAGGGGTTCGGAGCCCCCCCCGACACGGGACGTTCCATATGAATGCCCGTAGCCAACCCACCGTGACCGGCGGGCAAGCACCTGCTGGCGCCGGAAGTGATCCACGCGGCCATACAGGACTTCCACGACGACATGGCCCACGCTGGAGGGCGATGACGCCCCGGAGATCCAGCAGAGCATCCCGGCCATCGCGGCGAGCGCCTTTCCCCGGCCGCGGGATTGAGTCCGTCCACAGCCACGGCTCGCAGCCTGGTTGCAGGTCGAACGCAAAACGCCCC
>NZ_JBWKWC010000005.1:0-234204 GCF_059422025.1 Brevundimonas sp. GW821-FHT02A10
CCCCGGCTCGCACGCCCGCGCGCCAGCCCGCCGCCACGCCCGCCGCGTCCGGACCCCAGCCCTACGCCGCCGGCGCCTCGGCCCCCGCCGCTAGCCCCGCGCCGCGCCAGTCGGTTCAGTAAGGCGGTTCGACAAGCCCGGGGCGCACTCCCCGGTTGGCAGGGCGGGCGAGGGGGGCTATGCACGCGCCTCCTCTTTCGCCTTCAGGCTTTCGACCATGTCCGACACGCCCCCCGACCGCCTCTCGGTCAACCCGAGCAGCAAATTCTACGACGCTGACGTGCTTCAACGCGGCGTCGGCATTCGCTTCAAGGGCGAGGAAAAGACCAACGTCGAGGAATACTGCGTCTCGGAAGGCTGGGTTCGCCTGGCCGCCGGCAAGGCCGTGGACCGCAAAGGTAACCAGCTGACCATCAAGCTGCAGGGCGTGGTCGAACCCTATTTCCAGAGCGCCGAAGACGCCCCCGTCGAGGAATAGGCGCCAGCTCATCGGGTTAGACCCGATAGCGACACAAAGTCAGCCGGATAGCCTCGGGAAGACCCGCTTCCCGAGGAGCTCCCATGCCTGCCGACCAGAATCGTTCGCGCCTTCCCCTTCCGGAACCGGAGTTCAAAGGGGTCATCGGCAAGACCTATCTCGACTCGAAAGAAGACTGGCCAAAGGTCCCGACCCCGCCCGAGGGCGCGCCCAATGTGGTGGTCATTCTGCTGGATGATGTCGGCTTCGGTCAGGTTTCAACCTTCGGCGGTCCGGTTCCGACCCCCGCCCTCGACAAGCTCGCCGCGCGCGGCCTGCGCTACAACCGGTTCCACACCACGGCCATTTGCGGGCCGTCACGTGCGGCCCTGATCACCGGGCGCAACCACCACAATTGCGGCGTCGGCTTCCTGGCCGAATGGGCGACCGGTTTTCCCAGCTACAACAACATGATCCCGCGCAGCACGGCGACCATCGGCGCAGTGCTCAAGGGCAATGGCTACGCCACCTCCTGGTTCGGCAAGAACCACAACACCCCGGACTGGGAGAGCAGCGTCGCCGGGCCGTTCGACCGTTGGCCCACCGGCATGGGCTTCGACTATTTCTACGGCTTCATCGGCGGGGAGACGCACCAGTACTATCCGGTGCTGTTCGAGAACACGGTGGCGGTGGAGCCGAACAGGTCGCCCCAAGAGGGCTATCACTTCATGGAGGATATGACCGACCGGGCCATCAACTGGATCCGGTACTCGAAGGCCGTGGCGCCCCGGAAGCCGGTCTTCACCTATTTCGCCCCCGGCGCCGCGCATGCGCCGCACCATGCGCCGAAGGCATGGCGCGAGAAATTCGCGGGCCAGTTCGACGCCGGCTGGGACGCCGTGCGCGAAGCGACCTATCGGCGCCAGCTGGAGATGGGGATCATCCCGCCCGGGACCGAGCTGACGCCGCGTCCGGACTGGGTGAAGGCCTGGGACAGTCTGCCGGCCGACGAGCGCAAACTCTATGCGCGGTTCATGGAGAATTTCGCCGGCTACCTGGCCTATGCCGACAGCGAATGCGGCCGGCTGATCGAGGCGATCGAGGCCCTGCCCGACGCCGATAACACCCTGATCCTCTATATCGTCGGCGACAACGGCGCGAGTTCGGAGGGCGGCTTCTCGGGCACGGTCAATGAGATCATGAACCTGAACGGGGTGGCCTCGCGGCTGGAGGACAATCTGGCCATGCTGGACGAGATCGGTGGGCCGGACACCGAGCCCCACTATCCGCTGGGCTGGGCCTGGGCCGGCAATGCGCCGTTCCAGTGGGTCAAGCAGGTGGCCTCGCATCTTGGCGGGACGCGCAATCCGATGGTCGCCGCCTGGCCCGCGGGGATCAAGGACCACGGCGGCATTCGGGACCAGTTCACCCACCTGATCGACATCATGCCGACCGTTCTGGACATCGCGGGCATCCCGGCGCCGACGTCGGTGGACGGGGTCGAGCAGAAGCCGCTGGACGGCGTGCCCATCACCCCGACCTTCGCCGATCCGAAGGCGAAGCCGGTGCGCGAGCGGCAGTATTTCGAGGTCTTCACCAACCGGGCCATCTACGACAAGGGCTGGATCGCCTGCGCCCAGCACACCCTGCCCTGGCGACAGGACCTGGCCCCCGGCCACTGGGAGAACGACCGCTGGGAGCTCTACAATCTGGACGAGGACTTCTCCGAGGCCAACGACCTGGCCGAGGCCATGCCGGACAAGCTGGCGGAGATGAAAGCCCTGTTCGACGAGGAAGCCCGCAAGAACAACATCTATCCGTTCGACGACCGCGGCTCAGGCCGGCTGGCCACGCCCAAGCCGTCGCCGGGCGGGGCCGACCCGAACCGCACCCGTTTCACCTACTATCCCGGCGCCTTCCGGCTGGCCGAGACGGCTTCGCCCAACACCAAGAACCGGTCGCACCGGATCACCGCCGAGATCGAGATACCGGACACCGGCGGCGAGGGGGTGATCCTGGCCGCCGGCGGCGCTTCGGCGGGATATGCCCTCTACGTCCAGGAGGGACGGCTGGTCTACCACTACAACTGGTTCGAACGGGAGCGCACCGACGTCGTCTCCGACACGCCGTTGCCGCCCGGGCGCTCCACCGTCTCTGTCGAGTTCGCCTATGACGGCGGGGGGCTGGGCAAGGGCGGGGAGGTGACGATCGGCGTCAACGGCAAGGAGGCTGGCCGCAAGCGGATCGAGAACACAGTGGCGGGCCGGTTCGGCATCGATACCTTCGGCCTGGGCTCAGACACCGGCTCACCGGTCGGGAAAAGCTATACAGCGCCGTTCCCCTTCACCGGCAAGGTGATCAAGGTCGACATCGAGCTGGGGCCGCGTGATTTGAGCCCGGAAGACGAGGCGAAGCTGCATTCCATGCAGACCGCCTTTGCCGACACTCACGAATAAGGTGGGGCGTCTGACAGGGGCGGTCTCAGGCGGCTTGGGTCTGGCTGACGGGCAGCAGGGCGTCGATGACCAGGCGCGAGAGCATGCGGCCTTCCAGCGGGATGATGGCGTCGACGAAGGACGCCTCGCCGCCGGCGCCCATTTCGGGCGGAGCCTGAAGCAGGCTGGCCGGCAGCTGGAAGGTCTCCTGAACCTCGTCGACGAGGACGCCGGCCATGCGTGAGCCGTGCTCGATGACCACGATGACGTGGCGCGGCGAGGGCTCGGTCGGCCCGACGCCGAGGCGCTGGCGAAGGTCCAGCACCGGCATGACCGCGCCGCGCAGATTGATGACTCCAAGGATGTAGTTCGGCGTCTGGGGAATCGGCGTCGCCGGGGTCCAGCCGCGAATCTCGCGCACCGAACGGACGTCGATGCAGTATTCCTGACCGCCGATGGCGAACGAGATCAGCTCCAGAATCCCGTCTGCGTCGGTGTTCGGCGAGGTCATGGTCAGAACTCTTCCCACTCGTTGACGACCTTCAGGGCCGTCGCGCCCATCGAGCGCGGAGGGGAGTGTACGGCGGGTTGCGCTGCGATGCCACTGCGGGGCCCGCCTTGGGCGAAAGCCTCGATCCGGGCCTGGGCGGCGCGGACGGGATTGGGCTGGCGGACGTCATCGGCGGCGCGCGATCCGGTGTTGAACCGCTGCACCATCTGGGCCAGTTGGCCGGCCTCCGAGCGCAGGCTGGCGGAGGCGGCGGTGGCCTGTTCGACCATGGCCGCGTTCTGTTGGGTCACCTGATCCATCTGGTTGATGGCTGAGTTGACCTGGGCCAGGGCGGTGGACTGCTCCTGGGCCGAGCCCGCAATCTCGATGATCAGGCCGTCGACCTCGGCGACCCGACCGGCGATCGACGTCAGGGCCGCGCCCGTGTCGTCGACCAGTTTCACGCCCCGGGCCACCTGGGCCGTCGAGGCGGTGATCAGGGACTTGATCTCCTTGGCTGCTTCGGCCGAGCGCTGGGCCAGGGCGCGAACTTCCTGGGCGACGACGGCGAAACCACGCCCGGCGTCGCCGGCGCGCGCGGCCTCGACCCCGGCGTTCAGGGCCAGCAGGTTGGTCTGGAAGGCGATCTCGTCGATCACGCCCAGGATCTGGCCGATCTCGTTGGAGCTGCGCTGGATCTCGCCCATCGCGGCGACGGCCTCGCGGACGACTTCGGCGGACTGTTCGGCGTCGGCCCGGGCGCTGCCGGCGGCGCCAGCCGCCTGTTTGGCCCCAGCGGCGCTGCGCTGGACGGTGGCGGTGATCTGGTCGAGGGCGGCGGCGGTCTCTTCGAGGCTGGCGGCCTGCTGCTCGGTGCGGCGGGCCAGATCGTCGGAGGCGCCGGAAATCTCGTCGGAGCCGCAGCGGATCGAGCCGATGCTCTGCAGCACCGAGTCCAGCGTCTGGCGCAGGCTTTCGACAGCCGAGTTGTAGTCGTCCTGAACCGTCTTGTGCGCGCCTTGGCGGTCACCCTCGAGCCGGGCGGTCAGATCGCCGTCCGACAGGCGGCTGAGGCTGTTGGCGAGGGCCGCGACCAGATCGTTCTGGGTCTCTTCCGCCAGGTGGCGAGCCCGCTCGCTGCGAGCCGCGTCCTGCTCGGCCTGGGTGATGTCCACCGCCAGCTTGATGACCTTGTAAGGCTTCCCGGAGGGGTCGAGGACCGGGTTGTAGGAGGCCTGGATCCAGATCTCGCGCCCGCCCTTGGCGAGGCGGCGGAATTTCCGGGCTACGAACTGGCCGCTTCTCAGCTGTTGCCAGAAGGCGCGATAGCCTTCGGTCGCCGCCTCGGCCGGGTCCATGAACAGGCTGTGATGGCGCCCGACGATCTCATCGGCCGAATAGCCAAGGGCGCCGAGGAAATTCTCATTGGCCTGGATGATGGTGCCATCGAGATTGAATTCGATCACGGCCTGGGATCGCGAGATGGCGGCCATCTTGCTTTCGAGATCGTGAGCCGCTGCTGCTGACTCAGCATCGAGCTTCTTGAAACGCGCAAACATGTCTTTCCCCCGGAGACAGCCCTCGGTGGTAAGGCTCCCCTTGAGGCAGCTAAGGCGCGATTGGTTACCCGCGCCTTTATGTCGCGCTGGGGACTGCTACTCAGTTGAATACCGGAAGACTTCTCTCGTCCTTTACACCTGCGGTGTAAACGTTGAGCTTTTTGACATAATGTCGTGTACCCGACACAGGTTCGGGTCGGTCTTTATAACTAAAGTTATAGTGCGATCGCCGACATCAGCCGGCCGAAGTCTGGCTCGGAGCGCTGGAAGGCGCGGCGGTTCGAAAAGAAGCGAACCTCGTCGGCGCAGGTGTCGTCGCCGGTCCAGGCCGCCTCGCCGACTCCTGCCTGCTCCAGCCGCCACAGGACGAAGCCGGGAAGGTCGAAGCGGCGCTTGTCGGGCGTGTCTCCGACGACGAAGAAGCGTTCCGAACCGGGGTCGTGATGGGCGAAACGGTCCTCGAAGTCGGCGCCGACCTCGTAGCTGGCCTGGGCGATCAGGGGGCCGACCACGGCGACGGTGCGCGAGGCCTTCGCGCCCAGGGACTCCATCGCCGCCACCGCCGAATGGACCACCCCGCCCAGCGCGCCCTTCCAGCCCGCGTGGACGGCCGCGACCACGCCCGCCTCGGCGTCGGCCAGAAGCACGGGGGCGCAGTCGGCGGTCAGGACGCCACAGATGACGCCGCGCGTCGCCGTGGCCACCGCGTCGCCCTCGGGCCGCTGGCCATTCCACGGGCCGTCGGAGACGCGGGTGATGGCGGAATGGATCTGGTAACAGGCGGCCAGGTCGTCCGACGTCCCGCCCATGGCTTCGGCGATGCGGCGGCGGTTCTCGGCGACGGCGGCGGGATCATCGCTGGAGCCCAGGCCGGCGTTCAGCCCTTCGAAGATGCCCGTCGAGACCCCGCCCTGGCGCGTGAAGAAGCCGTGACGCACCCCGGCTTTGGTCAGCAGCGGGTGGGTAATGGGTGTCAGCAGGTCGCTCATCATTCGAATCCCGGGACGGTCAGGCTGCGCGGCGAAAAGATGGAGGCGACCTTGAACAGGGTCCCCATCTGGTCGTCGGCGGTCAGGCGCTCAAGCTGGCGGCGGATCACCGCCTCGGCCGAGGGCCGTCCCTGTATCAACCGGTCGGCGCGCGCCTCGATCCCCAGAAGCCGCAGGAATTCGCCCTGACCCTTGCAGCCGGTGACGTCGGCGCCGGCGCGGACGGCGGCCTCCAGCACGCGCGGGAAGTCCGCCCACATGGTCAGGTCGGCGGCGCCGGGATGCGCCAGCGGATCGACCCTGGCGTGTCTGTGCAGGGCCTGAAGGGTGTCACCGGGGCCCGGCTTGTCACGACCGTAGTCGATCAGCAGGGCCGCGCCCGAGGCCTCCGCCATCAGCACCGCCAAGTCGCGACCGAAGATGGCCTGCTGGTCCGAGATCTCGACGATCTGGCCGGGCTCGACGTCGTAGTCGGGCTTCTCGAATCCGCCGGTGATGTTGCTGAGGCCGAACAGGATGTCGTGCCCGTCATCGCTGACCCCGACGCGCCGCTCGGACCAGCCGTCGTCCGTCTTCACGAACTGACGCGCCGGCATACAGTCGAGCACCTCGTTGGCGATCAGGATCACCGGGGCGTCGGTCTCGATCTGGTTGAGCGAACTCAGCCAGCGGGGCGAGATGTCGGCGCCGGCCAGCCGTCGTTCCTGTTCCTTGCGCAGGGGCGCGCTGGGCTCGATCAGGATCAGGTCGCAGGCCTCGAGGAAGTCCGGAGCCAGTCGCAGGGCGCGGAGCGCATCGTCCATCAGGGTCCCGTCGCCGGGCCCGACCTCGACCAGCCGCACCTTCTCGGGCGCGCCCAGCCTGTGCCAGGTCTCGGCGGCCCAGAGGCCCAGCAGCTCGCCGAACATCTGGCTGATCAGGGGGGCGGTGATGAAGTCGCCGCCTTCACCCAGCGCAGGGCGGGTCGAGTAGTAGCCCCCGGCCGGATCGTGCAGGCAGCGGGTCACATAATCGGCGACCGTCATTGGTCCCGTCAGGGTGATTTCCCGCGTCAGACTGGCCTTGAGGCTCACGCCGCGACCTTCTCCGCTTCCGGTTCCGTATCAGGCTCTTCCGGGGCGGCGACGGGCGCCGTCTTCCAGGCGCGCCAGATCAGCCAGGCGCCGATCAGGATCATCGGGGTCGACAGGATCATCCCCATGGTCAGGCCGAAGGGCAGGTGGTCCAAGCCGGCGTCGGGCTGGCGCACATTCTCCAGCGAGGCGCGGATGAGGCCATAGCCGAGCAGGAACAGGCCGGTGACATAGCCGGGCTTGGCCAGCAGCCGGAATTTCCACACCGCCAGCGCCAGGATGCCGAACAGCAGCACGCCTTCCAGACCCGCCTCATAGAGCTGGCTGGGGTGGCGCGGCACATCGCCGGCCGGGCACATGCCATAGGCCTTCTGGATCGTCTCGTTGCAGAAGCGGATGGCCCAGGGGACCGTCGTCTCGCGGCCCCAGAGCTCGCCGTTGATGAAGTTGGCCAGCCGTCCGAAGCACAGTCCCAGCGGGGCGGTGGCCAGGGCCATGTCGCCGATGCTCAGGGTCGAGAGCTTGTTGCGCCAGGCATAGACGACGACCGCGATGGTGCAGCCGGCCAGTCCCCCGTGGAACGACATCCCGCCGGTCCACAGCTGGAACAGCTCCAGCCGTTCGCCCCAGCCATGGCCGGTGAACAGCTGCAGATACATCACCGGCTTGTAGGCCAGGGCGTAACCCAGACGGCCGCCCAGGATGATGCCCAAGGTGATCCACAGGACCAGATCGTCGAGCTGAATCGTCGACAGGGGCGCGCGGCGCGGCGACCACAGCGAGGCCCGCTTGATCAGGACGCCGGCGTACCACCAGCCCAGAACGATGCCCGCCACATAGGCCAGGGCGTACCAGCGGATCGGAATGATCCAGATGTGGAACCAGACCGGGTCAAAATCGGGAAAGATCACGAAGGGCAGCTCCAGCCGTTTTCAGGCCTGCGGTTTAGCAAGCGTCGCTGACGCCGTCTTCCCTCTCAATCACGGCGGCTTCACGGCTGCTCGATTTCCGCCTTTTGGGCGCTATAAGCCGCATGGACGGAAAGGTTTCGTTCACCATATCCGGTAACCCTCATTAACGACTCCCGGGGCGATTCATCCGGGGCGGAGACGACCATGCAGACCCGCAATCCCATCCTCGACGAGTTCGCCAAGCTGACGACCGGCGCCATGGGCCTGGCCCAGGCAGCAGGGGAGGAGGCCAAGGCCGCCTTCCGCGCCCAGACCGACCGCGTCGCCGCCGAGATGGACCTGGTCCGTCGCGACGAGTTCGACGCCCTGAAGGCCGAAATCGCCGCCCTGCGGGCCGAGATCGCGACCCTGAAAGGCGCTCCGACCACTGAGAAAAAGGCGGCGAAGAAGCCTGCCACGGGAACGTCCACAGGTGGAACTCCCGCCCCGGACGCAGCCGGTTGAGCCGAATCCGCGAACACGTCTACCGTCCCGCCATGATCGATGAGTCGCGACAGGCGCGGCTGGTCGGTCGGGCTCTCTCTTGCTGATCGGGGAATACGAATGGACGCCGTGAGGCCTGAGGAGGTCGATGTTCCCTACGATCCGCTGGACGTAGTCGAACACGTGCTCAACGCTGAAAACCTGCCGTTCGACCGCACGGACGACGGCGATCTCGCCTTCGCCCTGGCCGGCGACTGGAAAGACTATGAGCTGTGGTTCGCCTGGCGTCCCGAGGGCGACTGCCTGCAGCTGTGCTGCGCGCTCGACCTGCGCGCCACCAAGGCGCGCCGCGGCGCTGCCTATGAGCTGGTTTCGCTGGTCAACCAGCGCACCTGGATGGGCCATTTCGAGGTCTGGTCCGAGGACGGCGAGATCGTCTTCCGCCACTCCCTCGCCCTGCCGCACGGCGAGCGTCCGACCCTGGCCCAGGCCGCGTCGATGATCGACGCCGCCGTCGAGACCGCCGACCGCTACTACCCGGCCTTCGACTTCATGATCCGCGGCAACAAGAAGCCGCAGGACGCGATCGACGCCTGCCTGTTCGAGACCGTCGGCACCGCCTGATGGCGGCGACTGGCAGGCCGGTGGTCCTGGTCGGCTGCGGCCGGCTGGGCTCGGCCATCGTCGAGGGCTGGCTCCTGACCGGGGCGGTCGATCCCGCCGAGCTGATCATCCTCACCCCTTCTGAAAAGCCCGTCGCGGAAGCCGCGCGGGCAAGGGGCGCGCGGGTCAATCCGCCGCTCGAGGCGATGGCGAATGCCCGCGCCGCCGTCCTGTCGGTCAAGCCGGCCTACTGGAGGGGCGCCGTCGAGCCCCTGGCTTCCGCCTTGCCGGAGGACGCGCACATCGTCTCCGTGATGGCCGGAGTGCGCACTGCTGCGCTCGCCGCCGCCTTGTCGCCCCGGCGCATCGCGCGGGTCATGCCGACAACCGCCGTGGCTGCGGCCCAGGGCATCGCCGCCGTCTGGTCCGGGGATGACAGAGCCCGCGAGACCGCCCACGCCCTGTTCGCCCCCTTGGCCGAAGTCGTCGATCTGGACGAGGAGCGGCACATGGATGTCGCCACCGCCGTCGCCGGCTCGGGCCCCGCCTATGTCCATGCCTTCACCCGCGCCCTTGCGGCGGCGGGGGAGGAGGCCGGTCTGGATCCCGACAGCGCCCTGAAGCTGGCGCGCGGCGCCGTCCGCTCCGCCGCCTCGGCTGACCCTTCCGAAAGCCTCGACGCCCTGATCGCCCGCGTCGCCTCACCCGGCGGCACCACCGAAGCGGGGCTCAAGGCCCTGAACCAGAACGGCGAACTGGACGAAGCGGTCGAGGCCGCCGTCATCGCCGCCCTGCTCAGGGCGCGGGAGCTGTCGAAGGACTGACCGCTCAGGGGTAGTTGACCTGCAGCCCCCTCAGCACGACCGAGCCGCTGGGCCGCGAGGCGGTCCAGAAGAAGCCCGCGCCGCCGAAGCGGTTGGGCTCGATCGTCCCGGTCAGCGCCAGTGTCTCCTCATCTTTCGTATTGGAGCCCGTGACCTCGACCGCCGATCCGTGAGTGCGGATGCGGATCGTGGTGGTCGGCTTGATCACGCCCGTCAGCCGGTCCTCGCCCATCGGCGTCCCGTGGCCGTCGACGATGCGGTAGAGCTGGAACACGACCGCCGTCGCCGAACGCGTCGAACGCCAGAATCGCAGGGAATAGCCGGTCCGCGTCGCCGGATCGTATTTGAACAGGATCTCCGAATAGGGGCCCCGCTTGCCCGTCGCGTCCGGAACATCGCTGGGCGAGCCGGGGATGGCGAAGCCCTGACCCTCGTATTTGTCGGTGTCCATCTCGACCATCACGTCCATGTCGCCCGCCTCCGGGTGACCGACGTAGAGGAGGGTCGAGTCCTCGCCGCCGACGCGCATGCCCCAGGAGCCTTCGGGCGAGGCGGGCGTCTCGGAGGTCCAGGCGCCGGTCAGTTTCCAGTCGCCCTCCCAACGGCGTTCGACCGTGGTGTCAGGCAGGCTGTGCAGGTCGACGCCACCGCCGGGGGCGTGGACATCGACCGGCGCCGGGACCGGATCGCTGGACCATACCTGACCGGGCAGGCTGAGGTCATGCTCGGGCGCGATCGAGGCCATCACATACCGGCCTTCCAGATTGCCGGAGACCGGCAGTTCCCGGAACGGGGCGTCGCCACGGGTCATCGCCAGCTGCTCAGGGCGGGCGCAGGTGGCGTCGGGACAGGCGAACCAGGTGATCCGCGACCGGTCCTCGCGCCCCTCGGGCAGGGTCAGATCATAGTCCAGCCGCAGGCCGTCGGGCGTGCGGGTCAGCACCGGCTGCCGCGTCAGCGCGGGGGCAGGGCGGTACGCCGGATCCACGGTGATCCAGGCGGTCGAGGAAAAGCCGTTGTCGGCCGAGACCCGTATCGGAACGGTCTGGGTCTGGTCGGTGTGGTTCGCCGCCGTGACCGTGACCTTGTCGCCCTGTGCGGCGCTGAGCCGGACCAGGGGCGACTCCGATGTCCAGTGCGTCACCGTCGTCCCCGAGGCCGGAAAGACCTGCGCCGAAACCTCGACCGGCGCCTCGTCCGTGCGGATGCGCGACACGCCATTGGTCAGCTTGATGCGGAAGGGCAGGGCGGGCGGACGGTTTACCCCGCCGCCATAGCGCGCCACGAAAGCCCCGGGGTCCCACCCGTCATCGACGCCCTCAGGCGTCCAGCGCAGCAGGTTGAAGCTGCTGAAGGCGAAGATTTCCACGTCCGACAGCTCATGCGTCAGCGTCCGGCGCGGTTCGCCGACGACGCTGTCGAGGATGTCCACCGGCCGGCCGCTCTCGGTGGTCGTGTGATAGGTCAGGGAATATTCGCTCGACCACTCGGGCGCCGCCCAGCCGAACCAGGCGACCGGCACATCGGGCAGGGTCGACTCGATCAGGGCCACGGGCGCGACCGGCACCTTGTAGAAGGTCATCGGCTTGGTCGCCCGGAAGCGGGTGCGGAAGAAGGTCGTGCCGCCCGCGAACAGGATGCCGCCGCCCTCGATGAAGTTGATCTCCGAATCCTCCCAGACGCTGCCGCCCGGCGCGCCGAGATAGTCGTCGGTGCCTTCGAGATAGGCGTGGGTGAAGTACGACCGCTTCGTCCGGTTGAACATGGTGTCCAGTCGGCTGAGGATAGCCACGTGGGAATAGACGTGGCGGTCGCCCTGCATCTGGATGGCCACGGCCTGGGTGATCACGTCCGACCGCTTCTTCAGGCTCTTCGACGGATCGCCGGGGTAGTCGTAGTCGAGGTTGCAGTAGTTCAGGATGGTCAGGTTGATCATCGAGAAGCCGTCGGCGTCGACCATCATGGTGAAGCCGTTGTTGGCCGCCCCCTGCTTGTTGCCGCGGTTGTCGGCGATGACCACGCTGCGCCGGTCGCGCGTCAGACCCATCAGGGTGATGTTGGCCTTGGTGATGGTCAGGCCCGTCTCGGTTTCCGTGCCGTGCAATTGATAGACGTCGGGCATCAGACCGATCACCGTCGGCCGCTCGCGCGTGCCTTCTGGCGCGGCGGCATAGGCGGCCTGAAGGGTCTGGTAGCGGTACGCCGCCGGATCCTCCGGCCGCGAGGCGTCGACGAGGATGTCATACCGTTCTGCCCTCGTGTCGAAGACCACGTCCGTATAGCCGCGTACGGGGCCCAGCCCGACGAGCGTGTCCTGGGCCAGCACCGGCTGGCCGGCGGCGAC
The DNA here is from genome assembly GCF_059422025.1 of Brevundimonas sp. GW821-FHT02A10. Classification (NCBI taxonomy): domain Bacteria; kingdom Pseudomonadati; phylum Pseudomonadota; class Alphaproteobacteria; order Caulobacterales; family Caulobacteraceae; genus Brevundimonas; species Brevundimonas sp. GW821-FHT02A10. The sequence continues at coordinate 12,169 of NZ_JBWKWC010000005.1, forward strand.
GATCATGGCGAGCATCAGCCCGCCCAGCATTGTTCTGCGCATCCTGCTTCCTTCCCTGTGACACCGGTGTCAGCTTCAAGCCGATCTTGTCCCGTCGAAGGGTAGGCTAGCTCATTCCTGTTCGGGACGCACGGCGCCTCGACCCGGTTGACGCAAAGCTTTTATACAATATGTTGCGCAACATATTTCAAAACGGAGTGGCGTATGTCTGTCAGAGCTTTTCTTCCCCTGTTGGCGCTCGCCATTGCGGCTCCCGTTTCGGTCAACGCCCAGACCCTGGATCGCGAGGCGCAGCGGGAGGTCGTGTCGCGGCTCGAGGCGGCGCTGCAGCAGAATTATGTCTTCCCGGACCGTGTCCCGGCCATCGCCGCCGAACTGGACAGGCGGGTTCAGTCCGGGCCCGTGGAAAGCGCGCCCTTTGCCGCCAGTCTTGCGCAAGGACTGGTGAAGGCGAGCGACGATCTGCATTTCTCGGTGGCTTTCGATCCTGACGCTGTGGCCGCCAAACGCGCGGCGAAGGCGAGCGGGGAGGAAACGACCCAGGCCCAGCGCGACAGTGAGCGGGCGGCCAATTTCGGCTTCCGGGATGCGCGTCTTCTCGACGGCGGGCTGGCCTATATCCGGTTCGACTTTTTCGCCGACCCCCAGTACGCGCAGGACACCGCCGTCGGGGCCATGCGGTTCACCGAAGGCGCCAAGGGGATCATCATCGACCTTCGCTACAACAATGGCGGGGTCCTGGAGACGGCCCAACTGCTGATGAGCTATCTCTACCCTGCCGGGAAAGAGCAGAAATTCTTCGACTATTTCTACAACAAGGACGGGGTTCGCGTGGAGCGGAGCCAGTGGAGCCTGGCCGCCGTTCCGGGGCAGCGGCGCGGGGATGTTCCCGTCGTGGTCCTGACGGGATCGACGTCCTTCTCCGCCGCCGAATGGATGGCGTTCTCGCTGCAGAAGCTGGGTCGCGCGACCCTGATCGGTGAGCGGACCGCCGGCGGCGCGCACCCCGTCGACAGCGTGCCGATCGATGACCGGTTCATGTTGCAGGTCCCGATCGGCCTGATCCGCGATCCCGTCGACGGCAAGGATTTCGAGGGCGTCGGCGTCGCCCCGGACATCGCCGTGCCGGCGTCGGACGCCCTGCTTACGGCGCAGAAATTCCTGTTGCAGAGCCGGGCTGACGCGGGCGACGCGGAGGCCAGGTGGGCTCTGGTCCCGGTCGCGTTCGCCACCTCGGGCGGAGCCGTCAGCGCCACGAAGGTCGATGAGGCTGTCGGAGCCTATGAGGGGCGGACCCTCGTTCGCACCCCGACTGGTCTGGCCTATCACTGGCGCGGCCATTTCGTTCTGGCGCTGGATCCGATCGGCGAGGATTGGTTTGCGGTTCAGGGAACGGATGATTACCGGTTCCATCTCGCGCGCGAAAACGGCCGTGTCAGCGGTCTGGAACGTGTGTTCAAGTCCGGCGACAAGGTCAGCTATCGCCGTCTGGATTGAGGAGCCGTTGGCCGAATGACCGAGTTGAGCCGCACCTTTCTCGGCCTTCTTAGCGAACAGCTGAGCGATCTGATCGAGCAGCAGTCGGCTGAAGTGTTCAGGCGCGCGGGTCTCGTCATCCCGGTCAAATCCGCCTCCCTGCTGGGCGCCGTCGCCTCGCTGGGGCCGGTTTCGATCTCCGATCTGGTGCGCGCCCTGAACCGGTCGCACCAGCTCATCCAGCAGAAGATGCCCAAGCTGGTGGCTCTGGGTCTGGTCACGCGCCGGCCTGATCCCGGGGATCAGCGCGCTGTCCTGATCGAGATCACCGACAAGGGACGCGAGCAACTCGCCTTGCTCGATGGTCTGACGCAGGCGTTTGAGCGGGCCTACGCGGGGATGGAGGAGGAGGCTGGTCCGGTGTTCGACGGACTCAATCGCGCCATTCTCGCGCTCAGGGCCAAGCCCCTGATCGACCGCATGGATATCTGAGCGCGCCTCGCCGACCGCTGAAATGAAATACCTTCGAGGGTTCCAAATCGAAGCTGAGGCGTTAGACCCGGCTCAATGAGCTCAGCCCTGACCAATCCCCTCGATCACGCCGTCGCCGCCGGACAAAAGGTCGTCGCCATGGACGCCGCCATGGTCGCCAAGCTGACCGACATGGCGGGCGACTTCGCCGTCAGCGCGGTCATCGCCATCCTGATCCTGATCGCCACCGTCTTCGCCTCACGCTGGGCGGCGTCGGGGACGCGGCGGGCTCTGGGACGGGTGCGGGGCTTCCGTCACGATCCGACGGTGCTCAGCTTCGCCGTGCAGGTGGTGCGGGTGCTGGTCCTGCTGATCGGCGTCATCGCCGTGCTGCAGCGGCTGGGCGTGCAGACGACATCGATCATCGCCGTGCTGGGCGCGGCCTCGCTGGCCGTCGGTCTGGCCCTGCAGGGGACACTCTCGAACGTCGCGGCGGGCGTCATGTTGCTGGTGCTGCGGCCCTATCGCGTCGGCGACCTGATCAATCTGTCGAGCAATACCGGCAAGGTGCAGCGGCTGGATCTGTTCACGACCCAGTTGATCGACGCCAACAACGTCAAGATCGTGATCCCCAACTCCAAGGTGTTCGACGGCACCATCCTGAACCTGTCGGGCCAGCGCACGCGGCGCATGGAGTTGAAGATCGGCGTCGGTTACGGCGCCAATCTCAGCCAGGTGCGCGACGTCCTGACCGAAGCTGCGGCCGCCCACGAGAAGGTGCTGCCGGATCCCGCGCCCTGGGCCGGGGTGACCAGTCTGCTGGACAGTTCGGTCGAGGTGACGCTGCAGGCCTGGACCCTGTCGGGCGACTACTGGCAGGCCAAGGCCGATGTGCTTCAGGCCGCCAAGGAGGCGCTGGACGACGCCCGGATCGAGATCCCGTTCCCGCATCAGGTCGCCGTGCCCTACACGCCGGATGAGGGCGCGCCCGAGTATGACGAGACAGCCGCGGCGCGGAGGCGTAAGCCCGGCAAACCCACATATGAGACGTCGGCGGACACCCGCGGCGCAGACCAGAGTGAAGGCTAGGGCGGGCATGCGTTACGACTTCGGATCCGACAACACCGCCGGCATGGCCCCGGCGGCGCTTCAGGCCGTGATCGAGGCCAACACCGGCTTTGCCCGGGCCTATGGCGCGGACGAGACGACGGCCCGCGCGGCCGACCAGATCCGCCAGCGGCTGGATGCGGACGCCGAGATCCGGTTCGTGTTTTCGGGCACGGCGGCCAATGCCATCGCCCTGTCGATGCTGGCCTTCCCGTTCGAGGCGGTGCTGGCCCATCAGGCGGCCCACGTTTGCACCGACGAAACGGGCGCCCCCGGCTTCTTCGGTCAGGGCGTCGGCCTGATCGGCCTGCCGGGCCTGTCGGGCAAGATCGATCAGCGCGCGCTGGAGGCGGCTCTGGCCGAGCCGGTGGTCGGTCACCGCCAGCCCGCAGCCGCCCTGTCCCTGACCCAGTCCACCGAATACGGCACCGTCTATACCGAGGAAGAGCTGCGCCACCTGATCGAGCCGGTGAAGGCACAAGGGTATGGCGTGCATCTGGACGGCGCCCGGCTGGCCAATGCTGCTGCGGCGGGCTTCGACCTGACCCAGATCCCGCGCCTCGGCGTCGACATCCTGGTCTTCGGCGGGGCCAAGGCCGGCGCCAACGGGACCGAGGCCATCGTCCTGTTCGACAAGTCGCTGGCCCGGCGTCTGGACAATCGGCTGAAACAGGCGGGGCAAACGGCCTCCAAGGGCCGGTTCCTGGCCGCACCCTTCCTCGGCCTGCTGGAGAGCAACGCCTGGGAGGACGGCGCCGCCCACGCCAATCTGATGGCCCAGCGGCTGGCCGACGGTATCGAGGCGCGCTCGCCCTTCGTCCTGGCCCACCCGGTCGAGGCCAACGCTGTGTTCGTCCGCATGCCGGAGGAGGCCCATGCGCGGCTGAACGCGCTGGGCTGGGCCTGCTACCGCTTCGACGACGGCTCGGTGCGGTTCGTCTGCTCGTGGCAGACGGAGGAGGCGGTGGTGGACGAGGTGATCGAGGCGATCGCCACGCTTTCCTAAGGTCGGGAGCTAAGGTCTGAACGCGTCCACGGCGATCCCCGGAAAGTCCGAGAAGACCGCGTCGACGCCCAGATCGCGGAACTGGCGCAACTGCGCGGCCAGGTCGCCGTGCGCGGCAAAGCCTTCGCCCCTCTGAAGCTCGTGCGGCAGGAAGGCGTTCTCGGCGCGGAAGGTCCAGGACACCACCTTCAGTCCTGCCGCATGGGCGTCCGGGATCAGAGATGTGGCGGGCAGGGAGACACCGTCGGACCCGCGCGGAACGATCATCGCCGTTTCGACCCCGATGGCCCCGGCATAGGCGCGGATGGCCTTCAGCCCCTCGGGCGTGGCCATGGCGGCATAGGTCAGGTCTGCACGGTCCGCAGGCCCGCCGCCGCCGGACATCAGCTGCAGCAGGGGCGAGCGGATACGGGCTGACAGCCTTTCCAGCGGCCCGACCTCGAAACACTGGATCAGGATCGGGGCCTCGGCGCCGCTCAGGTCCAGCCGCTCCAGCATGGCGACGAAGCCGTCCTCCATCGGCAGATCTATGGACGCGAAATACGACGGATGCTTGAGTTCGGGCGCGACCGAGATCGTCCGGCCGGTGCGAACCGACCCGGCCCGGGCGATCTCGACCACCTCATCGAAGGTCAGGATGCCGTCCTGGCCGTCGAAGGCGGTGTTGGCCGGGCGGAAGGCGGGCAGCCGCTCCCTGGCGCGCAACGTCCGCAGTTCGGCAAGGGTGAAGTCCTCGGTGAACCAGCCGGTGGTCGAGACGCCGTCGATGACCCTGGTGGTCTTGCGGTCGGCGAACTCGGGATGGGCCGCGACGTCGGTCGTGCCGCCGATCTCGTTCTCGTGCCGGACGACGAAGGCGCCGTCCTTCGACATGACCAGATCGGGCTCGATGAAATCCGCGCCCTGTTCGATGGCCAGTTCATAGGCGGCGCGAGTGTGCTCCGGCCTCAGCCCCGAGGCGCCGCGGTGGGCGATGACGACGGGATGGTTCTGTGCCGTAGACTGGGCCAGGGCGGGCGCTCCCGTCAGCAGGAGAAGGATGGCGGTCAGGATGGCGCGGATCATGGCCCATGGGTAGGGCAGGGGCGCGACAGGTTGGTGAACCTGCCGCTCCGGATCAGGCGGCCTGCAGCACCTTGCGCAGTTGCGGGTGCAGTTCGGGATTGCAGGCCAGGACGGTGGAGCCGGTCTTGGGGTCGCCGTCCTGTTCGATGGTCGTGACCAGACCGCCGGCCTCGGTGACGAACAGGATACCCGCGGCCACGTCCCAGGGCTTCAGGTTGCGCTCGAAGAAGGCGTCGTAGCGGCCGCAGGCGACCCAGGCGAAGTCCAGGGCGGCGGAGCCCAGACGGCGGATGCCCGCCGTGCGCTGGCCGATGGCGTGGATGTCCTTGATCGACTGGGCGTGGCCCGACTTGCCGATGAAGGGCAGGCCGGTCGAGATCAGGCTCTCGGACAGGTCGCGACGGCCGGCGACGCGGACGCGCTGGTCGTTCAGATAGCAGCCCTTGCCCTTCTCGGCCCAGAACAGCTCGTTCATGACGGGGTTGTAGGTCACGCCGGCGACGATCTCGGACGAGCCATCGGGGGCGAAACGCTCCAGCCCCACGGTGATCGCGAAGTGGGGCATGGCGTGCATGAAGTTGGTCGTGCCGTCGATCGGATCGACGATCCAGCGGTGCGACTTGTCGGTGCCCTCGATCAGGCCGCGCTCTTCGCCGAGGAAGCTGTAACCCGGGCGGGCCTTCATCAGCAGTTCGAAGAGGGTGTCCTCGGCCTTGATGTCGGCCTGGGTCACGAAGTCGCCGGGGCCTTTGCGCGAGACCTGCAGATGGGCGACTTCGCCAAAGTCGCGCAGCATCGGGCGGGCGGTCTTGCGGACCGCGTCAATCATGACGGAAACGAGGGCGGAGGCGAGGGCCATGGTCGGAATCTCCTGGTCCGTCTGTCCTTGAGAAGGCGGAAGCGCCCGGACAGACGGAGAAGTTCAAAAGGGGCGCGGGAGTGCGCCTCCGGTCAGTCGAGGTCGTCTTAGTCCGCGCGGCGGACGTATTCGCCGGTCGAGGTGTCGACGATGATGCGTTCGCCGGCCGACATATAGGGCGGGATCATGATGCGCACGCCGTTGTCGGCGATGGCGGGCTTGTAGGACGACGAGGCCGTCTGGCCCTTCACGGTCGGCTCGGTCTCGGCGACGGTCAGGGTGACCTGTTCCGGCAGCTCCAGGCCGATCGGACGGCCTTCGTGCATCTCGATGATGACCTTCATGCCGTCCTGCAGGTACGGGATGGAGTCTTCGCCAACCCAGTCCTTCTGCAGTTCGATCTGCTCGTAGGTGGCGTCGTCCATGAAGACCAAAGCGTCGCCCTGTTCGTACAGGTAGGAGAAGTCCTTCTGCTCGAGCGTGACGCGCTCGACCTTGTCTTCCGAACGGAAGCGTTCGTTCAGCTTGTTGCCGGTCTCGAGGTTCTTGGCCTCGACGTTGGCGAAGGCGCCGCCCTTGCCGGGCTTGACGTGGCTGGCCTTGGTGACGACCCACAGGCCGCCGTTGTGCTGGAGCACCATGCCGGGCTTGATGGTGTTGCCGTTGATCTTCGCCATGAGATTCACTGTTTGAGTGGCGCAGCCGGTCCCGTGACGGGCGCGCGAAAGAGGGCGCGATCCCTAGAGGAAGCCGCCCGAAAGGGCAACCCGGGCCAAAACCATGGGGCTGACCTAGTGCAGGGTGCGGCCCGTGACGTACTCGGTCTTGCGCTGGATGTAATTGGCGACGCGGGTTCCGCTCCCGATCGGGGCGGCGATCTTGCCCGCGCCCTCATCCAGCTTGCGGGCCTCGAAGGCGAAGGCGGCGGCGAGGCCGGCCGAGGACATGGCGGCGGCGATCTGGCTGCGCATCGAGGCCGGGCGCAGGCCCAGCCAGACGGCGTTGATGGTCTGGGCCGCGAACCACAGACCCATGGCCAGCGACCGCTCGCGGCTGGCCGGGGCGTTCCAGACCCGCACGGCCGACAGGGTCGTCGCCGAGAAGACGGCGGGCAGGATCAGGCTGAAAGCGCCGCGCGGCTTTTCCATCACCGGGGCGGCGCGGTCGAGCAAATGGCGCTCGGTGCGCTTGGGCTTCAGCGTATTGGAGGCCAGGGCGGTGGCCAGAAGGGCGAAGCCGACGGTCAGGACGATGCCGGTCGCGACGTGGGCGCCCGAACGTCCCTGGGAGTTGAGCAGGTCCGTCGCCTGGTCCTGTACGTCGTCGATGAGTTCGTCGATGGCGCTCATGCCCATGTCCTTCAGCCCGGCTATCCCGACGGAGCAATGGGCGGGACCCGGATCAGTTCCGCTTACTCGTCATCGGCTTGCTGAAGGTCGTCCGGATCAAAGGCATAGTCCAGCAGGTCGCCCGGGCGGCAGTCCAGGGCGGCGCAGAGTTTGGCCAGGGTGCGGAAGCGGATGCCCTTCACCTTGCCCGAGCGGAACAGGGATAGCTGGGTCTCGGACAGGCCGACCTCGGCGGCGAGGTCGCGGGCCTTGAGGCCCTTCTTCACGATCAGGGCGTCGAGGGTCACGCGGACGGGCATCAGATCATCTCGTCCAGTTCGCCCTGCACATAGTCGGCCTGGTCCGCGACCCGGCCCAGCAGAAACAGGGCTCCGCCGATCATGCCGAGACTCATGGCCGCGACGTCGAAATGCAGATAGCCGCCACGGGTCTCGCCGATCAACCGCAGCAGGTTGGTGACCACGAAGACCTGCAGCACCCCGCCGATGCCGAGCGCAAGGCCGACGCGGCGCAGGGCGCCGGCCAGCGTCGGCTGGATCAGCCGGCCCTTCTGAAGTTCGCCCATGGCCCGGCCGATGGCCCAGACGCCGTAAAGGTAGCAGAAGGACGGCGCGCCCATGATCAGGCCGGTCAGAATCCGCATGCCGGGATCGGGCAGGGTCCCGCGCAGGCCCAGCACGGTGGGGGCGATGAGATACATCAGGGCCTGCACCGCCCCCACGCTGACGACCATGAAGACCGCCAACCAGCGAAACTGGCCGCACAGGCGGCGGAAGCGGGCGGTGTCGGTCTTGCTCATGGCGGCGGAGGTCCGGTCGAATCCTGTCTTGTCTTTAATCTTGACTTAAAGACGCGCCGTCCGCAACTTTATCTAAGAGTTAAACGGAAACGAGGGCGGTGAGCATGGCCATGGCGATCGAAACACGGGATCTGACGCGCCGTTTCGGGGCGCGAACCGCCGTCGACCGGGTGTCGATGAGCGTGCCGGAGCGGGCCGTCTATGGTTTCCTCGGCCGCAACGGGGCGGGCAAGACGACGACGCTGAAGATGCTGCTGGGCCTGATCCGGCCGAGCGCGGGATCGGCCTTCGTCGACGGCGTCGATGTGGCGCGCGACCGGATGGGCGCGGCCCGGCGGGTCGGGGCGCTGCTGGAGGCGCACGGCTTCTACGTCAATCTGACTGGGCGCGAGAACCTCGACCTGACCCGCACCCTGCTGGGCGTCCCGGCGACCGAGGTCGATCGGGTGCTGGAGGTGGTCGAGATGCGCGAGAATGCGGCGCGACGGGTCTCCGACTATTCGCTGGGCATGCGCCAGAGGCTGGGGCTGGCCCGGGCCATGCTGGGCGCGCCGCCGGTGCTGGTGCTGGACGAGCCGACCAACGGGCTGGATCCCGACGGGATCGCCGACATGCGCCGCTTCCTCAAGGCCCTGCCGGAACGCACGGGGGCGACGGTCCTGTTGTCCAGCCACCTGCTGGGCGAGATCGAACAGACCGCCACCCACATCGGCATCGTCAATGAAGGGCGGCTGGTGCTGGAGGGGGAGCTATCGCGGCTGAAGTCCGACCTCGCGCCCGAGATCGCGGTGCGCACCGACGATCCCATGCGAGCGGCAGAGATACTGCGCGGCTGGGACTTGACGGTCATTGACGGAGACGACGGCCTGACCGCGCGTCTGCGCTCCGGTGACGATGCAGACCGCAGGTCCGCCGAGCTCAACCGCGCCCTGATCCAGGCCGGCCTGTCGGTCTTCGCTATCGGGCCACGCGCCCGTTCGCTGGAGGGCATCTATCGCGACGTGTCGAAGCCGTCCGCCACCCAACGCCAACCGGAGACCGTCCGATGATCGCCGTCCTTACCGTCGAAGCGCGCAAGCTGAACCGGTCGCTGGCCGCCCTGCTGGCTGTGGCCGCGCCGAGCCTGATCGCCGTCTTCCTGTTCTTCAACCTCCTGAGGGGCGGCAAGCCCCAGCCGTGGGAGATGTGGACCCAGTCCTCGACCGGCATCTGGGCCTTCTTCATGCTGCCGATGAGCGTCACGGCCCTGACCGCCCTGGTCGCCCATATGGAGCATGGGCCGCGCGCCTGGGATCATCTGCGCGCCCTGCCGGTGGCGCGCTGGAAACTCTATGCCGCCAAGGCGATCTGTGTGATCGCGGTGGTTGCGGCCATGAGCCTGCTGAATCTCGCCCTGTCGCTGGGCGCCATCTACGGCGCGGCGGGGGTCAAGCCGGCGATCATGCCGACCGGAACGCTGGACGTCGCCGCCCAGGTCATCCTGATGGGCAAGGTGCTGCTGGCGGCGATCCTGCTGATCGCGATCCAACTGTGGACCGCGCTGAGGTTCTCCAGCTTCGTCCCGGCGCTTGCGCTGGGGATCGGCGGGACCTTCTTTTCGGTGGTGGCCACGGCGGCGAAACAGGGGGTCTTTTTCCCCTGGCAGATGCCCGTGAACATGCTGGCGTCAGAGCCGTGGCGTGCGGCGACGGCCTTGACGCTGGGGGGAGGGGCGGGGACCGTCGTGCTGCTGCTCGCGATCGCCCACCTGTCCCGGCGCGAAGTGCTCTAGCCGCCGGTGGCAGCGCCGTCGGTGACGATCTCCTTCATCGCCGACTGGAGATAGTTCTGGGCGCCCATCAGTTCGATCAGCTTGTGCTGGTTTTCGAGGAAATCGATGTGCTCCTCGGTGTCGGCGAGGATCTTCATCAGAAGGTCGCGGCTGACGTAGTCGCGGGCTTCCTCGCACTGGGTGACGGCGGCCGAGGTGGTGACGCGGCTGTCGAGCTCGAGTTGCAGATCGGCGCCCAGGCATTCGATCGGATGCTCGCCGACCTTCAGCTTGTGCAGGTCCTGCAGGTTGGGCAGGCCGTCCAGGAAGAGGATGCGCTTGATCAGCATATCGGCGTGTTTCATCTCGCCGATCGATTCCTCGTAGATCACGTTGCCGAGGTGGGCCAAGCCCCAGCTCTCGAACATGCGGGCGTGCAGGAAGTACTGGTTCACCGCCGTCAGTTCGTTGGTCAGCACCGCGTTGAGGGTGCGGATGATCGCGGGATCGCCCTTCATGGCCATGGTCCTTGCTCGTCTCGCGGACGGGACGCCGGGGCGCGTCCAGACTCATCCGCCGTCTGTTCAAACGGCGTTTAGCACAGGAAATCGGTTCTTGTTTATTTGAGAGTATTTATCACGCACATTGATATTGCGAGTGATTTTTGGCCGCGACTACTCGGCTGCGAGTGCGAATGCTTCTCGGCTGTCGTCGATCATCTGGCGCATCTCGCAGACGCATTTGGCGCACTGCGCCTGGCACTGGTTGCGGGCGAAGATTTCACGGGGGCGGGTCGCGCCGGCCTCGATGGCGAGGGCGACGTCACGCTGGCGCAGGCCGTTACAGTTGCAGACGTACAAGAGGCGACCCAAGTCGAACTGAGAATGGTTCTCTGTAACACATATGAAGACGGTTGCAACTGGTTCGCATGCGCGTTCGCAAGACGCGACCGTTGACGCGAGGCGATGCAGGGGGCAGGGCGGGGCCATGGCTCGTGCTCCCCAAATCCCCGATCGTCCGGCGACCCGTCTGTATCTGATCACCCCGTCCGCCATCCCGGACCTGGAGGCCTTCGCCGCCGATCTGGAGTCCGCCCTGGGCGCCGGCGACGTCGCGGCCTTGCAGATCCGGTTGAAGCCCGCGACCGAGGACCAGATCCGCGCCGCTGTCGAGCGGTTGGGGCCGATCGCGCGCAAGTACGACGTCGCCCTGATTCTGAACGACCGGCCCGATCTCGCGGCGGGGCTGCATTGCGACGGCGTGCACGTGGGGCAGGAGGACGCCTCGGTGGCCTCGGCGCGGCGGCTGATGGGCCCCAACGCCATGATCGGCGCGACCTGCCATGACAGCCGCGACCTGGCCATGGAGGCGGCCGAGGCTGGCGCTGACTACGTGGCCTTCGGCGCCTTCTTCCCGACCGACACCAAGGAAACGACCCACCGGCCCGATCTCGACATCCTGACTATCTGGCAGGAGACGGTCGAGGTGCCCTGCGTCGCCATCGGCGGCATCACGGTGGAGACGGCACGCGCGGTGGCTGCCGCCGGGGCCGACTTCGTCGCTGTGAGCGCCGGGGTCTGGAACCATCTGCAAGGCCCGGCGGCGGCCGTCGCGGCCTTCAATGCGGAACTGTCCGGCGGCTGACATTTCCCGCTCGACCCCTTGTTCCGTGGCGTTAACTTCACGGGATATTAGGGAGCAAGGGCTTAGCTGACGCATCTCTGTATCCTCGAGTCGTCGTCTATGTCGCTCAGCCCTGTGCTGGAAACCCGGTCTGGAGGTCTCGCCACGACCCCTGTTCGTCCCTCCGCGGCGCTTTCCACGGCCTCGGCCGTGACGACTGACGCTGCGCGCCTGTTCAGCCAGCCGATGGCGCCGTTGGCGACGGTCTGTTCGGTGCTGCTGCTGACGGTGTTCTCGATCCAGTTCGGCCGGTCCTCGGACGGCGTCGTGGTCATGTGGCTGGCCAATGCCGTCGCCGTCGGGGTCTGGCTGAGATCGGGGCGCGGCGTCTCGTTCGACCTCTGCTTCGGCGCATTGATGGCCGCGGCCGTCGCCAGCGGCGAAATCCTGGCAGGCCATACCCTGGCCAATACCGTGATGCTGACGGCGGTGAACCTGTTCGAGATGGTGGCCGCGGTCACCCTGGTGCGACGTTTCGCGCCGGATATGTCGCTACAGACGGTCAAGTCGACGGTGCGGCTGGTCAGCCTGGTCGCGATTGCGGCCCCATTGATCGCCGCCGCCGCCGGTGCGGTGGTGTTCTCCGTTATCCGCGGCGCGCCCCTGCTGCAAAGCTTCCAGGTCTGGTGGTTCGGCCATGCGCTGGCGATGATGCTGGTCGTGCCGCTGATCCTGTCGATCAACCGCCAGTCCTTCGCCCTCGTGAAGCAGCCCCTGAGGATGCTGGAGTGGGTGGTCCTGCTGGGTCTGCTCGTTGCGGTGGCCTATGGGCGTTACTTCCACGGCGTGACCTTCGTCACCTTCTTCCTGAACATGTTGCTGGTGGTCATCGCCGCCAGATTGCGCATGGCCGGGGTGACCATCGCGATCCTGAGCGCCAGCATCCTGATGTTCATGGCCATGCTGCACGGGCATCCCGGCGCTGAATCGGCCGCGTCGGCGACGCAGATTCTGAACGCCCAGCTGATGATGATTTCCGTCGCCCTGCCATTCATGCTGGCGGCGGCCCTGCTGACCCAGCTCGACGGCTTGTCGGCGCGGGCCAAGGCTGGCCAGAAGCGCGCCGAACTGGCGTCGGAGGCCAAGTCGCGCCTGCTGGCCAATGTCGCTCATGAGATCAAGAGCCCGGTCGGCGGCGTCATCGGCATCGGTGAGCTGTGGTCCAGCGGCCAGCTGGGACCGGTCACCGAGACCCAGAAGGAAATGGCCGAGATGCTGGTCAAGACCGCCCGTCAGGTCGAGGCCCTGGCCCACGATCTGCTCGATGTGGCGCGCGCCGAGTCCGGTGCGGTCAAGGTCGAGCTGCGCCCCACCGACGTCGTGGGTCTGGTTGAGGACATCCGTCGCGCGACCGCGTTGCGGCCCGAGGCCCTGAGCCTGAGGCTGGAGGTCGTGCGGGACGGGGAGGGCCTCGTCGCCCTGGCCGATTCCCAGCGCCTGAGCCAGGTCATCGACAATCTGGCCACCAATGCCGTGAAGTACGGCGCCTCTGGCGGCAGCGTGACCTTCCGGGTTTCGCGGGTGTTCCAGGGTGTGCGCATCGAGGTCACCGACCGGGGGGCGGGCCTGTCCCCCGAGAAGCAGACCCAGCTGTTCGAGCCGTTCAATCGCCTGGGGCTGGAACGCTCCACGGTCGAGGGGCACGGCATCGGCCTGGCCCTGGCCAAGCGGCTGATCGAGCTTCAGGGCGGGACGATCGGGGTGGAATCCACTCCGGGCCACGGCGCGACCTTCTGGGTCGAACTGCCCACGCCCTGAGCGCCTGATCACAGGCTTCGCCAAGCGGCTTTCCGGTCTTGCCGTCCGTCCGCCGAGAGGCGATGGTCCGGCCCATGAAAACCGCCCGTACCCTTCGTGTTTCCCTGCTGCTCGCCTCCAGCGCGGTCGCCTTCTCGGCGGCCCCTGCCTTTGCCCAGACCTCGACGTCCCGGACGACGAATCCGTCAACAGCGACCTCGGTCCTCAATGCCGCGCCCGTACGGACTCCGACGCAGGCGCCTTCGACACAGACGCCGCCTGCCGCGCGTCCGGGCAGCGACCTGACCCGCAGCCTGAACGGCGCCCCGCCGGCGCGGACGGACTATCTGGCGCCGCCGCCTGCTCCGGCGACCACAGCGCCGCCGTCCGGCCCCGCCACAACGGCGCCGGCGCGGCCGACGACCACGTCGCCTGCGACCACATCTCGTCCGACGGCTCCGGCTCCGGCTCCAACGCGGACGGCGCCCGCGCCCACCCGCGCCGCGCCGCCCGCCACGACGCCATCCACGGCCACCGCGCCTGCCACCCGCTCCAATACGCCGCAGCCCGCGCCTGCGCGTCCGACCGCGCCCGCGACGATGTCGCCTCGCGCCACCGCTCCCACGACAGCGCCCGCAACGACCGCCCCCAGAACCACGGCGCCGACGACGGCTCCGGCTCCGACGCGAGCAGCGCCCGTCACGACGCCGCCGACGACGCGGGCTCCCGCTACGGCGCCTGTGGTCACGCCCCGGCCGACGCCGCCCGCCTCCGTCCCGACGACGACCCCGGCTCCGGGCGGACGGATCTATGCGCCGCCGGTCCTGCCCGGTAGCCAGCCTGCCGCGACTCCGCCGGCTCTGCCCGCGGCCGCGCCCCCCTCCGCCGCCATGCCCGCGCCGGCCGAACCTCCGCCGCCGATGACGGTGCTCAATGCGCCCGCCGTCGCGGCCCTGCCGTTCCGGGTGGAGTTACCTGCGGGCTTCCGCATCACCACCAGCCGGCCCGGCCCGGACTTCAACGTCTATACGATCCGGCGCGGCGATCAGCCGTTCGTCATGGTCTATGTCGGGCCGTCATCGCAGTTCCCGATTTATGACGGCGAGATGGTCCAGGCCGGCGGCCGCGCCTCGATCGTCGTCAACGAGGGCGGTCAGAGGCACGCGATGGAGCATCTGTTCCAGCGTTCCACCGCGCCGAAGGAGATCCACGTCTGGGTCTCCAGCCTGGAAAGCGCCGACGAGGCCTTGGGCGAACGGATCGCCCAGTCTGTCGACGCCAAATAAGCCTCAGGTCTCGGACCAGGCCGCCAGTTCGTTGCCGGCGGGGTCCTTGAAGTGGAAGCGCCGTCCGCCCGGAAAGGCGAAGATCGGCTTGACCACGGTCCCGCCCGCGGCCTCGACCCTGGCCAGCAGGGCCTCGAGGTCGTGGGCGAAGAGAACGGGCAGGGGGGCGGTGATGGCGTCGACGCCCGGATCGGCGTTGAAGCCGCCGTCCAGACCTTCGCTGAAGGCGGCGTATTCAGGGCCGTAGTCCTGGAATTTCCAGCCGAAAGCCGAGCCGTAGAAGGCCTTCAGCGGACCGACGTCGGTCGCGGGGAATTCCAGATAGTCCAGCTTGCCGTCTTCACGCATGTTCTCATTCCGTTCTGAAAAAGCCGCCGAAAAGGGGCTTGCCACACGGAGCGCCTACGCGCAATCTTGAGAACTATTCGCAGTCGCAGAGTCGCCGTGATGATCGTGCTGGCCACCGGACCCCACGCCCTCAGCCGCCTCATGGAGGCGGACCGTACGGCAGGCTGCGGGTCCAGCCTGCCGTCAAAAGATCAGGCCAGCTCGACCGCCATGGCCACGGCCTCGCCGCCGCCGATGCACAGGGACGCGACGCCCTTCGTACCGCCCCGGGCCTGAAGCGCCCCCAACAGGGTCGCCAGGACGCGGGCGCCGGATGCGCCGATGGGGTGACCCAGAGCCGTCGCGCCGCCGTTCACGTTCAGCTTCGCGTGGTCGATGCCAAGCTCCTGCATGGCGATCATGGGGACGACGGCGAAGGCCTCATTGACCTCCCACAGATCGACGTCCTCGACCGACCAGCCGGCTTTCTTGAGCGCCTTCTGGATCGCGGGCACCGGGGCGGTGGTGAACAGGCCCGGCTCGTGGGCGTGGGCCGAGTGGCTCACAACGCGCGCGACGATCGGCAGGCCCATGGCTTTCGCGACGCTCTCGCGCGTCATGACCAGAGCAGCCGCGCCGTCACTGATGGAGGCCGAGGAGGCGGCGGTGATGGTGCCGTCCTTGGCGAAGGCGGGCTTCAGGCCCGGGATCTTCTCCGGCATGGCCTTGCCGGGCTGTTCGTCCTCGGAGACGGTGACGGTCCCCTTGCGGCCCGCGACCTCGACCGGGGTGATCTCGGCCTTGAAGGCGCCCGAGGCGATGGCGGCGACGGCGCGGTTCAGGCTTTCGACCGCATAGGCGTCCTGGGCCTCGCGCGTAAACTGATAGGTCCGGGCGCTGTCCTCGGCGAAGGAGCCCATCGGCTTGCCGGCCTGGTAAGCATCCTCCAGCCCGTCCATCATCATGGAATCGACGATGACGTCATGGCCGATGCGAGCCCCGGCGCGGTGCTTGTTCATCAGGAATGGAGCGCCGGTCATGGATTCCATCCCGCCCGCGACGATGATGTCGGCCGATCCGGCGGCGAGGCTGTCTGAGGCCATCATGACGGCCTGCAGGCCCGAGCCGCACATCTTGTTCAGGGTCGTGGCCTCGACCGACTTCGGCAGGCCGGCGCCGAGGGCCGCCTGACGCGCCGGAGCCTGGCCCAGACCGGCGGGCAGGACGCAGCCCATATAGATCTGGTCGATCTTCTCCGGTGCGACGCCGGCGCGTTCGACCGCGGCCTTGACGGCGGTGGCGCCCAGTTCGGTCGACTTCACGCCCGCGAAGGCGCCCTGGAAACCGCCCATCGGCGTGCGGGCGAAGGAGACGATGACGACGGGATCGTTGGAAGAAGCGGTCACTGGGTGTTTCCTTGCGGAGAAGTGTTGGGGCCTAGATCGTCGGTCTGGCCGTCGGGTTCAAGCGTCGCGGCGTCAGGCACAGCCAAAGCGTCGCGGGGTCAAGACTTTGTCCTCAGGCGTCAGGGGCCGGGCGGGGCGGGCGGACCGGAGCCAGTTTGCGCCGCTGACGGCCGAGCGCGAGGATACGGCCGTCGCCGCTGCGCACGATCAGATCGTCCACGGTCCAGCCGCCTCCGAGATCGACGAGGGTGAATTCGAAGAAGGCCCAGCCGTCGGGCGCGGTCTCGGGCGTCAGGTCGGCGATGAAGTCGTAGCGCAGATCGACCGTCGCCATGGCCAGGGGCTTGGTGATCGCCGTCCAGGCCGGGGGATAGAGGGCGTCCATCAGATAGCAGAGGCGGGCCTCATCCAGCGGCGCGCCGTCGTTGGTGCGCATCCACAGCCGCTCTCCGGCCTTGTCGCCCGGCAGGCCCTGCAGCAGGCTGGGACCAGTATCGAGGCGATAGTCGACGAAGCGGGAGAAACGCGGCGCCAACGGCCCGTGAAGGGTGCGGGCGGGGTCGATGCTATCCAGCGGGGGCGGAGGGATGATCGGGCCCGGCGTGACCGGGGCGTTTGCGTCGTCCTGGCCATAGGTGGCCTGGGCGTGGTGGGTCAGGCGCTCGCCCTGACGCACATCCAGTCCGGCGAAGGCCGCGCTGCGCCCGCCGCGCATCAGCCGGGGCGTAAAGACGATGGGGGCGTCATAGGCGGGCGCGGCCAGATACTGGATCGACAGGCTGCGAAGCGGGGCGGTCAGGCTTAAGCCCTGACGCAGGGCGTTGGCGCACAGCGCCGCGAGCAGGCCGCCGAAAGGAAAGCCCTTCTCCGGCGGCATGGCGATGGGACCGTTGGAGAACTCGCCGTCGACCGCGCCGGTCAGCCCCTCCGGGCCGGGCGTCAGGGTCAGGGCGTCGGCGAGGGAGGGCAGGGTCATGACAGGCGGATTAGCGTCCAAAGGAGACGGGCGGAAGACTGGCCTCCGCCCGCGTCAGTCGAGGAATGCAGGAAACGCCGCGAAGTCCGCTGGGGATTTTGCGCCACGTCCGTTGCCAAACGAGACTGACGCAGAGGGTTCGGTTTGGCAACCCACTTGCAAAAACCCTGACGCGAGGTCACCTTCCGCCTATGGGCCGTACCGCAGACTATTCGAAACAAAGCTGTTCCATCGCCGCGACGCTGGAAGTGATCGGCGATCCGTGGACCTTGCTGGTGATCCGCGACGCGTTTCAGGGCCTGACCCGCTTCGAGCAGTGGCAGGAGCGGCTGGGCGTGGCCCGCAACGTCCTGGCCGCGCGGCTGAAAACCCTGGTCCAGCACGGGGTGCTGGAGCCGCGCCTGTATTCCGAACGCCCGCCGCGCAACGAATATGTCCTGACCGCCAAGGGCAAGGACCTGTCGGCGGTGCTGGTGACGCTTCACGCCTGGGGCAACAAACACGTCTATGGCGACACCGACAGCGGCGTGGATCTGGTCCACAAGACCTGCGGCCACACCCTGAACCCCCGCATCGCCTGCGCCCATTGCGAGGAGATCGTGAAGGGGCGCGACATCGTCCTGACCCGCAAGGCCAACCGCCCCACCGTCGGCGATGTCATGCCGAAAGACGTGACCGCGGACGAAGAAGCCGCCTGACGCTTTCGGCGTCGGCTTTCAACCGGAGTTTCCATGACCCAGACCCTTCCCGCGACCGGGCTTCAGCTCCGGTCGTTGATCACGGCTGACGGACGGCTGGAGCTGTCGCTGGTCGAGGTTCCGGTCGCTGCGCCGGGCCCGGACGAGATCGTGGTGCGGATCGAGGCCACGCCGATCAACCCGTCAGACCTCGGCCTGCTGGTCGGGGCGGCGGACATGAGCACGGCCCGCGTCGAGGGCGAGATCACCGTCGCCGACGTTCCGGCGCAGGGCCTGCGCGCCATGGCCGGTCGGCTCGGTGAGGCCATGCCGGTCGGCAATGAGGGCGCGGGCGTCGTCGTGGCGGCGGGCGACAATCCAGCGGCCCAGGCCCTGATCGGCAAGACGGTCGCCATCCTCGGCGGCGAGATGTACGCCCAGTACCGCACCCTGCGCACCGACGCGGCCCTGCCGCTGCCCGCCGACGCCACGGCGGCCGACGGCGCCTCCTGTTTCGTCAATCCGCTGACGGCCCTGTGCATGGTCGAGACCATGCGGGCGGAGGGTCATACGGCCCTGGTCCATACAGCAGCGGCGTCGAACCTCGGCCAGATGCTCAACAAGCTGTGCCTCAAGGACGGTATCGGTCTGGTCAATATCGTTCGCAGCGAGGCGCAAGCAGATATCCTGCGCGGGCTGGGCGCGCCCTGGATCGTCAACTCGACTTCGCCGGACTTCATGAGCGAGTTGATCGAGGCTCTGGTCGCGACCGGCGCCACCCTGGCCTTTGACGCCATCGGCGGCGGCAAGCTCGCGGGCCAGATCCTGACCGGGATGGAGGCGGCGGCCAATCGCACGGCGACAACCTACAGCCGCTACGGCTCCTCGGTGCACAAACAGGTCTATATCTACGGGGCGCTGGACACGAGCCCGACCGAGCTGAACCGGGCGTTCGGCCTGTCGTGGGGCGTCGGCGGCTGGCTGCTGACCCCGCGCTATGCGGGTCTGCCCGCCGAGCGTCGCGGCGCCCTGCGCCAACGCGTGGTGGCGGAGCTGAAGACGACCTTCGCCAGCGCCTATGCCGGTGAGATCTCCCTGCGCGACGTGCTCAAACCCGAGGTCATCGCCGTCTACAACCGCCGCGCCACGGGCGAGAAGTATCTGATCAATCCCTCTCTGGACTGACCGGCCCGACGGTCGGATGCATTGATCCGTCCCCGCATCGGTGATCTATCGACCGCAGGCGAGTGGGGCTTGCCGGGGATAGATCAATGACGACCGAAGACGGTGGGGCTGACCGCGGCCATCTGTTGCGCGTGCTGGGAGTGGCCTTCGGGGTGGCCGTCATCGTCGGCGGCACCATAGGGCAGGGAATCCTGCGCAGTCCCGGCGTGGTCGCCGAAGGCGGCAAGACGCCGTTCGTCATCATCGGCCTGTGGCTGCTGGGCGGCGCCATCGCCTGGATCGACGCCATGTCGACGGTCGAGCTGGCCTCCTCGATCCGCAAGACCGGCGGCCCCTTCATCTTCGCCCGCCGCGCCTATGGCTCAATGGGCGGTCTCGCCGTCGGGATCGCCGACTGGCTGGGTAATATGGGCGGCATCGCCTTCGTCTCGGTGGTGTTCGCCGAATATCTGCACCGGCTGGGGATCGCGACCGGCCTGCCGCTGGGGATTATCGCCCTCATGCTGGTTTGCGTGGTCGGGGTCGTGCAGTCGCTGGGCACCAGGATCGGCGGGCGGTCGCAGGAGGTCGGCAGTGCGATCAAGGCGGTGCTGTTCCTGCTGCTGATCGGCGGCCTTCTGCTGGCGCCGCGCGGCGAGCCGGTGGCGACCCCGGTCTCGCCCGGCATGGCCACGGCCCTGACGCTCAGCGGCATCGTGGTGGCCCTGCGCGCCATCTTCGGCACCTATCAGGGCTGGAACTCCGCCGCCTATTTCTGCGAGGAGGTCAAGGATCCGGGCAAGGCCATCGCCCGCGCCACCTTCTCCGGCATCGGCGTGGTCACGGGCATCTATGTGCTGGTCAACCTGGCCCTGCTGCACGTCATGACCCCGGCCGAGATGGCGGGCTCCAACCTGGTCGCGGCCGATGCGGCGGAGCGGGTATTCGGGGCCGCGGCCGATCCCATCGTCACCGGCATCAGCCTGATCGCCCTGGTGACCATCATCAACGCCATGGTCATGGTCTTCCCCCGCGTCCTCTTCGCCATGGCGCGGGAGTTCGAGATCGCGCCTCTTACCCGGGTGACCCGCGCCGGGACGCCGATCATGGCCCTGATCGCCACGGTCGTCGTGGGCGGGGGCCTGGCGCTGATCGGGGTCTATGAGACGCTTCTGGCCTTCTCGACCTCCATTCTCGCCCTGATGGGCGTGGCGGTGAACGCGGCCGTTATCGTCCTGCGCCGCAAGGAGCCCGATCTGGAGCGGCCGTACCGGATGCCTCTCTATCCGCTGCCGGCCATCGTCGCGTTTGTGATCAACCTCGCCCTCTTCGTCGCCTTCGTGCGCGAGGACCCGGTCACCTCGCTCGAGGCCTTCGCGGCCCTCGCGGTGCTGACGGTCGTGGGCTGGTGGCTGACGCGGGGCCGGCACACAGCGGCCTGACCCCCGCGTCCCCCTCGGTCAGGCCGACGGGGCCAACTGCTGCAGCAGGCCGTCGCGCTGCATCTGTGAGGCGGTCCGGCGGCGCGAAATGGCGCCTGTCTGGTCCGCCAGAGCCATAGCGGCCTCGTCCTCGCCCGCGGTGATCTTGTCGGCCAACTGGTCGAGGAGGGCGGCCATCTCGCGTTCAATGCCAGCGCCTTCCTCGAACCCGGCGGTGTAGCGGGTCAGGAAGTCCTGCTGGGCCGGGGTGGACAGGACCGGGTTGCTTCGGTTTTCAGCCTCCTGCTGCCTCGCGGCGTCCACGATCCGGTCGGCGTCGAGCCGGATTTCGGCGGCGGAGGCGTGAATGGCGGCGGCTCGGCCTGGCCGATCCAGCGGCGCCTGGTTCCACAGATCGCGGAGATGGCGGAACCACTGGCCCAGAGCCTTGTCCGACTGGATGTTGGCCGCGCTGACGAACCGCTGCGCGCCGACCTGTTGCGAGGTGGTGTCCAGCAGGACGCCCTCGCTGTCCAGCAGGGCGATCATCAGGTCGATCTTGGCGAGTTGGAACGCCTGTTCCGGATTTCGCGATGCGGCGGCGTCGGCGATGGTGTCCATATAGTCCGCGGCCTGACGGTCGGACATATCCATGAACGCGGCGTATCGCGCGGGCAGGCCCTCGACGTGGGCGATCGGGCCGGCGAGGGCCTCGTGAATATCCGGCCGTGCGAGCAGGGCGGGGTTCACCGCCAGCGGCGTGACGGGCGGGATAGCCGTCATCGCGGTGCGGTCGCCGGCCAGAAGCGCAAGCTGTTCGGTCTTCCACCGTCCGGCCGCGGCGGCGGCCCCGGCCTTGTCGCCAGCCATCACCAGTTGCTGGATCGGCGCCGCTCCGCCGCCCAGGCCGGTAAGATGGCGGGCGCGCGCCATCAGGACCTGGTTATGCTGCGTGGTCCAGCGCGCGGTGTCAGCCAGCCACTGGCGCATCGCCGCCTGATCCTGAGGTGTCTCGGACTGCACCGCGGGCGCCGGTTCGGCGTGCGCCGCCATCGGCGCGACCAGCAGAATCGCGACCACACAGACCGCGCTGTTGAAATGTCTCATGAAGTCCCCCCAGACGTTTTTGATTGCTCCAAGAGGTGCCCGAAACGGCGAAGCTTGTGAAGAGGATCGGTTGAAACGACGAAAGCCGGCTCCACCTTGCGGCGAAACCGGCTCCCGTCATCCCTTGACGCACACCACCTGACGCAGGGTGTGCACGACCTCGATCAGGTCGGCCTGGGCCGCGATGACCGCGTCGATGTCCTTGTAGGCCATCGGTGTTTCGTCGATCACCTCGGCGTCCTTGCGGCATTCCACGCCCTCGGTCGCGCGGACATGGTCCTCGACCGTGAAGCGGCGCTTGGCCGCGGTCCGGCTCATGGCCCGACCGGCGCCGTGCGAGCAGGTGCAGAAGCTTTCCGCATTGCCCTTGCCGCGCACGATGAAGGATTTCGCCCCCATCGAGCCGGGGATGATGCCCAGCTCATCGACCTTGGCCGACACCGCGCCCTTACGGGTCAGGTAGACGTCCTTGCCGAAATGCCGCTCCTTCGAGACGTAGTTGTGGTGGCAGTTCACCGCTTCCTGCGTCGTCTCCAGATCGGGCCAGATGCGCTTAAGCACGCCCAGCACTGAGTCCATCATCACCTCACGGTTTGCCCGCGCGTACTTCTGGGCCCACGACACCGCCCGGACATAGTGGACGAAGCCGTCCGTCCCTTCCGGGAAGTAGGCGAGGTCCTGATCCGGCAGGTTGATGTGCCAGCGGCGCATCTCGTGCTTGGCCCGTTCGATGAAGTAGCTCCCGAACCGGTTGCCCACGCCGCGAGACCCGGAGTGCAGCATCACCCAGACGTCGCCCGCCTCATCGAGGCAGAGCTCGATGAAGTGGTTGCCCGTCCCCAGCGTCCCCAGATGGCCGAAGCCACGCGGGTGGGCCGCCTTGGGATGGGCCTCGATCACGGCGTCATAGCCGGCCTTGAGGTCGGCCCAGCGAGTGACCGCCGAGGCCGGGGGCTCGCCGGCCCAGGCGCCCTTGTCGTTGCGCCCGCCGTTGTCGGTCCGGCCGTGCGGAACGGCCGCCTCGATGGCGGAGCGGATGGCTGACAGGTCGTCGGGCAGGTGTTCGGCGCGGATCGAGGTCCGCACCGCCATCATGCCGCAGCCGATGTCCACGCCTACGGCGGCCGGGATGATGGCTCCCACCGTCGGGATCACGGATCCCACCGTCGCGCCCATGCCCCAGTGCACGTCCGGCATCACCGCCACGTGTTTGTGGATGAACGGCAGCGAGGCCACGTTCTTCAGCTGCTTCAGCGCCGCATCCTCGATGGGCACGCCCCGGGTCCAGGCCTTGATCGGCACATGGTCCGGGGTTTCGATCACGTCGTAGCCACGCATCGTGGCTTCTCCTCTTCTGATAATCCTCTCGGACCGGCAGGGGAGGCGTCTCTCGATGATCCTTGGCGGATACAAGAAACCCCTCCGGCCGGTGGCGGGAGGGGTTGCTGGAAATCCGAAGTCTTGCGGCCTTCGTTCCTACATCGCCTCCACGCACGCGCCCATGCCCTCGACCGGCTGGCGGTCGAAGCTGCAAGGCAGATACGAGTTGGCGAGTTTCAAGAACATGGGTCGCTCGTCTTCGGAGGCGGCCTGATACACAGGTCGGCCGTGCCTGACCAGCCCCCTTTAACCGATCTCGTCGGCGCGGGTGGCGATCAGGGGGATGACGATCTCTTCCTCGTCGTGGAGGTGACGCAGGACGCGCGGGCCCATGGCGTTCAGCACGTCAGCGAGGCGAGACGCGGTGTCGCCGGCGGCGGGTGCGTCGGTCTGGATGTCCTGATGGAAGGCGACGGCGGCTTGAAGCAGGGCCTCGAGATCGGCGTGCACGGCGTCGTGGTCGCGGTCCAGCAGATCGACACCGTGGGCGATGCGCGGCTCGATCCGGCGGAAGATCGGGAAATACTGCCCGCTCTCGATGCGGTGATGCATGTCCAGATGCTGCAGGAACTGGTCGACCGAGGGGATCAGCCGCCCGTGCAGGCCGCGCAGGTCGGAATGGCCGTTCCGCCAGTGATCGGCGATGGCGACCATATGGGCGTGGTGGCGGCGAAAATTCTCGTGCACGCCCAGCCAGAAGCGCGCCATCTCAGCCAGGGTCGGTTCGCCCCAACGCTCGCGCGGATAGTCGGCCAGCAGCACCCGCATGTCCTCGGGCAGGCCGGCGCGGGTGCTCAGGTGGAGCCGGTCTGTCGGTGTTTCAGACAACAGCCGTCGTCGTCTGGATGAAGCCGCCGCCCAGCAGGCGGTCGGGATCGGCCGGGTCGTAGAGGGCGCAGGCCTGACCCGGCGCCACGCCTTCTTCGCCAGCGTCGAAGGCCACGCCGACAACACCGTCGATCAGGGTCAGCCGGGCCGGGGAGGGCGGACGGGTCGAGCGGACGCGCGCCAGCACCGGCGTTCCGGCCAGGGCCGCCGCCTGAATGTCGGCCTCGTCGCCCAGCCAGTTGGTTTCGTCCAGCGTCAGGCTGGCGGTCAGCAGGGCCTCGCGCGGGCCGACGATGACGCGACGAAGTGCGGGATCCAGTTTGGTCACGAACAGGGGCTCGCCCACGGCGACGTTCAGACCGCGGCGCTGGCCGATGGTGTAGTCGGTGATGCCCGAGTGGTTCCCCAGCACCCGGCCGTCCATGTGCACGATCTCGCCCGCCTCACGCCCTTGCGGCCGCAGCCGGTCGATCAGGGTGCGGTAGTCGCCGGACGGAACGAAGCAGATGTCCTGGCTGTCGGGCTTGGCGGCGATGCGGAGGCCCAATTCGGCCGCGACGCCGCGCACCTGCGGCTTTTCGAGGCCGGCCAGCGGGAAGCGCAGATAGTCGAGCTGGGCCGGGGTGGTGGCGAACAGGAAGTAGGATTGGTCGCGCGAGGGATCGATGGCCTTGCGCATCTGGGCGCGGCCGTCCGGGCCGACGGCGCGGCCGACATAGTGGCCCGTGGCCATGGCTTCGGCGCCCAGGTCGCGGGCGACGTCCAGCAGGTCGCGGAACTTCACGGTTTGATTGCAGCGGATGCAGGGGACCGGCGTCTGGCCCGCCAGATAGCTGTCGGCGAACTGGTCGATGACCGCGTCGCGGAAGCGGCTTTCATAGTCGAGGACATAGTGGGGGATGCCCAGGGTCTCGGCCGCCAGACGGGCGTCGTGGATGTCCTGGCCCGCGCAGCAGGCGCCCTTCTTCTTGAGCGCGGCGCCGTGGTCGTAGAGTTGTAGCGTCACGCCGACGACGTCATAGCCCGCCTTGTGCAGCAGGGCCGCGACCACGGTGGAATCCACCCCGCCCGACATGGCCGCCACGATCCGCGATCCCACCGGCAGCCCGACCGCCAGACGCGCGGCCTCGACCGCCTGATCCATGTCAGCGGGGGCCATGTCGGGAACGGGGCAGAAGTCTTCAGCCAAACTCATCGCCGCCATCTAGTGCGGAATGTGTACAATTTCGAGGTCTGGCCCGCAGGTGACGTCGCAGTGTGTCTTTCAGGCGGCCCAAACGACAACGACCGCCCCCGTCGCCGGGAGCGGCCGTCAGTCTTCCCTTGATAGGGAAATCCCTAGGAGCGGTAGCTCTGGATCCGCGTCGTACGCAGACCCTGCATGCCCCATTTGTCGATCGCCTTCTGCCAGGCGATGAACTCTTCCGCCGTCAGACGGTATTGCGAAAGGGCGTCCTCCAGCGAGAGGAGACCGCCGCGAACCGCGGCGACGACCTCGGCCTTGCGGCGGATGACCCACCGGTCGGTATTCGCCGGCGGCAGATCGCGCAGCGTCAGGGGCGTGCCAGTCGGTCCGACCACGTATTGTTCGCCTTTGTTATTCAGGCGTCGCTCTTGCAACATGGGCTTTTGCCTCATCACCAATCACCGTTGATGAGACAATAGCCACGCAGCGCTAAAGGCCGTTTAAAGCTCGTGGTGAAGGAAACGATAAAATCGGACCCTTCCGCCAAGCCCTTCAGGCCAGTATTTAAGCGACGATTCATTGACACTAATGATTAATTACTTGCCGATCAGCGTTTGACGTTGATCAACTCGGCGAGCATCTCGTCTGCGGTAGTGATGATCTTTGACGAGGCGGAATAGGCCCGCTGGGTGGTGATCAGGCCGGTGAACTCTGCCGACAGGTCGACGGTCGAGGCTTCCAGCTGGGAGGCGCCGATGAAGCCCGCGCCGCCGCTGCCCGGGGCCTTGAGGTTGTAGGTTCCGGACCCCTGGCTGACCTTGAAGGCGTTGCCGTTGGCGGGCGTCAGGCTGTCCGGGCTGGTGAAGGTCGCGATGGCGACCTGGGCGATCTTGCGGGTCACGCCGTTGTCGAAGATGGCGGTGACGAAGCCGTTCTCGTCGATCTCGATGTTCGACAGGTTGCCGAAGGCCGTACCGTTGGTGACCACGGCCTGGACGACGGAGTCGGAGTCGTACTGGGTCAGGCCGCCCGCCGAGGCGTTCAGGTTGAAGGTCAGGTTCTGCCGGTCGATACCCAGGCCGTCGGCCCATTTGATCTCGCCGGCGGCCGGCGTCGCGGAGTTCGAGGCGCCGAAGGAGATGGTGGCGTCGCTCACATCGGTGAACAGGGCCGCCGAGCCCAGGGCGGTCATGGCGTCGACGTCGAGGCGGCCGTCCTGGGTGAAGGCGACCAGGCCGCTCTTCAGCTGACCGTTGGCGAGCGGGGCGCCGGTGATGACGTCGCTGGCCGGGACGGCGCGGATTTCCGCGTACCACTGGTTGGGAACCGAGCTCTTCAGGAAGGAGACGGCGACGGTGCGCTGGCCGCCCTTGGAGTCCGACACCGGCACGGTCATTTCGAAGTCCGGCTTGGTCCCCGTCAGGGTGTCCGGATCGTACATGGCCATGGAGTTGGTCGTCGGGTCGTAGCGACCTGCGCCGGCGGGATCGAGCGGGTTGGCGGCATAGGCGGCGGCCGCCTTGGCCTCGGCCGACACGGGCTGGCTGGACTTCAGGTTGGCGTTCAGCTGGGCGCGGGTGGTGGCCTCGGCGGTGCCGCCGACCGAGCCGACGTTGATCGAGCGCAGGCGGCCCAGATCCGACGGGTCGGTGTTCAGGTTGCCGTTGCTGTCGACGGGCCAGCCCTGGAGGTACAGACCGGCGGTGTTCTTCAGATAGCCGAACTCATCGACGCGGAAGGCGCCGGCGCGGGTGAACAGGCGCGGATCGGTCGGGTCGAGCCCTTCCGCCTTCTGGGTAGTGACGAAGAAGCCCGAGCCCGAGATGCCGAGGTCGGTCGACTCGGTCGTGCGCTGCAGCTGGCCGCCCTGCGAGATGTAGTTGCGGGTGTTGGACAGGACGCCGCCCGCCGAATAACCGGCGCCGCGCGTCTGGCTGTTGACCACGGTCGAGAACTCGCTGGACACGCGCTTGTAGCCGATCGTGTTCACGTTCGCGATGTTCTGCGAGATGGCGGCCAGGGCGGCCGAGTTGG
This sequence comes from Brevundimonas sp. GW821-FHT02A10, assembly GCF_059422025.1. Lineage (NCBI taxonomy): Bacteria > Pseudomonadati > Pseudomonadota > Alphaproteobacteria > Caulobacterales > Caulobacteraceae > Brevundimonas > Brevundimonas sp. GW821-FHT02A10. The sequence continues at coordinate 39,263 of NZ_JBWKWC010000005.1, forward strand.
CCGAGAGGCCCGAGACCCCGGCCAGAAGGGCGCTGTTGATGCTCATGGCGTGTGTTCCTTGAAACTAAACTGTGGAGGTCGGGGAAGGGGTCAGGCGTCGGTGGAAGGAGTGTCGGTCTTCGGGTCGGCAGCCGCGGCGGCCTTCTGCTGCAGCGAAATGACGGTGCTGAGCGGAATGATGGTGTTGCCGACGTTCAGGTAGGGGACGTTGTCGTAGAGCTCGACGCCGCTCACGGTGCCGGTCATCAGGACCTGGCTCGAGATGGCGTCGCCCTTGGCGTTGGTGGCCGCGATCTTCAGCGTGTAGACGCCGCCGTCGGACATCTGGCCGCCGGCCGTGGTCTTGCCGTCCCAGGTGAAGTCGTGGGTGCCGGTCTTCAGCTCCGTCGCCGGGCCGGTCCAGACGACCTTGCCGGTGCTGTCGAGAACGGACAGCGTGGCCTTGGTCGCGTCAGCGCCCAGTTCGTAGCTCCAGCTGGCCTTGCCGTCGGTCAGCTTGTCGGCCGACCAGACCGCAGTGACTTCCTTGCCGATGTAGTTGGAGCCGTTGGCCAGCCCGCCGCCGTTCTGGGCGGCCAGCAGGCTGGTGAGCAGATCGTTGGTCAGCAGCTGCTGCTGCACGCCGGTCATCTGGGTCAGCTGGGCGGTGAAGTCGGTCGAATCCATCGGCGACAGCGGATCCTGGTTCTTCAGCTGGGCGGTCAGCAGCGTCAGGAAGGTGTCGAAGTTCGTCGCCAGGCTGGTCCGGGCGGAGTTGGCGTTAGCGGCGGCGGAATCGACTGTGGTGACGGCGGCGACCATCGGATCAGACCTTCATATCCACGCCGCGAGGCGTGAGGGACAGGGAAACCCAGGCGGCGGGAACGGCGGGGACGGTGTCGGCCTGGTCAGAGATGCGCGAGGCCGAGGCGAAGGCGCGGCTCTGACGCTGTTCCGAACCCCGGTCGTTGCCGTTCGAGGACGAGGCGTCCTGCTGGGTGAAGCTGAGGGCGTCGTCGGCCAGGGTGAAGCCGGCGTCCTGAAGCTGGCTGCGCAGCTCGTCGGCGCGGGCGCGCAGGTCGGCGGCGGCCAGGGGATTGTCGAAGGCCAGCTGGGCCGTCAGTCGGCCACTGGCGTCGATGTCCATGCTGACATTGACCTTGCCCAGACCTTCCGGCGTCAGCCCCATCTCGAACCGGGTCGAGCGGCCGGCGAGCTGGCGGGTGATCTGGGCCGCGATCTGGACGGTGGTCTCAAGCGTCGCGCGCGACAGGCTGGATTGGGCGACGGCGGCGGGCGTGGTCGTGGTCGCGGCGGCCTGGGTCGTCGAGCCGGTCTGGGCCGTCGGGACGGTGTCGGGCGCCAGGGCGAGCGGCGCGGCGACGTCCTGCGATTGCGCCTGGGCCTGAACCTGGGCGGCGAAGGCCGAGGTTGAGGCGGAGACGGCGATGGCGGGGGTCTGCTCCGGCGTCACGGCGGCGTCGGCCGTGGCGAGCGCCCTGGTCGCGGCGCCCTCGGTCACTTCGGCGCGAACGGGGGCGACGGAGACCGTCTCGCCACGCAGATGCGCAGGCACGCGCGGGGCGGCCTCATTCGAGACCGGGGCCGGGGTCTCGGCGGGCGCTTGAGAGGCGGTCTGGATGGCCGGAGCTGATGGTTGCGCTTCGACGGCGACTGGTTCGGCGATGGGAGCGTCGGCCTTGGGCGTCGGCTGCGGCGTGGCTTGAGAGGCCGACGCGTCCTTGAGGGGCGCGGCTTCGGCGGCGACGGCGGCCTGAACGGGCGCGGGCGTCTGGGCCTTGGCGTCCGGCTTCAGCGCCGAGGCCAGTAGGTCGCCCACAACGTCGGCGACCGCCCCGGCGACCGGACCGGCGGTTTCGGCCGCGGCCTGGGCGAGTTCGATGGCGGCCGTCGCGGCGGCGACGGCGGCGTCTTCGGCAGGTGTCGGGGTCTGGGTCTGGGCCGGGGCGGCGTCAACCGTCGTCGCGGCAGAGAGCGCTTGGGCGGCAGCCTGACCCACGGCTTCGGCGAACGGTTGCGCCGGAGTTTGGGCGGCGGGCTGGGTGGTGGTCTGGGCGGCGGTCTGCGCCGGAACCTCGACCGCGGCCTGGGCCGGTTGAGGCTGAACCTGCACGGGCGTTGGCGGGGGGGCGACGTCGATATCGGTATCGGTGGAGCCCGAGGGCGCGGCCTCGGTGGTCACGGCGGCGACCTGAAGGGGCAGGGCAGGGACGGGGGCTTGGGGCGCGGGCTCAACCGGGCTCGGGGCCGCGTCGTTCAGCAGGCCGGCGGCGTCGTCCGTGGCGGCTTCATCGGTCCTGTCGGCCGTGGCGTCTGCGACGACCGCGTCGTCGTTCGCGGCCTGGGCGGGCTTGTCCGCCGGGGGCGTGGCCGCAGCGTCCTTGTCCTGGTCGGCGGCGTCAGCCTTCGCGGCCTCGGTCTTGGCCGCGTCCTGTTTGGCGTCAGCCTTGGCGGCCGCCTTCTTTGAAGCGGCCTGTTTCGAGGCGGCTGCGGCGGTGTCCCGGTCATCCGCGTCGGCGGCCATCAGGGCGCTGAAGTCGTTGCCCGTGGCCGAGGCGGCCGTCTTCGCCGCCCGGGTGGGGGCGGGAGGGACGAGTGAGGCAATGGCGGCCGAGGGAAGAGACATGCGTTTGCAGGCGGCTCTGAAGGGGTGATGTCGACGCCTGCTGCGTCCGGGTCATTCGAAGCCTCCATCGCAAAGGTCGGGCCAGTTCCGATTGCGTCGCCAATGTATTGAAAAACCGGAATAATGTTCCGGGTCGGCCCGCCCGGCACTTCGCGACCTGCGGCCAAACTTGCCGCGCCTTCGCCGTTTTTTGCCCGGCTCGCGAGGCATTCGTTTCACGGCTGAAAGCCTGGCCCGGTGTTTGCGCTCCATAGACATCATGATTCACGCGCGATCCACGATTGTCTTTGGTTTCAACGCATTACAGCGGTGTAGCCTTTCTGTGGCCGGGCAAAAAACGCGCGCCGGCAGGCAGGGCTTGCCGAGCGGCGTTCTGGTGAAGGGGGCATAGGCCGATGTCGCTCAGCTCGATCCTCAATATCGCCAACAGCGGTCTGGCCACGTCCCAGGCCCAGCTGCGGGTCGTTTCCGACAACGTCGCCAACGTCAACACGCCCGGCTATGTCCGCAAGATCGCCGACCAGGTCGCCCTGACCACAGAGGGCGTCGGTTCGGGCGTCGACATCGCGCGCGTTCGTCTGGCCACCGACCGCTTCCTTCAGGCCGCGAGCCTGAACTCGGGCGCCGAGGCCAACCGCCAGGACGTGAAGTACGAACTCTACGACCGGATCCAGACCCTGTTCGGCGACCCGGGCGGGGATACCGGCTTCTTCTCCCAGATCGACGGAATCTTCTCCGCCTTCGCCGCCACGGCCGAGAACGCGACCTCCTCGCCGCTGCGGCAGGAGGCCCTGTTCAAGACCCAGGCCCTGTTCGACGAATCCGCCCGCATCGCGGGTCAGATCCAGTCGGTGCGCGAAGACGCCGACGGCCGCATCCAGACGGCGGTCGAGAAGGCTAACGACCTGCTCAAGCAGATCGAGACCCTGAACACCGACATCGCCAAGGCCAAGGCCACCAACGGCGACGCCTCGGGTTCGGAAACGACCCAGGCGACCCTGATCGGGCAGCTGTCGTCGCTGATGGACATCAAGGTGGTTCAGCGGAACAACGGCGGCGTCACCGTCCGCACCACTTCGGGCCTGCTGCTGGCGGGCGCGGGCGCGGCGAAGATCGAGTATCGCGCGGCCGGCTCGGTCAATGCCGAGAGCAAGTTCGACGACATCTATATCACCGAGCCGGGCGGCCAGAAGCGGTCCCTGACCGAAGGCATGGTCTCGGGCGAGATCAAGGGCCTGCTGGAGACGCGCGATATCGAGGCCCCGGCCGCCGCCGAGCGTCTGGGCGAGCTGATGACCCATGTCGCCGACGAGCTGAACCGCGCACATAACGCCAATTCCTCGGTCCCCGCGCCCCAGACCCTGACCGGCAAGAATGTCGGCCAGACGCTGGAGACGGCGCTGGCCGGCTTCACGGGCACGACCAATATCGCGGTGACCAATGCCGCGGGGGTGATCACCACCCGGGTTCCGATCGTCTTCTCCGGCGGAACCATGACGATCAACGGCGTCGCCGCGACGCCCGCGACCTTCCTGACGACGCTGAACGCCCAACTCGGCGGGGCGGCCACGGCCAGCTTCACCGACGGCAAGCTGACCCTGACGGCGGCCAATGCGACCGACGGCGTCGTCATCGCCGACGATGCGACCTCGCCCAGCAGCAAGGCGGGCAGGGGCTTCTCCCATTATTTCGGGATGAACGATCTGATCACTACGGATCGTTCGGCGACCTATGACATCGGCCTGTCGGCGACGTCGCTGCATGGCTTCACGGCGGGCGAGACCGTGAGCCTGAGGTTTGCCGAGCCGGACGGCACGCGCCTGCGCGACCTGACCATCACCGTGCCCACCGGAACGGGCACGATGTCCGAACTGCTGACGGCGATGAACAACCCCCTGACGGGTGCGGGGCGCTACGGGACCTTCAGTCTGGACCCCAGCGGGTCGGTTGTCTTCAAGGGCAATACCGACCCGGCCGCGACGATGAGCGTGATCAAGGACACCACGACCCAGGTCCCGTCCGGCGTCTCCATGACCGAGCTGTTCGGTCTGGGCGGCGGAGTCCGCGCCTCTCGCGCCGACGGCTTCAGCGTCCGGGCCGATATTTCCGGCAATCCGAACAAACTGTCCCTGGCCCAGTTGAATCTGTCGGCGACCGCCGGAACCACGGCCCTGGCGTCTGGAGACGGCCGCGGCGCCCTCGGGCTGGCCGACGCCGGTCAGAAGACGGTCAATTTCCAGGCCAGTGGCGGTTCGGCTGCGGGCTCGCAGTCGGTGTCGCGCTATGCCTCGGACTTCTCGGGCGACATCGGCGCCCGGGCTGCGGCGGCCAAGACCCGCGCCGCCAGCGCCGACGCGGTCCACACCGAGGCCCAGACGCGCCAGACGGCCTATGAGGGCGTCAATCTCGATGAGGAGCTGGTCAACATGACCACCTTCCAACAGTCCTTTAACGCCTCCGCCCGCCTCATTCAGGCGGTCAAGGATATGTACGACACGCTTCTGGGGATGGTCCAATGAGCCGCGTTTCGACCACGGGCAACTACCAGTCCGCCCTGCTGAACCTGATGTCGGCACAGGCCCAGCAGAACGAGGCCCAGACCCGGCTGTCGACCCAGAAGATCGCCACCGACATGAAAGGCTTCGGGCGCGGGGCCGAGAGCCTGACCGCCCTGAAGGCCGCGCAGAACCGGGTGCAGGGCTTCATCGACACCGGCACGGCGGTCGCCGATCGTCTGGAAAGCCAGGATCTGGCCCTGAACCAGGTCGGCGACGGCGTCACGGGCGCGCGCGCGGCCATCGGCAGCGCCCTGGCCACCGAGAACATCAACACCCTGATGCTGGAGCTGCAGGGGCAATTCCAGTCGATCCAGAACGGCCTGAACGCCCAGCACCAGGGCAACTATCTGTTCGCGGGCTCCGATACGTCAAAGGCGCCGGTCAACGTCTCGACCATGGCCGAGCTGAACGCGGCGCCCAGCGTCGCCTCGACCTTCACCAATGACAGCCTGCCCCAGACCTCTCGTCTCGGCGAACAAACCACCGTGCGCACGGGCTATCTGGCCGACGACATCGGCACGACGATCTTCCAGATTTTCAAGGACATCCAGGCCTACAACGACGACCCGGCGACCGGCCCTCTGACGGGCAAGCCCACTGATGCCCAGAAGACCTTCCTGACCGCCCAGCTCAGCCGACTGGACGGGGCCAGCGCCGCGACGATCGAGGTCATCTCGCGCAATGGCGCCTTGGCCAAACAGGTCGACAGCACCAACGTCAGCCATAAGGCCCAGGCCGACCAGCTCGGTGAGATGGTGAACACCAAGACCGAAGCCGACATGGCCAAGGCGGTCACCGACATCCAGCTGGCCCAGCTCGCCGTCCAGGCCTCGGCCCAGGTGATCAGCCAGCTCAAGGACACCTCCCTGCTGAACTACCTGCGGTAGACGCTAAGTCCTTATCCACATTGATTTTATGGCCACGCTGGACCTGTGTTCCCAAACGGAACATAAGGAGAACATGGTTCAACTTGATCTTCGTGGAAAGCTGGCGGTCCTGGCGGACGCGGCGAAATACGACGCCTCCTGCTCCTCATCCGGTACGGCGAAAAGAAACTCCATCGGCGGCAAGGGGATCGGCTCGACCGAGGGCATGGGGATCTGCCACGCCTATACGCCGGACGGGCGCTGCGTCAGCCTGCTGAAGATCCTGCTGACCAATTTCTGCATCTACGACTGCGCCTACTGCATCAACCGCGTGTCCTCGAACGTGCAGCGGGCGCGGTTCACGGTGGAAGAGGTCGTGGACCTGACGCTGAACTTCTATCGCCGGAACTATATCGAGGGCCTGTTCCTGTCCTCGGGCATCATTCGCTCGGGCGATTATACGATGGAGGAACTGGTCCGGGTGGCCCGGTCGCTGCGGCTGGACCACGATTTCCGCGGCTATATCCATCTGAAGCTGATCCCCGAGGCCGATCCCCGGCTGGTGGAGGAGGCGGGGCTGTATGCCGACCGGCTGTCGGCCAATATCGAGGTCCCACGCGAGGAGGCCCTGACCCGGCTGGCCCCGCAGAAGAGTCTCGCGGTCATCAAGAAGGCCATGGGCCAGGTCCGGCTCGGGGTCGAGGCCGCCAAGCCGCAGAAGAAGGACCGGATCAAGCCGCCCAAATTCGCACCCGGCGGCCAGAGCACCCAGCTGATCGTCGGCGCCGACGGGGCGCCCGATACGGAAATCCTCGACCGCAGCGCCTCGCTCTACGGCGGTTACGGCCTGCGCCGGGTCTATTATTCCGCCTTCAGCCCGATACCGGATTCCAGCGCCGCCCTCCCGTTGTCGAAGCCGCCGCTGATGCGTGAGCACCGGCTGTATCAGGCCGACTGGCTGATGCGCTTCTACGGCTTCTCGGCCCCCGAGATCGGGGAGGCGACGACCGGTGGGATGCTGGACCTCGCCGTCGATCCCAAACTGGCCTGGGCCCTGAACAAGCGCGAGCTGTTTCCCGTCGACGTCAACACCGCCGACCGCGAGTCCCTGCTGCGCGTGCCGGGGCTGGGGGTGAAGTCGGTCGACCGGATGATCGGGGTGCGGCGCTACCGGACCTTGAGGCTGGAGGATGTGGCGCGGCTGTGCCGGGGCATCGACAAGGTTCGGCCCTTTATCACCGCCCTGGACTGGACGCCGGGCGGGCTTACCGACGCCATCGACCTGCGCGCCCGGCTGACGCCGACGGTCCAGCCCGTCCAGCTGAGCCTGTTCTGATGCGCGTCGCGGTCCTGGCCTCGGAGACCGACTTCGAAGGCTGGCGTCTGGCCGCGCGGGCCTTCCGGCTGGAGGGCGTGCCGCCGGGGGAAGCGCGGTTCGTGGTGGGCGAAGACCTTCAGGGCGGACTGTTCGACGCCGCTCCTGCCCAGGATCTGGAGGCGGCGCCCGCTCCTCGGTCCCTGCGCGTTCCGCAGGCTTTCATGGATATGGCCCAGGACGTCGTCCTGCATCGCACCGCCGACCGCTTCGACCTGCTGTACCGCATCCTCTGGCGGCTTCAGGCCGAGCCGGACCTGATGCGGGTGTCGTCTGACCGCGACGTCTCCGACGCCATGGACCGACAACGCAACGTCAGCCGCGCCGGCCACAAGATGAAGGCCTTCGTCCGCTTCCGTCAGGCGTTCGACGAGGAAGGGGAGTGTTGGGTCGCCTGGTTCGAGCCCGCCCATCGGGTGCTGGCCCGCACCGCCCCCTTCTTCGCCAACCGCTTCACCACCATGCGCTGGACGATCCTGACGCCCGACGGTTCCTGTTTCTGGGACGGCAAGGCCATGAGCTTCGGCCCGCCCGCCGAGGCCGCCGACGCGCCGCAGGAAGACGAGATCGAGGAGTTCTGGAAGACCTACTATGCCTTCACCTTCAACCCGGCCCGTCTGAAGACGAAGACCATGCAGGGCGAGATGCCCAAGCGATACTGGAAGAACCTGCCCGAGGCCGCCCTGATCCCGGAACTGGTCGCCGCCTCGGCGGTTCGCACCGATGTCATGGTCGCCACCCCGCACTCCGAACCTAACGCCCGGCTGGCCAAGGCCATCTTCCGTCACAACCGTGACGGCGCCTTCGAGGAGGGCTTCTCGCCGTCGAACCTCGACGAGCTGCGCCACGGGGTTCAGTCCTGCCGCCGTTGCCCGCTGTGGCGTGACGCGACCCAAGGCGTCTGCGGCGAGGGCCCGTCGCGGGCGAAGCTGATGATCGTGGGCGAGCAGCCGGGGGATCACGAGGACCTGGCCGGCCGTCCCTTCGTCGGCCCGGCGGGCAAGCTGCTCAACGACGCCCTGCGTGAGGCCGGCATCGACCGCGACGAGGCCTTCGTCACCAATGCCGTCAAACACTTCAAGCATGAGCCGCGTGGCAAGCGCCGCCTGCACCGCACCCCCACCACCAGCGAGGTCACCGCCTGCCGCTGGTGGCTGGATCACGAACGGAAGCTGGTCCGGCCCAAGGTCGTGTTGGCTTTGGGCTCTACGGCCAGCCTGGGCGTACTGGGCCGCAAGGTCGCGGTGACGAAGGAACGGGGTATGCCGATCCCCCTGACCGACGGGTCCAGCGCGATGATTACCGTTCACCCCGCCTATCTGCTGCGGCTGCCGGACGAAGCCGCGAAAGGCCGTGAACATGCCGCCTTTATCCGGGATCTGAAACGCGTCCGTCAGCTGCTGTGACGCGTAACTGCCACGGTCGACTGAACAACTTGACCATATGGGCGTTCACAGGCCTCGGGACCGGCTTCGCCATGGGCGTTCGGCGCGGGCTCGGCTAAAGGGGAGGGGATGAGCGCAGCGGATTTCGAGATCGATGAGTCGGGCGGCGACAGCGCGGTTCTGCGCCTCACCGGGGACTGGACCACGGGCGGTCTGGGCCAGGCGGCGCGCCGGCTCAGCGACCAGCTGTCCGGCCGTACGGTCTCGCGCATCGACATCTCGGATCTGGGGCGGTTCGACACAGCCGGCGCCCTGATCATCGCCCAGGCGACGGACAAGTCCCTGCCGGCCGACGCCTGGTCCTCGCGACCCGAGGCGGGCCGCATCTATACGATGGTCGAAAAGCTGGAGCGCGAGAGCGCGCCACCGCCGAAACGCCCCGACGCCTTCACCCGCACCTTCGCCAAGATCGGCCACGGCGTGTACGACATCGGCGGCGAGATGATCCTGTCGATGGCCTTCCTGGGCCGTCTGATCACCGCGTCCGGAACGGCCGTGCGCCATCCCTCCGACATCCGCTGGCCCGCCTGGTTCAGCCAGGGCGAACGCTCGGGCCTGGACGCCATTCCGATCATCGCGGTGACCAACTTCTTCATCGGCGCCGTCATCGCCTTCCTGGGCGCGAACCTGCTGACCCAGTTCGGGGCCGGCGTGTTCACCGTACAGCTGGTCGCCGTCGCCACCCTGCGCGAACTGGCGGTCCTGATCACCGCCATCCTGCTCGCCGGGCGTTCGTCCTCGTCCTTCGCGGCCGAGATCGGTTCGATGCGGATGAACCAGGAGGTCGACGCCATGCAGGTCATGGGCGTCAATCCCTTCCAGGCCCTGGTCATTCCGCGGCTGGCCGCCATGCTGGTGATGATGCCGCTCCTGACCTTCGTCGGCATCCTGACGGGCCTGCTGGGCGGCATGCTGGTGACCTGGAGCCAGCTCGGCTACGGGCCCGCCTTCTTCATCCAGCAACTGGGCCAGGACAATACGATGGCGACCCATCTGTTCGTCGGCATGGTCAAGGCGCCGGTCTTCGCCATCGTCATCGCCGCCATCGGCTGCCGGCAGGGGATGGCGGTCGCCGGCGACGTCGAGAGCCTGGGGCGGCGCGTCACCGCGGCCGTGGTTCAGGCCATCTTCGCCATCATCCTGCTCGACGCCGTCTTCGCCCTGATCTTCCTGGAGCTGAACCTGTGATCAAGGCGAAGACTCCTGAGGCCGAAGCGTCCGCGAACGACAAGACGCCCGACAACCTCATCGAGGTGCGCGGTCTGGTCAGCCAGTTCGGCGATCAGGTCATCCATGACGGCCTGAATCTCGACGTCCAGCGCGGCGAGGTCCTGGGCGTGGTCGGCGGGTCGGGCACCGGCAAGACGGTGCTGCTCAACACCATCATCGGGCTCAAGGAGCCTGACGGCGGCACGATCCGTATCTTCGGTCACGACACCTCGGACCTGACCTCGGACCAATCGGCCGACATCGAGCGCCGGACCGGGACCCTGTTCCAGCAGGGCGCCCTGTTCTCGTCGCTGAGCGTGCTCGACAACGTCGCCTCGCCGCTGGTGGAGCATACGAAGCTGCCGCGCGAGACCATCCGCGAACTGGCCGAGATGAAGATCGCCATGGTGGGTCTGAAGCCGGAGTCGCACCATCAGAAGCCGGCCGAACTGTCAGGCGGAATGCGCAAGCGCGTCGGCCTGGCCCGCGCCCTGGCGCTCGATCCCGAACTGCTGTTCCTGGACGAACCGACGGCGGGGCTGGACCCGATCGGCGCCGCGGCCTTCGACGAACTGATCCGCACCCTGTCGGACGACCTGGGCCTGACCGTCTTCATGATCACACACGACCTCGATAGCCTTTACGCCATCTGCGACAAGGTCGCGGTGCTGGCCGACAAGGGGATCGTCGCCAAGGCCACGGTTCAGGAACTGGAGCGTTCCGATCATCCGTGGATCAAGGAATACTTCCTGGGGCCGCGCGGTCGCGCCGCCACAAAGGCCGCCTGAGGAGAGCGGACGACTATGGAAAGAGACGCACACTACGCCGCCGTCGGCATCGCAACGGTCTTCCTGTTGCTGGCCCTCGCGCTGTTCACGATCTGGATGGCTCGGTTGCAGTTCAACAAGGACTACGACGTCTACGACATCGTCTTCTACGGGCCCGTGCGCGGCCTGTCGGAGGGCGGCGAGGTCCACTTCAACGGCATACGCGTTGGCGAGGTCACCGATCTGAACCTCGATCCCAAGAAGGGCGATCAGGTCATCGCCCGGGTCCGCCTGAACGGCACCACCCCGGTCCGGGTCTCCTCGCGCGCCCAGCTGGAGCCGCAGGGCATCACCGGCCTGAACTACATCCAGATCACCGCCGGGACCGAAGGCAGCGCCCTGCTCAAGAGCCAGTACCCCGAGAACGTCGTGCCGGTGATCCAGAGCCAGCCGTCGCCGATCGCCGAACTGCTGTCCGGCTCGGGCACAGTGCTGGCCCAGACGGTGGATGCCCTGAACCGGATCAACCGGGTCATGTCCGACGACAACATCCGCTCCTTCTCCACCAGTCTGAAGAACATCGAGGCCCTGTCGACCGAGCTTGAGGCCCGCAAGGGGATGTTCAAGGAGCTGGAAGCCGCCCTCGCCAAGGCCAATGCGGCGGTTGAGGAATACCGTCAGCTGGCCGTCGACGCCCGTACGGTGGTCAATGGCGATGGTCGGGAAGCCATCGCCAACATCAACAAGGCGACCGAGGACGCCCGCACGGCGATCGCCTCGATCAACCGGTCGGCCAATGCGCTGGAGCGGCCGCTGGGCGAGTTCTCGACCACGGGCCTGCCGCAGTTGACCCAGACCATCGAGGAACTGAACGAGGCCACGGCCTCACTGCAGAGCCTGATCGACGACGTGCGCGCCAGCCCGCGCGACTTCATCGGCCGTCCCGCATCCAAGGAAATGGAGGTCCAGCCGTGACCGGTAACCCGATCCGTATCCTCGCCATCGCCGGCCTTGCCCTTGTGGCGTCAGGCTGCGCGCTTCTGTCCTCGCCCAAGCCGGTGCAGCTCTACCGGTTCGGCGGGACAGGCGCGGAGCCGGCGGCGGTCGCGCCCGGGGCGACGACGCCGATCCCCGTGGCCCTGCGCCGTATCGACTTCCCCGAAGCCTCCAAGGGCGACCGCATCCTCGGCGTCACGGGCAATGAGACGGCCTATATCAAGGGCGCGCGCTGGGTCTCTCCGGCCGAGATCCTGTTCAACGACGCCCTGGAAGAGGCCTTCAACGCCCATCCCCGGGTGCGGCTGATCGGGCGGCGCGAGCCCGGCGTGGCGACCCGGGTCCTGACCGTGGACGTGACGAAGTTCGAGGCCCGCTATGACGCCCCGGGCGGCAACCCGACGGTGGTGATCACGGCCCGGGCCCGGCTGACGGTGCTGCCCGAGCGCAATGTGACCAGCGAGCAGGTGTTCACCGTCTCCCAGCCGGCGACGGAGAACCGGGTCTCGGCCATCGTCGACGCCTTCGACATCGCCTCGCGGGATCTGGATAACCAGATCGTGGACTGGACCGCGAACAGCGCTCCGGCGGCCGTGGCGACCCCGGCGGCGCGCCCGACTGCCCGATAGTCAGATCGCCTTGCGGGCGGCCTCGATACGGCCGTCGGCCTCGACGCGGCGCTGGCGGGCCGTCTCGACCTCGCGGGCCGCGGCGTCGAGCATGGCCAGCACCGTCTGGCGCGAGGTGGTCAGGCGGGCCTGATCGGGCGCGACCTTCTTTGTCTTCTTCGGGCCTTTGACGCCGAGCGCCCGGACCCCGAGGTTGTCGGCCCATTCGTGGTGCCATTCGATCATGGCGTCGCAGGCCATCTTGAGCCGCCGCGCGGCCTGGCCGTCGGCGTTCTGGCCCACGCGAACCTGGGGCAGCAGGCGGACGCCGGCGTCGCGGGCGTCGGCCAGGCGGTGGCCGCGCTGGTGGACCGGATGCAGGACCGGCTGGGCGCCGGGTTCGGTCGTCTGAACCGGAGCGATCTTCCTCAGGCAGGCGGCGACGAAGTCGTCCATCTCCAGCACCCCGTGGCGGATGTCGGTCCAGAGCTGCTCGAGGGTGCCCGAGCGGCGGGCGACGGCGCCGACCCGGACCTGCAGGTCGTCCAGGGATTCAGCCAGGGTGCGGGTCACCTCGGCGAAGCGGTCGCGGAAGGCCTTGAGGCGGCGCTTGCGGCTGTCGAACAGGCCGCCGAGGCCCTTGCGGGGCTCCAGATCGGCGGGGTTCAGGCTCTCCAGACCGGCGCGCAGGTGATGGATGACGGCCAGGGCTTCGGTCAGCTCGCCGCTGCGCATCTCGGCCCGGACCCGGTCTGCGAGGGCCGCGAGACCCTTGCGGGCGTCCTCGCCGAAACCGTCGGAGACGGCCTCGGGCGAGAGCTGGGCCACGCGCGCCTCATCCGGAGCGGGAAGACCCGGCCAGATTCGATGCGTATTGGTTGCCGACATGCCGCCCATCTCCCTTAACCACTATCGTCAGGGAACGGCCCGTTTGCCAAGCGGGATCGCGTGCCAGTTGCGAGATTTGGTTAAACGTCAGGCGGTTAGGCGAAGGAACGCTTACGTGAGGGAAGGCGAGACGGTGTAGGCCGCCTGGGTTTTCGCCGCGACCTCGTCGAGGGTTACGCCCTCGGCCAGTTCGATCAGCTCCAGCCCCGCGCCGTCCGGCTTGACGTCGAAGACGGCCAGGTCGGTGATGATGCGGCTGACCACGCCCGTGCCTGTCAGGGGCAGGGTGCAGGCCTTCAGGACCTTGGACTCGCCGTGCTTGTTGGCGTGATCCATGACCACGACCACGCGCTTGACGCCCGCGACCAGATCCATGGCCCCGCCCATGCCCTTCACCAGCTTGCCGGGGATCATCCAGTTGGCGATGTCGCCGTTCTCGGCGACCTCCATGGCCCCCAGGATCGACAGGTTGATATGGCCGCCGCGGATCATCGCGAAGCTGTCGGCCGAGCTGAAGTAGGACGACTCCGGGATCTCGGTGATCGTCTGCTTGCCGGCGTTGATCAGGTCAGGGTCTTCCTCACCGGCCCAAGGGAAGGGGCCCATGCCCAGCATGCCGTTCTCGGACTGGAGGGTGACCTCCATGCCTTCGGGAATGTAGTTGGCGACCAAGGTCGGGATGCCGATACCCAGGTTCACATAGAAGCCGTCCTGCAGCTCCTTGGCGGCGCGTTCGGCCAGTTGTTCGCGAGTACGGGCCATGGTTATGCGACCTCTTTCTGACGGACGGTGCGCTGTTCGATGCGCTTTTCGAAGCTGCCCTTGAACAGGCGGTCGACGTAGATGCCGGGGGTGTGAATCTGGTCCGGATCCAGCGAGCCGGTCGGGACGATCTCCTCGACCTCGACCAGGGTGACCTTGCCGGCGGTGGCCATCATCGGATTGAAGTTGCGGGCGGTCTTGCGGAACACGAGGTTGCCGCGCTCATCGGCCTTCCACGCCTTGACGATGGCCAGGTCGGCGACGAGGCCGGTCTCCATGACGTAGTCGCGGCCGTCGAAATTGCGGACCTCCTTGCCCTCGGCGACCAGGGTGCCGACGCCGGTGGCGGTGAAGAAGGCGGGGATGCCGGCGCCGCCTGCGCGGATGCGCTCCGCGAGAGTGCCTTGCGGATTGAACTCCAGCTGCAGCTCACCGGCCAGGTACTGGCGCTCGAACTCCTTGTTCTCACCGACGTAGGAGGAGATCATCTTGGCGATCTGGCGGGTCTCCAGCAGCTGGCCGAGGCCGAAGCCGTCCACGCCTGCATTGTTGGAGATGACGGTCAGGCCCTTGACCCCGCTGTCGCGCAGGGCGGCGATCAGGTTCTCCGGAATGCCGCACAGGCCGAAGCCCCCGGACATGACGGTCATGCCGTCGAAGGCCACGCCCTCGAGGGCCGCCTTCGCGTCAGCGACGATCTTCCCCATACGCTTCCCTTTTTCACTCTTTGATGAATATTCTTGGGTCCGGTGAATAGTCCGGCCCGAACCGCTTCGCAAGCCGGATCGTAGCCCGCTGGGGGCCAAGGCGAAATGGCACGGTGACTCGAAAAACAGGCGCCAAACCGTGCCAAACCGTGCCAACCCGTCTCCCGAAGGATGTCAGTGTCAGTCGGCAAAAACATACTGACAGACTGCCAAACCCTGCCACTCAACGTCTCGCTTCCGATCAGGATCGTTGGTCGAGAAGGCTAGCACGACCCTCGGGCGTGCCTGCTGAAAGGCCGTCGCCCCCGCACCCGGTCAGGCCCCACCTGACATCCCGGCGCCAAGCCGAAAGTTCCGGACGCCACAGTTAACCTTTTTCTTCGCTCGCGACGCGCAGGCGGTGGGCGGCGATCCGGGGATCGGTTATGGCTGTCGGGTCAGTAAACGTGCGGGTGGGGCGTGCGGGCGAACATCAATTCCTTGACGGCGGCGCTTCTGGTCGGCGTGGGCATCGGCCTGGTGCTGACCCCTGACGGTCGCAACTGGCTGCAGCATCCGACCCTGTTGTTCGGCTCGACCGCCAATGCCTCGGCGGGGCCTGAGCCGGTGAGCGCGCCGGTCCAGCCGGTCGCCAATGTTTCGACTGGCCCGGCCATCACACCGCTGAAGGTGCGGATGGCCAGCGGCAAGCTGCGCGTCGGGGTGTTCGGGGACTCCATGGGCGACGGCCTGTGGGCGGGCCTGTATCGCGACCTGAACGGCGCGCCCGGCGTGACCGTGACCAAGTTCTCCGAGGTCTCCACCGGCCTGTCGCGCTACGACTATGTCGACATCCAGGCCAAGACCGAGCGCCAGATCGCCGAGACCCCGGTCGACGTCGCCGTCATCCTGTTCGGCACCAACGACGCCCAGGGCATCAGCGTGGACGGCCAGATCCACGCCTTCGGCTCCGAAGGCTGGAAGGCCGCCTATGGCAAGCGGGTCGACGATCTGGTGGCCCTGCTGCGCAGCCGCGACATCGCCGTCTACTGGGTCGGCCTGCCCAAGATGAAGCGCGAGAGCTTCGACGCCAAGATGACCCTGATCAACGAGGTCGTCGCCGCCCATATGAAGGCGCTGAACGTGCCCTATATCTCGACCGTCGCCCTCACCTCGGACGGGGATGGCGACTACGACGCCTATCTGACCGCCCATGACAGCGGCCGCCGTCAGCTGATGCGGGCCAACGACGGCATCCACATGTCGATGGCCGGCTATCTGCGGATCAGCGAGCCGGTGGTCGAGCGGCTGAGGGCCGACGCCGGTCTGGCGTCTCCGCAGGCTGCGGCTCCGGCTCAAGCGAGCGCGGGCGGCGCCGGGGCGTGATCCGGGGGCTGGTTCTGGCTTCGGTCTTGTCAGCGGCCGCGTTCGCCGCGGTTCCTGGCTTTGCCGTGGCGCAGGAACGGCCATGGACGCCCCTGCCGTCGCCGCAGAGCCGATCGTGTCCTGACGGTCTGTGTCAGGCGTTCGAGCTGACGCCCCTGTTCCGCGCCCTCGACGGCCGCTGGGGCGGGGTGGTGCGGATCGTCCAGTTCGGCGACAGCCATACGGCCGGGCGGCTGATTACCGGATCGCTGGAGACCCGGCTGAGGGCACGGTTTCCAGCGCGCGATATCCGCATCGAACCCATCGGGGTGGTCGGGGTGACCCTGACCGACCTGGCCAACCACCCGCTGCCGGTGCTGGATGCGCCCGTCGACCTGATCGTGCTGGAATACGGGGTCAATGAGGGCTTCGACGACACCCTCGACCCCGCCGCCTATGAGCGGCTGCTGCGGTCCGAGATCATGCGCTTGCGCGCCGAGGCGCCGCGCGCGGCCGTGCTGATCATGGGGGCGCCCGAGGCTCAGCGCGGGGAGGGTGGCGGAACCTGTCCCGGCGACGCCGAGGCCCGCTGGCGATCGCCGGCCATGCTGGCGGTGGTGCGCGACATTCAGCAGCGCGTCGCGGCCAGCCTGAACGTCGCCTACTGGGACTGGCGCGGTCGGATGGGCGGCGACTGTTCGGCCTTCCGCCTGACCCTGCCGGGCGCGAACGGCGAGGACCCGATGATGCGCGGGGACCATGTGCATTTCACCCAGGCCGGGGCCGACTGGATCGGCGGCCTTCTCTATGAGGACCTGATGACGGCGGGGCGTAACTGGTACCGTGGGGGTGCGCGCTAGATGCTGTTCCCGACCCTCGCCTTCGGCGTCTTCTTCCTGTTCGTCTATTTCGCCTCCTGGTCGCTGGACCGGGAAAATGGACGACGAAAGTTGTTCCTGCTGCTGGCCAGCTGGTTCTTCTACGCCCAGTGGGATTGGCGCTTCGTCGGCCTGCTGATCGCCTCGGCGGTGATGAACTGGGCCGTCGCCGCGATGATCGCGCGCAAGCCCGTCGACGGCGAAGGCCGCCGCATCGGCACGGCCTGGCTGGTCGGACTGGGCGTCGCGGCCAATCTGCTGATCCTCGGCTTCTTCAAATACTACGGCTTCTTCGCCGTGCAGGCGGGCGAGCTGCTGACGCGGTTCGGCTGGGAGCGGGACCTGCCCCTGCTGCAGGTGGTCCTGCCGGTGGGGATCAGCTTCTTCACCTTCCAGGGCATCAGCTATGTCGTCGATGTGAACCGGGGGCGGACGCCGGCGGCGAAGTCGCTGCTCGACGTCATGCTGCTGATGAGTTTCTTCCCGCATCTGGTCGCCGGGCCGATCGTGCGGGCTTCGGACCTGCTGCCCCAGTTCGACCGCGTGCCGCGCCTGACCAAGGAGATGGCGATCCACGGCCTGCTGCTGATCGCCTGGGGCCTGTTCAAGAAGACGGTCATCGCGTCGGAGCTGTCGATCCGACTGGTGGATCCGGTCTTCTTCGACCCCTCGGCCCATTCGGGGCTGGATATCGCGGCGGCCGTCTATGGCTATGCGGTCCAGATCTATTGCGACTTCTCGGCCTATTCGGACATGGCGATCGGGATCGCGGCCTTGCTGGGCTATTCCTTCCCGCGCAATTTCGATCAGCCGTACCGGGCCAACTCGATGCAGTCCTTCTGGCGGCGCTGGCACATCAGCCTGTCGAGCTGGCTGAGGGACTATCTCTATGTGCCGCTGGGCGGGGGCCGGAAGGGCCTGATCATGTCCTGCGTCAACGTCATGATCACCATGCTGCTGGGCGGGTTGTGGCACGGGGCGGCCTGGACCTTCGTGGCCTGGGGCGGTCTGCACGGCGCGGCCCAGGTCGTCGAGCGGCTGGGGCGTGCCATTCTTGGGCGCTACCGCCCTTCGGGCTACTTGAGCGCGGGGTTCGTCGAGAAGCCGTTCATCCCGAACTGGCTGGGGGTGCTGATCACCTTCCACATCGTCTGTCTGGGCTGGATCCTGTTCCGGGCCGAGAGCTTCGGCATGGCGATGGATGTGCTGGAAGGGCTGGGCCGCGCGGGACCGGTGCTGCTGACCACGCCCTTCCTGCTGCTTCTGATCGTCGGGGGGCTGGCCATGCACTGGCTGCCGCCGCGCATGGTGGAAGGGGTCGCCGAGCGGCTGAAGCCGGCCCCCGCCCTGACGGTCGCTGTCCTGATCGGCGTGGCCATCCTGCTGGTCGAGGCGGTGCGGCCGGACGGCGTCGCCCCCTTCATCTATTTCCAGTTCTGAGGGAGGTTCGAGAGCGATGACCGATCACCCCGAAGACCCGCCCGTCGAGCCGTTCCCCGCGGCGACCGGCGCCTCGCCCTTCCCACCGCTGGACGGGGAGGTCCCGGCCGATCCGCCCAGCGACTGGATCGAGACCGCGAATCCGCACGATCTGCCGACACGCCATCCCTTGGTCCCCGAGCCTCTGGCCGCCTTGGGCCGTTTCGCCTTCCCGCCCGGCCCGCCGCCCGACGAGGAGGGGGTCGCCGCGCGCGACCGGCGCTGGACCAGCCATGTGATCCTGCTGGTGACGGTCTTCCTGCTGGTCTTCAACGCCGCCTCGATCCAGAACTGGTCGCGGCAGCAGGCGCCGGGCTGGGTGACCTCGACCGTGCAGCAGCTGTCCGACGTCTGGTGCGCCCAGATCGCCCAGCTGGGCGCCGACCAGCCGCGCCAGATCGTCCGCGACGCCTATGAGGGCCTCCATGGCCTGCGCTTCCCCGGCCAGAAGCCGGCGCAGAAGGGCGAGGACTAACCCTAAGAGTCTGATCTCACTCGCCGGATCGGTTAGCTGACTGGACACAGACCGGCGTTTGCTGGACTGTCGTTAAGGACGAACGATCGGCCGGGGGGCTGACCATGACCATCGACAGACGTCAGGCGCTTGCGGGGGCAGGCGCGGCCATCGCGGCGGCGACGGCCCTGCCGGCGTGGGGCCAGACCGGACGGGTGCGCAAGGGCGCCTCGACCCTGTCGCCGAACTCGGACGATCTGGTCGCTTTCCGCGACGGCGTGGCGGCGATGAAGCGGCGCACCGACAACCGGTCCTGGGCGCGCCAGACCCGTCTGCACCGCGAGAAGGCCCAGCACGGCAGCGGCCTGTTCCTGCCCTGGCACCGGCTGGAGCTGGCCCATCTGGAGCGGATCATCGCCCGGCTGACCGGCCATTCGACCTTCGCCCTGCCGTACTGGGACTGGCAGGAGGATCGCTTCCTGCCGACCTGGGTGACCACGCCGGGTTCGCCGTTGTACGAGCGTCAGCGCGGCCCCAACGCCAACACCATGGACTTCGCCAAGGCGCGCTGGGCGACCTCACGCAACGTCGCGCGGCTGGCGTCGGACAGTTTCGAGGTCTTCGCCGGCCTGCCGCGCTCGGCCGGGGCGGTCGAGGCCTATGGCCACAACCATATCCATGTGCTGGTCGGCGGCCTGATGGGGCGGACCGAGACGGCGGCGGCGGACGCGGTCTTCTGGCTGCATCACTGCAATATCGACCGGGTCTGGGCGACCTGGCACACTCTGGCCAAGCCCGTGTACCCCTCGGACTGGGGCAAGGTTCCGCTGACCGGCTATGTCGGGGCGAACGGCGAGGACACGGGGACCTGGACGCCGGGCGCGATCGTGGAGACCCGGTCGCTGGGCTACAGCTATGACCGGCTCTATCCCTTCCCGATGTTCAGCGTGGCCAGCAACGGGCCGGCGGGGGCGACGCGGCAGGAGCCGATCGGCCAGACCTCGGTCACGCTCAAGGCCCGCTGCGAGCCCGGCCAGACCAAGATGTCGGTGACGATCCCCGCGGACATCGCCGCGCGGCTGCGCGCCGCCGACGATACGCTGGTGATCCAGGGCGTGGGGCAGGCGACCTACAAGCGGGACGAACGGCTGCTGGATCGCTGTCTGAACATCGACATTCTGGCGGGGGAGCGGAAGCTGGCGCTGGGGTCGTCGCCGACCTTTGTCCACGTCGGGCCGATGGGCGGGATGGATCACAGCATGCCGGGCATGGTCCACGACCATACGACCGGCGACGATTACGGGGTGAGTTTCCAGTTCGGGACCGAGATCCTGAACCTGCTGGCGCGCGATGCGGGGCCGGTGGTGGTCACCGTCGACGCCGAGGACCTGACGCCGACAGTCCAGCGCGCCAATACGGAAGGGCTGGCGCTGGAGGTCGTCCTGACCCTGACCGAGACCCGTTGGGTATGAGCCTGTTCCGGCGAGTTCTGGCCCTGTTGACGATCGGTCTGCTGGCCGGTTGCGCGACGCAGGTCACGCCGCCGCCTCCGCCCCCCTACGTCCCACCGCCGCCTCCGCCGCCCATCGTCATGGCTGCGCCGCCGCCGCAGAGCGACACCTGGGACGGCGGCATCGTGCCCATGTGCTTCGAAGCGCCCCAGGCCGAGGACGACTGGGCGCGCGAGCAGGTCCGTTCGGCCGCTACGACCTGGGAGGGCGCCGCCGATGTGCATTTCAGGATCGCCGACGACTGCGCGACAGGAGGCAACGGGCGGGCCGTACCGATCCGCATCGTCCACGACCCGGAGATGTTCGCCTCGTCCAGCCACCTCGGCCGCAGCCTGCTGAACGGTGGGGAGATCACCCTGAACGCCGAATATCTGGTCACCAACCGGCTGTGTGGGCCGCGGGGGACGCTGGGCGAGTTCAAATGCTTCTACGCCGACTCCCTGCACGAGCTGGGGCACGCCCTGGGCTTCTCGCACGACCACGTCAGCCCGCGTGCGCCCAACTGTCTGGCCCGGACGGCGACGCCCGAGGCGATCAATCAGGCCGAGAGCTATTACGACGCGGACTCGATCATGAACTACTGCAACGACAAGCGGTGGGAAGGGAAACTGAGCGCGGCGGACCGGTGCTCGGTGGCCTCGGCCTATGGGGCGCTGGAAGGCGATCGTCCGACCCGCGCGGAGTGCTACGCCATGGTCGGGGCGACGCCGACGACGCAGGAACCCTGACGGCCGAACCCTGAAGATGGGGTGCGACAGTTTGGCCGACGCATTGCAGGGCTGAAACAGAGCCGTTTGCGAGTGTGTCAAAATGACTGTCCGAACCACGCCTTTCGAAGTCGAGATCGTCCGGCCCTCCATGTTGAGGGTGGCTGACACCGCCGCATGGTCGGCCATCCAGCGCGCCGATCCGGCCTTCCGCAGTCCGCTGCTCAGTCCCCATTTCGCCCGCGCCGTGGGCAAGGTGCGCGATGACGCCCGGGTGGCGATGGTCAGCCGGGGCGGGGAGAGGGTCGCCTTCTTCGGCTTCCACAGGCGTCCGGGTGGTTTCGGCCGGCCCCTCGGCGCGCCGTTCAGCGACTATCACGGCGTGGTCTCGACCGCCGATACGGGGCTGGCGCCGGGCCAGATCATCGCCCTGGCGGGCCTCAAGGCCTTCCGCCACAACAGTCTGATCGACCCGCATGGCCTGTTCCCGGCCACCGAAGACGGGGTCGAGGCCTTCGCCATCGAACTGACCGGAACACCGGACGACTATCTGGAGGCGGTGCGCGCCGCGAGCCCGAAGAAGTTCAAGAACTACCGCCGTCTGGCCCACCGCCTCGCCGAGGTCGGACCGCTGACGATCCGCGCCGACACCTCGCAGGACGCCTTCAACGCCGTGATGGAATGGAAGAGCGACCAGTTTTTCCGCACGGGGGTCCAGGACGTGCTGCGTCCGCAGTGGGCCGGCGAGCTGATGCAGACGCTGTTTGAACGGCGGACCGGGCCGATGACCGGGCTGCTGCTGTCGCTCTATGCGGGCGACACCCTCGTCGGCGGCCATTTCGGGGTGCGCGAGGGCGGCGTCTATCACCCCTGGATCGCCTCGATGTCGCCGGAGATGGCGGCCTTCTCGCCCGGCCAGACCTTCCTCGATCAGGCCATCCGCGCCATGCCGGAGCTGGGGCTGGAGGTCTATGACCTCGGCTGCGGCCACGACCACTACAAGCGCCCCTTCGCCCCGACGATCAGCCTGGTCGGATCGGGCTTCCATTCCGCCCCCGGGGGAACCTTCAAGCGCGCCGAGGAAGCCGCCTGGACGCTGGGGCCGCTTGGGCGCTCCTCGGCGGTCGACAAGGTGCGCCGCCGTCTGGACCATATCGCCACCGCCGATCCCTCGGTGCGGGGTCGGGTGCAGGGCCTGATGGAAGCGGTTTCCGCCACCCGCCGCCGGTCGCTGGGCTCGAACGCCGGAGCCGGCGAATGAGCATCATCACCGACTGGAGCGCCGAAAAGGCCGCGCAGCTGACCAAGGCGAACCTCGGCTTCGACCACGGCCTGCACGAACGCCCGATGTTCAATGACGAGGGGCTGATCTCCCTGCTGGACCGCTATCCGCGCGACAAGCTGGGCGTCTTCACCATGGGCCACGACCCGGTCGACTGGCAGAGCTGGCGCCGGGGCTCGGCGGGCGATCTGTCGGGCGAGGACCTGCTGCGCGCCGCGCAGGAGGGCCGCATCTGGCTGAACCTGCGCCACGCCAACGACTATCTGCCGGAATACGCCGCGCTCGAGGAAGAGATCTTCAACGAGAAGCGCGCCCATGCCGGGATCAAGACCTTCAAGCGCGATCTGGGGATGTTGATCTCCTCGGCCAACGCCCAGGTCTTCTACCACCTCGATGTGCCTCTGGTGTCGCTGTGGCAGTTGCGCGGGCAGAAGAAGGTCTGGGTCTATCCCGTCGCCGAACCCTGCGTCGGGGCCGAGCAACTGGAACGCGTGGTCCTCAAGGAGACCGCCGAGCAGTTGGCCTTCCGGCCCGAGATGGACGCCGAGGCCGAGGTCTTCGACCTGACGCCCGGCAAGATGGTCACCTGGCGCCAGAATGCTCCGCACCGGATCGAGAACGGCCCGATGCTGAACGTCTCGCTGAGCGTGGAATTCATGACCCCGGCCGCCCTGATGCGCGCCAATGTGCTGTACGCCAACGGGGTGATGCGCAGGGCCGGGGCCCGGCCGCGCGTGCAACAGGCGCCGCATCCGACCGCGCTGGCCAAGATCGCCTTCGCCCGCGCCGCCAAGATGTCGGGCATGACCAAGACCTTCGAACGCAGCCTACCGGAGACGTTTCGGCTGGACGAGGGGCGGCGCCTGCAAGCCTGAGACGGTTCCACGAATAATTCTCTATCCATGAGATAGGATATTTCCGTCGCTCTCCGGCGAGGGTCGCGCCATGCTGGGGCATGGTCGAACACTGTCCCCCACAGCCCAAGGTTTCCGTCGCCCGGCGAGGCTGGCGGTGACCGCCCCGCGCATCGCCGTGATCGGGGCAGGGTTCAGCGGTCTGCTGACCGCCGTCCATCTGTCCCGCAAACTGCCCGATGCCGAGCTCTGGCTGATCGAGAAGGCGCCCCGGTTCGGGGAGGGGGCGGCATACGGCACGCGTGAGGCCGACCATGTGCTGAACGTGCGGCTCGGCAATATGAGCGCCTTTCCCGACGATCCGGATCACCTGTCGCGCTGGCTGGCGACCCAGCCCCACTGGTCGGCCCAGGGCGCCTTCATCACTCGCGGCGACTATGGCCGCTATCTCCGCGCCATTCTGTCCGAGACGCTCGGCCAATCCGGATCGCGACTGAAGCTGATCCATGACGAAAGCACAGTGCTGGCGCGCGAGGGCGGCGGCTGGCGTATCGGCTTCGCCTCGGACGACCGACTCGATGTCGATGTGGTGGTGCTTGCGCTCGGCAATCTGGAGCCCGCGGATCCGCCGGGGCTGGATCCGGCGGTGGTCGAGGCGGGCCGCTATATCGCCGATCCCTGGCGCGGGGCCACGGCGCTGAGCGGCGACGTGCGACGCATTCTGCTGATCGGGTCCAGCCTGACCATGGTCGATGTCGCCCTGTCGCACGCCCGGACGGGACGGCGTTTCTTCGCCCTGTCGCGGCGGGGCTTCAGGCCCCGGGCGCACAAGGCGGCGGATCTGGCAGTCGGCTCGCGGCCCTATTCCGGATCGCCCGGCGCGGTGTTGCGGCGGGCGCGGGAGGCGGCCCTGACCTCGGACTGGCGGGCGGTGACCGACGACCTCAGGCGCTCGGCGCGGTCGCTGTGGCGGTCGTGGACTCGGGCCCAGCGCGGGCGGTTCCTGAGGCACCTTCGGCCGATCTGGGATGTTCACCGCCACCGGTTGGCGCCCGGGGTCGCGGGCCGCGTCGAGGCCATGCTGGCGGCGGGCGAGCTGTCGATCGACGCGGGCCGTATCGTCCGCATCGAGCCGGCGGAGGACAAGGTTCTGGTCACCTGGCGGCCGCGCGGCGCGACCCGCACCACGACGCGCAAGGTCGATGCCGTGATCAACTGCACCGGGCCGCTGGCCGATGTGGCGGGCAGCCGCATCCCGCTGATCCGGGAGCTGGTCGCGGGCGGTCTGGCGCGGGCCGATCCGGATGGGCTGGGTCTGGACGTCGATGACGACTGCCGGGTGCGCGACATCGACGGCGCGGCCCAGGACGAGCTCTATGCCGTCGGGCCGATGACGCGCGGCGCCTTCTGGGAGGTGACCTCGGTCCCTGATATCCGTCTGCAGGCCGCCGAGGTCGCCGAGGTGATTTCCTGGACCGTGGGCTGATCGTCTAGTTGCAGCAGCCCTTCGGCCCCGGCGCCTCGTCATCCTTGCGGCGGTCCGCGACCTCGATCCACATGTCGGCGAGGGTCAGGAGGCCTTCGCGGCGCGCGCCGTCGTCCTCGACGACGGCTTCACCAATCATCTCGCTGATCTTCTGCAGACACTCTTCACGGGTTTTGCGGGGAGGCATGACAATCAGGACGCTACGGGTCCGAAGAACCGCCGTCGCATGCCGATGTTCCGTATGGCGGCGCTCGCGGGCGCTGCGCAAGCCCGCCGTCAGGACGCGGGCGGGGTTCCGTTCAGCGACCGCGTCAGGCTGCGCGCCTGGCTCTGGTCGGGCGTCGGCGCCACGACCGGCGCGGGGCTGGCGACGAAGGCAGGCTGGGCGGGGGCCTCTGCGGGGGGCTGAGGCTCCGGCTGTGGTTCCGGCGCGGCCACAGGCGCGGCGGGCGGCGGGGCTTCGACAGGCGCGGGCCGGGGCGTGGGCTCTGGCGTCGGCTCGGGCGCGCGGGCAGGGGCTGCTTCGGCCTCGGCGCCGGCGGCCGTCTGGGATTCCAGCGCCTGCCGGTCCTGATCGCGGGCGACGATGTTGCCGACGGGCGGCGGCAGATAGATCAGCTGGCGCGGCGCCGGCGGGTTTTCGGGAACCTGGTCGGCGGGCAGGGGATCGGGGGCGTCGCCGGTGCGGTAGTTCAGCCCGATCAGCTGGTCCATGACCCTCAGGTCGCCGATACCGGTCTGCGACAGGCAGATCTTGTTGACGTAATAGGCCTTGCCGAACCGGACGAAGACCCAGGACTTGCTCAGGCCGTCGAAGTGCGGACCCGCGCCGTCGGTCCCGCCCCAGCTGAAGCGATCGACCACGCGGGTGTCGCCCGAGCCCTCGCGCGTGCGTTCACCGTTGCGGACCAGATCGGGGTGGTCGCGCTTGATCGTCTCGAACTCGGCGGTAGCCAGCTCGGGGTTCAGGGCGTTGGCCTGATCCTGGGTCAGGGGACGCTCGACGGCGCGGAAGGTGACCGAACAGGAGGCGGCATTGGGCGCGTTCAGGGCCCAGGCGTCGATATAGGTGGCGCGGACCCGCGACTGGAACGGGTCGAAGCTCAGGACGCTGAGGCCGTACTGGTCGCTGCCGTCGATGGTGGCCACGCCGCCGTAGAAGGAGACGCCATTGCCGTCGCGACGCTCGACCTCGAAGACCTTGGGCCAGGTCACGCCGGAAGAAACGGGGCGGCTGAGGGTCGGGGCGATCAGGGTGCCGGTCGACCGCGGCGGCGGGGGCGGCAGGGCTGCCGGCTGGGCGGCCTGTTGCGCAAGCGCAGGGCTCGCCGCGCCCGCGAGCACGGCGATGGCCGCTCCGGAGGCCAAGCCCCTGAAAATGCGATCAAACCCCAGCATCATCTTCCCCTAGGGGAGGCGACCGGCGTTCGGCAACCGCCTTCCCGTGCCGGGTGAGAGATACGGTTAAGAAAGCCGGCGACCGTTGCGGATTTGACTGCTCAGGTCACCTGGCGCTTGGCCAGTTTGCGGGCCAGGGTGCGGCGGTGCATGCCCAGACGGCGGGCGGCCTCGGAGATGTTGAAGCCGGTGTCGGCCAGGGTCTCGTGAATCCGCTCCCACTCCAGGGTCTTGATCGAGGTGGGGCGGGCGCTCAGCGCCATGTCGGGGTCGCCCTCCACCTTGCCGAAGGCGGCCTCGATGTCATCGGTGCTGGAGGGCTTGGCCAGATAATGGGAGGCGCCCAGCTTGATGGCCTCTACGGCGGTGGCGATGCTGGCGAAGCCGGTCAGGACCACGATGGTGGTCGCCGGATCGGCCGCGTGCAGGGTCTGGACGCAGGTCAGGCCCGAGGCGCCGCCCGCCAGCTTCAGATCGACCACGGCATAGGCGGGCTTGTGCACCTCCAGCACCGTGACCAGCTCATCGTGGTTGGCGGCGGTGACGACGGTGTAGTCGCGGCGCTCGAACGACCGTTTCAGGGTGCGGGCGAAGGCCTCGTCGTCCTCGACGAGGACCAGCAGCTTGTCGGACGACATCAGGACGCCTTTCCGGGCAGGGCGATGGCCGACAGGGGCAATCGCAGAACGACCACCGCGCCGCCGTCCTTGCGGTTGCGGGCCTCGACCCCGCCGCCCAGCTTGCGCAGGACATTGACCAGAAGGAAGAGGCCCAGACCGGCGCCGGGCCGGGTCTTGGTGGACTGATAGGGCTGGCCGAAGCGGTTGAGGACGGCGTCGGCGAAGCCCGAGCCGTTGTCGCTGACGGTGATGGACAGGTCGTCCGCCTCCCGCCCGGCGAGGATGACGATGTCGGTCGCGCCGGCCTCGGCGGCATTGTCCAGCACATTGACCAGAACCTGCAGCAGGGCGGGGTCGGAGACGACATTGACGTCCTCGCCCAGCGCGTCGCGCAGGGTTACGGCGACGCCGTGGCGGGTCGGCTTCCAGCCGGCGATCAGGTCGTTGATCAGGGCGCGGGGCGTGGTCACGACCGGGTCCTGACCGCGCGCCTCGCCGGCCGACATCAGGATGCCGGTGACGATGGATTTGCAGCGCTCGACCTCGGCCTGCATGTCGGCGATGTCCTGCGACAGCTCCGGGTCGGCCTTGATGGTCGGCATGCGCCGCCAGTCGCCGAGGATCACCGCCAGGGACGACAGGGGCGTGCCCAGCTCGTGGGCGGCGCCGGAGGCCAGCAGGCCCATGCGGACGATGTGGTCCTCCTCGGCCTCGCGCTGACGCATCTCGGCCAGATAGGAATCCCGGGCCCTGAGGTTGCCGCTGATCCGCGTCACGAAGACCACCAGCAGGAAGGCGATCAGGCCGAAACAGACGAGGCTGCCCTGCAGATAGAGGCTGAAGTCGTTGTCCTGAAGCCGCTCGGGCAGCAGCAGCGGGCGGTGCACGCCGAGCAGCAGCAGGGAGCAGAGCATGGTCACCCCGACCATCAGCCAGGCCGACAGGGGTCGGAGCAGAACCGAGGCCAGCACGACCTGCAGCAGATAGAGGGGGGTGAAGGGGTTGGCGGCGCCGCCGCTGAGATAGAGCTGCCAGGTCAGGGCCGCGACGTCGACCAGCAGGGACAGGACCAACTCGCCCTCGGACACATGCGGATGCAGCTTCAGCCGCTGCAGGCCGAGGATGTTGAAGGCCAGAAGGGCGAGGGGCGCGGCGAGGATCAGCCCCAACGGCAGGGTGATCTTCATGCCGAAATGGACGACCAGGATGGCGAGGATCTGGCCGGCGACGGCGATCCAGCGCAGCTGGATCAGCAGCTGCATATTGCGCCAGCCGGTCGAGGCGGCGACGTCGGCGTTGCGGTCGCGCCAGACGCCGAGGCCGGCCAGCTTGCTCAGGGTTTCGGCCGCCACGGTCAAACCTCGCCTGCGAAGGCGCGGCGGACGCGCCGTTCGTCCCAGGCCAGGAAGGCCCCGCCCGCCGTCAGCATCAGGGCGAGACCGAACCAGGTCAGGGCATAGACCAGATGGCTGTTGGGGAAGCGGATGACCGTCAGCCCGCCTTTCGGCCAGCCGCCGGGGTTGGCCGTGGCGTCGGCGTCGACGAAATAGGGGGCGACTTTGGTCAGGCCGCGCTTCGCCGCGATGGCCTGCACGTCGCGCGAGCGCCAGCTGTCCGTCGCCGGGTCGTTGGCGCGCAGGAAGCCGCCTTTCGGCTCGGTGATGCGCAGCAGGCCCTGAACGGTCGTCTCTCCCTCGATTCGGCCCGCCGCCCGGCTGTCGGGGGCGCGGCGATCCGTCGGCACATAACCGCGATTGACCAGAACCGTGAAGCCGGCGTCGGTCGTGAAGGGGGTCATGACCCAGAAGCCGGGGCCATAGTCGGTGACCGCCTGTGTCAGGGTCTCGCGGTCATTGTCGAAACGGCCGCGGAGGGTGACGTGACGATACTGGTCGCTGTCGCGGGTGATCGTCGGCCAGTGGTCTGGACCGGGGGCGGGGACAGCGGCGGCGTGGACGCGGGCGTCGACCTGACGGATCAGGTCCTGCTTCCACTGCAATCGCTCGACCTGCCAGACGCCGAGCGCCAGCAGCCCGAGGATCATGCCCGGAATCAAGACGCCGAGGATGACCAGGGTCAGGGTCGACCTCGGCTTCCTCGGCGTTTCGTGAGGCCCTTCGGGCATCGGCTGGTCCTGACGACCCGGCTCAGGGAGCCGGGTTCATGTCCATGCCGTGCGGCATCATGTTGGTGTTCAGGTGGTACATGACCCACAGCGAACCCGTGAGGGCGATGACCACCAGGATGAGGGTGAAGATCAGGGCCAGGATGGTCCAGCCGCCCTCGGACTTGGCGTTCATGTGCAGGAAGAAGATCATGTGGACCACGATCTGGGCCACGGCGAAGGCCATGATGATCCCGCCGGTCAGCTGGGGCGCGAACACCCCCGACATCACCAGCCAGAACGGAATGGCCGTCAGCACGACCGACAGGCCGAAGCCGATCAGATAGTCGCGCATCGAGCCGTGGGCATGCTCGTCGTGGTGACCGTGGTCGTCGTGGCCATGGCCATGATCGACGTCGTGGGCATGGGTGTGGCCCTGCGGTTCGACGGCGGCGGCGCTGACGGCGACGGAAGCCTTGGGTGCGGCGGCCTTACGGGCGGCAGGCTTGCGGGCGGGGGTGGTCTTGGTCGGAGCCTTGCTCATCGCAGCATCCCCATCAGGTAGACGAAGGTGAAGACGCCGATCCAGATGACGTCGAGGAAGTGCCAGAACAGCGACAGGCACATCAGGCGGCGCTGGTTGGCGGGGATCAGGCCCTTCCAGCTGATCTGCACCATCAGGGTCACCAGCCAGATCAGGCCGAAGGTGACGTGCAGGCCGTGGGTGCCGACCAGGGTGAAGAAGGCCGACAGGAAGCCGCTGCGTTGCGGCGTCGCGCCCTCGTGGATCAGGTGCGCGAACTCATAGAGTTCGATGCCCAGGAAGCAGAGGCCGAAGACGCCGGTGATCGCCAGCCAGATCAGGGTCTGGGAGACGTTCTTGCGGACCATGGCCAGCATGGCGAAGCCGTAGGTGATCGACGAGAACAGCAGCATGGCGGTGTTCAGGGCCACCAGCGGCAGCTCGAACAGGGCCTTGGGCCCCGGACCACCGGCGTAGTTGCCGCCGATCACGCCGAACACGGCGAACAGCATCGCGAAGATGAGGCAGTCGCTCATCAGATAGAGCCAGAAGCCCAGCATGGTGCTGGAGCCCTCCGGATGATGCGGCTCCTCCTTCAGGTGGAAGACGACTTCCTCGCCGGGGGCGAGAGGTTTCACAGCGCTCGCCATGGATCAGGCCTCCGCGGCCAGGGCGCGGGCCTTCGCCTCGGTCTCGGTCACTTCCGAAGCCGGGATGTAGTAGTCGCGCTTGTAGTTGAAGGTGTGGAAGATGGCGTAGCCGATGATGCCGACGAAGCTGATCGCGGCCAGCCACCAGATGTACCAGATCAGACCCACGGCGCAGGCGACACTCAGCCCGGCCAGGATGATGCCGGCGCCCGTGTTGGAGGGCATGTGGATGTCGCGGTAGCCGTCGACAGGCTTCTTGTAGCCGCGGTTCTTCATGTCCCACCACGCGTCCGAGTCATGGATCACGGGCGTGAAGGCGAAGTTGTAGTCCGGCGGGGGCGAGGAGGTGGCCCACTCCAGCGTACGGCCGCCCCACGGATCGCCCGTCTTGTCGCGCAGCTTCTCGCGGTCGCGGATCGAGACGTAGAACTGCATCAGCATGGCGGCGATGCCCACGGCGACCATGGCCGCGCCGACGCCGGCGATGATGAACCAGATTTGCAGCGAGGGGTCGTCGAAGACCCGCATGCGGCGCGTCACGCCCATCAGACCCAGGACGTAGAGCGGCATGAAGGCGAACCAGAAGCCGACGACCCAGAACCAGAAGGAGATCTTGCCCCACTTTTCGTCGAGCTTGAAACCGAAGGCCTTGGGCCACCAGAAATTGATCCCCGCGAACAGGCCGAACAGCACGCCGCCGATGATGACGTTGTGGAAGTGGGCGACCAGGAACAGGGAGTTGTGCAGGACGAAGTCGGCCGGCGGCACGGCCAGCAGCACGCCCGTCATCCCGCCGATGGTGAAGGTGATCATGAAGGCCACGGTCCACATCATCGGCAGCTCGAAGCGGATGCGGCCCCGGTACATCGTGAACAGCCAGTTGAAGATCTTCGCTCCCGTCGGGATCGAGATGATCATGGTGGTGATGCCGAAGAAGGAGTTGACGCTCGCGCCCGATCCCATGGTGAAGAAGTGGTGCAGCCACACCAGGTAGGACAGGATGGTGATCACGACCGTGGCGTAGACCATCGACGTGTAGCCGAAGAGCTTCTTGCCCGAGAAGGTGGAGACGACTTCCGAGAAGATGCCGAAGGCGGGCAGGATCAGGATGTAGACCTCGGGGTGACCCCAGATCCAGATCAGGTTCACGTACATCATCGGGTTGCCGCCGAGGTCGTTCGTGAAGAAGTTGGTGCCGACGTAGCGGTCCAGGCCCAGCAGGGCGAGGACGGCGGTCAGGACGGGGAAGGCGGCGACGATCAGGACGTTGGTGCAGAGCGCGGTCCAGGTGAAGACGGGCATCTTCATCAGGCCCATGCCGGGCGCGCGCATCTTGACGATGGTCGCGATCAGATTGACCCCGGACAGCAATGTCCCGACCCCCGCGACCTGTAGCGCCCAGATGTAGTAGTCGACCCCGACGTCAGGGCTGTAGGCCAGGCCCGACAGGGGCGGATAGGCCAGCCAGCCGGTGCGGGCGAACTCGCCGACGAACAGCGACATCATGACGATGATCGCGCCGCCCGCCGTCATCCAGAAGCTGAAGTTGTTCAGGAACGGGAAGGAGACGTCGCGCGCGCCGATCTGCAGCGGCACGATGTAGTTCATCAGGCCGGTGACCATGGGCATGGCCACGAAGAAGATCATGATCACGCCGTGGGCGGTGAAGACCTGGTCGTAGTGGTGGGCGTTGAGGTAGCCCTCGGACCCGCCGAAGGCCATGGCCTGCTGCAGGCGCATCATGATGGCGTCGGCGAAGCCGCGCAGCAGCATGATCAGACCCAGGATCATGTACATGATGCCGATCTTCTTGTGATCGACGGTCGTGAACCACTCTTTCCAGAGATAGGTCCAGAGCTTGAAGTAGGTAATGGCGCCCACGAGGGCGACGCCGCCCAGGCAGACGACCGCGAAGGTGGCCACCAGGATGGGCTCGTGGAAGGGCAGGGCCTCGATGTTGAGGCGCCCGAAGACGAATTGAATGATCTTGTCGGCGGACATGGGATGCGGTCCGATCAGGAGGCGGCCCGCGGCGCCGTCGGCGCTGCAGGGCTGAAGGCGGCAGGAGCGACAAGGCCCGCGCCCATCATGGGAGCGGAGCGGGCCAGATCGGCGGGCGAACCGAGCGAGGCCAGACGGGTCTGGGTCCTGTTCGTCGGCTCGGGGTCGGTCGGGGAGCAGAGGGTGGCGACATAGGTCGGCGTGGGGCCGAACACGGCGCCGCGACGCTCGGTCTTGTCATAGGTCAGGGCCAGCATGTTGTGGGCGCTTTCCATGTCGAGGCCGCCCTTCGCATCGATGGCTTCCATCTCGTGCATGCACATCTTGCCCGGCTCGACGCACAGGTTGACGATGGCGCTGAACAGGCCGCTGTCGACCTGGGCGAAGCGCATGGCCGGGACGTTCTCGCTCGGGGCCTCGAGGCGGCGGTAGCCGTCGCGGTCCAGGGCCAGGCCGCTCGACTTCACCTGGGCGACCCACTGGTCGAACCCGGCCTGGGGCAGGCCGTGGAAGTTGAAGCGCATGCCCGAGAAGCCCGAGCCCGAGTAGTTGGCCGAGAAACCCTTGTACTCGCCCGGCTTGTTGATCACGCCGTACAGCGTCGTCTGCATGCCCGGCATGGCGTAGATCTGGCCGGCCAGGGCGGGGACGTAGAAGGAGTTCATCACCGAGGACGAGGTGATCGTGAACTGGATCGGACGGTCGACCGGGGCGGCCAGTTCATTGACCGTGGCGATGCCGTACTCGGGGTAGATGAACAGCCATTTCCAGTCGAGGGCGACGACATTGACCTGCAGCGGCTTGACGGACTTCTCGGCGGGACGGCCCGCGGCGATCCGGTCGAGCGGACGATAGGGGTCCAGCAGGTGGGTGCCGGCCCAGGTCACGGCGCCAAGGCAGATGATGATCAGCAGGGGCGCGCCCCAGATGGCCACTTCCAGATAGGTGGAGTGGTCCCAGTCCGGCTCGTACTTCGCGTCCTTGTTCGACTGGCGGTATTTCCAGGCGAAGATGACGACGAGGGCGATCACCGGAATGATGATAAACAGCATCAGGATGGTCGAGATGACCAGCAGATCGCGCTGTTGGGCCGCGACGTCGCCCGAGGGGGCGAGGACGACGGCGTTACATCCCGCCAGAAGGGCGAGGGCGGGCAGGGCGATCCACGGGGCGACACGTCGCGCGGCGGATCGAATCGGGTGCTGGGGAGGCATGGTGCGGGCCTCTAGTGCGGAAGGACAGGGAACGACATTGGACAATCTGCCCTATCTCCTTTTGACGCGTTGGGTTCCAATAAGCGCGCCACAAGTCCGTGACTCGTCGTCGCGCGTCACACCCAGAATTTACAAGGAAGCGATCAGTCGATGAGCGCCACCACCGGAGCCTCCTCTACTCCCCTGGAGAGAGACGCCAAACAGATCAATGCGCGGTCGCATGACAAGATTGACGCGGGCGAGATCGCCATCGGCGTCGTCATCGGCCGGGCGTCGGAGTTCTTCGACTTCTTCGTCTTCGCCATCGCCTCGGTCATCGTCTTCCCGCAGCTGGTCTTCCCGTTCGCCGGGCCGCTGCTGGGCACAGTCTATTCGTTCGCCATCTTCGCCCTGGCCTTTATCGCCCGCCCGCTGGGCACCTGGGGCTTTATCGCCATCGACCGCTTCTTCGGTCGGGGGACCAAGCTGACCATCGCCCTGCTGCTGCTCGGCACCTCGACCGTGGCGACGGCCTTCCTGCCCGGTTACGAGACTATCGGCCTGTGGTCGGTCGTCCTGCTGGCCCTGCTGCGCATCGGTCAGGGCGTGGCGCTCGGCGGCACCTGGGAAGGTCTGGCCTCGCTGCTGGCCATGAACGCCCCGGCCGGCAAGAAGGGCTGGTACGCCATGCTCGGCCAGATCGGCGCCCCGATCGGCCTGATCCTGGCCAGCGCCCTGTTCGCCTTCTTCGTGTCCCTGCTGTCGACCGCCGACTTCCTCGACTGGGGCTGGCGTTATCCGTTCTTCGTGGCCTTCGCCATCAACGTGGTGGCCCTGTTCGCCCGCCTGCGGATCTCGGCGACCCCGGCCTTCATCGAATCCTATGAGGACCGTGAGCTGCAGCCGACGCCGTTCCGCCAGACGGTCCGCGCCGAGGGCAAGAACATCGTCATCGGCGCCTTCGCCCCCCTGGCCAGCTTCGCCCTGTTCCACATGGTGACCGTGTTCCCGCTGTCGTGGGTGCTGCTCTACACCAAGGAGCCGCCGGCCCGCTTCCTGGTCATCGAGCTGATCGGCGCCGTCGTCTGCCTGATCTGCGTGATCCTGTCGGGGCCGCTGGCCGACCGCTACGGCCGCCGCAACCTGCTGGCCGCCACGGCCGCCGCCATCGCCGCCTTCTCGGGCTTCGCGCCCCAGATGCTGGCCGGAGGGGAAATCGGCGGCATCGTCTTCATGATGAGCGGCTTCATCCTGCTGGGCCTGTCGTTCGGCCAGTCGTCGGGCTCGCTGGCCTCCAACTTCGCCGCCATCAACCGCTACACCGCCTCGGCCCTGACCTCGGACCTGGCCTGGCTGTTCGGCGCGGGCTTCGCTCCGCTGGCGGCCCTGCTGCTGGCCTCGAACTTCGGTCTGGGCGCCGCGGGCGTCTATCTGCTGTCGGGCGCCGCCGGCAC
This sequence comes from Brevundimonas sp. GW821-FHT02A10, assembly GCF_059422025.1. Taxonomy (NCBI): domain Bacteria; kingdom Pseudomonadati; phylum Pseudomonadota; class Alphaproteobacteria; order Caulobacterales; family Caulobacteraceae; genus Brevundimonas; species Brevundimonas sp. GW821-FHT02A10. The sequence continues at coordinate 74,008 of NZ_JBWKWC010000005.1, forward strand.
CCTGATCGCCCTGTGGATCAACCGCGAGACCACCCACGCCCGCAAGGCCTGAGGTCTGATCTCCGAGACCATGAAGGCGGCTCCGGCTTGACCGGGGCCGCCTTTGCTTTGCACGATGCCTTCCGTCATCCGGGAGCCTGATCTTGACCCTGTCGTGCGGCCATTCCCCTACCATTCTGACCGTCACGCCCAGCGCGCGCGGCTGCGAGGAATGTCTGAAGACCGGCGGCTGGTGGGTGCATCTGCGCCTGTGCCGCCGCTGTGGCCACGTCGGCTGCTGCGACGACTCTCCGAGCAAGCATGCCCGCGCCCATTTCCACGCGACCCATCACCCGATCATCGAGGGCTACGATCCGCCCGAGGGCTGGGGCTGGTGCTATGTCGACGAGGTCCAGGTCGACCTGCCTGACCAGACGCCGCAACTGGGTCCGATCCCCAAATTCTTCTGACGCACGAAGACTTCGCGAGCCGGGCGTAAACCACGGATATTATAGCTAAAGTTATAGCTGCAATTAACTTTCTACAACCTGCGACTGTGTTATCTGCGGACGATGATGTACGTCGTTCACGTCGAACATAACGGTCTGCGGGCCAGCTCCGACCCGATGGAGGCTGTGACCGCGCTGAAGGTGGCCAAGGCCTGGCAGAGCCATGGCGACCGGGGCGTCCGCATCGTCGAGGCCCCGGCGGGAGGACAGAGCCCGTCCGACCGGTCCTGGACCGTCCGGGAGTTCACGGTCTTCGTTCGGGGACCCGGCGCGCCGCGGGCCCGGATAGTGGAAGCCGCCGGAAATACGGCAAGCCGCTGACCGGCGTCGCCGATCTGCAACAAAGCCGCCTTCGTACCGCCTCGTCGCGTGGCTAGATGAGGGATGCGCCACGGCGCACGCCCCTCCCGGGCGTTTCCCTCCCAAAACCTTTCAGGGCCGTGCGTGATCGCACGGCCCTTTTTTGAGCTGATGAGAAGAGGGGCGTCGGCTAGTGAAGCTTGGCCTTAACAGCGCGCCTGGACAGGTCCAGCCAGTATGCGGCCTGACGCAGCAGATCCGCCCGCGTCTCCTGATCCGGCTCGACGATAGCGCGCCGGATTAGGTCGAGGGTCCGGGCCTGATAGTGGGGAACGGGATCGGTCATGCCCCGATCTCGCATGGTTCGCGGGGTTGCGAATGTCAGGCCTGAAACCGCGAGGTCTCAGCTCTCGGGGGGCGCCGTGTTGAGCATCTCGCGGATCATCTCGAGCGCGATCTTCTGGCGGCGGCTCGTGAGTTGCGGGGCCAGGGCGGACATTTCCAGCGTCATCCGCGTCGGCGGATAGTCGAGGTTGGGCGTAGGCGTCAGGGTCTCGGGCTCGCCTTCCGCCGTCTCGCGCGGCAGGCCCTCGAAGAAGTAGCTGATATCGACCCCGAAGAACTGGCTGATCATCCACAGCTTGGAGGCGGAGATCCGGTTGGTCCCCTTCTCGTATTTCTGGATCTGCTGGAAGGTCAGGCCCAGAGCCCGGCCGAGGTCGCCCTGATTGTATCCCAGGGCCACACGCTTTTCGGCCACCCTGCGACCGACCACGCGGTCAACCGGATGAGGATTGGGGGCGGTATCACCATCGCCGCGCGCCATGTCGTAACTCCCGTGACTATCCCACGCATCCGGGGCCGCCAAAGGGGAGGACGACCGGGCGATGCAGACTTTGATACCCTTGAACGGCGCTCCGCCAAGCTTCCGTCGCAGACTGGCACAAAGACTGTGTCGATTCTTCCGTCGCGTCGTCCGGGGAGATGTTTCCGTTGATGTCAGAAGGCTACGGAGGGGCGTCGATGACCGCCGACCAGACGAGGTCGGACCTGTCCCGTGAGGGGAAGCGCCGTCGTCATGTCAGGAAAATGAGAGGACGATGGTGGGTGATGTAGGGTTCGAACCTACGACCCGCTGATTAAGAGCTTAGGCTTATTGAGTATCGATGAGCGAAGTGGGGGGGAGCGTATACATTTGCAATATTAGTCAACCGCCTACAAGCCAACTTCGTAGCTAAAAGCTGATAACTCGACCGTTTTAGATGGAAAAATTATCATCTATTGAGCTACCCGATTTGGCTTAGGCGTACGTCCGGTAAGGGCTGAACGCGGCGGTTCCGAACTTCTGCTCGCGGAAACAATGTTCGTACGAACCGGTTGGCATTTTTGGACGTCGCGATCCGGATGACAACGCATCCAGCGTGTACATCGCCAGATGTCATCGGCACGTGGCCGGAAGGCGGTAGATGAATAGAGCTGGAATCTGGATTTCAGCCCCAAGAGACGGCTAGGCGGCGGGAAGGGCGCTCATCAATTCGCGGATCCGGCCGGCGAGTGTGTCGATGGTGAAGGGTTTGGTGATCATCGACATTTCGGGACCGAGGAAGGCGCCGCGATCGGTGGCCTGTTCCGCATAGCCGGTCATGAACAGCACGCGCAGATGCGGCTGGAGCTTGAGCGCCATGTCCGCCAGCTGCCGGCCGTTCAGCCCGGGCAGGCCCACATCGGTGACGAGCAGATCGACATGTTGGGCACGCAACTGCGCCAGGGCGCTTTCCGCCTCCGAGGCTTCCAGCGGCGCGTAGCCGATCTCCGTGAGGACATCCAGGACCAGAAGGCGCACCGACGGATCGTCCTCGACGACGAGGATCGTCTCGCCCTGGCCGCGGGGCGTGGGAGCCGCGTGATCGTCCTCGACGGCCGAAACCGAAGCCGCGCGCGGCAGATAGAGGTCGATGGTCGTCCCGGCGCCCGGCTCACTGGCGATCGAGACGCTGCCGCCCGCCTGGCGCATGAAGCCGTAGATCATCGACAGGCCCAAACCCGTCCCCTGTCCGATCGGCTTGGTGGTGAAGAACGGATCGAAGACCCGGTCGATCACATCCGAAGGAATGCCCTCGCCGGTGTCCTCGACGCGGATACGAACATAGTCGCCCGCTGCAAGGCCGAGATCCGTATCCGCGACAAAGGCGACGTTGGACGTCTCAAGGGTCAGGGCTCCGCCGCGCGGCATGGCGTCGCGCGCATTGATCGCCAGGTTAAGGATCGCGCTTTCGAGCTGGTTGGCGTCGCTCCACGCCGGCCAGGTCGTCGCATCGAGGCGGACCTGCAGGCGGGTCTGCTCGCCGAGCGTTCGCGTGAGCAGATCCTCCATCGACCCGACCAGGTCGTTGACGTCTACAGCCCTCGTGTCGAGCGACTGCTGCCGGGAGAAGGCGAGAAGACGGTGCGTCAGGCCGGCGGCGCGCTCGGCGGATGTCGAGGCCGCATCCATGAAGCGGCTGAGGTCCTGGGTTCGTCCGTCGGCGATCCGACGCCGCATGATGTCGAGGCTGCCGATGACGCCGGTCAGCATATTGTTGAAGTCGTGGGCCAGACCGCCGGTCAGTTGGCCGACCGCTTCCATCTTCTGGCTCTGGCGGAGCTGTTCCTCGAGCTGTTTGCGCTGACTGATGTCCCGTCCGGTGAGGAAGAGCTCGTCGTCCTGACCGGCGCCGCTCCAGTCGATCCAGCGATAGCCGCCGTCCGCGTCGCACACCCGGCTTTCGAAGCTCTCGACCGGCCCCTGGTCCCCGAGACCTTCGATCATCCGGCGCAGACCGGCCCGGTCGTCGGGATGGATCAGGGCGTCGAAGACCTTGCCTTCGAGATCGCCGCTTTCGTGTCCCAGAAGGCGGCTCCAGGCCGGGTTGGCGGCGCGCAGCAGGCCGGAGCGGTCGGCGACGACGAGAAGGTCTCGCGACAGGGCCCAGACGCGGTCGCGTTCCTGGGTCCGGGCCTCGACTCTTTGTTCCAGGGTCGCCGCCAGCTCCCGCAAACGAGCTTCGGCCTGTTTGGCGTCCGTGACGTCATAGATCACGCCGACGAAGCGGACGCCCAGCGGACCGCCGTCGCGGATCAGCTCGCCGCGCCGCGCGAGCCAGCGCTCGGCTCCGGTATCGGCGCGCTGGATAAGGAATTCCGAATAGGCCGACTGCTGCTCGGGCGCGGTATCCGCGCCGAGGATGATCGGCGGCTCGCCCGGCGCCACGACGGCATTGATCGTGCGGACGGGCAGGGCGTCGGCTGGAAGCAGGCCGAGCAGGTTGCAGAACTGCTCCGAGACGGTCGCCGTGCCAAAGCCGCTGACATATTCGAAACTGCCGACGCCGCCCGCGGTTTGCGCGATGCGGAGCTGTTGCTGGACGCGCTTTTGTTCGGTGATGTCGCTGAGCACACCGGTGAAACGCGCGGGCGCGCCGGATTCATCCAGAGTCAGGCCGCCTTTGGCCAGCACCCACCGAATACCGCCGTCGGGATGCCGCAGCCGGTATTCGCGGGCGAACACCTCCGCGCCGTGCAGCACACCGGCGACGGAGATCCGGACCCGCATCCGGTCCGCCTCGTCGATCGCGGAAAAGAAGGTCGCGGTCGGCATGCCATCGCGGGCCGTATCGCGATCAAGACCGTACAGCTCGGCAAACCGGGCGTCGGCGCGCAGGCGGTCTCCGGCGATGTCCCAGTCCCAGGCGCCGCTGGCGCCCTCAAGGGACCGCCGCCCTTCGGGCGTCAGCGAAAACTCAGGAGGCATCGGCGCCGACGATACGCTCGAGGAACTCGGCGATCAGCACCTTGAGAGCCTCGATCGAGGGCAGGTCCATCAACATGGCGATATAGCCGCGGATGTCGCGGCCGCTGACCGAGAAGTTGATGTAAAGGAACAGGACCACCCCGGTCGTGCTGGTCGGGTCGGTATCGGACAGTTCGAACAGAACCTGGCCATCACCGCGGATGACGGCCGGCAGGGACATTTCCAGGGGCCGTTTCAGCATATTGGCCATGGTTGCGAGGCAGCCGTAGAGGACCACATTGCCGGTCTCGGACAGGGCTTCGTCCTCCATCTCAAGCACGCCGGCCTCGTCCAGCTCGTCGCCGGTCACGGCACGGACGAGGGCCAGGCTGTTGGCCTCGGGGAAGATGAGCAGGGCGCGGCCCGAGAAGGCGCCTTCGAAGTCCTGGCGGACGGCGACCAGATCCCCGCCCTCACGTTCACGGATCAGGGTCGCGGCGACCGTTCGGCTGACGATCTCGAGAGCCGGCACCGAGAGCAGGACCTGATGGCCGATCATCTTGCGCAGGCTCGCCGCCGCGCGGCTGACGCCGATATTGACCAGTTCGGTCAGGGCGTCCTGCTCAAGCTCGTCCAGATATCCCCCGGTCTGGGTCACGCCCTGGTCGACCGGAGCTTGAGGGCCGCGCCCGACAGGAAGCCCCGGACACTGTCCTCGGTCACCGGCTTGGCGATGAAGGAGACGTCGGCGTCGCGGGCCCGCGCGATGATCTCGTCCTGGACGTTGGCGGTCGCCAGGGCGATCGGCATCGCCGGGTGGGCCGCCCGAAGCTCTTCGGCCAGATCCAGCCCGTTCCGGCCCGGCATGTTGAAGTCGAGAATGGCGAGGTCCACCGCGCCGTCTGCGATCTGGGCCAGGGCCTGGTCCGCATTCCCGGCTTCCACCCGGGTCCAATCCGGCTGCAGGGCCGCGACGGCCTTGCCCAGAACAATTCGGGCCAGCTTGCTGTCGTCGACGATGAGAAGGGTGGTCATACGCGGTTACTTCCCTGGTCCCGGGATGGTCGGTTTTATCATCTTATAAGCGTCGCTATGCGGTCTGTCCCGTCAAGTCTCGGGTTTGGCTTGAAACTTTGGCGATAGAATCGGCGCCAACCACGTCTCAAGAGACCGGTTCCCGACACAACCGGCGACCTTCGGCGAGAAGACCAGAAGGACCTGCAGGACGGCCCCGTGAAGATCGGTGCAGGCCGACAGATCGATCGTCTGGTCCGGTGATGCGATCAGGGCGTTCGCCAGAGGCTCGGCGTCCTCGACCCGCGCCACACCTGCGATGATGATCCGGTCGGAGTCTATGGTGACGCTCATCGGACGAGCGCCTTTACGTCGAGGATCAGCAACAGTTTTCCATCGCCGAGCAGGGTGGTGCCGGTCGCACCCGGAACCGTGGCCAGCAGGCCGGCCAGAGGCTTGAGCACCACGTCCAGCCGGGCCTGAACAGCGTCGACACCCAGGGCGAGGCGACCCTCCGCGCCCTCGACAATCAGGACCGTCAGCCCACCGTCGGGCGACGGAACGCCCGCGGACACCAGATCACCCAGACGCACATAGGGGAGCACGGTCTCCCGGACGACGATCGCGGCCCCCAACCGAGCGGGCGTGATCTCTTCGGCGCCTATGCGAAGGGTTTCCTGAACTTCGGAAAGCAACAGACCGAACCGCTCGCCGCGCGCCTCGACGATCAAAACCCGCGTCATCACCACTGTCAGCGGCAGCCGCAGCGTGACGACGGAGCCATGGCCCGGCGTACTGTCGATCGCAATGCGGCCGCCCAGTCCGGTGACGGCTTCCCGCACGGCGTCCATCCCGACGCCGCGTCCGGAGACGGAGCTGACGCTGGACGCCGTGGAGAAGCCGGGAGTGAAGATGAGTTCGATGGCCGCTTGGTCGCTCAGGGCATCGAGATCGATGCGGTCGCCGAGGCCTCGCGACCTGGCGGCGTCGCGCAGGCGCGCCGGGTCCATGCCGCGGCCATCGTCACGCACCTCGACCTCCACCTCGTCACCGTCGACACGCGCGCGGAGGGACAGGGTGGCCCGACCGCTCTTGCCGGCGACCAGCCGTTTGGCCGTGTCCTCGACGCCGTGATCGAGCGCGTTCCGCACGAGATGGAGCAGGGGCTCGTACAGGCCGTCGACTACCCCTTTGTCCGCCTCGACCGCATGGCCCCTGACCTCGATGTCCACGGCCTTTCCGAGTTCGGCCGCGAGTTGGCGCGCCTGCCGTTCGAGCCGACGCAGGACCGGCGACAGGGGGGTCATGCGAAGGCGCATCACGCTGCGGTGCAGATCGGTCGTCAGCCGGTCGATCATGGCCTGAACCCGCGCCAGTTCGCCGTCCGGGTCGGCCAGGCCCAGCAGGGCGTTCTTGGCGATGACGAGCTGATCCGCCTGATCGGCGAGGGCGTCGATCTGGCGTCCATCGACCCGCAAGCTGCTCGAAGCTGTGCTCGTCTTGTCGGATGGGACAGCGGCCGGTGCGCTTTCGACAGTCTCATGATCTGTCGACAGGACGATATCCGCCTGGTCCTTCACCAACCGGAAGGCCTCCGCGACCTGTTCAGGGGCAGCCCCGGACAGCAACTCAAACGCCAGCCTGCAGAGGAAGGGATCGTAGTCGGGCGACAGGTCCGCACGATCCGTCGAAACCTCCAGGGCGCGCAGGTCCGGGACCGCGCGGGCGATGGCCAGGGGATCGTCGCCCCGGAAGAAGGCCTGGGTGTCCGGGCGATAACGGACGGCCGTCAGTCGTCCCCGGGCGTCTGGATGGCGCAGCCTGAGCGCTTCCACCCAGTCGAAATCCGACGCGGCCTTTGTCGTCGCCCGGTCGTCGGCCCCGCCGAGGTTTTCGGTGAGCCGCGCTACGAGACGATCGGCGTCCTTATCGGCGGCGGCGGCCAATGCACCCTCGAGGCGAAGCTCCTCCAGCCAACTCTCGGTGCGGTCGACGACAGCCAGAAGCAGGTCGATCAGATCGCCGGTCGCCGCGAGCCGGCCCTTGCGAACCGCGTCCAGCACATCCTCGGACGAATGAAGAACTCGCGCCATGGGGGCCAGATCGAAAAGACCGACCGATCCCTTCAGGGTGTGAATGGCGCGAAAGGCGCTGTCGATCAGGGCGGCGTCGTCAGGCGTCCGCTCAAGCGCCAGCAAATCCTGGCCCGCGCGTTGCGCCAGTTCAGGGCCTTCGATCAGGAACTGTTCGAGCAGTTCGTCCATCACACTGGCCTTTGATAGACCATCGCATCCGGGAAGCGCCGGAGCTCGAAGGCATCGGAAATCCGGCTCATGGATTCCGTATGTCCGAGGCAAAGGAAACCCCCGGGGACCAGGGCGTCGAACAGATGGCCCACGGCGATCTTGCGGGATTCGTCGTCGAAATAGATCAGCACGTTGCGGCAGAAGATCACCTCGAACCGGCCGTGGTCGGCCATAGAGGCCCGGTCGATCAGATTGGCGGGGGACAGGCTGACCGATTCCCGGAGGTCGTCGATGATCTGGCGCCGGTGATGACGCGTCGGCTCGAAATAGCCTTCGAGCACCGCGGTCGGCAGCCGTGACAGCGCGCGGTCACCGTATTCTCCGGCCGCCGCCGCCGCCAGGGCGTGGCTGTCGATGTCGGAGCCGACGATCTCGACATTATAGGCGTCCACCAGCCGCCAGTTCTCCAGCAGCCACAGGGCGATGGAATAGGGCTCCTCGCCACTGGAGCAGGGGTTGGACCAGATGCGGATCCTGTAGCCCGGCGCCTTGCCGCGGATCAGTTCCGGCAGCAGGTTTTCCGAGAGACATTTCAGCTGGTGGTCTTCGCGGTAGAAGTAGGTCTCATTGACCGTGAAGGCGTTGATCAGGGCTTCGCCCTCGGCCGGATCCGCACGCAGAAGCCCGAAGTAGAAGGTGAAGGACTCCGTCCCGTTCGCCTTCATTCGGTCGGCCACCCGCCGCTCGATGTAATAGCGCTTCTTCTCGCCGAAGATCATGCCGGTGCGGCGATAGAGGAAGTCGCAGATCCGCTCCAGGCTCTCGGCGGTCAGGTGGAAATCCGCCATGCCCGGCGTGCCCCGGCTCATCGCGCACGAACCGCTGCGGCCAGATGGGCGCCGATGTCGCCGAGGTCTGCGATGACGGTCGCGCCGCCCGCCCGAACCAGCTCCCCTGGCATGCCCCAGACGACGGCAGTCTGTTCGGATTCCGCGATAGTCCAGCCCCCGTCGGCCTGCAGGGCGGCCAGGGCGGTCGCGCCGTCATTGCCCATGCCGGTGAGGAGCACCCCGGCGAGCCGCTCGGCCGGCATGACTTGCCGCGCGCTTTCGACGAGCCGATCGACGCTGGGATGCCAACGCCGGCGTTCGTCCTGGGGCGCGGGGAGGGCGACGATGCCGCCGGCGCGTCGCGACAGGATCATGTCGGCGTCGCCGCGGGCCACGACGACCAGACCGGGCTCCAGACGCGTCGCCTGCGCCGCCTCGACCACGCGCAGGCGACAAAAGCCATCCAGCCGACGCGCCAGCGAGCCGGTGAAGCTTGCGGGCATGTGCTGGGCGATCACGACCGGCCAGGGGAAATCCTCGGGCAGGGCGCCGAGAACCGCATCCAGCGCGGGCGGGCCGCCGGTCGAGGCGCCGATCACGACCAGCCCGGGCAGATCACCGCCAGACGGCGCGTCTAAAGGCTCGCGCGTCTGGCGCGTTGAGGCGATGGGGGAGCGCGCCAAGCCTTGCGTCTTCATCCGGACCCGCTCGGCCAGACGATGCGTGCGACGGACCTTCGCCGAGGCCGCGGAGCGCACCGTTTCGATCAGCTCATCAGCGAGGGCGTCGATCTTCATCGATACCGCCCCGGTGGGCTTGGCGACGAAATCGACGGCGCCGAGGGTCAGGGCCTCGAGCGTCTCTTCGGCGCCCTCGGTCGTCAGGGCGGACAGCATGACCACGGGGCAGGGGCGCTGGAGCATGATGCGGTCCAGCGTCTCCAGCCCGTTCAGGCCCGGCATGTTGATGTCCAGGGTGATGACGTCGGGGCGGAAAGTCTCGAGCCTTTCCAGCGCCTCGACGCCGTCGCGGGCGAAGGCGAGTTCGAAACCGTCGTCCCTTCCAAAGACGTCCGCGAGCAGACGACGCATCAGGGCGGAATCGTCAACGACCAGAAGCTTGATCACGCGGGGGAGCCGAGCTCCGCGGAAAGGGCCGTCAGGACGTCCGCCTCGGCCTGGTCCAGCAGGGTCCGGGCCGAGGCGATCAGGATCACCGTCCCGTCGGAATTGCGGGCCACCCGGTCGAAGATCGCGCGGTCGTCGGCCAGCAGCTCGGACGCCGGGGCCAGATCGGACCGCGGTATGGCCCGGATGCCGGCGACGGCGTCGACGATAAACCCGGCCTGGAGTGCGCCCGCCGCCGTGACGATCACCTTGCGGACGCCTGTGGTCGCGCGGTCTGCGCCGAAACGCTTACCCTGATCGATCACCGGGACGACGCGGCCGCGCAGGTCCATCACGCCCTCGATGAAGGCCGGGGCGTTGGGAACCCGCGTGAGTGTTTCGGGCGCCGTCACGACCTCGTCGATGTCGGCGATGGGCAGGCCGTAGGTTTCTCCGCCCAGCTGGAAGATCAGGAAGGTTTCCGTGTCCTGCGTCGTATCCACGGTCACCGTCTCGAGCTCCTGTCGGCCATCGGCCATGATCTGTTCGAGCGCCTCGGGCCGGAACAGGCGTTCGGGCGACAGAAGGCTGACGACCCGACCTGATCCGACACGCGCAAGCGCCTCGATGGCCGCTTCGCCGCCACCGCGATTGAGCAGGGCGGGGGCGGAGCCGATGGCACTGTCCGGAATTCGCAAAACGACCTGCAGGCTGTCGACCCGTAACCCCGCCAGGGCGGCGCCGATCCGCACGACGACCAATTTTCCGGCTGCCGTGGGCGTGGCCAGTCCCATCAGACCTGCGAGGTCGACGACCGGCAGAACGCCGCGCCGATAGGGGATCACGCCGAGATCGGCGCGCTCTCCATGCGGCAGGGGGGCGATGCCTTGCGGCGTGTTGATCACCTCGACCACGGCGTCGATCCGCAGGCCGTGGGTCTGCCCGGCGACGGTGAAGGTCAGGATCTGCGTCGTCGCTTCGACCTGTTCGGTGACCTCTGGCGTCGGCCCGGCTGCGAGCGGAAGGATTGACGCGCCCCCGGTCCTTGCGGTTCCGAAGGCCGCCAGAAGTGCGGCGTCCAGATCCACCACCCGGATCGCCTCGCCCTCGGCGACGAAGACCGAGGCCGGGCTGTGCCCGGACGTTTCCATCTCGCCCAGGCCGATGACCGCGTCGACCTTGAGGGCGAGGGGGCGTTCGAGATCCATCACGATGAAACGGCTGGCAGCCGTCACTGGCGTCTCCGCCCGTTCCAGAAGCCGCGCCGCCGAAATCACCGGCAGCACGGCGCCGCGCGCGCTGGTCACCCCGTCCACGCAGGCAGGCGCATGGGGCACACGGGTGATCGCGAGGTCGCGAGCGACCTCGCTGACGATCGCCGAGGGCGCCGCCATGGTCACGCCATCCACCCGGAACCTCAGCACAGGGATGGATGCCGCATCCGTGGCGGCCTCGCGCGCGCTCATGCCGTGCCGGTTTTCAGCGCGTCCGCGAGAGAGGCGATCTCCTCGATCGCCACCGCGAGGTCTTCCGCGCTCTGGGCCTGCTGGCGGGCGGCGGCCGCCGCCTGGACGCCGGCGCCGGAGGCTTCCTCGGCCGCGGCGGCGATCTGACGGGTCCCGGCCAGCACCTCATTGACGGTCGTCAGGATCGTGCGGGATCCGTCCAGGATCGCTTCGGAGCCGTCGCGAATGTTGGAAAGATCGCTCTCCACCTCCGCCAGACGTTCGTCGATCATGCGATTGCGCACGACCTCCGCGCCCGCGCTGGCGACGATGGTCTCCAGCTCCCGCCGTGACGCGAGGGTCTGGGCCTGAATGAGCCAGACGCGATCCTTGACCTGGTCTGCGTTCTCGCCCGCGTCCCGGGCCAGCCCGCGAATGTCGGAGCTGACCACGGCGAAGCCTCGCCCGGCGTCCCCGGCGCGGGCGGCCTCGACCGATCCGCTGACGGCCAGCATCGTGGTCTGGACGGCCAGCAGGGCGATGCCGTCGACGATCTTGTCGATCCGGCGGCCGAGCGTCTCAAGGCCGCCGAGCAGGGCGATCACCTCGGTGGTTTCGGTCAGGCCGTGGGCGACCCCGGCGGACAGGGCGGCGACGGCGGCGCGGCTGTCAGCGACGCGGGTCCGGGTTTCGGAGGTGCGGGACAGGGAACGTTCGGCGACGTCACGCGCGACCTCGGCCGACCGTTCGATCTGGCTCATCGCCGTCGTGGCCTGCTGGGTCGCGCTGGCCTGGATCTGGGCGCCGCGACTGATCTGGTCGACGGCGGCGAGGATTTCGGTCGCCGCGCCGGAAAGCTGTTGCACGGCGGCCGAGAGTTCCTCGGCGGACACGCTGACCTGTTCGGCGGCGGCGGCGCCGGTCTCGCCCTGCAGGACCTCGCTCAACCGGGCCAGTTCTTCGGAGGTTTGCTGGCTCTGTTCCAGAGAGACGGTCTGCTGCTGGACGGCGCGCTGGGCTTCGCCGGCGGCCGCGGCCTGTTCCTCGGCGGCGGAGGCGACGCTTTCGGCGCCTTTCTGGGCTTCGCGCAGCGCGATGTCGGCCTCGACGGCGGAGGAAAGGACTGTCCCGGCGTCGCGGGACATCTCTCCCGCCTCCTGCCGAACGGACTGCAGGTCGGTAGAGACCTTGTCGGCGGACGCGGCTCCTTCGGCGGCGGCTTCAGCGGCCGCCTTGACGCGTGTCGCGATGGTCTGGACCTCGGAGGCGATGGTGTCGGCCAGGCTCTGAACGTCGCGAGCCCGAGTTTCCGCCGTCTCCGCCAGCGCCCGCACTTCGTCGGCGACCACGGCGAACCCGCGTCCGTTGTCGCCGGCGCGCGCGGCTTCGATGGCGGCGTTCAGCGCAAGAAGACTGGTGCGGTCCGAGATGTCGGCTACGGCCCGGGTGATCTCCCCGATCGCGCCGGCATGCTCTTCAAGGGCCGAGATGGCGGCGACCGCAGCGAGTTGCCGCTCGGCCGTCGACCTCACCGACGCGATCGAGCCTTCGACCTGCACCACGCTTTCGGTGATCGCTGTCTGCAGGGCTTCGGTGCGCGAGCGCGCGTTTTCGGCGCGAGTTCGGGCCTCTCCGAAAGCCTCCCCGAGGCTGGCGACGGAGGCGAGAGACTCGTGCGCTGCTCCAGCGGCCTCTTCGGCGCCGCCTGCGATTTGTTCAAGGGCGCGACGCAGCTCTTCTGCGGCGCTCGCGGCCTCCGCGATGCCGCCGGAAAGTTCCTGGGTCGCGGCGGCGACGCGTTCGACGGCGGTCTGGCCGCTCCCGGTGATCGTCGTCGACGTCCGCCGGGGCGTCGGGGGCGAAGCCTTTGGCGTGCGTCCGCCGCCCTGACCTGACAATGCTGTCGTCTTGACCAGCGCCATTCACGAACCTTTTTTCGAATACGGTCCGCACGCTAGACCATCCGTGCGAGCCGGTCACGAACGGAGACAGCGCGGCAGAAAGATCGCATGGCAAGGCAGCCCCCTGGAGGCGGCCTTACAGGTTGACGATCTCAAAGCCGTCGCGCGTCGCCAGCCGCTCGGCCAGAACCGCCCGGTGGCATCCGGCATGGTCGGCTTCAAAACATAGAAGGGCGACCGACGTCTCCGAGGCCAAGGCCTGCAACTCCGCCAACTGGAGCTGGGCAGCGGGTTCTGCGAGGTGATCCACGAAAATGGCGCGCATTTCCGCGACACGTCCTTTGCGGGCGGCGTCACGGCCGGACTTCGGCGTGCCCAGCGCCCGCATATGCCGGTAGCCGATCCCTTCGGCCGCGAGGCTCGTCGACAGGATCGTCTTGGAAAAGCCTGCGCGCCGCGAGGCCGCAACGGCGCGGACGTCGACCAGGGTTTCGACCCCGGCCGACTTCAGCCGGCCGATGACCTCCGCCTGGGTGGCGCCTTCATATCCGACAGTGAACAGCTTCATCCTCGACATATGGCGGCTCCCATCCCGGGCGGTAGTCCCCAGGTCCTAGCGCAGGGCCATTCGCAGGCGACCGAACGACCAGCTCTGGGCCTCACGGGCGTCGGCGACGACATCGGCCATCGAGAAGAACTCGTGGGTCGCGCCGTCCCAGACGCGGCGTTCGACGGGAACGCCGGCGCGACGCAGCGACATCATCAGGGTCTCGCCATCCGAGCGCAGCGGATCGATCTGGGCGTTGACGATGGTGACCGGCGCGAGACCATGCAGGTCAGCGGCGACGAGGTTGTAGCGCGGATCGTTGTGATCGGCCGGGCTGCGCAGCGCATACTGACCGAACCAGCCGAGCGTGGGCGTGCGCAGGGGCAGGCTGGCCATGTTTTCCATCTTGGACGGCAGCTGCGGGTTGGCGTCGGCGATGGGATAGACCGCGAGAATGGCCTTGGGTTGGGTCCAGCCGCCGTCGCGCGCCGCAATGGCGACGTTCAGGGCCAGGTTGCCGCCGGCGCTTTCACCGGCAATGGCGATGTTCTTCGGATCACCACCCCAGGAGGCGGCGTTCTCCTGCACCCACTTCCAGGCGTTGTTGGCGTCCTCGTAGAAGGCCGGGAACTTGTTCTCGGGTCCCTTGCGGTATTCGACCGAGACCACGATCGCGTTCAGGCTTTTGGCCATCGATCGCGGCGTGGCGTCATAGACGTCGAGGTTGGCGATCACCCAGCCGCCGCCGTGATAGTAGACGACGACCGGCAGGTTGGCGCCGGTGGCTCCCGCGGGCTTGTAGACCCGAACCGGCTGGGTCGTTCCGCCGGTCGGATAGGTCAGGTCAACGGTCGTGACGCTGGCGTCTGGCAGGGTCGACATCCCCGTCATCATCTTGACGCGGTTGACGGCGTCGGCGGGCGACGGCTGGGTGCGCGCCTGTTCGACGGTCAGGGTCTCGATGGGTTTGGCGCCGAGCGCCGACTGGGCATCGATCACGGCCTGCATATCGGCATCGGGCCGGGCGGTCATGCCCATGGGAGCCATGGCGCTGGGCGGCGGAGCGGAGGGCTTCATGCCCATTCCCATGCCGGGGGCGCAGGCAGTGAGAGTGGCGGCGAGGGCGACCGAGGTCGCCAGCAGGGTGAGCGTCGATTTCATGGAAAGTCTCTGATCAGAAAAAGGGGAAGGTGGCGCGTCGGCGCTCAGCGCATCAGGCGCTCGACCATCGACAGATGGCTCTGAACGATCATGACCGTGGCCTGGGCCGCGGCCTTGAGTTCCGGTGTGTCGCCAGTCTCGGCATAGGTCTTCATCAGGCCCAGCGCTTCCTTGTGGGCCATCATCTGCTGGGCCAGGTACAGACGGTCTCGCTCCACGCCGTCGTACCGTTGCAAGGACGCCAGCATCGCCATCTTCGGCGCGTCGAGCATGGGCGTCGGCGGGGTGATACCGGCGCGCATCGCCGCAGCGGCGGCGTCCTGCGTCGTCTTCGTGTGGTGCTCGACCATCATCTGCGCGAACCGGCGAATCTCGGGGTTCTGCGTGGTCTGGAGCACGAGCTGGCTCGACTGGATTTCATAGAGATCGCCGGCGCCGGAGAACATCAGGAAGGTCGGAGCGGATGGCGCGGGGGCTACAGTGCCGGCGGGCGTCCAGCTGTATTCGAACGTCTGGGCCGAGGCGGCGCCGGCGAGCAGGCAGGCGAAGGCGCTTGCCGCAAGCAAGATCTTGATCATCGAGATTGTCCGGGAAGTGTTTGAGTTGCCGAAGAAACTTCGGCGAACGCCGTTGGTTCCATTGTCGTGAGGCGGACATGCCAGCGGACGCCAGCCGGACCGGCAAGAATCAGCGGCCGCCCCGCAAAGGGGGCGGCCGCTGGGGTCAGGACAGGGTGCTCATGTCGATGACGCAGCGGAACCGGCTCTCGCCGTTCTCGACCTTCGTATAGCCCTCATTGACGTTCTTGATGTCGATCAGCTCGGTCTCGGGCGCGATGCCATGCTCGGCGCAGAGGTCGAGGATCTCCTGCGTGTCGGCCAGGTTGCCGATCAGGGAGCCGGCGATACCCTGACGGTGGAAGGCCATCTGGGAGTTGTCGACGCCGTCGATGACGTCGAGGTTGCCGACCACGACAAGGGTCCTGTCTCGCTTCAGCAGCTTCAGCATGCCCGTCACCTCATGCTTGTCCGGCACGGTCGACAGGATCAGGTCGAAGCTGGCGGTCAGAGGGGCGAGCGCGGTCTTGTCCGTCTCGATGAAGGCCGCATCGGCGCCGATCTTTTTCGCCTCTTCGATCTTCTCCGGCGTGGAAGTGAAGACGGTGACCTCGGCGCCCAGGGCCTTGGCGATCTTCACCGCCATATGGCCGAGGCCGCCGAGCCCCAGCACCCCGACCTTGTCTCCGGCCTTCACGCCCCAGTGCTTCATCGGCGAATAGACGGTGACCCCCGCGCACAGGATCGGCGCGGCGGCCTTGATGTCGAGCTTTTCCGGAATCGACAGCACGAAGTCCTCGGCCACCACCAGCGTGTCCGAATAACCCCCGAAGGTGTTGTCGCGGCCGTAGGTGTTGATCCCGTCGTCGGTCATGCCGGCCGGGACCATCGGCCCGTTGTAGGTGGCGAGCCAGCCGTTGTGGCCCTCGCAGTAGTTCTGATCGCCGCACTGGCACGGCGCGCACTGGCGGCAGCTGTCGATCATGCAGCCGACCCCGACGATGTCGCCCTCCTTGAACCGCCCGCCTGTCGCCGTCTTCGTCACCCTGCCGACGACCTCATGGCCCGGGATGCAGGGATAGAGGGTGTTCTTCCACTCGTTCTTCACCTGGTGGATGTCGGAGTGACAGACGCCGGCGTAGAGCACCTCGATCTGGATCTCGTTGTCCTTCGGCTCCTCGCGTTCGATCTCCATGCGTTCGAGTTTTGAACCGGCGGACTTTGCGCCATAGGCGATCGATGAAATCATGAGGAAGCTCCGGGATTTGAGTGCAAGACAACCCCGCCGCTGGCGGCGCGTTCCTTATGCTCGCGCTTGTCCGGGACCTTGTCGGGTCGCGGCCTGCCCTCTCGCCAAGCCCGGCGAGAACGTTAGCGGACACAAGGGCTTGAAGATCATGAAGGCGCTGGCGGCGGGGAGGGAAGCGGCCTATGCCGCCGTTCCCTGAAACGGGATGCGGAGAAGGGCTCCTCGATGGATCGAGATCGAAAACGCCAGATCCTCGCCGCCGAGAACACGGCGCGCCTGGCGCGCGCCCTCGCCGCCGAAGGCGTCTATGTCGTGGGCGATCTTCGCCCGCACGGCCTTGATCTCAGGGCTCCGGAAGATCCCTTGTCCGACCGTAAATCTGGTCCATCCGGCACCGAGCCTGAGGCCAAGACGGAACCCGTCGATCCGACAGACGCTTCGCCGTCCCCGGAGTGACGCGATGACTATGGACTGGAACGAGACCCTGAGCCCCAAGGCGTTCGACGCGCCGCGGATTTTGCTGGCCGGTCCGGTCGACTACGACATGTATCACCGCTTTCGGGATCAGTTTGCCGCAGCGCCGGCGACGGGTCTGGTCGTGATCGAGCTGTCGACTCTCGGCGGGGACCCCGAGGTGGCGCGGATGATGGGCGAGGACGTTCGCTTTCACAGCGAACTGTCCGCCGAGCGCCGGTTCGTCTTCCTCGGCAAGGCGGCCATCTATTCGGCCGGTGCGACCTTCATGAGCTTCTTCGCGCGCGGCAATCGCTATCTGACGCGCGGGACGCGGCTGATGATACACGAGCGCAAACTGTGCAAGACGCTGGAGATCAACGGGCCGCTGACCACCTGCATCGCCGGGGTGAAGGCGGCGCTGCACGAGATCGAACACTCGATCGCGATCCAGAACGAGGGCTTTGAAAACCTCATCGCCGGATCGCAAGTGACGATGGAGGAGGTCCTGAGACGCGCGCCGGAGAACTGGTATCTGGAAGCCCAGGAGGCCAAGGCGCTGGGGCTCATCCAGGACGTGATCTGATCACGCTCCGCGCCGATTGGCCGTTGGTCGTCAGGGTAGAGACTGGATTTCTTCCGTCACCACCTTGAACCGGGTCAGGGTCGCCTGCCCGAAGGCGGTGGTCAGGGCCGCATCCACCGCATCCCGACCCCGGGCCATGACGATCCGACCGATACGCGGCCTGTTGTGACGGGCGTCGAAGGTGCGCCAGGCCCCGCCCAGATACACTTCGAACCAGGCCGAGAAGTCCATCGGCGCATCAATCGGCGGAATGCCGATGTCGCCCAGATAGCCGGTGCAGTAGCGGGCGGGGATGTTCATGCAACGGCACAGGGTGATGGCCAGGTGGGCGAAGTCCCGGCAGACGCCGGCGCGTTCATCGTGGGCCTCGTAGGCCGTCTTGGTCGCCCGGGCGTGATGGTAGCCGAAGGCGATCCGCTCATGAGTATAGTCGACGATGGCCTGGACCCGCGCCCAGCCCGGCTCCGTATGGCCGAAGGCGGCCCAGGCGGCGTCCAGCATCCGGTCGGTTTCGCAGTAGCGGCTGGCGAGGAGATAGACGAGCACATCCTCCGGCAGATCCTCGACCGGGTGCTGGATCGCATCGGCGATGACGGGGTCGGGCTGGCCGGAGTCTTCGACGACGAAGTCGCAGGACAGGTCCAGGCCGCCGGCCGGCAGGGTGAAGCGGCTGACGACATTGCCGAAGCTGTCGGCGTATTCGAACATCGGCACGTCGGGCGAGGCGACGATCCGGTGCGGAGTGCGCAGGTCGTGGTGGCGTGACGGGTGCAGGCTCAACAGGGCCAGCATCGGCGTCGGACGGTCGGTCTCGAAGCGGATGTCGTATCCGACGCGGATAAGCATGGTCAGCGGACGTCCTGAGGGGCGGAGGGGGCAGGGGGCGCGTGAGAAAGCGGAACCGGGGGCAATGGTTCCGGCTCGACGTCGATCTGTACGGTAACGTCCATGCCCGTCGCGCTGCCGGGAAAACCGGTCCAGGCGCCGGACAGGGGCAGGGCCTGGTAGGGATCGCGGGCGATGGCGACGCGGATCAGGCCGCGGTTGCCGATGATGCCGTTGGTCGGATCGAACTCCACCCAGCCCGAGCCGGGAATGAAGATGCGGACCCACGCGTGGGTGTTTCCGCCGCCGACCCGGCCCTCGTGCTGCGTGGGGGAATAGACATAGCCGGAGACGAACCGGGCCGCGAAGCCGAGCGACCGCACCGCCTCGATCATCAGCACGGCATAGTCCCGGCAGGTGCCCTGGCGAGTCCTGAGAGTCTCCAGCGGCGACTGGGTCCCCTTCTCGGGGCGCGGGATATAGGTGAACTCGCGTTTGATGGTCCGGGTCATCTCGGTCAGCAGACCGAGCGTCGGAGTACGGGTGTCGGTGTCGAGGAAGCGCCGCGCCCATTGGTCGACCACCCGGTCCGGATCATGATGCTGGCGCTCGATCGAGCGCAGCAGGTCCGGCATGTCTTCCGACGAATAGGTGAAGGGATAGTCGCGGGCGTAGTCCTCGATGTCGACGCGCTCGGGCTCGACGGGGGCGTGCTCCATGCGCACCCGGCTGTCGAAGCGCAGTTCCATCGCGCGGCGGTCGAACCGGGCCAGGGCCACGGCGTTGCCGAACACGTCCTGGACCCAGCGCAGGTCGACGGGCGCCGGATCGATGTCGAGTGTGGCCTCGATCAGCCGCTGGTCATAGCTCTCTCGCGGCCGCACCATGAGCCGGTGCTCGCCGAAGGCGACCGGCTGGTTGTACCGGTAGACGGTCAGGTGGGAGAGGGTGAGGATTGGCATGACGGAGAGCGGAATGAGCGGCGGCGGACTTCTGGGGCCGCGGGATCCGCGAACGGTGTCGCTTGTAAACCCGACCGGAGCTTCTCCGTTCCTGCTCATCGGGGACCACGCCGGGCGCGCCATTCCGGAAGCCCTCGGTGATCTGGGGCTATCGCAAGAGGATCGGGTCCGGCACATCGCCTGGGACATCGGCGTCCGGGCGCTTGGGGAAGCCATGGCCGGCAGGCTGGATGCCGTCTTCATCGCCCAGACCTGGTCGCGGCTGGTCATCGACTGCAATCGCGATCCGGAACGGCCCGACGCCATTCCCGAGGTCAGCGACGGATCAACGATCGCGGGCAATGCGGATCTCACACCTGAGGAGCGGGCGGCGCGCATCCATGAAATCCACAACCCCTACCAGGAGGCCATCGCCGCAGAACTGCGTCGACGGTCGGATGAAGGGCGCGAGACGATACTGGTGGCTCTGCACAGTTTCGCGCCGCGGATGGGCGGTTTCGACCGGCCCTGGGACGCGGGTGTTTTGCACGACGCCGGCGATCCGGCATTCGCGCTCAGCATGCTGAAGCAAATGAAGGCCACGCCTGGTCTGACCATCGGTGACAATGAACCCTACCGGATGGACGGTATCGACTACACCGTGCCCCGGCATGCCTTTTCCGCCGGGCTTCCCTATGTCGAACTGGAGATCCGTCAGGACCATCTGAGGACCGACGAGGGGGTCGCGGTATGGTCCGAGCGGCTTCAGGCTTGGCTGCAGCGAGCGCACAGCGATCGCGTTTGAATGCGCGTGGATGGCGGTGGGCGCGTCAAGGCGCCGGGCTCTGCGGCGTCGCGGTCCAGATGAAAACAAAGCTGCGGTGTTCGGCCCAGGTCTGCCCCTCGATGTGATCGCCTGCGAGGCAGGCGGCCGTGTGATAAGGGCCGACCCCGTCCGTCGTTCGAAACGAGACACACAGCCTTCCGTTTTGAGCCTTCCAACGGCCGGCCTCGATCGGGCTCTCATAGAAGTCGCCGGTGACCGCGCCGTCCGGCGAGAGCCTCAGGTGCATGGGCTTCAAGTATGGGGCCGTCGGGTCGGTCGACAGGTCGACCGTCCAGTCGCCGGACAGGGCCTGGGGGCGCAAAGCTTCGGGTGGCGCAGCGGCTGCGGACAAGGCGGTCATGGTGAGGAGAGTCGCGATCAGCACGGGGAAGCTCCGTGGAAAGAGGCGGGCCATCGAGGCTCGCAAGGTTCAGGCGGCAAGATGGTGAAGTGCGGCGATCATCTGGGGGTCGCGCGCGAGACGGATGTCTTCAGCGGTCGTCGGTACGGCGATGTCCGGCAGAATGGCGGCATCAGGCTGCGGCGTCGACGGGAAGCTTGCGATCAGAGGCAGATCGACTTCAAGACCGGAGGCCGGCAGTCTCAGGAAGAAAAAGGCGCCGCCATTGATGCCGCGCCGGTTGCCCCCGGTCGGCTGGCCGACGAGGGTCGCTGCGCCGCTCTCCTGAACGGCCTGGGCGAAGCCGAACGTGGCGGAACTGTTGGAGGCGTCACAGAGCACAGTGACCTTGCCGCGAAACCGCTTGCCGGACGGTCTGATGAGGACGCTGTCGTCGCCGTCATCATAGCGGGTCAGACGGTAGTAGCCGGGACGTTCCGCCGAGGGTTGAGCCTGATCTCCCCAATCCAGGAAGCCGCGATCCCAGGTGTGGAGATAGGGACGCACAGCGTCCGGCGCGCTGCGATAGCGTGTCCAGCGCTGGTTACGCGACAACGGCAAATCCTTCTCTACCAGCCGACTGAGAATGACGTTGCCGCAATCCAGTCCGCCTTCATTGCCCCTCAGGTCGATGACCAGTCCTCTGATCCCGTCGCCCGATAGATCATCCATCGCCTGACCCAGCCAGGCCTCCCAGGCGAAGGTTGTTTCGTACAGGGCCCAGTTGGGCATGGTCAGGATCGCGATGCCGTCAGGTCGCTTCAGCAGCGTCCAGGGGTTGTCTCCGCCCGAGGGATCGGCGGAGGCCGGGAGACGGCGACGCCGCTCCTCAAGAGAGAGCAGGGGAGCCTGGACGCTGCTCCCGTCCGCGAGCGTGAAGGTCGCGGTGTCCTTGATCGGCATAATCAGAGGCAGGTGGATGTCGAAGGTTTCGAACCGGTCTTCGCCACGAACCTCCATCAGATTGATCCGCTTGGGATCGTTGTGACCGTCCGCGCGGGCGAGGGGGATAAGCTGGGCGAGGAGCTCGGCGGTCGGGGCGGCGTCGATGGCCGTGACCACCGACCCTCGAGAAAACGTCTGTCCCGCACTGTGATCATCGGTGACGACCATGCATCCGTCGATCCAGCGGAACCGGAAGGGAACAAGGGACGCGCCGGGGTAGAGCGCCGCCACCATGGCGTCAGAGCCGTTATACGGGCTGGGATAGGTGTGGCCGCACCGGATCGAGGCGGTGACGCGGGTCAGGGCGAGAAAGCGGTCGCGAAAGGACGTCGGAGCCTTCCAGGCCGCGGCCAGACCGTTCAGTCGCCCGGTGATGTCTGCAGGGGTGTTGTAGCGATACAGTCCGGGATGCATGGCCTCCCACGTCTGGCGCAGAATGGCGACATCGCCGCTCCAGTCGTCGTCGAAAACACGGGCCCAGGCCGGCGTTGCGGAGACAAGGCCGAGGCCGGCCGAAAGTTGGAGAAGGCGGCGTCGGTTCAACGAAGACATGGAAGCTCCTGCAGAGGTCATCGCGCGACCGTGACCGAACCTATGTCCCGGCGCGCCTCAGATCCGTAGCCGCCGCGATTGAGTCACGATCTGAGACGTTTCGCCGGTATTTCGAAGGCGTCATGCCGTAACGGGCGTGAAAGGCCCGGTTGAAGCTGGCCTTGGAGGCGAAGCCCATCTCGAAAGCGAGATCGAGAATGTCGGCTTCAGAGCGGGCGGCAAGCGCCTCGGCCACACCCTCCGCCCTGAGGCTGTTGATGAAGGTGGAAAAGTTCATTCCGAGACCGAGGTTGATGGCGCGCGACAGCTTGCCGGTATTGGTGGCGAGGCGTCGCGCCAGACCCGGGAGGGTCAGCCCCGGTTCGCGCCACCAGGCTTCCGCGCGCGTGCGTGCGGCGAAGTCGGCGGCGATAGTCGCCCAGTCCGGGCGGCCCTGTCCGGCCTCGGTCGGATCCGCAGCTGGCGGCCGTACTGGAAGAAGAGCCGTGTCCTCGGCGAAAGCCGGCAGTCCGGTCTGGCGCCATCCGGCGACGCCCAGATAGAGGCCGATCGCCCCGAGCACGAGATAGAGGCCGGTTTCCTGGAAATAGTCGATGCCGCCGGTCAGGAACGCCCACAGCCAGAAGCCGACTTCGACCACGAGAGCGATCAGAATTGTGAACCGAACGCGCGTGAGCCATCTCGCCGAGAAGCGGTCGTCGTCGCTGCGGTTGTCGGCCAGGCGTGAGCGGTACCGGGCGAGAACGCGTCCGATCGCCCAGGCGTATCCGCCCAGGCTGATCAGGGTCAGGCTGCTGAACAGGGGGGCGACGAAGGCGTTATGCCCTCCGGTGTACCAGGCCCATTTGAGATCCGTCGGCAGCAGGAAGCAGACGATGAAATAGGCCAGCTGGAGACCCGCGGGCGCGGCGTGCCAAACTAGATGTCGGGGCGTCCTGCCTGTTTCGAGCGCAGAGGCGTAGGCGTACAGCAGCGGGCCGAGCGCCAACGGGATGGCGAAGGGCGCGAAAGTCAGGTCTCTCCAGACATCATAAGCTCCGGCGAACCCGAAGGCGTAGGGGGTGAGAAGCCCGCTGATCACCAAAAGCGCGCCCGCCAGAAGACGAGGCGGCGCCCTGTCGGGGTCCGCAACCATGATCATCCCGGCGAGGACGACAATCTCTATGATCAACAGACCCAGCGCCGCCGTTCGCCACCCGAGGAAAAGGTTTTCAAAGCCCATTCAGCGAGGCTAGGGGCAACGGCGGTGGTGAGAAAGACCTTCCGCTCTCGACGGCTCGATCAGGTCTGGGCCCGGACCTGCGCCTCCACAAGCGCGAGCACCCTCAAGGTCGCCGTCTCAGGGTCCGACGACGCCAGTTCAACAATCTCATCCATCTCGGGGGCCCGCGAGATCGAGATACCGGCGGCGGCCATCGTCCAGTTTGCGAACCGGCGGTGGTGAATGGGGCCACGGCACAGGATCGCGATATCATGGTGCCGGCTGTCGTCGCGCAGTCGATCCAGCGTTCGGTCCAGGTCCTGCCGCGCGCCCTCGAGGATCTGAAGGAAGCGGGTGGCGGTCACCACGAGGGCTCCCGTCACACCGTCTCGACGATTGTTCCGATCGGAGACCGCGAGAATATCGGCCAGGATCGCGATTGTCGGATCCGTCTGAGTTGCCTCACTGACGTAGATGACGCGTTCCAGACGAAGGTTCATGTGCGGGCTCCCATACAGGGCAGGGAAGACCGCATGAGTGCGAAGGTTCCTTCGCATGGGGAAGCGCTCCAACTCGCCGGCTGAGAGCGTCTGGACATGGATGCGCCGACGGGGGCGGTCGGCCCCTCGGCGAACTGGCGTGGACGCGCTTGCCCGCAAC
The DNA here is from genome assembly GCF_059422025.1 of Brevundimonas sp. GW821-FHT02A10. Lineage (NCBI taxonomy): Bacteria > Pseudomonadati > Pseudomonadota > Alphaproteobacteria > Caulobacterales > Caulobacteraceae > Brevundimonas > Brevundimonas sp. GW821-FHT02A10. Next base: position 98,010 of record NZ_JBWKWC010000005.1, read on the forward strand.
CCATCGCGGCTCCGTTCGCGCAGGCGTCAGATCCGCAGGTATTCGTCGCCCTGTGTTCGCGTCCGGCGAAGGACGGTCGGGTGCGGCTCCCGAGCAGCATCGACGCGAGGCGTCGAGTCCGAGGGGGCAACGGCGCAAGGGCGGCAGGGCCGCCATCGCGGCCGCCTCCCAGATGTCACGACGGGCATGCCGGCGCGGTCTTTGCGGCTGCGGCCTTGGATACGCAAAGCCCGCCGCCTCCGACGAGGCGACGGGCTTCTGATCGTCAAATCGATCGGTACGCTACTCAGAGCCTTCGGCTCTGTCCGATAAAGCCGCGTCTCGACACAGGGTTCCAACCCCAAGGACACGACTGGCATGTCGGCGCCCGCTGGCGGAGCCCTTGATGCTGGGTGTCGTTACGACACTGGCAGAGCCCTGCATCCGGCGCCCTTGCGAAGCATTGCTGCCGTCCGAGGATTGGCCGAGGCGCACTCCGGAACCGTCGGATGGGAAAGGCTTTCTTCCTGCCAAGCGTCGCTAACGCTCAGGGTTGACCCGCGCGGCGCATCAGGGGATTCACGGCCTATGACAGAGGATACCGAAAGCGCCACCGGCGTTCCGGCCGCCGGCGGTCTGGAGACACCGAACGAGACCCTGATGGGGCGGACGGGCATGCGGCACTGGAAACAGAGCGTCATCTCCCATGACGGCCTGGATGAGCGCGGCGGCGTCTTCTTCGCAGCCCTCGAAATGACCCGGATGCCGATGATCCTCACCAATCCGAGACTCGAGGACAATCCCATCGTCTTCGCCAATAACGCCTTCCTGGACCTGACCGGCTACGAGGCCGAGGAGATCGCCGGCCGAAACTGCCGCTTCCTCCAGGGCGCAGAGACGGATCCGGCCGCCGTGTCAGAGCTTCGGCGCGCGGTCGCGGCGCGTGAGGCCATCGCGCTTGAGATTCTCAACTACCGTCGCGATGGATCGGCCTTCTGGAACGCCGTCTTTGTTGGGCCTGTCTATGGGCAGGATGACGAGCTCCTCTACTTCTTTGCAAGCCAGCTCGATGTGACCGCCCGGCGTGAAGCGCTGCAACAGACGCTTCAGTCGCAGAAGATGGAAGCCATCGGCCAGCTGACGGCCGGTCTCGCTCACGACTTCAACAATATCCTGCAGATCATCGACGGCAGCCTGGAGCGCATTGACAGCCGGCGCGGCGATCCCGTCGCCATGGACCGGTTTCTGGGCGCGGCGCGGACGGCGACCTCGCGTGGGGCGGCGCTGACCAAGCAACTTCTGGCCTTCGCCCGCCGCAGCCGGCTCGAGCCGCGCGCCACGGACGTCTCGCTGCTCGTCAACTCCGTTGCCGAACTGCTGGACAGCACGATTGGAGCCGGTTGCACCTTGCAGTTCCATCTTCAGCGTCGTCTGCCGCCGGTGAAGGTCGATCCCATCCTGCTCGAGACCGCCCTGCTGAACCTGATCATCAATGCGCGCGACGCGATGGGCGGTGAAGGCGAAATCACCCTGTCGGTGAAGTTGGCGCGCCTGGAGGGCGACAGCGTTGCGCCCCGCCTGGCCGACGGGGATTACCTCTCGATCGAGGTGAGTGATAACGGTCCCGGCATGCCGCCTCATGTGAAGACCCGCGCCGCCGAGCCGTTCTTCACGACCAAGCCTCCCGGGCAAGGAACCGGCCTGGGGCTTGCCATGGCCCACGGGTTCGCGTCGCAGTCGGGCGGACGGCTCGAAATCGAAAGCGAGGAGGGCGAGGGCGCGACGATCCGCATTCTTCTGCCGGCCATCGCCGATCGGGATGATACGCCGTCGACGCGGTCGGATTTCAATCCCCGACCTGTCGATCTTACAGCTCCGCCACGCATACTGATCGTCGAGGACGAGCCGGAGATCGCGGCGATGGCCAAGGATATCCTGGAAGAAATCGGCTACCGCACGGTTGTCGCTCACAACGCCGACAAGGCGCTGGAAATTTTCAAGGCGTCCCAGGAGGCCGGCGCCTTCGATCTTGTCTTCTCCGATGTGGTCATGCCCGGTCCGGTCAACGGCGTGGCGCTGGCGCAAGAGATTCACCGTCTCAGTCCCGCGACCCCGATCCTCATGACCACGGGGTATAACGATCAGATGGCGCTTGAGGGCCCTCAGGCGGAAGCCATGGATGTCCTCGGCAAGCCGTACAAGCCGAAGGAACTCATTGACCGGGTTCAGGCCGCGCTGCGCAACGGGGCGAGAACCGGACCCGGGCGCCAACGCTCGGACTTCGGCCATGCCCAGTCCTGATGCGGCCTTCACCCCGGATTGCGCCTTGCGCGAAGGGCCTGACTGCAGGCCCTTCGAAAAGGTCGGGTGAATTGACAGAACAATCGTCGAGTTCGAAGTCGGTGAGCCTGAAAGTGACGCTGTGTTCCACGGGTGAGGCTCCGGCATGCCTGCGCGCATGAGGAGCGGCGCTCCGGGGCGCGGCGTGGGTGAGGACTTTTTTGCGCTCGCGGAAGCGCATCGAAGACGGAGGTGAGCGTGGCCCTGGTTTCGTGTCGTGGGAGATGGACTCACGCAAACCCTGAAACCGGGCGGAGGCGCCGACGTCGAGGGCGGAAGTTGGGATCAACGCTCCAGGATGGTCAGATCCCGGCCTGGGCGAGACCTCGGCGCCAAGCGTCGGCAGCTGCGCGATGGAGAATGGCGTGACGATCGGCCAACCGGTCGATGTCGTCATCATAACCCCCGCCGATAAGTCCCGCGACGGGCGCCACGGGCAGACAGGTCTCCAGAACATAGGCGTCCCGCGCGGCGAGCCCCTCGTCGCTGAGGGCCAAACGGCCGAGACGGTCGCTGACATGTGGATCGACACCGGCATTGTAGAACACCAGGTCCGGAGTCACGCCCTCGAGAAGCGCGGGAAGGACGGCGCGAAGTTGAGCCAGATAGGCCTCGTCGCCGGTTCCGTCCGGAAGATCGATGTCCAGATCGCTCGGGCCGCGTCGGGTGGGATAGTTCTTCGCGCCATGCATGGAGAACGTGAAGACACGCGGCTCGTTCTCGAACAGAAAGGCCGTTCCGTCGCCCTGATGCACGTCCAGATCGACGACAAGCGCCTGCCTGATCTCGCCGGCCTCCAGCAGGGCATGGCCGACGACGCCCACGTCGTTGAAGACGCAGTATCCCGCTCCACCCTCCTGCCGCGCGTGGTGACTGCCGCCCGCCGTGTTACACGCCAGCCCGTGTCGTAAGGCGAGACGCGCCGTCATGAGGGTGCCGCCGACGGCCGCCTGGGCGCGGCGGGCGACACCGGGCGTCACGGGCATGCCGATGACCCTCTCCAGACTCGCCGGAACCGCCGCGTCCAGAACCTGTCTGACATAGGCGCGGTCATGCACTGCAGACAGCATCTCGAAGCTGGCAGGCTCGGGGACGTACAGCCCTTCCGGGCCGATCAGATTCTCTTCTCCCAGCATCTGCGCCAGCCTGGCGTATTTGTGCATGGGGAAGCGATGACCGGGCGGCATGGGCGCACCGTAGGCCGGGTGGTAGATGACAGGCGGAAGAAGGGTCGGGTAGGGCATAGGCTGAGCCTCAACGCGCGAGCAGGCGTCGCGCTGCAGCGGGCGCGGCGAGGCCCCGACGGCAGCTACGACTTCCTCTTCGGCGCGGGACGGGCCTGCTAGTCCGCCCGCGGCCACGGCCTGTTGATCCCGTTGACGGCTGTACCGTCGCGCAGAGCACGCCGATCGATAAGCCCTCCAGCCTCGTTTCTCATCTGCGCCGCCTGACCAAAAGAACTGGGGCGAGAGGATCCGTCAATCTTGGCCGGAGGAGGCCGCCCGCCTGACGCGGACAGCCGTTCCCGGAGCTCAAGAGCACGCAGGTCGCGGTCTTGCGGATTGTAAAACCATGGGTCGCGTGCGACGAGGAGCGTGAAGGCTGAAGCCTTTGTTCGGCTATCCCGCGTCCCCCACGCGAGGCCGGGCGCACTGCTCCAGTCCCTCGACGGCAGTGAAGGCGGTCTGGTCTGCGTCAAGGCGGGCCGGGCCGCCCGCTGCGGGCGTGGCAGCCCCATAGTCTGATCGAGCCCGAACCGACGCCCCATCGCGTCCCTCCAAGGGACGGAAGACGTCCGGAGCGACCTTACTCAGACCTGTCGTGACGGGTCGCTCTGATCATGTTGGTGTCGTAACCCAGGTTGCGGACACGGGTCATGATCGTCGTGGAGACCGCCTCTGAGGGACGAGGCGTCCGACTGAGAAGCCACAGGTAGCGACCTGTAGGTTCGCCCACGATCGCCCAGGAATAGTCCTCGGCCCGGTCAAGAACCCAGTAGTCGCCGAGGAACAGAGGGCCCCAGAAGGAAACCTTGAGCTTGGCGTTGCCGCTGCCCGGCGTGATTTTGGCGCGTCCCTCCGAGCGCCGCTCCGGCCCGCTGGGACCCTCGCGGCACAGGTTGCTGACCCCCACCAGCCCATCGTCCCGCAGTGTGTATTCCGCCGTCACGCCCTCACAGCCCCGTTCGAAGCCGTTCTCGTAGCGACCGATCTCGTACCAGAGGCCGGAATAGCGCTGCAGATCGACGGGCCGGGCGGGCTGCGGCACGCTGATGTTGCCCACAGGGCCGCGCTGGAGGGTCGCACAGGCGCCGAGCGCCAGGGTCGCGCCGGTCACAAGCAGGAGGGGAAATGTTTTTTTCATGGAGGCGACAACGACAGGACAGGGCGCGCGTTCCGAAGGTTCGTCAGTCCGGTGCGCGGCTTTTCAGGGTTCGGCGGACGTCCCGAGATCTTGCCTCGCGACCGTCGAATCCTGCTCCCTCGGTTGTTGCGGTCTGACGCCCTGGGCCTGAGGCACATAGAGGCCGGTCACCAGTCGCGCGAGGAAGCCCGCAGGCTGAGCTCTCGGGCCGAAGCGTTCGCAGGGATCAGGCGTGGGAATGGCCCGCACCTTTCGGAGGGGCGCGGCGAAGCTGTCACCGACCTGGTCGCCCAGCACCTCCGCGAACTGGAGCGCGTCGCCGACCCGCGACAGGGAAGGGGTGTCGGTTCCGACAACATTGGCCTGTCGCGCGAAGGCGAGGGCGGCGATCTGCACCCCGTCGGCGCCGACGAGCTCCGCCTCCGCCGCCAGGGCGCCTGTGGCGCCCGGCGCGCACGCCGATCGGGCCGGGGATGAAGGTGTTGGCCACCGCGGCGACGCCGGAGGCCGCCGGTTCGCTACCGCGCAGGCGCGTAATCGCAAGACGCACGACCCCGACATCGGGTCCGCGGGTTTCGGTGAGGGTGAAACGCTCGCTGAGCTCATAGCAGGCCTGGCGATCCACCTCGCCGAGAACCAGGGCCACATCCGCCGGCGGCAACCCCTCGGCGGCTCCGGGATGGAGGGCTGCGGGCTGAATGTACAGGGTCTCCACCGTCGCGGCGCGAGCGTCGTCCCGGCGCTCGCGCACAGACACCCGCAATGTTCCCGGCTTGGTCGCCAGACCCTCGTAGCCGGTCAGATAGCCGCTCAGCGGAGCAGGGGCTGTCTGGCAGGCTGCGGTTGCGACAACGAGGCCGGCGGCGAGCAGGGGAGGCACACGCATGGGGAGGGTCCTCTTGGCAATGGAACGGGTGACCTACCGTCCCCGGCCGCATCCTCAACAGCGGCGCGATGTCGCGGCGCCTCCCGGCCATCATGGGGTGACGACTGGCCTAGTTCGGGACGATTCACCTAGGCGCATCCGAAGCGCGCTGAATCGCGTATGCAGGCCGATGTATGGACAGATCGAAATTCTACGGCCTGAAGTCGGGGTGACGTCGCGAGCGATGTCACAAGGTGATGAGCACGCCCGGTGGATCCAGGCAATCGCGGCCCATGGGGACCGGGAGGCCTTCGCGAACCTTTTCGCCTTCTATGCGCCCCGCCTCAAATCCTATCTCATGCGGGCGGGAGCAACGCCGGGGGCGGCCGAGGACTTCGCGCAGGACGCGCTGCTGACCGTTTGGCGCAAGGCGGCGTTATTCGATGCCGGCAAGGCCAGCGCGGCGACCTGGGTCTATGTGATCGCCCGCAACCGCCGCCTCGACGCGTTGAGACGCGAAAGGCTGCCCATGCCGGCGCCGGAGGTCGAGCTGGCGGGCGAGGCCCCTGCCTTGCCCGATGCCCGCCTGGACGCGGAACAGGACGCTGATCGCGTCCGCCGCGCGATGGAGCGTCTGCCAGAAGATCAACGCGAGGTTCTCACACTCGCCTATTTTTCGGACCATCCCTATGCCGAGGTCGCCCGCCAGCTCGGAATGCCGCTCGGTACGGTGAAGTCGAAGATCCGCAAGGGGATGATCCGCTTGAGAAAGCTCCTGGGGTCGCGTGATGGAGTGAGGAAGTGAGCGGCAAGACAGGATTGTCAGAAGAGCGCCTGCTGGCCTTCGCGGCCGGCGCCCTGAGCCCGCCGGAGGCGGTCGTCGTTAATGCCTGGCTCTCGTTTCAGCCGCAGGAGGCCGCCTTCGTCCGGGATCTGCAGATCCTGGGCGGACAGGTCCTGGACGCCCAGCCTCCCGCAGCGATGTCGTCAGATGCCCTAGATCACGCCTTGGCCAGGATCGAGACCCGGCCGCCTGCGGTATCAGCTCCGACTCTCAACGAGATGCCTGAACTGCCGGACTGCCTTCGCATCTACCCGCTGGGGCCCTGGCGTTGGCTCGGCCCCGGCGTACGGGTCCGCGATGTCGGCGCACTGCGGGACGGGGACTGCCGGGTGATCCTGCTCAAGATCGACAGCGGACAGCGAACGCCTCGTCATACCCACGGCGGCGTGGAGCTCACCTGCGTTCTCTCCGGCGCCTACGCCACAGAAACCGCCCGCTTTGAGGCGGGCGATATCGAGGAGGCGGACGAGAGCGTGACGCACCAGCCGCGGGTCGTTTCCGCCGAGCCCTGTCTGTGTGTCGCCGCACTTGATGGACAGATCCATCTGGACGGTTGGTTGGGACGGTGGCTGCAGCCGTTGGTAAGGCTGTAAGCGCCGCACGCTGCACCTACGGCGGCGCTCTCAGACCTTCCGGCAGATCGGGGGGCGCGTGGTGCATTGTGCCGCCAAGCCGCCGGCGTCCGGCTCGCCCCCACCGCTCAGGAGATCGGCTCTGGCGCGCTCAAGGGGCTATGTTTCACTCGCGGTTAGGGGAAGGCGACAGGCCGACTTCGGCGCTGTAGACCGCGGAGCCGACGCAGGCGTTGCGTAGGGCGTCGACCGGGTTGCGGCCGGAGATCAAAGGTCATCCCGGCTGACTTGCGGTGGTGGAGCAACTCCACCTGAACGACCGATGCGATAAGGACCCCTGCGCACGGGCAGGGCTCCGCCTTTCCAGCTCAGTCCGATCTCACCGGCCGCCATCAGGTCATCGACGGCATGGTGCACGGCCGGCATGGCCTGTCGCCATGCCGACGGAGTCGCTTCCTGAGCCGCGACGGCGCGAGCGACTTCGCTCGGGCAGACCGTCGCATCCGCCCGTCGTTGGGAGAGCAGATCGAGAACCAGGCGCTTCGCATTCCTATTCAAAGGGGCGCTCCTTCAGCCGTTGGAGCAGTGCGTGAGCCGATGGCCGGTTCCGCACCTCGAGAGATCAGGCCTCTGCATCGTGGAGCTGCAGGAGCGTTGGGGCAGGCGCCTGCGGCGGTGCGGTCCGCAGCCTGGTCACGGAACCGGGGCCTGCGAACCACGCTGGAGTTTTGGGCCGCACCGCCGAGTTGCGGACACCACGTGAGAGCGACCGTATGATCAACTTGAACCACGCAACCGCCGCCGAGCTGGATGGTGTCCCGCAACTGCAAGGCCACGGATTTGAGATCGTCCGCTACCGCGAGGAGCGGGGAGGGTTCGACGCCGTGCGCCAGCTTGAGGAGGTCCCGGGGCTCGCCGGCAAATGGGATGGGGCTGAAAGCCAGCTGATGACATGAGGCCTGATCGCGCCTGGCCCCCGGATGCGATGTTGTGAGCCTCTGCCTTGCGCAAAGCTTCGGTGTTCACAGTCCGGGTCACATCCACCCCTCCTTATTGTGACCGGAGAGCCTCCCGTAGCCGCCGCGCGTCTGCCGTTCACGTCCTGAACGGGACTGCCGCCAGTCACCCTGGAGCGTTCGTCGGCTCCGGCCCGGATCGCGCGACAAGACGCCGAGTTTCAGCGCAGCGCGGCCCGGCCGCCTGCGACGGCGGCCAAGATCAAGCCGGTCGGGACGCCGTTTCCCCATCATAACCGCCCTGACGCAAGCCGACGATGCGATCAGGCGGTCGGCGTCCGATCCTAGCGAAATGCGCGACGGCTGGCCCGCACCATCTCCTCGACCCAGTTGATCAGAATCGTCGTGTAAACCTTCTGATGGTCAGGATCGCGCATCGCGTGGGACGCACCGGGGATGATGCGGTGGGTAAAGGAGTTCGCGCGCTTGAAGGCCGCCTGGTAAGAAAGGATGACCTCCGTCGGAATGCGGTCATCCTCCCCGGACTCGACAATCAGGACGTCGCCTTCGAAGGCCGCGCAGGCGGCGAGCGCCCGATCCTCGTCGGGCGACCGGAGCGTCTGGCGGTAGGCTCGCACGTCGTCCTTGTCCAGCCGAGCCTTGGGAACATCCCAATGCTCGTCTGGGTAAAGGGCAGGGACGCGCAGCGCAAGCCAGCGGATCGATCTCTCCGCGGTGAGGAGGGCGGAGAGGTATCCTCCATAGCTCGTGCCGATAAGGCCGATGGCGGACGGATCGATCAGCGGCTGGGACGCCAAATAATCATAGGCGGTCCTGACGTCGTCCAACCCGTCCTGGCGGGTCACCTCGTCGCGCCGGGCGTCACTGCCCGCGTGGCCTCTGAGATCAAAGGTGAAGCAGATGCAGCCCAGGCGGGCGAGTTCCTCCGCGTGACCGAGATCTTCCTCCTGATTGCCGCCCCAGCCATGAACGAAGAGGAGGCCGGGCACCGGCGCTTCCGGCTGAAGCAATGTGCCGGTGAGGGTCTGTCCTTCAACGGTGAGGTTCACCCGGCCTTCGTCGATTTGAATGGCGGCCTTCACGCAATCCTCATCGCATATTTGGTCATCGGGCCGACCACGGGATCGACGCCCTTGAAATAGAGAACGGCCCCCTCCGGCGTCTCGGAAACCTCGTACCGCTCCACGGTGACAGTGTGTACCGAAGTCAGCTCCGGAGCGTCGGCGAACGCCTCTAGCGCGGCGATCTCCGCGCCGGTAGCTCCGCCGATCCGCCAGGATTGCTCGAGGACGCCGACCCGTCGCAGGCCACGCGCGTCGCGGCCCGCGATGACGTCGTAGTTTCGGCGCGTCAACACCATGGATGGGTAGGCGCGCCGGGCTGCGTCGTCGAAGACGGCGGCGCAGCGAATAGCTTCGGTGGCCTCTGTGTCCAGACCGAGGTGGGTCAGCCGGTCGAGCCCTCCGCGGACCGATCGCAGGCTCGATCCGCCGTACACGTTGCGGCCCTTGTGATCGATTGTTTCCTGCTGGTCGCCCACATAGCTGATCTCCAGTCCGGCCACGGAGAGGGAGCCCACGCTGTAGGTCTCGACATCGAAGAGGTTCTCCTCGATCACGATGCCGAACGTCGCCAGCTGCCGCGGATCCTGCTCCTGGATCACAGAAATGAGCTGCCGTTCGGTCTCCACGACGGTCTGGCCGAGGCTTGCTCGAGCACAAACCTCCTTGACCCGCGCGGGACCGTTGCGCAGGAGCCGGCGGCCCCCTTCAACGGCGTCCTCCGGTGTGAAGGCCGTGTAGCCTTCCAATGCGGCGTCGCCGAGCCGTTCGGCCATGGAGGCGCACCACCCTTCAGGATGCGCTGCATCCTTGCCGATCAATCCATGAGTGATCGCCTTGGTCGCGGCGAAGCGATAGGGCGTCAGGCCGCCGAGCAAGGTCCCGATCGACAACCGGGTCTTCGAGGCCATCGTCTCTGCGATGAGGGTGTCTCTAGGAACCAGGAGAACGTCCGGTCCCACATCATCCGGGTCGGTGACGGATCCGAGCCGCGGGATTCTGAGCAGTGTCGCCAGGCGCGTGACCAGCGTCTCACGGGACTGTTTATCGTGCAGGTTGCCGGGGCTGTGACCGACGGGATCGAGCATGGCGATTCCCGCCAAGGGGAAGCCGTTGGTGAACGACGGCATGGCTGCAATGCCGACACGGTCCAGAGAGATCATCACGGCCTCGAGCTGTTGATAATGGCCTAACCCGAAGGAGAGCAGCCAGTTCAGGCCGCGAAGCAATTCCGTCTACTGACGGGCTTGGAGCGCCGCCCTGGCGGCTGAGTTCTGGCCCGCGGGGGACCGGCGCGTCAGCCGCGGGGGCGGGGCCTCGAGACGAAAGATCCTGCGGGGCATCGCTGCATAGGCCGCCAACCTGGTCAGAGGCGACAGCCCTCGAGCCGGCGCAACGCACACCGGGCGAGAGACGCTTCAGTCGTAATCACCGCGGCGTTTTCGTCTCGGCCTTCTGATGAGGCCTCGCCGCATCAGGGGATCCCGCAGCGAGAGCCAGGCGAGAAGCCCGGCAGCTGCGGCCACGACCAGGTAGAACAGTATCAGCATCCGCACGTCCCCGGGGCGAGCCTACTGATGGAGATGACGTCACGGTCGAGCGGTGAACTCACCCCGCTCCGGCGTCTTTCAGAAGACGAACGCGATTACGAGCGCCGAAAGCGTGAGGCTAAGACCCGCAAGCGTGGCGAGCCCGACGATCAGCAGCGGCGGATCTTCCTGAAGGCGTTTGATCATCGTCTTTTCCGAGCCCTGGGCCGTTCCGCGCTGTGAATGATCCGGCGAAGATATCGTTCCGGGCGGGGCGGGGCGTCATCGGGCCTGTGCTTCGGGAACGCAATGGGGTCGGACGGGCGCAGACGGTTTTCGGATGATGGCGCGGGATCGTAAAACAGGGGCGGCGTCGCTCAATGTTTCGCGGATCCGCTCTACTCAGGGCGTATACACCCGTGAGGTCCCGCGCCATTGGCTATGAATCTATGCTTAGAGACTGGGAGTGATGAAGCCCGCCGCCTCCGGGAGACGGCGGGCTTCTTCGCGGAGCCGCGCGGGAGGCTCGACGCGAGATCAGGTCTATTGATGTGACCTGACGACCAGCCGCTCAAACGCGACGACGAAGCCGGCGGTTCCGCGCGACCGAGGGACTCTGCTTGCAGACGCGTGTCTCCACGCTCCGACCATGCGGTCGGGGTATCGGCCTGAGCTCCCGGTCAGGTCTGATGTCGTGTTCAGAGCCTTCGGTCGGCGCGCTGGACCGCGTCTTCAAGGCGGGCTGATCGTCCCCGTCCCAACGGCGGGACGCGTCCCATTGCCGGGGGATGAGGTGGCCGGACGTCGGCGTCGTCTTTGAAGAGGGGCGGCCCTGTCCGCCCCGGCTGTCCTCGGGGGAGGCGGCCCGATCCTTCCAGATCGGCGGCCCGGCGACCTTCGGCTCGCCGGGCCACTCTGTTTGGCCGCGAAAGTCAGAAGCGGAGGGTTTCGTCAGCCCCGTGCGATGTCGCCCGCCTGCCGTGGTCAAAACATGTCGGCGGACAAGGTATGAGCGATGACAAGCGACGTCATTTGGAAAGAGGAGACGCTCAGGCTGCCGCGGGATAACACGGCATGGAAGGCCGTACTGAGTGACGCGAAAGCGAGAGCCATCGGCGCCTCCTTCGTCTCCAGGCCGGCGACCGGAACACGCACCGCGGCTCGTATTCTCCTGGTCGGAACGCCGCCAGGGCCCTGAGCTCGTCAGCCTCCGGGAATGACCAAACATCAGGAGAGGCGAGGCGTCGCTGCCGTAGACGGTGAGGTTCCCTCACCCAGCGCAGCCGCAGCGGCTTCAGCGGATCGCCGCCCGCTGACGACGTCTGCGACCAGCCGGGAGATCAGCGTCGAGGACAGCGGGCCACGCATGGACCACCCCGCATGCGCGCGTTCGGCGACGCCCTCGCGGACCAGGATACGGATGTCCGAATGCCTGACGTCCTGCTCAAGGCGCCGCATGAGCATGTCGAGCGCGTACCCAGGGCCTTCGAGAACCTGAAAGAAATGGGTCTCGCCGACCGCGAGGGCGCCGGTGATGTCGCGTTGATCGTTGTTGCGCTTGGCCTCGCCGAGAATCTCGGCGACTCCGAGAAGGGAAAGGGAGGCCGGGGCGCCTCGACTGGTGTAGACGACCCGCTGCAGTTTGAAAGGCATCAGGCGGCGTCCCGGGCCTCGACGCCGGGTGTCGAGGCGCCCATCGTGGCGACGCTGGCCCGGCCGCGCGGAGCTACCTGCAGGACGTGAGCGACGGCGCTGAAGTCGATCGGTTTGTTGAGATAGGCGTCCGCCCCGGCCGCGAAGCCCTTGAGGTGATCCTCGCGGGTGGCGGAGGCCGACAGGACGACGATCGGCGTCTCGCGATTGGGGCCGTCCGACCGCCGGATCGCCAGCGTCGATGCGAGACCGTCCATGACGGGCATGTTGACGTCCATGATGATCAGGTCGAAGGCCTCCACCTGCGCGGCGTCCAGGGCTTCGCGTCCATCCGTCGCGCAGGTGACAACATGGCCTGCGGGCTTCAGGTAGGCCTCCAGCACCAGGCGATTAACCGGGTGATCCTCGGCGACGAGGATTCGCAGTCCATGGTAGGGCTGAGCGGACGGGGTCGTGTCCTCAGCCGGGTCGAGATCATCGACCGTCTCACGCCAAGCTTCCACCGCCACCTTGACCGTGACGGAGAAGGTCGAACCCTTTCCGGGCGAGGATTCCACTCGCACCTCTCCGCCCATTACCTCCGCCAGGCGTTTTGAGATGCTGAGCCCCAGTCCGGTGCCGGAGAACCGGCGGGTGGAGGAATCGTCGACTTGGGCGAAGGGCTGGAAGAGCCTCGCAAGATCGTCCGGCGAGATGCCCACGCCCTGATCCTGAACCGAGAAACAAAGCAGCGCGCTGTCGCCCGCCGCCGGACTTTGGAGGGCCACGCCGAGCCTGATCGAACCTTCGCCGGTGAACTTGATCGCATTGCTCAGGAAGTTCTGCACGATCTGGGTCAGGCGCAGGGCGTCGGTACGAATCACAGCCGGCGCGGCTGGATCGATCTCGACGGTGAAAGACAGACCCTTGGCCTCGGCATGGGCCTGGAAGGGGCCGACGACCTTGCGGCAGAGATCGTCGAAGGCGATCTCGGCGATCATCGTTTCCATCTTGCCCGCCTCGATCTTGGTGATGTCGAGGATATCGTTGAGGAGCGTCAGGAGCGAGGCTCCCGACTGTTGAATGATGGAGACGAATTCGCGCTGCTGGGGAGCCAGATCGCCGACGGCCAACAGCTGGGCGGCGCCCAGAACGCCGTTCATGGGCGTCCGCAGTTCGTGGGACATCACCCCCAGGAAATTCGACTTGGCCTGGCTGGCTGCATCGGCCTTGTCTCGCGCCGCACTGAGCTCCACGATGAGATCCGCCTGCCGCTGCGCGGCCGCCGCGATCTCACCGTCCCTGATCTGGGTGATGGCGACCTTGATAAGGAGCGCGGCCCCCAGCACCGGAATGACCGCGATGAGCGTGTTGAAACCGGTCGTTCCCCAGAGGCCGAAGACCATGACGCCGAGGACGGCGGTGTAGGGCAGGGAGACGATCAGCGCCTCGCGGGGCGCGGCCCGCATCTGGGTGAAGACCAGAGTATAGCCCGCACCGAGCAGTGCGATCGCCAACATGGCGCCGTAGGGACCGCCTTCCAGGAAGGCGAGGAGGGGCGCGGCGGCCCATGCGATGCAGGATACCGACGCTGCCCAGACAACGTGGCGGCTCGACATCCCCTGGACCGAAGCCTGACGCGCCTTGTTCTCGATCAGGCCTCGGACGAGGCCGAGGGCCATGGTGACCCCATACCAGATGGCGACGTGAGACAGGGAGACTTCGGTGGCAAGGGCCAGGGCCCAGCACGTGATGATCCAATACCGCAGGTGGCCGGCGGACACGAGACGCTGCAGCAGAACCGGGGCATCTTCGCGCGCCGCGGTGCGGGGTCTATGGCGGTAGGTGAAACGCATCTGAGACCCTCATTCTGATGTCCTACACTGACCAGAATTATATAAGGTGCGGTAAAAGCACGGAAATGTCCGGTTCCGGGCACAGCGGCGTGGGCTCCGGCATTGGATTGTGCGTCTGGTTCACCCGCGGCGGACTTAGCCTTGGGCGGCTGCTTTACCCGGCTCGAACCATCTTCCCCGGCGCGTTACCGCAGGTTGAGATTCAGGCGGCGGCCTTCGCCTTTGGCGCGGAGACGCTTGTGGTCCGGCTGGGCAGGCGATGGGTTCAGCGCTGGCGAGCAGTCCAGGCGGTTGGTCGGCGACAGCAGCCGAAGGGGTCCGGACTTGGGCATCGGGAGATACCGGCCCCCCATCCCGGTCGGTCGAAATGGTCACATCGCAGAGCTGAAGAAGGCCGAGCGTCGCGGCATCATAGCGGGTCTGGTCGACATCACGGCAGCGACCCGGGGGCGCCCGGCTGGAATGAGGGGAAAGCCGTCAGGGAATCCGCCGGTGGATCGCGCGCCAGCCGGCGGGCGAGCACTCCGACGAAATGGTCTCGCATCGCGGTCTCATCGAACGGCTTCGGAAAGGCCTTCAGGGCGTTGAATGGCGGGCTCGAGGCAGGCCCAAGGCGACAACTGGCCAGCACGACCTCAACGCCCGGCCATCGGTCACGCACGTAGAGTGCGAGAGCCAGGCCGTCCATCTCGCCTGGCAGGTCAATGTCCGCGACGACAAGGGCGACATCTCCGTCGAGCTCATCCAGCACCCGTCGCGCCTCGTCGGCGGTCGCGGCCTCGATCGGCGAGAGCCCTGCGTCCGCGAGAAGGGCGCCGGCATGCATTCGAATGACGGCTTCGTCTTCGACGACCAATGCGGAAAGTGATGTAGCGATGGCCATGCGCGTCAAATGTCGAAAATCGAACAAGGTTCACCGCCCGGTCGCTTCCCATCTGGGAACCACTGCGCCACACGGCGTCCTGGATGTCAGGTCTGTTGGCGCCGAGCGCCCGCAAGCGTTGTCTGATGGGAGCAGCGAACACCATCGCAGAGCTCCTGCGCGGATGAGACGCTCCTTGCGCCGGGTCAGCATAGGAGGGGCGACCGCTACTGGTGCGGACGTCTCCTAGGATCTGAACGCGCGACCGCTCTCGATCACCGTCAGGCTCGGAGGCTTGTGTTCGGAGTGCCGCGAAACCCAATGGATGACGGTGGCCCAAGCAGAGAGCACCAGGATGGACAGCGCTCCGACGATGAATATGGCGAACACCGGCGTCTCCTTTGGGTCTGTTCTCTAAGCGTCACGAGGGAAGGTATGTTCCCGACCTGGGGCGTCGAACGAGCGGTGGGTACGTCTGTAGGGGGCGTGCCAGCCTCGAGGTTTAGGGCGAGCGGGGTGCGACACCGATGGCTCGGCTCCCGTGCCGTTGGAAGCGCTCGACGTGCCGGGGTTCTCGTCCGGGAACGACAGACAACAAAAAAGCCCCGCCACTGAGGCGGGGCTTCTGATGGATGGCGGCCTGAGCCCTCAGTGGCCGGGCTGTTCGCCGGCGGTCGGCGACGTGCTCGGCGTATTGGAGGTCGTCATGCCGCCATCCGCGTTGCCGGCCTGCTGCTCGATGTGGTCGGCCTGGGCGTTCAGATTCTTTTCCTGTTGCTCGTTGGGGGTCGCCGACGCCTGGGCTTCAAGCTGGTCCGCCTTCACCTCGGCCGCCTTGTCGGCCGAGCTCTCGCCGCAGGCCGCCAGACCGGCGAAAAGGGCGGCGGTGGCCGAAGCGATGATCAGTTTACGCATGGGTTTTCCTCCTGATGGGCCTCTCCAACGCCGCGAGTGCGATTCGGGTTCACAGGGCCGCGACGCCGCTCAGCTGTCCCCGCTTGCCGCGACCGCTGCAGCCGGGTTGCCTGCCGAGGCATTCCGGCCGGCGAGGTCTCCAATCCTGTTTGACGATCATAAGCCGCGCTACGCAGGAATATTGCGACCTTCCGTCGCATGATGCGTTAGCCGCCCTACTGCAAGGCGCAGGGGGGCGCGACAGTCTGCGATGCAGGCGAGGCTGACCTCGATCTGTTGACACCTATTCTGGCCGAACCTGAGAAAGGGGCGGCGATCGGGAGCTCCATGCCGCAACGTCCCCAGCGTTCGCCGACCCACTCGGACCGGTCTGCCGTTCTAAACCTCACGCGTCGTCTCAAGATGGCCCGCTCCGCCCACGCCTATGTGCGGGGCAGTACGCGTCAGTTCTACGCATGGTTGGAGGCTTCGCCGGCGTCGGTTCCGGATGCGCCGCCGGTCTGGATCTGCGGCGATTGCCATCTCGGCAACCTGGGGCCGCTGGCCGACGTCAAGGGACGTGTCGAAATCCAGATCCGGGATCTGGACCAGACGGTGATCGGCAATCCCGCCCATGACATCATCCGGCTGGGGCTGTCGCTCGCTTCCGCCGCTCGAAGCTCCGACCTTCCCGGGGTCGCAACTGCCCGTATGCTGGAGCATCTCATGCTGGGCTATCAGGATGGCCTGACAGACGACTTCGATGCCGAAGACGCTTCCAGCCGGCCCAAGGCGATCCAGACCCTGCTCAAGCAGTCCCTCCGGCGGCGGTGGCCGCAACTCTCCCAAGAACGCCTCTCGGGCGATCACCCCGAAATCCCGCTGGGCAAACGTTTCTGGCGGTTGGCGGACAGCGAACGCCGCGACCTTGAGGGTCTTATTGGGACGGCGGATGCGCGCGCGATGCTCATCCGGCTTGAGCAGCGCTCCGGCAAGGAAAAGCCCAATCGCAAGGTGGCGCTTGCAGACGCGGCCTACTGGATGAAGGGGTGCAGCTCTCTCGGCCGACTCCGCTACGCCGCCCTGGTCCGGGTCGGATCTCACCATCCCTCATTCGCCCTGGTCGACATCAAGGAAGCAGCGGCTGCGGCCGCGCCGCGCGCGCCGGGGGCGACCATGCCGCGCGACAATGCCGAGCGGGTCCTTGCTGGAGCGAAGGCTTTGTCGCCTCACCTCGGCGAAAGAATGGTCGCGGGTCGGATGGCTGGCACGGCGGTGGTGTTGCGAGAGCTCGCGCCGCAGGATCTCAAGATCGAGATGACCCGCACCCGACCCGCGGAGGCCGCGGCCCTGGCGCGCTACCTCGGCGGAGTGGTGGGACGCGCGCATGGGCGGCAGATGGAGGCTGGAGATCGCAGGGCGTGGGGTCGGCGTCTGGTGCGGGATCAGACGGCGACGCTGGATGCGCCGTCATGGCTCTGGTCCAGCGTCGTCGAGTTGATAGGCCTCCATGAGGCCGCCTATCTGGAACACTGTCGCCTCTATGCGCTGGAAGAGGCGGCCTGACACTTCTGGTGACTGACCTTTATCAGCATCGGGCGCGTTTGGGGCTGCACCGCCACAGGGATGACGTGCTGGCGTGTCCATGGGGTTCCTTTGACCGCTGGACGGGCAGCCCGGCTCGAAGGCGACGACGCTGCCCGATAGGCCGGGCGCCTTGATTTCGGCGAGGACAATCCCGTTCTGTCGTTAGCGAACCTGGCGGCAGATCCTTGCGGCGGCTTTTCTAAGATCTGTGGGCCCCGGATAGAAGCGGCCCGCACCGGAGCAAGGGAAGGTTCGGCGCGGGCCGCGGCGGATCGTCGTGGGGCTTAGACCGCGACACCACCCTCAGGCTTTTCGACCTGAGCGCCATGGGGTCTTTCGGAGCGGTACGGAACGGTGGAGCCTCAGGAGGCAGAAACGGCCCGGCGCCCCACGCCGAGCCGTCGATCCATGCAGATCCGGCCGTCTCCCCCGAGATCGGCCGCTCGGGCGGTGTGAGCCACCCGCCGAGATGACGACGCCGGTGCATGGTCACCTCAGAAACCTGGCGAAAAACGGCTGCGGGCGGTCGCCCGCCCAGCGGCGCGCGTCGCGGCCGGGTGATTTTCGATCACGCCGGCCCGGGCCTGGGTCGACTATTCAGGCGCCTCACAAGATCGTCCTTTTGGCGTTGCTGGACCGTCTGCTCAAGCCGCCCTGTTGGGACCCTGCACAGGCGTAGTCGCCGGTGGGCTCTCAGGTCTACGGCGGACGGAGCTGAGCGACTCAGTTAGACGTCGCCCGGTGACGCCGGCAGAACTCGATCAACGTCTGGAAGACCAGCGCTTGAAGGCTGGCGGTGATCCGGAAGCCATGCCTGGGCTGATCACTGTCCAGACCGATGACTGGATCACAAGCCTTCACGAGGGCGCAACGCGGCCGAAGACGCTCGTCGACGGCATCCGTATCCGGGACATCAAGGTCGCGATCGGGGCGACCTTGACGACCGGCGTCCTGACCCGTGCTGAAGCCGGCGAACGCGGCGAACCCTATCGTGATCTGGCGCCGGGATCCTGACCGGCCCTGCGAGGCCCGTTCCGGCCGCATGGGCCTGACAGCGGGTCGCGAGGCTCCCCGACGCTGACGGCGCTCGGCGTGCGCGCGGTCGCAGGTCGGACCGGAAGAGACGGCCCCTCGGCGATGAGACGAACATCTTGACGACCCCGCCGGCATTTCCAAAATCGCGACTGTCCGGCGGGCAGACCCCCCCCGCCGGCTCTTCAGCGGAGGACCTTATGGAAAAGATCGTCGTTGAACCCCTGTCAGGCGGCTGGGCCGTGCGCAGCGACATCATGGACAATGCAATGGTGTTCAGGAGCGGGAGCGCCGCCGAGGACGCCGCCAGAACCCTCGCTTTGAGGCTGGCCAGGCTCGGAGAGCCCGTCAAACTCCATCTCAGGCTACGCAACAGCGCGACCGAAGCGCGCTTCATCTGCCTGCCGCCGGTGGATCCCGACGCCCCGCCGAACCTCTTGCCGATTCCCGACGCGCGCACGCCGGATTTCGAGCACGCCTAGCCAGACGCTGGATCGGCAGGGGGGCGCCGGAATACGCCCGGCGCCTCCCCGCGTTGGCGGCGGTTCACCGTGACCCGTTCGGTCACCCTCGGCTCCAGGAACATCAAGCGTCGCTGCGGGTTCTCTCAGGGCGGTTCCGTCGATCGGCGAGGGATCGCAGGCTTGCGCTCGCCGATCGGGAACGGAGCGCGTGGTGATCGACGTGATTGAGACGAGCCCATCGCGGCGCGGGCTGTTGCTGGGAAGCGCAGGAGGGGCGGCCTTGATGGCTCTACCGGCGCAAGGCGCCGAAACCCCTGCGCCCGAACCCGCGCCGAGCACCGCGCCTGTGAGGCTTACCGTCAACGGTCGAGAGGTGGCGCAGGACCTCGATACCCGCACGACCCTTCTCGACCTGCTGCGGGAGCACCTGCACCTCACGGGGACGAAGAAGGGCTGTGATCACGGGCAGTGCGGCGCCTGCACCGTTCTGGTGAATGGCCAGAGGATCAATTCCTGCCTGTCGCTGGCGGTGATGCACACCGGGGACAAGGTCACCACCATCGAGGGACTGGGCTCGCCCGAGCGGATGCATCCGATGCAGGCCGCCTTCGTCAAACACGACGGCTATCAGTGCGGCTACTGCACGCCGGGCCAGATCTGCTCGGCGGTGGCCGTTCTGGATGAAATCCGCGCCGGCATTCCGAGCCACGTCCAGGACGACGTTTCAGGCCGCCCTGAGATGTCGGCCGAGGAGATGCGTGAGCGGATGAGCGGCAACATCTGTCGTTGCGGCGCCTACTCCAACATCGCCGAGGCCATGGCCGAGGTAGCGGGAGCGCGGGCATGAAGGCCTTCACCTATGAGCGCGCGCGGACGCCGGCCGAGGCCGCCGCCGTGGTCGCGGGGCGGCCCGGCGCGAAATTCATCGCCGGCGGCACCAATCTGCTCGATCTGATGAAGCTGGAGATCGAGGCGCCGACCCATCTGGTCGACGTCCAGGACACGGGTCTGGACAGAATCGAGGAGACGCCGGAGGGCGGCCTGCGCATCGGGACCCTGGTCTCGAACACCGCCCTGGCCAGCGATCGCCGGGTGCGCCGGGACTATGCGGTCCTGACCCGCGCCATCGTGGCGGGCGCCTCCGGCCAGTTGCGCAACAAGGCGACGACCGGGGGCAATCTGCTGCAACGGACCCGGTGCCCCTATTTCTACGACCCCAACCAGGCCTGCAACAAGCGCGATCCCGGCTCGGGCTGTTCGGCCATCGGCGGGGTGACCCGGCAACTCGGTGTCATCGGCATCAGCGACAGCTGCATCGCCACCCACCCCAGCGATATGGCCGTGGCCATGCGCCTGCTGGGCGCCTCGGTCGAGACGGTCGCCCCCGCCGGCCAGACCCGCAGCCTGCCGGTCGCCGATCTGCACCGGCTGCCGGGTGATACGCCCCACCGCGAGACCAATCTGGAGCCGGGCGAGATGATCACGGCGGTGATCCTGCCCCGGCCCATCGGCGGCAAGCAGGTCTACCACAAGGTCCGGGACCGCCAGTCCTACGCCTTCGCCCTGGTTTCGGTGGCGGCGGTGATCCAGCCGGACGGCTCCGGACGGGTGGCGTTCGGCGGCGTGGCGCCCAGGCCCTGGCGGGTCGAAGCGGCGGATGCGGCGATGCCGGGCGGCGCCGGGGCCGTCGCGACCGCCGCCTTCGCCGGCGCGCGCACCCGCGAGGACAATGCCTTCAAGGTGACTCTGGCTCAGCGGACCCTGGCCGGGATTCTGGCGGAGGCCCGGGCATGAAGTTCGATCAACCCGCCGGCCCCAACCCGATCGACCGGATGCGGGTGGTGGGCCGGGCCACGCCCCGCATTGATGGCCCTCTGAAGACGACCGGCCGCGCGCCCTACGCCTATGAGCATCGCGAGGACAATGTCGCCTACGGCTATGTCGTGGGCTCCGGCATCGCCAAGGGCCGTATCCGGTCGATGTATCTCGCCGCCGCGCGCGCCGCGCCGGGCGTGCGGGGCATTGTGACCGCGGAGAATGCAGGGGCGCTCGGCAAGGGCGACAACAACACCGCCAAACTTCTGGGCGGCCCTGACATCCAGCACTACCACCAGGCCATCGCAGTCGTGGTGGCGGACACCTTCGAACAGGCCCGCGCCGCCGCCGGACTGGTGAAGGTCAGCTATGCCCGCGAGCAGGGCCGTTTCGATCTGGAGGCGCGGCGCGCCGGTGCGAAAGAGCCGGACGGCGACAATGCCGACAAGAGCCACGGCGACTTCGCGACCGCCTTCGCTGGCGCGCCGGTGACGCTCGACGAACAGTACGAAACGCCGGACCAGAGCCACGCCATGATGGAGCCGCATGCCTCCATTGCGCGCTGGGACGGCGATCAGCTGTTCGTCTGGACGTCCAACCAGATGATCGCCTGGGGCAAGGGCGATCTGGCGAAGACGCTCAAGATCCCGCCGGAGAAGATACGGATCTCCTCGCCCTATATCGGCGGCGGCTTCGGCGGAAAGCTGTTCCTGCGCGCGGACATCATCCTTGCGGCGCTGGCGGCCAGACAGGTCGGGCGGCCGGTCAAGATCGCGCTTCAGCGACCCTTGATGGCCAACAACACCACCCACCGTCCGGCGACCCACCAGCACATCCGCATCGGCGCAGGGCGCGACGGCAGCATCGTCGCCCTGTCCCACGAGAGCCTGAGCGGCGACCTGCCCGGCGGCGGACCGGAAACGGCGACAGCCCAGACCAATCTCATGTACGCCAGCCCGGCGATCATCACCCGGCTGCGGCTGGCGGAGCTGGACCTGCCTGAAGGCAATGCGATGCGTGCGCCGGGCGAGGCGCCGGGCCTCATGGCGCTTGAGATCGCCATGGACGAGATGGCCGAGAAGCTCGGTATGGACCCGGTGCGCTTCCGCATCCTCAACGACACCCAGGTCGATCCGATGCATCCGGAGCGGCCCTATTCACAGCGGCAGCTGGTCCGGTGTCTGGAGGAGGGCGCGGACCGTTTCGGCTGGGACCGCCGCAACGCTGCGCCGGGCGTTACGCGCGATGGGCGCTGGTTGGTGGGCATGGGCGTGGCGGCGGGCTTCCGCAACAACATGAACATGAAGTCCGCGGCGCGGATCAGGCTGGCCGCGGACGGACGGGTGACGGTCGAGACCGACATGACCGACATCGGCACCGGCACCTACACCATCATGGCCCAGACCGCGGCCGAGATGCTCGGCGTGGACCTCGACCGGGTGACGGTCACCCTGGGCGATTCCGCGTTCCCCGCCGCCGCCGGCTCCGGAGGGCAGTGGGGCGCCAACAGTTCCACGGCCGGGGTCTATGCGGCGGCGATGAAGCTGCGCCGCACGGTCGCTGAACGTCTCGGCTACAATCCGGAGACCGCTATGTTCGAGAACGGCCGGGTCCGGGATGGACGGCGGTCCGCCCGCCTGGGCGAGGCCGCGCGGGCGGGCGAGATCGTCGCCGAGGACACGATGGAATACGGCGATCTGGCCAAGAAATATCAGCAGTCGACCTTCGCCGCCCATTTCGTCGAGGCCGCCGTGGACAGCTACACAGGCCAGACCAGGGTGCGCCGGATGCTGGCCGTCTGCGCCGCGGGCCGCATTCTCAATCCCGTGACCGCGCGCAGTCAGGTGATCGGCGCCATGACCATGGGCGTGGGGGGCGCCTTGATGGAGGAGCTCGCGGTCGACAAGCGTCTGGGCTTCTTCGTCAATCACGATCTGGCCGGATACGAGGTGCCGGTCCACGCGGACATCCCGCACCAGGAGGTCGTCTTTCTCGAGGAGGCTGACGACAAGACCTCGCCGATGAAGGCCAAGGGCGTGGGGGAACTGGGGCTGTGCGGCGTCGGGGCGGCGGTGGCCAACGCGGTCTACAACGCCACCGGCGTGCGGGTCCGCCAGTATCCCGTCACCCTGGACAAGCATCTGGACCGGTTGCCCGCCCTTGTGTGAGGCTGGCGCATGACCACGGTCTATGCCGCCGACCATTTCCGGTCCCCGGACGCCGTCGCCTCCCTGATCGATCCGTTCGGGCGGCGGATCGACTATGTGCGTGTGTCGGTGACCGACCGGTGCGATCTGCGTTGCGTCTATTGCATGGCCGAGCGCCAGACATTCCTGCCGCGCGCCGAGGTGCTGAGCCTTGAGGAATTGGACCGGCTGTGCACCGCCTTCATCGGTCTGGGCACGCGCCGGATTCGCCTGACCGGAGGCGAGCCCTTGGTGCGAAAGGGTTTCATCGATCTGGTCGAGGGATTGTCGCGCCACCTGAGATCGGGGGCGCTCGAGGAACTGACCCTGACCACCAACGGGACGCAGCTGGCCCGGCACGCCGAGGCCCTCGCGCGCCACGGCGTGCGGCGGATCAATGTCTCGCTGGATACGCTGGATCCCGACGCCTACCGCCGCATCACCCGCGGCGGCGACCTCGGCGGGGTGATGGACGGTCTGGCCGCCGCGCGTACGGCGGGTCTCGAGGTCAAGATCAACACGGTCGCCCTGAAGGCCGACAACGCCGCCGACCTGCCCCACATGATCGCCTGGGCCCACGGCCTGGGCATGGGGCTTACCCTGATCGAGACCATGCCGCTGGGTGAGGTCGAACAGGACCGGACGGACCAGTATCTGTCCCTGCGCGGCGTGCGCGAAGATCTCGAGGCGCGCTGGACCCTGACGCCCCTGGCCAGACGCACCGGCGGCCCGGCCCGCTATGCGAGGGTCGAGGAGACCGGCGGCGTACTGGGCTTCATCACCCCGTTGAGCCACAGCTTCTGCGAAAGCTGCAACCGTGTCCGGGTCACCTGCACCGGCCAGTTGTTCCAGTGCCTGGGTCAGGAGGACGAGGCCGATCTCCGTGCCGTCCTTCGCGACTCTCTCGACGACGATGCGCCTCTGATCGAGACCATTCGCGCCGCCGTGGATCGCAAACCCAAGGGCCACGACTTCCGCATCGACCGACCTGGCGCCGCGCCGGCGGTGGCGCGCCCGATGTCGATGACCGGAGGCTGACCGGGGGCGGGCGCAGCCAGAGTATCAGGAGGCGGTAGAGCGGTTCAGGTCCGACGGCATATCCACGTCGAGGACGGCGCCGGGATTGTCCGAGGGGATCACGATCACGGCGTCCCCAAGGTCGGCCAGCACGCCCTTGGCGCCCTTGTCGCCGGTGATCGCCTTCAGGCGCGGAAAGACCGACCGGCCGAAGGCCGCAGGATGCGCCGGGCCGTCGGGGTGCGATAGCCGCGCGGCTGGCGCTCCGGCTTGCACGGCGTCAAGCAAGGCGTCCGCCTCCGCAGCAGAGACCAGCGGCATATCGCCGAGGAAGATCGCCATGGCTGAGGCGTCCGAAGACAAGGCATCGACGCCCGCCCTGAGCGAGGCTGACAGGCCGTCGCGCCAGTCTTGGGCGACGACGATCGTCAGCCGGTTGTCCGGCAGAGGCGCCAGCGCCGCTTTCACGGCTTCGGCGTCCGACCCGAGCACGACCGTCACCCGGTCGACGCGGGCTGTGAGCGCCGCATCGACAGCCCACAGGATCAGGGGGCGACCGCGCCAGTCCGCCAGCAGTTTGCCGCCGCCGAACCGCGTGCCCGCGCCGGCCGCGAGGACGATCGCGTGACGGCCCGTCACACGCGGCTCGCGATGATTTCGCCAATCACTGCGGTCGCGATCTCCTGGGGCGACCGGGCTGCGATCTTCAGGCCGATGGGGGCGTGCAATCGGTCGATGATCGCGTCGTCCAACCCGGCCTCGGACAGCTTCGTGAGCCGGGCGGCCAGTCGGCGTCGTGATCCGAGCAGGCCGACATATCCGGCCGGGCTGGCCAAGGCGGCGGGGAGGGCCAGATCATCGAGATCGGAATCGTGGGTCGCGAGCGCCACGGCTGTCCAAGGATCCAATCCAAGAGCCCCCAGCGCAGCTGCGGCGTCGGCGTCACGGCGATAGTCGACCGGCAGCGGGGGAGGGGTCTCGGGTCCGTTCGGGCGCAGGAGGGTCACGCGCCAGCCCTGCACAAGACCTTGCTGGGCGATGGCCAGGGCGAAGGGGTCGGTGCCGACCACGACGAGCCTCTGCGAAGGCAGATAGGCGCGCAGGCGATCGGCGGCGGAAACGTCCCCCTCAATCACCCCGCGCGATCGGCCGTCCGAGGTCAGGGTCACGACCCGGCGCTCGGTCTCTGCCCGTCCCAGGGCCGCGATCGCAGGATCGTCCGGCATGATCCGCTCGACGAGGAGTTCCAGCCGGCCTCCGCAGGGCAGGCGGGCGTCGACGAAGGGGCTGCCGCGGCCGTAGACGAGGCGTTTCGGCGCGCCGTCGGTCAGGGTTTCCCTGGCATGCAGGGCCACATCGGCCTCGATACAGCCGCCCGACAGGAAGCCCGCCATGTCGGAAGCGGTGACCACCATCTGGGCGCCCAACCCACGAGGGCCACCCCCTTCGGCGGCGACGATGGTGACCAGGGCGAACGGCTCGGCCCTTGAATGGAGGTCAAACATCCGTGGACGCAGATCATCGTCCAGGCCTGCCATGTACCAGTCGTCCATTCCTTGGTCATAAGCCTCCTGACGCGCATTTAAACCCCGCTCGCCGTCTGGAACGCCGGGGGCGGAAAAACACCAGGCCGTCTGCAGGTGCGAACGTGGGGACCGGCGCCTGTCGATCGGCAAGGCGGAGCAGCACGCGGAAGACGGGCCGGCTCGCCTATGGCGGACCGACGCGGCGAACCGGCGCGCGGGGAGCGCTTGAGCCCAGACACTCTGATCCAGGCTCATATTGGCGAGTAAGCGGCGACTTTCACGGCCTGACCGGCGGGGGGTGGCAAGGGATATCGCAACGCCGCAGGAGGAGACGGCCTCATTCCCGGACGCATGGCGCGGCGACTTACCTCCGTCGGCCGACCTCGCGGATGTCGTTGATTGCGTCGGTGGTCTCATCATCCAGGTTTGCGACTTCATCGCGGGCGCCCTCTGTCGCATGGATCAGTTCGTCCAGCTTGGCCTGCAGGGCGGCGGTGTCGCGGTTCTGTCCCCTCTGAATGATCAGGGTCATGGCGATGGCGACCAGGGTCGCCACCGCATGGAGGTCGAAGCTTTCCGGTTCGACCTGCCGCCAGACGAGGGCGCTGACGACGAGGGCGATCAGGCTGGCGGGGTGGCCCAGGGCGTTGACCGCGGAGACCATGATCTTGTGGAGGTTTTCTCGCATCCCGTCCAAGCGAAGCGGGGATGTCGCTGTTCCTTGACGGGGCCGCGACAAAAGGGCCCGCCCCCGGATGAGCCTTGTCAGACATTCGCCGCCGTCGATCCCGGTTCAGCTCCAGCGTTGGCCGCATAAGCGAGGCTTTGCCCGGGGTGCCGATGTGTTTCCGCCGCCGATCGGGCGAGGGATATTCGGACGGGAGCCGGAAGGGATGGCCATCGGTCGGGCCCACGCGTGAGGAGAGGCGCGGGCGCATCGCTCTTTCACGCACACTCTGCGGAAGGGAGGCAGCGCCACGACGGCTTTGCACAGCGCTTCAGGCCGCGGGACCGTCGTCCTGCCTCCCAAGGGCGCACACTGAAGACGGCCCCAAAGAACGCCCCCGGGGCCACAGTCCCGAAGCCCGCCATCCGATCGCGCCTCGGGGCGCGGCCTCTGTCGCGGACGACCCGGGCGCCGGCAGCAGGCGGCGGGGTCTGTCGGGTCGGCGCCGCATCCTTGGTGAGCGACAAGCCGACCACCCGGGCGGCTCGGCCGGCGGGCTCTGGCGCCGCTCTGAAGATCGGCCCCTTCTAGGTCCAGACCTCGAGCAGTTGCGCGCACTCGACAGTTTCGATCTGCTCGCCATAACGCTGGTGGTAGAGGTCGATCAGGGCGTCATGGGAGGAATCCGCCGAACTGCACAGGGCGTCGGTGACCACGAGAGTGCGATAGCCGCGGTCGATGGCGCCGAGGACGGCGGCCAGCACGCAGACATCGGTCTCTGCTCCGGTCACCACCACGGTGTCGACGCCGCCCGCCCGCAAGGCGGCGTCAAGGCCGGTTTCGATCCAGGGCGAATAGATGCGCTTGTCGAGGACCCGGGCCGGCGGGACGAAGGCGGCCAGAGCGGGGACCAATTCGACGAAGTCCGGGTCCAGCCGGTCCAGCGTCATCTCCGGCCAGCGCGCCCAGTATCGCGCCCACGCGCCAGGCGCCGCCTCTGCGGATCTGGCGGGCACAAAGCGGGTGAAGCAGGTGCGGTCCGCCTTCGCCTCGCAGAGGCGCACGATCACCGGCAGGACCCGCTCCATCCAAGGCGTTTGCCAGGGCGTCGTCTCGGCGAACATCCGTTGCATGTCGATACAAAGATGCACCGCGTTAGACGCCACCGGCCCCCACTTCAGAGTCTGACCCAAGGCGGTCTCCGGGATGCGCCCTACCGCGTGCCTTCGTCGGTCCCCGGCGCGCCCGGGGGCGTGATACTGCGCGCTGCGGGATTGTCCGGATGGTCGGGGTCGCGCAGCCAGGCGTCCGACCCGGGACCGGCGGGCTTGCGGGAGCCGTCGAGCGGATCGGGCGTCGGTCTGCGGGCCTCAACCGACCTTTGTCCCCCCTTGCGGCCCGCGTCGCGGGCCAGGTCGCGGTTCTGGGCGAAGGCGCGCTTTTCGTCTGGAACAGCGGCTCCGCCCAGGCGGGCGATTTCACGTCGTTTCTCCGGGGTCAAGGTGGCGAAGCCGCGCCGGCGCGGGCTGTTGTCGGGTGTCGCGGGAATATCCATGACGTGCTCCTTGGTGGGAAGGGAAGCCTTGTCCTCGCAAGACGGTTCCTGTGTCTGGAACCGGTCTCAGACGCGCCGGGATCAGTGCGGAAGCAGAACGACCTTGGTCCACTCGTTCTGGTTTTCCTTGAAGTTCTTGTAGCCCTCGGCGGCCTGTTCCAGCGGCAGCCGGTGCGAAATCAGGTCGGTGGTGTCGATCTTGCCATCGAGGATCAGCTGCAGCAGCTGGGGCAGATAGTTCTGCACATGGGTCTGGCCGGTCTTGATGGTCAGCCCCTTCTCCATGAGGGCGCCGACGGGGATCTTGTCGGCGAAGCCGCCATAGACGCCGGGGATCGAAACGGTCCCGCCCTTGCGCACGGCCATGATCGTCTCGCGCAGGACGTGGGCGCGGTCGGTGCCCAAACGGACGCTGGTCTTGATCGCGTCGAGTATATTGTCGGGCGAGAAGCCGTGCGCCTCCAAGCCGACGGCGTCGATACAGCTGTCGGGGCCGATGCCGGCCGTCATCTCGGTCAGGGCCTCGCGCACCTTGACCTCATGATAGTTGAGCACCTCGGCGCCATTGGCCCTGGCCAGCTCCAGTCGGCGCGGATGGTGGTCGATGGCGATGACCCGACCCGCGCCCTGTAGCAGGGCCGATTTGATCGCGAACAGGCCGACCGGACCACAGCCCCAGATGGCCACGGTGTCGCCGGGCTTGATTTGGGCGTTCTCGGCGGCCTGCCAGCCGGTGGGGAAGATGTCGGAGAGAAACAGCACCCGCTCGTCGGAGATCCCGTCCGGAATCCTGATCGGCCCATAGTCGGAGTAGGGGACGCGCGCATACTCGGCCTGGCCACCGGCGTAACCGCCAGTCAGGTGCGAATAGCCAAAGGCGCCGGTCATGGCGTAGCCGTAGGCGATCTCCGAAGCGTCGGCCTTCTCGGCCGGATTGGAGTTGTCGCAGGCGGCCGGCATCTTGTGGTCGCAGAAGAAGCATTTGCCGCAGGCGATGACGAACGGCACCACGACCCGGTCGCCGACCTTGAGCGTCGTGTTTTCCTTCCCGACTTCCTCGACGATCCCCATGAACTCATGGCCCAGGATGTCGCCGTTCGACATGCCGGGGATGTAGCTGTCGTAGAGGTGCAGGTCCGAGCCGCAGATGGCGGTGGCCGTGACCTTGATGATGGCGTCGCGGGGATTGATGATCTTGGGGTCGGGGACCGTGTCCACCTTGACGTTGTGTTTGCCGTGCCAGGTCAGTGCGCGCATGCGAGATCCTTCGGGGAATGAGGGAGGCGGCCGGAGCCGGAGATCAGAGGTGACGGTGGGCGCGGGGGGCGGCGTCGGGCGCCCTTGAGGTTGAGACCTCGCCCGTCTCCATCAGCTGTTTGAAGCGGCGCAGCTCACGCCGGGCCTGCACGCGCGGCTCGCGCTGCAGGACCTTGGCGACGACCTTGCCGATGGCGCCGGCGGGTGGATCGTAGCTGATGAACAGCCGCACCTCGGTGCCGCGCCCGAAGGCGTTGTCGCGGAACTCGATCCAGCCCTCGTGGTCGACGTCGGAACCCTCGCTGGAGGTCCAGGCGATCCGCTCGCCCGGAATGTCCTCGGTGATCTCGGAGACCAGTTCGACGTCCATCCCGCCCGGACCCGCGACCGTCCATTGCGACCGGCCGGCCTCCAGGATTTCGACCGACTTCACGTTCTCCATGAAACTCGGCAGGTTGGTGATGTCGCTCCAATAGTCATAGAGCTCGCGCCGGGGGCGGTTGATCATGGCCGCCCGGATGCTGGTCGCCGCGTGGTCGCCCTCGACATTGTCCTTGTCGATGAAGGCGGGGGAGGCGACCTCGGCGTCGGTCGAAATCGGGTCTTCGGAAGGCATGGCGTTCTCCGTCTACTGGCTCTCCAATCCCTCCGCGTCCTGCCCGTTCCAGCGCCGCCATACGGAACTTGCGGTCGTCCGGGCTATTACCGCCGCTTCGAACCCGCTGGAGATTTCTTATGTCGGATTATGGACTTACGTCGGCGCAAGCCGCGCGCCCGCTCGCCCTGGTTACAGGCGCCTCGTCGGGGATCGGCTATGAGCTGGCCCGACTTTTCGCCTCCGACGGCTTCGATCTGATCGTCGCGGCGGACACCCCGCTGGCCGAGGCGCAACAGGCTTTCGAAGGCTTGGGCGCGCGGGTCGAGACCCTGCAGACGGACCTGTCGACGCCGGAGGGCGTCCAGGCCCTCTACGGCCTGACCGCTGGCCGCCCGATCGACGCCCTGGCGGCCAATGCCGGTCACGGCCTGGGGGAGGGCTTCCTCGATCAGGACTTCGAGGACATCCTGCATGTCATCAACACGAACATCACCGGCACGACCCGGCTGCTGTATCTGATCGGCCGCGACATGCGGGCGCGGGGCAAGGGCCAGATCCTGTTGACCGGCTCGATTGCCGGTCTGATGCCGGGCAGCTTCCAAGCCGTCTACAACGCCTCAAAGGCCTATGTGGACAGTTTCGCGTTCGCCCTGCGCAATGAGCTTAAGGACACAGGCGTCAGCGTCACGGTCCTGATGCCCGGACCGACCGACACCGAGTTCTTCGCCCGCGCGGGGATGGAAGACACTGCGGTGGGCGAAGGCAAGAAGATGGACCCCGCCAAGGTCGCCGAGATCGGCTATCGCGCCATGCAGCGCGGTGACGGGGACGTCGTTGCCGGTGTCATGAATAAGGTCCAGGCGGCCATGGCCGCTGTCACGCCTCAGAGCGCGCTCGCTGAAATGCACCGCAAACAGGCCGAGCCCGGCTCGGGCGAGGGCTAGCTCTCCTGGGCCTCGTCGGCGTCCTCAGACGGCGTCGGCGAGGCTCCGCCTCTGACGGCTCGGCCGACACGCGCCTGTTCCCGGGCTTCTTCCTGGACGTCCAAAGCGTCCGGGGTGTCGGACCGGGGCGCTTCTGTCTTGCCGGAGGTCGAGGGTGCGGCGGTCATTCAGCCGGCCTTCTTGCGTCGGGTTTCCCAACCCTTTTTGGCTGCCGCCGACCGATCCGCCTTCGGACGTGAGGCGGAGGCGGCGCCGCCTTTGCGGCCGCCCTTATGGGCGGCCGGATGGCCGGTGGACCTGCCCCGGCCGGAGCCGCTCTTCTTGCCACCGCCGTCGTCCTTGTTGACGGTAGCCCACGCGCGGCGCTCGGCCTCCTTTTCAGAGACCCCCCGCTTTTCGTAGCCCTCGGCGATATGGTCCGCCTTGCGCTCCTGTTTGTCGGTATAGGTCGACTTGTCGCCTCTCGGCATGGTGCGTCTCCTTTCCGGATCAATGCGGCAAGCGGAGACGGCGTTCCTCTGTTCAAAAGGCGACAATGGATCCGCGACCCTCAGCGCCCATCAGGTGCGAGACGCCCGGCGTCGCACGCTCAAGGGGGCGCGTCTCCGTCCAGAGGATTGGGCCGGCCCGAGCCTACGGTGGGGGAGAATGGAATCGATTTCCACACATGACGTCCGGACGCCGCCGCTGGACGAACCCTGTCCCGGCCTCAGGCTGTCCCAAGAGACAGCGCCGGACGGCGCTGGTGTAAAAGTTGGGCCAGGCGGCCCCTCGGGCGTCGTCAGCAAGGCTGGAAGCTTCTCGGGCCGGTCACCTCTGACAGGCGCGTACGTCGGACCAGACAGGCGCAAGGCTCGCCTGATCCGCGCCGTGGGTCGCCTGGAGAGACCAGGGTTCGCCCCGGATCCACAGGCGTTCGATCTCAAGGGCCGTCCAGCCCTTTGGCAGAACGACGGGCCGGCGAGGCCACTGGCGAGGATCGCCGTCGTCAATGACAAGGCCGGTGAGGCCGAGCATCAGTCCCATCAACATCCCGCCCAGATTGGCGAAGAAAGGCCCGGCGGCGACCTGGCTATCGGGGTGATCGGGCCGATACTCCAGACACTGATGAAAGCGGCCGCTGTCGTAGGCGGCATAGCCCTCTTCGAACAGCTTCAACGCCAGGTCACGGTCGCCGGTCATGGCCGCCCAGGTGGTGTAGAGGGCGGGGAACATCGGGGCGCCGACGTAGTCCGGCCAGCGTTTAAGGTAGAACTCCAGCGTCTGCCGCCGCTCGCTTTCGGAAGCGGGGTAGTCATAGGGAAACAGGCCCGCGAGCGGAGAGGGGGTTGCGCCCTTGTCCTCGGTGATGCGGAAGCCGTCGTGAGAGGCGATGATCCCGTCGGTTCGTCTCGGGAGATACAGGTCTTTAGAAGCCTTCAGCCATTCAGGAGGGGCAGGGCGTGCGAGCTGCTCCGCTGCGCGTATGGCGCGTTTCAGGATCTGGTCGGCCGCCATCAGGGTGAAGGCGTCATTGTCCGGCGGTTGCGGGACCTCTGCAGGTCCCGTCGACCGTTTGATCTCCAGGCCCCGGTCCGTTCGCGTGACCCGGCTGACAATCCAGTCGGCGGCGCCTTCCAGGATCGGCCAGGCCTCCTGCTCCAGCCACGCGGCGTCTCCCGTGGCGTCGGCAAAGAGGGCGAAGGCTCGGGCGGTATGAAGCGTGCCGTGGTCCTCATGTGCGGCTGAGGCGCCGCCGCCGGGCGCCGCCTCCTGGCCGGACAAGGGCGCGGCTTCCCACGGGAACTGCAGTCCTCTTCGTCCGGACAATCGCGCGTTCGACCGCGCCGCCTCGACGCCCCGCCGACGGAAATCCAGCATCGCCCGCGCCCCGTCGGGCTGGAGCAGGACCAGCGGCGGCACGCAGAAGGCGTCCACGTCCCACATGACGTGACCGAAGTAGTAGTTGTAGTCGTGCCAGGTCGCGAGGCCAAACATGGAGGTGGCCGCCGGCGACGCGGGATGCGCCGAACTGTTCAGATAATAGAAGGCGGCGTCGATCAGGGCCTGATGGCGGTCGGGCGCGCCGCGTGCCACGATGCGGCCGTTCCACAGGTCGGTCCAGGTCTCACGATTGCGGGCGCGCAAGACGTCGAATCCGGTTTCCTGCGCGCGCGCCAGCCGGCGTACAGCCTCTTCATCGGGCCGGGCGTGCAGAACGGAGGGGACCAGGGCGACGATCTGACGAAGACGCGTCGGCCGGTCCGCGCGCCCGCGCGTGACATAGTCCGTGCGCAGAGGGCCCGTCGCATCCCAGGTCGACACGCCGCGCCCGACCTGTTGTGCGCTCCGGACCTCGCTGGCCAGGGCCAGGCCGCACTGGCTCAGGCCGCCGTCCGATTCAAACAGCAGAGAGCCATCGCCGACAGGCGCCGCTTCGCCTGGTGTATCGGTGCGGTGACGCAGCACCCGGCCCCGCAGCCCGGCGGTCTCGACGATCGCCCGCAACCCGATATCGCAGGCCCGGTCCGGCTGGACCATGACCTCCTGCAGGACGATCGAGGGCGCGGTACGGCTGGCGAAGGTCACGACGGTGACTTCCGCGGTGACCCCGCCTCCCGCGTAGCGGAAGCGGCTGGTCAGCTCCGCAGCGCCGAAATCATAGGCCTGGCGCAGGTCGGATACGCTGGAAGGCTGATCATTCAGCCACACGCCGTTCAGGGCGATATCGGCGGCGAGCGGATAGGGTGCGAAGGCCGCCGCCTCGATCCGGCGCTCTGGGTGTTCGCCCGCAAAGCCCGAGACCAGCGCCATCCCGGGCTGCAGCGGTTGCTCGCGCACCCGCAGTCCAATCAGTCCGTTCCCCACATAGGCGGGAAGGGCTCCGTCACGCGGGCCGATCTCCTCAGGCGGATTGACAGGTCGGCTCAATCGCGGCGCTCCAACAGCAGGGCGTCACGAAGCGGGGTGTGGTGGCCGGCGAGTTCGAAAGTGAGGTCGATTTGCGCGATCAAGGCCGTCTGGTCTTTCCAACCGACTCTGCGGCGCGTCGCGTCGAGATGCGTCCGAAGCAGCCTCTTTGTGGCGAGTGGGCCCCGTGAAGCCGTCCGGCATGGCGTCACGGGAGCCGCGTGACGCGGCCCGGGGACCCGGCGATCTTTATCTGCGCCATGGATGAGAGTTTGATGGGGTTTCCAGCTCACGGCGTGAAGGTCCTGACCTGCTGTCGCACAGGTTTTCTCCCCGATTTAAGGCGCGTCGGCCCGCGGCGTTCCAGTGTCGGAAAACCGACGGACCCGGGAGGGGCAGGGCTGCCGCCGCCGAAGATTTTTCCTGCGCAGGGCCGAAGACTGGTAGGGTCGACGCCGCTGAGGGTCTTCCGCCATCGGCCAGACGTCACGGCGACTGGCGCCGTCAGGATCTCCTGGATGACGACTTCCCTCAGAATGAAGCTGGAACAGTACACGGCGTTCAGCGCCGCGGAATGTCCTCGGGTGGACGCCCTGTCGCGATACCCCTCTGAAGTCTTTGCCGCAGGGGAGATGATCCTCTCGGAGGGTGAGAAGGTGGGCCAGATTCATCTCATCACCCAGGGGTTTGCGACGCGATCCAAGACCTTGCGCGACGGCACGCGGCAGATCGTCGCCTTCATGATCCCGGGGGATCTCTGCGACCTGGAGGTCTTCGTCCTTGAGGGCATGGATCACGACATCGTCGCCATGACCGACACGACGTGCGTGCTTATCGCGGTTCCGGACATCGTCGAGCTGCTGTCGGAGATGTCCACCCTGACCATGGCCCTGTGGTGGAGCACCATGACGGATTCCGCCGTGCTTCGTAGCCGGATCGTCGATCAGGGCCGGCGCGAGGCCCCTGAGCGGCTGGCGCATCTCTTTTACGAACTGCTGATCCGGTACCGCGTCATCGGTATGGCTGCCGACAATGCCTATCCGCTTCCGCTGACGCAGGAAGGTCTCGCGGACGCGGCCGGCATGTCTCCCGTCCACGCCGATCGCAGCCTTCAGCAGATGAGGTCCGAGGGCCTTGCCACCTTCGAGCGCGGCGTCGTGTCCGTTCTGGACGCGCCGGGACTCAAACAGGCGGCCGGCTTCGAAGCCGATTATCTGCATCTGATCCGCAGCGAGCGTGAAAGCGATGTCTCGAGCCGGGCAGGCGACCTGATCCAAGGCGTTTCCCGCAACTAATCCGGCGCGGCTTAACATACGATAATGCAAGCGCCGCCGTTATTGGCGAACCCGATGCCATGGGTGAATCGCCAGCGTACGACGTGCCTCCGGGAGACCTTCTCGGGGACCGATTCCGGGAGTTTTTCCGTCTGACGGCCGAGGAGGAAGAGGCGCTCTCGGGCGCCTTGGGACCCATTCAGCAGTTTCCGCGCGATCATGTGCTGCGGCGCGACGGCGCCGAGCCGACCCATCTTTATCTTCTGGTGGAAGGCTGGGTCGCCGCCTCCATTCCCCTGACCTCCGGCAAGCAGCAGATCATCAAGATCCACCTGCCGCGCGATCTCGTCGGCGCGGCCAGCCTCTGTGTCATCCGCGCCGCCGATTGCCTGACGGCGGTGACGCCTGTCGCTGTCCGGAAAATCTCGCGCGCCGATCTGATGTCCCTGTTCGTCCGCTATCCCCGGATCGCCAGCTCTCTGTTCCTGAGCGCCCAGAAGGAGCGGGTCGCCCTGATGGACAGCCTGGCCATCCGCCAGAGCGAGGGCGGGGCCCGGATTGCGGGCATGCTGACCGATCTTCACGACCGGCTGGCAGCCCTGGGTCTGGTCACTGATGGGGCGTTCCAGCTGCCGCTGACCCAGGATCAGATCGGCGACTTGGTGGGGCTGTCGCCGGTCCATGTGAACCGCAAGCTGCGCGAGATGGACAATGCCGGAATCATCGAACGGACCGCCCGGATGATACGGCTGTCCGATATCGACCGGCTCCGTGTCATGGCCAATCTGCCGTCTCACACGTACCAGCGTGATCCCGACTGGGTCCTCCTGCCGTGACGCCGCAAGAGCTGTGTCGAAAAACGACGCAGGTCCTAACATATGATAAGGCGCTGCCCCGGACCCCCGCCTATGACAAGGCATCGCGTGCCGCGGATTTCTCGCGCACGCTGCTGGAAAACATCAGTATCGCACGCCGCACACTCCCGCCTGTCAGGCTCGTGAGCGCCTCATGACCTTCTTCTGCTTTCTGGATACCGACCGCAGCGACACGCCGCATATGGAACCGCTCGACGCGGCGTCTCTCGACGACGCCCGCATCGAGGCCCGTCGTCTGATGGCCCAGCACGCCAGCGCTTCACGCGCGCGCATTTTCCTCGACGCCGCGGAGGTGGACATGCTGCGGCGCGACGATTCCGCATGACCCCGGAAAGCCAAAAGGTGGCTTTCCGGAGCGAGAATGTCCTGCTGTCGGCCTTGGGTTCAGAGGCGTCGCCGGGTCGGCGGGTGCGTCTCGCTGCAGGGCAAGGTCTCGATCTCGCAGGCGACATCATCTGGTTTCCCTTGACGGCGGTGGTTCGCATGGAGGTCGGCGATCCTCTCGTGCTTGGCGGGTGGATCGGCGACGAGGGCGCAGTGGGATTGGCTGAGGGTCTGGAAGGCGACCACTCCAACCGTCGCGCCATCGTGGAGGTCGGCGGCGAGGCCTGGGCAGTGTCCCGCGCCTCTGTGACGGAGCTTCTGTCCCAGTCGTCGTCCTTCACCGACGCGGTCGTGAGGTGGCTGGCCGAAAGTCTCGCCGAGGCCCGACAGGCGGCGGCCTTCAATGCCTGCGGCAATGCTCGAGATCGGGTCACCAACCTGATCGAGACCCTTGATCGCCTGCATGGGCATGGCCTGGACTTTCCCATGAGCCAGGCCGAGATGGCGCGACTGACGGGCATCCAGCGGACGACAGTCTGCGGTATCGTGGTCGGGCTCAAGCGTGAGAAGCGCATCACCCACACGCGGGCGCGCTTCAGGGTCCTGCGTCGGCTGTGAGCCTGGTTCCGGCCCGGGACGGAGCCGCCGTCCCTTCAGCGCGTTGTCGCGATTATGAGCAAGCTTACGGACTTCCTTCAAGGCGTCGGACCGGACGCGGCGGGGCGAATGATCGACGAGGTGCTTCGGCTCCCGCCTGCCGATCTGGAGCGCTTCCACGACTTCATTCAGTGGCTTTTCCCCTTGCCGGAACCCAGTGCGGCGGTCCCCGGATCGCCCATCCTCTCGATCGATGACATCGCCCTGATCCATCGGTCGGAACCTGCGCAGCGAAACCTCGCCGAAGCCTCGGCGCTGATGTCGGGCTTTTACGCGGAGACCGATCATTGGCTCCGCGAGACCGACCACAACCACCTGCGCATCACGCGTATCGTCCGGAGCCTGCGCGTTCTGGTGGACGACGCTGCGGCCGACACCTTCGCAAAGGCTATCCATGACCGCGTCGCAGCCACGGGCGCTCCGATAAGTTCGGCGAGCCGCGCCTACTGGGCCGCAGCCTGAGAGGGGGCGGCCGCCTCCTGCGTAGGGCGACGTTGGCATCCGACCTGAACCCTATCCGGCGTCGAACGCGACCGGACGGCGTGATGCGCCGCCCAGGGTCGAAGCCCGATCCGGGTCCGGTCTGATCGGTTATCCGAAAGGCTTGCCGGGAGTCCTGGCCCTTCTGCCGGCTCGTTATGCTGCAGAGGGTGAGCCCTGAGTCCGATTTCGGACGGAGAAACCAATCCCGCCCGGACGGATTAGCCGTCCGACAAGGGAGATCGACATGACCGCCGAAACGACTGCACCGGATAACGCCAATGGAGAACTGGCCCTGGCCATCGTTCTGGAGGACCTCCAGGCGCGGGTCGCCAAGGCGGAAATGACCGAAGACGAAGCGAAGTCCCTGGTCGCGGCGGCGCTCGAGCGGTTTCCGGCGTCCATGCACCCGCAGGTGCATGCGCTTCTCGACAGTCGGTCCTGAGCCGCGGGCCATGATCCTTTTCTGCTTCATCGATCACGGACCGGACGCCGCCGTCGGCATGAGTTTGCTCTCGGCGACCGGGCCGGAGGCGAGCCTTGCCGAAGCGCAGGATGTCCTGCGGTCGCACCCCGGCGCAAGGGCGGCTCACGTCTTCGACGGCGATATGTTCGTGGGTACGGCGGAGGCCCCGGCCTTCGGCTTTGTCGGAACCAACAATACCGACCCGATCTCGGCTGACGCGGCCGCCGTCCCCGCTTCGGTGGCCCTGACCGAGCCGACCGCCGTCCCGGCGTTCGAGACCGCGGCGCCGCTTGTCGGGCGGGCGCGGCCGCGCCGCAAGCCGATGGCGACGCGCGCGCCCGGTTGATCGACTTTGACGGGTTTCGGAGGGAAGGCGCGCCGCTCTCTCCGGGTGAAACGGGCGCTGGAGGCACAGACTATGAGAACCATGATGATGACGACGGCGGCGATCGCCCTGACGCTGGCGGCGTCGGCCTGTCAGAAGGAGACGGGCGGCGCGCCCGATCAGCAGAACCAGGCCGTGAACGCAGTTCAGGACCATGCCGCGGGTGTGGTCGGAACCGTCGCCGCCCCGGCGGGGGCAGCCACCAATGAAGGCTTCGTTTCGAGCGCGGCCATCGGCGGCCTGTATGAGGTCGAGGCGGGCAAGATCGCGGCCTCCCGTTCGACCAATCCCCGGATCAAGGCGCTGGGGTCGAAGATGGTGGCCGATCACGGCAAGGCCGGCGACGAGTTGAAGGCGATCGCAGGTCGGCTCAATCTGGCCGTCCCCGCCACGCTGGATGAGCGCCACCGGGGCCTCATCGATAATCTCCGGGGCGCCACGGATCAGGATTTCGACCGGGTCTATCTGCAGCAGCAGGAGGCCGCCCACAATGAGACCGCCATGCTGCTCACCGATTATGGACGTGTCAGCGATCAGGCAGATCTGAAGGGATGGGCCGCCAAGACCCTGCCGGTGGTCCAGATGCACCAGCATATGGTCGATGAACTCGACGAGGCTGACGCCGACGCCTCGCACTGAGAGGCTGACGTCTGACGTCCGCGGTGCCCTGAAGGCGACGTTTGAGAGGGCCTGCCGCCCTGCGGCGGGCCCTGTGGTTCGACGCCATGGTGGAACGGGTTCGACAGGGCAGTGGTGGTGTCCCCAAAACGGGGCGGGCAGGTTACCGGAGGTGCGTCCCCTCGACCCGAAATCTACGCTTCAAGCTCGCGATCACGATCGTGGCGCCGGCGACGGGCGTCAGGGCGAGTATCGGCGCACCGGCGTCCGTCACCAGGCTTTCACCAGTCCGCCTCTGGTCTGGCCACCGCCTGGCCGATCACCGGAATGCGCCTCTGGCCGGGCTCAGGGAAATTGGGAGCGAAGATATTTGCCGACCAGCCTGAGGCCTTCGACCACGGTGACGGCGCCATACTCCGGGGCGGCCCTTAGCCACTGTAACGCCCAGGCCTTTGCGGCTTCGTCATCTGTCGCGCTGATGTGTGTAGATCTGGGCGGGACCCGATCCGGGTCGTGCAGATGGATAGAGTAGTCCGGCAAGGCGTCGTCTCGAGCGAGGAATCCATTTGATGATAAGCCCGCCGCCAGCAGGGGGGCAAAAAAGGCGGCGGGCTTATGCAGATGGGTACGCAACTCGAAGCGTTCGGCTTCGGTCCAGAAAAGCTGAACCGGAACAAAGGTTCCCGCGGATTTTGGATGGTCGTGTAGTGCTCTTCGTGTCAGCGTATGGAGATGTCGAAGCCTGCGCCCACCGCTGAGGACTCCGAAGAGCATTGGGATGAGCTTCAAGGGCCGCTCGGCCTGCTGATGCGCGCAGCGGGCGAGGTTATGGCCAGTCGTCTTCAAGCGGACGCCAGGGGGCTCGACGCGCTGTCGGATGAGGAGATGCTCGACATGTTCTACAGCGCTGTCCGGCAGGCCGCACCGGCGATCTACCCCCAGATCCCTCAGCACCGGATTGAGGCCATGCTGGACCAGATGTTCGCCGAAGCCCGGATGGATTTGGCGGCGACCGCCGCTTCGAGCGAAGCGATGAACTAGGATCCCAACCGCCTGCCGCTTCTGAAAGATGCTGTGGATGTGGAATCCGGATTACCGACCAGGCCACGCGCTGCCGCCGCGGTCCCGTCGCCAGCCTGCATGGGGGGAAGCCTCCACCCTGCTTGCCGCCTGCGGCCGCGAACATGTCCCCGAATTCATTTGAGCCGTCGGGTCGTGATCGGCAGGTGTGGACGGTCCCTGGAGAGACCATCATGACCCGCCCGCTGCTTGCCGCGCTCCTGTCCTTCACCGTGGCGCTGGCCACCTCGGCCGTGGCTCAGGAACCGGTCCCGCCATCGGATAATCCCCGCATGGCGCAGATTTTCCAGGACGACCAGGCGATCCGCGAGGGGATTTCGGCGGCCCGACGGCCGGATCGCGCCTTCGTCGAGCGCATGCACGCCGAGGATGCGGCCCGACGCGCCGAGGTCCGCACCCTTCTTGACCAGGGTGAGATCCGGAGCGCCGAGGACTTCCGAAAGGCCGCCTTCGTCTTCCAGCACGGCTCCCAGCCGGATGATTACCTTCTGGCCCACAGTCTGGCCGTGGTCGCGGCCTCCCGGGGAGCCGACGGCGCCGCCTGGATCGCGGCCGCCAGTCTGGACCGCTATCTGCAGATGAAGGGCGAGCCCCAGATTTACGGCACACAGACCATCGCACGGTCCGGAGAGGCGCCGACCGCCGATCCCTACAATCGCGACCTCGTTCCCGACAGTCTGCGCACGGCCATGGGGGTTCCGACCCTCGCCGAACAACAGGCGAAACTCGACGCCGTCCGCGCGGCCGTAGAGGCGGCGCCGGCCCCGCAATAGGATCGATCGCCCAGGCGTCGGACCCCGACGCTCGGCGCTTCCTTCCGCCTGCGCAACCGACATGCGGGGGCGGTCCGTGTCGCGCCGGACCGTGACAGCGTCCGTCCGTTGCAGCCTTTTGCCGCATTGCAGCATTCTGTTGAGGTCGTCGGTTAAGCCAAGCTCCGATGACCGGCGGCCCGCCCCGAACCTTCACTGGCTCAGGGACGGGCCGCCACCCCGCAAAGCCGCGGGCCGTTTAAGATAGGTCCCGTGAGCCTGCCGCGTCCGACGGGCGCCTTACGATAGGCTCTCCGTCTGGCGAAGCGAGGTGATCGGCTCACTGTCGCGGTGCGCTTACGTTTGTTGCGCGCTTCACTCGGACCGCGCCCGCGCCTGGCGTCGCTCGGGTCTGACGTCCATGGGAGCCATCAAGCGGCGGAGGAGGGTCTCCGCTTCCAGGCGCTGCCGGGCGTCGAGATCGGCGAGCGCCTCATCCGCCAGAGCGAAGCGGTCGTCGATGAAGGACTCCACAAGGTCGAAGCCCTTCGGCGTCAACCGGGCCAGGAGGCGTCGCCGATCCTCGGGCACCCCGCGCCGCGAAACCAGTTCGGAAGCCTCCAGTCGCCGCAGGCACGCGGTCAGCCCGCCGGAGGTCAGAAGAACGCGCCTGGCGAGTTCTGTGGGCGTGAGTTCGAAGGGCTCGCCGGCCCGACGCAGGGTCGCGATCACATCATAGTCCGAATAGGACAGACCATGCTCCGCGAGCATGCGGGTGACGGTGTCCTCGTACTGTCGCCCCAACCACAGAATACGGCCGACGATGTTGAGGGCGCCGGCCTTGGTCTGCGGACGCGCGCGCGCCCAGTCCGAGAGCACACTGTCAACGAGGTCGGGGGGCGGGGGCGCGCTCTTCATCCCCACAAGCTAGCCAACTCCAGACCCCACGACAAACCTTACCGAAAAGTATCTTGACGTCATATATTTTGATGAAAAGATAAATCCCGTATTTTCAGGTGAGGGCGGACGTCATGAAGAACAGGCTTGGGAACTCGGCGGCTCTGGCCGGGGCGATCTTCCTTGGCAGCCTTGTGACGGCGGCCCCCGTCGCCGCGTCGGCTCCACTGCAAGAGCAGACACAGGCCCGGCCGGCCGCCGAAGCCATGGACGCCGCCTTCGAGACCTATATGCAGGCTGCGGTGCGCAACGCCGCCTTCACCGGCGACGTCCTCGTTGCGCGGGGCGGGGTTCCGATCTTCCGCAAGAGCTACGGACTGGCGAACCGGTCGTTCAATGTGCCGAACACCGCCGGGACGGTCTATCAGCTCCAGTCCGTCACCAAGCCTTTCACCGCCATCCTGATCATGATGATGCAGGAGGAGGGGCGTCTGAAGATGGGTGATCTCGCCTGCGACTACCTGGACGACTGTCCGGCGGCGTGGCGTACGATCACCATCGAACAGCTTCTGACCCATACCTCCGGCATCCCCAACTATTCCCGGCTGCCCGACTGGGATGAAAGCTTGGACAGCCGAACCTATTGGCGCAACGGCGTCGTCTCCCTCGTGCGCGACCTTCCGCTCGAGTTCGCCCCGGGCGAAGGCTTTCGCTACAGCAACTCGGGCTACAACCTGCTTGGCGCGATCCTGGAACGCGTCTCGGGCAAGCGCCTTCCAGACCTTTACCGCGAGCGGATCCTGACGCCGCTGGGTATGACCCACACGGATTTCGACACCTCGCGTCGCGTGACCCCCAATCTGGCGACCGGCTATTATTCCATCGGTTCGACCTTCATCGAGTCCACGCCGCAAAGCCGCAGCGGCTCCTATGGCGAGGCGGGTTTGACCAGCACGGTCGACGACCTGCTGATCTGGGACAGGGCGCTCAGGACCAACACCCTGATCTCTCCGGCGTCATGGGAGCAGATGATCGCCCATACGACGAACAACTATGGCTATGGCTGGGAAATGGGGACCTGGTTCGGCCACCGCGAAATCGGCCATGCCGGGAGCGGGGCCGGCTTCTCCAATATGGTCGCGCGCTTCCCCGACGACGACCTGACGGTGATCGTTCTGAGTAACAGCGACGAAGCCAGTGGCGGGGGGACGGCGCGCGCCCTGGCGGGCATCTACTTCGGGGTGACACCCAAGCCGCCCGAAGTTCAGCCAAAGACCCTCTTCCTGGACGCCGTCATGGCCGGGGGCGTCGACGCCGGCATCGCGCGCTACCGCGAGCTGAAGGCCGCGCAGCCGTCGAGCGAGGCGTTCGCGACGGACGAACTGCTGGTCGCGGCGGGCTACGCCCTGCATGAGCTGCCGTCCATGGACCAGGCGCGGGCGTTGTTTGAGTTCGCCCTCAAGGAGTTCCCGCAGTCGGCGTACAGCCACGACGGCCTGGCGGATGTCGCGGCGTCGGAGGGCGACTACGCGACCGCCATCTCGGAGTTCGAAGCGTCGTTGCGTCTCGATCCTTCCAATGACTATGCGATCGACGGCCTGAAGCGTGTCCGGGCGCTTGCGTCGCCCTGAAGTGGAAGGCGGCGCTGGATCGATCGGCTCGGTGGCGCGACAAGCCTCAGCTTCTGACGCGCCCGGGATGCCGAAGGCGTGGAATGGGTGAAGAGGCGGTGGCCGCGGGAGAGTGTCTTGGGGCCGGCTCGATCCTTTACATTCACCTTCCGCCCTGGACCGTCGGCCAGATGACCGGCAGTAAGGGGCGCTGACGCCGTCCGGACTGAAGGCGCCTTCCCGAGCGGCGCCGCCATATGTCGCGGCTCAGGTGTCAATCCATGCCGGGTCTTGATCCAGCCATGCCGTGATGAAACGACTACAGCTTCGCCATTCGTAGGCCCTCATGCTTGGCAACAAACACACCCGTCGCGCCGCACTCACCGGCGCCGCGCTCACGATAGGGTGGGCCAGCCCCTTCGCGGCGTTCGCCTCGCGACGCGACCCTGAAGGGGCCGGATTGGAAGCCGCTCCGCTCAGGACCACAGGTGTTGAGACGGCGTGGGTGGACTATCAGGGGCGACGCGCCCTGCAGGCCACGGCCCTGGAAAACGCGCCGGGGCTCGACCGGCTGATCGTTCTGGATACGCCCGCCTTCGGCGACGGCGTCATCGAGGCCTGGATCAGCGGCGCTCCGAGCGCTACGGCCAGCGCCACGGCCCGGGGTTTTGTCGGGATCGCCTTCCGGGTTCAGGACGATGCGAAACTGGAGGCGATCTATCTGCGCCCGACGAACGGCCGCGCCGAGGATCAGCTGCGCCGCAACCACGCCGTTCAGTACATCTCGCATCCCGACTATCCCTTGGGAGCGGCTGCGCGCCGAGGCGCCGGCCAAATATGAGACCTATGTCGATCTTGAACCCGGGCGGTGGACTCACGTGCGGATCGAGGTGGCCGGCGCTGCGGCCCGTCTCCATGTCGATGGCGCGGAGCAGCCGACCTTGATTGTCGGCGACCTGAAACACGGCGGCGACGCCAGAGGGGCTGTCGCACTCTGGATCGGCCCCGGCACGCTGGCCCATTTCAGCGGCGTGCGGGTCACGCGCCGAGGCTCCCAGACCTGAGCAGAAGAACCGGACGAGTTCTGCCAGAGGCAAGAGCGGGACATTGGCCACGCGAAGCCAATCGCCCCATCAGGCGACACTCTTTCAGCGTGCGGCGGGTGAGCCGGGCGAGTGCGACGCGGGTGGCGCTTGGAACCGCCCACGTCGGTAGCCCGAGGATCGCGCGACGGCTCAGAGCCGACCTGCCGCGAGGAGATCGCGCGTTCGTGTCAGGGTCGACAGCAAGGCCGCCTTGTAGCCTTGCTCGCTGTCGAACCTGGCCTGCTCCGCCTGTTCCTCGGCGCCGCCCGGCGC
Organism: Brevundimonas sp. GW821-FHT02A10; assembly: GCF_059422025.1. Classification (NCBI taxonomy): domain Bacteria; kingdom Pseudomonadati; phylum Pseudomonadota; class Alphaproteobacteria; order Caulobacterales; family Caulobacteraceae; genus Brevundimonas; species Brevundimonas sp. GW821-FHT02A10. The sequence goes on from NZ_JBWKWC010000005.1 coordinate 142,098, forward strand.
GCCGTCACGCAAACCGAGAAAGCAATAGAAGCGTAGCTGCAACGCGCCGGTCTTGTCCTCGAAAATCTCGTTGACGATGGCGCCTTCGCGCGGCCCCGTGGCTTGGAAGAAGGTGACCTTGTGTGCGGGCTCCAGGGTGATGATCTCGCGAAGGTCAGCGCCGCCGATAGTGACCTCGCGCACGAAGTGGGTTGCGCTCTCCTCGGTCACCTCGCAGCGGGTGCACAGACCCTCCGGGAGAAAGAGGCGGGCGTCACGCGCCTTCAGCTCTAGCCCGGCCCAGACCTGGGCGCGGGTGAGGGGCGTTTCGTCGGCGGGATTCACCGGCACGGTGGCGGTTGAATAGATCATGGTCGCTTCTCCGGTCGAAAGGGGTCAGCGGGCGGTGGGGCTGGATGCGGTGAGGGAGACGGTGGAGGCGGCGAGGCGGGCGGCGAAGTCGCGATAGGTGTGAAGCGGCCGGCCGAGCAGGGCCGTCAGTCGTTCCACGTCGCCCGGCTCGGGGATCATGCCGTCGCCGACATAGCGTTCGGCCATGAGCCGCATCTCATAGGCCATCCAGTCCGGCATCAGGTTCGCCAGGTTCTGTTCGAAGGCGGTGGGATCATCGCCGCCGTAGACGACGGGACGGTCGAGAACCTCGGACCAGATTTTGGCAAGCCCCAAGCCCGTAAGAGTGTCGGGACCGACGAGGTTCAAGGTGGTGAGGGGCAGCAGGACGTCGCTCGCGTCGCGGCGGATGAGCTCGATCGCGGCGACCTCAGCGATGTCGCGGGCGTCGATCATGGCGACGCCCTTGGCGCCAATCGGCATCGGGTAGACGCCGTGGTTCAGGATCACATCCTGGATCATGACCTCGTTGTCGATGAAATAGGCGGGTCGAAGAACGGTGGCGCTGAAGCCCATCTGCTCCAGCATGCGCTCGCCGCCCGCCTTGACCGCGAAATGCGGAACATTGACGGAGCGATCGGCTCCGAACACCGATAGATAGACGACCCGCTCGACGCTGGCTTCGCGGGCGATGTTGAGGGCGATGATGGCCTGGGTGAATTCGTCGGCGGCGACGGCGTTCAGCAGGAAGAGGGTGCGCACACCGCTCATGGCGGCGCGCAGGGCGTCGAGATCGAGCAGATCGCCCTGGGCGACCTCGACCTGGGCCGGAAAGTCGGCCCGGGCGGCGTCGCGCACGAAGACGCGCACGGCGGCGCCGCGATCGATCAGGTTCTGGACGACGTGGCGGCCGACACGGCCGGTGGCGCCGGTGACGAGGATGGTCATGAGTAATCTCCGGTTTGGGTGGTGGACAGGCCGGAAGATCGGTGATCCAAAACTGATCCGATAGGCGACAATTTGGAACGCACCGTCTCGCAGGTGGAACAGATGGATTTACTGGCTCTGGCGGACTTCACCCTCGTCGCCCGCAGCGGCGGCTTTGGCCGGGCGGCGCGCGCCGCGTCCCGCCCCAAGGCGACCCTGTCTCGCCGGGTCTCGGACCTGGAGGCGAGCCTGGGCCTGCGGTTGTTCGAGCGGGGCGGGCGCTCGCTCAAGCTCACCCAGGATGGGGAGCTATTATTCAAACGGACCTCCGCCCTGCTGACCGAGCTGGAGGAGACGACCGCCGCCGTGGCCTCGGGCGGGGAGGCGCCCCGCGGTCGGATGAGGATCAGCGCGCCTCTGCTCTTCTCCCAGATCGCCATGGGCCGGCTCGCCGCCGATTTCGCGGCGCGCTATCCGGAGGTCCGGCTGGAGGTCACGACCGAGGATCGGCCGGTGGACATGGTCGAGGAAGGTTACGACCTCGTCATCCGCGTCAATCCGGATCCGGACGCGGCGCTGGTCGGGCGGGTCTTCCTGCGGGACCGTCTGGTCGTGGTCGCGGCGCCGGGGCTTGCGCGCCCGCATGAGGGCCGGCCCGCGCCGGCCGTCGTTCGGGGCCCCTTAGAGCCGTCACTATCCTGGACGACCCTTGCGCCTTCGGGCGAGCGATCGGTCGTTCCGATCACGCCGACGCTGAGCCTGTCGTCGATGATCATGGTCCGGGATGCGGCCCTGGGGGGCGCCGGCGTTGCGCGCTTGCCCGTCTCCCTGGTCAGTGGAGACCTGTCGTCCGGACGGCTGGTGTCCTGGGGCGACGCCGACGCGCCGGAGATCGCCCTGTGGGCCCTGTATCCCTCGCGCCGGCTTCTCAGCGCCAGAGTGACCGCCTTCCTGGATCATCTGAAGCGAGCCTTCCCCACCGGCGCCCCGGAAGAGCTGGCCGCATTCGCCGCCTAGCCGAGGGCTTGCGGATCGGTCAGCGCGCCCAAGCCGCCCGCTGCGCGAAGACCTGCTGGACGGCGTCCATATTCTCCGTCCCCCAGGTGCAAAGCGGCACGAGCGCCAGCGACAGGCTCAGGCCCAGCGGCGTCAGGCTGTAGTCCACTCGCGGCGGGATTTCCTTGTAGTCCGTCCGCTTCACCAGCCCGTCGCCTTCCAGCTCCTTGAGCTGCTGGATCAGGACCTTGTCGCTGACGTCGCGGATCGCGCGCCTCAGCTCGCCGTACCGCGTCGGCCCGTCCTGGGCGAGGAAGTAGAGGATCAATGGCTTCCATTTGCCGGAGATGACTCGCAGCGTCGCGTCCAGGCCGCAGGTGAACCCGGGCAGGGCGGAGGTGCAGGCGGGGCTGGCGGGAAGGTCGTCAGAGTTCGAGGTCATTTCAGGTCTTACAAATTTTAGGCACTTACCAAAAGGTGCATACTTGTCGAAAGGTAGGCGTCTCGCCAGCTTCCTGCAACTCAAGCAAGGAGCACGAGAATGACCAGACTTCAGGGCAAGACGGCCGTCATCACTGGAGGCGGCAGCGGCATCGGCCTGGGGGCTGCGCGACGCTTCGTCGAGGAAGGCGCATTCGTCTACCTCTTCGGACGAAGGAAAGCGCAGCTCCAGGCTGCCGCGGACGAACTGGGCGGAAACGCGCGCGCGGTGGTGGGATCGATTACCGAAGCGGCCGATCTGGACCACCTCTACGAGACGGTGAAGGCCGAACGCGGCGGGCTCGACATCCTGTTCGCCAATGCCGGCACGGGCGATTTCGCCAAACTCGGCGAGATCACGCCGGAGCACTACGACCAGATCTTCGACGTCAATGTGAAAGGCACGGTCTTCACGGTGCAGAAGGCCCTGCCGCTGATGTCCGACGGCGGCTCCATCATCCTGACCGGCTCGAGCACGGGGGTGATGGGCACGCCGGCCTTCAGCATCTACAGCGCGACCAAGGCGGCCATTCGCAATCTCGCCCGGACCTGGGCGCTCGACCTCAAGGGCACGGGCATTCGGGTCAATGTCCTCTCGCCCGGCCCGACGACGACCGAGCTGGCCCGCGACGTCCTGGGCGAAGACGGGCTCGCCGCGATCGGCGCCTCGACAGTTCTGGGCCGCATGGGCGATCCCGCAGAGACCGGCGCGGTCGCGGCCTTCCTGGCGTCTGCGGATTCGAGCTTCATGACCGGCGGAGAGGTCTTCGTGGACGGCGGTCTGGCGCAGGTCTGAGACCTCGGAGGCGCCGGCGGCCGCCGGCCCCTCCTGTCGTCGTGTTTGGGTGTGACAGAGGTCGTGGCTCTTGCCGGACGGGACGCCCGCCATGCGGGCGGCGGATTGTCCCGATGTCGTGTCGAGATCCCGTCAACGCGCCGAGGTCGACCGGACACTGACAGCAGGGATCCGGTCGGCGGCTGACAGCTTGCCCCCCATACACGCCGGGACGCCCGGCGCATGCGCCGGCGCCGGCCTTAGCAAGACAGGGGCTGGTTTTGCCGCGAGGGGGCGGGGCGGACCGGCGCGCCGGCTGTCTCGCCTCCGGCGGGCTGAGCGCCGTGTCTGGAGCGGGGCGGGCTCTGGCCCGTTAAGCCGCTGTCCGGGGCAGGGCGGGCGGCGCCCGTCTTGCCGTCCTGGTCCCGCTGCCGGCGAAAGTCTCGTGGCGTCGCGATGCGCGGCGATCAGGCCGCTCTTTGCCGATCGTATTCGGCGCTGGCGCCTTCCACGGTTTCGGCATTCTCCAGCGCCCAGGCGCAGAGGGCTTCAAAGGGCTGGCGCAGGGAATGGCCCAGGGGGGTGATGGTGTATTCCACTCCAATGGGTGCGGTCGGCAGGACCGTGCGCGTGACCAGACCATTACGCTCCAGGCGCTTGAGAGCGTCCGCCAGGGCCTTGTGGGTGATGCCGTCAAGGCGCCGCTTGATCGCGTTGAACCGGGCCGGTCGAGGACAGAGAACCGTCAGGATCAGGATCGTCCATTTGTCGGCGATCCGGTCCAGCACGGGGCGGACCACGTCCATGTTGGCGAAGGCGGTCTCGGACAGACAGTCGAGCTCGGTATCGTGGGGCATATCTAGGCTATCCCAGGTGCGTTCTTGCTAGCAGATACACGAAGTATATCTGGTCTGCCATCACCGGACGAAGGACATCATGATGGCTCGAATGACAGGCAAGATCGCGTTGGTGGTCGGAGGCGCGAAAGGCATCGGACTGGCCACGGCCCAGGCGCTCGCGAACGAGGGCGCGTCAGTGTTTCTGACCGGGCGCGACCGGTCAGAAGTCGAAGCCGCCGCAGCCCTGGTCGGCCGCGGCGCTCGGGGTCTGGTCGCGGACTCGGCCAGACAGGACGACCTCGACCGCGTGGTCGAAACAGTGGTTGAGGCCGAGGGCCGGATCGACGCCCTCGTCCTCAATGCCGGGATCTCCGAGCCCGGGTCGGTCGGCGAGGTGACGGCGGACCATTTCGACCGGCTCTTCTCGGTCAATGTGCGCGCGACAGTCCTCGGCCTGCAGAGCGCCCTGGGCGCGATGGGGCAGGGCGGTTCGATCGTGCTGATCGGATCCGTAGCCGGTTCATTGGGCGTCGCCGGCTACGGGACCTACGCCGCCACCAAGGCCGCGTTGCGATCCTACGCGCGCAGCTGGACGGTGGAGCTGGCTCCGCGCGGGATCCGGGTCAATGTCGTGGCGCCCGGGCCGACCGACACCGCAATGATGGCGGCCGTGCCTGCAGACGTCCGGGCCGCGTTGATTGCGCCGATCCCGCTCGGGCGCATGGCGCGCCCCGAAGAGGTCGCCGCGGCGACGGTCTTCCTGCTGAGCGACGAGGCGTGCTTCATCGCCGGGTCGGAGCTGCACGTCGACGGCGGGATGGGACAGGTCTGACCGATGGGCGGTCAAGCTGACGCGCCGGGAGGAGGCTTGGCCGGGGATTTTCAAGCCGCGGCCGCAAACGCTTGATCGCAGTGCCCCGGGGCCTGGCAGACGTCGTTGACGACCGTCCCGGATCGGACGACGCGGGTGCGTCATGTGCGCTTCCACGCCCGGACAAGCGTCAGCTGCCGGAGCGAAGCGGTTCTTGAGAACGTCTGCCCCGGCAGGCGGATACAGATGAAAGGCGCCCTCGCCGACGGCTGGCGGGCCATTCCCTAGATGCGCTGCGGAGGCGCAGGCCCGGCCCGGCGGCCGCTCCACGTGATCGTGGCGTGAGGAGACACTGTGAGCCGGAGCGGTTCGCTCTCTGAGGACAGAAGCTCCACATTCCGTCCCGTCTGACGCACCTGTCCGGCGGTCAGGCGGCGGCCCTCGATCGAGGCGGAGAGGACACGACCGCGGCGGATCCGCACCGTGAAATCTCCGGCCGCATCTCGCGCCTCGATAGAGACCGTCGGGCCGAAGGCGCTCGCGACGAACAGGCCGTTGACGATGGCGTCGCGCGAAACCGCATAGCCGGGAAGGATGAGCGCCAGGGCGACGGCTCCGTAGCGGAGGGTCCTAGCCACGACACACGGCGGGCGGGTCGCCACGATCCGCTCCGGGCGCGTCTCACGCGCCGCGACAAGCCGGCGGACCCGTCGCGCAACATCGCTCTGCGACAAGCCTGGCCCGTCCAGGGCCATGGCGCTGGAAGCGCGAGTGAAACCGGCCTGAGCGGCAAGCCCGACAAGCGCGCGGGCGAGCGCGGCGGGATCGGCGCCGGCGCGGACGGCCATCGCATCGCAACAGGCTTCACGGCTGTAACAGATCCGCCGATAGGCGAACCAGGCCACAGGCTGGAACCACAGGACCGCCATCAGCACGCGCTGCAGGAGGTTGGCGGCGAAGTCCCCACGGCGGATGTGCGCAATCTCGTGAAGCAGGATCGCATCGCGCTCGGGGGCTGCCAGGTCTTCGCCCCACCGGAGCGGGACCAGCATCACGGGTTGGAAGACGCCCGCCACCTGAGGCGATGCAATCGGCGCCGCCCTGATCACGATGGCCAGGTCCGGCGCGAGCCGGGCGACCGCGTGGCGCACAGACGTCGGAGCCGGCGACTTCGGCGTCGAGACGAGACCGAGGGCCTCGAACGCCAGCCGGCCGAGCATGAACGCGACCCCGGCGCTCCAGACGGCGGCGATCACCGCCGTCAGGCTCGGCAGCCCGCCGTGGGTGAGCAGCAGTTCAGGAAGATCCGGCGAACTTGCGCCCCGCGTCTGCGTCCCCACAGAGAGCATCATTATTTGGGCGACAGCCACGGTTGCGGCCGGGGCGAGGCCGAGGATCACGAGGCGCCGACAGGCCTGGCGATGATCGGTGCCCGGATTCTGCGCCGACGCCTGCGGCCTCCGGCGCCAGAGGGCGCCCAGCACCACCCCCTGGGCCGCGGCTCCGGCGACAGCCCAGGCCAACAGTTGCAAAGCATAGGCGAAGGTATGGCCGGTCATGCGGGGCTGTCGCGCTCCAGTCGTTCGATCAACGCCTTGAGCTCGGCGAGCTCTTCGGGCGGGACAGGGCGTGCGTCGAGCGCCTGCATGGCCAGCGCCGTCGAGGACCCCCGAAAGGCGACGTCGATCCATCCGCGCACCAGCCCGTTCAGGGTCGGTCGTTCGGCAACGGCCGCGGCGTAGATGTGGCGTTGGCCCTCGGACATCCGCGTCACCAACCCCTTGGCGAGCATGTTCTGCAACAGCTTTAGCGCCGTCGTATAGCCCGTCTCCGTGCCCCCGTAGGCGTGTTCGTAGATCGCCCGCACGGTCGCAGGCCCACGCGCCCACAGCACCCGAAGGAGCGCCAGTTCGGCGGCGGTGGGAGCAGGGGTGGTCATGATCACGGGTCCGTCGCCGGAAACAGCAAAGTCGGAACAATCCTACATCTTGACACCTACGATGGCCATCGTAAGTTGCTACGATAACTGTCGTAGGGTGGTGTTATGCAGGGATTTCGAGGGGCGGTCTTGGCTGCGGCGGCGCTGTCTCTGGGAGTCCCGGCCGGTGCGCGGGCAGAGCCTGACCGGGCGGAGGCCTTGCAGCTGTTTTCCGAGGCCGACCACATCTGTCGGCGCGACGACGGCGCGCTCTGGGGGCGTTCGATCTGCGGCCCGATGATCGTCGTCGATTACACCGACAGGCGCTTCATCGCCAACCGGCAGGCGCCGTCCGGGACGCTGCGACAAGAGGGTCCCATCTTCCACGGCGTGCTGCCGGAGGCGGTGATCGTCGCCAACACCCCGACGGACTGGGACGGCGAAAGGTGGACCCAGATCGTTGCGCCGGTCTCCGACGATCCGGCGGCGAGAGCCGTGCTCGTCGCTCACGAGCTGTTTCACCGCATCCAGCCGGCGCTGGGTTTGACGCGCAACGAAGTCGGCAATGCGCATCTGGATGAACTCGAAGGCCGCTACTGGCTGCAACTTGAGTGGCGCGCGCTGACCGCCGCCCTGGAGGCCCGGACGGCTCTCGTCCGACGCTCGGCCCTTGAGGACGCCTTGGCGTTTCGTCAGGCGCGATACGACCTGTTCCCGTTGGCCGCGGCTGAGGAGCATGCGCTCGAGATCAACGAAGGCGTGCCCGAATACACCGGGGTGCGGCTGGGCCTGTCCTCGGCCGAGGCGCGCCGCGCCTTCGCCGTGCATGATCTGTCGGCCTTTGTGACTTCGCCGAGCTTCGTGCGTTCGTTCGCCTATGCGACGGGTCCGGCTTACGGGCTGCTCCTGGACGAGCTGGATCCCGACTGGAAGAGCAAGATCGGGGAGCACAGCTTCGACGCCCTGGTCAGGGCGGCCTTGCCCCAACCGACAGGCGTGGCCAGACGCCTGGAGGATCGCGCCCGGCTCTATGACGACGGCGCCCTGCGTCTCGCCGAGGTCCGCCGCGATGAGGAGCGGCGTGCGCGACTTTCTGCGATGAAGGACGCTCTGGTGGACGGGCCAGTGTTGGTGCTCCCGCTTCGGCACAGCAACTATCAGTTCAATCCGCAAACCCTTGTGCCTCTGGCCGGCTATGGCGTCGTCTATCCGACGATGCGGTTGACCGACGACTGGGGGTCTCTGGAGGTCGAGCACGGCGGGGCCCTGGTCTGGACCGAGGGAAGGCGAGCGACGGTCATTGCTCCCGCCGACGCGACAGGATCGTCGGGCGAGGGATGGCGTCTCACACTGGCCAAGGGATGGGCGGTCGCGCCCGGGGATCGCCAGGGCGATTATCAAGTGGTGTGCGCGGGAGAATGCGGTGACTGAGCCGGCGGCGTATCCTGACGCTTCCTGAACCGTTTGCGCGACGGCGGGGAGGGTGGGCGACACGCGGCAGCGCGTCACCTTTCGGTGCCTTTGGACGGGATCAAGCTCGACCTAGGAGAACGGTCACCAGTCTGGACGTCGTGGATCGAACCCAGTCGTGACGGCCGCCCGGCTGCGTTACTCCATGATGAGGCGTTTGATCCGCTTCCGCGTGATCTTGAGTGTCTGACTTGGGCTCTTAGCGGCGGTTCGGAAAGTCCGCTTTAGGGATGTGCTGGCTGCATCACCGATCAACGACTGTCAGTCGATGGCAAGCAGCTGGTTGACGCGGGCTTCGTAAAGGCTGCGTAGGGCAGTTTGTTCGCCCGTCGTGTTCCGTGCAGCCAGAAAGGCGCGTTGCGCCGAGCGGAGGGCTGACCGGTCCCGCGAGAGGGCGAGAGCGCGGGTAAAGACGACCGCAAGCGCGCGATCTAGTGTCGCCAAAGCGCTGTCCGCGCAGACCGCGATCTCGCCGGTTGTCGTGGCACCGCCGCAATCGAAACTCGGGCCGGCGGCCCGCAACGGTTCGATGTAGACGGGGGCTGTATAGCCATGCTCGCCAAGGAACCATTGCAGCGCCTCGGGGAAACTGCCGAAGGTCAACTGAGCATCTGGCGGGCACTCGCCCGCGGTTCGAAGGCGACATGCGGTGGGAAGCGTCCAGTCGGACGCTTGGTCGTAGGCTTGCAGCATGACCACCCAGGCCTCGTCGAGCGCGCCGGCGCGGGCGGCGGATGCAACATAGGCCGCACAGGTGCCGTTGGCCTTTTGAGCGCAAGCGGCCTTGGCGCGGGCGGCGTCGGCGGTGAATGCCTGCTGGAACCGGCGCTGGTCTGAGACATCCTGGACTTCGTTCGCGACCACGCTCTTGATCACGGGCGGGGCCCAGCTCTCGGCATAGGAGGCGAAGGCGTAGAGGAAGGCCTGATCGACGAAGACGAACTCCTTGGCGCCATCCCCGTCGAGGTCTTGCGGCAGTTTCGGCGTGTCCCCATCCCATGATCCGAGATCGATCTCACGCCAGCGGGAGCCGTCCAGGCGCATCAGGGTCAGGGACGAGCAGCAGTGTGCGCCGCCCGAAAAGCTGGAGAGCAGGATGTCCGGCGTTGGGTCGGTCGAGGTCAAGCGTACGAGCGCGATACTAGCCGCGCCTTCCCAAGGCGTGCCGTCGCCGGTCCACTCCGCCTTGGCGCCTCCGGCGTCCGTCACCGTCACTTTGGCCGCGTTGAATTCGCCGTTCAGGGTAGGGGCCACCTCAATCCCGAACGGGCCGGCCTGCCAATGTTTGGCGCCTTCTCCAGCCTTCCATTCAATCCACTGGTTTTCCGGCGCTTGGGGGCCGGCGGGCTCGGCTTCTGCGCTCAGCTGATGGATAGCGGGCCGCGTCGGGCTGGATGTCGGCCGGTTGCCGCGGGCGAGCGCCGATCCGATCGCGACGACCGCAGCCAGGATAACCATGCCGATAATCAACGGGCGGCCGGCTGACGGAATGGTTTTCGGGGCCTTTTCCGGTTCCATGGGGCTAGCGGCTTGAGGTCGACGTCATCGGGTCGCCCAGCGCACCGGCAGTTCGATCTCGCGTCCGATAAAGATGGCGTAGGTGCCGTCAATCTGCATCCTGTAGAGGGCGGCTGCCCGGACAGCGGCTTGGCCGTAGCGTCGCCCGGGCGGCGTTTCCGACAGGGCGAAGCAATCGGTCAGAGTGCCGTCGTCCAACACGCGACACCGGATCATGGCGCCGCTTTCGACGCGGCGATCCGCGCCGCGTGGGCGAAGCCGTTCAAGGTCCACCGCACTTGGTTGATCGAGCCACACCGGCTCCGGCAGGGGAGCCGGTGTGGTCTCGACGGCTGCGGGAGCCGGCACGGAGGTCACATCCGGCAGGGTCGTCGCGGGGGTCGAGGTCGCGCCGAGCGAAGGTGTCGCGGTCGTGATGCCCAGCGCATCGAGCGTCACCACGTCGAGATAGCCGGTGACGGGCAGACGCTCTGCGGCCTGGAACCTTCGCAAGGCGGTCTGCGTGTTTTGTCCCAGAACCCCGTCGATCCCGTCCGGATTGTAGCCGCGCACCATCAGGGCGGTCTGGACGCGGCGGACGATGACGCGGATTTCGCTCTGGCTAAAGGCGCGTCCGGAAATCTGGTTGGTCGGCGTCGCTGTCGATGACGAAGCGAAGGGGCGCACAGACGCGGACGAAGAGGAGGTGGAGGGCGCCGGGGGCGAGTAGACGCGTGGAGCCGGTGGCGGGGTATAGGTCGGAGCCGGGGCGGGTGGGGTATATCGCGGCGCCGGCGGCGTATAGACCGGGGCCCGGTAACCGCCGCTGCCCGAATAGTGGGAGCTGTGCGAGCTATGGCTGCGATGGCTTGAATGGCTTCGGTGCTGGGCCAGCTGCAGCAGACGTTTCAGCTGGGCCGGGTCTCGCCAGAAGGTCGCGCTGCGGGCGATCGGCGCATCGGCGTTCTTGTCGGCCTGGGGCGTCGCGTCGTTGGGGGCGGCGACGGCTGCGTCGGCGCCGGCGAAGGGAGAGGCGGCTCCGAGGAGCAGTACGAGGTGGTCGCGCCATTTCATGCGGCGGTCTCCAGGGCTTTGAGAGGACGGACGGCGCGGCTACGCCAGGCGGGACCGGCGGACTGGAAGAAGCCACTGCAGCTTTCGCGAACCTCGCACCCCTCACATTCGGGAGCGAAAGCGTTTTTCCAATCCGAAATCGATTGGCGGGCGAAAGGCCAGAGCGGCTCAGGCAGGACGCAAAGGGGCAGGTTGTAGATGGAGACTGGCAGCCCGCGATAATGAAGGTACTGAGCCGCCAGACCCAGCTGGCCGACGTAGTCCACCGGATCGATCCAGAGTCGGTCGCGGTTGGCCTTGGCGAACCCCATTGGCTCCAGCCCCATCACGGCGACATGTTCGATGAAGGGCAGTCTGCGGTAGATGAAGGACGCCAGCTCTGGGAGACGATCGACCGTCATGGCGTGGAGTACGACGCGGATCTCAATACGGGCGCCGAGCCGGCCGAGTTCGTACAGGCCCTGCAGGGTTTCGGCGAAAGCTCCCGGCGCATCGACGACCGCGTCGTGGATGGACTGGACGTCGCCGTAAAGCGGCACCGCCCAGACCACTTTTTCGCGATGACGCGGGATGAGCGCTTCGGCCAGTGCGGCGTCGGCGAAGAGCCGTCCGTTGGTCAGGATTTGAAGCTGGGTGTCCGGGACCTCGGCGGCGCAGGCATCGATGATCCGTCCCAGGTCCGCGCCGAGAAGGGTCGGTTCGCCGCCGCTCACGCCGAGCTGGGGATCGTCATGGTCGATCAGGCGCACCAGCTGAAGCAGTTCGGCGACGCGCCACCGATCATCTTCGTCGCGCGGCGGCTGCGAGCACATCAGGCAGCGGCTGTTGCACTGTTCGGTCGTGAACAGGGTGTTGGCGCGGGATCCTCGCCGATACAGCACCGAGACCATGCCGGATCCGGGGCGCACGCGGACGACGTCGCCGGGCTGGATGACCCGGGCGTCCCGGCAGTCCGAAATGCGCACGCCGGAGCCTTCGAGCGCGACCGCCGTAACCGACCCCGCATAAGCCGGGGTCGTGGCATTCCAGATCAGGACGTCCGCAGGATCGAACGGAGCGGTTTGCGCCTCTTCGAGCGTCAGCACCTTGTAGAGGCCGACGCGATCGACGCCCTCGACGCGGCCGTGGGTGTGCAGCGCCAGGCTCATCGGTCGATCCAGGCAGGTTGAAGGACCTCTTCCCGCGGCTTGCGGAACGCCCAGGCGGTGAAGGTCGCGAGAGTCTCTGTGTCCGCGTCAGCGAGGCGATTGAACAGCAGGGTGAACAGCGACTTGTGCTTGAGGCAGAAGTCGCTCGTCGCCCGGTCGCCGATGGGATCGCCTTGCACCGTGGCGTGATAGACCGGGTCGCTGCCACAGTAGGGTACGAAGGCGCAGGTCGAGCAGCCGGGCAGGGTTTCGGCGACCGCGCCAGTGGCCAGCCAGCGCATGGCCGGAGAACTCATCAGGACATCGAACCCGTCGCGGACGTGGCCGAGCGCGAAGCGGGCGTCGCCGGTCTCGGCGGCCATGCGCGCCTCGTCGGCCGGGTAGACCTTTCCGTCGTAGTTGTAGACCAGAACGCCAAGTCCTGCCCCAGCGGGCGACCGCAGATCGACATAACCGGAATGGAACGGCGTCAACATGTGACGCAGCAGGATCGAGGCGTAGGTCTCCTCAAACGCTTCGCCCTGGGCGTTCAGGGTCAGGATGTAGTCGAGGGCCTTCTCGTAGAAGGCCAGAAACTCTGCCATCTCATAGCCGATGGCGCGCCGCGTCTTGAGGGCAAATCCATAGGGGCTGACCGGTCTGAGGAAGATCGATGGGAAGCCGAGTTCGCGGTAGTGATCGACCACGCGGGCCGGGTCCTCGAGCGCTTTGCGCGTCAGGGTGGGCAGGGCGCTGACGCTGTCCACGCCGACGATGTCGCGTGCCCGCTGCAGACCGTCCATGGTCCTCGCCCAGCTGTCACGACCCGGGTTCGGTCGCTGGGCGTCGTGCAAGGGCTGAGGGCCGTCGATCGAGGTCGACAGGCGGATCTGATGGTCGCGGCAAAAGACGAGGTCGTCGTCAGACAGATGATGCAGCGTGGACACCATCGAGAACGAGAGCCGTCGGCCGGCTTCGACGTTCAGAGCTTCGGCGCGCGCGACGATGTGGCGGACGAGGTCGAACCGCAGCGCCGGCTCACCGCCCTGGAACTCGATGGTCAGATCGGGGGAGGGGGATTCAAAGATGCGGTCGACCGCGAGGTCAGCATTCTCGAACGACAGATCGAAACCCTGAGCGCCGACGGCGGCGCGCGAGACCTGGCAATACTGGCAGCTGTGGTCGCACCGAAGGCTGACCACGATGATATGGAGCGAGGGTCCTTCCAGCAGAAAGGCTTTGCGCGTGCGGTGAGCGGCGCGTTCAAGATCGTGCCAGGCCGCAGCGCCAGCGTCGGCCAGCAGGCTTCGCGCTTGCAGGTCCGGATAGCGGTTGTCTTCCGGGCGCAGCGTTCCTTGCAGGAGCTGTTCGTGGGTTGCGGCGTCCAGAACCGCGTAGTCCCCGAAGTCATTGCTGACGAGATATCGCCGACCGGTGGGGTCGAGCGCGATTGAACGTCGCATCGAGCCCCCTCTCGCGCCGGTTGATGATTGAGGGAAGCGCTATTTTTGCGTCATATCAAGCGGTTTCATGATCGAATGCCGAAAGCCGGGGCATCGGATCAATGCGCCGGTTCCGAATATCCGCTCCGAGCCTTGGCCGCGTTGCCCGCGTGTCTGAGGCCGCGGCCAACTCTTTTCGCAGGACCCGCCTGATGTCCGACATGCCCCCGGACTTGACCGCTTTGCTTGCGCTCGACGTGACGAGCCTGGACGACATCTCTGCATCCGCGCTCGCCGCCACCCTGATCGATCTCGGAAACGACACCAACGATCTCGCCATGCTCAATCACGCCCTTTCCATACTCGACGATCTTGAGCGGCGACCGATCCCGGACGCTGAGGCGGCTCGCCTGCATTATTTCCGAGCCAACGCCTGGGCGGGAAAACGTCGTTCCAAACCGCCCGGATGGAGGTGGGTCTCGGACGAGATCGACAACGAACTGCTGTCCCTTCGTCGGGCGGTCGCTCACCCGGGATTCGTACAGCTAGGGACGGTTCAGCGGGCGCAAATCCATACCAACCTCGGAAACCTGCTCAACTATATCGGACGGTTCGTCGAGGCGGTGGAGGCCTGGGACGAGGCTATCGCTCTCGTCCCGAGGATGGGTATGGCCAATGGCAACCGAGGGATTGGCCTGACCCACTATGCGGGCCAGCTCTATGACACGGGCCACAACGCGATGATGGGGCTTGCGGCGCGCGGAGCTTTGGCGTGTGCTCTGGCGGACGACGCGATCATCGAGAGCGAAGGCCTTGAGGCCGCCTTTGCCTCCTTCCAGCGATATGCCGAAGCCATCGACCAGCAGCTGGGCGATCTCAAGGAGGAAGATCTTCGATCCCGCGAGCAATTCTCGCTTGGTCGCTCCTTGGCTGAGCGGGACTATCGGCGATGGTGTCTGGACCACCGGCTGTTTTTGAACCCTCTCAACGATCTTGGGAACGATACAATCGCGGCCAATGACGTTCTGAATCTTCCAACCCTTGTCGAGGAAGGCTTGGGGGAGGGCTTCAGACCCCCGACGGCGATCCGCCATTTCAACGTCCTGAAGCAGGAGTATGCGACAGCTCGCTATGCCCTCTACGAGGCCATGTCCGCGCGCGGTGTTCATTTTTCGGATCGTGGCGTCTTGCTCTACGATACGATGGATTTTCCAGCCTTCGGTTTCGCAGTCGAACGCGCCAAATTGGCGTTTCGGGCGGCCTATGCCCTGCTCGACAAGAGCGCCTACTTTCTCAATGACTATCTTCAGCTCGGTCACGGCGAGCGGCAGGTCTCGTTTCGGAATTTGTGGTTCAGGCCAAAGGGAAAAGATTTGCACCCGCACTTTGACGGCGCCGCGAACTGGCCGCTTCGCGGGCTGTTCTGGCTGTCAAAAGATATGTTCGACGACGCCTTTCGGTCCGTGACGAGGCCTGACGCCCACGAGCTGTACGAACTGCGAAATCACCTCGAACACAAGTTCGTCGCCGTACACGACGATATTCTAACGGAGATGGCCGTCTCCAGATTTCAGCCCAGCAAGGGTCTCTACGATATCGACTTCAGCGACCTGACGGCGCGCGCGCTTCGCCAGCTCAAACTTTCTCGTGCGGCGCTGATCTACCTTTCTTTGGGCGTCCATGCCGAGGAGCGTCGACGGCAGGCTGAGCGTAAGCCCGGTGGTTTATCCATACCGATGACGATGTTCACTGTTCGAGACGCTGAGAAGCGAAGGGATTGGTACTGATTTCTCACAGACGGGCTGCTGGGCGCCCTGGCGCCGCAGCTGAGCGTCAGGGCCAAGCGCGGAGCGTCATAAGGGTGCGCCACAGCAAACCGCCCTCGTTTGGATCGGTCTGCCGAAACAGATGGTCGAAGGACTCCCTGAAGGTCGGCGCCGCCGCCGGCCATCCGTTGATCAGGCTCACGACGGCGTCGTGCAACCCCTGCAGTGCATTGTCGGGGCCGTCGCCGCGAGCGACCTCCAGCGTCAGCTCCAGAACGGCGGCCAGGGTCACAGCGGCCGGGGTCAGCCCGCCGTCGGCCGTGAGGTCATGTACGGAAACCTGGCCCCGGAATATCCGCGAACAATGTGCAGCGAGCTGGTTGAGTTTGGCGAAACGGGAGGCGATCGCGGGCTGCCCGCCTATGCGCAACCCTGCGGCCATGACGATGCTGAAGGGCGCGGGCGGGGCGGCTGCATTCGGAACGAAGCGCGAGAGATCAAGGTCGATGAAAGCCTGGGCGAAACGCGCCTGCTGGGCGGGTTCAAAGCCGCCGAACGACAAGCTCGCCAGGACGTTCCAGGCCTCAGCGTCTGACGGGTCCTTCTCGACATCATCGAGCAGTTTGGTGATCTGCGCCCGCCGCGCCTGCGATGGACTGTCGACTTCGTTGAAAAGGCCTCGGGGTTCACGATCCAGCCAGGATCCCATAGCGTTCGGCGAGCCCGGACCGGTGACGAACAACAACTGAGGCTTGAGCCGCAGGTTTGCGTCTCCGGCGACCATGAACTGTTCGGCGAGGGCGCGTTGGTGCTCCAGCGCCAGATCGGTCCAGGGGGCGGTGTCGCCGAACACATAGGCCAGCATATGATAGAACAGCCGGGTCTGGCGCATGGCGGCGGGGCCTGCGCAATCCAGAAGGACCTCGGGCGCGCCCCGGATGGTTTCCGGAATGCGTTGCTCCGGCTGGGCGCTTCGAAACACTTCGCTTGCAGAGGCCGGATCGATGTCGTGATCACTGAGGATCGTCCGGATCCGGTGCGCATGGGTCCAGATCAGAATGAGGCGTTCGGCGGCGCCGAGTGTCGGCCAGAGATCGTCGCCCTGGAAGGCCTGAAAGGACCATTGCGTCAGCTGGAGCAGCAGAACCTGTTCGGCCTGGGGAGCGGCGTCCAGCAAGTTCGCCACGAGGGCGGTCGGATCCTCGCCGGCGAGGCGTCGGGCGGCGGCCAGATGAGATCGTGCGATCGGACTGCCCGCCACAAGAGCGTCGGGCGTCGCAAGGCGGGCCGTCAGATCGACCGGCAAGCCGCCGAGGCGCAGGAAGGCCTCCTGTGACCCGTGGGCTGTCTCGAGCTCGACCCAAGCCGCCTCGATGCGGTCGGCCACCGGGTCGGCGGAGGGCTCCAGTCGCAGGGCATGAAGCAGACGGCCGGCCGGCGGTGGAAGGAAGTCGGCGGCGGTAGTGTCCCGGTCCTCGAGCTTTTGGGCCGTTTGGGCGTAGTGAGTGGCGACGATCGCATCGTGGGCCTTGCCCATCAGGCGGGCAATCGCCGCGATGGTCGTCGCGCCTTTGATCCGCCCCTTGAAATGCTCGCGAGACGCCGCGTCCAGTTCAAGGCCTTCGAGATAGACGGCCGCCGCCGCAGGTCGATCCGCCGCCCTGGCGGCTAGAACCTCGCGGAACGGGACAAAGACCCGCATGGGAGGCAAGGCATTCACCACCAGGTCCAGGCCATCGCTGGAAAACTTCACCTGGGCACCGTCCCGGGTCTGCGCCCTTGCCCGGCCGTTGCGGAAGGTCCGCGCGGCCGCCGACCAGAAGACCTCGCCGTCGAAGGCAAGGCTTCCAAGGCTGATCTGATGGATCGACCACCCCACGGCGGCTGCAAAGGTCGGGTTTGTCAGCACCCGGTCCTTGATTGGCTCGGGCAGCATCGAAATCTGGTCGTGACGCAGCATCCGCGTCACCTGTTCGTCGAGGCTGTCGGCGGGACGTTTGAACGTCGCCCCGTAGAGGACCCGGAACTGGTTGGCGACCCGGTCCAGATAGGCGGCGCAGGGTGCCCCGAGTCTGGGGACGATGGCCACCCGGAAGATCCAGTCGACATACTCTGTCTGTCGGGCCTTGCTGAGCTCGTAATGGCTCAGGCTCACGGTTCCGGCGGTCGCCAGAAGGCCCGCGATCAGCATGGTCGCCAGAAGATCGTTGCCGCGGCCCGGCTCATCGATCGGCAGGGGGCGCACGCATCGCTCGACCCTCAGATTGGCCCAGAGCCAGTTAGACCATGCAATCCGTTGTTCGGGGCTCGCGGCCTCGTCCGACCATATCTCGATCAGGCTCCTCTCGACGATCTTCAGGGTAGACCGAATGAACCAGAGTTCGTCCGGCCGATCCTTGAGGATCTCCGGCGCGTCATCGCCCAGCTTGAGATGATGATCGAGCCGAACCGCCGAGGCCAGGTTGCGCCTGAGGGTGGCCAGGGCCGGCGTTTCGACCAGCCGGCCATCGGCGATCGGCGCGCTCCGCAGTTCAGGCAAGACCTCATGGGTGTCCAGCGGGATGAAGAGGACGCCGCCGGCGCGCAGCTTCAGAAGCTTGAGCCGGCGCTGGTCCTCGGTCAGGACGCTGTCCCGGACCAGGGCGTTCAGCACCTCGACAACCCCGACGATCAGATTGCCGTTGGTCTGGTTGTATCCGGTCAGGTAGCGATCATCGAACCAGACATAACCATTGCCGAGAGACGGAGCGGTCAGGGCGTCCTTCAGGCAGGTTTCCAGGGGCGAGACCTGTTTGTCCTCGTCCTCGTCTTCCGTGTCGTCAGTTGGGGACAGCACCGGCCCGGCGGCATCGGTGGCGCTGGCCAAATAGGCATAGCGGCCCGCCTGCAATCCCATGGCGATGCGTTCGCGCAGCTGTCTTAGGCGTCGCGCGTACTGGTGCCCATCGGCCGCCTGCTCGACCTCCAGGGCGATGCGGGTCAGAACATCCTGGGGGACCTCGCACCGGAATACAGCCAACGCGGCGTCCAGTTCGCCGTCGCAGGCCAGCGTCTCCAGCGTGTTGTCAGGAAAGACAAGCCGGGAACCTCTGGTGGGAACCGTCTCCCGGACGCCGGAAGCGCCGGCGGTCTCGTTCGTCCCTGGCGCTGGCTGCGGGGCTGGGTGAAGAACGGCGCGGATCGTGGCCAGTGTGGGTCCGTTCGGAGCGATGTCGTCCGAGGTCCGGTCGTGCCGGACGCATTCGGTCTCGGGCTGGGCCTCGGACACGCCGAGATCGCCGCGATTGTGGGCGGCGAGGATGGCCTGCCCGGCCTCGACGCGGGCGCTCTGACTGTGAACGACATCCTGTTCAAACCCGTACAGGGCGTCCTGCAGCCTGCGGCTGATGAGAACCGGTCGCTCAAGGCTCTCCAGAAGGTCGAGCAGGTCCAGCTGGTCTGCGATCAACAGGCTTGTCGGATCGAGAATTACCTGCCATTGGGCCCAGGGGGCCGGCGGCATGAGCTGGGCGGACCGGACGCCGTGTCGGATCGGTACAACGCGCTGCTGGGACAGTCGGTCGGCGGCGCCGTCGAGCCTGTAGATTTCCGCGAGCGACCCGATCAAGCCCCGGGGAACCAGATGGATCGGGACCATGCCTGAGAGCAGCTTTGCGCTGACGTCATCAATGGCCTCGCGGCGGCGGGTGATTTCCTGAATAAGATCATCCATGGAGACGGTGCGAACGTCAGTCGCCCCGGACTCCGCCCGTGTGGCCATGCGGACCAACAGATCGCCGAGTTCGGCATCCAGGCCGAGCTTGTAGCCCTGGCTGATGGCGTGAAGCAGGAAGCCGTCGGGCACGCCCTTCTGAAGGGCCTTGCGCCATAAGGCCCTCGACAAGTCCCGGTCTTCGCCGGTCAGAGCGACGGAATAGCGAACGGCGTCGCTCGCGGACACAGCGTCTTCAGAAAGCAGGCGTCGGATTGGCGACACGGCGCCCTGTACATTGCCGGACTCGAGCAGAATGCTGACGAGGAAGCGGCGATCGATAGCGGCCTCGGTTTCATCCACGAGAGACCGGGCCAGCGCCAGGGCCTCAATGGGCTGAAGTTCGGCCAAGGCCGAAACCTTGATCCGGCGGACGATCAGAGGCGGGATTTGTCCCGGGAACGCATCAAGGTGGTCGTCGATGTATTCAAGCACCGCCCTGGCGGTCGCCGTGTAGTGAAGCACGTGAGCGCCTAGGCTAACGGCCTCGGCGGTATCGAATGCCGCAATCGCATCGACGTAGGGCGCCAGAGCGCTCCAGTGCTCGGCCGAAGCGATCAGCTCGGCGATTTCCAGAGCCGCCGCCCTCGGGCGCTGTCCAGCGAACAGCGCGGGGAGCATGGCGACGACCCGGGACATGTCTTCCTGGCGCGCGAGCCGTCGCGCTTTGCGGACCAGTGTTGCGTCGGTGTCCAGGTCGTCAGGACTGTCCTCGGCGGCGGGGTCGAAGTCCCCGCTCAAGGTCTTGATCCGACGCTGCGTCTCGGCGGCCCCCTCTCCGGAGAGACCAGGCTCCCAGGCCTGAAGGCGTTCAACGACCTGGGGGGACGTGCTTTCCTCCAGCAGGATCAGCGTCAGGCAGTGAACGTCGTTTCGGTCCGCCTGGCCGGCGTCCATGCGAGCGATCAGGCCTTGCCGGGTCGCGGACAGGTCATTCCCGTCAGCCCTTGCCAGCGAGAAGAACGCCGCTTCGAGACGCATCGGATCCCGGGCCAGGATCTCTGCGCAGAGCTGCGTGGCCTCGTTCGCACGGCCAGGCAGAGCGGAGAGACAGGCCAGTCGCCACAAGTCCGTTCCCCCCAGTTCGGGGGCGATCGTGCGCAGCGTCGACAGGGAGTCGAACGCGGCCTTCCGACGCGCTACGCTCAGGTCGTCCATCCTGACCAGCTCCGAAGGGGCAGGATTGGGATGGGTGCGATAGTGCAGGGGCGCTAGAGGACTGATGCCGATCGCATATCTTGCGATGGCGAGGGTCTGGATCGTAACGATCCGCCGGGGGGCCAGGGCGTCGGCCCGCTCGGCCGCAGCGAGTGCTTCGCTGCCCTTGCCCTGAATGAGCCGGACGAGGGCGGTCAGTCGATGAAGATCGGCATTGTCGCGGGCTTCGTCTTCCACCGCCGCCAGTTCAGCGTCGGCGGTCTCGATATCTCCGGCGCCAAGCAGGAACCCGATTCGGTGCAGCCGCCCCTTGGTGGTCACGGGAGCGCCGAACCGCGCCAGGGCCGCCGCGGCGCCCTCGTAGTGGTGGGTCAACCACGCCTCAATGACGGGTTCGGCGGGGCTCAGTTGGTTCGCGGCCTCCGCCGACACCGCCGCTCCGTCATAGTCCTTGCGCTCAAGCGAGAGGCTGGCGGCAAGCCGGAGAACGCCCGCTTTGGCGGCTTCGGTCAGCAACGGCCAGACCCCGGGCGCGCGAACGTCAGACAACAGGGCGTCCACGGCGGCAAGGTCTCCGCACCTCAACGCCTCGCGCCCCGGCTCAAGGCGGCTTTCGATCTGCGCCGACACCACGCCGTGAGCCTGGTGCAGCGCGGCTACCAGAGCGCCATCCAGGGGTGAGGGTTCGGCGCGGGCCGGGGGGCCGAAGATCGTCTGGCTCCAGAGCGGGCCCAGAAAGCGGTTGACCAGATCTTCGTCCAACCGCAGGCGGTCATAGGTCTGTTCCGGGCCCCAGACCTCATAGGCGACCCCCAACACCGCGAAGCGCGCCTTCTCGGTTTCAATCTGAGCGCGATTGATCGCCGAAGTAATGTTGGTCGCCGCCGTGCTGAGGATGAAATGACGGACGCCGCGCTCTGACCAATAGGTCTCCCAATGCTTCAGGAATTCGTCCGACCAGGCGGCGAGCGTGGCGGGTGTTGTGCGCCCGTAGCATTTCCCGGACTGGACGACCTGTCCGGACCCCTCCGCACAATCTCCGATCGCGTCGATGCCGTATTGCCTGACGCCGTCGACCTCGAAAAGATCCACCCCGGCGAAGCGGGCGTCACGATCAAGAAGCTTTGCCGACAGCCTTTCCCACCGTTTGGGGTGTTCGCTCCAGTCGTGGAACGGCGGTGGCCGGCTGGTGTCCAAGCTGAGAGGCTGCGGCGGATAAGGGGGCGTAACGGACATGGATACGGCAACCTAGACAGATTCGGCGTTCACACGGCGAGGTCGCAACGCGGCGAAACGCAAGCGGAGATTTGCGAATTCACGCCCTTTGCCTGTGACCGCGGTCGGGTGACGGATTTTCGCAGGCGGGGGCATGGGGGAGCGGCTTTCGCAGCCGGTGACAACATTTCACAGTCGAGGCATGCCGGCATTCGTCAGGCCGGGGCCAGTGGGGCTGATCCCGCGTCATGATCTGACGCGTCCTTGATCCAGACCTCTTTTCGCGTCCTGGGCGAGGAGAGGGTACGCGAACGCCCCGCCTTCATGGGCACCGTCGGCGGCCTGACGAAGCGGCGGATGGCAGGGAACCCTGATTCTGGAGTATCGTGGGTCGCTGATCCGGTATTTGTCAGCAATCCGCCTTCATGGGGCCGCCATCGCGGCCCAGACGTCTTGCCGTCGCCGTCAACGGGGCGTTAATCGACGCAACCCCTGATACGGTCCGTCGCCGCAGAGAGAAGAAAGGAGCGCTTCATGTCCGCCAAGCAGATCGTCGCGCTTCTGAACTCTCACATCGATCAGGATGACGAGCAATTCTTCTCCATCGCCCTGCAGGCCGCCGCCGACGAGGCGCGCGCCGGGCGCCAGGCCGAGGCCGATCGGCTGAAGACCCTGGTCCAGAAGGCGAGGGACCGGCGTCGCGCGTCCTCCGGCGCCCTGTCGCCCATTCCGCTCGCGCGTCCGCGCAGCGAGCTTCAGGGGCTTGTCGAGAGCGCCTATCCGAAAACGACGCTCGACAGCATGGTTCTGTCCGCCGACGTCCGCGGGCGGCTGGATCATTTCGTGCGTGAACAGCGCGAACGCACGGTTCTTCGCGACCACGGCCAAACGCCCTCGACCCATTTGCTGCTCGTGGGACCGCCGGGCACCGGCAAGACCATGACGGCCTCGGCCTTGGCCGGAGAACTCAGGCTGCCGCTGTTCACGGTGCGTCTGGATTCCCTTTTCAGCAAGCTTTTCGGCGAGACGGCGGGCAAGCTGCGGTTGCTGTTCGACCAGATCGCCCAGACGCGCGGCGTCTATCTGCTGGATGAGTTCGACGCCATCGGCGCCAGCCGGGCCGAGACCAACGACGTCGGTGAAATCCGCCGCATCCTGAACTCGGTCCTTGCCTTCATGGAAGAGCCGAACGCGACCGACAGCGTCGTGGTGGCGGCCACCAACCATGTCGAGATCCTCGATAACGCCTTGGCGCGGCGTTTCGACGACGTGCTCGCCTATGGCTTGCCCGACGCCGACGGGGCTCGCGCCGTGGTCCAGCGGCGGCTGGGCAAGTTCAAGCTGCCCGCCAAAACCTGGGCCTCGGTCAGCGCTCAGTCGCGAGGCCTGAGCCAGGCGGAGCTCGTTCGGGCGGCCGACACGGTCGTCAAACGAGCTATCCTCGACGCCACCCCGACGGTCTCGGCCGAGGTTCTGGCTGCGGCGCTCGCGGACCGTCAGGCCTTTAGAGGGCGGTTTCGTACCGGGGCTTGAGCGGTGACGCTTCGCCACCCATGATTGCGGCGCGCCGATTCGTTCGGCTTCCGGAGCACTATGGCCGAGCCTGTCGACTACGATCGCCGCGACCTGCGTCATATCGATATCGGCCTGTGGCGCGAGACCACGGCCTATGCGGTTCCTTCGCGTGACCAGACCCGCAAGGCCCTGCGGACGTCCTATGAGGCGCACGCTGACAGCCTCCTGACCCAGCTCGCGAAGGCGCTTCCGCCTCTGCCGGCTGGCGACGCGGATCCCCGTGTCGCCTTGCCCGGCCTGGAAAAGGGCGCGCTTGTGGTCATGGAGACCCTAGCGCCGGACGAGGCGTCGCGGTCGAAGGCGTCAAGGGTCCCGGCGGGCTTCGACTTCGCGGTTCAGGATATCGTGGTCCTGCGTACCGAGCGTCGCGACGACCGTACCGAAGCCGCCGTTGTCTTCGTGCCCGATGCGGCGCGGGGTTATTTGAGCGAGCGGGTGTCGGCCTATGGGCGTGATCCGGGCAACGGCCGTCGGCCGGACGTGGACCGGTTCGAGGTCGTGGAGCGATTTCTGAGAGCCGAGGCAAGGGCGCTGTTTGCCCCGGGCACGGATTTCGCGGTGCCTGCGTCCTGGTGGGAACTGTGGATCCGGGCGGCGCCGGGGCGCGCCGACGCCGTGGTCGCGGAGGCGACAGGACGCAATCTCGAGGTTCACCCGGATCGGCTGCAGTTCCCGGATACGACCGTGGTCCTGGTTCACGGCGGCTCGGCCGACCTGCTGGCCTTGGCCGGAGCCATCCCGGGCGCGGTCTCGGAAGTGCGTCGCGCCACCGGCACGATCCGACCCTTCCTGGAGCGCGAGGGCGTCCGGATCGGCCAGGGGGATTTCGTCGCCGACCTCGTGCTTCGGATCACCGCCCCGCCCGCGGACGCACCGGCCGTCGCGGTGCTCGACACCGGCGTCTCGGCGGCGCACCCTCTGGTCGCCCCCGGGCTGGTGTCCGCGATGGCCTATGACGACGCTTGGGGAACCGACGACCACGCCGGCGACGGAGGACACGGGACGGGGCTCGCGAGCCTTGCGCTTTACGGAGATCTGCATGGTCCGATGCAGGATCTGCGCGAGATCAGCCTGACCCATGGCGTCGTGTCCATGAAGCTCCTGCCGCCGCCGGGCTTCGCCCCGCATGAACCCCGTCATTATGGCTTGGTGACCCAGGGTGCGGTGGCCCGGATCGAGATCGACCACTCGGCGGTCTCCACCTATCTGCTGGCGGTCACGACAGACGAATTCGTTTCGGCCAGGCCGTCCAGCTGGAGCGGGGCTCTGGATCAGATCGCCTCGGGGGGATCCCTGGCCGACGCCGGCGATCCGCCGCGTCCGGCCAACCGCCGACCCAAGCGGCTGATGGTCGTCGCCGCCGGGAATATGACGGGCGGGATGCGGGCGGATGTTCTGAGGTCTTGGCCGATCGACGATCCTGCCCAGAGCTGGAACGCCCTGACCGTCGGGGGTTACACCACCAAGACCACAGTCGCCCCTGAAGACGGCGCCAAGACCCCGGTGGTCGGCGCCAACGCGCTGAGCCCGTTCAGTCGGGGCTCGTCGACCCTGCCGGACGACCTGACGCCCCTGAAACCCGAGGTCCTGTTCGAAGCCGGCAACATGCTGGTCGACCGCCACGATTTCTGCGGCTGGAGCCCGTCAGTGTCCCTGCTTGCGGCGGGGGCGGACGTGGTGGCCGAGCCGCTGGCGCCGATCTGGGCGACGAGCGCGGCGACGGGCGTGGCCGGTCAATTCCTCGGCGGTCTCGAAGCGGCCCTGCCGGGTTTGTGGCCGGAGACCTATCGCGCGCTCACCGTGCAGTCGGCGGACTGGCCGGGGCCCATCCGTAAGCAGCTGATCGGTCGCGGCGAACACTGGAAGACGGCGACGAAGGCCCAGATGCAGGCCGCCCTGAGGACCGTCGGGTTCGGCGTCCCGTCACTGGATCGGGCTGTGGCGTCGGCGCGCAACGCCGTTACCCTGACCGCCCAGGCCGAAATCCAGCCCTATGCCATGGGGGAGGGGCGCTCGGCGGTCTATAATGAGATGCATTTCTACGACCTCCCCTGGCCGCGCACGGCGCTGGAGGAGCTCGAGAATGCGATCGTCACCCTCAAGGTGACCCTGTCCTATTTCGTCGAGCCCAATCTGAACGGGCGGGCCGCGACCCGACCCGACACCTACCGGTCCTTCGGTCTGCGCTTCGCCATGAAGAAGCGGGGAGAGACCGATCCCGCGTTCCGGGGGCGGATCAACGCGGCCCAGGAAAGAGGCGAGCCGGCGGAGAAGGAGGGTAGCTACTGGTTGCTTGGACCAAAGGCGGTCAATGCGGGCTCGCTTCATTGCGATCTGTGGCGGGGGAGGGCGATCGATCTGGCTGGACATGACGCCATCGCCATTTTCCCCGTGGGCGGATGGTGGAAGTCCCATCTCGGGCAGGGGCGGGCGGCCGACCGGGCGCGGTACAGCCTGGTCCTGTCCCTGTCGGCGCCGGGTCATGCGGTGGACATGCATACCGAAGTCGAGACCCTGGTCGAGGCCAAGGCCGTCGAGCTGCTTCTGGCCGTCGCGGCGGGCGTTTGAAGCCGGTGACGACGGCGCCGGCGCCCTCGGCGCATCTGGAGCCCCTGTTCCGGGCCCTGAAACTCGCGACGCTGAAGGCGCGACGCTGGCTGCGGAAGCACGAGCCCCTGATCATCGCCCTGCTGGACAACTGGGGGCGCTTCCGCGCGCTTGATCACAGTGGCTGGACGCGTGCATCCGTCAGCCCGTAACGGCGACGAGACGGAGCTCGACGGCGTCAGATATGCGCGGTGGTTTCGGCCGGCGACGCGGTCGCGCTCGGGACGGCCGGTGACCTGGGACGGGGGATAGCGCCGGATCGGGGGGCGCCGGGGACGCACCGCAATAGGTTCGCGTGCGAGCCGGCCAGGCTACTCGGACTGGTCCGGAATATCGAAAGCCAGGATCGTGAGGGTCAGTCGCCGGTCTTCATCATCGGGACGCCGGAAGGTGAAGGACAACTCGGTCTCGCCGTGCGACCCGTCAAACGATACGCAATGAGGATGGGCCGAGGCCGTCGCCTTCAACTGGGCGAGGACGTCTGAAAACCCCTTGTTCCGGTTGAAGACGAGGATGGCGCATTTGTTGTCGCGCCAGCTGAGATAGCCGAGAATCTGATCGATCGTCGCTGTCAGCGATTTGGGTCCACGCCAGAATTTGCACTCAGCGACGAAGATGTTTCTTCCGTTGACGGTGATCAGAATGTCGGTCTTGCCGCCGAAGTTGAAGACCTCCGCGCGCGCCTCGCCCTCGAAGTTGGCATTCAGGGGCACGAGAAACTGGAAGCGCAGCGCCTCCTCATCGAGCGTGGCGTAGGCTTGGGGGCTGCGCTCCATCACCAGCGACATCTGGGTCAGGGTGTCGAGGATGCTGCGATAGGCCTCGGGCGAAAGGGTCGGCTCCGGCTTTGTGCCCGCCCGCGCCGCGGGAAGCTGGGGAACGACCTTCTTCCTGGCGGAGACGGGGGCGGCATAGGTGGCCGCCTGGCCCTGACGGGGTTTGACGTTGAACTTGAGGTTCGAGACGACAGACCCGGTCTTTTCGGCTCGCGCCTTCCGCTGCGCGACGAGGGACTCGGTCAAGGAGGGGATCACCGCGTTCCAGGACGCGACATCCGGGGCCAGCCAACTCAGGTGCTGCTGGACCTCGGAAACATAGCGATCGAAGATCGCGTTCAGGGCCTCGGCGGTCGGGTCTCGGTCGACGACCGTCATCGTCAGGACATTCCCCCGCACCGTGCCCCTTGGCGGGTTCATCGTGAAGGTCTGGCCCTGATGCCACATCAGGTCCGGGTCTCCGTCGAACGGGATTTCCAGGGTGTATCGGTGAGCGTCGACCTGGACGGGCGGTTCATGATAGTCGCCGAAATCGAAATCCCGTCCGCCGTAGCGGCCGACCGTCATCTTCGTCCGGCCCTCGTCAATCGCGGGGTCGCCGAGTACGGGAAGGTCGAGCTTCCACTTTTGGACCATATAGTCCTGCAACTCGCGCAGTGGCGTGTTGAGCAGCCGCTCGTCGGTGAGCGCATCGATTTCCTTCGCCAGCAGGGTCCGGTGGTTGTCGATGGTTTGGGAGAGGCGGTGTTTATGAAACAGAATCTCGTCGGCCATGTCGCCAGTATTCCCCATTGCGATGAGAACGTCAGTGGGGTGGTCGGCGAAGTCTATGTCGCTTATGGAAAGAGGTGCAGGCTACTACGTCGCTCTGATGTCTGCTGATCGTGGCGATCCCTCTCCGCTTGCGGATCTTCTGAAGCCGGTCACGCAGTCCTGAAGCCATGCCCGCGACTGGGGCCGTCTGTCGTTGGCAGCCAGTCAGACCAACACGTTTTTTGCGCCGCCTGCGCGTCTCCGATCGCACGTCTGGTCGGCATGATCGGGTGGCCGAAGGTCGGGAAACCGGCTTGCGGTCCATGTCCGCTAGTGGCGCTTCGCGGAAGTTTGCGGACAACGGCAGTTCCGGGCTCATGGCGGAAGTGCTGTAGTTCCGCTTTGGGTTGCTCCCAACCGCAAACTTCTGACACCGGTCATGGGCCGCGCTTGCCGAACATTCCATGCAGGCAAGTTTTCTTGGCATTTAGTTGATCTGAAAACGCCGCCGTGCGGCCAGTGCGGCAAGGAAGAGAAGAATGCCGGCGAATAGAGACTCCACGGACGACACGCAGCGCGTGAGCAGGGCGGCGAGCGGGCTGTCCCTCAGGGTCGCGATTTCCAGAAGAGGGCCAGTCGCCGTCTCCGGCGGACGCACGCCCCAGATGCCAAACAGATTGAACATGGCGCGCGCGGACATGCCGATGGCGTCGGGCAAGGCCGGGTGAGGGGCGGGGCCGATCAAGGCGAAGTCCTGCATCTGCGGATTGCCGCTGATCTTTCCGAGAAGGAGGTACAGGGGAACGAAGGTGATCCACAGGACGAACGCGCAGATCACTGGGCGGATGAACGATGCGCCATAGTCTGAGGACACTCCGTAGAGCCAAGACAGGACTCGTTCCAGTTTCGGCGTCGTCGACTGGCTGCGCCGCGCCAGAAGCTCGTACCGGAAGAAGGCCTGTTCGAGGTTGCGGTTGCGGGCAGCTTCGGCGGTCTGTTTGAGCGCCCGGAAGCCATGCTCCAGCTCCGCCTTTTGGGTGTCGGTCCTAGCGGCCTTAAGGACTTCACGGGCGATCTTGTCGTTGGCGGCCACGGCGTCGTCGAACCGGATCTCGGACTTGAAGTTGGCTCCATCGAAGGCGGAAAAGGCTCTGAAGTTGCTGCCCCGGAAATCGACAAAACTTTCGAAGCGGGTTTCTCGAAAGGCCCCCTGCAGCTGGTCCAGTGTTCCCGTCCATTTGGCGCCGCTGAAATAGGCGGCGTTGGCGAAATGGGCGCGGGCGAATTCTGCGGCTTCCGAAAAGCTCCCGCCTTTGAGCGTTACCTTGCCGCCGAACTCCGCATCCTCGAAATTGA
Organism: Brevundimonas sp. GW821-FHT02A10; assembly: GCF_059422025.1. Lineage (NCBI taxonomy): Bacteria > Pseudomonadati > Pseudomonadota > Alphaproteobacteria > Caulobacterales > Caulobacteraceae > Brevundimonas > Brevundimonas sp. GW821-FHT02A10. Next base: position 170,741 of record NZ_JBWKWC010000005.1, read on the forward strand.
CGTTGGCGAACGTATAGCGGGTGATATTCAAACTCTGGGCCCAAGACGACTCAGCGAAATCGGTCGCGGTTCTGGTAACGACCCCTTTCATGGACGCGCCGCCGGCGATGCTCAGTCGTGCCCCGGACAGGCGGTCGCCAGAGAATCCGGAGAGGGTAAAATCCTCTTCGATGCGACAGCGGTCCAGGCTCAAATCGCCCGCGAAATCGATGATGCTCAGGTCATACAGGAAGCGGGACTGATCGAACTGGAGTTTGGGCGTCTTGGTGTCCGTGAACGTGACGATCCCCTCGAAACGGCTTCGTTGAAGATCGATCACTTCGCGAATGTCGAGGTCTTCGAAGTTGGCTTCGCCAAAACAGATCAGCCTGAGGAGCGTCAGTCGGGGCGCCTGGATCAGGTCGCCGAACACCCCGCCGAGCACCAGCGAGTCGGTAATCCGGAGGTCTTCGGTGGCCTCTATGTCCTCAAGCGCAAGGAATTTTTCAAACAGAGGCGATCGAAGGTGCAGGCCCTTGAGCTCGGCCCCAAAAGTAGTTCCGCCAGTGAAGGCGACGTGGTCCCCCTTTATGAAGGGCATGTTCTTTAGACTGTCGGGGAAGGTCGAAAGGACCGCGCCATCCAGCGGGATGCCGCCGGCGCGGATATAGGAGGTGGTTCGCTGCTTGCTGGGCGACTCCTGCGCAGGGTCTTCGGCGAGACCAGGGGCCAGTCGAGCGGCCGCCGCCAGCAAAGCCATATCGACGTCCGCAAGATTATCTTCCGTCCACGTGGACTTGGCGGGTGATCCATCGTCCCAAACGGGCGGGACATGGACCACGGTCCATTTTCGTTTGTCAGGTCCGTCGACGAGGCGGGCTTCTTCCGATCGCCACACGTCCTGCAGGGTCGCCGGTTTGGATCGCCCCGTGGGCCGTCGCCGTGTCAATCGGCCGTCCGGCAAAACAAACCAGTTTGGGGCGCGCTTGTTGGCGAGCTGATCCCAGGAAAACCCTCGCTCTCGCCATATGGCCCACCACGCATCGCGGGCTTCCTTCGCCGTTGGATCGGCCATTGTCTGTCCCTTGGACGCTTCCCCTTTTTCCTGAACTATGCCGATTCCGGATCAATGGTCATCGAAAGGCCGCTCGCTAGGCAGGTGCGGATCACAACAAACGCCGGTCAATGCGAACACGTAACCAACGGTCTCGACATGGACGCAAAACCCGCCACTCTCCACGCTTGGATCGGACGGTGTTCGATATGGAGGCGAGGCCCTGAACCCGACTACAACCGTATTGGATGGTATGGCGCTGGAAGACATGGCGTCTGCGCTTGAGGCCAGCGGAAACTATCGCGTTCTGCGCCGCCTACAGGTGCGGCCCGCTCGGACCGTTCCCGACGGCGTTCAGCTTCGCCGCGGTCTGATTGTCGATGTGGAGACCACGGGTCTGGAACCGGCACGCGACGAGATTATCGAGCTGGCCATGGTTCCCTTCGCCTATGGTCTGGATGGCCAAGTCTATTCGGTCGGCGAACCGTTCGACCACCTGCGCGAGCCCTCCAGACCCATTACGGCTGAGATCACCGCCTTGACCGGGATCGATGAGGCGATGGTGAAGGACCAACGCATCGATCCAGACGAAGTCGTTGCGGTCGCCGCCCCCGTGGACTTGGTGATCGCCCACAACGCCTCTTTCGATCGGAAATTCCTCGAACGCCTGAACGAGGTCTTCACGACCAAGCCCTGGGCCTGCTCCATGACGCAGATCGATTGGCAGGCCGAGGGCTACGAAGGAGTGAAGTTAGGCTATCTCGCGGCGTCCGCCGGCTTCTTCTTCGATCGCCACCGCGCAGTGCAGGACTGCCTGGCGACAGTCGAGCTGTTGGCCTTGACCCATCCGGGGACGGGCTTGACCGGCCTGGCCCAGTTGCTGACACGTGCTCGAACGCCGTCCTGGCGTGTTTGGGCGGAGAACTCGCCGTTCGACCTGAAGGATCAGCTTCGCACCCGGGGTTACCGTTGGAACGGGGATGCTGTGAATGGACCCCGCGCCTGGTACATTGATGTCGATGAAGACGCGCGCGAGGCGGAGCTGGCGTTTCTGAAGTCCGAGATCTATCGCGGAGACATTGATCTCCTAGTTCGCAGGATCGACGCCTACGATCGCTTCTCCGAGCGCGGCTAGATGCGAAACCCCGACATCATAGCCCCATTTCACGAAGGAAGCGGGACGGCGCCTTGCCCCAGCCACGGTACTGATCGGCGCGGGACAGGGTCAGTGTCTCCATGCAGCGAGTAATCGCCACAAAGCAGTTGCGGCGCTCTTCTTCGAGCTGGGGACTGTGGTCGCCGTCCTTCTTGCTCTGGAAAGAGGGAAGAATGTCCTCGGCCAGCCCAAGAAGATAGACGTGATCGAACTCGTTGCCCTTGGAGCCGTGGATGGTGAGAAGGGGAATGACGCCGGGTTTGAGGGGGGGTTCCTTGGACCGCAGGTCGAGTTCCTGGAGAAAGGTCTCCAGGGGCGCATTGCGGCCTATCGCGCCGTTGATCTCCTTTTGCAGGTCCTTCCAGGCGCGCGCGTCTTCGTCCACGGAGGGGTCTTCATCCGGGTTGGCGGCCTGACCGGCAAATGCCGTCGTGACGACGCGCAGGTATTTCTGGAAATCAGATCGCTCCGCCAGATGGGTTTGGAGCGCCGCGATCACGTCGAAACCCAGCGGACCCACGTCGCCGATCGGGAAGGCGTTCGCCCAAGTTCGAAGCAGGTCTCCGTTGCCGGACCTCGCCACGGCGACGAGGTCCGAGGTGTTGAGGCTGGTCCCCCAGAGCGCGTTTCCGGATTCCACGAACGACCTGAACTCCCGCTCGTCCGATCGGCGATTGGCGATCTGGAGACTGGCCTGCAGCCACTGATAGGGCACGCTCGCGAATTCGTCCCGGCGCTGAGCGATCTGGGCGTTCCGGCCTCTTCGGATCAATTCGGACTGCACGGACTGGAGGATCGCCTTGGTTCGGGCGATGACCACGACATTGTCCGCCGGGTTCGGGTGACGACTGACAATATCGGTCGCCACCCCCGCGGCCTCTTCAGCGTCCTTGGCATACGTCAGGAGCCTGACCCGCTCGGCGAGCGCGGGCATGGCCTTTCCCGTCTGTAGTGGCTGTTTACCAGGCGTTCGGAACCGGTTGTTCGCCACCAGCCGGTTGGCCATTTCGACGACTTCACCCGGGCAGCGATAGTTCGTCGGCATCTGGAGGAGATGAGGCTGGAAGTCCTGCGCGAACTGCTGAAGCCGCTGGGGGCTGGCTCCGTTCCATTGGTAGATGACCTGATCATCGTCAGCCACGACGAACACATTATGATGGCTGTCCCCGGTCAGGGATCGAATGAAGGCGTATTGAGCCTGATTCGTATCCTGGAATTCGTCCAGGCTGATGTAGCGGTAGGTCTTGCGGTAGCGATCCGCGAGCACGGGAAAGTCCACGAACAGCTTATGCGCCATGTAGAGGATGGCCGGGAAGTCGAGGACATTCTCGCGCTGAAGATGACGCGCATACGCGGCGTAGATGGCGGCGAAACGCTCGCCGCGTTCGGGATCGGAGAAGAAGCGCAGACAGTCGTCAGGAGAGGCGAGCCGCTCCCGCAGTCCGTCCAGGACCGGAAAAATGCGCGAGGCCGGTTCATCCAGCGTCACCCCCTCCGCTTTCAAGGCCTCATGGAGCAGGATTTCTCGATCGCCAGGGTTGGAGTAGATCTTGAAGTCGGTCTTGACCCCGACATGAGAGCCTGACTGCCGCAATACCTCGCATGCGAACGCGTGAAACGTGCCGGCATAGAGGCGCTCGGCGGCGCCTGGCGCCAGATGCTCGATGCGCCCACGCATTTCGTCGGCGGCGCGCGTGGTGAAGGTGAGCGCCAGGATACGCCACCGGGCGCCTGGATCGGCTTCGAACAGGCGGGCAATGCGGGCCGTCAGGACTCGAGTTTTCCCCGACCCCGGTCCCGCCAACAACATCAGGGCTCCCTCATTCCAGCTGGCGGCTTGACGCTGGACTTCATTGAGGCCTTGAAAGACCCCATCGACGGTCTCCGGACTATTCATTGGCAGGCTCCAATCCGGACGAAAAGCTGCCGGAACGGCTCAGGAATATGAGCCGGATCGGAATGTGACCGGATATGCCCGGCGACCCGAACGGCGACAACTTCCTTGTTCTTCGCCGCAAACTCCAGAATCGCGGCGTCGGTGTCGGCGATCGTGGAATCAAAATCCCGGACGGCGGCCAGAAGGCAGGGGCGAAGTGCGGTCGTGACGAGGAATTTTTCTAGATCCAGGCCGGCGGGGAGCTGATTGACGTGAGCCTGGATCTCCGCGTCGCTGAAGTGATGATTGCGCAGTTGGGTGAGGTGATCGTTTCCTCCGTCGTCGCCATCGCAGATCATCGCCCAAGGATAGTCGAGGGCGCGGGCCAAGGCGGCGAAGGCGCCGGGGCTGCCGTTGTTCTGGTAGTCGATGACCGCGATCCCATGGGCGTCGAGAGGGCAGCCCAGCTTGTCGGCGATCGCGCCCAGGACGGCGTATTCGGCCTGACCTTCGCAAAGCAGCCATTTCGACGCGAAGAAGATTTCGCCGCGGATTCGCTTGGCCCAGCTTTCGAGCTTGGAAATTTCTTCGTCGGAAATGAAGCTCTGGCTGGCCGTCCACATCGCTCTCAGAGCGGCATGGTGATCGTTTCTGTCGGGTCCCGTGTAGCACATGAGAAGATCCCGAAACTGGCTTTGGCTGAGTGTCGCAGTGCACACCAGGTGTTGGGAAGCGGCGTCCCACGAAAGGGCGTTCGGAGCCTTTGCGATCTCGCCAGCGAGTTGCGCAGAGTGGGGCACTGCGGCCGTGGCGATGCGGGGAATGGTCGCCGCCCGTGGACCCGCAGGGGCGCGGCGGAGAACGATGATGTCCTTGAACGGCACATTCTGCACAAAGAACGGAGAGTGGGTCGTTACGAGCTTCTGGCCAGGCAGGGCCCTGATGGAGTCCCAGAGTGACCGGCAGGCTTGCGGGTGGAGGTGGGCTTCGGGTTCCTCCAAGGTCAGGACCGGTTCGGTTTCTTCATAAAGCGCCGTCGACAGGGCGTTCTCGACGAAGGCCCGAAACAGGAAGATGACCGCCAGGCTCTGAACACCGTGACCGTGCTTCTCGATCGGAAGCCAAGGATCCTGGGCCTGGCCTTGGACCACCACCTCGGCTTTGGAAAGAATCTCCCAGAGGTTGACGGGGATCGCCCGGACGTCCACGTCGCCTGCGGCGCCGTTCGCGATGACCGCACTGATGGACCGCAGGGTGGTCTTGATGGCGTCCAGCTTTGGGTCGGCTTGAAGAAGCTCGGCATTCAGGGCGGCGAAACGGCCTTCCAGGTCGCTGGCCGTGTCGTCATCGACATCGATGGTTTTCAGCAAGCTCCCCCAGAAGCGGGAACGACCGCCAAATTCCACGGCGGCGTCGCGCATTGCGGACATCGAAAAGCAGGGAATATAGTCGAAGAACCGGGACAGATTCTGGTTGCGGGCTCCCGCGCCGGAATAGGGAACATCCTGGTCGTTCAGGAACTGCCACACCGGCTCGACGGATTTCGCGACGCTTTCGAAGGTGCAGGTGACCTGCATGCAGATCGAGTTGGTCCCGGTGTAAGGATTGGTTCGAATGATGTCGTTCAGTTCGTCCTTCAGGGCCTGAGGCCATTCGTCGGCGCTGGCCTCGGACAGCCAGACCTTGATCATGATTTCCGGGCGCGGCTCGCCGGCGTCGCGCTGGAAGGGGAAGTCGTATTCCGTAAAGCCGGTCTGACCGGAACGTCCCCAACGGCGGCCGAGCGCGACCTTCAGCGCATCGAGCACCGCGGATTTTCCTGCGTTGTTTTCGCCGATGATGACCGATGTCGGGGACAGGACGAGATCGAGTTCGCGGATGCTGCGGAAATTCTTAATCAGCAAACGGGTGACATGCATGGCGGGCCTGCGAAGATGAGGCTGCGCGAGTGCGGTCGCCGACCACCAGTAGACGGCAGGCCATTGCAGGTTGCAATGGTGACGCTTTAACTGCCGATAGCTTGTCTGCCGGCGAAGATCGTAACGACGCTCAGCCGACGATCACCTCGCGTTACCAGACCAAACACGGCGTACTACACAAACTAGCTCGCCGTACGTCGTGTTTGCGACTTGCGGTCAATGTCCGGTGATGGCGCTCCCCAGATGTCCGGGATCGACAAACGCTCTGCGTCGAAAGGGGGCTTGCACCCTGCACTGGCAAACGGGTGCTCGCTGTTCATGTTCAGGTGGAGTGACCTTGATCAGTTTCGTTACGGAGAAGGCTGGTATCGTTCGACAATGTCAGAGCACGGGCTTTGATTTCGAAATCCTCTGCCAGCTTGAGGAGTTCGGCCTTGATAACGGGGTTGGATGACAGTGCCGCGGCCTTGCGGCACTTTTCGGCCTTGGCTCGGCATGAGTCCGGAGTCACACGGTCGCGCATAGGCGAATAGTAAGGGAAACTACCTACTTCGCCACTCTCCGAAATGTAAAATCTCCTGACATTTCAGCGCTGATGGAGGCGGCGCGGGAGAGAGCGCGGGGCGCGCCCGGACTGATGCTCCAAATGCGCGCCACTTATCGACAGCGGCTCACCGGCTGGACAGGAAAAACGTGTTCCCGTCGGGGTCCTGAAAGTAGACGTGAGGAAATGGCTTCGACACCGGTGGGCCGAGGAACTTCACGCCCCTCGCTCGAAGCCGCTCGTATTCGTGGTGGACGTTCTCACATCCGAAAGAGCCGTTGAAGAAGGTGCCCACCCTGTCTTCTTGACCGCTGGGCGTGAACAGTAGCAGCCCGGTTTGCGCGCCCGGGATCGTGAGTTCGATCCAGCGCCTCTCTTCAACGGGGCGATCAGTCGCGATGATAAAGCCCATGACCTCTGTCCAAAAGGCCAGCGCGAGATTCTGATCGCGGGTCGGGATGCCGACGTAGTTGAGTTTTCTGATCATGGCTGCACGGCTTGTCGCTTACGGTCGAAATTGCCGGCCAAGAGAGCTGTGCTAGAGGCTTTGGCATGAGCACCAAGCGATATGCCCTGGATCGATATGTTCTCGACACGCTCATGCGAGACTTGGTGGGGCATGACCGAAGAGCGTCCGCTTTTCTGGTTTACCTCGCCTTGTGGGCCGCCTCGGAAGACGGGGTTCCTCGACTTAGTCATGCGCAACTCGCCGAGCGAACGGGGCTGTCCAAACGTAGCGCACAGGAGGCCGTGCGGCATCTTATTGCAAGAAACCTCCTGCAAGCGTCCCGACCCGGTCACACCGAGGTGACACGCTACGAAGTTCTGAGCCCCTGGCAGGGACATCTCGTTGACCCCTCAAAGGCAGGATGAAGACTCAGCGGGGCTGCCACAACTCGATTTTCGTCCCATCGGGATCCTGGATCCACACGAACCTTCCGAACGCATCCTCATCATTCCGGTCGAGGATCGGCACCCCCATCGACTGAAGCCTTTCAATCATGGCGTCCATATCATCGACCGTGAAGTTGACCATGAACTCGCGCGTCGACGGCGCCATGTGATCGCTGGTCTCGGGAAAGGCCATCCAGGAGACCGCCGGAGGATGGCTGGAGTCGGTGTAGCCCAATGCGGCTCCGCCCCATGCCGCAACATCGACCCCCAATGCGTCCCGATACCAGCGCGCGAGCGCCGCAGGGTCCTTGCTCTTCACGAAGACGCCGCCAATGCCTGTCACATGACCGGGGGCTTCAGCCATGACGGGCGCCTGACAGGCGAGCGCGACGATCAACACCGCCGCCCTGAGCTTCCACAAAGACATGATACATCCCGAACGATCCGGATTGAGACTGCGGGCCAAGCCCTTGGCCAAGTGATAGAGGGGCCAACCCGGAGCGGCTACAATCGCAACGATTGCTATAGCATTTGTTGTGCCCGCCAGGGCGTTCGGCTTCGAAGCCGAACGCCCTGGATGTCACCGCGCCGTCGTCAATCTCTCTGAGGGCCTTGGGCGCTGAAGGTTCAGGCGATGCCGGCGCCGCCCGTCACCCCGTAGACCTCGCCGGTGGTGAAGCTCGATTCCTGCGACGCGAGCAGGACGTAGACCGGAGCGATCTCGACCGGCTGGCCCGGACGGCCAAAGACGCTTTGCTCGCCGAAGGTCATGACCTTTTCCGGCGGCTGGCCGCCCGAGGACTGTAGCGCGGTCCAGAAGGGGCCGGGCGCGACGACATTCGCACGCACGCCCTTCTCGATCAGCTGTTTGGCGAGCGCCTTGGTGTAGGCGACAATGCCAGCCTTGGTCGTGGCGTAGTCGAGCAGGATGGCTGACGGGTCATAGGCCTGGACCGAGGCCGTGGTGATGACCGTCGCGCCGGGCTTCAGATGCGGAACCGCCGCCTGGGTGATCCAGAACATGGCGTAGAGATTGGTCTTCATCGTCACGTCGAAGTCCTTCGAGGTAACCTCGGCGATCGACTCCCGCGCCTGCTGATGGCCGGCGTTGATGACTAGGATGTCGAGCCCGCCCAGCCCTTCGACGGCCTTTGAGACGAGATCGCGACACCAGGCCTCGTCGGTGATGTCGCCGGGCAGGGCTACCGCGTTTCGGCCCTCAGCCTCGATCAGGGCGATGACATCGTCGGCGTCGGTGCGTTCGCTCGGCAGATAGGCGATGGCGACATCGGCCCCTTCCCGGGCGTAGGCGATGGCGGCGGCGCGACCGATGCCGGAATCGCCGCCTGTGATCAGCGCCTTGCGGCCGGCCAGTTTGCCCGAACCCTTATAGCTGGTCTCGCCATGGTCGGGCTCGGGATCCATCTTCGCGGCGAGGCCGGGAACCGGCTGCGGCTGTTTGGGAAACGGCGGCTTCGGGTACTGCTCGCGTGGATCCTGCATCGTCAGACGGTCGGCCATGGATATTCCTTGAAGACGGGAAGCCGTCTCAACGCCTGCGACGCCGTCGCGTTTCACGCGGCGCGCAGTAACCCGACCACGGTTTGAAGCGTCTTCAGGTCTTGTGCGTTGGAAGGTCTCCGCCGGCCTGGCTTGCGTATCGATGGAGCCAGACATGGTCGACGCCCCCTTCATGACCGAGGTCACCCAGCCCATCCTGATCAAGGACGGGCCGTTGTTTCTCGGGACTTGTCCGGATGCCGGCGTCCCGGCCGGCAGTGACGCCGGGGTCGGGCTGTTCCATCGCGACACCCGCTATCTGAGCCGTTACGATCTGACCCTCGGCGGCTGTCCGCCGCTGGTCCTGATGTCCAGCGCCGCTCGCGGCGACGAGGCCATCCATCAACTGACCAACGACGAAATCAAACAGACCGACGGCCGCCCCCTCGACGCGCAATGTCTGGGGCTGCGCCTGGCCCGACGCGTGTCGGGCCAGGCCCTGACCCTCATCGACACGATCACGGTGCGCAACTTCACTCTGGAGCCGATCCGGTTCGAACTGGCCGTAACGATCGACGCTCTGTTCGAGGACGTCTTCGAACTGCGTGGATCGGAGGCGAAGGCGAGGGGACCCTTGAGAACGGTCGAGACGGCGGAGAAGAACCTCGTCTTCCGCTACGTCGGGGCTGATAAGGTCGAGCGGGTGCTGACGGTCGTCCTAGATCGGGAGGCTCGGGTCACAGCGCGGGGCAGCGCCAGGACGATCGCCTTCGATCTCGTCCTGGAGCCGCAACAGGTCGAGACCTTCGACCTGACCTTCACGGTAGAGGAGGTCGGCGCACCGCCGCGCGCCAGACCGCCTTCGCCGCCCGTCTACGACGGGGTCAAGGTCAATAGCGACAACCCCGGTCTGGACCGGTTGCTCAAGCGGTCGTTCGCGGATCTGGCGATGCTGCTGACCGAACTGGAGGAGCCGTTCATCGCCGGCGGTCTGCCGTGGTTCATGGCCCCTTTCGGTCGGGACAGCCTTCTCGCGGCGCTACAATCGCTGCCGTTCGACGCCCGACCGGCCCAAGGGGTTCTGCGCCTGTTCGCCCGGCATCAGGGTAGAGAGACCGTCGCAGAAACCGGCGAGGAGCCCGGCAAGATTCCGCACGAGCATCGCGTCGGCGCGATGGCTAATCTGAAAGAGATTCCGCACCGGCCCAGCTATCTGTCGATTGATGCGACGCCCCTGTTCCTGATCCTGATCGGGCGTCATGCGCAATGGTCGGGATCGCTGGACCTGTTCCACGAACTCCGGCCGGCCGTCGATGCGGCCCTGGGGTGGATGAAGGGACGCAACGCCGCCGACGCGCGCGGTTACCTGACCTACGACCGGGAAAACGAAGACGGGGTGATCCATCAGGGATGGAAGGATTCCATGTCCGGCGTGCCGCGCGCCGACGGCAGTCCCTCCGAAGGGCCGATCGCCCTGAGCGAGGTGCAGGGCTACGCGTATCGCGCGAGATTGTTGATGGCCGACCTCCTGCGTCTGGCGGACGAGCCCGTCGCAGCGGAAGCGCTGGAGACGGAAGCGGCGGCGCTGCGCAAGGCCTTCAATCGCGACTTCTGGATGGAACATGAGGGCTGTTTTGCTCTCGGACTCGAAACCGGCGGGCGGCAGCTCGACGTGGTCAGCTCCAACGCCGGCCAAGTGCTGTGGTCGGGCATCGCCGACGACGACAAGGCGGCGCGTACGGCCGAGCGGATGATGCGACCGGACATGAACGGCGGCTGGGGCGTGCGCACCCTCTCGGCGGAGGCGGCAGCTTACAATCCTCTGAACTACCATCTCGGCAGCGTCTGGCCGTTCGACAACGCCCTGATCGCGGCGGGGATGAAGGGCTACGGCCTGGAAGCGCCAGCCGTCGCCCTGTTCGACGCCGTGATCGAGATCTCGAGCGCCTTCGCCATGGGGCGGCTGCCCGAGTTCTATATCGGCTTCGATCGGGAGCCCGGCCTGTTTCCCGCCCGCTGCCCGTTCGCCGAGCCGCTGCAGGCGTGGTCGGCGGGGGCGGCCCCCTATTTGCTGACCGAGTTGCTCGGCCTGCGCGGCGGACCGGGAGGACCTGAACTGCATTCGCCGGCTTTGCCCACCGGCGTGAACGGGCTCGACATCAAGGGCGTCCGGGTCGGAGCGCTTCGGTTCGACATTCGGGTGATCCGGGACGACGGCGGCGTCGTATCGGGAACCGTCACTGCCTCGGAGGACCTCGCATGAGCCAGAAACCGCTCGCCGGCCAGAGGGCCGTCGTCACCGGCGCCAGTTCCGGCATCGGCAAGGCCATCGCCCTGGCCTTCGCCGAGGCGGGCGCCGCCGTCGTGGTCAATCACCATAGCGACGCGGAAGGCGGCACGGCTGTCACTGCCGAGATCATCGGAAAGGAGGGCAGGGCCGTCTCTGTGGGCGGCGACGTATCCAGACCCCGGGATATCCTGAAGCTGTTCGATGCGGCCGACGACCATTTCGGCGGCGTGGACATTCTCGTCGCCAATGCGGGCGCCCAGGCCGATGCGCCCTTTCTGGAGATGACGCTGGAGGACTGGCGCAAGGTGATCGATCTCGACCTGACCGGCGCCTTCCTCTGCGCCCAAGAGGCCGCCAGACGGTTCCGGCGTCAGGGAATTGAGCCGAACCGGTCAAAAGCTCTGGGCAAGGTGCTCTTTGTTACTTCGGTCCATCAGCGCATCCCCTGGGCCAGCCACGCCAACTATGCGGCGGCCAAGGGCGGGGTGAAGATGTTGATGGAGACCATGGCCCAGGAGCTGGCGGACCAGAAGATCCGGGTCAACGCCATCGCGCCGGGCGCCATCAAGACCCCGATCAACAAGGCCGCCTGGGACACGCCCGCGGCGGCGAGGAAGCTTCTGAAGCTGATCCCGTATGGACGGATCGGCGAGGTCGAGGATGTCGCGCAAAGCGCGGTCTGGCTGACATCGGATGCGGCGGACTATGTCGTCGGGACCACCCTGTTCGTCGATGGCGGCATGAGCCTCTATCCAGACTTCCGCGGTGGCGGCTGACCTCAGGTGTGTCGCTGACCCGCCAGATCGCGCAGGGCGGTTCGGAAACTCTCCTCCATCGTCGGGTGATAGAAGGGCATCTCCAACACATCCCTAGCCGTCATTTTCAGCTGGACGGCCCAGGCCAGCAGATGGGCCAGATGCTCGACGTCGGGTCCAAACAGTTCGCCGCCGAGCAGGACCCCGCTCTTGGCCTCGGCATAGACCCGCAACATGCCCGGCGGCCTGCCATCGACACGCGCGCGTCCGACGTCGTCACTACAGCCGATGATCCAGCTCTTGGCCGCCTCCTCGTCCCAGCCTGAACCGACGCTGGCGATGTCGGGATCGGAATAGACGATCGCCATGTTCGGCATCGGGACCCGTTTCTCCAGCTTCGGCAGGCGCGCCGCATTGCGACCCGCCAGTTCGCCCTGAAGCGAGGCCTCGTGAAGAACAGGCCGATCGTCATTGGCGTCACCGACGATAAAGATGTTCGAGCTGCCGCAGCGCAGGGTGTCGGGATCGAAGATCGGGACCCCGTCCTCATCCAGCTCCAGACCCGACAGGTTCAGGTCGAGACTGTCCAGTGCCGGCTTACGTCCGGCGGCGTCGAGCACATAGTCGAACGTCCCGCGACGCGCCTTGCCATCGGCTTCGGTCCAGTGGAGCAGGATGTTGCCGTCCGGCTTGCGCTTGGCCTCGACCCTGACGCCGAGTTCGAAGGTCAACTCGCGGTTCATCTGGTCGGCCACGGCCGCGCCGACGACCGGATCCTTCACGCCTCCGATCGCATCTCCCTCGTCGAAGACCGTCGTCTTCACCCCCAACCGGACGAAGGCCAGGGCCAGTTCGAGACCTAGGGGACCGGCGCCGATGACCGCCAGCGCGCGGGGCAGGGTTTCCAGGTCGAAGACTGTCTCATGGGTGACGACCCGCTCTTCGCAAGCCTTGGCAAGATCCTCGGGGACAACCGGCCGCGCGCCGGTGGCGACTATGATGGCGCGTGCCGAGACGAGGCTATGATCATCGACGGTCACGGTGTTAGGGCTGGCGAAGCGCGCCCGGCCGTGCAGCCTGTCGGACGGTGGTATCGCCGCGACCTCCTCCAGTACGCTCTGGACGAAGTGATCGCGCTCACGCCGCACCCGGGCCATGACCGCCTTGCCGTCGATCTCGAGATTTCCGGCGTGGACGCCGAAGGTCTGCGCCGCCCGGGCGTCACGCGCGGCCCGGGCCGCCGCCAGCAGGAGCTTGGACGGCATGCAGCCGTATCGGGTGCAGGTCGTGCCGCCGGGACCGGCCTCGATCAGCAGGACCCTGGCCCCGGTGGCCTTCGCCGAATGGTAGGCTGCAAGACCGGCGGAACCGGCGCCGATGACGGCGACATCGCAGGAAACAGGCTTGAGCACCGCCCGGATCAGACCGGGGCCGCGCCGATCTGTTTGAGAATGCCGAGCTCATCGGAAGAACCCCAGCGCTCGACCATCTTGCCGTCCTCGAAGCGGCCGATCTGCATCCCCCGGACCTCGATCGGCTTGCCGGTCGCGGCCACGCCGAGGAAGTCACCCTGGTGCGTGCCCGTCAGGGTATAGGCGAAGGCGACCTTGTCGCCTTCGCTGACCATCGTCTGCGGTTCGACCTTCATGTCGGGGAAGGCGGTGCGCATGCCGGTGAAGAAGGTCTTGAAGCCTTCCGGGCCGGCGCCCTGGCCTGGCGCTGGGTCGTTATCGACGCAGCCTTCGGCGACGACTTCCGGAAAGGCGTCGAGCGCGCCGGTGTTGACGATCTCGCCGAAGCGTTTGGTGGCGGCGATGGCGGCGTCGGACATGAGCGTTTTCCTGAAAGAAGTTCAATGCCCTAACCTTCGACCGCCCTATCGGTTGCGACGCCGCTGGAGTTAACACCCCGCGGGCCAGACCGCCGGCTCACCTCGCCGCCAAACCTTCACTACGTGATCGCCTGCGTGAAGTATCCGGCGGCATGGAATATTCGGAAAGGAGCGTCTCCTTCAGAGGGGCTTTCTATGTGTCCGAACGATCTCGGAGATCACCTCCATGTCGTAGGGCTTGGGCACGAACTGCCCATCGTCGGGGATGTCGGCCGGCGCGGGCCGCTCCCTGCCTGAGGTGAGGATTAGCTGGATGTCCGGCCGTTCGGCATGGACGCGCCCCGCCAGCGCGAGGCCGTCTTCGGCGCCCGGCATGTTGATGTCCGTGAACAGGACCGAGATGTCAGGGTGATCCTCGATCATCGCCATCGCCTCGCTCGCCTCGCAGGCTTCATAGGTCCGGCAGCCGGCTTCGTTCAGGGCTTCGGTCGCGTTCAGCCGCAGCAGGGGCTCGTCGTCGACGACCAGGACGACCGCTTGGGAAATGTGTGTGTCGGCCATGGGCACTGAACCGGGCCCGGCCACCGTTGTTCCGTGAGGCATCTCATAAGATGTTGGATGATCGAGGAAACAGCCGCGCTTTTTGTTCGTCTTCGCGAGGTCGTCAGTCTGTTGTCCGCAGCGGCATGACGAACGTGAACCGGGTTTCGGTCGCGTCCGACGTGGCCGACAAGATCCCGTCGTGGGCGCGGGCGATCTCCGAGGCGATGTGCAGACCAAGGCCCAGGCCCTGCTGGTTCGGTCGGACTTCGCCCCGGAAGAAGGGCTGGAACAGGCGATCGAGAGTGGCCGGCGGGATCGGCTCGCCCGCATTGGCGACCGACAGGACCAGCTGACCGTCCTCGGTTCCAGCCGAAAGCCGCACGGGCTGTTTCGCGTCGCCGTGGACGAGGGCGTTGCCGAGGAGGTTGGACACCAGTTGGGCGACCCGGCCGGGATCGAAACTGATGGGGTCCGGAAGGTGGAATTCGCAGGCGATCACCCGGCTGGGCTGGCTGACTTCGAGTTCCGACACAACCTGCCTGAGCACGGGCTCCAGCGGGGCGGTGGTGCGCTGCAGGTCGATGCCGCTGCCGAGCCGGCTGCGCGCGAAATCCATGACGTCGTCGATCAGACCAGCCATCCGGTCGACGCTTGTCTCCATCAGGGTCAGGACGCCTTTCGCTTTCTCGCTGATCGCCTCGCGCTTCAGAAGGCGCGCCGCACCGACGATCGAGGCGAGAGGGTTGCGCAGGTCGTGGCCCAGTACGGCGATAAACTGCTCGCGCAGTTCCGAGGTTGAACGCTCGTCGCTGAGCTGTCCGCGCAGGTCGCGCTCGTAGCCTCTGCGCCCCGTCGCGCGGAACACCGCGACCCGAATGGCGGTGAGGTCGCCGACGGTGTCGCGGCGTTCGTTGGCATTGACCAGGACCGGCAACTGTTCGCCGCTCGCCGTCACCAGATCGAGCGACACCTCCTCGAAACCACCCCGGAGCCGCAGGACTGGCGCAAAATTGGTTTCGTAGAAGATGCGGCCCGGCACGGTCAGCAGGTCGCGCAGGCGTTTGCCGACGAGGGCCTCGGACGGAAATCCTATCCAGCGCGAGAAGGTGTCGTTGACCCTGACGATCCGTCCATCGGCCTCCATCACCAGATAGCCGCAGGGCGCGTTGTCGAAGAGATCCTCGAAGCCGGGCGTGGCGGCGGTGTCGTCGACTGTCGACTCAGACAAAGGCTTTGATCGCGGCGATGACCTCGTCGGGCGCGCTGAGGTTCGGGCAGTGTCCCGTGGCCTCAAGGCGGATCAGCCGGCTGCCCGCGATGTGATCATGGACATACTGGCCGACGGCTTCGCCCGCGATAATGTCGTCGCTGCACTGAAGGATCAGCGTTGGCACCGTCACCTGCGGCAGGTCGGCGCGGTTGTCCGAGGTGAAGGTGGCGCGCGCAAAGGCCTCGGCGATGACGGGATCGACGCGGCAGAAGCTGGCGGTCAGCTCCTCTCCGAGCTCGGGACGGTCGGGGTTGCCCATGATGGCGGGCGCCATGGCCTCCGACCAGGCCATGGGGTTCTCGCCGAGGAAGGTCAGCAGCTCTTCGATCTGGTCCGATCCGAACCCGCCGACATAGTCGCCGTCGTCGATGTAGCGCGGCGAGGGCCCAACCAGGACCAGTTTAGAGAACAGGGCCGGCGCCCGGATCGAGGCGAGGACGCCGATCATGCTGCTGACCGAATGGCCGACGAAGACGACGTCGCTCAGCCCCAGTTCGCGCAGGATCTCGATGAGGTCGTCGGCATAGCCCGTCAGGCCGGCGTATTTCGATGGATCATAGGCCGTGAGGTCCGACCCGCCGGCCCCGATATTGTCGAACAGGACGGTTCTGAAGTCTGGCTCGAACGCCGGGGCTACGAAACGCCACATGTTCTGGTCGCAGCCAAAGCCGTGGGCGAAGACCATGGCCCGCTCGCCAGAGCCGCGCATGCGGACATTATTGCGTTCGATCGATGACAAGGGCCGCGCTCCGACCCTGCACGGCGGCTGAGCCGCAGGTGGCGTAGCCGACAGAAGGCGCCGGGACAATGGGCCTGTTGGTTATAGGTCAGTCATCCACAATGACCATATCTCTGAGGCACTTAGATCAAAATGAAGGGGCGCCCCCCGATCGCGAATGATCCCGGATACATTTGATCCATCAGGCTCGCCAGTCCCGATCGGCCCATGTCGCGCTTGAGGTCGGGGCCAGACCTTCGCTGCCGGCGCTCTTCGGGCCCGGATAGGCGTATGATGGAGCAGGGGCGCTTCCTGAGGAGATGGCCATGAGCCAGCTCGATCTTTTTCGTCCACCCCGCACGCCCTGGAACGTCGGCCGTATGATTGGCGCGAAGGCGCCGCTCAAGCCCAAGCATATCTGGGCAATCCGCTATCACCTGAAAACGCGTGGAGCGGTACGCGATCTGGCGATGTTCAACATCGCGCTGGATGCCAAGCTCCGCGGCTGCGACCTCGTAAAGCTGCGTCTGTCCGACATCGTTCACGGTGGTGAAATCCGCCAAAGGTCCGTCGTCGTCCAACAGAAAACGGGCCGGCCAGTCCCTTTCGAGATCACAGAGCCGGCGCGGGACGCGCTTCGGGCCTGGCTGGAACAGCGCGGACCTCGCTCCGATGATTGGCTGTTCCCGAGCCGGAGCCGGGACGGGAGCCACATCGGAACACGGCAATACGCGCGTTTGGTTGATCAATGGGTTCAGGCCATATCGTTGGATCCTGCAGGATACGGAACTCACAGCCTGCGCCGTACCAAGGTGGCCCTGATCTACAAAAAGACCGGAAATCTGCGCGCATGTCAGTTGCTGCTCGGGCACGGAAAACTCGAGAGCACCGTGCGGTACTTGGGCATCGAGGTGGATGATGCGCTCGAGATTTCCGAGCAGATCGATCTCTGACATCCGCCCTCGACCGGGCGTTCACTCTGGCTGAGAAAGGGGAAGCGGCCGTCGCGCTCGCCCGGTTTGGACGGCGAGCGCCATAGATTAGTCGACCGCCCGAAGCGCGCCTCTAACCATGCGATGCATCTTGTCCGGAAATCATGAGGAGGTTTAAAAGCGCGCCCAGTTCGCCGCTGAACTCGCAGAGGATCCTATGCGCCGCCGGCCTCGTCCCAAGCTCTTCCGTCCCTCGACGTGGCTTTGGATATGGTTGCTATTGGGAGCCATCGGGTTAGCGGGCTTGGTCGCGGCTTCCGCCTACCTTGGGGAGGGCGGTGTTTGACGAGGGTGTCACCCTCGCGGGCTCCGATCCTTGAACGGGCCTACGAGCTTGCGGACAGTGGGACAATCGCATCCACCAAGACCTTGCGCACAGCGCTTGTCGCCGAAGGCTATGGCTTCGCTGAGGTAGCAGCGGCATTGAATGGTTTGGCGATCCGAAGATCCTTGAAGGCCCGCATCGTCGGCGCCCGTGCGGGGTCTGAAAAAAACGGCAACGGGGCCTGAAGCGCTCGAAAGTCAGATAGCAGGAGGTGTATCCGCAGACGGCAATAATACCGGCTTTCGCGTTCGCAACCTCTGATACTGTGACGCTGGACAATCCGCGGCCTGCGCGCTTTTGATAGCCAACGTTATGGGACGTCTATTCGATCGCCTGATGGCGGGCTCAGCCGAGTACACCGTGGAGCCGACCGGGGAAGGTGGCCTTGTGCTCATTCGCAACGACGAGCATGCCGAGGCCTTCGCCCGGTTGGTGCGGGAGCTGATCAACTATCCCAATGATGAGTTCGCAGTGCTGCCGACTGGTGACGGACGGGCGGGCTACGAACGGGTCGTGATCCTGCCGCTCTGACGCGGTTGTGCCGCACACACCGGACTCTGGTTCAAGCGGCGTGCGTGGCGCGATCTAGGACACGCAGACGGCCCCCAGCAATCGCCTGTGTGACATGGCGACCCTTCTTTCCAACGGGAGCGACGTAACGGATCGGTGCGCCATGTCCAGTTTCCGGACGCGAGCCAATGGCTGCTTCTGGCGCGCAGCTGCCTTGCGCGCATGATCGGGGCGCGGTGCGAAACACAAATACAGCGGTGGGTCGGAGCTCCCAAGAATCGATGCGCATCCCGCGCCGGCGTGAAGGCCTCAGGAATAAAAGGAGCGGGTGACCTCGACCTGGACGTCATGAGCGAGGTCGTTGTCGCCATTCTGGTGCCCGATGCCGGACTAACTGGTGCGTCGGTTCCGCGTGAGCGTCTCGCCCGGTTGGTGGACCATGTGCTGATGGCCCTGCTCACGGCGCTGCGCGGACGCCGAAGGTTTCAAGCGCTGGTTGGCGAAGTAAGCCTCTTAGGCCCAATCAGTCTCGCATAGGCTGATGGCTTGGTGGCGGGGAAGCCGCCTGGCGAGCGTCAGGTTCCGCCCGTTTCGCGGCGTGAAAGGGGCTGATAGCGTCGCCCCATGATCCATACCGGCAGCGCAGAGCGTTTGAAGGCCTCGTTTGCCCGTCAGTTCGATCAGGAAGGCCAAGGGTTTCTGTACCGCAAGAACGAGACGGGGCCAGCGATCCGGATCAGTGCGGAAGAGCAGGCCGACTTCATCGCCGGCTATTCTCGCGCCCTGAAATTGAGCGGCTGGGCCATGGTCGCGACGGTCATCCTCGGCGGGTTCGCCACGGGTTTCTACGAGGGGGCCTCCGGGACTGATCGCAGGCTCTGGGGGGTAGGCGGAATGGCCGTTCTAGTCCTGGCCTTCGTGCTGTTCGCCCTGTGGGCCCGCAGGGCTCCGGATCGCGCGCTGAGAGAGCGGATTCCGGTCGCCCACGGCCCGTCCACGGCCGAACGGAAGCGGTTGGCGTTTGCCAGGATCAACTATGGCGCACTGGCGATCGGCTTGCTGGCAGTGCCCTTCATGCTGTGGAACGCGTCGCGGGCGTGGGACATCCTGCACGGCTGGGGCCGTCTGTGCATCGTCGCGGGCTCGGTTCTGTTCGGGCTGATCGCCGTGCAGGGAGTCCGCAAATGGCGGTTCGAGAAAAGGCGTCGGGACAGTGACGGCTGACGCACCGCGTTGAACACGACGCGAACCGGATTTTTCTGTCGAGGTTAGGCAGTCTCCAAGGAGCCCACGATGATTCTTGATGGGTCAGCCCGCCAGATCCCCTCGGCCCTAAAGAGATCGAGTCCGGTCTCAAAAGCAGGCCTCGCCAACTTCAGCCAGCGGTGGTTTTACGGCGTAGCGACTGACCCTCAGAGGCGGCTGGCGTCTTGTCGCTCATCGCCGAAGCGTCAGCCTGCCACAAGCACCCGGGACGCGACCACGCCGTAGTAAACGAGCAATGCGAGCAGGAAGATGAGGTTGAGTCGTCGGCTTTTGACCCAGGCCACCGCCAGACAAGTGGCGAGATAGGCGACGGTGAGCAGGCCTCTGGGGTCGCTGTAATATGCCATACGATCGGCGACCGTTTGGCCTGTGAACCAGGGCATGATCTCGAATGCGACGAGGTTTGCGACGATCACACCACCCATGACCCAGTGTTTGTGAGCGTCAAAATAGTCGTCAAAGTCAGGCCAAGCCTCCACGTCATCGGGGACGGTAAGGGATGCAGCAACGTAGTAGCTTCCGGCTGCGACCAATCCGATGACCAGGACCAACAGACGGATCGGCACGTCCTGCATCAATGACCAGGCCCCAGTCCAGAAACTGGAAATGTCGATAAGGACGAAGGCTGAAAGAAGGGGGGTGAGCCAACCGACGCGGACCCGCTTCCGCTGCTTCAGCACGTTTGTGAACCCGGTGATCAACACCGCCACCGAGAGTCCGAGGAGCAGCCCATAGAAGCTGAAGAAAAACTCGAAAGGACTCACGCTGTTTTCCCCTAAGCACGACCGGCGGCGGCCCTCGCTTGAACTGAGCTTAACCGGCCTGCAGGCGCCCGCAACGGGTCGGCTTTCGAAGTCGGCCCCGTGCCCGAAAGCGGGTATCCGGCTCAGACGCCACCGTCGTGTTTGCGGCTGCCTAAACCACTCTGTGGGCGCAGCAATATTCCGCCGCCTTAGGCGTGGGGAGGAAACTGGCAAGCCGACAGCGGCAGCCGCAATTCAGGTCGCGAAAATCTTGTAAATCATCAAGCCGCACAGCAGGCACAGTCCGGCCCGATGCAGCAGGGGGCGACGGGTGAGCATCAGTCCGACGGGTATGCCGATCCGGATCGTGGCCGTAACGGCGTCCCTGATGTCTGGTGCGCCTTGCATCACCACATTGTAGACGAGGGACGCCAAGGCTGGCAGGGCCAGCGCCCCCATCAGCACACGGCTGTGCGCCGCATAGTAGTCGTCGAGCGAGCGCCATTTGTCCGACTGGCGCGGGAACATGCCCGTACTGACGAAGATGTAGGGGAAGGCGACGGCCATGGAGATCAGAAGGGTCGAGGGCTCCATCGTGAGCCCCTCCCGCGCCATCCAGTAGGACACCCACTGCTGCGCCGCCGCCAGCAGAATGAAAAGGCCGAGCAGGGGCGTGGTCCATCCCGGACGGATGTCGTCGCGGCCTCGCCACATATCCGCAAAGCCGGTGGCGACGTTGGCGACCGCCAGGCCCAGCAAGAGCCCGTAAAACGTAAAGAGATATTCGAAGCCGCTCACCGTTTCCCCCTGTTCCCTTCCGAGATTTTCATTTCTGCGACAGGTCCGCAACGGGGCAGGCGCCGGGTTTCACTGTGTGCTGGTTACCACGCTCCATCCTTCAAGCTCAGCTCGAGCGACGCTGATCAGGCTCGCTCGGCTGACGTACGAGGCCGACATCGGTCGACAGTGTCAGTGCACGGGCCTTGACCTCGAAATCAACGGCCAGTTGCAGAAGTTCGGCCTTGATGCCGGGGTCGGATGGCAGCTCCGCAGCCCTCCGGCACTTTTCGGCTTTGGCTCGACATGATTCCGAGGTCAAACGTTCTCGCATGGCGGAATGATAAGGGAAACTACCTACTTCGCCAGCCCGCGAAATGTAAAATCTCCTGACATTTCAGCGCGGCTGCAGGAAGATGCGGGTCAATCTGTTGGAGCACCAAGAGTGCCGGACTGAGCCCAAATGTCCGAAATGTGTGAGGAGAACTCAAAGGGCAGAAGTTCCTAAGCTTAGACGCCAGGGCTGAAGGTCGTGTTTCCGGCGCTCAACGAACAGCTGGTGTTGGCGCACGGCAGACTTCCACAATCAACTGCCGATCACTCAGGGTGACGGTCATGACCAAGGGCGATGATCACTCCGGCAGCGACGACTTCTGCTGCTGCTCCGCTCGCCATGCGACCGCAACGCTCAGCCGGTCGATGCAGGCCGTCTGCGCCTGGAGAGCGCGGGCGCTGTCCCGGCGGCTGGCGGAGATCAGATCGGCGTGGATCCGACGACTCTCTCGCGACAGGATCCGGTGCGCCGCCATCAGATCGTCGCCCTGAAGCGCCAGGCCCGCACTCACGGTCAGGGCGTTGGCCGCCGCCGTGAACGACACCGCCGTGCCTTTATCCCGCGCGCTCTGGAACCGCGCCATGCTGGCTTCTGCGCGGTCGAACTGCATCCTGCCGAACTGATAGACGGCGACCTGGCTCAACCAGGTGAGGGTTTCCGGGTGGTCCGGTCCGAGCGTAGCGGTCATCAGGTCGAGCGCCTCCTCATTGATCCGGAGCCCCTCATCCTGACGGGGTGTATCCGCTTCGGCCGTCTTGATCAGGAGTTCTCCCAGCTCTGCGGTGACGACCGGCGTCATCGTGGCTCCGGAGACGCGTTCCTCGGCGTACAGGCTGCGGTAGATCGCTTCGGCTTCGACGATGCGAGGATCCCCGGCGACGTCTTCCGTGGAGTGGAACAGCGTGCGCGCCAGACGGACCCTCGCCATTCTCAGGTCAAGCGGCCGCCCGCCGCCGGCCTGGCGGAGGGCGACGAGCCGTCGCGCGAGCGGCTCTGCCGTCGCCTTGTCATCGCTCGCGATCAACAGGTCGATGCGGCGCTCGAGTTCCCCGGGATCGCCCAGGTCACCCCCGGCGACCCTGAGGCGCACGGCGTCAGCGTCCGTGGCGCGGTTCATGCCGTCGTAGACCCGCGCCAGAATATAGCCGGTCGAGCGCGCGTCCCCGAGGCGACCCGCAGCCAGTTCGGCGTCGAGATCCTCGCGCAGAAGCGGCTCCGCCTGTTCGTAAGCGCCGGTGATGGCGAGCAGACGGGACAGGGCGAGGCGAAGATCACCCGTCAAAGCGTCGTCCGGGCCGAGAGCGGCGCGGGCGCGTGTGTAGCCGTCCTGCGCCAGGGGCAGGGCTTCCGCCGTGGCGCCGACGTCCATCAGAACGGAAATCAGCCGCGCCTGGATTCTGAAGGTCCCCGGCGTCAGGGGATGGTCGCGGCGTTCGAGGGCGAGCAGATTGCGCAGAAGGGCCGCCGCCTCGCCGGGGCGACCCGCCCTCTGTCGTTCGATCGCCTGACACCACATGTCGTCTCGCGCGCCGTCGCCAGGCTCGGCGACCGCCGTGGGGATCTGCGCCATTGCGGGGTTCGCGCCGCCGAGGGCGCTGGCCAGAAGCCCTGAGAGCAGGAGGGCGACGTGATGCGACTGGTTCATATCCGGACGGTGATCCGGCCCGGCGTCGTCGTATACTGCCGCAACCTGACGAGGGGCGCAGCCGGCGGCGTCCAACCTCAGATCCGCCGTCGTCAGGAACGGTGAGACGTCCTTGGCCTGGCGGCGGGTTAGACAGCTCTCATGAGACTTCTGTTTTGCGCTCTGAGTGTCAGCCTGCTCGCCGCAGGCCCGTCCACCCTTCTGGACAACTGCGCCGTCTACACCGCCTTCTCGGCCCTCGATCCGGTGACCCAGGACAAGGTCTCGAAGCTGACCGGTTCCGTGACGGAGACGCGCAAGAGTCGGAGCGGGCCGGCGGGACTGGGGGCGGGACGAAGCTCTGTGTCACGCTCGGACATCGAACGGCCGCTGCTCGAGCCAGGCGAGGTCAGGGCCTTGCCGGACGAAGACCAGCTCATGTTCGTCGCCGGCCAGAGACCGATCCGCGCCCGCAAGCTGCAGTATGACCGGTGTGCGCCGTTTCGGAAGCGCGCCGGTCAGGGGCCGCCTGATCAGGCCGGCCGCATCGACGCGCCGCCGCCCCGACCCCATCCCTGGGCCGGGCGACGCGGCCTCGGGATCGACGCCCAGGCCTCCCTGCCCCTGTTCAAGGAGGTGGTGGCGGCCATGGACGACAAAAAGGTCGCCGCCAGAGCGGCCGATATCTACGGGCGGGTCGCTCTGGAGATGGCCGCACAGGATGCCGCCCTCGACCATTTGCAAGGATTGACCGATGCCAAGGACGACTAGCCCTTCCTGCCGGGTGCAGGTTTATCTGTCCGACCCCAAGATCGCCAAGGCGCTGGACCGCGAGGCCCGCAACGGGCGCATGCCTCTGAGCCAGGCCGCGGGCCGGGCCATCGCGCGGGGCCTGCTGAGTTCGCCCCGCGCCGATCCCGAGGACCGGATGCTGGCGCTGGACCGGTCCTTGCGGGATCATATGCGGGCCACGTCGCGCGACATGCAGATTGTCCAGGAGCTGCTGATCGAGGTGGCGCGCGCCTTCTTCCTCCGACTGCCCGACGCCCTGGTCGATCAGGACCCGACCGTCCAGGCCGCCGTCGAACAGCGGATCGAACGTCTGCTGGACGCCACCGCCGCCCGGATTGTGGCCGGCCGGACGGCCCGCGAGGCCGAGGCCGCCGGCGAGGCGGCGGGAAGTGGGGCGGGCGAGGGGCCCAGCGAGCGACCAAGTGAGCGGACAGGCGGGGTTCCGGGCGAGGTCCGCTCCTTCGATCCGGGCTGATGGCGGTCCATCCCATCGTCGCCGAGCGCAAGCTTGAGGCCCTGCGTCATGCGCTCGGCGAGACTGTCCTGGCCGCCCTGCAGGAGCCGGCCGTGGTCGAGATCCTCGCCAATCCGGACGGGCGCATCGTGCTTGACCGGGCGGGGCGGGGTCGCGCCGACACCGGCGAGCGCCTCTCCGCCGAAGCGCGGGAGAGAGTCATCAAGCTGATCGCCGACTATGTCGGGGAAAGCGTCGCCCGCGAGACGCCGCGCTTGTCAGGCGTCCTGCCCGCGACGGGCGAGCGCTTCCAGGGTCTGCTGCCGCCGCTGGTGTCGGCGCCGGCCTTCTCGATCCGCAAGCGACCACCGGTGATCTGGACCCTCGATGACTATGTCCGCGATGGAACGATCGACGATGAGCAGGGGCAGGCGCTGCGCGACGCCGTCAAGGCCCGGGCCAATATCCTGATCTCGGGCGGGACGGGCTCCGGCAAGACCACCCTGGCCAATGCGGTTCTCGCCGAGCCCGGCTTCGCAGGGGATCGGGTAATCCTCATCGAGGACACCCCCGAGCTGCAATGCAGCGCCTGGGATCTCCTGCCGGTGCTGACCCGCCGGGCCGCGCCTTCCATCGGCGTCGGCGACCTCGTGCGCGACGCCCTGCGTCTCCGGCCCGACCGGATCGTCGTCGGCGAAGTTCGGGATGGAACAGCGGCGCTGGAGACCCTGAAGAGCTGGAACACCGGCCATCCGGGCGGGCTCACCACGGTTCACGCCAACTCCGCGCAAGAGGCCCTGACGCGGCTGGAAGACCTGATGGCCGAGGTCTCAGCCAGCCCGTCGCGCCGCATGATCGGCCAGGCGATCGACCTGATCGTCCATATCGCCCGACGCCCGGACGGGCGCAGGGTCGAGGCCTTGCTGGCCGTCGAGGGCGTCGACGGGACCGACTGGCGGGTCCGACAGGTCGGGTGACGGCCGGGCGATCTGGTGCGCTACGGGTCAGGATGCGCGAAGCCATAACCTCAAATGACATCGCCCCGACGCTGGCGTCGGGGCGATGGGGTTCGTCTCGGCAGGGTGGCTCAGCGCCGGGAGGCCGGGGCCTCCATGGCGTCGGGGCCGCTGTCGTCGCGCTCGGCGAGGGCCGAGGCCGTGTCATCGCCAGAGAGGGTGCGCGTCTCGGCGGGTTTGCCGGCCTGGTACTCTTCCATGGCGGTCGCCTTGCGCGCCCGCATGGCGTCGGCGAGCGCGTCCATGTCGAGACCGGCGGCGCGGGCCTGGGCGAACATGCCCTCGGAGCGCTTCTCCTCCTCCTCGACATGGTGCTCGATCTCTTCGGAAAGGACCTTCACCTTGGCGTCGTAGAAGTCGTCGTCCGGCGAGGCCGCCTCGATCTCGTTGATCAGGGTCTTGGCGCCGTCATGCTCGACATAGGCCTCGTTCAGGAGGTCATCCTCGATCTTGCCGCGGCAGGCCGGATAGAAGATCTCTTCCTCAATGGTGGTGTGCACCTTGAGCTCCAGGCAGGCCTGCAGCGCCAGCTCGCGCTTCTTGGCCGGCGTGGTGGCCTTCTCGAACTGCTCGAAGATCGTCTCCACCTTGCGGTGGTCCGCCTTCAGCATCGCGATCGCATCCATCTCTTCGTAGGTCTGGGCCATATCATCCTCCTTGGGGGCGTGTCGGATAAGCGGCGCACGTCGCTCTCCGTTCCGGGAGAACGACTCGCAATGTTTCCTGCCTTGTGACCGGAATAGGACATAAGGATCAGATGCTTAGCTTGCGGTCTGGTGTTCCGTGGTCAGGGCGAACCAGTCGGCGTAGGCGGTGTTTCGCGCCATCTTGCGGTTGAGATCGGGCGCGCCGTCCGTCCACCAGACGGGGCCGCGCTCGCCGAGCGCGACCTTGGCGGCCTGAACCCCGGCGCGCGCCGCCTTCAGCGCCTTCGGATCATCGGTGGCGAGGGCGGCGCGGACGGCGCGGCGCGCCGCCATCAGCGCCTTGACCTGCAGATCGCGCTCGGCCGGCTCCAGCCCGGGATTGGACGTTCGCCAGAGCCGGCCGCGCACCACGATATAGCGCCCGTCAGGCGTTCTGAGCGGCGCCGGCGAAGAGGTTTTGGCCGGGCTCAAGGCTCCGACCAGCCCGCCACACGCAGGCGTGCGGCCGTGGGATCGCCGTCGAAGCGCAGGGAGGCGCGGGCGTGGCCCTGGCCCGGCACATAGTCGAGCGCGGCATGGTCGGTCTGGTCCCCGAGCACACCTTCGACCTCGACGGCGGCGGCGGTGTCGTCGCCGGCGTTGTCCACCTGGATCTCGGCGATCCATCCGACGGGGGTGGGCCGGGCCTCGATCAGCCTGGCGCTCAGAACGGGCGGGCCAGGCGGCTGGACCGCCTCGTGGAGGACGATGGCGATCACCCCGGCCGTCATGACGGCGCCGAGCACCGCCATCGTCCACTGGAGCCAGGGGCGGCCTTCCGGCGAAGCGTCGTGAGCGGCCTTTGCGGATTTACGGGAGGCGGCTTTGGGGGGCGTGGTCATCGGCGGTCAGACGAGCAGGCGGGCGGCGGCGGCGCCGACGGAGGCGGGAAACCCGAGGACGACCGTGGTCTGGATCACGCCTTCGAGGCCATGGCCTTCGATCCGGCCGAACACGAACAGGGCGAACAGGCTGACGCCCAGCGACAGGGCATAGCCGGGCAGGGTGAAGTGGAAGAAGGCCGTCACCGGCCGGTCGGCCTCCTCCTGGCCCGCGAACCCGGCGTTGAAGACGATGAGGTGAAGCAGGATGACGGAGGTGACGATCAGGGCGAGGATGTGAATCGGGGTGGCCTTGTAGGCGATCAGGATCATCTCCTCGGTTGGGGCGACATTGAGGGCGAAGAACAGGGCGCCGGCCACCATGAGAAAGAGCTCTCCCGCATAGGACGCCTCTTCCTCGTCGCCCGCCCCGTCGTCCCGGGCGCCGCTCAGCTGCCGGCGGGCGAGGAGGGCCCCCATCGCCCCCGGTATGGCCTGGAGCGCCACCATGCCCACGGCTTCATGAGGCGAGACGTCCCATTTGACGACGCCGAAGAGGATCAGGAGCGCCGAGGCGGTGATGAAGCCGACGGCCAGGGCCACGGCGGCGTCCAGACCGTCGCTGACCGCGCCCCGGGTGCGCGAAAAGCCTGCATACCAGGACAGGCCATAGAGCAGCGGCAGTCCCGCGGCGACGAAGGCGAGCAGGCGCCAGCGGTCCATCACGACCCCTTGCTCCCACATCTCCATCGTCATCAGGAGCGGAATGTTGAAGACCAGGGCGCCGGCGAAGGCGCGGCCGAGATCGCGCATATAAGCCTGTTCGCGGCGAAGCGCGGACATCGAGGGAGCGGAGGCGGCGGAGGTCATCCGCCGCCAACGTCCATCATGGCGTTCGGCTCCCTGGAGCCCGCCCTCTTGCGCGAGCGGTCATCGCGCGGCGGGTGGCGAGCGGTCATGGCAGATCCGCCCCGGCCTCAGGCCAGGATGCGGACGGAGGGCTCGCGGTCCCATTGCCGGCCGGCGGCCGCCGCGGTGAAGGCCTTGGCCGGACCCTTCAGGGCGACGATGCGGTCGTCCGGCGTGACACCGGCCTTATCGAGCAGGGGCTGGGCCTTGGCCGTATGACCGATGGCCTTGAGATGACCGAAGGCGTCGCGCACGAAATCGACGGCCGCCCCCTCGCCCAGCAGCATCGCGCAACCGTCTTCGGACAGGACCAGGGCCACGGCGTCGAAGAGGACCGACGGCGAACCCGCCAGCTGGCGGTCGACAGCCAGCTTCGATCCGTCCTTGAGAACGACCCCGCCGACCTTGGGGGCGATGAGATGGACCTGGGCTCCGGCCGCTTCGACGGCGGTGGTCACCTGGGAGACCTGGGCGCCGTCGGCGCCGTCGGTCACCAGCACCCCCACCAGACGGCCTTTCAGGGTCTCCGGATATTTGCCGACGATCCGCAGCGCCGGGCTGGCCTCCATCTCGAAAGGCTCGGCGGCGGCCTTCGCCGGCTCGGGCAGGTCCATGGCCAGTCCGTCGGCGACCCGCTGGGCCAGGCTGTCGTCGACATTGCGCAGGTTCGCCAGAACCCGCAGACGGACATGCTCCAGCGTCACCTTCGAGAGTTCGAAGACGATGGCGCTGGCCAGGTGCGCCTGTTCGATCTCCGTCTGGGAGCGGAAGAACAGCCGCGCCTGGCTGTAGTGATCGGCGAAGGTCTCGGCCCGGATGCGGACCTTGGCGCCCTCGACCGGAGCCTGGAAGCTGCGGAAACCGCCCTTGGGATCTTCGCGCGGCCCGCCGTCCTCGCCGGCCTCGGCCAGGCTGTTGGGTTCGTAGTTGGCGCGGCCCTTGGGGACGGCCATCTGCATCTGACCGTCACGCTGCATGTTCTGGAACGGGCAGCCCTTCGGCTGATTGATCGGGATCTGATGGAAGTTGACGGTGCCCAGCCGCGACAGCTGGGTGTCCTGATAGGAGAACAGTCGGCCCTGGAGCAGGGGATCTTCCGAGAAGTCGATGCCCGGCGGGATGTTGGTCGGCAGGAAGGCGACCTGTTCGGTCTCGGCGAAGAAGTTGTCGGGATTGCGGTTCAGGACCATGCGGCCGACGACCCGGATCGGATGAAGCTCCTCCGGGATGAGCTTGGTTGCATCCAGCACGTCGAACGGCAGAGCATCAGCCTCTTCCTGCGTCAGGAGCTGGACGCCGAATTCCCACTCGGGGAAGTCGCCGTTGTCGATCGCGTCGAAGAGATCGCGACGGTGATAGTCGGGATCGGCGCCGGCGATCTTGACGGCCTCGTCCCAGCAGGTCGACTGGGTTCCGAGCTTCGGTCGCCAGTGGAACTTGACCAGGGTCGCCTGGCCGTCGGCGTTGACGAGCCGGAAGGTATGCACGCCGAAGCCCTCGATCATCCTGTAGGAGCGCGGGATGGCGCGGTCCGACATCGCCCACATGATCATATGGGTGCTCTCCGGCGTCAGGCCGATGAAATCCCAGAAGGTGTCGTGGGCCGAGGCCGCCTGCGGATAGCCCCGGTCGGCCTCCATCTTCACCGAATGGATCAGGTCGGGAAACTTGATCGCATCCTGGATGAAGAAGACAGGGATGTTGTTGCCGACGAGGTCCCAGTTGCCCTCCACCGTGTACATCTTCACCGCGAAGCCGCGGACGTCGCGTGGCGTATCGACCGAACCGGCCCCACCGGCGACGGTGGAGAAGCGGGTGAAGACCTCGGTCTGTTTGCCGACCTCGGTCAGGATTTTCGCGGTCGTATAGTCGGCGAGGCTTTCGGTCAGTTCGAAGAACCCGTGGGCCGCGGAGCCGCGCGCGTGGACGATGCGCTCCGGGATCCGTTCGTGATCGAAATGCTGGATCTTCTCGCGCAGGATGAAGTCTTCCAGCAGGTGAGGACCGCGCGGCCCGGCCGAGAGCGTGTTCTGGTCATCGCTGATCGGGACGCCGTGGTTCGTGGTCAGCCGCTGGTCGGGCGCAGATGCGGTCTGATGCAGCTCTCCGGCTGCGCCCGGCAGGGCCTCCGCGGAAGCGGATCCTGACTTGGTCCGCGCCGGGGCCTTCCGGGAAGCAGGCGTGGCCGCGGCCTTGGCGGCGGGCTTGGAGGGGGCTTTGGCCATGAGACGTTCCGATCGGGCGTGAGGAAGGGGGCGCGGGGCGTGGAGCCGTGCGCCCCCTTCAACCTGCGGTCCGCGCTGCGGTTCCTCTGTCCGAGATCGGACAGGGGAGGGCCGGCCGGACGATCCGCCGGAACCGCGTCGAAGGCGCAGACGTAAAGACGCCGGTCAGGAGGTCTTCATGGTCTGTCATTCAGCCGTCATTTGCCGCGGAGGAAGCGATGTCTCCGGGTTCGGGAAAGCCTCGACGGCGCTGCGCCGGAGGGCGGCCGACCGCGGGTCTGGAGGGGGACTATGACTGCGGCAAGCGATGCGGAGGGCTGCCGGCGCGCGCTTCGGGAGATGCGCGAGATCGTCGCCGCGTCGCGGCTGCCGGGCAGTCCGATGTCGCCCCTGGAAACCTTGCGCACGCTTGCCGCCATCGTCGGATGGACCTGGGACGAACGGCTGATCGGCGGTCGGGACTGCGGGCCAGTCATGGATCGGCTGCATGATCTGACAAACACGGCCTGGCTTGACGGACAGTCGGACCGGGAAGCGCTTGATCTCTACGATCGGGTCGTTTCGGCGCTCGGCCGCGCGTCGCTGTCCGCGGATGCGGCGTCCGGATGAAGGCGGACGCCGGGGGGGCGGGTCAGGGTGTGAGCCTGGATCGGACCGTCTTCGATCAACCGTCGCCCCGGCTCGCTGCGGCCTTGATCGGTTGCACCCTGACGGTCGAGGGCGTCGGGGGGCGGATCGTGGAGACCGAAGCCTATGATGTCGAGGATCCCGCATCCCACAGTTTTCGAGGGCCCACGCGGCGCAACGCCGCGATGTTCGGGCCTGCAGGGCGAGCCTATGTCTATCGGATCTACGGTTTGCACTGGTGCTTCAACATCACCTGTGACGCCGGGCGGCCCGGCAGCGCCGTGCTGATCCGGGCGCTCGAGCCGACCCTGGGCCTGGAGGCGATGATGAGCCGGCGCGGGACCCCCGCGGTTCACGCGCTCTGCGCCGGGCCGGGACGGCTCTGTCAGGCGCTGGCGATTACCGGGGATTTTACCGGCGCGCCCGTTTGGGACTTGCCGTTCCAGCTCCTCGCGCCCGTCGCGCAGCCCCTGACGGTCTCGGGGCGGCGGGTCGGAGTGTCTGTCGGCGTCGAGACGCCATGGCGGTTCGTCGAGGCGGGGTCCGCCTGGCTCAGCCGACCGCTGCGGTGAGACCCGGTTTCAACCGGCTTCGGGCCTGGCCTCAGGCCGCCTCCGGCAAGTCGCACAGCCGGTCGGCCGGAAAACCCAGGGCCGGATTGGCGAGCACCGCGATCGCGCGTTCGCCGCTGTAGAGGGCGATCGTCTCATACCCCGGCCAGCGCTCGGCGAAACGCACGAGATCCTCCCCGGCCGAGGCCTCGTCCCGAACCGCGAGGACCGCGATTTCCCGCGCGGGCACGCCCGGCAGGTTGACGATGCAATAATATGGCGACACGCGACGCTCCCGATCGTTGGGCCCCGAACTTGGGCCTCCACAACGGCGACGCTCGGAAACGGTTCCGGTTCGGGCTCCTCCACGCCGGCGCGGGGCGGAACCCGAGAGGCGGCGGTTCGCTAGGAGAGCACAACCCAGGAGGCCGAGATGGATGACAAACAGTCCGAGGGGCGCAAGGCGAACGGCGCCGCGCCGGGCGGCAAGCCCGATCCCGCGACACCCGAAAAGGATGTGATCGCGACCGGGCGCGAGGCGGCGCGTCGGGCCGGTCCCGACGGTCCGGATGCGGGCGAGGTGGGCAAGACCTTCAAGTCGCCGCCCGGGGAGGCGAAGATCAAACCGTGACGCGGCAGGTCTTCACGATCGGCTATGAGGGCGCGACCCAGGCGGACGTGATCGCGCGCCTCAAAGAGGCGCAGGTTGAGCTGCTGGTCGATGTCCGCGCCGTCGCGGCGTCGCGGCGGGCCGGGTTCTCCAAGACGCTCCTGGCAGCAAGCCTCGAAGGGGAGGGGATCGCCTATCTCCATCTGAGGCGCCTGGGGACGCCGAAGCCGGGACGGGAGGCGGCGCGCCGCGGCGACATCTCCGGCATGCGCGCCATCTTCCATGAGCATCTGCAGGACCCGGAAGCCGAGGCGGAGTTCGCAAGGCTGAGGGCCCTGGCGGCAGAGCGCCGCGTCGCCCTGTTGTGCTTCGAGGCCGACCATTCGGGGTGTCACCGGGCGGTGCTCGCTGAACGTCTGGCCGCGGCGGACGCCCTGGAGGTGGTCAAGCTGTAAACGCGACGCCCGATCCTCGCCGCGGGCAAGGCGACCGGGAGAGGCCGGTGAAGCCGCACCAGGCGAACGCTTGACGCATTATGCTAAATTCGTCAGTTGGCTGAGCAACTGTCACAGTTTGCCGTCTCGCCCGGGCGGATCAAGCTTTTGCGAACGTCATGGCCGCCGCTCTTTCCATGATCTCCCAGGTCGCCGCACTTTGCTGGCAGCGCCGCGAGGCGGGTGTCTTCATCCTGTTGGTGACGTCGCGCGAAACGCGGCGCTGGATCCTGCCCAAGGGCCATCAAATGGCCGGCAAGACGGACTGGGAAGCCGCCGCCCAGGAAGCGGTGGAGGAGGCCGGTGTCCACGGCGTGATCCACCCGGCGCCGATCGGCGCCTTCGACACCGTCAAGACGGGGCGCGGGGGCCAGGTCCGACGGATGCGGATGGAGGTCTTTGCACTGCGTGTCTCCATCGAGCTGGGCGACTGGCCCGAACGGGAGCAGCGCGAGCGTCGATGGGTCACCCTCCCGGAGGCCATCGCCCTGGTCGGGGAAGAGGGTCTGAAGGCCGTGCTGCGCGGCTTCGAAAGACTCTCGCCCGCCGAGCTTGACGCCCTCTGAAGACCTGAGCCGCATCGGGCTCCGCCTTCGGGATCGACGCTGCCCGCCGGTCGGTGGGTCTGTGCTGCGAGATTCGATCTCGCGGCATCTGAAAGCCGACACGGGAACCGCTGGACCCGCACGGGGTTTGGGGTCCGTCGTCTGGCGTGCCCCGCCCGGGTGATCGGCGGTCCGGGGAGCTTCCTCCGTTATGGCCGGACCGCCGCCTTCCCGCCTTGTCCTGTAAGCGCTGAAGGCTGCCGGGGGCCGGATCTGTGAAGTGACGGATTCTCTGGAACCTTGCCGCCGGTGCGGCGCTTCGCCGGGCCCGAGCTGATTTCACGCCATGACCGAACTGACCGCAACAGACTTTCTCACGCCCCGCATCGCCCTGGCCGGACCGGTCGACTACGCCATGTACGACCGGTTCCGCGAGCAGTTCGACCGGGCTCCGAGCACCGGACTGGTCGTGATCGAACTCTGCACCCTCGGGGGCGATCCGGAGGTGGCGCGCATGATGGGGGAGGATGTCCGTTTCCACAGTGACGCCATGCCCGACCGGCGCGTGGTGTTTCTCGGCAAGGCCGCCATCTATTCGGCGGGAGCGACCTTCATGAGCTTCTTCGCCCGTCAGAACCGCTATCTGACGCGGGGCGCCCGGCTGATGATCCACGAGCGCAAACTGTGCAAGACCCTGGAGATCAACGGGCCGCTCACCACCTGCGTGGCCTCGGTCAAGGCGACCCTGCACGAGATCGAACACTCCATCGCCATCCAGAACGAAGGCTTCGAAAACCTCATCTTCGGATCCCAGGTGACGATGGACGAGGTGCTCCGCCGAGCGCCGGAGAACTGGTACCTGGAGGCCCAGGAGGCGAAGACGCTCGGGCTGATCCAGGGCGTGATCTGACGTCGGAGTCGAGGTCGTCGAGAGAGGGCTCCGGCGAGGTCTCCTCAGGTCAGTTCGATCCAGACGGGGGCATGGTCGCTCGCCCCCTCTTCTCCGCGAACCCGGGCGTCCACGCCGGCGTCGGTCAAGCGGCCCGCCGCCGGGGGATTGAGCAGCAGATGATCGACCCTCATACCCGCGTCGCGCGCCCACGCCTGGCGGAGATAGGGCCAGAAGGTCCAGGGCGGCGTCTCTGGAAACCGTTCGCTCAGGCCGTCCGTCCATCCCTGTTCGAGCAGCCGTGCGAAGCCGGCGCGGCTCCCGGGCTGGAGGAGGGCGTTGGTCCTCCAGGAGCGGCTGTCATAGATGTCGGCTTCGGTGGGGACGACATTGTAGTCGCCACACAGGACCACCGGGGCGTCGAGGCCGACGAGCCCTGCGGCATGATCGATCAGTCTGTCCAGCCAGGCGAGCTTGTAGGCGAACTTCGGGCCCGGAAAGGGATTGCCGTTGGGCAGATAGAGGCCGCCGATGAGCACGCCCTGGACCGCGGCCTCCAGATAGCGGCTCTGGCCATCCGAAGGATCGCCGGGAAGCCTGCGGCGCGTGACGATCGGGGCGCCGATCCGCGACAGGATGGCGACCCCGTTCCAGCGCGGCTCTCCCTGCCACACGGCGTCGTAGCCGCAGGCGCGGATCGCCGCGTCCGGAAACTGGCGGTCGGTCGCCTTCAGTTCCTGCAGACAGACGATATCCGGTTGCTCCGCCTTTAGCCAGGCGATGAGATTGGCGAGCCGCCCGTTCACGCCGTTGATGTTGAAGGTCGCAATCCTCAAGGCGGTCCCGGGGTACGGCGGGTGAACAGGCGCGGGCGCCCCGATCCGGCAATCGCCGGCGACCCTTTCGGTTCCTCAAGGCGGTTCGGTCGGCGCTCAGGGTCGGCAGGAACTTCGAGGGCGCGCGGGCTTTCCGCCTGTGATCGCCGATCGTGGCGGTCGCCGGCGCCGGCATGGCGCAGAGGAGATCAGGATCATGAGCAAGGAAGGCATCGAGGGCGCGACCCAGAAGCATGTAGGCGAAGCCAAGGAAGGCATCGGCAAGGCCATCGGCAACGACAAGATGGTCGCCGAGGGCCTGGGCGATCGCGCGGCCGGCGCGGCCAAGGAAACCGTCGGCAAGGCCAAGGACGCGGTGCACAAGGCGACCGACTGACCGATCGGTCGCGTATCGAAGGGCCGTCCGCCGTTTCGCGGGCGGCCCTTTGCGGCTTCGGCCGCGGGGCGGTCGCCCCGAACGGCCTCGAGGGGGTCGACGGCGGATGGTCTCGCGGACGGGCGAGCGGGAATGGGGACAATGGATGGATATCACAGTCTGGGCGATCCAGGGCATTGATCGTCTGAAGGGACGGCGGCGCGGTCTCCTGGGCTGGAAGCGCGCCCGGGGCGGGCTCTCCCTCGACACGCTCATCGAGTATGCCGCCCGTCTCGGCTATGGCGCCCGGGGCTTCGTCTATGTTTCGGTGGGGCTTCTCACACTCGCGGCGGCGCTCGATCGGACGGGCCACGCGGTGGGGAGCCGGGGCGCGGTCTTCTGGCTCGCCGAACAGCCGTTCGGTCGCGTCTGGCTGATCGCCCTGGGCCTCGGGCTGTGGGCCTTCGTCGGCTGGAGGGTGCTCCAGTCCGTGTTCGACGCCGATCGGGAGGGACGGACGCCCAAGGCGCTGCTGCTGCGGGCGGGCCAGGCGGCCAGCGGTGTCTTCTACGGTCTGCTCGCGGCGGGTGTCTTCGAACTCCTCGACGAGGTGGGGCCGAAGATGGCGCTGGAGGATGTGGAGGAAAACCGGCGCAAGGCCGAGATCCTGCTGGCCCTGCCGTTCGGCGATCTGCTGTTGATGGGGGCGGGAGCCGTGATCCTTTCGGTCGGGGCGGGCAACATCATCAAGGGCTTCAGCGCCGACTTCGGCGAGGCCCTGGTCTGTTCGGACCGGCTCTGCGGTCCGCTGACGATGGTGGCCCGCGCCGGCTATATCGCGCGCGGCTTCGCCTATATGCCGCTGGCGCTGCTGGTCTTGCTCGCGGGCTGGCGGGCGAGCGCGGCGGAGGTGGGAAGCTTCGGCTCCTCTCTCGACGCCCTGGAGGCCCAGCCCGGCGGCTGGATCATGTTGGCGCTGACCGCCTTGGGGCTGGTCGCCTTCGGCCTTTTCGCCTTTGTCGAGGCGCGGTACCGGCGCATCCGGCCGCCACGCGACTACAGCCCAGTGTGAGGGGCGTGAACATCGGCGCGCACAGGCTCGCATGGGGACAGATGAACCGCGACGACCGAGGCCGAGGCCAAGGCCGGGCGCCTGGCTCTGGGCGCTGAACCCCTGTCCGCAGGCGAGACACGGAGCTCGCCTGCGGCGTCAGGTTACAACGACAGTTCGCCCTGATCCTCGCCATCCCAATAGGAGAGGCGCGAGGCATGGGCCTTGATCAGGACCAGGCCGGGGGTGTCCACGCCCTGCGGGAACCAGCGATCCAGACCCTTGGTCCAGTGAACCTCGAACAGGGCCTTGTCGCGGATCAGCTCCGCGCGCGCCTCGACGGCGATGAAGATCCCCGGCTTGCCCAGAAGGCCCTTGTCCCCCGACAGGGTCAGGCCCACGACAGGATCGGCTTGGATGTCGGAAACCATGTCCGTGTCTTCGGTCGTGAAGAACCAGCTGTCGCCGTCGTAATCGACTTCGCGATTGTTGCTCATGGGGCGGGACGCCAGGGCGCCGCTCTGGCTGCGCGTCGTCAGCATGGTGAAGTCGATGTCGCGCATCTTCTTGGCCAGCTCTTTCAGGATCAGTTTCATTATCGTTCTTTCTTGCGGAGGCGATAGAACCCCCCAGCCGGGCGGATGATCCCGAAGAGGGAAGGCCCGGGCGGTTCGCGCCCCCGGGGCGGAGCGCGACGCCTTGCGCTACAACGACGGGGCACCTGAAGCTGGCATGGGGCAGGTCTGCCCTGGACTGTTTGTCCTGTGGGGGCGCTCCACCTCCCATCCCGTCGTCGATGTCACAGAAATCCTTGCGGCGAAGCTGAACCTGACGGTCGCGGTCGAGTTCGGCACAGACGAGGATCTCAATGACACCAGCTTCCCCTTCAGCCGCCGTCGGCCAGCACCACCTGGGTTCCGGCGGCGCGCCTGCCCTGGAGGCCGTGGCCCCGAGGCGGATCCCGCCGTCCGCCCTAGCGGCGAGACTGATCGACGCTCTGCCCCGGGCCGCCGAACCCGTGCTCTTCATCGCCGCGACCGAGCGGCGCGCTGATGAGGTTGCGCACGCCCTGGCGGCCCTCGCCGATGATCGGGAGGTGCTGGTTCTGCCGCCGTGGGACAATCTTCCCTATGATCGCGCTCCGCCCTCCCGCGAGAGCATGGGGCGGCGGATGGCGGTTCTCGCGCGGCTGACGGACCAGACCGACCGCGCCTGGATCCTCGTCACCTCTCCCGAAGCGCTCGTTCAGCGGACACCGGCGCCGCACGATGCGGGCCTTCGCCGCGAAATCGCACGGGGCGATGATCTGGATCGGGACGCCTTGGAGGCCTTCCTCCAGCAGGCCGGCTATATCGCCGACGAACGCGTCGACGAGGCCGGCGAGGTCGCGATCCTCGGCGCCGTGATCGACATCTTTCCGGCGGACGCCGCCCGACCGGTGCGGGTCAGTCTCGATCCCGAGGGACGCATCGACCAGATCCGGCGCTACGACCCGGTCAGCCAGCGCACCGATGACGAGCTGGAGCGGGTCGTGATCTTCGCGGCCGCCGAGCCCCTTCAGACCGCTCTCGCCGCCTCGAACACCATGACGGACGCCGAAGGCCCGACGGACAGCCCCGATGTTGCGGCCCTGACCGACTATCTGCCGGCCCACCTGACCGTCTTCGCCGAGCCCGGGGCGGACGAGAACATGCAGGCGTTTCGGAGCCAGATCGCCGACGCCTTCGAGACCCGGCTGCAGTTCACGGAGGGATCACGGCTCTGGAGCGAGGATCGGATCTATGCGCCACGGGAGCAAACCGCCGATCTCCTGACGAAGGCGATCGGTCTGGACCTCGACGACATCGCGCCGGCGCCCCGGTTCGCCGCCTCGAAATCTCCGGGCCAGGCCCTGAAGCGCTTTCTGGCTGAACGGCGAGGGGCCGGATATCGCATCGTCGTCACGGGGTTGCCGCATGAGCTGAAGGTGGTCGGCCGCACCCTGAAGCGCGTGGGCGTCGATCCCGTCGAGCGTCTGGAGGCCTGGGCGAACCGGGATCGGCTCAAGGCTGACGCTTGTGCACTGCTGGTCGCCGATATCGAGAGCGGCTTCGTCGCGGACGCAGACAGGCTTGTGATGCTGACCTGCGCCGACATTCTCGGGGGACGTCTGGCCCAGCGGGCGGACCAGGTTCCGGACGCGTTCGGCGAGACCGAGCTGCGCCTCGGGGATGTGGTCATTCATGAGGACCACGGTCTGGGCGTGCTGACGGCGCTTGAACGGGTCCAGGCCGGCGAGGCCGAGCGCGATGTCTTGCGCCTTGAGTATCACGGCGGCGCCTCCATCCTCGCGCCGATCGAGGATTTCGGGCGCATCTGGCGCTATGGTTCCGAGGCCGCCGCTGTGACCCTGGACCGGTTGAACACGCCGGCGTGGCGCACGCGGCGGGCGGACGTCAGTCGCGAGATCGACGCCGCGGCCGAGGCGTTGGCCGCCCTCGCGGAGGCGCGCGCCCGTCAGACGACCGACCCCGTGGCGCCGTCCTCGGCGGTCATGGCGAGGTTCGCAGCCGGCTTCGCCTTTCCGGAGTCAGCGGATCAGGCCGGCGCCATCGCGGCGGTGCTGTCGGATCTGGCCGCGGGCCGGCCGATGAACCGGCTGGTGTGTGGCGATGTCGGCTTCGGCAAGACGGAGGTGGCCCTGCGGGCGGCGGCCGCCGTCGCCGCGACCGGACGGCAGGTGATGGTGGTCGCGCCAACGACCATCCTGGCGCGGCAGCATTTCGAGGGGTTTCGCAGGCGAATGGCCGCGATCGATGTCCAGGTCGGCCACCTGTCGAGAGCGACCGATGCAGGGGAGGCGGCGCGCATCAGGGCCGGGCTGGCGGACGGGTCGATAAGGATCGTCATAGGAACCCAGGCCCTCGCTTCGGAGGAGGTGGTCTTCTCTGATCTGGCGCTGGTCGTCATCGATGAAGAGCATCGCTTCGGCGCCCGTCTGAAATCCGACCTCGCGTCGAGGGCCCCGCATCTTCTGAGCCTGTCCGCCACCCCGATCCCGCGAACCCTGCAGGGGGCGCTGGTCGGCCTTCAGGACGTCAGCATCATCGCCAGCCCGCCCGCGCGTCGGCGGCCGGTCCGAACCTTCATCACATCGTTCGATCCGGCGTCTGTTCGCCTGGCGCTGATGCGCGAGCACGGGCGCGGCGGCCAGAGCTTCTTCGTCGCCCCGCGCATCGAGGATCTCGGACCCCTGACCGAGCAGCTCGCCGAACTGGTCCCCGAGCTTCGGCTCGTGGTCGCCCACGGCAAGCTGAAGCCCTCCGAACTGGAGGAGGCGATGGCGCGCTTCGCCGACGGCGACGGCGATGTCCTGCTCGCCACCAGCCTCATCGAAAACGGCCTGGACATCCCGCGCGCCAACACCATGCTCACCTGGCGACCGGATCGCTTCGGCCTGGCCCAGCTTCACCAGCTGAGAGGACGGGTGGGGCGCGGGCGGCGACAAGGCTTCGCCTACCTGCTCTCGGATCCGGACGCGCCGCTGTCCGGGACCACCCTGGCCAGGCTCCAGACCCTCGAAGCTCTGGACCGGCTGGGCGCAGGTTTCGCGCTCAGTGCGCGCGATCTGGATCTGCGCGGCGCCGGGGACCTGATCGGGGAAGAGCAGGCGGGCCATATGCGTCTGATCGGCGCGGCGCTCTACCAGGACGTCATGGCGCGCGCCCTGCGCGCAGCGAAAGGCGAGAGGGTGCCGGAGCCGCCCCGGCTCAGCCTGGGCGCGACAGGCCATATTCCTTCCGAGTTCGTTCCGGATCCGACGGTGCGCATCAACCTCTACAACCGCCTCGCGCGCCTGACGGAAGCGGCGGATGTCGATGCTCTGCAGGACGAGATCGAGGACCGGTTCGGGCCATTGCCCGAAGCCGTCCTCACCCTCTTCGACGCCTGCCGGGTCTCGGCCCTGGCGGCGGCGGCGGGCGTGACCGAGGTGACGACCGGCCCCAGGGCGACGGCGTTCCGCTTCGCCGACGATCGCCGGGGTGCGCTCCAGGCCTGGGTGGCAGGCGCTGCCGGGATGCGCTGGTCCACCGACCGGCTCATCGTGGACGTGGCGAACGATCGTCCCCACGATCCCGCCTTCCTTGAAGCGCTGTTGTGCGACCTAGCCGCCGCCTGAGGGCTTCGCTCCCGGGTCGAGCGTGTTCGTCGTCGCGGTCGGCCCGGTCTACAAAGGCCACGGGTCATGGAACTCAAAGAGCAGGGTTCGGTTGAGGAACTGGAGCGTCTGGGATGCCGCTCCAGGCTTCTGGGGAGAAGCGGAGGCCCGTCGCGGTTCCAGTCGCGGCGGGCCTTTGTGCGCGTGAAGTTCCGCTTGGGCCCCAACTTCCGTCAGCCGGCGTTGTTCTTGACGGGGCGCTTGCGTCTTGAGGTCCGGAAGCGGACACTGTCCCGTCGCCTGGGGCAAGGCGAGTGCGGCCGGACGCCATCGCCAGCGGAGGCCGGGCGTTTCGGCTGGCGCAGCGGTGGACGCGTGACCTACGTCTGTTTTATCGAAACCCGCACCTCCGCCGTGCCGCATATGGAGCGAATGGTCTCCCTCACCCTGAGCGAGGCGGTCCAGGAAGCGCGCGACCTCATGCGATTGCACGCCTCGGCGCGGGCCGGTCACATCTTCAAGGGCGACCATCGCCTGGAGACGGTCATCGCTGAAGATCCGGAGGCGGTTTGAGCCGCGCCGCCGCTCTCCAGAAGGCCGCCATCTGGCGGTAAGCCGAGCGCCTGAACGCTTCAGGTTCATCTGAAGCGAGCGCCTCCAGGGCCTCGGCGAGACTCAGACAGTCCTCGGGGGTCTCCATGATGGGGAAATTCATAACCTCCGACAGGGTTCACACTGGACGGTAAGAACGCCGGAGGTCCTCGTCCGGTGTCTGACCGGGGCGGCCTGGTCGTTTTTCTGGTCGATCCCTCAACCTCTTTGATGCGGTCCGCGTCCGGAGCCTCTCCGGGGCGTGACGTCACGGCTCCGATCCGGGCGTCAGGAGGGGGCTTCGGGCGGCAACGTCCGGCGAGCGGCGGCGTTGATCCGGCTCAAAGCACAGGAGAGGCCCGTGAAAGAGCGGCAGGACGACAACCCCAAATCCCCCGAGGAGGTGCGCGAGCGCATCTGGGAGCTCGCGGACAAGATCGACATCTGCATGTTGACCACCTGGGACGGCGCCGACCAGCGCAGCCGGCCTCTCTCCGCGCGTGTCCGCAAGGACGAACACCGGATCTATTTCCTCGTCGATGAGGCCGGAGAGAAGAACAGCCAGATCGATCGCTTCCCGACGGTCTCATGCGCCTGGGCGGACAACGCCAACTACAAATACGTCCTGATCTCGGGCCAGGCGGCGCTGAGCAATGATCGTGGCAAGATCAAAGAGCTCTTTACCAAGGCGGATGAAGCTTGGTGGGAAGACGCCGAGGATCCCACGATCCGGGTTCTCACCCTGACGCCTGAAAACGGCGAGCTGTGGGACAGTCCCGGCAAGGCCGTCGCCCTCGCCAAGATGGTGGCGGCCGCGGTCACCGGCGCGGCGCCCCAGATGGGCGACAACGCCAAGGTCGATCTCTGATCAAGGCGGTGAACGCCTGGGTGTCGAAAGGCCTCAGGCTTTCACCGGCGCCGGCCGGAGGGGTTCCACGGCGCCTGGGCCTCATCGGAAGTCGCGCGGCTTGAGCCTGAGCGTGTCGATGTGCAGATCGGGGATGTAGATGTCGCGGGCGCCCATTCCCGCCGGTGAGGGACCGGCGGGTGGCTTGCTCGCGGGTGGCGGGTTGGCGGGCGACGGGCCGGGCGCGAGAGAACCGGCGGAGGAGGCGTGGATCGATGCGGACCGGGGCGGCAGGTCGCGCTGATCGGGCGAGCCGCCGTGAGCGAACTCGTCCCCGCGTCCCGTGGTCAGGCGGAAGTCCGTGTCCCGGCCGCTGATCGTGGTCAGTCGCGCCGAGAGATCGAACAGCTTGTAGACGACGATGTGAACCACCTCGCCCTCGCGCTGGATGCGGCCGTGCACGCCGAGCAGGGAGGCGCTGAGGATGACGCCCCGGTTCTCCTCATAGAGTTTGGGCCAGATGACCAGATTGGCTACCCCGGTCTCGTCCTCCAGGGTGATGAACATCACCCCCTTGGCCGAGCCGGGTTTCTGCCGGACGAGAACGAGGCCGGCGATGCGGGCATAGGCCAGGTCCCGCGCCTGCGCGGCCCAGGCGCAGCTCTCATAGCGCTCGACGGCGAGACCGGCGCGCAGAAAGGCGAGGGGATGGTCGCGCAGGGTCAGGCCCAGATGGCCATAGTCTTCGACCACCTCATGACCCTCGCTCAGGGGTTTGAGGCGGACCGGATCTTCACCGACCTCGGCGATGATCTCCTCTTCGCGCGCCGAGGCGGCGGCGAACAGGGGCAGGGGGGCGTCGCGCAAGGCCTTGATGGCCCAGAGCGCGTCCCGACGCGCCAGTCCCAGGGCAGGCCGAAAGCCGTCGGCCTCGGCGATCCGGACGAGGCTTGAAGCGGGCGCCCCGGTTCGCCGCCAGAGATCGTCGACCGAGACGAAGGGCCGGTCGGCCCGGGCGCCGACGAGCCGGGCGGCGTCGCCGTTGGCCAGGCCCCGGATCAGGCGCAGACCCAGCCGGACGGCCCAGGTG
This sequence comes from Brevundimonas sp. GW821-FHT02A10, assembly GCF_059422025.1. Taxonomy (NCBI): domain Bacteria; kingdom Pseudomonadati; phylum Pseudomonadota; class Alphaproteobacteria; order Caulobacterales; family Caulobacteraceae; genus Brevundimonas; species Brevundimonas sp. GW821-FHT02A10. Next base: position 213,168 of record NZ_JBWKWC010000005.1, read on the forward strand.
TCCGGCGCTCCAGTTGGCTCCAGGGTGCAGTCCCAGCGTGAGGCGTTGACGCAGGGCGGGCGGATCTCGACGCCGTGTTCGCGGGCGTCACGGACGATCTGGGCGGGCGCGTAGAAGCCCATGGGCTGGGCATTGAGCAGGGCGGCGCAGAAGACGTCCGGGTGCCAGCATTTCAGCCAGGACGAGGCATAGGCGATCAGGGCGAAGGAGGCGGCATGGCTTTCCGGGAAGCCGTAGGAGCCGAAGCCTTCGAGCTGACCGAAGGTCCGGACGGCGAAGTCCTCCGTATAGCCCCTGGCGACCATGCCGTTGACCAGCTTGTCCCGGAAATGGCTGACTCCGCCGGTGAATTTGAAGGTCGCCATGGCTCGGCGAAGCTGATCGGCCTCGGACGGGGTGAAGCCGGCGCAGTCGATGGCGACGCGCATGGCCTGTTCCTGGAACAGTGGCACGCCCAGGGTCTTGCCCAGCACCGCCTCCAGCTCGGGCCTGGGATAGTCGATCGGCTCGCGGCCCTCGCGGCGGCGCAGATAGGGATGGACCATATCGCCCTGGATCGGGCCCGGGCGAACGATGGCGACCTGGATGACCAAGTCGTAGAAGGTGCGCGGCTTGATCCGGGGCAACATGGCCATCTGGGCCCGGCTTTCGATCTGGAAGACCCCCAGGGTGTCGGCGCGGCGGATCATGGCGTAGGTGCGCGGGTCCTCGGCCGGTATGGTCGCCAGGTCGAGGTCGATGGCCTTGTGGACCTTCAGCAGGTCCAGGCCGCGCTTCATACAGCTCATCATGCCCAGGGCCAGGCAGTCGACCTTCATGAATCTCAGCGCGTCGATGTCGTCCTTGTCCCATTCGATGACCTGACGGTCCTTCATCGCCGCCGGCTCGATCGGGACGAGTTCGTCGAGCCGGTCGCGCGTCAGGACGAAGCCGCCGGGGTGCTGGGAGAGGTGACGCGGGGCGCCGTGGAGCTGGCGGGCCAGGTCCAGCGTCAGGCGAAGGCGACGGTCCTCCAGGTTCAGGTTGAGCGCCTGGGCGTGTCTGGCCTCGACCCCGTCCTCGGACCAGGACCAGACCTGGGAGGAGAGGGCCTTGGTCAGGTCTTCGGGCAGCCCCAGCGCCTTGCCGACATCGCGGATGGCCCCCTTGGCGCGGTAGCGGATGACGGTCGAACACAGGGCTGAGTGGTCGCGGCCATAGGTGTCAAACACCCACTGCATCACGATCTCGCGGCGCTCATGCTCGAAATCCACGTCGATATCGGGGGGCTCGCGCCGCTCCTCGGAGACGAACCTTTCGAACAGCAGGTCGTTGCGGGCCGGATCGATGGGGGTGATGCCCAGAACGAAGCAGACGGCGGAGTTGGCCGCCGAGCCGCGGCCCTGGCAGAGGATGTCGCGGCTTCGGGCGAACCGGACGATGGAGTTCACCGTCAGGAAATAGGGGGCGTAGTCGAGCCGTTCGATCAGCCCGAGCTCGTGCCTGAGGGCGGCGCTCACCCTGTCCGGCACGCCCTCGGGATATCGTCGCGCGGCGCCCTCCCAGGTCAGTTGCGCCAGGGTCTGCTGCGGCGTCATGCCCGGGGTCGAGACCTCATCGGGGTACTGATACCGGAGCGCATCCAGCGAGAAGCGGCATCGGTCGGCGATCTCCAGCGTCCGGGCCAGAGCCTCCGGATAGTCCCTGAACAGCCGATGCATCTCCGCGGCGGGCTTCAGATAGCGGTCGGCGTGCCGCTCGCGCCGAAAACCGAGTTCGTCGATGGTGCAGCCATGGCGGATACAGGTGACGACATCCTGCAACAGCCTGCGATCGGGGTGATGAAACAGGACGTCGTTGGTCGCGACCGTGGGAACCCCGGCCCTCGCGGCCAGGCGGGACAGCCGGTGCAGACGCAGCGCGTCGCCCGGCCGGCGGCGCAGGGTCAGGGCCAGATAGGCGCGTCCCGGGAACAGAGCGCCGAGGGTTTCCAGGTCCCCCGCGCAACGCGCGTCCGCCTCATCCGGGACGAGGACGGCGAGCAACCCCTCGGCATGGTCCGCGACATCCGCCCATCGCAGGACGCACCGGCCCTTGCCGCCGCGCCGCTTGCCCAGCGACAGCAACCGGCACAGCCGGGCATAGGCGGGACGGTCCGTGGGATAGACGAGCAGGCTCGTCCCCTCGGCGAGATCCAGGCGGCAGCCGACGATCAGGCGCACGCCGGTGATCCTGGACGCCTCCCAGGCGCGCACGATCCCGGCGACGGAATTGCGGTCGACGACCGCCATCGCCTCAGTTCCGCAGACGGCGGCCTGGCTGAACAGCTCCTCGCAGCTGGACGCGCCCCGCAAAAAGGAAAAATGCGAGGTCGTCTGAAGTTCGACATAGCGCGGGGTCTCATGCACTCTGTTCCTGTAATGTTCTCTTTCGCCTCGCGCCAGTGTCCGGCGTCGGGCTTAGGAACCGCATCGGCTTCGGGGACTTTTGAAGACCGAATGGAGACCGTCTTGTTGCGTATTCTCATCGTCGGACGCGCGTCCGACATCGCGGCCTTGGTGAGCCCCGCCGATCGGGATGCGCGTGACCGTGGGCGCCCATGAGCCCCGCCGTCGCCTTCGTCGGCGCGGGTCCTTCCACGGTCTACGCCCTGGCGGCGTTGCTGGAGGACGCCGATACGCCTCTCAGACTTGAGATTTTCGAGGCGCAGGGCCGCGCCGGCCCCGGCGCGCCCTATTCGCCGGAGCGGAACACGCCGGCCATGCTGTCCAATATCGCCAGTGTCGAGATCCCGCCGGTGACCGAGACCCTGATCGCCTGGCTCGAACGTCAACCCGTCGACCGGTTGGCCGTGATGGGCCTCGCGCCGCAAGATCTGGACGACCGCCGCTTCTATCCGCGGCTGGTTCTGGGCCACTACTACGCCGATCAATTCGACGCACTGGTCGAGCGCGCCCGGAGCCGCGGCTGGCCGGTTATGGTGCGGACCGGAGCGCAGGTCACCGATGTCCGCATCGTCGATGGCGGGGTGCAGATTTCCAGCCAGGGACCGGGCACGCCGACGGCCAGCGCACGCTTCGACCACGTCGTTCTGGCGACGGGGCATCAATGGCCGTCGCAGTGGCGGGCTCGGCCCGGCTATCTGCCCAGCCCCTGGCCGGTCTCCACCCTGGACGCCGTTCCCGCGACCCGGGTGGGGGTGCGGGGATCGTCCCTGACCGCCATGGATGTCGCGGTCGCCCTGGCCCTGCGATACGGCGAATTCGTCGGCGAGGAGAGGGCGCTGGAATACCGGCCGCGCCCGGGCGGCGACGGGCTGCATCTGACCCTGATGTCGCGCAAGGGACTGCTGCCGGAGGCGGACTTCTATTTTCCGCTGCCGCATGCGCCCTTGAAGGTCTGTACGGCCGAGGCGATCGACGCCCTGATCGCGCGCGAGGAGGGCGATCTGCTCGACGCCGCCTTCGCCCTGTTCCGACGCGAGCTCGTCCTGGCCGACCCTGACTACGTCGAGGAGATGGGACTGGCCGAGGCGACGCCGGAGGACTTCAGCAAGGCCTATTTCGCGCCGAGGATGATGCAGGATCCGTTTGTCTGGGCCCGCGCCAACCTCGAGGAGGCGCGCCGTAACCATCTGAGCCGGACCACGGTGCCGTGGCGGGACGCCATCCTGCGGCTGCATGAGGTCTTCGGGCGCATCGTCCCGCATCTGCCGCCGGACCAGCGCGGCCGGTTCGAGCGCCATCTGAAACCGGTCTTCGTCGACAACTACGGCGCCGTGCCCCACGAAGCCATCGCGCGTCTTCTGGCGCTTCACGACGCAGGCGTTCTGGAGGTGCTGGCGCTGGGGGAAGATTATGAGCTGTCGCTCGACCGTCCCGGCGGCGGCGCGCGCCTGTCGATCGCCGGGCGTCAACTGGAGTTTCCGGTGCTGATCGAGGCGCGCGGCCAGCAGGCGCTCGGCGCCCTGCAGTTCCCCTTCCTGTCGCTGCTGGAACAGGGGGTGGTGCGCGACGGCGCCGATGGCCCGGGCGTGGCCGTCGACGACGCCTTTCAGGTGACCGCGCCGGGCCTTGCGGCGGGGCGTCTGTTCTGCATCAGCCTGCCGTTCCTGATGTCGCGCCGGCCGTTCGCCCAGGGCCTGACCAGCGCCTGGGAAATGGGCCGCACCGTCGCGGCGGCGCTGGCGTCCTCGCTTCGGGACGATAGGATGATCCGCTCCATCCCCCGAAAGGCCCTGACCGCATGACGCCCAGACTGTTCGCGATCTATATCGGCGGTGAGCATCCGGGCGCGAATATCGAGGTCCACGACATCCGTTTCGTCGTGGCGGCCGCGCTGGAAGCCACCTATCCGAACTTGAGAGCGCAATGGTGGGGACGGCCGGGCAGCCTGCACATCGACGGCTGGGCGGAGATCGACCGCGCCGACGGCTATCGTGTTTCGCTTCGGCCGGAGCCGGCGGAGGGGCCGCTCAAACTCTTCTATGTCAATCTCGGCGGCTATGACGCGACCGACTTCGTCGAACGTCACCGCAATGTCTTCGTCGTGGCGGAAACCGTCGCCCAGGCCAAGGCCAAGGCCGTCAAGCGGGCGCGGGATTGGATGGAGCCGCACCGGGACGACCTCTATGAGGCTGAACAGGCCTTTGGTCTGGAGGCCTCGGTGGAGGCGGCGAAGCTCCATATCCATCTGACGCCGGATCCTTCAGCTGGGGACCCTGCGTTCACGACGGCCTATACGCCCATCCGGTCGGCGGCGAAGTCGGACCTCTGAACCCCGCGCCGCGGGCTCAACGCAGACTGCGGAAGGTCACCGCGTAGCGCCGGGTCTCGCCCGGTGGAATGCTGTGCTCCCAGTCGTCCCGGACCGGCCCGGCCAGCCGATAGACGGACCGGGGTTCGAGACGCACCGTCCTGCGCTCCCAGCCCGACGTCGTCGGTCGCCTGAACCTCAGGGGCGCCGCCGATCCGAGGGAGACGCCCACGATCTGGTCGTAGTGAGGACGGTCGCGATGCCATCCGATGCCGGCGCTGGGCGGATAGTCGATGATCAGCGCCCGGGACAGGGCGTCGGGCGTGAGGCCCGCGAACCCGGCCGCCGCGTCGCGCAAAGGGATCAGCCACGGTGGAAGCCCGTCAGGGTGTGACAGACCCTCGGACCCGTCACTGACGCGGGAGCCGAAGGCGACGACCCTGCGGTTGGCCTTGAAACCGCGGAAGTCGAACGGCTCGAAGTCGAGCGAGTCGAAGCGGTCGATCAGGTCTCCCTCCATTTCCGGCGAGATCAATCGGGGTCTGTAATCGAAGCCCTCCGGAGCAACTGGAGCCAGCCCCGGAAACAAGGGCAGATCAGCCGGCACGGTCATCCGAAAATCCCGTGAACGAACCAGGTGAGGTCCCCGGTGGCCGGTCGCTCGCCGTCGCCCCGCCGAAACACCCAGAAGCGTTCGCCGGTCTCGTCCTCGAGCTGGAAATAGTCGCGCACGGCGTCCAGTTCTCCGTCACGCCGCCACCATTCGCCGAAAATGCGCTCGGGTCCGTCGGCGCATCTGACCCGACGCCGGCGGCCGCGCCAGGTGAAGGCCACTGGCGGCTGATCGGGCAGCAGCGCGACCGCTGCGATGGGCTCGGGGCGGGGCAGGAGGCGACCGGGTCTCGGCCAGCGGATCGGCCAGGTCTCTGCAACGGGAGCGGCGGTGGCCGCGATGCGGCGCACGCCGCGCTCAGGCACATCGCTCTGGGCCGGAGCGAGGCGGTAGAGCCGTCCGGCGCCGATCCGGTTGGCCAGGATATCGACGAGGTCGCCGACGTCGTACGGGGGGGGCGCCGTCAGGTCGCCGCCCGCGCTTTTCCAGCCCAGGGGCTCCACCTCGGGCGCGGCCAGAACCATGGCCTCGACGCCCAGGCCCGGATCGAGGGTCTCCAGCTTGTCGCAAAGCAATCGTGACAGACGGCGGATGTCGCGCACCGGCCGGGCCTGGCGCGTGCGGATCACCTCAATGCGGCGATCCACCCGGTGAAACCGCAGGTCCAGGGTTCGCGCGCCCACACCGTCCGTCTCCAGCGCCGCGCACAGGGCCTCGACCAGTTTGACCGTATAGCGGGCCAGGGTCTCCGGCGCGCCGATGGGCTCGGCGAAGACCCGACGGACCTGAACCAGTTCGGGCGCCTCGACCGGTTCGATCGGCTCGGCGCCGCGGCCGGCGGCCTGATCGAGGCGACGCAACAGCGCGGGACCGAACCGCAGCGTCAGGGCGGCGCGCGGCATGGCTTCGATCTCGCCGATGGTGTCGATACCCAACCGGGCCAGGGCGGCGCCGACATCATCGGTGATCCGCAGCGCCCGGGGCGGCAAGGCCGCATAGGCCCGTCCGCCATGACCGCATGGAAGAACCAGCGTCGGGCGGGCCGCATGGCGGGCGAGCGCGTGGGCGGCGCCCCAGGTGTCGGCCATGGCGGCGCATGCCGTCAGGCCGACGGCGGCGCAGTGGGAGACGAGATCGTCGACCAGGCCCTGGTCGCCGCCGTGACGATGGGCGGCGCCGGACACGTCAAGCACCAGACCGTCAGGCGGATCGGCCGCGACGACGGGCGAATAGCGACGCAGGGCCCAGAGCGCGAGCCGTTCCAGGTCGGCGAGGTCCCGTCCGGGGTCGGCGTCGTGCACGATCAGACCGGCGATCAGGGCGCGCGCCTGTGTCGCCGCCATACCGGCGTAGACGCGTTGGCGCATGGCCGCGACATTGGCGGCCACGACACTGCGTCGTCGCCCGACACGGCCGATCACCACAAACGGCCGGTCAGGCGGCGGCGCGTCGTCGCCCAGTCGACGGCGCGCGCGATCGATCGGCCAGTTCGGCAGGTAGAGCGAGACGACCCTGGTCATCACAGGCGTCCAGTTCGAAATCGGCGCTGTCGCCGCCCTTGCATCGGATCAGCTCCACCGCCCACCGGGCGCGGCCGACGCCGGCCACGGGCAGGGCGGCGGACGGGAGCGGAGTGATCCGCCAGCGGGTCAGGGCCGCGGTGGGTTGTCCGAAGTCCGCGACCTCGGCCGGCCTGCGCCAGCGGCGGACGACCAGACCCGTGACCCCGGCGCTCTCGGCCGCCAGCTGCAGGCGCCGCGACGCCGTCATGGACAGGCGAGACACCTCGCCCACCACACAGCCCAGGCCCCGGTGGCGCAGGCCTTCTTCCATACAGGCCAGAACCGAGGCCTCGTCCTCGGCCTCGACGTAGATGACGCGGTTGGAGGACAGGCCGGCCTGCTCGAGCGCGGGGGCGAACAGATCGCTTCGCGTCACGCACCAGAGCACCTGACCGTGGGTGCGCGCGGCGATGCCTGCGGCGAACAGGGCGGGGGCGCATCCGTGCAGGGCGCCGTCGCCTCCGCCGGCGAACTCATGCAGGGCGCCCAGGGCGAGACCTCCGCCAGGCAGCCGACGGTCCACGCTCTCGATACCGAACGGCAGATGGGACCGGTCCCCACGCGCTCCGGCTTCCAGCCGCGCAATCTCCTCGCGCAACGCAGCCAGGATGCGAGGGGAGGTTTGCGGCATAAGATCGGGAACGGTAAGTCAGGGATCATGTTCCCTTTTTGTTCTGTTTGGCGAGGGAGAATGTCAAGGCGCCGCAGGTCTTGTCTTGGGGACAGGTCTGGGGACGACCAGGGCGAGGCCGACCAGGCGAGCGGCGTGGGGGGCCTGCGTTCGCCACCGGGCACCGGAACGCGATCTTCTTTGAAGAGCCGCGGTGTCGCTGCGGCGCAAGGAACAGGAGGCTTTCATGACAGACGTCACACAGGATCCCGCCGCCGGCAAGGACATGCCCCAGGACGGCGACGCCGGCACGAAGCGCCCTGATCAGGGCGGCACGAACCAGCCGGCCCAGGAGCCGGGCGAGGCCGCGACCGGCGGCGAGGGCTCAGCCGGCGCCGGCGGGCCGGACGGCTTCGGCACCGGGACCTGATCTTCAGGTCAGATGCAAAAGCGGCCGGTCCCTCGCGGGGCCGGCCGTTTCGCTGTCGGGAGAGTTTCAGATCAGTCGCGGAGCGACGCGGGGACCTGGCCGCCGTTCTCGGCGAGCTTGGCCCAGACGGCCCTGGACAGGGCGATGTTCTGCTCGGCCGAGCCGTGCGCCCCGGCGTGGACGTTCAGCTCTTCGGCCAGTTCCTTGCGCGCCTCGAGGCTGGAATCGAGGTCCAGCAGTTTGAGCAGGTCGACGATAGAGGTGCGCCAGTTGCCGCCACCGTCCTTTTGCGCGGCCAGATCCTCCAGCACGGCCTCGACGTCGACCGGCGCGGCGGGCGCTGGTGTCGGGGCGGGCTGGGGCGCGGTTCCCGCGCTGGGCGGGATGGGCGACGTCTGGGGCGCCGTAGGCGCGGCCTTGGGCTTGTGGCCGGTGATCTTGTCCCAGATTTTCGAAAAGAGGCTCATGGCGATGTCCTGTAGGGGCTTTTTCGAAGAAGCGGAGACGGGGCGAGCCCCGCCTCCGATGCTCGGGTAACGCGCGATCAGATCGGCAGGATCGCGGTGCCGAACGCCTTTTTCAGGTCGTGAGCGGCGAAGGTTTGTGCGGCCGCTGCATCAGGCACCACCAGACCCATGCCGAAGAACTCGTGGGTCGAGCCGCTGAAGGTCTTGGCCCGGACGTCGACGCCGGCCGCCTCCAGCTTCTCGGCGAGGGTCTCGCCCTCGGTGCGTAAGGGATCGATCTCGGCGGTGATGACGGTGGAGGAGGGCAGGCCGCGCAGGTCGGCGGCGCCGACCACATTGATGCGCGGGTCGGCGGTTTCGCTCTGGTCGTTGAAGGTGTGCTTCACGAACCATTCCATCATCGGCTTGTTCAGCGGCTTGGCGGCGGCGTTCTCGACATAGCTTTCGGTCGTCATGTCATTGCCGACCAGCGGATAGACCAGCACCTGATGCGCCGGGGCCTGCAAACCCTGATCGCGGGCGGCGATGGAGACGTTGATGGCCAGGTTGCCGCCGGCGCTTTCGCCCATCACCGCGACCTTGCGCGGATCGCCGCCGATGGTCTGGGCGTTGGCCAGAGCCCATTTGTACGCCGCGATGGCGTCATCGTGAGCGGCGGGAAATTTGTTCTCGGGCGCCTGGCGGTAATGGACCGACAGGACGACGACGTCGGCGAAGCGGCTGATCCCGCGCGGGCCGCCGTCGTAGACGTCAAGGTCCGCGATGACGAAGCCGCCGCCGTGGAAATAGACGACCAGGGGCTTGAGATCGTCGCTGTCGAGGTTGGGGCTGTAGATCCGGGCCTGCAAAGGACCCGCGGCGCCGTCGATGGTGATGTCGCGGGTCTGGATGCCCAGCGTCGGGTCCTCGTCCTTGATGGTCTCACGCAGGATCTGCTTCACAGCATCGGTCGGGGTCGGCTGCAGGCGCGCCTCCTGCGGCGACAGGGTCTCGATCGGCTTGCCGCCCAGACCGGCCAGGGTGTCGAGCACCTTGCCCATCATCATGTCGGGCTTGGCGGGGGTGTCGCGCCGCGCGTCTTCGTCGCGGCCCAGAATCTTGTCGAGGATGGACATTCGAACTTCTCGTCTTGGGTGGGGGATCAAAACCTAAGCCCTTCAGAGTCGGAACGTTCCTGCGTCCGAAAGCGGACGGAACCCCTCCTCCTGCGAGGCGGTTGAAGCGGACCAGACCGGAGTGATCCCATGGCCGCCTCCAACCCCACGCCCCGCTATCCGACCCCGCCGTTCCCGGAGCAGAAGCAGCCTTGGCCCGGACTGGCATCGAAGATGGAGCCTCGGCCGGACCATGGGGAAGAAAGCTACAAGGGCTCCGGAAAGCTGGCCGGCAAGCGCGCCCTGATCACGGGCGGCGACAGCGGCATCGGCCGGGCCGCCGCCATCGCCTTCGCGCGCGAAGGCGCCGACGTCGTCATCAATCACCTCCCCGAAGAAGAACCCGATGCGCGCGAGGTCATCGACCTGATCACCGCCGAGGGCCGCAAGGGGGTGTCGATCCCCGGCGACCTGCGCGACGAGGCCTTCTGCCGCCGCCTGGTCTCCGAGGCGGTCGAAGCGCTGGGCGGACTCGACATCCTGGTCAACAACGCCGCCCGCCAGCAGACGCGGCCGTCGATCGCCGACATCAGCGCCGAGGACTTCGACGCGACCTTCAAGACCAATGTCTATGCGCCCTTCTGGCTTTCGAAGGCGGCGCTGGAGGTCATGGGCGAGGGGGCGGTGATCGTGAACACCGCGTCCGAACAGGCCGGCGATCCGTCCGAAGACATCATGGACTACGCCATGACCCGGGCGGCGGTGCTCAACTTCACCAAAGGGCTGGCGACCCAGCTCGCTTCGCGCGGGATCCGGGTGAACGCCGTGGCGCCCGGTCCCTTCTGGACGCCGCTGCAGGTCAGCGGAGGAGCCACGCCCGAGAAGCTGAGGAATTTCGGCGCGTCGAGCCCTTTCGGACGGCCCGGCCAGCCCGCCGAGATCGCCGGGCTCTATGTCGCCGCCGCCGATCCGGCGCTCAGCTATTCGACCGGCCAGATCTTCGCGGCGACTGGCGGCAATCGCCAACCGGCCTGAAGACGGCCGCAGACGCGGCTCAGGCTGGGCGGCAGGGGTAGCGGTCAGCGAACCAGGCGCGGACGCCGTCGTTCAGCGACATCTGCCGGCGTCGGCTGGCGGGGATGCTGTTGAGGAAGCCCAGAAACTGGCGCGGCTCGAGCGAGATGCGATCGGTCGGGCAGGCGAGGGGGGCGCGGCCCGCTGCCCGCGCCTGCCGGATGTCTCCCATGACCGTCTGGATGCTCCTCTCCGCCTCGCCCTTGAGCCTGTAGGCGTCGGGGCGAAGCATGGAGGTGGCGTTGAGCGGGACCCGATTGGCGCGCTGGACGAAGTCGTCGAGATTGCCGGTCGCCTGCGCCATGGCCGAGCCGGCCAGAACCGTCAGCGCCAGCCCCACGGTCAGAAATCCCGCGCGCATGCCCGTTTCCCTCGCTTGTTTATACCAACGCTAATCTCGAACGGGCCGACGGACCACACAAAATCGCCTGTGTCCGGACCCGCACTGAACCCTCGCGCGGCGACGTCGTTTTGAAGTCCCGCAACCCCGCACAGCGCTTTGAGGAGAAGACCGATGGCTGGACGACTGAACGGAAAACGCGTGGCGGTTCTGGCCACCGACGGCTTCGAACAGGTGGAGCTCACCCAACCCGTCGAGGCCCTGAGGGGGGAGGGCGCGACGGTCGAGATCGTCTCGCCGAAGGCTGGAGAAATCCAGGGTTTCAAGCACCATGACAAGGGCGATAAGACCCCGGTCGATCAGATCCTGGAAGAGGCGTTCGCCGGCAACTATGACGCCCTGGTCCTGCCGGGTGGAGTGATCAACCCCGACGCCCTGCGGCTGGAGCCGATGGCCATCGCCTTCATCGCCGACATCCACGCCGCCGGAAAGCCGATCGGCGCCATCTGTCACGGCCCATGGACCCTGATCAACGCCGAGGCGCTGGATGGCCGGCGCGTGACCTCCTGGCCGTCGCTTGAAGCCGATCTGCGCAACGCGGGCGCCCAATGGGTCGATGAAGAGGTGGTGGTGGATCAGGGTCTGGTCACCTCGCGCAAGCCGGACGATCTGCCCGCCTTCTGTGCGAAGCTGATCGAGGAGATCGCCGAGGGCCCGCACACGGGCACGGCTTGACCGGCAAGGGTTCGGTCATGACGCTGATGACCGGAGCGGCCTGGAGACGGGCCTGGAGACGGGGGGCATGAGCACCCTCGTCGCCAATGCGGTCGGTTCGGCGGCGGCAATCTGTTCGATCACCAGCTTCGCCCCGCAGATGATCAAGATCTGGAAAGAGAAGGACGCCGACTCGGTCAGTCTGAAGACCTCTTCGCTGACCGTCGCCTGCTTTCTGCTTTGGATCGCGTACGGCCTGCTTACCAGCGCCTGGCCGATCGTGGTCTCCAACGGCTGCGCCTTCCTCATGGCCTTGGGCGTGCTGATCATGAAATGGCGCGTTTCCATCGCCGCCGCGAAACCCTGACCCTATGGACCGCGACCGCAAGCGACAGATTCTCGCCGCCGAAAACCGCGAGCGCCTGGCCCGGTCGCTGGCGGCCCATGGCGTCTATGTCATGGGGGGGCTCGGGTCTCATGGCGTCAGCCCCGGCGGCGTCGCCGATGAGGACGCAGGCGTCGGCGCCGAACCTTCAAACCGGACGTTGGAACCTTCAGGAGGAGAAACCATGACAAACCATCCCAAACGCGACGCCGATCCCTCGACGCCGCATGCCGTCCGGGCGCCGCGTGAAGCCGGGACGCCGGATCAGCTCAAGGATCATGCGGCCGAGGCGGAGAACCGGCAGGAGGCCCTGATCGACGAAGCGGTGGAGGAGACCTTCCCCGCCAGCGATCCGGTTTCGGCCAAGCGGATCACCTGATCCGGAGGTCGGAATGCCAAGGCTCAAGGTCTTCACCTGGTCCGACGGCTTTCACGCCTTCACAGTGGCCACGACGTCGCGCGTCAAGGCGCTCCGGGCCTGGGGCAGCGAACAGGATCTGTTCCAGACCGGTCTGGCGCGCCAGATCACTGACGGTCCGGATCATGCTGCGGCCCTGAAGATCCCGAACCAGGTCGTCGTCCGTGGCGAGACGATCGACGTCGGCAAGGTCGCCCGGCCGCGTAAGCCGCGGCGGGAGGCCGGCGATGAGGCGCGGCGGCGGGCCATCTCGCGGCTGAAGACGCGGATCGGGGCGCTCGACGTGGAGTTCGAGGCCAGGATTGCGCAGATCGAAAGCCGCATCGCCGCCCTGAACGCAGAGCGCCAGGCTCTCGAACAGGACCGCTCGAAACGGCGCGCTGCGCTTCAATCGAAGCTGGAAGCCGCTCGAAAGGCCTCCTGAGCCGCCTTCTGTCCTTCAGACTTGTGTCCGCGCCCGGATTGATGGAACCGTCTCCTGAGGTAAAATCACGCGTTTTGCGCCTTGCCGAAGAGACCTGCCCTGCGACGCCGTCCTAGACCGAGAGTTTTCCGCCGGACCCCCTGGCTGTGGGTCTGGCTATTGATCGGCGCGCTCGCCCTGGCTGGAGGGTTTGCCGGGTTGGCAGGCGGATTCAGGTGACCCGAAACGGGCGCGATCGGCCGCCGCTTCTTGAGCGCGCATTTGCCCTGGCGGACAGCGGGCGGGTCCAGTCCACCAAGACGTTGAGGCGGGCCCTGGTGGAAGAGGGCTACGGCCACGGCGAAGTGGCGTCGGCCCTGACCGGTCTGGGCATCCGCCGTGAGCTGAAGGCGCGGATGCTTGCCGCCAACCCCGATGGACAGGACTGACGGGGCCATGGGTTTCGCCCTTGGAGGAGCGGTTTTGGGACGCGGCGCCCCGCCATGGGACATGCCATGGGACATAAGGTCCGGGCGGGAACGCGCGCGTCGGTGGGGGGTTCTGCAGGTCCACGGAGACTGCGATGGCCCGGTACTACTTCCACACTCTCGATGGCGACTGTATTCGCGATGACCTGGGAGAGGAGCTGCCCGATGATGAGGCGGCGCGCAAAGAGGCGCTGGTCGTCTTCGGTGAACTGCTTCAGCATCATGGCCCGCAATTCTGGGCGTCGCGTCGGTTCAGTATCATCGCCACCAACGAACGCCGGGAAATCGTGGTCACCCTGACGGCAAAGGCCTCGGACGACCTGCCCGATGACCCTCGCGCGCAGGCGCTCATTAACTAGGGCGTATGGTCGGACCGGGCCTGGAACGCCCACCGTCGAGTGTGAGGATCAGCGCGCCGTCTCCGAACACCTCGATCCTGATCGCTTCGGGCCATAGTCCGAACACCGCCTCAGCCCGCGCCAGAATATCCTCGGCCGGCGTCAGTTGGAGCGATATCTCTGTGGGCGGTCGGCCGGTTCGGTGGATCAGGACATGGAAGGCGCGCATGGATACGAGGAGAGGGTCACGCAGGCGGGGGCGAACCGTAGCGCTCGGGCGGCGTTGCGGGATTCACATGGGTTAAGCTGGGCGCCGGTTTCGGTCCGCGGCCGGCCTGAGGAGACGATCTGATGTCCAACGCCTTGATCGAGAAGCTGGCGCGCCGCGACGTCCTGGACGCCAACGAGGAAGCAGCGCTGAGGCGGGTCCTGGGGCCCGCCCTTCGCGTGCCGGCAGGGCGTGATATCGTCAGCGAACACGTCCGGGTCGATCAGAGCACCCTGATCCTGAGCGGCTTCACCGCCCGCTATACGACACTCGCGAATGGGCGGCGGCAGATCACCGAGATCAATGTGGCAGGCGACTTCGTCGACCTGCACAGCCTGCTGATGAAGCAGATGGACCACGGCATCGTCGCCCTGACCGACTGCACCATTGTCCACGCCAGTCATGCCGACCTGCGAAAGCTCATCGACGATCACGGCCATCTGGCCCGGCTGCTGTGGCTCGACACGGTGATCGACGCGGCCATCCACCGTCAGTGGCTGGTGGCGATGGGACGGCGCAGCGCCTTGGCGCACCTCTGCCATCTGATCTGCGAACTCTATCTGCGCCTGGAGGTCGTCGGCCAGGCCGAGAGCCGGGCCTTTGATCTGCCGCTCAGCCAGGCCGTGCTGGGCGACGCCCTGGGTCTCTCGACGGTCCACGTCAACCGGCTCGTTTCGGAGCTGCGGACCGAGGGTATCATCACCTGGGTCGCGGGGCGCGTGACCATCCTCGATTGGGAGCGCCTCGCCGGGATCGCGGAGTTCGACCCGACCTATTTGCGGCTGCACAGGGAACCGACCTGAGGCCGAAATGGCCGTGCCGGATTCACCTATGTTAATGCGCAAGGGGCGGGTCAATCGCAGGACCGCTCCTGATGACCGACGCGCCTGATTCTCAAGATCCCAAGCCTGGCCCCGCGCCGCTTCGGACCGCCGTGCAGGGGCGGTGGCGGGAGGGCGACGCCGGAGAGGTGACCGTCGAAGCCGGCGTCTTCATCGAGACGACAGTGTCGGGCCGGCTCGCGCGCGTCGTGGGCGCCGGAGAGTGGATCCTGGATGAAGGGTTCTGGCTGACGGACGGGCAGTATCGCGAGACGCGGTCCGATCCCGAGGCGCGCGCCGCCGCGTCCGCCCGGCAAACCCAGGTGCTGAAGGCCCGGGTGGATTGTCTGATGTCGCACAGCGGCGGGGCCCGGCTGGCCGACCTCCTGTCGACGCTCCACGCCTGCCTGGGGCGGGATCGCCTGACCGTGACACAGCAGGCCCTGGCGGACCTGCTCGGCCGGCGCCGCGCCACGATCAACGAAGGTCTGCAGGCCCTGCAGGATCGAAAGATCATCCGGATCGGCCGGGGTCGTATCGAGGTCTGTGACAGCGCCGGTCTCGCCGGGGCCGCTTGCGGTTGCGAAAGCCGTTGGCTTCGAGAGCGCGGCGTCGCTTGAGTACGGGGCACCCTGGCCCCGGGCGTCAAGGTTTGCCGTGCCGCGCGCGGCAGCGGAGCCTTCAGGAAGAGGAACCGCCCGGCCCGTTTCGAGACGTTGGCGGCCATCCCGCTCGGGCCGGACCGCAGTTCGGGGGCGCGCTGAAGTCAGAGGCTTATGCGGGACTGTCGCGGGCCTTCCATCACCCTTCTCAGGGAAAGACCTTCTCCACGGTCAGGGCGCCGGGGGGCGACGGCCTGATGAGGTCCGCTTCCGGACGTGAGGCCTGCAGCCAGTCCCTTGCCCGATCATGGCCGAGGAGGACGATCTGACGGTCATGATAGGGCTGGATGTCGGTCCCGGGCTCGGTCGTCAACATGGCGAAGGCGCCCTCCCGGACCAGGCCTGCAATCCAGAAACTCGGCTGGCCGGCGAGGGCGAACCGCCATTTCGTTTTGCGCTTCTGGCCCGGCTCCGGCGCCGTGAACTCGAAAAAGCCGTCCGCGGGAATGGCGCAGCGCGTGGCGCCGGCGAAACTTCGCCCGTCCGAGCGGAAGTTGAAGACCGGCCTTCCGCCCGGACCTTTCCAGGCCCAGGGGGTCATATGGACCTCCGGCCCGGCGGAGCCTGTCGTGACGATCGGCGCCCGATCGCCGATCCGGATGCTCGCCATCGGTCCGAAATTGGGCATGCCGCCGGGAAAGACCAGACGACTGCCCGTTCGGTTGAAGGCTTCGATGATGTCGTCGAAGGGCAGGATCAGCTGATATTCGTTGCACATCCGGTCTGACCCGCAGGGTTCGGTCATCATTAGGCGCCGGTGTCTTGACGGCGTCAATGCGCCGGGCGTCGCCGACGCCGCCGGCTCAGGTGGCGCACCGGCGAGGTCGCGGCGCCGGCAAGTCCGTGAAATCGAAGACGTATAGCCGCGTTGCTGTAAGTCGATATCGGAGTTCGCAAGACTTGAACGCACGTGAGTGTTGAGCTTGAATCCGCAAGTCCAGTCAAGTCAAAGACAAGTCTCGATAAGTCTTAATAAAAAAGATCAGAAGTCCTGTTGACAACTGGTCTGATGATTTGCTTGCAATGAGTCGTAACGCGCTGAAATGCGCTGAATGACAGGACAGCAGATATGCAACGGATACCGCGGCGCCGCCTGTTCGGCGCGATGATGACGTGCAGCCTGATGGCGGCCGGACCCGTGCTCGCCGGCGGGTCGGGCATGCCTTGGGAAGGACCGCTGCAGCAGATCGTGGAGTCCATCACCGGGCCGGTCGTCCAGGCGGCGGCCGTCGTCGCCGTCGTGGTCTTCGGGGCCGGGATCGCCATGAGCGAGAACGGATCGTCGATGCGCCGGGGCCTGGGCATCATGTTCGGCCTGTGCATCGCCTTCGCCGCCTCAACCTTCTTCCTGGACTTCTTCGGCTTCGCCGGCGGGGCGGAGATCGGCTGATGGCCCAGGGACGCTCCACCGATGCCGGGCCGCCCGACGGATGGAATCTCCCGGTGGCGCAGGCCCTGGCCGAGCCGGTGCTGATGGCCGGGATGCCGCGAGACTATGCGATCGCCATGGGCACCATCGCCCTGATGCTGGGCCTCGCGCTCCGGATCTGGTGGCTGGGCCTGCTGTGGTGGGCGGTCGCCCATGCCGCGGGTCTCTGGGCCGCGCGTTCGGACCAGCGCTTCTTCGATGTCCTGCGCCGGCACCTGCGCCTGCCCGGTCATCTGGACGGATAGGGCGATGCGGTTCCTCGATGAACATCGCCGCCGTCCGGCCGCCCTGGCAGATCATCTGCCCTGGGCCGCGCTCGTCGACCCCGGCGTGGTGCTTAACAAGGACGGATCCCTTCTCTGCGGCTTCCGCTTTCGCGGACCGGATCTCGAATCCGCGACCGAAGACGAGCTGATGGCGGTGCGCGCCCGGCTCAACAACGCCCTCAAGCGGCTGGGCACCGGCTGGTGCCTGCATATGGAAGCGCGCCGTCGCCCGGCCGCGGCCTACCCGGCAAGCGCGTTCGACCTCGACGTCGCCTGGCTGATCGACGCCGAGCGCCGCGCCCGGTTCGAGGACGCCGATCCGGCCTTCGAGACCGAGTTCCGTCTTGCCCTGACCTGGCTGCCGCCGGCCGACGAGACCCGGATGCTGGAACGCTGGCTGTTCGATGGCCTGGCCAGAGCGGGCCAGGACTGGAGACTGTCGCTCGCCGCCTTCCGGCGAGAGGCCGACACTATGCTCGATCTGCTTTGCGACGCCCTGCCGGAGATCGAACGGCTTGAGGACGGGGATCTGTTGACCTGGCTCCACGAGAGCGTTTCCCCCCGGTCCTTTGCGGTGCGCCCGCCCCAGACCCCGATGTTTCTGGACGCCTGGCTGGCCGATGCGGGGCTGACCGGCGGGGTGTCGCCCCGGCTCGGCGACCGATGGCTCAAGGTCGTCTCGGTCAGGGGTCTGCCCACGGCGACCCGGCCGGGCCTGCTGGATGGGCTGGGCGCCTTGCCGTTCGAATATCGCTGGACCTGCCGCTGGATCGGTCTGGACAAGGCCGAGGCCGAGCGTGAGATCGTCAAGCTTCGCAAGCGCTGGTTCGCCAAACGCAAGGGCGTCGGCGTCCTCCTGCGCGAGGCCATAACCCGGGAGGAGGCGCCGCTTCTCGATACGGATGCGGCGACCAAGACGGAGGAGTGCGACGGCGCCCTTGCGTCTCTCGGCGCGGAGACGGCCGCCTTCGGCTATCTGACCGTGACCGTCACCGTGATGGACGCCTCGGAAGAGGGGGCGGCGGCCAAGGCGCGGGCGGTCGAGGCGGCGCTCAATGCGCAAGGACTGGTCGCCCGGACCGAGGACCTCAATGCGGTGGAAGCCTGGCTCGGCTCCTTGCCGGGCGAACCCTATGCCGATGTGCGCCGGCCCCTGGTGTCGACGCTGAATCTGGCCGATTTGATGCCGGTCTCCGCCGTCTGGGCCGGCCCGGCCGGAGACGCTCATCTGGACGGCCCGCCGCTGGCTACGGCGCGAACGACCGGCTCGACCCCCTTCCGGCTTGTCCTCCATGTCGGCGACGTCGGCCACGCCATGGTCGTGGGGCCCACGGGCTCGGGCAAGTCCGCGCTCCTGGCCTTTCTCGCCCTGCAATGGTTTCGCTACCCGGACGCCCGGGTGGTTTTCTTCGACAAGGGGCGCTCGGCCCGGGCGGCGACCCTGGCGTCAGGCGGGCGGTGGCGGGCGCTGGAGCCCGGCGCGCGGTTTTCGCTCCAGCCTCTGGCCGCCATCGATAAGGACGATGAGCGGGCCTGGGCGTCGGAATGGATCGCCGAGACCGTCCGGCTGGCCGGGCTGGAGCCGGTCCCGCGGGTCCGGGAAGAGATCTGGATCGCCCTGACGACCCTAGCCGAGGCTCCGGTCGCCCAGCGCACCCTGACGGTCTTTTGCGCCCTGGTCCAGGACAGGACGGTGGCGGCCGCTCTGGAACCCCTGACCCTGAAGGGGCCGCACGGGGCCTTGCTGGACGGGGAGGGGGCGGCTTTCGGCCCCTCCCGGTTCGACACCTTCGAGCTCGAAAGCCTGATGGGCACGCCGTCAGCGGTCGCCCCTGTGCTTGCGGCCCTCTTCCATGCCCTGGAGGCCGGTTTCGACGGCCGGCCGACACTGCTGATCCTCGATGAGGCCTGGCTCTTCCTCGGGGAGACGGATTTTGCCGCCCGCATCCGGGAATGGCTGAAAACGCTCAGGAAGAAGCGGGTCTGTGTGGTCTTCGCCACCCAGAGCCTCGACGACGTGGCGGCCTCCTCGATCGCCGCCAGTCTGATCGAAAGCTGCCCGACCCAGGTCTTCCTGCCCAATCCGCGCGCGCTGGAGCCGTCGTCGGCCGACCTCTACCGCGGCTTCGGACTGAACCGGCGTCAACTCGAGCTGATCGCCTTCGCGACGCCCAAGCGCGCCTACTACTGGCGTCAGCCGCGGGGGCGTCGGCTGTTCGACCTGCGCCTGTCCGGCGTGGCCCTCGCGCTTTGCGGGGCGTCCTCCCCGGAGGACCAGGCTCTGATCGACGCCGTTCTCGACCGGTCGGGCGAAGACGGGTTCGCCCGTGAATTCCTCAAAGCCAAGGGAGTGCAGAATGTGGATTCCGTCCTCGACGCCTTCGCGCGTCCGCTCGCGGCCGAATAGGCTGATCTCCGGCCTCGCCGCCGCCCTGGTCGCCGCCAGCCTTCTGGCCGCGACGCCCGTTCCGGCCCAGCAGGTCGTCTTCGATCCGCGCAATCACATCGAGAATGCGCTCCAGGCCGCGCGGCAGTTGGAGAGCCTGGCCAATGAGGCGCGGAGTCTGGCCGCCTCCCCCTACAGCCATCTGGCGGGCTCGAACCAGTCCTTGCAGGACATGGCCGAACTGGCCCGCACGGCGAGAGGATTGGCCACATCCGTCAATGGGTTGGAGCAGCAGTTTCAGACGCTGTATCCGGAGGATCTCTCGGGCGTCGACCTTGCGAGGCTGCTTCAGCGGGGTGAGGCCCGCACGGCCAACGCCCGGCGCACGGCCGAGGACGTCGCCCGGGCCGCAGCGGAACTGCAGCGGCTGGGCGAAGCGCGGCAGGCCCGGCTCGCCGGCGCGCTTTCGGCCTCCCAGGCCGCCGAGGGCCAGACCGCCGCGGTCCAGTCGACCAATCAGTTGCTGGCCGTCCTCGCCGAGGAGCTTGCGGGGTTGCGCACCCTGATGCTCGCCCAGTCGCGGCTCATGGCCGAACAGACGGTTCGGGCGGCGGCCCAGGAAACAAGCGGCGCGGCGGCGCGGCGGACGCGGTGGGCGGCGACGGCAGGGCGGCCCGCGGCCCCCGCCTTCGATCCCCTGTCTCACGCCCGGGATTGAGGCCGGGTCGATGGCGGTCAGCGTGGAGACGCCCAACGAGCTGATGGTGGTGTTTTCCAACACCGTCTCGGCCGGGTTCGACGCCCTCCAAGGCGCGGTCAACGGCGTCTTTGGCCTGTTGATCGTCCTGGTCGTGGCCCTGACGGGCCTCCAGTGGGCGCTGTCGGCCAACCGGGAGGTCCTGGCCTCGGGCTTCGGCAAGGTCCTGTTGATCGGCGCCTTCGCCTTCCTGATCAACGACTGGCAGCAACTGTCTGAAACCATTTACGCCGGCTTTCTCGAACTCGGCCTGACGGCGGGCGGCGGCTCCCTCTCTCGGGAGGAGTTTCTGAATCCCGGGGCCATCCTCGCCCAGGGCTGGGAGATCGTGAAGCGACTGGGCGAGACTCCGGCTCCCGTCGACAATCCGCTCGACGTGGTGGGCAATATGGCCGACGCCCTGATCCTGGGTCTGGCGATGATCGGCATCCTGCTGGCCTTCGCGGTCCTGGCGCTGCAGATCATCGTCTCCCTTCTGGAGTTCAAGATCGTCACCCTGGGAGGCTTCGTCCTCCTGCCCTTCGGCATCTGGAACAAGTCCGCCTTCCTCGCCGAACGCCCGCTGGGCTATGTCGTCTCCTCGGGGCTCAAGGTTCTGGCGCTGGCGATCGTCATCTCGGGCGCCCAGACGGTCTTCGACCAGCTGCAGCCGTCCGCCAATCCCGACATCTACGAGGCCCTGACCATTCTGGTGGCGGCGCTTCTGCTGGCCATGCTGGCCCTGTTCATTCCCAATCTGGCGTCGGCCCTGGTCACGGGCGGCCCGGCCCTGGGCGCC
>NZ_JBWKWC010000006.1:0-223857 GCF_059422025.1 Brevundimonas sp. GW821-FHT02A10
CCGCCCGCAGTTCTACTTCCGCACCACGGACGTGACCGGCATCGTTCACCTGAAGGAAGGCGTCGAAATGATCATGCCCGGCGACAACGCCGAGCTGAACGTCGAACTGATCACCCCGATCGCCATGGAAGAGAAGCTCCGCTTCGCCATCCGTGAAGGCGGCCGCACCGTCGGCGCCGGCGTCGTCGCCAAGATCATCGCCTGATCGCTCCCCGCTTTCGCGGGGATGACGAGATGAACAGAACGGCCGTCGGGGAAACCCGGCGGCCGTTTTGCTTTTGGGTCTGGTACAACCGGCAACCTTCACCATTGGCGGCGCGTTGGGAGCCGGATGAGTCACTACCTCCGCGCCGTCCTCTTCGTCCTGATCGGTGCCCTGATGCTGGCCGGATGCGCCCTGCATCCGGGAGCGGTGGCTCGGGTCAGGCTGGCGTCGGATTTGACCCGGCCGGTCGTGACCACCCAGGCGGGCGACCTGCGCGGCATTGATGGCGATGGCGTCCGGGCCTTCCTCGGCGTGCCCTATGCCGCGCCACCGGTCGGCGATCTGCGCTGGCGGGCGCCGCAGCCCGTCGTGGCGTGGGAAGGCGTTCGCGACGCCTCGCGCATCGGATCGGACTGCACCCAGGCGCTTGGTCGTCGCGCCGTGCTGGGCGGCGGGGGCGGGATCGTCTTCGGCAGCGAGGACTGTCTCAGCCTCAATATCTATGCGCCTGCTGGAGAGCCGAGCTCGCCGCGCCCGGTGATGGTCTATCTGCACGGCGGCGCCTTCACCATCGGCGCGGGCGCCAACTACGACCCCGGCCTGCTGGCGGTCGAGCAGGATCGGGTTGTCGTCACCCTGAACTTCCGGCTCGGCGCACTCGGCTGGCTGGCCCATCCGGACTTCGCGAAGGACGGCGACGGCGTGGGCGGCAACTGGGGCCTGATGGACCAGCAGGCGGCCCTGCGCTGGGTCCACGACAACATCTCAGCCTTCGGCGGCGACCCCGGCGACGTCACCCTGTTCGGGGAAAGCTCCGGCGCCTGGAGCGCCTGTTATCTGATGTCGGCTCCATCGTCGGAGGGGCTATGGAGCCGGGTCATCCTGCAGAGCGGTCCGTGTCTGGAACCCTCATCCCTGAACGATGCGGCGACGGCGGCCCAGGCCGGGCCGGGCTTTGCCGAACTGCTGGGCTGCGAGGGGCCAGACGCGGTCGCCTGTCTGAGATCGAAATCCAACGGCGCCATCGCCAAGACCCGCTCGACGCGCAGCGGCCTGAATGGCCCCGGCTCCTGGGGGCCGGTCTTCGGCGACGCCCTGGTCCCGCACAGCCCGGCTGAGGCTTTCGCCTCGGGCGACTTCATCCGCACCCCGGTCATCGTGGGCACAAACGCCGACGAGGGCCGGCTGTTCGCGGTCGAGGTCAAGGACATGGCCCGCTACGACGACGAAACCCGTTGGATGTACGGCGACGAGGGCACGCGGGTCCTGGCCCACTATCCGGTCGGCGAAGAGGGGCCCGGCCTGACGATGGCGCGCAGCTTCACGGACCAGAGGTTCGCCTGTCCGTCCGACGCCTTGCGCCGGGTGTTGTCACGGCATGTGCCGACATACGGCTATGAGTTCGCTGACCCCGCGCCGCCGATCGTCGTGCCCCGCTTCCTGCTGCCCTATGACATGGGCGCCTACCACGCCTCGGAGATGACCTATGTCTTCGGCCGCCCCTGGGCCTTCGCCAGTCCTTCGAAATTTACGCCCGGGCAGGCGGCCCTGGCGCGGCGCATGCGCGATGCCTGGGCGGGCTTCGGCCACGACCGGGCGTTCGAGGCCAACTGGCCGCGCGTCAATGAGCGGGGAACGCCGCTGAAGGCCTTCGGTCCGGCGGGCGACCGGGCGGACGAGGATTTCTTCGTCCGCCACCAGTGCGCCATGTGGGACGGCTCCGACTTCGGCGCCGTGATCCGGCCCGCGCCCTAGCGGAAGTGGACCATCACGCCCGGCTTGACCGCCTCGGCCAGTTCCAGAGCGTCCCAGTTGGTCAGGCGGACGCAGCCGTGGCTGGCGGTCTTGCCGATCTTGGTCGGATCGGGCGTGCCGTGGATGCCGTAGCTGGGGCGGTCCAGATCGATCCAGACGGCGCCGACCGGATTGTTCGGACCGGCGGGTACGGTGACCTTCGGGCCCTTGCCGAAGTTCAGCTTGGCGGGGTCGTAGGTGTAGTCCGGCGTGCGGGCGACGCCATTGACCTTCACCTCGCCCGAGGGGCTGGGATTGTCGCCGCTGCCGATGGTGGCGGGATAGTAGGCGACCAGCTTGCCGGAGGCGTCATAGGCGCGGATGGCCTTCTCGGCCTTTGACACCTCGATACGGGCGATCTCGGGCAGTGTCGCCTGCATCACCGACGGAACCATGATCTTCACGCCCGCCGTCTTGAAATCGACGCCCGGGTTCAGGGCCTGCAGCAGGGTTTCGGAGATGTGGAAGCGTTCGGCGATCCGCTCGCGCGCGGTCGAATAGTTGGTCCCCAGTTCGGCCTGCAGCGACAGGTCGTCGGTCGGGGGCGGGCTGAACGGTCCGGCGACGTCTTCGGCGCTCAGCACATAGTCGGCCATGATCGGCGTCGAGTCGGTGCTCGCCAGGGCCTGGATCATGTCGGCCTCGGTGAAGGTCTCGTCCTCGCGCCCATTGGCCTTGCGCCAGGCCTCGATCGCCTGACGCGTGTTCGAACCACGCAGGCCGTCGATCTGGCCCGGCGAGAAGGGGGTGCGGTCCAGCAGGACCTGCAGGCGGATCAGCCCGGCGTCGGGCGGGGTGTCGGCGGCCGGATCGGGCGCCTCCACCGCATGGCCGGAGACGGCGGTGTCCGGCACGGCCTCGGGCGTCGGAATGCCGCCTTCGATCTCGGCCCGGCTCAGGCCCGGCGTCACGCCCGGCGCCGGCGCCGCGACGCGGCTGTTCTGGCGGTCGGGCGACCCGCAAGCCGCGAGTGAACCGGCGGCGAGTGGAAGGGCGGCGGTGACGAGGAGCAGGAGACGCAGACGCATGGGGCACTCTTTATACGGCAAGGCTTGATGAAGGCTTCAGGCGCCGGAGAGTTCCCTATCTCAGGGCGGCGGCCAGACCCTCGGCGGTGATGGCGGCCCAGCAGGCATAGCCTTCGTCATTCATATGCAGGTCGTCCGGACCGATGCCGCCCCGGCTGAGACGGCCCCAGGCCTGCATGGCCTCGAAGCGGCGCTGCACCGCATAGCCGACGCGGCTGCCCTCCAAGGCGATCAGCCGTGCGGCCTCGCCCAGCTCGGTGTTCTTGCCCCGGAAATTGACGCCGTTCTCGGGCAGGCGTTGAGGATCGACCAGAAGCACGTCGACATGGGCCGCCGACAGGATGGCCTCGCCGCGCTGAAGGTCGGCGGCGACATCGTTCCACGGCCGGGCGCGCAGGATGTCGTTGGTGCCCAGCTGCCAGATGACCAGATCGGGCTGGAAGCGCTCGATCTCGGCCTGCAGCCGGTTGACGGTTTCATGGGCCGTCTCCCCGCCGATGCCGCGGTTCCAGACATTGACCGCGACCTCGGGCATGCGCGCGCGCAGGTCGGTCTGGAGCAGGGGGACGAAGCCCAGCTCGGCCCGGCTGGCGCCCACGCCCTCGATGCTGGACGAGCCGATGGCCAGGATGTTGAGCCGGTTCTG
This sequence comes from Brevundimonas sp. GW821-FHT02A10, assembly GCF_059422025.1. Taxonomy (NCBI): domain Bacteria; kingdom Pseudomonadati; phylum Pseudomonadota; class Alphaproteobacteria; order Caulobacterales; family Caulobacteraceae; genus Brevundimonas; species Brevundimonas sp. GW821-FHT02A10. Next base: position 3,674 of record NZ_JBWKWC010000006.1, read on the forward strand.
GGCTACCGCGGCCTTCGACCGCTTCAGGCCGTCGCCGGCCAGGACCAGGCTGTCGCCGCTGACCGGGCAGGCCGCCGCGCCTTCCGGGGGCGTCTGGGCCGGGGTCGGGATCGCCGGCTCCGTCGCGCGGGGGGCCGTTTGCGCCCGGGCGGCGCCGGTCAGGATCAGGCCGAGGCCGATCCCGGCGGCGGCGGTCAGCAGGACAGTCTTCAGTCTCACCCGTTCTCTTCTCCGGTTGCGGGGTCGGTGGCGGTTTCGCCGGAATTGCTCGAGCCCTCGGACCCGCGCGGCTCCGTCGCCGGACGCGGGGGTTCGCCCTTGGGGCCCGGGCGCAGGTTCTCGTTCTCGACGGCTTTGTCTTTGGGACGGTTGGGGGAGGTCATTGCAGTCTTCCTGATTATCCACGGTCTGGCCGTCTGCGGCAACGCTCGGGGCGAAGGTTCGGCTCCGGACCCCGGCGGCGAAAGGTCTCGTTCACCATCCCGCTAAACCGTCCCGAAACGGCGGTCCGTTAAGGGTGTCGGCTGAAATCGGAGAGCCGCATGACCGGAACCCTTGAGGTCGAGATCATCAGGCCGGAGGCGCTGACCCCGGCCGACGAGACCCTGTGGCGCGCCATGCTGGCCGCTGACCCGGTGCTGGCCAGCCCCTATTTCCGTCCGGAGTTCACCCGCGTCGCCGGCGCGATCAGCCCCGACGCGGCCCTCGCCGTGTTCAAACGGGACGGCGAGACCGTCGGCTTCTTCCCGTACCAGAAGCGTGGCGGCGCCATCCAGCCGCTGGGCGCGCCGATGAACGACTATCACGGCGTCGTCGCCTTCCCCGGTCAGGCGCCGGATCTGGAGACGGTCGCCCGCCTGCTGGACGCCCCGCGCCTGCGCGTCAGCGCCTGGGTGGGGGAGGCGGGCTCGACGGAGGAACGCCAGACCCTGATGGTTTCCATGCCTGATGAAGGATTCGACGCCTGGTACGCCGAGCGCCGCTCGACCTGGGGCAAATATTTCAAGGACAAGGAGCGGGCCCGCCGAAGCCTCGAGGCCGAGCAGGGTGCGATCACGGTCGAGCGCAACCTGCGTGACCCGGTCCTGCTGGATCAGCTGATCGCCCTGAAGCGCGACCAGTACAAGCGTACCGGCCGCCACGACATCTTCGACTGCGGCTGGACCGCCGAGCTGCTGCACGCCCTGCTCAAGACCGAGGGCGAGGACGACTTCGGCGCCTCGATGGCCGCCATGTACGCGGGCGGCAAGCTGGTGGCGGTGGAGTATTCCCTGCACGCCGGCGGCCGCTACCATTTCTGGTTCCCGGTCTATGAGCCGGCGCTGGCGCGCTGTTCGCCGGGCATCCTGCTGAGCATGGACACCATGCGGCTGGCCTCGGAGAAGGGCTATCGGGTCTTCGACTTCGGCTTCGGCGGCGAGGGCTACAAGAAATATTTCTGCAATGCCGTCCAGACGGTGCGCGAGGCCGTGGTCATGCGCCCCGGCCTGAGCTCGGGCATCAGCAATGCGGCGGTCGGCCTCCTGAACGCGGCGGGCAAGCGGCGCGGCGACCGGCTGCGCACCAGCGTCCGGCGGCGCTGGGCGGCGATCGAGGCCTGCGAGACCACCTCCATGGACCGGCTCAAGGGCGCGGTCGAGGCGGCCCAGGTGGCGCTGAGCAAGGGCAAGGCCCGCGCGGCCCAGCGCCTGGCCGATCCGGCGGTGAGCGGATGAGAGATCAAGTGACGAAACGCACCCGCTACCCCGGCCCGATCACCGAGGCGAAGAAACACCCGCATGACCTCGTGGAGCGCGGCTTCGCGACCGACGAGGCCCTGGCCCAGGTGCTGGATCGCTATCCGGCCGATCTGTTCGACATCAACCTCTACGACTACGACGCCGAGGGGCAGGTCTCGCTGCGCACCGGCGCGCGCGGCCAGCTGTCGGGCGACAAGCTGCTGGAGGCCATCCAGGCCGGGCGGCTGTGGGTCAATCTGCGCGACGCCCAGAACGGCTGCCCCGATCTGTGGGCCGCGGCCATGGGCGAGTTCAAAAAGATCGAGGCGACCTATCCGGGGCTGAAGGCCGTCCGCAACGCCGGCCAACTGATCATCTCCTCGCCAGTCGCGCGGGTGCCCTATCATTTCGATCCGGCCGGGGTGGTGCTGTTCCACCTGCGCGGCCGCAAGCGGATCTTCGTCTATCCGGGCGACGAGGCCCATCTGCCCGAGCGCAATATGGAGCAGATCGTCGCGCGCCAGACGACCGAGGAACTGCCCTATGTCCGCGCCTTCGAGGCCGACGCCCAGGTCATGGATCTGGAGCCCGGGGAGGCCCTGACCTGGCCGCTCTATGCCCCGCACCGGGTGGAGAATCTCGACCGGTTCTGCGTCAGCCTGTCGATGGACTTCCAGACCTGGCCGTCGCGGTTCAGGAACGGCGCTCTTTATACCAACGCCGTGATGCGCAGCCGGGGCGGCTCGCCGCGCTTCACCGAAGGCATGTCGACGCCGGAACTGGCCGCGCGCTGGGCCGCGTCGCTGGCGCTCAAGAAGGTGGGCGGGCTGAAGAGCAGGCTGGACAGCTTCGAACGCGACTTCGAACCCGAGGTCGGCGCGGCTGACGGGGCAGGGGCCCTGAGGGCCTGAGATTAAATCGAGGTCATGACACCGAGTTAAAATGACTTGCTCGGGGTACGGCGGCATTTTCCGGTCATCGCCGGAGAGGAAACCCGTCATGAATTTCGCAGTCGTCGCCACCGCCGCTTCCATCGCTGTCCTCGGCTTTGCCGCCATGGCCGCCCCCGCATCCGCCGCTGACGGCCCTGAGGTGAAGGTCCGCTATGCCGCCGCCCGGATGGTGGTGATCGTCGAGGATCGCGCCGACGTGGCCGTGGAGATCGAGGGCGGCTCGGCCAACCTGCCGCGCCCGACCGTCACCCGGGTCGGCAATGAAGTCCGCATCAACGGCGAACTGGGCCGCAACCCCATCCGCAACTGCCGCAGCGGCCCCGCCACGGCGCGTCAGCCGGGCGAGGGCGCCTCGGTCGAGGTGCGCAACCATGGCCGCGTCGATCTGTCGGCCGCGCCGCTGATCGTGGTGCGCACCCCGCGCAACGTCGATGTCTCGACCCAGGATTCGGCCGTGTTCGGCTCGGTCGGCCGCGGCGCGAACCGGATCGAACTGGCCAGCGGCGGCTGCGGCGACTGGACCGTGGCCAATACCACGGGACACATGGAGCTGGCGGTCGGCGGTTCGGGCAGCATCCGCGCCGGAACCTCGGCCAGCCTTGAGGCCTCCATCGGGGGCTCGGGCCGGATCAACGCCGGCGCGACCGGCGATCTGGACGCCTCCATCGGCGGCTCCGGTACGGTCATCGTCAGCCAGGCCTCGGGCCAGGTCGACGCCTCCATCGGTGGGTCGGGCGACATTCGCGTCGGCGGCGGTAATCCGCGCTCGGTCGACGCCTCCATCGGCGGCTCGGGCGATATCGTCATCCAGGGGGACGCCGGCCCGCTGGACGCCTCCATTGCCGGCTCGGGCAATGTCACGGTGACCGGCACGGTCGCCAGCCTCGACGCCAGCCTCGTCGGCGGCGGCGACGTCCTGGTCGGCCGGGTGACCGGTTCGGTCTCCCAGTCCGTCATGGGCGGCGGCCGGGTCCGCATCGGCCAATAAGCGCATCGGTCGGTCGGCTCACACCGTTTGACTGAAGGAAGGCCCGCCCACGCCCCGGCGGGCCTTTCGCATGTCTGGCGCACGTCAGGATCCGACACTCGCCGAAGCGACGGAGCTGCGGCATCCTCGATCCATGATCCGGACCGTCCCGCTCGCCGCCGCCGTCTTCGCACTCGCCCTGCCGACCATGGCCATGGCGCATGATGCTGCTCCGCCCGAGGGCTTCACCTGGCTGGTGCTCAAGGGGCTGAACGATCTGCACGATGATCCCGAGGACCCGACCAACGGCCCGCCCATCGTCACCGGGGTCCCCGATGGCGTACTCAAGCCGGTCGACATCAATCAGGACGGTCAGGCCGACTGGCTGATCGACTGGCCCCAGGAGATTTCCGTCTGCGGCACCGGCGGCTGTCTGAAGTCGCTCTACGTCAGCGGCCCGGACGGCTTCACCCGGGCCCTGGACCGCCAGGTTCTCGAGTTCGACATCCGGACGGTCGGCGACGAGGTGCGCGTCGAGGCCATGGTCCACCACGGCGAGTGCCCGAGCCAGGAAGCCGCCGGCGACTGGGACTGCCGCTACGCTTGGGCGTGGGACGAGACGGCGAGGGCGCTGATCCCGCGCCCGACCCGTGAGGGTGCGACGATGCTGGACGGCGCCGGCTCCGCGCCGGTGGAGCCGATTCTGATCAATGGACGCACGCCGCCGCCGGCGAATCTGCCCGACGCCCTGGCGGCGCTGTGGGACTCGGCCAAGGTCGTCTGCGCCGCCGACTGGGCCGAGACAGGCCAGTACGCCCTGCGCCCGACCATTGGCCGCCTTCCCGACGTGGACGGCGACGGGGTCCCTGACTGGTCCGTCGTCCTGCCACGTGACTGCGACGCCGCACCGGAGGGCGGGGTGTTCATCTGGCGCGCCGGGGCCGACAACGCTGCGACCCTGATCTATGAAGGCAAGACCGCCGCGCGATTCCGAACCGACGTCTCGACCTCCCCCGCCGTGATCTCGGTCAGCCCCGCCTGCGAGGTTGAAGGGGAGGGGCCCGGGACGGGGGGAATGGGCGAGTCCTGCCGTTACGTTTCACTGCATTGGAACGTCGCAACGCAAAGACTCGAGCCTCGGGCGTAAAAGCCCGCGCTGACTCGGTTTCAGGGCCGATCGGTGCTTGACGAAAACGGAATCGAACGTCATAAGCCCCAACTCTTGTTGGACCGGCTGTGCGGCGAACCCCTCGGGGCAAGTCGCAGACGCGGTCCGCAGGAACGACCTCGGATTGTTCTTTGTAGCGAACCAGGACTTCAACGGCCTTCGCAGGCGACTGCGTGGGCCGATCGTTTTTGCGGACGTGCGTACTCTGAAGGCGTTTTCGCCTGAAGGCCTCCGGTCTTTGAAATGGTTCACAGGGACGCAGGTTCGCCTGCTTGGGAAATAAGACCGATATGGATCAAAGCATCCGCATCAGGCTCAAGGCCTTCGATCACCGCGTCCTCGATTTTTCGACGCGCGAAATCGTGAACACGGCCAAGCGCACGGGCGCCACTGTTCGTGGTCCGATCCCGCTGCCGACCCTGATCGAAAAATTCACCGTGAACCGCTCGCCGCACGTCGATAAGAAGTCGCGCGAACAGTTTGAAATCCGCACGCACAAGCGCGTGCTCGACATCGTCGACCCCACCCCGCAGACCGTGGACGCGCTCATGAAGCTCGACCTGTCCGCCGGCGTGGACGTCGAGATCAAGATTTAATTAGAAAGAGGCGGGATCCGATGCGCACGGGCGTGATCGCCAAGAAGCTGGGCATGACCCGCGTGTTCGCCGAAGACGGCGCGCACGTTCCGGTCACTGTGCTCCAGCTCGACGACTGTCAGGTCGTCGGCCAACGCACTCAGGAGCGGGACGGCTACGTCGCCCTGCAGCTGGGTGCCGGCGCCAAGAAGGCAAAAAACACCAACAAGGCTCAACGCACGACCTTCGCGAAAGCGGAAGTCGAGCCGAAGCACTACGTCACCGAGTTCCGCGTGTCCGACGACGCGCTGATCGACATCGGTGCGACCCTGTCGGCGGACCACTTCGTCGCCGGCCAGAAGGTCGACATCCAGGGCGAGACCATCGGTAAGGGTTTCGCCGGCGCCATGAAGCGCTGGAACTTCGGCGGTCTGCGCGCCACGCACGGCGTTTCGCTGTCGCACCGTTCGCACGGTTCGACGGGTAACCGCCAGGACCCGGGCAAGACCTTCAAGGGCAAGAAGATGGCCGGTCACTACGGGACCGAGATCGTCACCACCCAGAACCTGACCGTCGTTCGCGTTGACGCTGAGCGCGGCCTGATCCTGATCAAGGGCGCTGTCCCGGGTCACGAAGGTTCGTGGGTCAAGGTTCGCGACGCGCACAAGAAGCCGTTCGCCGACCTGCCCTTCCCCGGTTCGTTCAAGAAGAACGGCGCCGTGGCTGCTGCTCCGGCTGAAACGCCGGCTGAAGAAGCCCCGGCCGTCGAAACGACCGAAGGCGGTGAAGCGTAATGAAACTCTCTGTCATCAAACTCGACGGCAAGGCCGCTGGTGACGTGGAACTGTCGGATGTCGTTTTCGGCATCTCCGACATCCGCGGCGACATCCTGGCCCGTTACGTCAACTGGCAGCTGGCCAAGCGCCGCGCCGGTACGCACAAGGTTCAGACCCGGAACGAGAATTCTCGCACCGGCAAGAAGATGTACAAGCAAAAGGGCACCGGCGGCGCTCGTCACGGTTCGCGCCGTGCGCCGCAGTTCGTCGGTGGTTCGCGCGCTTTCGGCCCGATCGTTCGCGATCACGGCTTTGATCTTCCCAAGAAGGTCCGCGCCCTGGCCCTGCGTCACGCTCTCTCGTCGAAGGCCAAGGCCGGCGACCTGGTCGTGGTCGACACCCTGACCGTCAAGGACGCCAAGACCTCGGGTCTGCGCGAAACCTTCGGCAAGCTGGGCTGGACCAAGACGCTCATCATCGCCGGTCCCGAAGTTGACACCAACTTCGCCCTGGCGTCGCGCAACATCCCGCACATTCACGTCCTGCCGAACGCCGGCCTGAACGTTTATGACATCCTGCGGGCCGACAAGCTGGTTCTGTCGAAGGCCGCTGTGGAAGCCATCGAGGCTACCTACGCCGACTACAAGCCCTCGCGTCGCGAGCAAGCCGAGAAGGAAGCCGCGTAATGGCCGCCGCTCCCACCGCCAAACACTACGACACGATCCTGTCGCCGATCATCACTGAGAAGGCCACGATCCTGTCCGAGCAGAACAAGGTCGTCTTCCGCGTCGCCGGTACGTCCACCAAGGACGAAATCGCCGCCGCCGTTGAAAGCCTGTTCAAGGTCAACGTTCTCAAGGTCAACACCATGGTGACCAAGGGCAAGACCAAGCGCTTCCGGGGTATCCTCGGTCGTCGCGTCGACATCAAAAAAGCGATCGTGACGCTGGCCGAAGGCCAGTCCATCGACGTCACCACGGGGCTCTGATCAGATGGCCTTGAAGACTTACAATCCGACTTCGCCGGGCCGTCGCGCCCTGGTGCTGATCGACCGCTCGGAGCTCCACAAGGGCCGTCCCGAGAAGTCGCTGACCGAAGGCCTGACCAAGTCGGGCGGACGTGGTCAGGGCGGTCGCATCGCCGTTCGCTTCCGCGGCGGCGGCGCCAAGCGCCTGTATCGCAAGATCGACTTCAAGCGTCGCAAGTTCATGACCGCCACGGTCGAACGCCTGGAATACGATCCGAACCGCACCGCCTTCATCGCCCTCATCACCTATGAGGACGGCGAAAAGGCCTACATCATCGCGCCGCAACGCCTGAAGGCGGGCGACACGATCGTGGCCGGCGAAAAGACCGACGTGAAGCCTGGCAACGCCATGCCGCTGCGCGCGATCCCGGTGGGTACGATCATCCACTGCGTCGAGATGAAGCCGGGCAAGGGCGCCCAGCTGGCCCGTTCGGCCGGCGCCTACGCCCAGCTGGTCGGCCGCGATCAGGGCTACGCCCAGATCCGTCTCGGCTCGGGCGAGCTGCGCATGGTCCTGGATGGCTGCATGGCCACGGTCGGCGCCGTTTCGAACGCCGATCACATGAACCAGAACCTCGGCAAGGCCGGTCGCGTTCGTCACATGGGCTTCCGTCCGCACGTTCGCGGCGTCGCCATGAACCCGATCGACCACCCGCACGGTGGTGGTGAAGGCCGGACCTCCGGTGGTCGCACCCCCGTCACGCCGTGGGGTAAGGACACCAAGGGCACCCGTACCCGCAAGAACAAGGCGACGGATAAATACATCATCCGTACCCGCCACGTTAAGAAGGCTCGCTAAAGATGGCTCGCTCCTCCTGGAAAGGCCCGTTCGTCGACGGGTATCTGCTCAAGAAGGCCGACGCCGTTTCGACGTCGGGCCGCAAGGACGTGATCAAGACCTGGTCGCGTCGCTCCACCATCCTGCCGCAGTTCGTGGGCCTTACTTTTGGCGTCCACAACGGTCACAAGCACGTCCCCGTGCACGTGAACGAGGACATGGTCGGCATGAAGCTGGGCGAATTCTCGCCCACCCGTTCGTTCCCCGGCCACGCCGCGGACAAGAAGGCGAAGCGGAAGTAACATGCCCAAGACCAACAATCCCCGCCGCGTCGGCAATACGGAGGCTCGCGCCAAGCTGACGAACGTCCGTATCAGCCCTCAAAAGCTGAACCTCGTCGCGCAGTCCATCCGTGGTCTGCCGGTGCAGAAGGCGCTGAACGAACTCGAGTTCAGCCGCAAGCGCATCTCCGACGACGTCCGCAAGGTCCTGTATTCGGCCGTCTCCAACGCCGAGAATAACCACAACCTCGACATCGACAACCTGGTCGTCGCCGAGGCTTTCGTGGGCAAGAACCTGGTGATGAAGCGTTTCGCGAGCCGCGCTCGTGGTCGCTCCTCGCGCATCCTGAAACCTTTCGCGGAAATCACGATCGTGGTCCGCGAAGCCGGTGAGGCCGCCTGATGGGTCAGAAAATCAATCCGATCGGTTTCCGCCTCGGCGTGAACCGCACCTGGGACAGCCGCTGGTTCGCCGACGGCGTCAACTACGCCCGCCTGCTGCACCAGGACCTCAAGCTGCGTACGTGGCTCAAGGAACGCCTGAACGCCGCCGGCGTCTCGCGCATCATCATCGAGCGTCCGCACAAGAAGTGCCGCGTGACGATCTACGCCGCCCGTCCGGGTGTCGTGATCGGCAAGAAGGGCGCTGACATCGAGAAGCTCCGCAAGGACATCTCGGCTCGCACCGAAGGCGAAGTTCACCTGAACATCGTCGAAGTCCGCAAGCCGGAAGTCGACGCGCAGCTGATCGCCGAGAACATCGCCCAGCAGCTGGAACGCCGTATCGCGTTCCGCCGCGCGATGAAGCGTTCGATGCAGTCCGCCATGCGCCTCGGCGCCAAGGGCGTCCGCATCAACGTCTCGGGCCGCCTCGGCGGCGCTGAAATCGCCCGTATGGAATGGTACCGCGAAGGCCGCGTGCCGCTGCACACCCTGCGCGCCGACATCGACTATGGCTTCATCGAAGCCAAGACGACCTACGGCATCATCGGTGTGAAGGTCTGGGTCTTCAAGGGTGAGGTGCTCGAGCACGACCCGATGGCCCAGGACAAGCGTTGGGCCGCTGAAGCTGCGGGTCCGTCGTCGAACGAAGGCCGCGAACGCGGTGGTCCCCGCGGTGACCGTGGTCCCCGTCGTGGTCGTGAGGGCTAAGGAACATGCTGCAGCCTAAGAAAACCAAGTACCGGAAGGCCTTCAAGGGCCGCATCCACGGCGCCGCCAAGGGTGGCTTCTCGCTGAACTTCGGGTCCTACGGCCTGAAGACGCTGGAGCCGGAACGCATCACTGCGCGTCAGATCGAAGCGGCCCGCCGCGCGATCACTCGCCAGATGAAGCGTCAGGGCCGCGTCTGGATCCGCGTCTTCCCCGACCTGCCCGTCACGGGCAAGCCCGCCGAAGTCCGTATGGGTAAAGGCAAGGGCGCTGTGGATCACTGGGCGGCGCGCTGCCACCCGGGCCGGATCCTGTTCGAAATCGACGGCGTTGCCGACGATGTGGCGCGTGAAGCGCTGCGTCTGGGCGCCGCCAAGCTGCCGGTTCGCACCAAGGTGGTCACCCGCCTGGACGCCGGTATCGCTCACGTGGAGCACGCCGCCTGATGACCAAGATCGCTGATCTCCGTTCCCAGACGACGGACCAGCTGGGCGACCAGCTGCTGTCCCTCAAGAAGGAACAATTCAACCTGCGCTTCCAGGCGGCCACCGGCCAAATGGAAAAGACTCACCGCGTTGGTGAAGTCCGCAAAGACATCGCTCGCATCTCGACGCTTCTGCGCGAGAAGCGTGCGGCCTCGTAAGGAAACACTATGCCCAAGCGAATTCTCGAAGGCGTGGTCGTGTCCGACAAGGGCGACAAGACCGTCGTCGTCGTCGTCCAACGCACGCTGCTGCACCCGGTCATGAAAAAGATCGTGCGCCTCTCCAAGAAGTACCACGCTCACGACGAAGCCAACGCCTTCAAGGAAGGCGACGTGGCCCGCATCGTTGAGTGCGCCCCCAAGTCCAAGCTGAAGCGCTGGGAAGTCCTGTCCAAGGACACCTCGGCCTCGGCCTCGTAATCAGAAGGATCTGACACTATGATCCAGATGCAAACTAACCTGGAAGTGGCCGACAATTCGGGCGCCCGCCGGGTCATGTGCATCAAGGTGCTCGGCGGCGCTAAGCGTCGCTACGCCTCGGTCGGAGACACCATCGTCGCTTCCGTCAAGGAAGCGATCCCGCGCGGTCGCGTGAAGAAGGGCGAGGTCGTTCGGGCCATCGTCGTTCGCACCGCCAAGGACATCCAGCGCAAGGACGGTTCCGTCATTCGCTTCGACAAGTCCGCCGCCGTCATCGTCAACAAGCAAAACGAGCCGGTCGGCACGCGGATCTTTGGCCCGGTTCCCCGCGAACTGCGCGCCAAGAACCACATGAAGATCATCTCGCTGGCCCCGGAGGTCCTGTAACCATGGCCGCCAAGATCAAGAAGGGCGACCGCGTCGTCGTCCTGACCGGCAAGGACAAGGGCCGCACCGGCTCCGTCGCCAAGGTCCTGCCCACCGAGAACCGCGTCCTGGTGACCGGCATCAACATGGTGCAGCGCCACACCCGTCCGACCCAGGGTGATCCCCAGGGCGGTATCAAGAACAAGGAAGCCTCGCTTCACCTGTCGAACGTCGCGATCGCCGACGCCAACGGCAAGGCGACCCGCGTCGGCTTCCGCGTGGAAGGCGACAAGAAGGTTCGCTTCGCCAAGACCACGGGAGACGTCATCTAATGGCCGACACCAAGTACACCCCGCGCCTCAAGACGGAATACGTCGAGCGCATCAAGGGCGTGATGACCGAGAAGTTCGGTTACACCAACCCGATGCAAATGCCCAAGCTGGACAAGATCGTCCTGAACATGGGCATCGGCGAAGCCGTCGCTGACTCCAAGAAGGCCAATGCGGCCCTCAAGGATCTGACGCAGATCGCCGGTCAGAAGGCCGTCGCCACCAAGGCCCGTAACTCCATCGCCGGCTTCAAGCTGCGCGAAGGCATGGTCATCGGCGGCAAGGTCACGCTGCGCGGCGACCAGATGTATGAGTTCCTGGACCGTCTGATCACGATCGCCCTGCCGCGCGTGAAGGACTTCCGTGGCCTGAAGCCGACGTCGTTCGACGGTCGCGGCAACTACGCCATGGGTCTGAAGGAGCACATCGTGTTCCCGGAAATCAACTACGACCAGATCGACCAGATGTGGGGCATGGACATCATCGTCTGCACCACGGCCAGGACTGACGACGAAGCGCGCGCGCTTCTGACCGAGTTCAAGTTCCCGTTCGTGAAGAACTGAGCGGGAAGGGAAAAGCACAATGGCAAAGAAAAGCGCCGTAAACCGTAACGAAGCCGTCAAGGCCCTGGTTGCGAAGTATGCCGCGAAGCGGGCCGCCCTCAAGGCGACCGCCAACGACGAGAGCCTGCCTCTGGAAGAGCGCTTCGAAGCGCGCCTGAAGCTGGCCGAGCTGCCGCGTAACTCGGCCGCCGTCCGTATCCGCAACCGCTGCGAAGTGACGGGCCGTCCGCGGGCCTTCTATCGCAAGCTCAAGATGAGCCGTATCGCCCTGCGTGAACTCGGCAACCTGGGTCAGATCCCGGGTCTGACCAAGTCCAGCTGGTAAGGGGAGCGACAGACATGATGATCAACGATCCCCTGAGTGACATGATCACTCGCATCCGCAACGCGCACATGCGCAAGCGGTCCAAGGTTCTCACCCCGGCCTCCCGTCTGCGTCAGCGCGTCCTCGACGTGCTGCAGGACGAAGGCTACATCCGCGGCTACTCCCTGGTTCAGAACCCGGGCGAGTTCCCGCAGTTCGAGATCGAGCTCAAGTACTTCGACGGCCAGCCGGTCATCGCCGACATCGCTCGCGTGTCCAAGCCGGGCCGCCGCGTTTATTCGGCCATCGGTGATCTGAAGCCGGTCAAGAACGGCCTGGGCATCTCGATCCTTTCGACTTCGAAGGGCGTCATGTCTGACGCCGCCGCTCGCGACGCCAACGTCGGCGGCGAAGTCCTCTGCAGGGTCTACTAAGATGTCCCGTATCGGAAAACGTCTCATCGCAGTGCCGAAGGGCGTGACTGTCACGCTCAACGGCCAATCCGTCACCGTCAAGGGTCCCAAGGGCGAACGCTCCTGGACCGTCGCCGACGAGATCGAAGTCACCCAGGATGAAGCCGGCCTCTCGCTCGGCCTCAAGGTGGACACCCAGCGCGCTCGCGCGATGTGGGGTCTGTCGCGCACCCTGGTCGACAACATGGTCGTTGGCGTCACTGACGGCTTCGAACGCAAGCTCGAACTGGTCGGCGTCGGTTACCGCGCCGCCCTGAAGGGCAAGGACCTGTCGCTGCAGCTCGGCTTCTCGCACGAAGTCGACATCGTGGCTCCCGAAGGCGTGACCTTCGTGGTGCCCAAGCAGACCGAAATCAGCATCCAGGGCGCCGACAAGCAAGTCGTCGGCGAGCTCGCGGCCAACATTCGCAAGCTGCGTCCGCCGGAGCCCTACAAGGGCAAGGGCGTCCGCTACGCCGGCGAAAAGGTCCGTCGCAAGGAAGGCAAGAAGAAGTAAGTCATGGCTCTTTCTCTGCAACAACAAGCCAAGCGCCGCACCGAACGCAACCGCCGCCGCCTCAAGGCCGTGGCCAACGGTCGCCTGCGCCTGTCGGTCTACCGCTCGGACAAGAACATCTCGGCCCAGATCATCGACGACGCCAATGGCGTCACCGTGGTCGCTGCCTCGTCGCTGGAAGGCGGCAAGGGCGCCAGCGGCTCGAACGTCGAGGCTGCCGCCAGGATCGGCAAGCTGGTCGCTGAACGCGCCATCGAAAAGGGCGTCACCGACGTCGTCTTCGACCGCGGCGGTTACATCTATCACGGACGGGTGAAGGCGCTGGCTGATGCCGCGCGTGAAGCCGGCCTGAACTTCTAAGGGACGCGACAGATGGCGCAACAACCCCAACGTGGCGGCGGCGGCAACGACCGCAATCGTCGCGACAACAACCGCAACGCTCCTGTCGTCGATGGTCCGGATTCGGACATCGTCGAAAAGCTGGTCCACATCAACCGCGTCGCCGCTACCGTCAAAGGCGGTCGCCGGTTCTCGTTCGCGGCCCTGATGGTGGTCGGCGACGGCAAGGGCCGCGTCGGTTTCGGTCACGGCAAGGCGCGCGAAGTGCCGGAAGCCATCCGCAAGGCGACCGAAGAAGCCAAGAAGACCATGATCCGCGTTCCGCTCCGCGAGAACCGCACCCTGCACCACGACGGTCAAGGCCGTTGGGGCGCCGGCAAGATCATGATGCGCGCTGCCCCTCCCGGGACCGGCGTCATCGCGGGTGGTCCGATGCGCGCCGTCCTCGAAACCCTCGGCGTCCATGACGTCGTGGCCAAGTCGAGCGGTTCGTCGAACCCCTACAACATGATCCGCGCCACGTTTGAGGCCCTCAAGGTCCAGTCGTCGCCGCGTCAGGTCGCTTCGAAGCGTGGCAAGAAGGTCGCTGACCTGATGGGCCGCCGCAACGACGGCGCCTCGGCTCCCGCCGAGACTGCCGAAGCCGTGGAGTCCTAAGTCATGGCCGAGAAGAAAACCGTCACCGTCAAGCAGACCGGTTCGCCGATCCGCCGCAAGAACGACCAGCGCGCCACCCTGGTGGGCCTGGGTCTGAACCGCCTGGGCCGCGAGTCCACGCTGGAAGACACCCCCTCGGTTCGTGGGATGATCGCCAAGGTCGCCCACCTGACCGAGATCGTCGAAAAGTAAGACGAACGTCTATCGCCCTTCCCCTCGGGGGAGGGCGGGTCGTCCAGAACGACCGGCAAGGGGCGGCTCCGCAAGAGTCGCCTTTACTGCTGTCCGGGGAGCCGCTATAGCGCGCGACCTTGAGTTTCGGGTCCGGATCCGTCCGGCCCCGCCGTAAAAATCGAAACAGCCGAGTCCGCTGCTGCAGCGGGCGCTAGAACCCGAAAGGATCAGGCACATGAAACTGAACGAAATCCGCGACAACCAGGGCGCCCACAAGAAGCGCATGCGCGTCGGCCGTGGCCCGGGCTCGGGCAAGGGCAAGACCGCCGGTCGCGGCGTCAAGGGTCAGAAGTCGCGTTCGGGCGTCGCCATCGGCGGCTTCGAAGGCGGCCAGATGCCGCTGTACATGCGTATGCCGAAGCGCGGCTTCAACAACGCCAACGCTCTGAAGCTGGCCGAAGTGAACCTGTGGCGCCTGCAAGACGCGATCGACGCCGGCAAGCTGGACGTCAAGGGTGAGATCAAGGGCGACGCCCTGGTCGCCGCTGGCGTCATCCGTCGCGTCAAGGACGGCGTCCGCATCCTGGGCACCGGCGAAATCAAGGCCAAGCTGAACCTGGTCGTCTGGTCGGCCTCGGCCGGCGCGATCAAGGCCATCGAAGCCGCCGGCGGTTCGGTCGTGCAGGAGCGCATCGCCGCTGAAGCCAAGGCCGCCGCTGCCGTCGAGAAGCGCAACGCCGCCAAGGGCAAGGCTCCGGCCCCCAAGGCTCCGCGTGGCGACGCCAACAAGATCTCGGCCCGTACCACCCGTACGGCTGCCAAGGCCTAACGAATAAAGCTTGAGGGGCGGTCTCGCTAAGAGGCCGCCCTTCGCCTATCTGGACTGTGGCCCCGGATTCTCTCTCGGTCTGGCCGCGTTCTGATCAGTCGGGGTAACGACATATGGCTTCGGCCGCCGAACAACTCGCAGCCAATATGAACATGGGCTCGTTCGCGAAAGCGACCGACCTGCACAAGCGGCTGCTCTTCACGCTTCTGGCGCTTCTGGTCTACCGCATCGGCACCTATGTGCCGATCCCGGGGATCAACTCCGAAGCCTTCCTGCAGTTCTTCCAGGATCCGAACGGCAAGCGCGGCATCCTGGACATGTTCAACATGTTCTCGGGCGGCGCCGTTCAGCGGATGGCCGTCTTCGCCCTGAACGTCACGCCCTACATCTCGGCGTCGATCATCGTCCAGCTGATGGGGACGGTGTATCCGCCGTGGGAAAAACTGCGCAAGGAAGGCGGCGAAAGCGGCCGCAAGACCCTGAACCAGTACACCCGTTACCTGACGGTGTTCCTCGCCCTGGCCCAGTCGCTGGGCATCGCGGCGGGCCTGAACGCCCAGGCCGGTCTGATCGACCAGCCCGGCATCTTCTTCATCGTCTCGACCGTGACCTGCCTGACCGGCGGCACCATGTTCCTGATGTGGCTGGGTGAGCAGGTGACCACGCGCGGCATCGGCAACGGCATCTCGCTGATCATCTTCGCCGGTATCGTGGCGGTCCTGCCCGGCACCGTGGTGCGCCTGTTCGGCCTGGCCCAGCAGGGTCAGCTGTCGGCCTTCGCCCTGCTGGCGATCGGCTTCCTGGCCATGGCCACCGTCGTCTTCATCGTCTTCATGGAGCGCGCCCAGCGCCGCCTTCTGATCCAGTATCCGAAGCGCCAGGAAGGCAACCGGATGTCCGGCGGCGAACGCTCGTTCCTGCCGCTGAAGGTGAACACCGCCGGGGTCATCCCGCCGATCTTCGCCTCGTCCCTGCTGATGCTGCCGTCGACCGCGGCGACCATGCTGGTCAACGCCGACCTGCCGAACTGGCTGAGCTGGCTGCCGATGGTGACCGCCCAGCTGACCCACGGCCAGCCGCTGTTCATGGTGCTCTACGCCGCCCTGATCATCTTCTTCTGCTTCTTCTACACCTCGATCACCTTCAACCCCGAGGACACGGCCGAGAACCTGCGCAAGTACGGCGGCTTCCTGCCGGGCATTCGTCCGGGCAAGCGGACGGCGGAATATCTGGACTACGTCCTGACCCGCCTGACGGTCATCGGCGCGGCCTACATCACCGCCGTCTGTCTGATCCCGGAGGCGATCGCCGCCTCGATGGGCCCGAGCCTGCTGTTCGGCGGCACCTCGATCCTGATCGTGGTCTCGGTGACGATGGATACGGTCGCCCAGATCCAGTCCCAGCTGCTGGCGCACCAGTACGAGGGTCTGATCAAGAAGGCCAAGCTGCGCGGTCGTGGTGGACGTGGCGCCCCGACTCCCGTACGCCGGTAATAATACGTGATCGCTTTGGGAGGGCGGCTTTGAACCTGATCCTGTTCGGACCGCCGGCCGCCGGCAAGGGCACGCAAGCCAAACGCCTCGTCGAAGGCCGCGGCATGGTGCAGCTCTCGACCGGCGACATGCTGCGCGAGGCCATCGCCTCGGGCTCTGAGCTGGGCAAGCAGTGCCAGGCCATCATGTCCGAAGGCGGCCTGATCGCCGATGACATCGTCATCGCCCTGATCGAGGCGCGTCTGAAGGAGGCCGAGGACGCCGGCGGAGCCATCTTTGACGGCTTCCCGCGCACCCTGGGTCAGGCCCAGGCGCTCGACGCCATGCTGGCCAAGCTCGGCAAGCAGATCGACCACGTCGTCCGCCTCAAGGTCGATGACGAAGCCCTGCTGGAGCGGGTCGCCAAACGCTATGCCGACCAGGGCCGCCCGGACGACAATCCGGAAAGCTTCAAGGTCCGGCTGGACGCCTACAACCGCAACACCGCGCCCCTGCTGCCCTACTACAGCGACAAGGATCTGCTGACCGAAGTCGATGGCATGGGCTCCATCGAGGCCGTCGCCACGGCCATCGATGCGGCGCTCGACGCTTAAGCTTCCTATCGGGCGTCAGGCGACGTTCATCCGCGTCATGCGTTAGGGTCCTTCTGGACTCCGCAGGATGACCCTGACCCCGTGACGCCGCCCCGCCCGCATCTCTCGCCGAAGAAGAGCCGTAACCTGCTCGTGGCGTCCGGCGTCGTGGTCCTTCACCTGGGCCTCTTCGCCCTCGTCGGGCTGGAACAGGTTCCGGGCGAACAGGTCGGGCCCGGCCTGCCGCCCATCTTCGTGGAACTGGTTCCTCCGGTCCGCCCCCCTGAGCCCCCGCCGGAAAAGACCGCCCCCGTCGAGGGCGGAGGCGCGCCCGCCGCCCCGTCGCGAGTCCATGTGACGCCCAAACCGCCCGAGAAGCCTCTGCCCGATCCGCCGCCCGCGCCGATCCAGCAGGCGCCCAAACCCGATCTCATCGTCGGCGTCGCCCCGACGGCCGGCCCGACGCCCGGCCTCGGTCTGGGCGGGCAGGGGACCGGCTCCGGCACGGGCGTCGGCTCGGGCAACGGTCCCGGCGTCGGCGACCGGATGGCGCCGCGCATAATCCGTGGCCCGGCGCTGCGCGACGTCATGCGAGCTCGGCCGCGCGGCGCACGGGGGCGTGGGGAAGTGGGTATCCTCTGCCGGGTCCGGCTGGATCAGACGCTGGACCAGTGCCGGGTCGTCAGCGAGACGCCTCCGGGACAGGGCTTCGCCGAAGCGGCCTTGCCACTGGCCTCAGCTTTCCGGTTCCTGCCGCCGACCGAGAACGGCGTGCCGGTCGAGGGCCAAACCGTGGTGGTCGGTGTCAGGTTTCCCTGATCCGGTTTGATCCGCGCACGGTTGTGACGCCGCGTTGACACTCGCCCGCCAATCACCGCCTTATCGCGCCGCAGCGTAGCGGGGGATCGGGCATGGGCATGGGCATAGGCATGGGCATGAAGCGGACAGCGACGGCGATCGCTTTGGTGTTGGCCCTGTCCGGCGCCGCCGCCCCCGCCTTCGCCGCCGACCCCGCGCCCAAGACTTTCGCCGAGGTGACCGCCGGCCTGACCCGTCAGGAGGGCCTGCTGCCCGTCTTCGTCGATCAGGACGGCGGCAAGGTGCTGGTCCAGCTGCCGGCTCCGGGCGCCGACGGCGTCATGACCCGCGTCATTCACCACACGGCCCTGCGCACCGGCGTCGGCTCGGCGGTGACGGGTCTGGACCGCGCCCAGATCGGCGCCACCAACATCCTGGCCTTCCGCCGCATCGGCAAGAAGATCGTCGCCGAGTTCGAGAACCCCAAATACGAGGCCCCGCACGGCTCGCCGGAGGAACAGGCCGCCGCGCGCGACGCCTTCGTCGGCTCCACCGTCTGGGCCGGAGACGTGGTCGCGACCGCACCCGACGGCTCGGTCCTGGTCGATCTGTCGGGCTTCCTGACCCGCGACGCCATGGGCATTGTCGAGACGCTGAAGGCGACGGGGCAGGGGTCTCTCAAGGCCATGGCTGATCTGACCATGGTCGATCCGGCCGCCACCCGCGACTTCCCCGAGAATCTGGAGATGGAGGCCCGCCTCACCTTCGGGGTCGACACTCCCGGCCGGGAACTGTCCCAGATCGCGCCCGAGCCGCGTCTGGCGACCTTCACCGTCCACCACAGCTTCATCAAACTGCCGGACGACCAGTATGTCCCGCGCGAGTTCGATCCGCGCACCGGCGCCTTCGCTACCGTGGTCACCGACTATTCGGCTCCGCTGAACGCGGCCATGGTCCACCGTCTGGCCAACCGCTTCCGGCTGGTGAAGACCGATCCGGCGGCGGCGCGCTCGACCGTGGTCAAGCCGATCGTCTTCTATGTGGACCGCGCCGCGCCCGAGCCGATCCGCTCGGCCCTTGTCGAGGGCGCCAACTGGTGGGCCCAGGCCTTCGACGCCGCCGGATATATCGACGCCTTCAGGGTCGAGGTCATGCCCGAGGGCGCGGATCCTCTGGACGCCCGGTACAACGTCATCAACTGGGTCAATCGCGCCACCCGCAGCTGGTCCTACGGCCAGAGCGTCTCGGATCCGCGCACGGGCGAGATCGTCAAGGGCTCGGTCCTGCTCGGCTCCCTGCGCATCCGCCAGGACATGCTGATCTTCGAAGGTCTGGTCGGCGCCGACCACACCGGCGACGGCTCGGTCAACGACCCGCAGCGCATCGCCCTGGCCCGCATCCGCCAGCTGGCCGCGCACGAGGTCGGACATGCCATCGGCCTGCAGCACAATTTCGCTGCCAGTACGCAAGGCCGCGCTTCGGTCATGGACTATCCGGTGCCGAAGATCGGCATTACCGCCGACGACCAGCTCGACTTCTCGGACGCCTATGCCGTGGGCATGGGCGCCTGGGACGACTTCGCCATCGACTGGCTCTATGCCGACGCTGATGCCGCGACGCTGGAGAAGAAGGCGGAGGCGGGCAGGGCGCGCCTGCGCTTCGCCAATGACGCCGACTCGCGCGTGGGCGGCGACGCCCAGCCCTGGGGCAGCCTGTGGGACAATGGAGAGGACCCGGTGGCCGAGCTGGACCATATCCTCAAGATCCGCCGCATCGCCCTCGACCGCTTCGGCCTGAACAACCTCCCGGCCGGCGCCGCCGTCAACGACCTGCGTCGCCGTCTGGTGCCCATCTACCTCTATCACCGGTACCAGGTGGACGCTGTGTCCAAGCTGGTGGGCGGCATCGACTACTCCTACCCGGTCGCGGGCGGCGGGCAGGAGGCGGCGACCGCTGTCCCGGCCGACGTCCAGCGCGCGGCGCTGGCGGCCCTGTCCCGCACCCTCAACCCCGCCGAACTGGACCTGTCCGAGCCGCTTCTGGCCCTGCTGGCCGCCCAGCAGTCGGGCGACGGCGATCCACAGAACGACATCGAGGTGTTCAAGGGCCTCAATGGTCGGGCCTTCGATCCGGGTGTGGCCGCCGACGTCGCCGCCGACGTGACGCTGGACGCCCTGTTCGCCCCCCAGCGGGTCAACCGTATCGCCGACGCCGGCCGCCGCGATCCGGCGGCCCTGGGCCTGGGCGAGACGGTGGACACCATCGTCACCGCAGCCTTCGCCCCTGCAACCGGCCGCCTCGCGGAGCCTTCGCGCCGGGTCCAGGCCCAGACGGTGCTCAAGCTCGCTGGCCTGCTGCGCGGCGACGACCTGTCCAGCACCTCGGCGGCGATCATCGACGACCGGCTGCAGACGCTCGCCCTGAAGCTCAAGGCCTCGCGGGCCGCCGACCCGGTCCAGCGCGCCCACGATCGCTGGCTCGGCGCCCTGATCGGCGACCGCGAGCGGCTGGACCAGCTGCTGGAAGGCAAGCATCATGCGCCCGCCACCCCGCCCGGATCTCCGATCGGCGCAGAGGAGGGTTGGCATGATAACGATGCGTAAACGCCTTCCCGGTGTTGACCCGAACTGAATCACCTGTATAAGGCGCGCTTCCCGCGAAGGGCGCCACGCTCCTGGTCTGTTGACCGGAGCGTTTGTTGCGTCCGATCACGCGTATCTGGAGAGCTTCGTGGCCCGTATCGCTGGCGTCAATATTCCGACCAACAAGCGCGTGGAAATCGCGCTGCAGTATATTCACGGCATCGGCCCGGCCGCCGCCAAGGACATCACCGCCAAGGTGGGCCTCGAGCCCGCGCGCCGCGTGAACCAGCTGACGGACGCCGAAGTCCTGCAGATCCGTGAGACCATCGACCGCGACTACACCGTCGAGGGCGACCTGCGTCGCGAGACCTCGATGAACATCAAGCGTCTGATGGACCTGGCCTGCTACCGCGGCCTGCGTCACCGTAAGGGCCTGCCGGTCCGCGGCCAGCGCACCCACACCAACGCCCGCACCCGCAAGGGTCCCGCCAAGCCGATCGCCGGCAAGAAGAAGTAAGAGCTGACAGATGGCCAAGGAACCGGGTCGCGTAAAGAAGCGCGAGCGCAAGAACATCACCTCGGGCGTCGCCCACGTGAATGCGTCGTTCAACAACACCATGATCACGATCACCGATGCCCAGGGCAACGCGATCTCGTGGTCGTCGGCGGGTCACATGGGCTTCAAGGGTTCGCGTAAGTCGACCCCTTACGCCGCCCAGATGGCTGCTGAAGACGCGGGCAAGAAGGCCCAGGAACACGGCGTCAAGACGCTGGAAGTCAACGTCTCGGGTCCGGGTTCCGGCCGTGAGTCCGCGCTCCGCGCCCTGCAGTCGGTGGGCCTGACCATCACGACCATCCGCGACGTCACCCCGATGCCGCACAACGGTTGCCGTCCGCCCAAGCGCCGCCGCGTCTAAGCGAACCGCCGCCGACCCATTCTCCGCGGGTTCCGCCTCCCTGACGAGGTGAGAGGAACCCGCGAAACTCGTTTCGAGGGACACCTATGATCGAACGTAACTGGCAAGAGCTGATCCGTCCCGAGAAGCCGCAGATCGAACTCGGCTCCGACGCCCAGCGCAAGGCGCGCCTGGTCGCCGAGCCTCTCGAACGCGGCTTCGGCGTGACCCTCGGCAACGCGCTGCGTCGCGTCCTGCTGTCGTCGCTGCAAGGCGCGGCCGTCACCGCCATCCAGATCGACGGCGTCGTTCACGAATTCTCGTCGCTGGAAGGCGTGCGCGAGGACGTGGTCGACATCGTCCTGAACATCAAGCAACTGGCGCTGCGCATGCACGCCGAGGGCCCCAAGCGCATGACGCTGAAGGCCACCGGTCCGGGCGTTGTCACCGCCGGCCAGATCGACGTCCCCGCGGACATCGAGGTGCTGAACCCGAACCACGTCATCTGCACCCTGGATGACGGCGCTTCGATCCGCATGGAACTGACCGTCCAGAACGGCAAGGGCTATGTCGCTTCGGAGTTCAACCGTCCGGAAGACGCCCCGATCGGCCTGATCGCCGTCGACGCCCTGTATTCGCCGGTCAAGCGCGTCGCCTATCGCGTCGAGCCGACCCGTCAGGGCCAGTCGCTGGACTACGACAAGCTGGTGCTGGAAGTCGAAACCAACGGCGCCGTCTCGCCGGTTGACGCGGTGGCCTACGCCTCGCGCATCCTGCAAGACCAGCTGCAGATCTTCATCACCTTCGACGAGCCGAAGAAGGCCGTTGAAGCCACGGACGGCAAGCCCGACCTGCCCTTCAACCCGGCCCTCCTCAAGAAGGTGGACGAGCTGGAACTGTCGGTCCGTTCGGCCAACTGCCTGAAGAACGACAACATCGTCTACATCGGCGACCTGATCCAGAAGACCGAGGGCGAAATGCTTCGCACCCCGAACTTCGGCCGCAAGTCGTTGAACGAGATCAAGGAAGTGCTGACCTCCATGGGTCTGTCGCTCGGCATGGATGTGCCGAACTGGCCCCCGGAGAACATCGAAGACCTGGCCAAGAAGTTCGACGACCAGATCTAGTTTTAACCCTCCGCCCAATCCCCTGACCGGGGACTGACGGGGCGGTTATGAATGTACGGCGAAAGGTCCTCTCGAGGATACCGCCGCCGGAGTAGGAGAGACCCCGATGCGCCACGGCGCCGCCCACCGCAAGCTCGGCCGTACGAGCGCCCACCGGACCGCGATGTTCGCCAACATGGCTGCGTCGCTGATCAAGCACGAGCAGATCACGACCACCCTGCCGAAGGCCAAGGAGCTCCGCCCCTTCGTCGAGAAGCTGGTCACGCTCGGCAAGAAGGGCGACCTGCACGCTCGTCGTCAGGCCATCAGCCACGTCCGCGACGTGACCCAGGTCGGCAAGCTGTTCGAAACGATCGGCCCGCGCTACGCCGAACGTAACGGCGGCTACATCCGCATCATGAAGGCCGGCTTCCGCCACGGCGACAACGCCCCGATGGCCGTCATCGAGTTCGTCGACCGCGACGTCGACGCCAAGGGCCTGGACTCCGGTCCGGTCTACGCCGTCGAAGGCGACGAGGAATAGGATCCAGCCTCACGGCTGATCGAGTTTGAGGGCGGCCCGAGCGATCGGGCCGCCCTTTCTCATTCCGGAAGGGCGCTACCGTTCGCCGCGCGGCGGCTCGCTGCCTGAGCGCGGGGGCGCGTGGGCTGGGCCTCAGGCTGTGAGAATCTGCCACAGGGCCGCGGCCCAGATCAGAATGGCGGAGGCCGCATACAGGACCTTGTCCCAGACGGTGCGGCGGGGCGGCGGGGTGTTTCTGTCGAACAATGGCATCGACCAGCTTCAACCCGAATTGCGCCGGACGGAAAATCGATTAAACCGGCTCGACCCTGTGAGCTGAGATCACATGATGAAACGGCCCGCCCCGCCGCCGCTCAACGCCCTGCGCGCCTTCGAGGCCTTCGCCCGGCACGGCGGCATGACGGCGGCCGCCGCCGAGCTGTGCGTCACCCACGGTGCGGTCAGCCGGCAGGTGAGGGCGCTGCAGGACAGTCTCGGCGTGGTCCTCGTCTCCGGCCCCCGTCACCGTCTGGTCCTGACCCCGGCCGGCGAGGCTCTGGCCCGCAGCCTGACCCCCGCCTTCGCCGCCATCGACGACGCCGTCGACACGGCCCGGGCCGGAAGCCACCGGGAGATCGAAATCTCCTGCCTCGGCACCTTCGCGCTCAAGTGGCTGATCCCGCGCCTGCCGGCCTTCCTCGACGCCCATCCCGAGGTGCGGGTGAAGCTCTCCGAGAGTTGGGCGCCTGTCGACTTCGTCCGCGACCGGTTCGACGCCGCCATTCGGATTCTCAATCCCGGCGAGACGGCGCGTCGGGCCGAGGCGACGCCCTTCCTTGTTCACTATCAGGGGCCGGTGGGCGCGCCGGGTGTCGAGCGGCTCTCGCCGGAGGCCTTCGCCCGCCTGCCGCGTCTGCACGCCGCGACTTTCCCGGAAGCCTGGCGGGTGTGGAGCGAACTGACCGGCGTCGTCCTGCCGCCCGCCGTCCTGACGCGGGAGTTCGCCCACAATCACTCGATGATCGAGGCCGCCGCCTCGGGCATGGGCGTGGCCATCGCTCCCTGGGCCTTCGTCGCGCCGGATATCGTGGCGGGGCGGCTGGTCGCTCCATTCGGACTGGCGGAACGGCCGTCGCAGTTCGTCTTCCTGCGTCCGGCGGGCCGCGCCGACGCCGCTGTCGACGCCTTCCGCGACTGGCTGGTGGCGGAGGGTGCAGTCAGTCCGCCACCGCCTCCGCCGTCACTATCGGCCTAGGCCCGCCTATTCCTTCGACAGGTCCTGACGCTGGAACCAGGCGATGGCGCCGACCAGCAGGACCACGCACCAGCCGATCAGGCTGATGGCCGCGGCCCAGACCGTCGCGTCCGGCACCGCCGACATCGCCCCGCCGATGATCGCGCTCTTCAGATTGTCATAGGCCAGACCCGGGATCACCGCCTGGGCGTACCACTCGGTGCCTTCCCAACCGATCAGGGGCATGGACTGCATCAGGAAGAACTGGGCGATCGAGACCACCAGCGGCACGAACAGGGTCGCCAGCAGGGACCGGGTCATCACCGCAGCCAGAAGCCCGATCAGCCCCACCTGCACCACGCGGATATAGCCGATCAGGGCCAGCAGGCCGAACTCGCCCGCCTGCTTGCCGCCGAAGTGGAAGACATAGCTCTGGCCGTGGATCATCCCCTTCACCAGCTCCCCGGCGAAGCCGAAGATCAGGAAGACGATCAGGGCGGCGAGGGTCAGCAGCTTGGCCACCCCGACCTTGCCGAGGATCAGATTGGCCCGGGTGTTGCGCGCCGAGGTCAGCCGCCAGGTCTCCCAGCGATAGTCGCCGGCATAGAGGGTCGCTGTCCCGATCATGATGAAGAGCAGCAGCAGCGGATTGGACATGTCGCCGGCCAGCTTGATCAGGCCCTGACCGAGGTCCAGTGCGCCCTGGCCGAGCAGGCCCGGGGGCAGGCGCGGATCATTGCCGATCTCGGCCATCTTCTGCTTCAGGAAGAACTGGCCGATGCTGCTCAGGCACAGCAGGGCGATGGGCAGGAAGACCACGCTCCAGAAGACCGTCATCCGGTTCTTGGTGAAGCGATAGGCTTCCGAAAAGACGGCGTCCGCCAGCATGGTCATTGGATCGCCTCGGGAATCTGGACGGAGCCGGTTTCGGTCATGAAGACGCTTTCGAGGTCGGCGCCGACCCAGCGGGCCTCGTCGATCTCCACGCCCTGTTCGATCAGGGCCTTGAGCAGGGCCGGACCCTCGGCGCGCGGAATGGCGGCGATGACGGCCGAACCCTCCATCGAGCCCTTGGCGCCCAGCACCTGAAGCACCTTCTCCGACGGCTTGACCGACAGGCGCAGCCGTTCGCCGCTGGTCGTCAGCTCGCTGACCGAGCCTTCGCGGACCAGCCTGCCCTTGTTCATGATGGCCACGCGGTCGCAGACGCGCTGGACCTCCAGCAGCTGGTGGCTGGCCAGAACCACGGTGATGCCGTCGTGGTCCGACAGCGACCGGATCAGGGCGCGCATCTCCTGAATGCCGGGCGGGTCCATGCCGCTGGTCGGTTCATCCAGGATGATCAGCTCGGGTTCGGTGATCAGGGCGATGGCCACGCCCAGCCGTTGCAGCATCCCGACCGAGAAGCCGCGCACCTTGCGGTCCGCGGCGCCGGTCAGGCCGACGCGGTCCAGCCAGGCGTCGACCCTCGCCGGATCAGCCTTCAACCCGTGGGCGGTCGACAGCCAGACCAGCACCTGACGCGCCGTCATGAAGGGAGGGAAGCGCGGGGTCTCGATCATCGAACCCATCCGACGCGAGGCCTTCACGTCCCCGATGGGCCCGCCCATGACGATGGCCTGACCTTCGCTCGGCCGGATCAGGCCCAGAAGGATGCGGAACAGGGTCGACTTGCCGGCCCCGTTTGGCCCCAGAACGCCATAGACCCCGCCTTTGGGGATCTCCAGCGACAGCCCGTCGAGGGCGCGGACCGTGCCATAGGTCTTGGTCAGGGAGCGGGCTTCGATCACCGAGGTCATGGCCGGACCTTCGCCTGCCCGTGTTCGCTCGGCAAGCCGTCGCGAGACCGTTACGGATTAAGCTTAGGCAATGTTGCTTTCCCCGAATGCGTCGCTGGAGTTCGCCTGATGTTGTCCCGTCTGATCGCCGCCGCCTCCGTCAGCGCGATGCTCGTCATGACCGGATGCGCCACGGCGCCGTCCACTCCTCAGGCCTCGACTGTCGCGGCGGCGCCGGCCGCCCGGACCGCGCGCCCGCTGGTGATCCTGATCTCGATCGACGGCTTCCGGTATGACTATCTGACCCGCGGCGCGACCCCGACCCTGAGCGCCCTGGCCGCCGACGGCGCCACCGGTCCGATGCGTCCGTCCTTCCCCAGCCTGACCTTCCCCAACCACTACACCCTGGTCACCGGCCTGCACCCCGACCACCACGGCATCGTCGGCAACACCTTCGTCGATCCGACGCTGGGCAAGTTTACGATGGCCAATACCGAGACCGGCTTCTGGGACCAGGCCGAGCCGATCTGGGATACGGCGGTCAAGGCGGGCCTGACCACGGCGACGATGTTCTGGCCGGGGTCCGAGACGACGATCGACGGCGTGCACTCGACCTACTGGAAGGCGTTCGATCACGACATGCCCGGCGACGCCCGGGTCGACCAGCTGCTGGCCTGGATGGACCAGACGCCGCGTCCGGACTTCGGCACCCTTTATTTCGACGCCGTGGACACTGCCGGCCATCGCAATGGACCCGACGCCTCCGAGACCATGGCCGCGGCGACCAGCGTCGACGCCTCCATCGCCCGGCTGATCGAGGGCCTCAAGGCGAGGGGGCTCTACGACAATACGGTGCTGGTGATCGTCGCCGACCACGGCATGGCCGCGACTTCGCCCGATCGGGTGATGAACCTGGACGATCTGGTGGACCTCAACGCCGTCCAGATCATCGCTGCGGGCCCCGTCGTCTATCTGGATCCCGTGCCCGGCCATGAGGCCGAGGTTCAGGCGGCACTGGTCAAGCGCCATGATCACGGCGTCTGCTGGGACAAGGCGCACATTCCCGCCCGGTTCGTGCTGGGTTCCAACCCCCGCGTTCCCGCCATCGTCTGCTCGGCCGACATCGGCTGGGTGTTCGGCACCAAGGCTCGCCCGATGCGTCAGGCCGGCGGCGCCCACGGCTATGACAACCAGGCGCCGGAGATGGCCGCACTGTTCATCGCCCACGGCCCGGGCGTCGCCCATGGCCGCACGCTCCAGAACCTCGACAGCGTCGACGTCCAGCCCCTGCTGGGCCGCCTGCTGGGCATCACCGTGCCCCACGGCGACGGCGCCCCCGCCGACAGCGCCGCCGCATTGCAGTAGCGTAACTTGCCTTCCGAAGCGTCGCCGTCTCTGATGGCGACTTGTCGGGGGGAGTTTCTGTCATGAGTTTCGAACGTTTTGGCGCACCGGTCGCGCTGGGGGACCGCCGCGTCCTGCATCCGGGCATGCTGCGCTGGCTGCGCGCGCTGGGCTGGATGGTGCTGGTCGGCTTCCTCTGCGTCCTGTCCTTCGGCGCCCCCTATTCGATCCTCGATCACTTCCTGCCTGACAGCGGCCCCATCGACGTCGCGTCGAACCTCGTCTGCGCGGTCATCGCGCTCGGCGTCTACACCGGGCTGGTCTGGTTCGGGGAGGCGAGGGCGCCGGCGGAACTGGCGCTCAAGGCGGCGCTGCCCGGCCTGTTCTGGGGCCTCGTCATCGGCGCCCTGATGTTCGCTGCGGTCATGGGGATCATGGCCGTCTTCGGCCTCTACGACATCGTCTTCACCGGCCCGGCGCCGGCGTGGAAGGCCATCGGCGGCTCGATCGAGTCGGGCGTGCTGGAAGAGCTGCTGCTGCGGGCGGTCATCCTGCGGCTGGTCTGGCGCGCCTTCGGGCCGTGGATCGCCTTCGCCGCCTCCGCCGTCCTGTTCGGCGGCGGCCACCTCGGCAACCCCAACGCCACCGTGTTCGCGGCTGTCTGTATCGCGGTCGAGGCCGGGATCATGCTGGCCGCCTTCTATGCCCTGACCGGCCGTCTGTGGGTCTCCATCGGCGTCCACGCCGCCTGGAACTTCACCCAGGGCTACGTTTTCGGCGCGGCGGTCTCGGGTTCGGACTTTGGTCCCTCCATCGCCCACAGCACGGCCCGCCCCGGCTTTGCGGAGTATCTGACCGGCGGCGCCTTCGGCCCCGAGGCCTCGCTCCCGGGCCTGTTCGTCGGGACACTGGTCGGGGTGGTCGTGCTGTGGATGGCGTGGAAGGCCGGGCGGTTCAGCAAGGCCGCGTGACCCAAGCTGCGTGACCCTGTCGCAAACCCCGGCTAAACCCCGGGCGCAATGAAACTCTTCGCCCGCTCCCATCAGGCCGCCATCGGCTTCATCTTCGTGACCGCCGTGCTCGACGTCGTGGCCATGGGGATCATCATCCCGGTGCTGCCGACCCTGATCGAGCAGTTCGTGGGCTCGAACGCCCAGGCCGGGATCATCAACGGCGTCTTCGTCGCGCTCTGGGCCGGGATGCAGTTCCTGGCCTCGCCGGTGATCGGCTCGATCTCGGACCAGTACGGCCGCCGCCCTGTCATCCTGCTCAGCTGCGTGGGGCTGGCCTGCGACTATGTGCTGATGGCCGTGGCGCCGAACCTGTGGTGGCTGGCGCTCGGGCGGATGATCGCGGGCGTCACCTCGTCCAGCTTCACCACCATCTTCGCCTATATGGCTGACGTCACCGAGCCCGAGAAACGCGCCCGCGCCTACGGCTTGGTCGGCGCCGCCTTCTCCGGCGGTTTCGTGCTCGGGCCCGTGCTGGGCGGTTTCCTGGGCGAGTTCGGGCCGCGCGTGCCCTTCTGGGCCGCCGCCTGCATGTCGGGCATCGCCTTCCTTTACGGTCTGATCGTCCTGCCCGAGAGCCTCGCGCCCGAGAAGCGGATGAAGTTCAGCTGGCGGCGCGCCAATCCGGTCGGGGCCATGGTCCTGCTGTTGCGCCACCCGGAGCTCAGCGGCCTGTCGATCGTCAACTTCCTGCTCTACTTCGCCCACCACGTCTTCTCGGCGGTGTTCGTCCTCTATGCCGCCTACCGCTACGGCTGGGGGCCGCGCGAGGTCGGCTTCCTGCTGGCTCTGGTTGGCGCGATGGACATGCTGGTTCAGGGCCTGCTGACCGGCTGGATCGTCAAGAAGATCGGCGACCGCGCCGCCCTGATCTTCTGCCTCACCGCCGGAGCCGTGGGCCTCGCCGCCATGGGCTGGGCGCCGACCGGCTGGCTGTTCGTCGCCGCCATGCTGCCCAACGCCCTGTGGGGTCTGGCCATGCCGACGCTTCAAGCCCTGATGACCGCCCGGGTCTCCGAGAGCGAACAGGGCCAGCTCCAGGGCGCCAACTCCAGCGTCGGCTCCATCGCCGGCGTCGCCTCGCCCATCTTCTTCGGCTGGGTCTATTCGCTGTCGGTCGTGTCGTTGCCCGGTGCGGCCTTCTACATCGGTGGGGCGGTGCTTCTGGCGGCGGCGATCATCGGCTGGATCGTGGCCCGCAAGGCCGAGAAGGCGGAACAGACTGTCGAGGTCTGACGCTTAAAGGCGCGAACCTTGACCGCCATCATCCCGCCGAAAAGGCGGAGAGAAATGCCCGCGATGTCGCCTGCCCGGAAAGCCTTGATGAAATCCTCGACCCTCGCTCTCGCCGCTGTTCTGTCCCTCGGCGCATTGACCGCCCACGCCCAGGACGCCGGTCAGGACGCCTTCTCCGAGCCCGCCGCCCGCGCCGTCCCCACCGACGCCCTGTCGATGAAGGCCGGCTTCGCTCCCGTGGTGCGCCGCGCCGCTCCGGCCGTGGTCAATATCTCGGCCCGTTCGATCCAGCAGGTTGATCCCTTCTTCCAGATGTTCCGGGGCATGCCGGCCCAGCGCATGGCCGAGTCGGCCGGCTCCGGCGTCATCGTCCGCGCCGACGGCATCGTGGTCACCAACAACCACGTCATTGAGGGCGCCCAGCAGATCCGCGTCGTCCTCAATGACCGCCGCGAATATCCGGCCCACGTCCTGCTGGCCGACGAGCGCGCCGATGTCGCGGTGCTCCAGCTCGAGGGCGTCACCGAACAGCTGCCGATCCTGGCCATCGACGATCGCGAGGAACAGCAGGTCGGCGACCTTGTCCTCGCCATCGGCAACCCCTTCGGCGTCGGCCAGACGGTGACCAACGGCATCATCTCGGCCCTGAACCGGACCGAAACCGGAATCTCGGATTCCGGCTCCTTCATCCAGACCGACGCGGCCATCAATCCCGGCAACTCCGGCGGGCCCCTGGTCGACATGGACGGGGAGGTGATCGGCATCAACACCGCCATCTTCTCGCGCTCGGGCTCCTCGTCCGGCGTCGGCTTCGCGATCCCGGCCTCGATGGTCAAGCGGGTCATCGCCAGCGCTGTCGGCGGCGCCACCAGCGTCGTCCGGCCCTGGCTGGGCGTGAAGGGCGAGGGGGTCTCAGCAGACATCGCCCGCAGCCTCGGCATGGACCGTCCCGTGGGGCTGGTCGTGACCCAGGTCTGGTCTTCCGGCCCCGGCGACCGCGCCGGCATCCAGGAGGGCGATGTGATCACCTCCGTCGCCGGTCAGGAGGTCAACGACCAGGGCGGTCTGAACTTCCGCGTCGGCACCCACAATCCCAACGACACCGTCTCCGTCGCCCTGCTGCGCGACGGCCGTCCCATGACCGTCAACGCCCGCATCCAGGCCCTGCCCGGCGACACCGCCCCGGATCAGGGTGTGCTGATCGCGCGCGGCCCGCTGATGGGTCTGAAGGTCGCGGCCCTGACCCCGGCCCTGGCCGACAGCCTCGGCGGCGATCCCTTCCTCAAGGGGGTCATCGTCACCGGCTTCGGTGACAATGCGCGCAGCCCCGGCCTGCGTCGCGGCGACTTCCTGCGCGCCGCCAACGGCAATGCGATCAACTCCGTCGCCGACGTCCAGGCCATCGCCGGCCCGACCCAGCTGACCATCGAGCGCAACGGCCGCCGCATCACCGGGGTGATCCGTTGAGACGTCTCGTACCCGGCGTTCTGACGATCGCCGCCCTCGCTCTGATCGGCTGCAGCGGCGCCGAACCGGCCGCAGCCCAGTCCGCCGCTGCCCCCGTACCAGCCGACGATCCCCTGACCCGGCCCCTGAAGGCCAACCCCGCCTGGCTGGTCCCCCAGACCCCGGTGAAGATCTTCGGCAATACGTATTTCGTCGGCACACAAGGTCTCAGCATCGCCCTCATCGACACCGGTCAGGGCCTGATCCTGATCGACGGCGCCGTGCCCCAAGCCGTCGGCGATATCGAGGCCAATATCGCCCGGCTCGGCTTCCGCATTCAGGACGTCCGCTACATCCTGAACACCGAGGCTCATTTCGACCATTCCGGCGGGATCGCCGCCCTGGCCCGCGACAGCGGCGCGACGGTCATCGCCGCCCCTGCCGGAGCCGAAGCCCTGCGCGCCGGACATGTGCTGGACGCCGACCCGCAGGCCGCCGACATCGAGGCCTTCCCGGCCATCCCGACCGCCCGCGCCATCGGTGACGGCGAGACCCTGACCCTCGGCGGCGTCACCGTCACCGCGATCCATACGCCCGGCCATACTCCCGGCAGCGCCAGCTGGACCTGGTCGTCGTGCGAGGCGGGCGTCTGCCACAGCGTGGTCTTCGCCTCGAGCCTGAACGCGGTCACCGCCGCGCCCTTCACCTATGCCGGCCATCCCGAAGCCACGGCGGCCCTGCGCGCCTCGATCGCCCGGATCGAGGGCCTGGACTGCGACATCCTGATCTCGGCCCATCCGGACAACTCCGGCGGCGTCGAGAAGCTGGCGGGTCGGGTGGCGAACGCCACACCCAACCCCTTCATCGATCCCGAGGCCTGCAAGGCCTATGCGACGCGGGCGGCAGGCATCCTCGACCGGCGTCTGGCGACCGAAGCCGCCCGCTAGTCCGCCTTGTCATCCCCGCGAAAGCGGGGACCCAGCAGCGACCACACATGGCCATACGGGTCGCGCAGCTTGGCGTGGCGGCCATAGAATTCGTCGACGGCCGGACGGATCACCTCGGCCCCCGCCTCGACCGCCCGGGCCAGCCAGGCGTCGACGTCATCGACGGCCAGTGAAATCGTCACCGTCGTCCCACCCAGCGTCCTCGGCGTCAGGGCGCCGACAGTCTCGACCGCCTCGGGAAACTCGTCGGCCAGATACAGGTCGCCGCCGTTGATCCCGATCATGGCATGGCCGACCCGGCCGTCCTCCATGTCGTAGCGGACCTTCTCCTCGGCCCCGAACGCACGCCCGTACCAGTCCAGCGCCCCCGGCCCGTCATGGACCATCAGATAGGGAACGACCGGCGGATCGGGGGGCGTGTACGACATCGTCCTATCCCTTCACCGGCGAGCCGATCGACCAGGTATGGCCGAACGGATCCAGCACCTGACCGTACCGGTCGCCCCAGAACTGGTCCGACAGCGGAAACACCGGCACGGCGCCGGCAATCACCGCCCGGTTCCACCATTCGTCGGCGTCGTCGACCTGCAGGTGAATGGTCACGGACGCCGGCGCGACGTCGACCGCCCCGCCCATTTCCGGGAACTCGTCCGACAGCATGACGCTGCCGCCGTTGATGTGCAGATGGGCGTGGACCAGCCGCTCGCCGTCATCGGCGACCATGCGCCGGACCTCCACGGCCCCGAAGGCGCGGGCGTAGAATTCCACCGCCGCCATCCCGCCGCGCGAGGCGATGCTCAGATAGGGCGTGACCCCGGTCAGGGGCGGGGGCGCTTTGACCTGTTCCATGGCGATCTCTCGTTCCGTTCGATCATTCTAACGCGTGAAAACGACAGTCGAAACGCCTACATCCATCCGATGAGTGACCTGTTCGAAGCCTCCGGCGTCCTGCCGCCTGACGCGCCTCTCGCTGACCGCCTGCGCCCCCGCACCCTCGACGAGGTGGTGGGTCAGGACCATCTGCTGGGCGAGGGCGGACCTATCCGGCGGATGATCGAGGCGGGCCGTCTGGGCTCCATGATCCTCTGGGGGCCGCCGGGCACCGGCAAGACCACCATTGCCCGGCTTCTGGCCAAGGCGGCGGGCTATGAGTTCCAGCAGATCTCGGCGGTCTTCTCCGGCGTCGCTGATCTGAAGAAGGCCTTCGAACAGGCCCGCATGCGCCGCCTCGCCGGCCAGTCGACGCTTCTGTTCGTCGACGAGATTCACCGCTTCAACCGCGCCCAGCAGGACGGCTTCCTGCCCTTCGTGGAGGAGGGTGTCGTTACTCTCGTCGGCGCCACGACCGAGAACCCCTCGTTCGAACTGAACGGGGCGCTTCTGTCGCGCTCGCAGGTCTTCGTACTCAAGCGGCTGGACGACGCGGCCCTCGATCAGCTTCTGGTCCGGGCCGAGGCGCATGAGGACCGCGCCCTGCCGCTGACGCCCGAGGCGCGCCACGCCCTGCTGGCCCTGGCCGACGGCGACGGCCGCTATCTGCTGACCATGACCGAGACCCTGTTCGCCCTGCCGGCGGATGTGATGCTCGACGTTCAGGGTCTGGCCGCCACCCTGCAACGCCGCGCCCCGGCCTACGACAAGAGCCGCGAGGAGCACTACAACCTCATCTCCGCCCTGCATAAGTCGGTGCGCGGCTCCGATCCCGACGCCGCCCTCTACTGGCTGGCGCGGATGCTCAACGGCGGCGAGGACCCCCTCTATCTGGCCCGCCGCATCGTGCGCATGGCGGTCGAGGACATCGGCGAGGCCGACCCCCTGTCCATCATGGTCGCCAACGCCGCCAAGGACACCTACGACTTCCTCGGCAGCCCCGAGGGCGAACTGGCCCTCGCCCAGGCGGTGGTCCACCTCGCCACGGCACCGAAGTCGGTCGGCGTCTATGAAGCCTTCAAGGCGGCGAAGCGCGCGGCGGCCGAAACCGGCTCCCTCATGCCCCCCGCCCACATCCGCAACGCCCCGACGAAGCTCATGAAACAGCTCGGCTACGGCAAGGGCTACCAGTACGACCCCGACACCGAGGAAGGCTTCTCGGGCGCGAACTTCTTCCCCGACGAGATGGAACGCCGCACCTTCTACAAGCCGAAAGGTGAGGGCCACGAAGAGAAGATCAAGGCGCGTCTGGAGCGCTGGGCGGCGATGCGGGCGCGGATACAGGCCGAAGGAGGAGGCGAGGGCTAGGGGGCGTCGGTTTGCGCCCGATTGCGGCCCGGCCTGGCGAGGGCTAGCGTTCTGACACGGACTATGGGGGCGGCGATGTCATTGGATACGGGCAAGGCCAGACGGCGAACCGCCGCTCTGCTTCTCGCCGTGATCCTGCCGCTGGGCCTTGTCTTCGCACAGTGTGTCGCGATCAGCCGATCGCCTGATCTTCCCGATACCTGGCTCTTCTGGAACCTGCTGGCCGCGGTGGTTTCCGGAGCTCTGGCCTTCGGAGCCCTGCCGAGCCGGTTCCGGGTCTGGGCGGGTCTCGGGGCGGCGATCTGGGTGTTCCTGTTCAGCATCGCCGCGATGCGCCTGAACATCGCATGGCGGGTCGTCGGCGGCGTGCCCGAGCATTGGCTTCTGGAGCTCTCTGCCGCGAACATGGTGCTGGCCGTCCCCGCCGCGATACTCGCAGCCGCCCTGGCCGCGATCGCTTCGGGCCGAGGCTGGCTGGCGCGCGGATGAAAGGCGCGTGATCCCGTTGAGCAAGAGTGGCGCGGCAGGGCTTCCATCGACTGACGAGCTCCGCATCGGCACGGCGGGATGGAGCATTCCCCGCGCGCTGGCGGAAGACTTCCCCGTTGGCGGTTCGCATCTGGAGCGCTACGCCCGACGGATGAATGCGGTGGAGATCAACACCAGCTTCTATCGTCCCCACAAGCGCGCGGTCTGGGAACGGTGGGCCGCGGCGACGCCCGACGGCTTCCGCTTCTCGGTCAAGACGCCGCGTCTCCTCACCCATGACCAGCGGCTTGCGGATCCTGAGCCGACGCTCGACGCCTTCGCCGAACAGGTGGCAGGTCTGGGCGACAAGCTGGCGGTGCTTCTGGTGCAGCTGCCGCCGAGCCTGATCTTCGACGCCGACGCGGCCGGATCGTTCTTCGCCGCCGTGCATCAGCGCTTCGACGCGGGCATCGCCTGCGAGCCGCGCCACCCCGGCTGGTTCACGCCCGAGGCGGACGGCCTCCTGTCCGATTGGAAGGTGGCCCGCGTGGCGGCGGATCCGGCCAAGGTCCCTGCGGCGTCCGAACCGGGAGGCTGGACGGGGTTCAGCTACGCCCGGCTGCACGGATCGCCGCGCGTCTACTATTCCGCCTATCCGGCCGATTTTCTCGCCGATCAGGCCCGGCGTCTGAGGGCGCTGTCGGCCAAGGGGGCCGCCTGGTGCATCCTCGACAACACCGCCGGCGGCGCGGCTCTCGGCGACGCTATGACGGTCATTGCGAACCTTGGGGACGCTTTCGCCTGAACCCTCTTTCTTTCGTCATCCTCCGGCGAGCGCAGCGAGACCGGGGGACCCAGTGGCGCCGAAGGCGATCTGTTCACCGCGCTGCTGAGAGATCATGTGCGCGACAGGTTCGCGCTCTCGCGCGCCGCTGGGTCCCCAGGTCGCTCCTTCGGAGCGCCGGAGGATGACGGAAGG
The DNA here is from genome assembly GCF_059422025.1 of Brevundimonas sp. GW821-FHT02A10. Lineage (NCBI taxonomy): Bacteria > Pseudomonadati > Pseudomonadota > Alphaproteobacteria > Caulobacterales > Caulobacteraceae > Brevundimonas > Brevundimonas sp. GW821-FHT02A10. The sequence goes on from NZ_JBWKWC010000006.1 coordinate 39,153, forward strand.
GGCAGCGTGTCGCAGCCCTGAGTGATCGCTGTTCATTGTTCCCGCCGTCCGTTGCTGACAAGCTCGCCGCAAATCCTGGGGAGGGTAACGATGACTGAAGCCAGAAAAACACCGTGGCATCTGTGGCTGGTGGGCGTGCTGGGCCTGTTCTGGAACGGCTTCGGCGCGACCGACTTCGCCATGAGCCTGATCCAGGGCGATGCCTGGTACCGCATGAACAAGATGACCGAGGCCCAGATCGCGGCCATGCACGCCTATCCGGCCTGGATGTATATCGTCTGGTTCGCCGGGACCTGGGGTGCGCTCATCGGCACGGTGCTGCTGCTGTTCCGCAGCCGCTTCGCCGTCCACGCCTTCGCCATATCGCTGCTCGGCTTCCTGATGAGCCTCGTCTACGGCTACTTCCTCTCGGCGGACAAGACGGCGGCCCACGGCATGGAGGTCATGCACGCGGTCATCTTCGTCGGCTGCCTCTTCTTCCTCTGGTACGCCTGGACCATGGCGAAGAAGGGCGTCCTGCGTTGAAACGCATCGCACTCTAGGAGTGCAAAATTGTTTCCGAAAAAGCTTTCGGGATCAAGGCTCTGCACTTTTTGCACTCGGGTTTTTCGAGTGCAAAGCCGCCGAGGGCTCAGGCGCCACGTCGAATCAGATATTTGCTGTAAGTTACTGATTTGCCGTACCTTGATGATCGCGCAACGCGCCGTCCGCCCGTCATGGGCTGACGCCGCCGCCCGCATCGGCTAGGGACCGCGGGTGAGAACCCGCCCGCCCCCCGTCCTGACGCCTGAGGAGACCGCCGCCGTGCGGTCCTGGGTCATCCATGAGGACGCTCACGTCATCGCCATCAACAAGCCCGGCGGCCTGACCAGCCAGGGCGGGGTCCGGCACGCCCATACCCTCGACGACCTGCTCTGGGCCTTCGCCCGCTCGAACGGCAAGCGGCCCGAGCTGGTCCACCGGTTGGACCGCGACACCTCCGGCGTCATCCTGTCGGCGAAGACCAAGCCCGCCGCCGGCTTCCTCGGCAAGGCCATCCAGGCCCGCAAGCTGACCAAGACCTACCTGGCCCTGGTCTCCGAACCGCCCCAGCCGCCGTCGGGCCGCATCGAGACGCCCCTGCTGCGGGTCGAGGTCGGGCGCGAGAGCTGGATGAAGGTCGCCGACCTCGAGACCCCCGGCGCCCAGGCCTCCCAGAGCCGCTACCGCACCCTGGCCTCCTCCGAGGACGGCGCCCTGGTCGAGCTGGAGCCCTTCACTGGCCGGATGCACCAGCTGCGCGTCCACATGGCCTCCATCGGCCGACCCCTGATCGGCGACGTCAAGTACGGCGGGGCCCTGACGGCGGCGGGCCGGGCAGCGCCGCGCCTCATGCTCCACGCCGTGTCGCTGGACTTCCCGCACCCGGAGGGCGGCCGCATGACCATCTCCGCCCCGCCGCCCGAGGACTTCCGCAGCCTCGCCGAGGCCATGGGCGTCGCCAAAGGCCTGCCTTCGCCATCTCGCTGACTTGGGGCTTGCGGGAACGATCCTGTTGCGGTGACGCTCTCCTTCCAAAGGGAGACCCGCTCATGAAGCGCCTGATCACACTCGCCCTCGTGGCCTCGACCGCCGCCCTCGCGGCCTGCGCCAGCCTCGCCCCCTACGGCCCCCAGCGCGGTCCGGGCGGGCAGGGCTTCTCGGAACAACGGATCGAGAGCGACCGCTACCGCGTCACCTACAACGGCGTCGGGGCCCCCGGCCCGGTTGCTGACCGCGCCCTGCTGCGCGCCGCCCAGGTCACCACTGAACAGGGCTACGACTGGTTCGAGGTCACCCAGCGCTACATAGACGGCCGCCCCGACAGCGCGGGCGGCGTCCGGCCCAGCGTCGGGGTGGGCTACGGCTCGTCCAGCTACGGCGGCTGGCGCACCTCCGGGACCAGCGTCGGCGTCGGCCTGAACTTCAGCGGCCCGTCCCCGACCTCGACCACGCTGGAGGTCCGCATGGGCCGCGGCCAGCGCCCCGACCGCGCAGAGGCCTATGACGCCCGCGAGATCCAGCGTTCGCTGCGGCCGGGCTGAGGCGTCAGCGGGGGTTCAGCCAGCTCGACGCGGACATCAGGAGCGAGCCGGCGACCACGCACACGAGGAAGACCCAACCCGTTCTCATCTGCAGGACGGGCTGGGCCGGGAAGCGGCGGGCGTTGCGCACGCTCATGACGACGAAGGTCGCACCGGCCGTCAGCAGCAGGACGAGCCCGATTGCGGCGGTGATCTGACTGACAACGTACACCTACCGGCCCCGGGTCAGGGCCCGGTACTCGACCAGCCGTTCCTTGTCGCGGCGGACCTGGTCGGCGACGGCGTCGTCGACGTCCAGCGAGGCGTAGCGAACCCACCCCTCGACGCCCAGCTTGCCCTGGATCGCCGCCGTCGGCGTGGCCCACAGGAAGTAGGACAGGGTGCTGACCGCGCCGCCCAGCAGGATGGCCAGGACCTGCAGCCCCCGGAACCAGCCAGCCTCGACGGGAGCGGGCTCGAACAGGAAGACGCCCAGCCAGATCAGGAAGACCGCAGGCGTCACGAACCGGGCGAACCAGCGCATCCAGTAGCGCTCGCGCCGGACCCGCCACAGCTCCATCTGGACGTACTTCTCAAGGTACTCCATCCGCGCGGCCAGCCACATGGTCAAGCGGGTCAGATAGTGGGAGCGACGCCCCCAGCCCTTGCCGTCCATCTGGTACTGGGTCTCGGCCTGGTCGGCCATGGCCCGGGCGGAGGTGAACAGGTTCTGCAGCTCGCGCGTCCGCTGCACGATCTCGCGCGACAGCTCATAGGAGTCGTTCTCCAGCCGGAACCGGTACTGGACGAACAGGATCTGCTGCACGCCCCACCACAGGCCGCCCGCGACCAGCATGGCGCCCGCCGCAATGGCCGCGCCGGAGATCAGCGAGCCGGTCCACTGGCTGAACCAGGTCGGCCCCAGCGTCGCGAGCAGGGCGAAACCGATCAGGGCCAGCAACTGGCACAGCCGCTTGGTGCCGACATGGACGCACAGGGCGCGGAAGACGCGGCGGCCATAGGCGTGGATGTGGGCGCGCAGGTCCTCGTCGACCGGGAAGCGTTCCTCGATCTGGCGCGCGAACAGGACGTGGAACCGGTCCGGCTTCCCCTCGGTCTCCCAGAAGGGGAAGATGTCCAGCGGCTGGTTGAAGTAGGCGTTGATGTGCGACGACACCGCCATGATGGTCGCCGGGTCGGCCGAGAAGACCTCCGCGTCCTGGATCGGCCGCAGGATGCCGTCCGCGGCGCGCAGGGCCGTCGGATGGTCGGGCGTGGCCTGCGGCACGGGCCGGTCCGGCAGGACCGCGGCGCCGGGAGGCGGCTCGGGCGTCGGCTGGATATAGGCGTGCGGGTCGGCCGCGCGCGTCGGCTCGTTCACCGGCGGATGGGCCGTCGCGGGCTCAAGCTCGAACGGCGAGGGCGGATAGGGATCGCCGCCGGTCGGTCCTTGCGGGTGGTCGTTCGACATGGCCAATCCGGTCCCCTCAGTCAGCCTGACATCGTGGCAGAGTTCGCGGCCTCGTTGGACGACGTTCTCTCGCGGCGCGAACTGCCCGCCCGCCAGCTATCACCGTTAACCGGTACGGTTAGCAAGTGACGTTTCGTTCAGACAGACAGAGGCTTCAGGGCCATCGGCCCTTCGCAAGCGGGCCCGGCAGGGTATAAGCCCCGCATCATGACACGCTTCCTTCTCGTCGCCATCGGCGGAGCCCTCGGCTCCATGGCGCGCTACGGCGTCGGACTGGCCGCCGGGCGGCTCTTCCCCGGCGCGGCCTGGCCCTTCGGCACAATGACCGTCAACCTCGTCGGAGGCTTCCTGATGGGCGTCCTCGTCGGCTGGCTGGCCGCCCAAGGCGCTTCCGGGGGCGGGGCCAATCAGGACAGCCTGCGCATCTTCATCGGCGTCGGCATCCTCGGCGGCTTCACGACCTTCTCGGCCTTCTCGCTGGACGTCGTCACCCTGATCGAACGCCGCCAGACCGGGCTGGCCGCCGCCTATATCGCCGTGTCGGTGGTCTGCGCCATCGCCGCCCTCTTCGTCGGTCTGATGATCGCCCGTCGCGCCTTCGGAGCCGCTGCATGACCCATGATCCCGCCGATGACGCCGCCGCCGCTCCGGAGGCCAAGGGTCCCGTCGGCACCCGTGAGGCCCAGGTCCACTATGTCGCCGAGGCCGAGGACGGCATCCGGCTGGACCGCTGGTTCCGCCGGCGCTGGCCCCATCTGTCCAACATCCAGGTGCAGAAGATGGCCCGGGGCGGCCAGATCCGTGTCGACGGCGCCCGCATCAAGCCCGAGGGCCGTCTGACCGCCGGGGCCGCCGTGCGCGTGCCCCCGATCCCCGAGCCCATCGTCCGCGCGCCGGGCGAGCACATGCCGCTCAGCCCCGCCGACATCGCCTTCGCCAAGTCCCTCGTGATCTATGAGGACGATCTGGTCATCGCCCTGAACAAGCCGCACGGTCTGGCAGTGCAGGGCGGCACCAAGACCACCCGCCACGTCGACCGGCTGCTGTCGGCCTGGGGCGAGGGGATGGACCGGCCGCGTCTGGTCCACCGTCTGGACCGCGACACCTCGGGCGTCCTGCTGCTCGGCAAGGGTCCGGAGGCGGCCAAGCGTCTCGCCGGCGCCTTTGCGCGGCGTCAGGCCAAGAAGACCTACTGGGCCATCGTCCAGGGCATGCCCAAACCCTCGTCGGGCCAGATCGACATGGCGCTCAAGAAGTCCGGCATCAACGACTTCGAGATCATGCGCCCCGCCGACCGCAAGGAGAACGGCGCCGAGCCGGCCGAGACCGCCTTCGCCCTGATCAGCCACGCGGGTCAGCGCGCCTCGTGGATGGCCCTGCGCCCCTTCACCGGCCGGACCCACCAGCTGCGCGCCCATATGAAGGGCATCGGCCATCCGATCCTCGGCGATCCCAAATACGGCGACGAGCGCTCCAACGAACTGTCCGGACCGCTGAAGCTGCAGCTCCACGCCCGCCGCATCGAGCTGGACCATCCGTCGGGCGGCAAGCTGATCGTCGAGGCCCCGATCAGCCCCGAGCTGCGCGCCGGCTTCCAGCATTTCGGCTTCGAGGAGAGCGAGGCCGACTATGACCCGTTCGAAGGCGTGAAGCGCCAGCGATGACCACAGGCGGCGACCTGTCAGCGCCGGATCGCACCAGCCGCGCGCGTGACCTCGCAGGGGCGGGCGACCTCTCGGCGGCCATCGCCCTGCTGCAGGCGGCGCCGGCGGATCAGGTCCCGGCCCATCGCAACCTGCTGGCCCAGCTGCTGGTCGCCGCAGAGCGGCATGAGGAGGCTCTGGCCGTCCGTATCGCCCAGGCCGAGGCCGAACCCGGCGTCGCGGCCCGTCAGCACAATGTCGCGGCGCGGTTCGGCGACATGGGCCGGGCGGCGGAGGCCGAGGCGGCGGCGCGTCGCGCCTTTGCGTTGGGCGGCGATGCGCCCGAGACCTGGCTGGTCCTCGCCCGCGCCCTGCAGGGCCAGGACCGCCATGACGAGGCCGAGGTCGCCTTCGCCGAGGCGCTGAAGCGGCGGCCCGACTATCTCGACGCCCTGATCGACCAGTCCCAGCTGATCTGGATGCGGACCGGCGACGCCGCGCGGGCGCGCGCTCCGCTCGATGCGGCGATCGTCCGCGCACCCAGTCGTCCTGACCTCATTGTCGCCCGCGCGCGGCTGGACCAGTTCACGGGCGCCGCGCCGGAGGCCATCCACCGCGATCTGACCGCGTCGCCCGTCGCCGCATCCGGGATCATCCAGCTGGCCGCCGCCCACGCCGCCCTGGGCTTCGACAGCGATCGCGCCCTGGCGCATGCCCGCGCGGCGGTGGCGCAGCTGCCCGGCAACCCGGCGACGGCCCAGCAACTGGCCGAGATCCATCTGGCCCGGGATGAGCCCGAGGCGGCCCTGGCCCTTCTGGACCCCTTGCTGGAGCAGCGCCCGACAGACCAGCAGGCCCTCGCCCTGCGTCACACCGCCTGGCGGCTGGCCGGCCACCCGCGCGCGATGACGCCCGCGACCTATGCCGAGGTCGTCGCCGGCCACGTCATCGACACCCCGCCGGGCTGGGCGACGCTGGACGCCTATCTGGCCGATCTGGCCCGGGCCCTGGCGCCGCTGCACGGCCTGAGCGAACACCCCGTGGGCCAGAGCCTGAGGCACGGCACCCAGACCGGCGTCGACCTGCGCTACAGCGAAGACCCCGCGATCCGCGCCTTCTTCACCGCCATCGATGGCCCGATCCGCCGCCACATGGCCCGGCTAGGGCAGGGGAGCGACCCCTTGCGCAGCCGAAACACCGGCGACTACCGGCTGGCGGGCTGCTGGTCCGTCAGGCTGCGTCCCGGCGGCTTTCATGCACCCCACATCCATTCGAAGGGCTGGCTCTCCTCGGCCTGCCATATCGAACTTCCGTCGGTGGTCGAGGGCGAGGGCAGGGAGGGCTGGCTGGGCTTCGGCGCGCCCGCCTTCGAGGGCGTCCGCCCCCTGCCGCCCGAGCACTATGAGAAGCCCGAGCCGGGTCGTCTGGTGCTGTTCCCCTCATACATGTGGCACGGGACCGTGCCCTTCAGCGGGACCGAGTCCCGCCTGACCATCGCCTTTGACGTAGTGCCCGCATGACCCAACTCCATTCCCGCCCCCTGGCGATCTTCGACGTCGACGGCACCCTGGTCGACAGTCGGGCCTCCATCTTCGAGGCGGCGACCGAGGCGTCGCGCGCGCTGGGCCTGCCCGACCCCGCCTATGACCGGGTGCGCCAGATCGTGGGCCTGAGCCTGCCCGACGCCATGCAGGCGCTGGAGCCGTCGCTGACTGACGCCGAGCTGGCCGACTTCGTCGCGGCCTTCCAGGCCAGCTTCCGCCGCATGTTCGAGGCGGGGCACGAGGAGCCGCTCTACGACGGCGCCATGGACCTGCTGCATCGGCTGAAGGCCGACGGATGGCGCATCTCGATGGCCACGGGCCAGAACCGGCGTGGCGTCGCCCGCAACATGGGCCGCCCGGGCTGGTCCGAGCTGTTCGCCTCCACCCATTGCGCCGAGGACGGCCCCGGCAAGCCCGATCCGGCCATGCTGCTGGCCGCGCTCGCTGCCTGCGAGGGCACGCCCTCGACCGCCATCATGATCGGCGACACCGCCCATGACGCGACCATGGCCGCCAATGCCGGGATCGCCGCCGTGGGGGTCGGCTGGGGCTTCCATACGGCCGAGGAACAATGGGCGGCAGGCGTGCGCCACGTCGCCGTGGACTTCGCCGACCTCGAAGCCCATCTGAACGTCTTCGCCGCCGAAGTTCTCGAGACCGCCTGATGAGCCATATCCCGCCGCTGGACCCCATGGTCGCCGCCCGCAAGGGCTTCCGCGAGTCCGAGGAGCGTCTGAAGCGCTTCTGGAAGACGGCGGACGTGGTCGCCGAAGCAGGGGGCTGGAAGCTGGTGCTGGACGGTCGCGCGCCCAAGACCCCGGCTCATGCCGTCTTCCTGCTCCCCACCGAGGCCTCGGCCCGTCTGGTCGCCGACGAATGGGCCGCCCAAGGCGAGTTCATCGAGCCGGGGACCATGCCCGCCACCCGTCTGGCCGCCACCGCCATCGACCGGGTCAGCCAGACGCGCGAGCCGGTGGCCGATGAGATCGCCGCCTACGCCGGCTCCGACGCCCTCTGCTATCTCGCCGAACACCCGAGCGGTCTGGTCGCCGAACAGGCGAAGGCCTGGGGGCCGTGGCGTGACTGGGCGGCGTCGGAGCTCGGCGTCGTCCTGACGTCGACCGAGGGCATCATCCACCGCGAACAGGACCCGGCGTCGATCGCCCGGGTTCGCGAGCTGGCTTTGGAAGCCGACGACTTCGCCCTGACGGCGCTGGCGACTGCGGTGCCCCTGCTGGGTTCGGCGGTGCTGGGTCTGGCGGTGATGCGCGGCGCCCTGACCGGCGAGGCCGCCTTCGACCTCAGCCGCCTCGACGAGGACTATCAGGAACGCCAGTGGGGCGTCGACGCCGACAACGCCGAACGGACGGCGCTGCGCCGCGCCGAGGCGGCGCTGGTGGACCGGTGGTTCCGCGCGCTGGAGAACTAGGGCGTGTTCGTGATCGAGGACGAGCGTCACGCCGAGCCGCTGGGCCGGTTCGGCAGTCGTGACGATGCAATGGCCGAACTCCGCCGGCTGGCCGGTATCCCGTGGGATCAGGAGCCCAACCTGGCGCCGTGTACAGGCTGGAGAACATGCGGACGCAGCTACGAGATCGTTGAATACGATACCTCGACGATACCTTGGCGGGAGCTCCATCGGGCGGCTGTGCTGGACATAACGGCTGACGGTGTTCGCTGGCTCTGAGGGGAGTACCTATCCCTCCCGATACGGCGACAGCTCGCGCGTCATCGCCTCGATCTCGGCGGCCATACCGGGCCGTTCCTGATCCAGATAGCGCGCCACCGGGACCCTCAGCGCCTTGTCGGCGATATAGTGGGCTGAATAGACGGGGGAGGGCAGATAGCCGCGCGCGATCTTGTGGTCGCCCTGCGCCCCCGCCTCGACGCGCGACAGGCCGCGCTCGATCGCGAACTGGATGGCCGCGTAGTAGCAGAGCTCGAAGTGAAGGAAGGGCACATCCTCCAGCGTGCCCCACTGCCGGCCATACAGCGCGTCGCGGCCGATGAAGTTGAGCGCCCCGGCGATCGGCGTCTCGCCTCGGAAAGCCATCACCAGGGCGATGCGGTCGGCCATGGTCTGGCCGATCATCGCGAAGAACTCGCGCGTCAGATAGGGCCGGCCCCACTTCCGCGACCCTGTGTCCATGTAGAAGGCGAAGAAGGCGTCCCAGTGGGCCTCGGTGATCTCCGCTCCGGTCAGGACGCGGATGTCGAGGCCCTCCTGCGCGTCGCGGCGCTCGCGGCGGATGGTCTTGCGGCGATTGGACGACAGGGCGGCGAGGAAGTCGTCGAAGGTCCGGTAGTCGCGGTTCCTCCAGATGAACTGCATGTCCTGCCGCAGCAGCAGCCCCATCTCCCCCATGGCCTTCCATTCGACCTCGGTCGGGAAGTTGATGTGCAGGGACGAGACGCCCGTCTGGCCGGTCAGGCCCAGCGCGCCCTGCAGCAGGGCCTGCCGCACGGTGGCCGCGTCCGTGCCCGGCGCATGCAGGAAGCGCGGTCCGGTCGCGGGGGTGAAGGGCACGGCGCCTAGCAGCTTGGGGTAGTAGCGCCCGCCGGCCCGCTCATAGGCGTCGGCCCAGCTGTGGTCGAAGACGTATTCGCCCTGGCTGTTGCCCTTGAGATAGAGGGGCATGACGCCGAGGACGTCGTCGTTGTCGTCGCGCAGGCTCAGATGGCGCGGCGCCCAGCCCTGACGCGGCGAGGCGCTGTCGGAAGCCTCGCAGGCGTGCAGGAAGTCGTAGCTGACGAAGGGATCGCCGGTCAGGTCGGCGCAGGCGTCCCAGGCCTCGCGACCGATGGCCGCGAGGCTGTCATGGACATGAATCGTATAGTTCGAGCTCAGGCTCAGCGGACTTCCACGATGGCGTCCACCTCGACGGCGAAGCCCAGCGGCAGCTGGTAGACGCCGACGGCCGAGCGGGCATGCTTGCCGGCGTCGCCGAAGACCTCGACCATCAGGTCCGAACAGCCGTTGATCACGGCGGGGATGGCGGTGAAGCCCGGTCCGGCCTGGACGAAGCCGCCCAGCTTCACGATGCGCACGACGCGCTCCAGATCGCCATCCACGGCGGCCTTGATCTGGGCGATCAGGTTGATGGCGCACAGACGGGCGGCGGCGGCGGCCTGTTCCGGGGTCACGTCCTCGCCGACAGTGCCCTTGATCCCGCCCGAGGCGTCGTTCGACAGCTGGCCCGAGATGTGGACCAGATTGCCCGTCTGGACGAAGGAGACATAGCTGGCGACCGGCTTGGCGGGCTCGGGCAGGGTGATGCCGAGTTCGGCGATACGGGCGGCGACGGTCATGCGGAATGCTCCTTTGAGGGACGCCGGGGGTTTAGCGCGCCGCGCCGGTCCCGTCATCCGTCAAGGAGCAGAAGCCCCTCAGGAAAGCCGTGTTCCCTCGGGTGGTCCGCTGCGGCCCTCGGCCAGATCAGCGGCCTTCTGGTCGCATTCGCGGGCGTAGTTCTCGAGCGCGAGGCGGGTCTTCTCGTCCACAGTGACGGCGAACTGGCGCGCCTTGCGGGCCTGGCCCATCAGTCTCTCGATCTCGTCCATGTCCGCCCCCTGTCTGACAGCAGGCCTTCCATCTATCGGACGGGGATCGCGGCCGCCTCCTAACTTTGGTCGGGCCTTAAGCCCGGCGCTTAAAGGTTCGCCAACCGCCGTGTGTCATGCTGGGGCCATGGAAACGCTCTCGACTGCCCAGATCGCGGCCTTCAAGGCCATCCGTGACCGCCTCAGCGCCGAAGAGCGCGCGGTGGTCGACATCGCCTCGGTCGAGGCCGTCTATCCGGCGAAGGCCTCGGCCAGCCACTGGAATTTCGACCTGCCGGCCCACGCCGCCGACGAAGCTCTGGGCGAGGGCGCAACCGACGCCCTGCGCCGCGCGCTCGTCGCCACCTGGGCGCTGGAGCTGCCCGGGCGGGTCAAGGAGGCGGACCTGCCGCCCGAGGTGCTGCAGTTCTATCCGTTCTGGCTCGACAAGCTGGCCGCCTTCCTGACCGAGGCCGCCGAGACGGGCGCCGAGTATGATCGCGACCACTGGGCCAAGGACGTGCGCTTCTCGCTGGTGCTCAGCGTACCGGGCGCCAAAACCCAGACCATCGACCTGTCGTCCCCGATGGGGCCGGGTCAGGTGGTCCGCAACGGCCGCGACGGCTACGGCTGGAGCCAGTTGATCGCCTATGTGAAGGCGCAGGGCTGGAAGAAGCCCTGGCTGGAGGTCCACACCGAAAGCCGCCACACCGACGACTTCTCCGAATCCGGCTGGGATCAGGCCTGGGCCTCGGCCGCCGCCATCTGCAAGCGCCGCCCCGAGCTGGCCGGGATGATCGGCTCGAGCTGGTTCTACGATCCGCCGCTGGAGACGATCAGCCCGCGCATGGCCTATCTGCGTCTCAACCCGCTGAAGGGCGGCGCCTTTATCGTCCATCAGGGCCCGGGCCAGATCCATTCCGACCGCGCCGGCGCCACCTCGCCGACCCGCCGCGGCATGATCGAGAGCGGCGAATACCTGCCGCGCTCCTGGCTGGTCGCCTGGCCCAAGTCGACTCTGATCCCGTGGGCAGACAAGCGCGCCGTCGCGATGGCCGAGGCGGAGAAGCAGGCGGCCTGATCTGGCGGGTGGAGTCCTGTCCGGAACCATGGAAGGCTGCCGCCCGACGCTTTTGAAAGATTCCGGATGACGCGGCTGCTGAAGATCACATTGGCCTTGGCTGTGTGTGTCACGGCGGGCAGTTGCGCCCATCCCCGGCCAAAACTGTCGGCTTCCGATCTGAAGGTCTGCCTTGGTGAAGGCGGCTATGAGAGTCGTGGCCCGTTCGGTTCACCGTTCTGTCAGTCGCGCTACGCGGACGCCGGGAAGATCTGCTCAGGCAAGGTCGATTGTCAGGGCAAGTGCATCCTTGAGGTCAGTGGTCCTCCGGGACCGCCGCCGGCGCCCGGCAGCGTCCAGCAAGGCCGGTGTGAAGCGGAACGGTCGACCTTCGGCTGCTACGCGGTAGTCGAAGACGGACGGGTCACGTCCGAGGGGACCGTCTGCTACGACTGACCCGTCGCCGCTAAGGCCGCCACCCGCTCCCACGCCGAAGCGACCGGCAGGATTTCCAGATCGGCGGCCTTGGCCAGCCGGATCACGCGGTCGAGGTCGTCGGGGGTGCAGCCGTAGGGCGTCGGGCCGTCCATGACGTCGTGGCCATAGGCGATCAGCCAGCCCTTCTCTTCGGCCGTCTTCGCCATCAGGCCTTCGAGGTCGTAGCCGGGGATGCGGCGGCTCTCCAGACCGATGGCCTGAAGGTTGGCGCGGTCGGCCTTGCCCGCATTGATCCCGTCGCGCACCCCGCGTCCGCACAGAAAGCGGCTGTCGACCACGGCCTTGGAGCCCAGGGAGGCGTCGCCGAACGGATAGGCGAAGGTGCGCATGACATAGCCGTCCAGCCGCTCGGCCACCCAGGCGGCGTTGCGGGCGAAGCTGGCGTCCAGCTCCGACGGCGACAGGGTCAGGGTCGAGACATGTTCATAGGTATGGCAGCCGACCTCGTGCCCGGCCGCGTGCAAGGCCTGCAAATCGTCGGTGCTGAACTGGGGCAGGTCGAGGTTCGCTCCGTCCGACAGGCCGCCGCAGACATAGTAGGTCGCCGTGATCCCGTGCTCGGCCAGGATTGGCCCGGCCTCGGTCCAGGCGGTGCGCGGGATGTCGTCGAACGACAGGCTGAAGACGCCGCGTTCGGGCGCGATCCGCACGGGTCGGACGTCGAGGTAGCGGCCGGCGCGGCGGCGCATCTTGTCGATGAAGGCGGACATGGCGCGACCCTGACACATCGCCGTTAAGGGCCGTTGAAGACGGCTGGCCAAAGTTTCGGATATCGGTGATCATCGTTCGGTCAGGAGGGCCGCCGATGCTGAAGTTCGTCCGATGGGGGCTGATCGCCCTGACGGGACTGATCGTCCTGGCCTTGGCCGTGGTCTATGGCGGCAGCGAGATCATCATCCGCTCGAAGCCCGAGACCCCGATGCCGACCATCGTGGCGGCCAGCGATCCGGGCGCGGTGGCGCGCGGGGCCTATATCGGCCGGGTGTCCGGCTGCGACGGCTGCCACGAGCGCAACCTGCAGGGCAGTGAGTGGCACGGCAGCGGCTTCTGGAACAGCCGGGTCTATACGGCCAATCTGACCCGGGTCGTTCCCCGCTACACCGATAGCCAGCTGGCGCGAGCGATCCGCTCGGGCGTGCGCGCCGACGGGACCAAACTCTGGTCCATGCCCTCCGAGACCTGGACGACGATGACCGACGCGGAGGTCGCCGACGTCATCGCCTGGCTGCGCACCCATCCGGCCGCCGGGCCGGAGCGCCCGCGCGAGAGCTTCGGTCCCCTCGGTCGGCTGAAGATCCTGCTGGGGCTGACGAAGCCGATCCCCGACTGGGTGGCGGTGGCCAGGGCGAACCCGGCCTTCGACGCCGGGTCGCGGTACGCCTATGGCCGGCATCTGACCGTGAGGGTCTGCAGCGAATGCCATCGGTCGAACCTGAAGGGCGAGCCTGGCTGGACGCCCGACCTGCTGATCGCCGCTTCCTATGACCTGCCGGGCTTCACGAAGTTCATGCGCACCGGCGTCGCGATGGACGGCAAGGACAAGGGTCTGATGTCAGAGGTCGCTCGCGAGAACTTCAGCGCCTTCACCGATGCGGACATCGCCGCAATCCACGCCTATCTGACCGCGCGGGCGGAGAAGGCGCACTAGCTGGATCGCCGATCTTCGGATTTACTCGCCAGCATGACCGTATCGCCCCTTCTGCGCCGCTCGTCCGCCGTGTTCAGGCGGGGGGTGGTGGTGTTCTACTGGCTGCTTCTGCCGGTTCTGCTGGCGCTCGTCATGGCATGGGCCCTCAGCGCGGTTCTGCAGCCCGCCAGCGTCCGGAACTGGTCGGGCCTCGCCGCGCTCGTGGCCTTTACGGCCCTCATCGCCTGGCGGCTCTGGCTCAATCGACGGGCGGCGGGGCTGACAGGGGCCTTGCCGGGACCGGCACGCCTGGTGAAGGTCTTTCTGCCTCTGGGTTTGCTGGCCCTTGCGGGCTTTCTGGCGGTGGCGCTGGGACTGGGCTGGATGGCGATCGGGGTCTTGGCGGCGCGGGATCTGGGTCTGGCCGGCGCGTTGAGCGCTCCCGAGGGGCGCATCGATCTGTTCCAGATCGGCGCCGGGGCGGTGGTGGCGGTGATCGGTCTGGCCCTGTGCGCGCCGTTCTGGCGGCGATTGACCGCCAGGGTTCCGGCGGCGGTTGCCGAGGTCAGCGAACCGGCGGCTCTTCAGGACTGACTGGTCAGCGTTTGAGCGCCCGCCCGGCCACCACTGCGTCCTTGCCGAACCTCGCGCGCAGCTTGTCGATGGTGGTCTCGGTCTTGAGGGCGCGGCTTTCGGTGGAGGCGAACAGGCTGGTGGGGCCTTCGACGGCATCGACGACATCCGCCATGCCGATGCCGATCAGGCGATAGGGCAGGCCGAGTTCCGGCTTGAGCAGGTCGCGGCCGATGGCGAACAGGGCGCGGGCGGTCTGGATCGGTTCGGGGGCGGTGATCCGGCGGGTGATGATCTTGAAGTCGGTGCGGCGCAACTTGAGCACCACCACCCGGCTGGCCACGCCGTCGCGCCGCGCCTTGGAGGCCAGCTTCTCGCACAGGGGCCAGAGCTCGGCTTCGAGATCCTCGGCGGTGGTCAGATCGGTGTTGAAGGTGGTCTCGGCGCTCATCCCCTTGCGGTCGTGCTCGGGGCGCACCGGGCGATTGTCGCGGGCGTGGGACAGGTCGTGCAGCCGCAGGCCCGCCTCGCCGTAGCGTTTGACCAGATCCTTCACATCGGCGGCGGCCAGGTCGCCGATGGTGTTGAAGCCGTCGCTCCTCAGGGTCTTGCCGAACACCGGCCCGACGTGGGGCAGGGCGGTGACGGGACGGGGCGCCAGAATGGCCCGGGCGTCGCGCTTGGAGACGACCGAGAAGCCGCGCGGCTTGTCCATCTCGGAGGCCATCTTGGCGAGGAAGCGGTTGGGCGCCAGGCCGATGGAGACGGTCAGCCCGGTCTCGTCCTCGATGCGCTTCATCAGCCGGATCAGTTGCAGGGCCGGCGGGCCACCGTTCAGCCGTTCGGTGCCGGCCAGATCGATCCAGGCCTCGTCCAGCGACAGGGTCTGGACCAGCGGGGTCAGCTCGCCGACGAAGCCGAAGATACGCTGTGATTCAAACACGTACTTCGAGAAGTCGGGCTTGATCACCACGGCGTCAGGACAGGCCTTGAGCGCCTTGAACATCGGCATGGCCGAATGGACGCCGTACAGCCGCGCGACATAGCAGCAGGTCGAGACCACGCTCCGCACCCCGCCGCCGACGATGACCGGCCTGTCGCGCAGTTCGGGCCGGTCGCGCTTCTCCACCGAGGCGTAGAAGGCGTCGCAGTCGAGGTGGGCGATGGTCAGTTGGTCCAGCTCGGGATCGCAGATCATCCGGCGCGAACCGCACTCCGGACAGCGCCCGTCGCCCGGCGCCTCGGCCCCGTTCCACAGACAGTCGCGGCAGATCGCCGTGATGGCCAAATCTGATTTCTCCGGGCCGGTTCCGGCTTCACGTCAACTTAAGACCCGGGCGCCCATATTGCACGGGAAGAAGGCGACCCAGCCTCCACGCCGTAGCGCGACCGGAGGCGAACCAGACCAGGTGATGATGTCCAAGAAAGTCCTCATCGTCGAGGATAACGAGCTGAACATGAAGCTGTTTCATGATCTGCTCGACTCGCAAGGGTACCAGACCCTGCAGACCCGCGAAGGGCTGCAGGCGATGGCTCTGGCGCGTCAGCACATGCCCGATCTGATTCTGATGGACATCCAGCTGCCCGAGATCTCGGGTCTCGAAGTCACCAAGTGGCTGAAGGACGACGAGGAGCTGGCCCACATCCCGGTCATCGCCGTCACCGCCTTCGCCATGAAGGGCGATGAGGAGCGGATCCGTCAGGGCGGCTGTGAGGCCTATATCTCCAAGCCGATCTCGGTGATGCATTTCCTCGAGACCGTCCGGAAGCACCTGGGCGCGCCCGTGCCGGTGACCGGCCGATGACCGCGCGCATTCTGGTCGTCGACGACGTCGAGCCGAACGTCCGTCTGCTCGAGGCCAAGCTGACGCTCGAATACTATGACGTCCTGAGCTGCCACGACGGTCTGACGGCCATCAAGCTGGCCTCGGCCGAGAAGCCCGACATCATCCTGCTGGACGTCATGATGCCCGGCATGGACGGGTTCGAGACCTGCAAGCGGCTGAAAGCCGACCCCGAGACGCGTCATATCCCGGTGGTCCTGGTCACCGCCCTGGATGGCCGCGAGGACCGTATCCGCGGGCTGGACGCCGGCGCCGACGACTTCCTGACCAAGCCGCTGGACGATCTGGTGCTGTTCGCCCGGGTCCGGTCGCTGGTCCGGCTGAAGCTGATCATGGACGAGCTGCGCGAGCGCGAGGAGAGCGGGCGTCGCCTGGGCGTCTCCACCGACGGCGCGGGGCGTCTGCGCGGTTCGGGCGGTCGGGTCCTGATCGTCGACGACAATGAGCGCCAGTCGGCGAAGATCGTCGAGGAGCTGTCGCGTGAACACCGGCCGGTAGTCGAGACCGACGCGGGCGCCGCCCTGATCGCCTCCAAGGGTCTGATCGATCTGATGATCGTCAATACGGCGGCCGACACCTTCGACGGCCTGCGCCTGATCGCCCAGGTGCGTTCGGCCGAGCCGACCCGCCACCTGCCCATCCTGGCCATCGTCGACGCCGCCGAGCGGCCGCGTCTGGTCAAGGCGCTGGAGCTGGGCGTCAACGACATCTTGTCCAAGCCGATCGATTCGGAAGAATTGGCCGCGCGGGCCCGGACCCAGATCCGCCGCAAGCGCTATACCGACTTCCTGCGCGAGAAGCTGGACTACAGCCTCGAGATGGCGGTCACCGACGCCCTGACCGGGCTGCATAACCGTCGCTACATGGCCGGCCAGCTGCAGGCCTTCGTCCAGCGCGCCAATCACGGCGGCGATCCCGTCGCGGTGCTGGTGCTGGACATCGACCACTTCAAGTCGGTCAACGACGGCTTCGGCCACGACGCCGGGGACGAGGTCCTGACCGAGTTCGCCGTGCGGCTGGCGACCAATGTCCGCGCCGTGGACCTGCCCTGCCGTCTGGGCGGGGAGGAGTTCGTGGTGGTCATGCCCGACACCACCCTGGCCGACGCCCACCGCATCGCCGACCGTATCCGCCGCGACATCGGTCTGGCCCCGTTCCGGGTCATGGGCGGCAAGGAACACCTGACCGTCACGGTCTCGATCGGGGTTTCCGCGACCCTCGGATCCGACGACACCCCCGAGGCCCTGCTCAAGCGGGCCGACGAGGGCGTCTATGAGGCCAAGGCCTCGGGCCGCAACCAGGTCATCGCCAGAGCGGCCTAGTCGGCGGGCGCGACCCCAAACGAAAAACGCCCGGTCATCGCTGACCGGGCGCTTTCAATTCAGGCAGTTGGCCAGATCTTACTTGATCTTGCCTTCCTTGAACTGGACGTGCTTGCGCGCGACCGGGTCGTATTTGTTGACGACCATCTTCTCGGTCATGGTGCGGGCGTTCTTCTTGGTGACGTAGAAGAAGCCGGTGTCGGCGGTCGAGTTCAGGCGGATCTTGATAGAAGCTGGCTTGGCCATCGGAATTACCTCTGCGACGGCGAAAGCCGCTTAAAATAAGAGGCGCGGAACATACTCAGGCGCGCCCGGAAGTCAACGTGGATTCAAACGGCGCGCCACGGTTCGATGGGTTTGACCGTCGCGCAGGCCGGAAGACCGTCCTTGTCGCGGCCCGGAAGGGTCACCGCAAGGGTCTTTCCGGCTCTCGCCTGATCCAGCAGGGCGCCAAGCTGGTGGACGTCGATCTTGGCGCGGCGGCTGACCGTCGTATGGCCGCCAGCCTGCCCTCCGATGGCGATATAGACGAAGCGTCGCTCCGGCCCCTCGCGGCGCACGAATGGCCCCGTCAGACGGTTGTCGTCGGACAGCTTGGCCGGCACGTCGAACGACAGGGGCGCGTCGGTAGCGACCACCGGGCCTACGGGGACCGACTTCTGGTCCTGAAGGCTGTAGGTCATGCCCGGAACCGGGTCGGCGATGGTCAGGCGCAGGGTGATTCCGGTCATGGCGTCAGTCCCTTGTGATCACATGCGATCCGCGCACGAAGCGGACGAAGGGCGGGACGCGACCCGGATCGGCGCGGCGCTCGGCCGCCTCGCCCAGCACCATGCGGGTGATGGCGGGCAGCTCCAGCGTCCGGGCTTCGGCCAGGGGCATCCAGGCGATCTCGTCCAGCTCGCCCGATCCTGCGGTGGGTTCGGGCGTCAGCAGGCCCGAGGCCTCGGCCATGAAGAAACGGGCGTCGAAACGGCGGGTGCGGCCCGGCGGGGTGATGGCGCGCGCGACATAGGTCAGGACCGACAGGTCAGGCAGGGCGCCCACGGACCGGAACTCGCGCCAGCCGCCGGCGACGGAGGCGATGGGGGCCGGCCGCGCCAGCATCATCCCCGTCTCCTCGAAGGTCTCGCGGATGGCGGCGAGGGCCAGAGCCCGGGCGCGGCGGGCCGGCACCTCGGCCTCCAGCCGCGCGGCCTCGACCAGGTCGCCGGTGGAGGCGGCAGTGAAGTCGCCGCGCTCGACCCGACCGCCGGGGAAGACCCATTTGGAGGCCATGAAGACGTGCCCGGGCGCGCGGCGGCCCATCAGCACCTCGGGACCGGAGGCTCCATCACGGAAGAGAATCAGGGTCGCCGCGTCCCTGGGCCGCATCCGCCCGCCGACGCGCGGGGCGTCCTTCAGATCCTGCCGGGCGTCGAAGGGTTCGGTCTCACTCACCCAGCCGTCATAGGACCGGGGCGAGGGCGTGAACAGGGTCAGCGAACCGCGCGGCCGATGCGGACCAGGGTCCCGTTGGGATCACTGACCGCGAACTCATAGGTCCCCCGGGGCTTCAGGTGCGGCGTGCCCGGCTCGATGATCAGGTCACGGACCCGGTCGGCGACGGCATCGACATCCTCGACATAGAGGTAGAGGCCCAGCGGATTGTCCTCGACTGTCGCCGGCCAGCCCGTGACCCGGTTCAGATGCAGCCGCCAGCCGCGCCCGTCGGCCAGCAGCCGATAATGGCCGTGGTCACTGATCACCTCCAGCCCCAGCCGGCGATAGAAGGTGGTGCTGACCTCCAGGTCGCTGGCGGGCACGATGGCGGCGATATGGTGGGTGTCGGTCATCGAATCTGGCCCCGGATCAGCTGGACGGCGACGATCAGCGACCAGACGGCGAAGACCGTCAAGGCGATCACGGCGGGCATCAGGCTGAAGTCGCCGTGGCCGTGGATCAGCCACCAGCCCGAGAGGATGGCGACCCCGACGCCGAGACCGCCCGCGACCTTGGTCATCAGGCCCATCCGCAGCATCCGCACGGCCCAAAGGGCGCAGGCGAGGCCGATCAGGATCATGCCGAAGAAGGCCAGCACCTGATTGAGGGAGCCGAAGGGCGAGGCCTGAAGCCGGGCCAGCTCGTGATTGGCCGCGTGGGC
This sequence comes from Brevundimonas sp. GW821-FHT02A10, assembly GCF_059422025.1. Taxonomy (NCBI): domain Bacteria; kingdom Pseudomonadati; phylum Pseudomonadota; class Alphaproteobacteria; order Caulobacterales; family Caulobacteraceae; genus Brevundimonas; species Brevundimonas sp. GW821-FHT02A10. Next base: position 58,460 of record NZ_JBWKWC010000006.1, read on the forward strand.
CATGATCCGGGGCACGGCGAAGCCGTTGACCAGGGCCGCGCCGATCAGGGCGGCCATACCGCCGTTGAAGGCGAGGGCGCCGGCCCGCACCGACAGATACTGCTCGCCCAGCCGCCGCGGCAGGACCGAGGCTCCGGCCATCAGGACCAGGATGCAGGCGATCATCCCGCCGTGGACCAGTCCATTGCTCCAGTCGCGCATCAGATGGCCGTCGTCCGGCCCGTGCAGGGAGGTCGGGTGGTGCAGCATCAGGAACAGGGCCGCCAGGGTCCCGCTCAGCATCAGCCCGCCGCCGAGACGGTCCTCTGCTTGTGTGTTCGAGTTCGTGGTCTCGTCGGTCATCCGCCCCTCCTGAAATGGTCGCACGAGGGTGGCGAGGTAGGCGGGGCAGGGCGAGGGACGATCGGGCGCGGAGTCCGTTTCCGGACTTTCGCTGTCATTTGTCCGGAACACGACGGCTGAACAGGGGCCGGCGGATGCCCTATCGTGGGTGAATGACCCATGACGCGCAGGAGACGGACCGACGCATACGCCGCACGCGCGCGGCGATCTCGGAGGCCTTCATCCGGCTGATGTTCTCGCGCCGCTACGACGCGATCCGGACGGCGGATGTGATCGCCGAGGCCGGGGTCGGGCGCTCGACCTTCTACGAGCATTTCCGCAACAAGGACGAGGTGCTGGTCGCGGTCATCGACCCCCTGTTCGACCCGCTGGCGGACGCTGCCATGGGGCGCGGCGACATCTACCGGCTGCAGGCCATGCTGGCCCATCTGTGGGAGCAGAGGTCGCTGGGGCGGATGCTGTTCGCCTCGGGCCTGCTCGACAAGCTGCAGCGCAAGCTGGCGGCGATGATCGCGGCGAGGCTGGAGGATGCCGGCAGCGAGGGACCGGCGGCCCTGATCGCGGCGGGGGCGGCGGCGGGTCAGCTGGCCATGCTCAAGCAGTGGATGACCGGGGAGGTCTCTTGCCCGACCGCTGACCTCGCCCGGCTGATGGCGAAGCGGGCGGCCTAGCTCAGGCCGCCCCCTCGGCCGTCGCGACTACCCGCCGAGGCCTCGCGAGGAACAGGGCGAAGATCAGACCCGCGGCGGCGGCGACCGCTCCGGCCAGAGCGACCGCGGGAAGGCCGAGGCCGCCCGCGATCACCGCCCCGCCCAAGGCCGCGCCGATGGCATTGCCGAGGTTGAAGGCGCCGATATTGACGGCCGAGGCCAGGTTGGGCGCGTCGGCGGCGGCGGTCATGACCCGGACCTGCAACGGCGGGACGAGGGCGAAGCTGGCCACGCCCCACAGGAAGATCACGATCGCGCTGGGCGCCGCGAAGGGCATGACGAGGGCGAAGGCGACCAGCAGGACGGCGAGGGCCGCCAGGGTGACGATCAGGGTGCGGTCCACCGACCGGTCCGCGAACCGCCCGCCCAGCCAGTTCCCGAGCGTGAGGCCCAGGCCATAGGTCACCAGCATGGCGGTGACGAAGCCGAGGGAGGCGTGGGTCTGCTCCTTCAGGATCGGGGCGATATAGGTGAAGACGGTGAACATGGCGCTGGATCCGATCACGGTCAGGGCGAGGGCCGAGAGGACCGATCCCTTCGTCAGGACGCGCAGTTCGTCGGCGACATTGCCGCCCGTCGGCGCGGGCAGGGCGGGCAGGGTCAGGCGCAGGGCGGCCATGACCACGGCGCCGATCCCTGCGATGCCCCAGAAGGAAGCGCGCCAGCCGAGCACGTCCCCGGCCCAGGTCGCGAGCGGCACCCCGACGACATTGGCGATGGTCAGGCCCATGAACATGGCCGCGACCGCGCCCGCCCGCTTGTTCGGTGCGACCAACCCGGCGGCGACCACCGAGCCGACGCCGAAGAAGGCGCCGTGGTTCAGGGAGGTCACGATCCGGGCGATCAGCAGCATCGTATAGTCGGTCGAGACCGCCGACAGCAGGTTGCCCACGGTGAAGATGCCGACGAGGCCGATCAGCAGGGCCCGTCTGGCAACCCGGCCGGTGGTCAGGGTCATCAGCGGCGCGCCGAGCATGACGCCGAGCGCATAGGCGCTGATCAGCAGGCCCGCCGTGGGGATGGAGACGCCGAGGTCGGTGGCGATCACGGGGAGCAGGCTCATGGGGGCGAACTCGGTCACGCCGATGCCGAAGGCGCCGGCGGCGAGGGCGAGGAGGGGGAGGTTCAGTTTCATGGTTGGGCGTCTCAGACGAGCGGCGGGTTGAGGCGGGCGAAGCCGGCCTGCTGGCGATAGGGGGTGTGGGGATAGGCGGGCAGGACGTCGCTGGCCGCGTCGAGGACCGCGACCTGTTCGGGCGTCAGGTTCCAGCCGACCGCGCCGAGGTTCTGGCGCAGCTGTTCCTCGTTGCGGGCGCCGATGATGACTGACGACACGGTCGGGCGCTGCAGCAGCCAGTTCAGGGCGATCTGGGGCACCGTCTTGCCGGTCTCGGCGGCGACGGCCTCGAGCGCATCGATGACGCGATAGAGATGCTCGTCGTCGACCGGCGGGGCGAAGACGGCGGTGTCGTGCAGCCGGCTGCCAGCCGGGATGGGGGCGTCACGACGGATCTTGCCGGTCAGCCGGCCCCAGCCGAGCGGGCTCCAGACCAGGGCGCCGATGTTCTGGTCCGCCGCCAGCGGCATCAGGTCGGCCTCATAGGCCCGGCCGATCAGGGAATAGTAGACCTGATGGGCGACGAACCGGGGGCGGGCGTCGCGGTCGGCGATGCCTTGCGCCTTCATCAGGGCCCAGCCCGGATAGTTGGAAACGCCGGTGTAGCGGACCTTGCCGGAGTTCACGAGCGTATCGAGCGTGGCCAGCAACTCCTCGGCCGGGGTCGAGGCGTCGAAGGCGTGCAGCTGCAAGAGGTCGATATGATCCGTGCCGAGCCGCTTCAGGGCGTCCTCGACCGAACGGATCAGCCGGCTGCGCGACACGCCCCAGTCGCCGGGACCGTCGTCGGTGGGAAGGCCGGTCTTGGTTGAGATCAGGACCTGATCGCGGCGACCTCTGATGGCCTCGCCCAGCACCCGTTCGGAGGCGCCGTCGGAATAGACGTCGGCGGTGTCGAACAGATTGACCCCGGCCTCCAGACAGATGTCGATCAGGCGGCGGGCTTCATCGACGTCGCTGGTGCCCCAGGCGCCGAACAAGGGGCCGGAGCCGCCGAACGTTCCCGTGCCGAAGCTGAGAACGGGCACGCGCAGGCCCGAGGCGCCGAGTTGACGATATTCCATGACTGACCGCTCCATTGTGTGCCGGCACTGTTTGACAGCGCACAAATGGACGACGCGCCCGGTCAGGTTTAGTGGGGTCTCAGGCCAAGGATATTTGCTTTGAACGCACAGACGCCCACGGGTGGAACGGATCGGGCGCGGGAGATGGAGGTCTTCGCCGCCGTGGTCGATGCGGGCAGCCTGTCGGCGGCGGGACGACGGCTGGGGCTGACGCCCTCGGCGGTCGGGCGGACCGTCGACCGCATCGAGACCCGGCTGGGCGTGCGGCTGATGCTGCGAACCACGCGGCAGCTGACCCTGTCCGCCGAAGGCCAGTCCTATCTGGCGGCGGCGCGGCGCATTCTGGCCGATATCGAGGACGCCGAGCAGTCGGTCGCCGACCAGGGCGCGCCGAGGGGGCGGCTCAGGGTCAGTGTCGCCCTGGCCCACGGACGGCTGGTCATTGTGCCGTTGCTGCGGGAGTTCACCGCGCTTCATCCGCACATTCTGGTCGATATCGGCCTGACCGACGGGCTCGTCGATGTGGCGGCGGGGCAGGCGGATGTGGCCATCCGTTTCGGCCTGCTGGCCGACAGCGGCCTGACGGCGAGGAAGCTTGGCGAGACCGGGCGGGTGGTGGTCGCCTCGCCCGACTATCTGGCGCGGCGTGGCGAGCCGAGGGTTCCGGAGGACCTGCTGACCCACGACTGCCTGAACTTCAACTTCCGCCGGGCCGAGCCGGTCTGGCCGTTCCGGCGCGACGGGCGCGACTTCGCCCTGACGGTGCATGGGCCGGTCGAGGCCAACAACGGCGAGACCCTGACCCAGCTGGCGCGGGACGGGGTCGGGATCACCCGGGTCGGGGCGTTCAGCGCCGTGGACGATATCCGCGAAGGGCGACTGGTCCCCCTGCTGGAGGCCTTCAATCCCGGCGACCGCGAGCCGATCCACGCGGTCTTCGTAGGCGGCGCCAATATGCCGGCGCGGGTCCGGGTGTTCGTCGACTTCCTGACGGAGCGGCTGGCCTAGCCGACCTTCACGCGTTCGCAGTGGCCGGCGAAGCCCGCGACAAAGGCGGCGAGGCGGCGTTTGACGGCCTCGTCGGTCAGCTCTCCGTTCTCGTTGAAGACCGAACCGGCGCGCTGGACCATCAGCCGCTCTCCGGCCCAGTGGTCGGCGCCGAGGGTGCGCAGAACGGGCAGCCAGGCGGCCTGTGACAGGATGGTGCCGAATCCGCCGGGCGAGGCGCCCAGCACCGCCACGGGACGTCCGCCGAAGATGCGCCCGATGTCGGACGAGGGGCGGCTGAGCCAGTCGATGGCGTTCTTGAACACCCCGGGGATGCCGTTGTTGTACTCGGGCGTGAACAGCATCAGGCCGTCAGCGCCGACGATCAGGTCCTTGAGCACCGTGACGGCGGGAGGGATGCCCTGATCCCGTTCCAGATCGCCGTTGTAGAGCGGGATGCCCTCGATCGAGCCCGCGACCAGCTCCACGTCGGGCGGGGTCATGCCTTGCGCCGCATGCAGCAGGGCGGTGTTGAAGGAGCCGGCGCGCAGGCTGCCGGAGACGCCGATCAGTCGAACCGTCATTTGCGCTTGCCCTTTCTCACGCCCTTCAGTCCGCCGGAGGGCTTGCCCCCACGCGGAGGCTTGGGACCGCCGGGACGGCCGGAGCCGCGCTTGGGCGGGCCGTTGCCGCCGGGACCGCGATCGCGGGCGCGGACGCCGTAACGGGGGGCGGGGGCGTTGGGGTCGCGGGGCTCGGGATCGGACAGCATCTCGAACAGCAGGCCGCCGGTGACCGGGGTGGCCTCCTTCAGCTTCACCTGCACGGCGCGGCCCAGGGTATAGCGCTGGCCCGAGCGTTCGCCGACCAGGGCGTGGGCGCGATCGTCGTGGGTGAAGTATTCGTCGCCCAGCGAGGAGACGGGCACGAGGCCGTCGGCGCCGGTCTCCTCCAGCCGCACGAACAGGCCGAAGCGGGTCACGCCGGTGATGCGCCCGTCGAAGGTCGCCCCGACCCGGTCCTCGAGGAAGGCGGCGACATAGCGGTCCATGGCGTCGCGCTCGGCGGCCATGGAGCGGCGCTCGGTCTGGGTGACTTGCTCCGCGATGGCCTGCAGCTCGGCGATCTCGCGGTCCGTCAGTCCGTCCGAGCCCAGTTTCAGCGCGCGGATCAGGCCCCGGTGCACGATCAGGTCGGAATAGCGCCGGATCGGCGAGGTGAAGTGGGCGTAGCGGTCGAGGTGCAGGCCGAAGTGGCCGACGTTGTCCGGCGAATAGACCGCCTGCATCTGGCTGCGCAGCACGACCTCATTGACGACGTCGGCGTGCGGGCCGTCGCGGGTCTGGTCCAGCAGCTTGTTGAACCGCTTGGTCGTCGCCGGCTCGCCCTTGTTCCAGGGCATGGCGATGGTGGTCAGGAAGTCGGCCAGGTTGAAGATCTTCTCCTGACTGGGCGCCTCGTGGACACGGTAGATCAGGGGGACCTTCTTCTGCTCGAGCGTTTCCGCCGCGCAGACGTTGGCCTGGATCATCATCTCCTCGATCAGCCGGTGGGCCTCAAGGGATTTGCGCGGGACGATGGCGGCGATGCCCCCGTCCTTGCCCATCAGGATGCGGCGTTCGGCGCTTTCGATCTGCAGCGGGCTGCGCTTCAGCCGGCCCTTCAGCATCGTGTGATAGGCGTTCCACAGCGGGTACAGGATCGTGTCCATGATCGGACCCGTCGTGTCGTCCGTCCCGCCGCCGTTCTCGACCCCGTCGATAGCGGCCTGGGCCTGCTCGTAAGAGAGCTTGGCGTGGCTGCGCATCAGGCCGCGATGGAATTTGTGGCCCGTCTTCTTGCCCTCCTTGTCGAAAACCATGCGCACGGCCAGGGTGGCGCGGTTTTCGCCTTCCTTGAGGCTGCACAGGCCGTTCGACAGCCGCTCGGGCAGCATGGGCTCGACGCGGTCGGGGAAGTAGGTGGAATTGCCCTTGGCCCGGGCCTCGCGGTCGAGCGCCGTGCCGGGGCGGACATAGGCGGCGACGTCGGCGATGGCGACCCAGACGATCCAGCCGCCGGGGTTCTTCTCATCCTCGTCACGCTGGGCGAAGACGGCGTCGTCGTGGTCGCGGGCGTCGGCCGGATCGATGGTGACGAAGGGGATGTCGCGAAGGTCGTCGCGGCCCTTCAGCGTGGGCAGGTCCTGGTTTTCTGCCTCCTTCTCGACGGCCTCGGAGAAGCCGGTCGGGACGCCGTGGGCGTAGATGGCGATCAGGGAGGCGGCGCGGGGATCATCCTCCTTGCCGATGACCTCGAGGATCTTGCCGCGCCTGGGGCCGTGGCGATGGTCGGACTTCTCCGCCGTGGCCAGGACCAGGTCGCCGTCGCGCAGGTCCTCGGCCAGCAGAGGCGGGATGAACAGCACGTCCTTGGAGCGACGGTCGACGGGCTCGACCCGCGTTTCGCGGTTCGACTTGCGGATAACCCCCAGAATGCGACCGTGACCGTTGTCCAGCTTCTTGACGACGCGGGCCTCCCAGCCGTCGTTTCCGCGCTCGAACTTGACCAGCAGGCGGTCGCCCATGCCGGGCGCCGGGCCGGTCTTGCCGGACTTGTCGGGGATCAGGACGGCGCGCGGGGCGTCGGCGGCGGCCTCGACCAGCCGGACATAGAGTTCGCCGTCGATATCCTTCTCGACCACATCGACCACGCCGACGGGGGGCAGGGCGCCGGCCTCGGAGAAGCCCTTCTTGCCGCGCTTGCCCAGCTTTCCTTCAGCCTCAAGCTCGCGAAGCATTTCGCGCAGGGCGCGGCGTTCCGCGCCTTTCAGGCCGAAGGCGCGGGCCAGATCGGATTTGTCGGCTTCACCCGCCTCGCGCAGAAAGCGCAGCAGGGTTTCCTTGTCGGGAAGGCCGCCGGTCGAGGGACCGGACGGGCGGCGGGGAGGTTTGACCATGAATCGAGGTTAGCGCGGATCGCCCGCGCGCACCACGGAGCCTTGAGACGGGGGCAGGCCTTAGGAGCGGAAGGCCGCTTCCAGCATGCCCAGCTGGCTGAGGACCGGATTCGCCTCCGCCTCGGCGGGGGCGTCCAGATACATGCGGCGGTCCAGATACAGCACCCGGTCGTGCAGCTTCTCGGCCCGGACGACATATTCGATCAGGGCGATGGGCAGTTCGGCGTGGCTCGGCTCGCTTTCCAGCGGGCGGGCGGTCAAACGATAGCGGGCATCGCAGGCGGCCTCGGGCTCCATGTCGCCTTCACGGACGGCGCGCTGGACCAGCAGCCAGGAGGCGACCTGCATCAGCCGGGTCGTCAGCTTCATGCTTTCGGCGGCATAGGCCAAGGCCGCGGCGCGCGACAGCAGTTTGGATTCGCGACGACCGTCGCCGTCGAGATAGGAGGCGGTGTCCTCGACCAGCTCCATGCCTTCGCGGAAGGTGCGCTCGAACAGTTCCGAACGGGCGAAATCATGGATCTCCGCCGCACGGCTGCGCGCGCGGGTCGGGTCGCCGGACTGGGAATCGTCGCTGGCCATCAACTCAATCATACTCATGGAAATCGTGCGCGTCCGTCTCGTTTTCAGCGCACAACGGCGCCGCTGTGATCGGGTGTGCAACCGCCATGCCATGAACGGGGACGCGCGAAAACCATTCCGGGACGTCCATCCCCACCAAAACCGTCATCTGTGTTCTGTCAGGAGCGGAAGTTGAACAGGGCGTCGGCGGCGTTTTTCTTGGCCTGTTTGCCGTCGATGGCGGCCCGGGCCCGGTCGATTTCGGCCTGCAGGGCCTCGATCCGCTCGTTCAGCTCTTCCACCGAATAGAGGTCCAGGTCTTCCTTGGCGAGGGCGGTCAGGGTCGCGCCGCGTCCCGAACGGGGCTCCAGATCTTCGAACGTCATCGTCGCCTCCATGGTCAGGGCCGGTACGGACGACTATCTGAGCGCTCACCTCATCCTGATTGCAAGGTTTGCCCGAATGCGGACGATCGAGATCACCGGCGGCGCCGGTCCCGCCGAGGCCCTGAAGCCGGGCGAACGCGCCGATCCGCAGGTCGGTCCCGGACAGATCCGCATCCGGGTAAAGGCCGCCGGGGTCAATCGTCCCGACCTGCTGCAACGCCTGGGCTACTATCCCGCACCGCCCGGCGCGCCGGACATTCTGGGCCTTGAGGTCGCGGGCGAGGTGGATCAGGTGGGGGAGGGCGTCAACCGCTGGAAGACCGGCGACCGGGTCTGCGCCCTGCTGGGCGGGGGCGGTTATGCCGAATACGCGGTGGTCGACGCCCGGCACGCCCTGCCGATCCCGGAGGGGCTGGATTTCATTCAGGCCGCGGCCTTGCCGGAGACCGTCTTCACCGTCTTCACCAATGTCTTCGAGGGTGGGGCGCTGAAGGCCGGCGAGACCCTGCTGATCCATGGCGCGACCAGCGGTATCGGCGTCACGGCCATCCAGATGGCCAAGGCGGCGGGCGCCCGGGTCATCGCCACCTCGCGCGGGCCGCAGAAGACGGCGGCGGCGAAGGCGCTGGGCGCCGACATCAGCCTGGATGCGAAGACGGATGATCTGGCCGCAGCCCTGGCCGAGGCGGGCGGGGTCGATGTGGTGCTGGACATGGTGGGCGCCGACTACGCCGCCCTGAACCTGAAGGCGCTCAAGCCCTTCGGCCGCTGGGTGGTGATCGCCACGCTTTCGGGCGCCAAGGCCGAGGTCAATCTCTCGGAACTGATGATGAAGCGCATCGTCCTGACCGGCTCGACGCTGAGGGCGCGGCCTGCCGACGAGAAGGCGCGGCTGGCGGCGGCAGTCGAGGCGACCGTCTGGCCGTGGGTGGAGTCCGGGGCGGTGCGACCTCCGGTGGAGGCGACCTTCCCGCTGGAACAGGCCGATCAGGCCCACCTCCGGCTGGAGGCGGGCCATCACATCGGCAAGGTGGTCCTGACGGTCTGAAGCCTACCAGCCGCGAACGGGACGCAGCGACGAGATCCGGTCGTTGACCATCGACGAGTTCAGGTTGCGGACGTCACCGGTGAAGGTCTGGCAGGTGCCCCTGAAATAGGGATCCGTGCAGACTTCCCAGGTTCCGTTCATCTGCATGGAGCTGATGTTGTCGTTCAGCTGGCGACGACCGAGGTTGGGCATTTCGCCATTGAAGGTCGCCGAGGCGCCGCGGAAATTGGCGTCCTCATAGACGGTGATCGAGTTGCGGCCGCCCCAGCCACCGCCGGGGCCGCCGTTGCCCGGGCCGTTGCCGCCGCCCCAGCCGCCGCCGTTGTTGCCCCCGCCGTTGCCGGGACGGTCATCACGTTCGAACCGGCCGAGCGTGCCGGTGCAGGTCAGCAGGCCATTGCTGTTGCCGATATCGCCACGGCACAGGCCGAACTCGATCGAAGTCGAGCGACGGTCGCGGCGGGTGTCGAGGCATTGGGCGTAGAGGCGGCCGTTCTGGATGCGGGCGTCGTTGCAGCTCTGGGCATAGCTGCCGTTGGGGAGGCGGCCGTTGTTCCCGCCGCCCCAGCCACCACCGTTATTGCCGCCACCGTTGTTGCCGCCGCCGTTGTTGCTCTCGAACCGGCCCTGGGCGCCGTTGCAGACCAGCAGGCCGTCGTTATTGCCGATGTCGCCGACGCAGCGGCCGTATTCGATCGAGCTGACGCGTGAGCCGCGGCTGCTGGTGCGGCATTCGGCATACAGGCGGCCGCCATCAATTCGGGCGTTCGAACAGCTCTGGATATAGCTGCCGCCGGGCTGGCCGCCGCCGTTGCCGCGCTGGGCGCTGGCCGACATCGGGGTCAGCAGGGTCAGGGCGGCCACGGCTGCGGCGGAAATTGAGAGGCTGGTCTTGATCGACATGGTGTTCCCTCCAGAACGACTGCGCGGCCGAAGCCGCCTTGATCCTCACGCTCGTCTACTCAACCTGAACCGTAGCTGTACGACGATGACAGTTCTTGTCACGCAGCGTTTTCTTTTGCAGCGAAACGGCCTATATCCCGACCATCGCGCCCGGCCGAAAGGTCGGGCGCCGTTGTATCCAGAACCCGCCAGATCGGGTCGAACCTTCCGGGACTTACGCCCATGACCGACATCCTCATGCCCAAGGCCACTGCGGTCTGGATGGTGGATAACACCTCTCTGACCTTCGAGCAGATCGCCGATTTCTGCGGCCTGCACCCGCTGGAAGTCCGCGGCATCGCCGACGGCGACGTCGCCCGCGACATCCGCGGCGTCGATCCCATCACCGGCGGCCAGCTGACGCGCGAAGAACTCGACAAGGCCCAGGACAACGCCGACTACCGCATGCAGGCCGTGGTCAGCCGTCACGCCGAACTGCTCAAGTCCAACAAGCCGGCCCCGAAATACACCCCGGTGTCGCGCCGTCAGGACCGTCCGGACGCCATCGCCTGGTTCGTGCGCAACCACCCCGAGGTGACCGACGCACAGATCGCCAAGCTGCTGGGCACCACCAAGTCCACGATCGAGAGCGTGCGCAACCGCACCCACTGGAACAGCCCCAACATCAAGCCGGTCGATCCGGTCACCCTGGGTCTGGTCGGTCAGCTGGTGCTCGACGACCTGATCTCCAAGGCCGCGGCCAAGAAGAACAAGGACGACCTCAAGAAGGGCGGTGGCGTCCTGCAGCCGGTCGAACCGGAAGTCGTCGAGGAAGAAGAGTTCGTCCCCGAGGCGGCCGAGCGCCGCACCGCCGAACCGACCGCCGCTTCGGTCTTCGGCACCAAGGACTAGGGCTTTCCGCAGCGGAACAGCAAAAAGGCCCCGGGATCGCTCCCGGGGCCTTTCCAATTTCGCACTCGTCTACTGCTACCCCCGGGCTATCCCGCCCGGGCCTCGAGACTGGTAATCTCCTCCTTCAGTCGGAGCTTTCTTCGCTTGAGCTCCCTGACCTGCAGCGGATCCGTAGCCGGGTGGCCCACCTCCCGCTGGATCGTCTCATCCAGCTGGCGGTGACGATTTCCCAGTTCGCGGATACGAGCTTCGATGGTCATGGCTTGCGCCTCCATGTCTAAGGGACCACACAGTGAGCGCCCGGATCAGCGGTCTGGGAAATCACGGTTGAGTGACGTCGCCAAGGCCTTGAAACTGCTCCGGACCCGGTGAGTCTGACCCCCAAAATGGACCCTGATGTGAACGGAGCTGTACGGAACCCTGCGACCTCTGGACGCCCCCGGCTTGTGGTCGGCGTTTCAGGCGCTTCAGGCGTGATCCACGGCGTCCGCGTACTGGACGCCCTGCGAGAGCTGGATGTCGAAAGCCATCTGGTGGTGACCCGCGCGGCCCTGCTGACCCTGTCGCAGGAGACCGATCTGACGCCCGACGACCTGACCGGCCGCGCCGATGTGACGCACAGGCTGAACGACGTAGGGGCCTCGATCGCCTCGGGCTCGTTCCGCACGCTGGGGATGATCGTTGCGCCCTGTTCGGTGCGGACCATGAGCGAGATCGCGACGGGAGTGACGTCCTCGCTCCTGACCCGCGCGGCCGACGTCGTGCTCAAGGAACGGCGGCCGCTGGTGCTGATGGTGCGCGAGACGCCGCTGCACCTGGGCCACCTCAGGACCATGACCGCCCTGGCCGAGATGGGCGCGACCATCGCCCCACCTCTGCCGGCCTTCTATGCCAAGCCCTCCTCCATCGCCGAGATGGTGGACCAGTCCGTCGGGCGAGCGCTGGACCTGTTTGGGCTCGACTGGTCGCCGGTGAAGCGCTGGGACGGTCTCAAGGGCCCTGCAGAAGAATGAGCGGCCTCTGGGATTGGGCGCTCAAGGCCTATGCGGCGCCGGGCGTTGCAGACGCCTGTCTGCATCTGCAGGACGCCGCCGAACAGAATGTGCCCCTGCTGCTGTGGGCCGCCTGGGTCGCGGAGACTGGCCGCCAGCCTGACGAGGACGACATCGAGGCCGCCTGCGACACCGCCCGGGCCTGGGACGGGAGCGCCGTCTCGCCGCTGCGCGCCATCCGCCGGACCCTGAAGGCGCCGATCCCGGACATGGACGACGTCGCGCGCGAGGCCGTGCGCGAACAGATCAAGGCGGCGGAGCTTCTGGCCGAGCGCAAGCTGCTGGAGGCGCTGGAAGCCCTGGCCCCGGCGCCGTCCGGTCCGCCGCGCCGCGCCATCGAGGGGCTGGTCGAGACGGCGCGTCTGTGGGCCCGCGTCATTCCTCGTCCGGCGTTGGTCGTGCTCTCGGAACGCCTTCCGGCCTGAGCGCCGGTCAGGTATAAATCCAGCAGCCGTTCCGGGGGGAAGGGCAGGACTGATTCATGAACGACGACCAACCTTTCCTGACCGACGACGAGCTGGCGCTGCACGACGAGGTCAAGCATCTGCGGCAGGAGCACGCCGACCTGGACGCGGCGATCGAGGCCCTGGGTCACATGCCGATCCCGGACCAGCTGCGTATCGCCCGGCTGAAGCGCAAGAAGCTGCAGCTGCGCGATGAGATCGTGAAGATCGAGAGCCAGATCCTGCCGGACATCATCGCCTAGGCCGGCTGACGGCGGCGGATCGCTTTTTCACAGTTTCGCCCCACGCGATCCTGTATGACGCCCGATCTCTGAAGACGCCCGGATCCCGCTTTGCCCTTTCCGTTTGAAATCTCCGCCACCGAAGGCCGCGCCCGCACCGGCGTGCTGAAGACCTCGCGCGGCGACATCCGCACCCCCGCCTTTATGCCCGTCGGCACCGTGGCCACGGTCAAGGCGATGACAGTGGATCAGGTCAAGCAAACCGGCGCCGACATCATTCTGGGCAACACCTATCACCTGATGCTGCGCCCCGGGCCGGAGCGGATGGAGCGTCTGGGCGGGCTCCACAAGTTCATGGGTTGGGACAAGCCGATCCTGACCGATTCAGGCGGCTTTCAGGTCATGTCCCTCGCCGGCATTTCCAAGGTGAAAGAGGAGGCGGTGACCTTCTCCAGCCATATCGACGGCTCCAAACACGTTCTGTCGCCGGAACGGTCGATCGAGATCCAGGCCGACCGGATCGGCGCCGACATCTCGATGCAGCTGGACCAGTGCGTCGCCTACCCCGCCGAGAAGGACGCCGCGCGCAAGGCGATGGAGCTGTCGATCCGCTGGGGCGCGCGCTCCAAGGCCGCTTTCGGCGTGCGTGAGACGCAGGGCCTGTTCGGCATCCAGCAGGGCTCGACCTTCGAGGACCTGCGTCGCCAGTCCTCGGAACAGCTGCAGGAGATCGGCTTCGACGGCTACGCCATCGGCGGTCTGGCCGTGGGCGAGGGGCATCAGGCCATGTGCGAGGTGCTGGATTATGCGCCCGAGATGCTGCCCGCCGACCGCCCCCGCTATCTGATGGGGGTGGGCAAGCCCATCGATCTGGTCGAGGCGGTGTATCGCGGCGTCGACATGTTCGACTGCGTCCTGCCGACCCGGGCCGGGCGGCACGGTCAGGCCTGGACCTGGGACGGGCCGATCAACCTCAAGAACGCCCGCTTCGCCGAGGATCAGGACCCGCTGGACCCGACCATCGACGGGCCGTCGTCACAGTATTCCAAGGCCTATCTGCACCATCTGGTCCGGGCCGACGAGATCCTCGGCAAGGTGCTGCTGAGCTGGCACAACATCGCCTTCTTCCAGGCCCTGACCGCCGCAATGCGCGACGCCATCGCCCACGGCCGGTTCGAGCAGTTCCGGCACGACTTCCACGCCCGGCATACGTCGAACTGATCATGCGCATCGAGAAGTCAGGCTTCCACGCCTACAACACCTACCTCGAGGAAGCGCCCCGCCCGGACGGCAACGAGAGGGCGCTGCACCGGCACGTCATCATCATCGGCGGCGACAAATATTCCTTCTTCGCCCACTGGTCCGGCAAGTTCGCGCACAAGGGCGAGAAAATCTCCTTCGACTGGGACTGGGACAGGACCGGCGAGTTCCGGAATATCGAGAAGACCTCCTTCGAGGCCTTCACGAAGGACGGCTCGGTCCAGATCCGGGGCGACCGCAGCGATACGGTCCGCCGCCCGCGTTAGCGCTGGCTCCCGCCCCTCGGCCTGAACCAAGCGGGTGAGGCCGGCGGGGCGCAGTTTAGCTGCATGCCCAGTCCCTTGAGGAAGGCGCGGCGCAGGCGGCCGGCCTCGATAGCGTCCTGAACCGTCTTCGAACGGGCCTGGGCGCCGGTCAGCATGCGGATCCAGTTGCGATAGGGGATGAAGTCGGTCGCGGCGTTCTTGATCGCGTCCAGCGCGGCCTTGGCCAGGGCGTCCTGAGTCCGTTCGTTCAGGGTCGAACCGTTCGGGGCCGGCGGTTCGTCGCGGTCGGGACCGAGCGCCTCATCCAGCCGCATCACCTCGGCGCCGACGGTCGAGCACTGGTTCAGATTGCGCTGGTCGTAGGGGTTGGCCTGGGCCTGCAGCAGCACTGTCGGGATCTGGTCGCGGCGGACGTTCAGATCCACCAGCGGCGCGGTGACGGCGTCGCCGAAGCCGCGCTGTACCTGTCCGGCGGTCGAGCAGCCGCCCACAACGAGACACAACAGGGCAATGGACGGCAACGAAATACGCATGCCGCCATTCACCACGACGGGCCCGTTCCGACAACACTCGCTTTGGGCTCCGACCTGACCCATTGTGGAGCTTCCTCATCCAAAGGCCGCCGATGACGTCAGCCCTGATCCTGTCCGGCCTCGGAAAGTCGTTCGACGGCGGCCGGATATGGGCCGTGAAGGACCTGTCGCTGGAGGTGGCGAAGGGCGAGTTCCTGGCCCTGATCGGCGGCTCGGGCTCGGGCAAGACGACCCTGCTCAAGATGATCAACCGGCTGATCGAGCCCGAAGCGGGCGAGGTCCGCATCGACGGGGCGCTCAACACCGCGACGCCCGCGCCGGAGTTGAGGCGGGGCATCGGTTACGTCTTTCAGGGAGCAGGCCTGTTCCCGCATATGACCTTGGCGGAAAACGTCGCGGTGACGCCGCGCCTGCTGGGCTGGTCCGAGGCGGAGATCGCGGCGCGCGTCGCCGAACTGATGGATCTGGTTGAACTGCCGGTCGGGGTCTGGGGCGCCCGGCTTCCGGCCAGCCTGTCGGGCGGCCAGAGGCAGCGCATCGCCTTCGCCCGGGCGCTGGCGGCGCGGCCGTCGCTGGTGCTGCTGGACGAGCCTTTCGGGGCGCTGGACGCAATCTCGCGCGATGGCCTCGCCGAGGCCTATCGCCGTCTGCACGACAGTCTGGGCCTGACCACGGTCATGGTCACCCACGACGTCAACGAGGCCCTGCTGACCGCCGACCGGCTGGGCGTGATGCGTGAGGGACGTCTGGTCGCAGCCGGGCCGCCCGCCGAATTGATGGGGGAGGGCGTCGACCCGTATGTCCACGACCTGCTGGAGGCCCCACGTCGGCAGGCCGCCCGGATCGCCTCGAAATTCGGGGGCGCGCATGGATAGCCCCGTCGCCGCCGCTTGGGCGCGGTTGCCCGACTATCTGGGCCAGCACGTGATCCTGAGCGCCCTGGCCCTGTTGCTCGGCGCGGCGATCAGCCTGCCTCTGGCGGTGCTGGCCAGCCGACGACCCGCCCTGCGCTGGCCGCTGATGACCGGATCGGGCCTGATCCAGACCATTCCGAGCCTGGCCTTGCTGGCGCTCTTCTATCCGCTGTTGCTGGGGCTTTCAGGCCTGACGAAGAGCCTGTTCGGCGTCGGCTTCTCGGCGCTGGGCTTCCTGCCCGCGCTTCTGGCCCTGACCCTCTATTCCATGCTGCCGATGGTCCGGAACACGGTCGCGGGCCTGACCGGGCTCGACCCAGCGTTGCTGGAGGCAGCGCGGGGCGTCGGCATGACGCGGCGCCAGTCCCTGTTCCGCGTCGAGCTGCCGCTGGCCGCGCCGGTCATTCTGGCGGGGGTGCGGACCAGCGCCGTCTGGGTCATCGGAACGGCGACCCTCTCGACGCCCATCGGCCAGACGTCGCTGGGCAACTACATCTTCACCGGCCTGCAGACCGAGAACTGGGTGTTCGTCCTGTTCGGCTGTCTGGCCTCGGCAGGGTTGGCTCTGGTCGTTGACCAGCTGCTTGGCCTGATCGAGAGCGGGCTGGCCAGGCGCAGCCGCAGGCGCGTCATCGCGGGCGCCGCGGTCCTGCTGGCCGGGCTCGCGCTGGCTGTCGCCCCCACCCTGATCCCCAAGCCCGCCACCTATGTGATCGGCTCCAAGACCTTTTCGGAGCAGTTCATCCTCTCGGCCCTGATGGCGGACGAACTGAAGGCGAAGGATCTGAACGCCTCCGAGCGTAGCGGTCTCGGCTCCACCGTCATCCTGCGCGCCCTGAGCCAGAACGACATCGACGTCTATGTCGAATATTCCGGCACCGTCTGGGGCACGGCCATGGGCCACACCGACAATCCGGGCCGGGAGGAAGTCACCAGACAGGTCACGCAGTGGCTCAAGGACAAGCACGGGATCACCGTCCTGGGCGGCTTCGGCTTCGAGAACGCCTATGCCCTGGCCATGCGCCGCGACCGGGCGGCGGCGCTGAACATCCGGACGCTCGACGACCTCGGCTCTCGTTCGGAAAGCCTGAGCATCGGGGCCGACTATGAGTTCTTCTCCCGGCCCGAATGGACCGCGCTGAAGACCGGCTACGGCCTGAACTTCCGGCAGCAGAAACAGTACCAGTCGACCTTCATGTACCGGGCGGTGGTCGACGGAGACGTGGACGTCATCTCCGCCTTCTCCAGCGACGGGCGGATCGCGGCGGATGATCTGGTCGTCCTGGCCGATCCGAAGGGCGCGATCCCGCCCTATGACGCCCTGATCCTGATCGCGCCGAAGCGGGCGAACGACGCCCGGCTGCGCGCGGCCCTCGAGCCCTTGATCGGCGCCGTCTCCGTCGAGGCCATGCGCGAGGCGAACCAGCAGGTCGACGGCGACACGAACAAGCAATCTCCCGCAGCCGCGGCGCGGTGGTTGAAAACGCAGCTGAGGCCCGCCCCGTGATCCGCACCGTCCTCGCCGCACTCATCCTGTGTTTTGCCTTCGCCGCCCCGCTACGGGCGCAGGAGGCGTTCGATGAGACGACCGAACGCGCCGCCATCCTGACCGTCGTCTCCGATATGCAGGCGGCGTGGAATCGGGGTGACTACCGGGGCTACATGCAGGGCTTCAAGAACCCCGACGTGGTCTTCGTCTCGGGTGGGAAGATCAAGAACGGCTGGCAGGGCGCGCTGGACGACTACATCCGCAACTACGGCCCGACGCCGGAGAGCCGCGGAACCCTGACCTTCTATGACATGACGGTGGAGTTCCTGGCCCCCGACGCCGCCCAGCTGATCGGCCATTACCGGCTGGACCGGCCTGAGCGGCCGATGGAGGGGATCAACACCCGGCTCTTCCGCAAGATCGACGGCCGTTGGGTGATCGCCCTGAACCACGTCTCCGCCTATGAGGTCGCTCCTTCTCAGTAGGGCGACCGGTCGCAGTGTCCACCGGTGTCATTGCGGGCTAGTCTTGCGGCCTCGACTCTGGAGACCCGCCATGATCCTCGCCGGACTGTTCGCCGCCGCCCTGATCGCCCAAACCGCCGAGCCGCGCCCGATGGTTGTGGTGAAGGAAACCGATGTGCAGGTCGAGCAGTCGCCGCCGCCGCACAACGGCGTGGGTCGCAGCACCGCCTTCCGCCTGTCGGACGCGGCTCCGGGCCGGAACTTCGAGTTCCGCAAGCGCGTCCTGCACCCGGGCGCGACCATCGGCCTGCACGTCCTCACCCATGACGAGATCTATTATGTCGTCAGCGGGCAGGGGGAAGTGGCCTCGGACGGCCGCACCGAGACCATGGGTCCGGAGACCGCCGCCTATCTCTATGAAGGCGCCGACGTCGGCATCAAACAGGTCGGCGAGGAGCCCCTGGTCCTGATCATCGCCTATCCGCTGGCGGCGAGGACGCAGTAGGTCAGAGCGGCTTCAGCTCCGCCGCGAACCGCTTCCAGTTCTGGACATAGTGCTGCGCCGACATCTCGAGCGCGGCGATCTGCCCCTCGTTCAGTTCCTTCACCACCTTGCCGGGCTGGCCCACGACCATCGATCCGTCCGGAATGACCTTGCCCTCGGTGATCAGGGCGTTGGCCCCGATCAGGCAGTTCTTCCCGATCACCGCCCCGTTCAGAACCACGGCCCCGATGCCGATCAGGCTGTTGTCGCCGATGGTGCAGCCGTGAAGCATGACCTTGTGCCCCACAGTGACGTTCGCCCCGATGGTCAGGGGCACGCCGGCGTCGGCGTGCAGGACGCTGAGGTCCTGGATGTTGCTGTTTTCACCCACTGTCAGGATATCCGTGTCACCGCGCAGCACGGACCCGAACCAGACGCTGGCGCCCGGTTTCAGAATCACGTCCCCTAGCACCACAGCATTGGGCGCTATCCAGTATTCCCCCTCGGGTGGAAGCTGCGGTTTCTTGTCGCCAAGCGAATACACAGTCATCACAACACCGTCACATCTAAGGAAAAAGAGCGCTTTAAGCTCTCGTAAACCACGTTAGCATCAAAGTGTTGATGCGATTCGAGACCGGTCTTTCTGGTCCCGGATCCGTAACCGGATCAAGCCCGGTCCGGTCTAGCCCAGGGGAACGTGAGTGACGCGTTCGGTTCGGCGGCGAGAGTCCTCGCCGGAGATTGGCCTCTCTTCCGACCCCGGACGGCGTATCGCCGCTTCCCTTCTCCTCCCCACCGTCGTTCGAGGCGATGCTTTTGAAGCATCGCCTTTTTTCATGCCCTGGAGGCAATCATGACCAAGCGTGCAGCCCTGAAGCGCCAAGCTCGTGAAGGCGTTTTCGATTCCAGCTCGTTCATCGAGGATTCGAAAATCCGCCGTCTGCCGACATCGCACAACAACAGTCATCAGGCCGCATGGTCGCCCCATCCCTCGAACGATCGGGACCAGGGCTATCTGAAGACCCTGAAACCCAAGTCCGAAGGGCAGGCCGAGCTTCTGAACGCCATCGACACCTCCAACCTGTGCGTGGCGCTCGGCCCGGCAGGCACCGGCAAGACCTATCTGGCCGTGGCCAAGGCGGTCGAGGCGCTGGAGGCCGGCAAGGTCGGCCGCATCGTCCTGAGCCGCCCCGCCGTCGAGGCCGGGGAGTCGATCGGCTTCCTGCCGGGCGCCATGGAAGACAAGCTGGCCCCCTATCTGCGGCCCCTCTACGACGCCCTGTCGGACCGGCTGTCGATGAAGCGGGTCGGGGCCCTCATGGCAGAGGGTCTGATCGAGATCGCCCCGGTCGGATACATGCGCGGCCGTACGCTGAACAACGCCTTCATCGTCATCGACGAGGCCCAGAACTGCACCTACACCCAGCTGAAGATGCTGCTGACGCGACTGGGCTGGCACTCGACCATGGTCGTCACCGGTGACCCGGGCCAGACCGACCTTCTGCCCTCGCTCTCGGGCCTGGCCGACATCGCCCAGCGTCTGGAAGCCGTGCCGGAAATCTCGGTGGTGCGCCTCGCCGAACAGGACATCGTCCGCCACCCGCTGGTCGCGAGCATGATCGGCGTCCTCTGACGCTGGATAAAGACTGAACGGTTCGGGGCGCGCTTCGCGAGAGGCGCGCCCCTTTCTGTCAGAGGTAGGGCCCCCACATCAGGGCGAAGGCTCCGACCGACCCCAGGGCCGTCCAGGCGGCGGCGGCCAGCACCAGTCCGGCCACGACGATGCGGAAGATCAGCCAGCTGCTGCGTCCAGCCATGAAATAGAGCTCCAGCACCGCCAACGGGATCAGATAGCTGCCGAAGGTCAGGACGATGTCCGCAGGACCCGACATGGTCTTGGTCATGCCGACGGGACCCTGGTTGATCAGGACCCAGCCCATCAGCCCGACCCGCAGGAACCAGACCCCGCTGACCACCATGAAGGCCCGCATGGCCCAGCGCCGATGGCTGTCGAACCGGCGTCTGATCGCCTCACGCCAGGCGAGTCCGGCGAAGATCAGGATCAGCAGACCGTTGATGCCGATGGCCACGGCGGAGACGACGGACAGATACGATCCGCGCGCCACGGACATCCACAGGCCGCTGAGCGCCAGGAAGCAGGCGATGACCAGAAAGCTTCTGCCGGTCCAGCGGTGCAGGGCGGGAAAGCGCCGTCTTAGCGCCGGTATCAGCTGCATCAGCCCGCCGAGCGTCACCACCGCCGCCAGCAGGACGTGGGCGGCGAACACCAGATTGCCGACGCCGTCACCCTCGACATAGCCGGTGATAAGGGGCTTGTCGTTCCAGGCCGCGAAACGCCCCGACAGGGTGCGAACGCCGTAGAACAACACAATGAAGACGATGAAGGCCGTCTGGCCGGCCGCGGCGACGACGAACCAGGCGACGCCCGCCCGGCTGAGCAGTTTCGCGCCGACGGGGGGAGGCGGCAGGGGGAGAGAGGTCGACATGAGGGCTCCGGACACGACCCCGGGACAGGGTCTCGCCGACGCTGCAGGTCGGATATCTCTGCCGTCTCGCCGATTTGAAAATCGGCCAGAAAGAGTTGGGCGAGGGGTTTGACGCCGGGGGCGGCGGACCGACACAGTGCGAAAGACCGCGACGATCGCGGCCGACGGGATGACCGGATGGCGATGACGACCGCCTCTATGACCTCAGGGACAACCGGCCCGTGGCGCGCGCCCGGCCGACTGGCCGCCTATGGGATCGCCATGGCGGTGTCGTTCGCCTGCTATGCCGTCGGCCATGTGCTGAACGGCGCGGGCGGATTGGCCGGGCACCTGCTCGACATGATCGGGTTAGGCGCCTGCGGTTGGGCCTGGCTGATCGCGCGCGCCCTGTTCGATTCGGCGAAGCACGACGCCTGGTGGCCCCGGATCGTGGTGCTGGTTCTGGTCGTCAGCGGCGCCCTGACGGTGCTGTCCTTGCCGACGGGCCCGCGCCAGACCGCTGAGAATATCTATGCCCTCAGTGGATCAGCGGCCCTGCTGCTGACCTTCTTCGAGCCCTTCCATCGTTACCGGCGCGACTTGCCGCAGAGTGAGAAGCGGTTCCGGCTCGCCTTCGTGATCGTCTATGCGGCCCTGGTCACGGTTTCGATCCTGGCCCCGCACGGCCCGGCGGTGACGGCGGCTGCGGCGTATCGGCTGGACCTGATCAACAGCGGTTGCGCTTTGGGCGGCCTCGTCGCCGGGGCGGCGGCGATCGCGTGGCGGCTGCGGCATCCGCTGGCTGAGCTGGCGCGGCCCACGCGGCGTGCGCCGACGGCCGAGGATCAGGAGCTCGCCGCCCGTATCCTGCGGCTTCTGAAGGAACAGCAGATCCACGCCGAGCCGAACCTGAAGGTCGCCGACGTCGCCGCCCGTCTGGGCCAGCCCGAATACCGGGTCTCCCAATGCGTCACCGGTGTGCTCGGCTTCGAGAACTTCAACCGGATGATCAACCACCACCGCATTGAGCGGGCCAAGGCGCTGCTGCGCGACCCGGCTCGCCGGCCGATCCTCGACATCGCCTTCGACTGCGGCTTCGGCTCGGTCGGGCCGTTCAATCGCGCTTTCAAGGCCGAGGTCGGTGTGACGCCACGGGCCTTCCGCGCCTCGACGGGCGAACAGACCTAGACCACGTCCACCAGCTTCACCGGCTTGTCCGCGACCGGGGCGGGGGGCTTCGGCTTGCCGCCAAGACGATCAGTCAGGGCGAAGACGAAGGGGTTCAGCGAGATCGACAGCAGGGCGGCGGCCAGGATCAGGTCGTGGGTCTGCTGGCTCAGCGCGCCGAGAGAGACGCCCAGCGCGGCGAGGATGAAGCTGAACTCCCCGATCTGGGCCAGGCTGGCTGCGATGGTCAGGCTTGTCGCCTTGTCGAGCTTGAAGGCGAAGGTGATGGCCAGGGCCGCTACGGCCTTGCCGACGATGACGATGCCGAGGATGCCGAGCACGGTCAGCGGCTTGTTCACCAGGATCATCGGGTCGAACAGCATCCCCACCGAGACGAAGAACAGCACGGCGAAGGCGTCGCGCAGGGGCAGGGACCGCTCGGCCGCATTGTGACCCAGCGGCGAGGAGTTCAGCACCAGACCGGCCAGGAAGGCGCCGAGCGCGAAGGAGTGGAACATCCAGTAGGCGATGAAGGCGATGCCCAGGGCGATAGCCAGAACGCCGAGGGTGAACAGCTCGCGCGACTTGGTGTGGGCGATCCGGACCAGCACCCAGGGCAGGACGCGCGGGCCGATGAACAGCATGGCGCCGACGAAGACTGCGACCTTGCCCAGCGTCCAGCCGATCGACTTGGCCAGTTCGGCGCCGCTGAGTTCATGGCCAGGCTGGACGATCAGCAGTGGCAGCATGACCAGGGCGATGACGATGACCAGATCCTCGACGATCAGCCAGCCGACGGCGATGCCGCCGATCTCGCCCTTGACCTGCCGCCGCTCCTCCAGCGCGCGCAACAGCACGACGGTCGAGGCCACCGACAGCGCGAAGCCCATCAGCGCCGCCTCCAGATCGCCCATGCCGAGCAACCGGCCCAGCCCCCAGCCGAGCGCGGTCGCGGCGCCGATCTGAACGAGAGCCCCGGGCACGGCGACCTTGCGGACCTTCATCAGGTCGGCGGGTGAGAAGTGCAGGCCGACGCCGAACATCAGCAGGATGACGCCGATCTCGGCCAGCTGGGGCGCCAGCTCCGTATCGGCGACGAACCCGGCCGTATGCGGCCCGACGATGATGCCCGCCACCAGATAGCCGACCAGAGGCGACAGTTTCAGCCGGTTCGCCAGCATGCCGAACACGAAGGCGAGGACGAAGCCCCCGACCAGGGTGAGGATCAGGCTGTCGGCATGCGGCATCGGCGCTCCTTGAGGGGGCTCGTGGGTCTGATTGTGGTGAAGCTTTCAGTTGGGGCCTGAAGCGCCTCATGACAAGGTGACGCATTGTCTCGCATGCGGGACGCGCGCGCTAAACGAGTGGAATTACCCTTGCAGGGCAAGGAATTGATTGGCGCCCGGACGAGGTGCGGCCCATAAATTGTTACGGGAACCGCCATTTTCCTCACGCTTTGTTACAGCCCGGGCTCGCCTTCGCAGTCGCAGCAATGTAGTCAGGCGCGCAGGAGCGGGGGCAACCCGCCAACGACACGACAGACTGGCTAACTCAGGGGCTAAGGCATGACTCAGTGGGTGTACGGTTTCGGCGGCGGGTCCGCCGACGGCGACGCGTCGATGAAGAATCTTCTCGGCGGCAAGGGCGCGAACCTGGCCGAGATGTCTTCGCTGGGCCTGCCGGTCCCGCCGGGCTTCACCATCACCACCGAGGCCTGCGTCCACTACTATTCGAACGGCCAGACCTACCCCGAGACCCTGGCGGCCGAGGTCGCCGCAGGGCTGAAGAAGGTCGAGGGCATCGTCGGCAAGACCTTCGGTGACGCCGCTAACCCCCTGCTGGTCTCGGTGCGCTCGGGCGCGCGGGCCTCGATGCCGGGGATGATGGACACCGTTCTCAACCTGGGCCTCAACGACCAGACGGTCGAGGGGCTGGCGAAACTCTCGGGCGACCGCCGCTTCGCCTTCGACAGCTACCGCCGTTTCATCACCATGTATTCCAACGTCGTGCTTGGCCTGAGCCACGACGACTTCGAAGAGGTGCTGGACGACCACAAGGACCGTCTGGGCGTCACCGTCGACACCGACCTGTCGGCCGCCGACTGGGAGAAGGTCGTCGCCGAGTACAAGACCGTGGTTGAGCGCGAACTGGGCCAGCCCTTCCCGCAGGACCCGCAGGACCAGCTCTGGGGCGCCGTCTCGGCCGTCTTCGCCAGCTGGATGAACGACCGGGCCAAATTCTATCGCCGCATGCACGACATCCCCGAAAGCTGGGGCACGGCGGTCAACGTCCAGTCGATGGTGTTCGGCAATATGGGCGAGACCTCGGCGACGGGCGTGGCCTTCACCCGCAACCCCTCGACCGGCGACGCCCGCCTGTACGGCGAGTTCCTGATCAACGCCCAGGGCGAGGACGTGGTCGCGGGCATCCGCACGCCGCAGTCCCTGACGAAGGTCGGCCGCGAGGAGATGGGCGAGACGGCCCCCTCGATGGAAGAGGCCATGCCCGTGGTCTTCGCCGAGTTCGTCGACGTCGTCGGGCGGCTGGAAAGCCACTACCGCGACATGCAGGACATCGAGTTCACGGTCGAACAGGGCCGTCTGTGGATGCTGCAGACCCGCAACGGCAAGCGCACCGCCAAGTCGGCGCTCAAGGTCGCCGTCGACCTAGCCGCCGAGGGTGTGATCACCGAAGAAGAAGCCATCAGCCGCGTCGAGCCCGCCGCGCTCGACCAGCTACTGCACCCGACGCTCGACCCGAAGGCCGAGCGCAAGGTCGTCGCAGCCGGCCTGCCAGCCTCGCCCGGCGCCGCGACCGGCAAGATCGTTTTCGACGCCGATGCGGCCGAAAAGGCCAGCCAGCTGGGCGACGCCGTCATTCTGGTGCGTGAGGAGACAAGCCCTGAGGACATCCACGGCATGCATGCGGCGCGCGGCATCGTCACGGCGCGCGGGGGCATGACCAGCCACGCCGCGGTCGTGGCGCGCGGCATGGGGCGCCCCTGCGTCTCCGGCGCCGGCGAGATCCACATCGACGAAGCCGCCCAGACCTTCACGGCGCGCGGCCGCGTCTTCAAGGCCGGCGAGGTGATCACCATCGACGGGTCGAAGGGCGAGGTGCTGGACGGCGCCGTGGCCATGATCGAGCCCGAGCTGACCGGCGACTTCCAGACCCTGATGAGCTGGGCCGACAAGGTCCGCCGCCTGAAGGTCCGCGCCAATGCCGAGACCCCGCTGGACGCCCGCACCGCGCGCGGCTTCGGCGCCGAGGGCATCGGCCTTTGCCGCACCGAACATATGTTCTTCGACGAAGAGCGGATCGCCGCCGTGCGCGAGATGATCCTGTCCGACGACGAGGCCGGCCGTCGCGTCGCCCTGGCCAAGATCGCCCCGTTCCAGAAGTCGGACTTCGTCGAGCTGTTCACGATCATGGCCGGCCTGCCGGTCACCATCCGCCTGCTCGACCCGCCGCTGCACGAGTTCATCCCGCACACGGACGAAGACATCGACGCCCTGGCCGAGACCTCGGGCATCGACGCCGCCAAGTTGAAGAAGCGGGCGCGCGAGCTGCATGAGACCAACCCGATGCTGGGCCACCGGGGCGCTCGCCTCGGCGTCGCCTATCCGGAAATCTACGAGATGCAGGTCCGGGCCATCCTCGAAGCCGCGCTCGAGGTGAAGAAGACGGCGGCCGAGGCCCCGATCCCCGAGATCATGCACCCGCTGGTCGCCCTCGGTCTGGAAATGAAGTTCCTGCGCGAACTGACCGACCGGACCGCCAAGGCCGTCTTCGCCGAGGCCGGGGACACGGTCGATTATCTGGTCGGGACGATGATCGAACTGCCGCGCGCGGCCCTGCGCGCCGCCGATCTGGCCGAGCACGCCGAGTTCTTCTCCTTCGGCACCAACGACCTGACCCAGACGACCTTCGGCATCAGCCGCGACGACTCCGGTCGGTTCCTGCAGGCCTATATGGACAAGGGCATCTTCGAAACCGATCCCTTCGTCCGCCTCGATCAGGACGGCGTCGGCGATCTGATCCGCATCGCGGCCGAGCGCGGCAAGACGGTGCGTCCGGACATCAAGATGGGCATCTGCGGCGAGCACGGCGGCGATCCGTCGTCGATCGCCTTCTGCGAGACCGTGGGCCTGACCTATGTGAGCTGCTCGCCGTATCGCGTGCCGATCGCCCGTCTGGCCGCCGCCCAGGCCGCCCTGTCCGTCCGCTCGGGAACGGAACGCGAAAAGGATCGCTAACAGGGCATGCCCGCCCCGCACCTGACCTGGACCGTCCTGCCGCATGGCGAATTGACGCCGGTCGATGAGGGGGTGCTCACGGTGGTGGGCAAGATCGGCATGCCGATGGGCCAGCTGGATCGTCGCATGACGGTGGTGCGTCTGGCGGACGGCGGACTGGTCATCTTCAGCGCTATCGCCCTGGAAGAAGACGAGATGGAGCGGCTGGAGGCCTTCGGGACGCCGGCCTTCCTGATCGCGCCGGACGCCATGCATCGGCTGGATGTCGGCATCTGGAAGGACCGCTATCCGGACGCACAGGTGATTGCTCCCGCGGGCGCGCGCGACAAGGTCGCCGAGGTCGCTCCCGTGGACGAGGTCGCCGCTGATTTCGGGGATCCCGATGTGACCCTGCTCGATGTGGCGGGCACGGAACAGCAGGAACTCGCGCTGGAGGTCCGGCGCGCAGACGGCCTCACGCTGGTCCTCAACGACATCGTCGGCAATATCCGCGACGCTCACGGCCTGTCTGGCGCCTTCCTGAAGCTGACCAAATTCGCCGGCGACGAACCGCATGTGCCCAAGCCGGTCAGGAAGATGATCAAGGACAAGGCCGCGCTTGCCGCCCAATTTCGCGCCTGGGCCGCGCGGCCGGAGCTGAAACGCATTCTGGTCTCTCACGGGGAGATCATCGCCGACGATCCTGCCGGCGCCCTGAACCGGCTGGCGGACTCCCTGGACTGACGCCCTGAACCAGCTTGGCGCGGTTGTGACGGTTCACCGGTGTCATTAGATGGGCGTCCCAGCCGGAGCCCTGCCATGACCGCATCCAAACTGTCCGTCGCCGTCGTCGGTCCCGGCGCCGTCGGCGGAACCATCGCGGCCTGGATCTCACGTAGCCCCCTGGTCGGCGACCTGACCCTGTGCGCCCGGTCGCCGCTGGACCGGCTGGTGGTCGAGGCGCCCGACGGGGCGATCATCGAGGCCGATCCGCGCGTGGTCACTGACCCCGGCCAGATCACGGCGCCCGTGGATTGGGTTCTGGTCGCGACCAAGGCCTATGACGTGGCGTCGGCCGCCGCCTGGCTGAAGCCTCTGCTCGGTCCGGAGACCCGGGTCGCGGTGCTCCAGAACGGCGTGGAGCACGTCGAGCGTTTCACCCCCTTCCTGCCTGCCGACCGCATCGTGCCGGTGATCGTCGACGTGCCGGCCGAACGGACGGCGCCGGGCCGCATCCAGCATCGCCGCAACGGCACCGTCACCGTCCCGGCCGGGGAGGCGGGCGAGGCCTTCGTCACCCTTTTCGCCGAGAGCGTAATCGAGGCTTCAACCACTGACGACTTCCTGACCGCCGCCTGGACCAAGCTGTCACTGAACTGCGCCGGGGCGATCAACGCACTGACCGGCGAGCCGGGCGGGGTGGTGCGGGCCGAGGGCATTGCGGACCTGACCCGCGAACTGGTGTGGGAGTGCGTGCGTGTCGGCCGGGCTGTCGGCGCCGATCTGGGCGATCACATCCCCGACTGGGTGGTGGAGCGGGCGATGACCTCGCCGGCGGACTCGGTCAACTCCATCCTTGGCGATCGACTGGCAAGGCGGCCGATGGAATGGGATGCGCGCAACGGCGTCATCGTCCGGTTGGGCCGGATCCACAGCGTCGAGACCCCCGCCAACGCCATGGCCTCGACCCTGCTGGCGGCGGTCGGATGGTCGGCCGGATGCTGATTTCTGCGACGGTTATGTAACGGCCTTCCGCGAACGCGGTCTGTGTCAGTTGGCGCACACTTACCGGACTGTAATGGTTTGGCCTTGGAACGGCCAAGCCGCATGCCCATTTAACAACTCGCTGGATGGGGCTGATGACCTCGCAAGTCATCACATCTAGGAGTTAATAAGAAACAATGCGTAACATTCTTCTCGCTACCGCTGCTCTCTCGCTGTTTGCTGTTCCTGCTATGGCGCAGACTGTGACTTCGCCGACCTATTACGGCACTCTGGGCTACACTCAACTGGACACCGACAATGCCGATCTCGGCGCGGTGACCGGCCGCGTGGGCGCCAAGCTGCACCCGAACTTCGGCGTCGAAGCCGAAACCTCGTTCGGCGTCGGCCATGACGACGTCAATGTCGCCGGTGTCAGCGGCAAGGTCGAGCACCGCTATGACGTCGCCGGCTATGCCGTCGCCAGCCTGCCGGTGACCTCCAACATCGACCTGTTCGCCCGCGCCGGTTACGGCGTGACCGAGGTCAAGGGTTCGGCCGCCGGCATCGCCGCCAGCGACCACCTGACCAGCTGGAACTACGGCGCCGGCGCGACCTACAACCTGGACGCCCGCAACGGCATCCGCGCCGACTACACCTATCGTGACTTCCAGCACGACCAGGGTGGCGCCGACACCTATGCGCTGAGCTTCGTCCGCAAGTTCTGATCGCGTACGTCGGAAACGACAAAGGGGCGGCTCGCGAGAGCCGCCCCTTTTGCATGTTCGGATTGCCGGCTTCGTCAGCCTGGTTCGGCGATCAGGGCCCAGCGCATCGAGCCCTCGCCGAAGGGGCGGGTGAACCACTGGGAGTAGCGTTCGAAGGCCTCGACCACGGCGTTCCGCAAGTCCGGCGCGACGGGTTCGCCGCGGTTGCGCTTCATGGCGGCAACGCAGTCGATGACGACGTTCTGATGGGCTGAACCGCCCAGACTCTTGAGCACCAGCGCCACATCGCGGGCGAGGGATTCCAGGAACGAAAGTTTCTCGTTCGGCGCTGCAGAATTCTTCTGGTTCTGGCTCATCGGTCAGGTCACCCCACGTGCACACAGTCTCGATTCAAGTCTTCCTCGCAAACTCGCCCCCTGCGTGCAAGCGGGGCCGGGGGCTTTGCGGTAGAATGTTTGTGAAGCGGCCTGCCTTTCGAGCGCCGCCTTTCTTCGAATTTAGCTGACAAACCCCGCGACCCGGCGTCCTCTGCCCCCTTCAAAGAGGGGGCTCAGACATGACGACATTCGATCCGGACGCGGCGACCGCCGCCTGGTTGGCGACGCTTTCGCCGGCCGATACGGCCAAGGCGGTGGCCTATACCCAGGGCGGGCACTGGCTGATCCTGTGGGGCTTCGTGGTCTCCATCGTGGTCGCCTGGATCATCGTCCGCACCAATCTGCTCGGGCGGATCCGCGAGGGCATCGAGAAGCGTAAGGCCCGGCCGGTTCTGGCCTCCTTCCTCGTGGGCCTTGTCTATCTGGCCTTCAGCTGGGTGCTCAACCTGCCGTGGTCGATCTACACCAGCTGGTATCGCGAGGGTCAGTACGGCCTGACCGAGCAACCCTTCATGGGCTGGTTCGTCGAGGGGCTGATCAGTGCGGCCATCTCGACGGTGGTGATGTCGCTGGTTCTGGTCGGGCTCTACGCCCTGATCCGGCGTGCGCGGAAGCTCTGGTGGGCGTGGGGCGCGGCCCTGATGGCCGTGGTCATCGTCATCGGTCTGGTCGTGTCGCCGATCCTGATCGAGCCCCTGTTCAACACCTATACGCCCGCGCCGAACGGCCCGGTCCGCGATGCGGTTGTGGCGCTCGCGAAAGAGACCGGCACCCCGTCGGACAAGATCTATATCTACAATGGGTCCAAACAGTCGGACCGCTACACCGCCAATGTCTCGGGTCTGTTCGGCTCGGCGCGGGTGGCGATGAGCGACGTCATGTTCGCCAAGGGCGCCGACCTCGCCGAGGTCCGCGGCGTCGTGGGTCACGAGATGGGCCACTATGTGCGCGGCCATATCCTCTGGATCGTCGGCGTGATGATCGTCCTGGTCGCCCTGGCCTTCTGGCTGACCGACCGTCTCTATCCGGTGGCGAGGAAGCTGCTGGGCGCGAACAAGGTCGGCGACATCCGCGATCCGGCGGGCCTGCCGATCGTGATGGCGGTGCTCGCCTTCCTGGGCTTCATCGGCACGCCCTTGATGAACACCCTGACCCGCGTCACCGAGGCCGACGCTGACCACTTCTCACTGGTTCACGCCAATGAGCCGGACGGCCTGTCCAAGGCCCTGATCAAGACGGCGGAGTATCGCGCGCCCTCGCCGGGCAAGCTGGAGGAGATCCTCTTCTATGACCACCCCAGCGTCGGCAATCGCATCCACAGCGCCATGATGTGGAAGGCGACGCATCCGGCGGGAACGCCGGCGGCGAAGCCTTGAGGGGCTAGGCGCGCTTCCTGACGAACACGGTGCCGGCTGAATAGCCGGCGCCGAAGCTGCAGATCAGGCCGGTGTCGCCGGGTTCGAAGCCGTCGTGACGCAGGTGGAAGGCGATGATCGACCCGGCCGAGGAGGTGTTGGCGTATTCGTCCAGGACGATGACGTTCTCTTCCGGCGTCGGGTCGCGGCCCAGCACCTTGCGGCCGATGAACTCGTTCATGTTGATATTGGCCTGGTGCAGCCACAGGCGCTTGAGTTCGTGCGGATCGAGGCCCAGCTCGCCGGCGTGGTCGACGATCATGTCGGACACCATCGGCACCACGTCCTTGAACACCTTGCGGCCCTGCTGGATGAACAGCTTGTCCGGCTTGCCGATGCCCTCGGGCGCCGCGTTGTTCAGGAAGCCGAAATTGTTCCGGATGTTGTTCGAGAAGACGGTCTTCAGCCGGGTGCCCAGGATATCCCAGCCGCCGGGTCCGGCCTGATCCTTCGCCTCGACGATCACGGCGGTGCAGACGTCGCCGAAGATGAAGTGGCTGTCGCGGTCCTTGAAGTTCAGGTGGGCCGAACAGACCTCGGGGTTGACCATCAGCACCGCCTTGACCGAGCCCGAGCCGATGAAGTCGGCGGCGGTCTTGATGCCGAAGGTCGCCGAGGAGCAGGCGACGTTCATGTCGAAGCCGAAGCCCTCGATGCCCAGCGCCTGCTGGATCTCGACGGCCAGAGCCGGGTAGGGGCGGGGCATGTTCGACGCGGCACAGAGCACGGCGCCGATCTCGCTAACCGGCTTGCCCCAGGCCTCGATGGCCTGTTTCGCGGCGGCGACGGCCATCTCGGCCATGATCGACAGCTCGTCGTTGGAGCGTTCGGGGATGTTCGGCGCCATCCGCTTCGGGTCGATGATCCCGGCCTTGTCGAGCACGAAGCGCGACTTGATGCCCGAGGCCTTCTCGATGAACGGCACCGAGGAATGGGTCAAAGCCGCGACGTCGCCCTCGGCGATTTCCATCGCGTGGTCGGCGTTCCATTGGTCGGCCCAGGCGTTGTAGGCCTCGACCAGCTCTTCGTTGGAGACTGACTGTTCGGGCGTGAACAGGCCGGTGGCGGCGATGACGGACGGGATCATATCTACTCTACCCTGACGCTCGACGGGCGGCGCCTCGGGCACGAGGGGGCGGTCCGTTCTTTTTCTGGACCCGTCTAATAGGCCGGTGGAGGCGTCTGGTCGAGAGAGGCTCTGATCCCTCTCCACCACCGGTTTATCCGGCCGCGCGGCGGGGCGGGCAGGGGCGTATCGCGCGCCGCGATCAGGGCCTCGACCAGATCCTCGGCCTCGCACGGCCAGCCCGTGGGCGTAACGTAGAGCGGATAGTCGATCAGGGTCGCGTGCAGCAGGTCTTCCAGCGAAACCTTGCGGCCCCGGCGTTCGAACGGCCCGGTCCGGTCATCGGTCAGACCCCATCCCGCATAGAAGGGCCGGCCATAGGTGGTCACCGCCTTGCCGCGCATCAGGGCCTCGAACCCCGACAACGAAGTCAGGGTGACCAGCCGGTCGCAGGCGTTCAGACAGTCGATGATGTCGAGATCGTCGGCGACCGCGTCCACCGCATCCATCGCCCCGGCGTCCAGAAGTCCCGGGCGGTTGCCCGCGGTGACGTCCGGGTGGTTGCGATAGATCAGATGCGCGTCCGGAAAGTCCCGCCGCGCCGCCTCGACCAGCCCGGAGTTGGTGCGGATGTCGGTGCAGCCTAGCCGGATCGAGCGGTCGTTCTCGACCTGGCCCACGACCAGCAGCCGCTCCCGGTCCGTCGGCCATCCAGCGGGCGGTTCGCCCTTCAGATTGTATTTCGACAGCCCGGCCTCGACGATCCGGTCACGCAGCCGCGCGGCGCGGCTCAGGGCCGTGGCGTCGTAGTCCTTGGTCGCGATCAGCGTCTCCAGACGGCTGGGGCCGGTGGCGTCGTAATAGACGCCCAGATCGTCCAGCACGACCGACAGGGCGCCGAAGAAGTCCGAGCCCAGGCCGCGCGAGCGGATGAAGCCGTCCTCCATGCGCACCGTCGGCGCCGTGGTCGCGGCGGCGGCCTGAAGGATCGGCGGGCTCTCCTTGCCGGCCCACCAGATGAACTTGCCGTGGCGTTCCTCGGCGGCTTTCGCGGCGTTGCGGGCGAACCAGTGATAGCGGACCTCGCCGCGCGGGGAGTTGAGCAGCTTGCGGATCGGCGGGCGCTTGGCCGGGGCGAAGCCGGCGGCGGCCCAGAAGCCCTGCAGCCGCCCGGCCCGGTCGCGCAGCCGGATCAGCCTGTCCAGCGCCTGCTCGGCCTCGCAGCGCTTGCCCGTGATCGGATCGACATAGCGGGTGTAGCGGATCAGGGCGGCGGCGCTGACCTGTTCGATCGTTCGCGTCTCACCCCGGCGACCTGTGTCGACGGCGTCCGTGGTCAGGCCCCAGCCGGAATAGAAGGGCGCGCCGAAGCAGCGGACCGGCAGGCCGCGCAACAGGGCCTCGAACCCCAGAGCCGAGGTCACGACATAGACGGCGTGCACATGGGCCAGCAGGTCGGCGGGCCGGACGTCGGTGTCGATCAGGGTGACGCGGTTCAGATCGGCCGTGGCGATACAGCCCTGTTTGCGCCCAGCCGCCACCGCGGGATGGCGTTTGACGATCAGTTGGGCGTCCGGCTCGTCGCGGCGCGCGGCGGCGATCATGTCGCTGAACGACTGGGTCGTCGCCATTCCGTAGCCGATCGAGGCGTCACCCAGGGTCTGGTCCACGATCAGGACGCGCCGGCCGGGCTTGAGCAGGCTCTGGTCCAGCGGCCCGCCCATATTGGTCTTGGACACGCCAGAGGCCACGATCCGGTCGATCAGGCCGCGCGCCCGGGCCGTCAGGGCGGCGTCGCACCAGTCGGGCGCCGTGCGGATCAAATCCTCCAGCCGCGAGGGCCGGGTCGCGTCGTAATAGACGCCGAGGTCGTCGACGATCAGGCTCAGCGAGGTCGCCCCGCTCTCGCCAAGACCGACCGAGCGCAGGAAGCCATCCTCGAGCGCCACGTAAGGGATGCCGCGTTTCTCCGCGAGCCGCCGCCCGGCCGCCGCCGTCGGCTTCATGCCCCAACCGAACACGGCCTTCACATCGGGGCCGGGCAGGGCGCCGAGGGCGTAGTCCGGCAGAAACTCGGCCAGAAACGGGACCTTGAGCACGCCGGGCGCGCAGACCCAGGCGGGGGTCTTTGTCGATGATGAGAGGGGCGAAGCAGTCACGGTTCGTGTCTACGGGCGGTCGCGGTTCGCGCCTAGCCCCCGCTGGCCATCCGATGCCGCTTCAGCAGCCGCTCCGCCGAGGCGAGATGCAGCCGTTCGACCATGGCGCCGCCCACGCGGATCGCGCCCTTGCCGTCCGAGGCCGGGTCGGCGAAGGCGGCGACGATGGCCTCTGCCTGGGCCACCTCGGCGGGTGAGGGGGCGAAGGCGGCGTTGGCGACAGCGATCTGGGACGGATGGATCAGGCTCTTGCCGTCGAAGCCGTAGAGCCGGCCCTGCGCGCATTCGGTGGTCAGGCCTTGGGCGTCCTCGATGCGGTTGAAAACTCCGTCCAGCACGGCCAGTCCATGCATCCGCGCCGCCGCCACCGTCGCCGCCAGCCAGGGCTTGAGCGGTTCGCGATCCGCAGACGGACCCGTCCCCAGCGTCGCCGCCAGATCATTCACGCCCAGCATCAGGCCCGCCAAGGCCCCGCCGGCCCCGGCGATGCTCTCCAGCCGCATCAGGGCCGCCGGGGTCTCGATCATGGCGATCAGGGTGGCGCTTGCGGGCAGGGCGGCGTTCAGGGCGCGCACGGCCCCGGCGCTCTCGACCTTGGGCGCGACGATCAGCCCGACCTCGGTCCCCGCCAGCGCCTTGAGGTCCTCGACGCCCCATTCGGTGTCGAGCCCATTGATCCGCACGCCCAGCCGCGGCCCGAAGCCGCCAGCGCGAACGGCCTCGACGGCGGCGGCGCGGGCCTCTGCCTTCATCTCCGGCGCGACGGCGTCTTCCAGATCCAGCACGGCGACGTCGCAATCCAGCGTCCGCGCCTTCTCGATCGCCCGCGCGTTCGACGCCGGCAGATAGAGAACGCTTCTCCAGAGTTCGGTGGTCATGCGGTCGGTCCCTCGCTCGCCCGAAACCTAGGCGGCGAAGACGGCCTTGAGCAAACGCTCCAGGGCCTCGGCGTCCACTTCGTCGAAGGCGGCCTTCTCGGTCGCATCCACGTCGAAGACGGCGATCAGGGCGCCCGAGGCGTCGAACACCGGAACCACGATCTCACTCTCCGAACGGCTGTCGCAGGCGATATGGCCCGGGAAGGCATGAACATCTTCAACGAGCTGGGTCTGGCCGGTCTCGGCCGCCGTACCGCAGACGCCGCGCCCGAAGGCGATCCTCAGACAGCCCAGGGTGCCCTGATAGGGGCCGACCACCAGTTCACGCGGCTTGTCGGCGTCCACGACATAGAAGCCGGTCCAGAAATAGGCGTCGAAGGCGTCCGCCAGCATGGAGGCGACCGTCGCCATCCGGGCCGTACAATTCGTTTCCCCATCCAGAACCGCCAGGATTTCGGCCTCGACCTCGGCATAGGCCTGGGCTTTGTCGGCGGGACGGTCGGATCGGGCGACATAGGACATCGGGAGGCTCGCGGGCGTCGAAAGGGGGCGTGAAGGGCGCATATAGGCCTCTTCGGTGCGCTCCGCGACCTGTGCGCGTCTTGACGCACTCGCCTGTGAGGCGAGCCCCGCAAGTCACTGAAATCCGGGGGTAAGTCCCGCAGAGTCGCAATTTGGTCGTTATGCGGCAACGCTTTGTTGCAAAAGCGCGTTAACCATACTGCAAAGTCACTAGACCCGAACGCCGGTTTGCGGAATGGTTAACACCGCTAGTTTGGCTAAGGTCGCGTGGCGCATGGGGATTCGGGGACGGGGATGAGCGAGGGGGACGACAATCATCGGGCCGGCCACCGAGCTGGCCAAGGCTCTGAACGGGGCTCGCGCAACATGCGCGGGCCGCTGACGGCTGTCGCCGCCATTGTGGCTCTGGCCGTTGTGGCCGGAACCGTCGCCAGCTGCGGCGATCACGGCCCGACCTTCTGGCGTCAGGGCGGGGGCGGCAACGCCAACGCCTGTCCGCGCCCCGCCTCCCTGACCGGATCTGAATTCAACGCCCAGGAAGCAGGCCTGCGCGCCCTGCGCCGGGCGGCCTTCCGCGGCGACTTCTTCGCCCAGCTCGAGCTGGGTCAGCGCTACGCCGCCGTGCGCGCCACCGACAAGAATATCGAGGATCCGATCGAAAGCTCGGTCTGGACCGGCATGGCCCTGGCCAACGACCAGGGCTATTCGCCGATCAACCGCGCCGAGCGCCGGGGCATGTTCGGTCGTCTGCGCTCGCTGTCGCGCTACGATGACTGTCGCGCCTGGGAACGCCACGAGGCCTACAACCGTCTGGACGGCCAGCTGTCGCGCATGTCGCGCGACGAGCAGGAAGAGGTCCGCGACCGGATGATCTACATCCTGTCGACCCAGGACGCCCAGGGCTTCCGCACCCTGGCCCGACTGCACGATTCCCTGTTCGGCCCCTTCGGCGAGCCCGAGGACAATCCCGAAGGCCGCGAGGCCTATGGCCGCAAGGACGGAGCCAGCCGCGACGAGCAATGGCGCGGAACCCGCTATTCGGCGGTCAATCTGTTCCAGCGCAACGACGTCGACGCCTATCTCTACAACTACCTCGCAGTTCAGACGGGTGACGTCGGCGCCTATGTCCTGCTCAAGGACTTCGAGCGCTCCTCGCCCAGCCGTGCGGCCTCCGGCGCCTTCGTCGAGGCCAAGGCCCGCCAGTGGGTGCCGCCCTACGAATTCTATCCCAACGACGCCCCGGCCTCGGGCGTGCCCTTCTCGGACGAGAGCCGTCCGCGCGGCGACGCCTATGACTACGCCCTGTCGCGGATGCAGACGGAGATGCCATTCGTCCACGTCGGGCGGGCGCTCAAATATCTGGGCGTGGTCTCGGTCGTGCCGACCGAGCCGAACCGCCTGACCAAGCACGAGATCGAATCCTTCGAGGCCATGCTGGGCCATCCGATGGATTCCTACCTCTCGCCGCTGGAGAAGGTGCGCGCCATCCAGCTGGCGGCTATGAACGGCTCGTCCGAGGCCCAGCTGGTGCTGGCGGTCATGTATTCCGAGGGCATCGGGGTGCCCCCCGACTACGCCCGCGCCTTCCACTGGTATTCCCTGGCCGACAAGCAGGGGAATCCGGAGGCCAAGTTCGCCATGTCCACCTTCTTCGCCCTCGGCGTCGCCGGGGTGGCGGATCAGGACAAGGCCGAGGCTGTCGCCTACCGCATCGATTCCGCGCTGGCGGGCTTCGGCCCCTCGGCCTCGCGCCTGCAAGCCGTCCTGGCCCAGGTCTCCCGCTCACCGCGCCGCTAGGAGGCGACTTTCCGATGAAGACGCCGCCGGCTTCCACGTTCCGCCTCCTGACCCTGGCCGCCGCTGCGACGGCCTTGGTCTTCACCGCCTTTGACGCCGCCCCGGCCGCCGCCCAGACCGCGGCGCGGGTCGAGGCGCAGACCCGGCCGAATTTTGGCCTGCTGCTCAGCCCCTCAGCCGGGACGCGCAACCGAAACCATCGCCGCTACGACTACCGCACCTACCGGCCTGACTATCGCCCCGACTGGCGTCCCGGTCCGGGCGCCGGCTGGGGCCCCGGCTACGGCCCGGGCACCGGTCCGAACGAGGTCGTGGTGACCTGTGGCGGCAATCCGGGCAGCGGCGCGATCGAGAATGCCGTGCGCCGCGTTCCGGCGGGCGGCACCCTGACCATTCGCTCGAACGGCGGCGCCTGCGTCGGCTGGATCAACATCGACAAGCCCATGACCGTGCGCGGCTCGGGCACATACGCCGGCCAGATCACGCTTCAGGCGCCCGAAGGCCTGCCCTGCATCACCGTGGCGCCCGGCGTGCGCGCCGTGATCACGGATCTGGCCATGGCCGCCCCCTCCGCCGGCGACGCCCCCTGTGTGGCGGGCGACGAGGCGACGGTGGTGCTGGATCGCGTCTCCCTGCGCTATGTCGGCAATGAATCGCCCTTCCTGATCCGCGGCGGGCAGCTGGACATCCGCAACAGCTCGATCGACGCCAAGACGATGTCGCCGGCCATCCTGGTCGAGGACGGCACCCTGACCGCCGTCAGCGTCAATGTGCTGAACGCCCAGTCGGGCATCGAGGTCGCGCCTGGCGCGGGCGGGCCGTCGCTGATCAGCTCCGTTTATCTGACGGGTGAGCACAATCCGTCCAACTTCGGCCCGCGGTCCATCGGGGTGAACGTCCGCTCGCGCCGCGAGATCGGCGAGCTGAACATCGTGAACAGCCGGATCTGCGGCTATAATGAAGGGGTCGCCGTCGACGGCACGCGCGTCAGCGTCCAGGGCTCGAAGATCTGCCTCGCCGACAAGGGTCTGGTCGTTTACGGCGGCGAGGCCAAGCTGGACGATTCCCGCGTCCGGGCCCGTTACGTCGGGGTCTATGCCGACGCCGGCCGGGCCGTGGTGACCTCCAGCATCTTCTCGGGCGTGGACCAGCCGTTCTACGCCGGGCCGCGCGGCGACATCGACGCCAACCGCAACCGGGTCTGGTCGCGCGGCGACATCTGCGCCCCCGACTTCCGCGACGAATATCGCGGCCGCTACAGCCCCGACTGGAACGGCCGCCGCCGCGACGACCGCTTCACCTGCATGACCCGGCCCTATCCGCAGCAGTGGTGGGCCGAGGAAGAGGGCGCCCTGGGCCTGCCCTACGTCAACGACGCCTACACCTTGCCGGGTCTGGCGCGGTTCAACGCCGGCTGTGGCTGGTACAGCCGCGATGGCGGGTTCATCGACGAGCCGCGCTACTTCGGCGAGGTCCGCTGGGGCCGCCGCAACCCGCCGCTGCCCTATGCCGCCGATCCCCGCTACGACCGTGGCTGGATCCGCCAGCAGGAGCGGCTGCGCGAGGACTCCTGCCGATTCGCCGCCTCGCCGGGCCCCGGCCCGCGCGGACCAGACGGCCCGGGACCGGGATACTGACCTAGCCGGCCAGGGCGTCCCGCGCCCGGCCCAGCCTGACGATCGCCTCGTCCAGCACGGCGTCGGCCTTGGCGAAGCACAGGCGCACGATTCCGGTCGGCCGCCCCTCGCCGGTCATGAAGGCCGAGACCGGGATGGCCGCGACCCCGAACCCGGTCACCAGCCGAAGGCAGAAGTCCTCATCGTCCAGATCGACGCCTGACGCCTTCAGGTCCACGCACAGGAAGTAGGTCCCTTCGCTGGCCGTGGTGACATAGCCCCGCGCTGTCAGTCCGGCGGCCAGCCGGTCGCGCGATCGTTGCATCTCGGCCCGCAGGGTCGTGAACCGGTCTTCCGGCCAGGCCAGCCCCTGCGCGACCGCGGTCTGCAGATTGGGGGCGGTGGCGAAGGTCAGGAACTGGTGCGCCTTGGCGACCGGATCGACGACTTCGGGCGCGCCGCAGACGAAGCCTATCTTCCAGCCGGTCAGGCCGAACATCTTGCCCGCCGAGCCGATCTTCAGGGTGCGCCCCGCCATCCCCGGTTCGGCCAGCAGCGACCGGTGTTGGCGGCCGTCGAAGATCACATGCTCCCAGACCTCATCGCTGATCGCGATCAGGTCGTGCTCGACGCAGAAGCGGGCGACGGTCGCAATCTCCTCCGCATCGAAGGCCCGGCCGGCGGGGTTCAGCGGGTTGTTGAACATCAGGGCCCGGGTCTTCGGTCCCGCGACGTCCTTCAGCAGGTCTTCGGTGATCCTCCACTCGGGTGGGCTCAACCGGACCCGCACGGCGACCCCGCCGGCCCGCTCGATCAAGGGCACATAGGCGTCATAGACCGGCTCGAAGACCACGACCTCGTCGCCGGGCCGGACCACCGCCAGCACCGAGGCGGCGATGGCCTCGGTCGCACCCGAGGTGATCAGCACGCCTTCGGTCGTCAGGGGAACGCCCTGCAGCCGCCCATAGTGCTCGACCACGGCGGCGCGCAGCTCGGGCAGGCCGCGCGAGGGGGCGTACTGGTTGGAGCCATGGAGCACGGCGTCGGCCGCCGCCTGCCTCAGCTCCTCAGGGCCCGGCGCATCGGGGAACCCCTGACCCAGGTTGATCGCCTCGTGGGTCCTCGCCAGACCCGACATGGTCTCGAAGACGGTGGTGGGCATGTTCTCGAAGACGGGATGAAAGCGCATGCGCCGAGCCAAGCCCGGGAACGCTCCGGTTTCAAGGCCCCGGAACACCCGCTGGGGTTCCTATAACTTTGGTACGGGTCTCGATTAACCCTGTTCCTCAACGGCTCCGCTTGTGGGCAGGGTGGCGCCGGGAGGACTAAAAAATGCTGATTCTGGTGTCCGTTATCGCGCCCGTGGTTGTCGCCTGCTTCGTGCTGCCGACGATCCGCGACACCCTGGTCATCCACGATCGCCTCTACGGCCGTCAGCGGATGCGCAGGCAGAATCGCGATCACCACTGAGGCGACTGGCCCAAAGGCTTTGGTAGGCCTGGAGGGACTCGAACCCCCAACCAGACCGTTATGAGCGGTCGGCTCTAACCATTGAGCTACAGGCCCCCAAGGTCGAAGGGTGGGCCTAGCAGGCGAGGGCCCGGCTGCAAAGCCGCCTCCAGTCTGTCGGCGATTTCATCCCGATGAACGAAGCCTGACCGTAATGCTGACGTCGTCGTTCAGGAGGAAGG
Source organism: Brevundimonas sp. GW821-FHT02A10 (assembly GCF_059422025.1). Taxonomy (NCBI): domain Bacteria; kingdom Pseudomonadati; phylum Pseudomonadota; class Alphaproteobacteria; order Caulobacterales; family Caulobacteraceae; genus Brevundimonas; species Brevundimonas sp. GW821-FHT02A10. The sequence continues at coordinate 98,392 of NZ_JBWKWC010000006.1, forward strand.
GTCCAAAGGAACACTCATGGCGGTCACGCATTTCGCGGGCCGTTAAGGTTCGTTCCCAGGAGACCCCCAGATGACCCTCAAACTCCGCACCCTGGCCGTCGGCGGCGCCCTGATGGCCGCGACCGCCCTGACGGCTCCGGCCGCCTTTGCTCAATCCGTCGGCAATGCTCCGGTGAGCAGCACCATCCAGATGATCCAGACCCAGCCGTCGCTGAACCTGTCCGCGACCGGCGAGGTCAAGGTCGCGCCCGACATGGCCACCATCACCTTCGGCGTGGTCACCGAGGCCGCGACGGCCCAGGAGGCCATGGCCCTGAACGCGACGCAGATGACCCGGGTCGCCGCCGCCCTGCGCCGGGCCGGGATCGCCGAGCGCGACATCCAGACCTCGGGCCTGAACCTTCAGGCCCAGTACGACTACGTCCAGAACGAACCGCCCAAGCTGCGCGGCTATCAGGCCACCAACCGGGTCACGGTCAACATCAACGACCTGAGCAAGGTCGGCACGACGGCCGACGCCGTGGTCGCCGCGGGCGTCAACCAGATCGACGGCATCTCCTTCGGCCTCAAGGATCCGAAGACCGCCGAGGATCAGGCGCGCCGTCTGGCCGTCCAGGCCCTGCAGGCCAAGGCGCGGCTCTATGCCGAGGCGCTCGGCGTCCAGCTGGGCGGCATCCGCTCGCTGAACGAGGGCGGCGGCTATGCGCCCCAGCCGCCGATGCCGGTCTTCGCCATGGCGCGGATGCAGTCCGCCGGCGCCGACTCGACCCCGGTCTCGGCCGGCGAGCTGTCGGTGAAGATCGACATCACGGGCGTCTACGACATCCGCTAAGCGGACTTCGTTGATCAGGTGAGGGCCGGGGCGTTGACGCGCCCCGGCCCTTGGCCTGTTCTGGGCCTCCCCAACCGGAGGTTTCTGATGATCCGCACCGCCCTTCTGACCGCGATTTGCCTCGCGGCCGTCGCCGGCCCTGTTCTGGCGCAGGATGCTGCCGGGGAGGCGAGGGTGCTGGAGATCCTCAAGACCACCCCGCTGATCGACGGGCACAACGACCTGCCCTGGGCCCTGCGGGAGAAGCACGGCAACGACCCCCGCGCGGTCGATCTGACGACCGACCTCACCGCGACGGGGCTGCACACCGACATTCCCCGCCTGCGCGCGGGCGGGGTCGGGGCCCAGCTGTGGTCGGTCTATGTCCCGGCGGACATCACCCCCGCTGAGGCGGTCAAGGAGACCTTCGAACAGATCGACACGGTGCGCCGCATCGTGGCCGCCCATCCGGACGTGTTCGAGCTGGCCACGACGGCCGACGACATCGAACGCATTCACCGGTCCGGCAAGATCGCCAGCCTGATCGGCATGGAGGGCGGCTATTCGATCGACGATTCCCTGGGCCTGCTGCGGGAGTTCCAGGCCGCCGGGGCGCGCTATATGACCCTGACCCATTCGAAGACTACCTCTTGGGCCGACAGCGCCACCGACGCGCCGAAATGGGGCGGGCTCAATCCGTTCGGCGAGGCGGTGGTTCACGAGATGAACCGCATCGGGATGATGGTCGACCTCTCCCATGTCTCCGAAGAGACAATGCTGGACGCCATCCGGGTCTCGGAGGCGCCGGTGATCTTCTCCCACTCCTCGGCGCGGGCGGTGACGGGTAACCGGCGCAATGTGCCGGATACCGTGCTGAGGCTGATGCCCGCGAACGGCGGCATCGTCATGGTCACCTTCGTGCCAGGCTTCGTCAGCGCGGCCATCGCCGACTGGAACCGGCAGTTCGGGGAGGAGGCGACCCGTCTGGGCGCCGACCCCTCGGCCGAAACCCTGGACCCGGCGCTGGCGGCCTGGGCCGAGGCCCATCCGAAGCCTCACGCCACGATCGCCGACGTCGTGGCCCATATCCAGCATGTGAAGGACGTCGCGGGCATCGATCATGTGGGTCTGGGCGGCGACTTCGACGGGGTCGACAGCCTGCCCGACGGCATTACCGGCGTGGACGCCTATCCGGAGATCCTCGCCGCCCTGATGGCCGCCGGCTGGACCGAGGCCGACATCCGCAAACTGGCCGGCGAAAACATGCTGCGGGTCATGCGGGCCGTCGAGGCCGTGGCGCGGTCCAAGGCGGACGAGCGGCCGGGAATGGCGATCAATACGGCGGGGTGAAGTGGCCGCGCCGCGAAAAGGGCGGCCAGACCGTGCCAAACCGTGCCAGTCGTGGCGGTGTCAGTGCGCGAAACAGGGTGACAGACTGCCAGATCCTGCCACCGATATCGGGCGATTTCAGTGGGTTAGGTTTTTCGGCGTCTCGCGGACTGCCAGATTATGCGAAATTCGGACGCCGAACCTGAGGGCGGCTCGGGACGGGGTGCGATGTCAAAGACCGCCGTGGAGGTGGGAGGGGAGGGGGAGCGGTGCAAGGCGGATGTAGGATTAAATTCTTATTTTGTCGGAAGGGGCCCCAAACTTCGTCATCCTCCGGCGAGCGCAGCGAGACCGGGGGACCCAGCGGCGCCGAAGGCGATCTGGTCAGCCAGGATATTGAATCCTCGTGTCCGCACGGGTTCGCGCTGTCGCGCGCCGCTGGGTCCCCCGGTCTGCGCCGCAAGAGCGGCTTGCCGGAGGATGACGAAAGACGAGATGGGCATTAACCGCGAGGCCGATTTGCAAAGTCCACGAGGCCGTAACGCAATAGCGGCCAACGACAGGGATCGAACCTGCACCCCGGGAGGATCGCTGCTGCGATACGTCTACCTATTCCGTCACGTCGGCGGTTCGATCATAGCATGCGCGTACAGGCGGCGCGACGGTTCGCAATGAGCGTGAGGCACCCACGCCGACATGCCCCCGTCATCCTCGGGCACGACCCGAGGACCCGGCGTTGAGTTCGGTGGCCCGTCGGCGCTGGCCCGCGACCCGTGACGATCGCATCCGGCCATCCGCGCGCTGACTCGTGGGGCCTCGGGAGGGGCCCGAGGATGACGCATATTGGATGGATCGGCCCGGAAACCACCTCAGGCAGCAAGGAACAATCCACTAACAAGCGTCAAAAACTGCTACACGGAAACCGACGATGCAGTGACGGAAAACCCAGTCCCCGCCTGAACTCAGGGCAAGTTCTCATAGGCGTGTTTTGATGCCGCCTCTTTATCTAGTATTAGGGGCCAATACAGCTACACCCCGAGGAACGGATACACCGCCTTGCGCCAGAGCGAGTTCATCAACAAGCGCCAGTTCGATCAGCTAGACTACTCGATCCGATTTGCTGCTGAGATCGGTCTTCCCCTGAACACGATGACAACGATCCAGTTTGGAGCAACAGCGTGTGAGCCCGAAAACGTCGGGCCCGCAATCCGTCGTCTTATCAGGGGCTACTTCACGCCGTGGCTTCGACCGACGCGCGCCTATCCCGTCGATCACCGCCCTGCCGCTTGGTACTATGTCGTTGAGAACGTCCACGAGCATGATCATCATCCTCATGGAACCCATGTCCATTGGGTGGCGCACATTCCGGAAGGCCGTCGCGCGCCATTTGAGACGAAGCTCCCGCATTGGGTGCGGCGCGTCGCGGGAGAGGTATTTGACCGAAACGTCGCCATACATGTCCGTGACGCGGACACGCCACGAGGCGCTGCTCGATACTTTGGTAAGGCACTAAAGCCCCACGATGCAAAGCGTCGGCGGATCCGTCCAGAACCCCAAGGTCTAGTCTTTGGTCGCCGGTTGTCCATTAGCGAGGCGATCAACGTCACGGCCATAAACGAGCATCGCAAGCGGCTTCGGGCGGCAAGCGTCGCCCCGAACAGTGTGGCCGCCGAAGCGCTGGCCTCGCCTTGGCCGGCGAACGATGCTGATCGCTACGCCGATGTCCCTTGGCAATCCGCTTAGGGCTGATCTGATCTCCTGATCCAACGATGCCAGCCCCGCTGACGAAACCTGATCCCCGCTTGCCTCCCGCGGTGGCACCTCCATCTGATTTCCGGTGGCTGTCGGAGGGTGACCCGTGTCCAGGTTCGAGATGTTTCTGGCGGCCCGCGATCCCTGGCGGCTCGGCACCCTGTATTTCAGGACCCGGAGCCGACTGGCCCGGCTCGGGCGGCAACTCCGGTATCAGCCGATGCCCCGGGGCGGGTGGGGCGAGGGGTGGCGGGTGCTGGTGTTCCGGTACGGGCAGCGGGGCGAGCCGCCTCAGGAACTGCATGTGCTGGCGCCGGTGCGTGGCGAAGCCTTCGACTGGGAGCGGTTGAAGCGTATGATCCGGGGCGAGATCCGGCCGGTGTTCGCGCATGAGGCCGGCGTCCTGACCGGAGAGATGCGCTGGGCGGGCCACCATATCGGCGTGACGACCGAGGCATTCGGGACGCAGAGGCTGCCGATGGCCCCGCTGATCCCCGGTGACTACCGCGGGGGCGTGGACGTGGGGCTGGTCCTGCTGGACGTGCGGGCGGCGGAAGGCGTCGAGGACGGTGGGGTCTAGGCCGGGCGCACCTGCCGCAACCCCTCCCACAGCCCGATCCCCGCGCTGACCGACAGGTTCAGCGAACGCGTCTCCGGGCGAATCGGGATGAAGACGCGGGCGGCGGCGGCGGCGTGGACGTAGTCGGGGGAGCCGACGGTCTCGCGACCGAACAGCAACACGTCGTCGGGTTCGAAAACGAAGTTCGACAGGCTGGTCGCGCCCCGGGTCGTGAACAGGACCAGCCGGCCGGGCGCGCGGTCGCGCTGGAAGGCGTCCCAGTCGGAATGCCGTGTCATATGGCCCAGAGGGCCGTAATCGAGGGCGGCGCGCTTCATGGCGCGGTCGTCGAAATTGAAGCCGACGGGCTCGATCACATGCAGTTCGACGCCGAAACAGGCGCCCAGGCGGATGCAGGCGCCGACATTCTGCGGGATGTCCGGTTGAAAAAGGGCGAGACGCATTCTAAGCCCCTAATACGCGTGGCCTGGGGGCTTGTCGCGGTCCAATTTGCGACTGTTTCGCAAGAAGCATCAGCAGCTTGCGGGCAATGACCGTGGGACGGGCCGGGTTAACCCGCGTGACTTCGCAAGCGACATACTGCCGACGTGACGGCTCCACTTTCGGGTGTCCGGGGACGACGGCCAATAAGAGGGTGAAACGTGGCCGAACCGGTCGTTACAGAGGGCGTCGAGTCTGACGCCACCCGCCGTGACTTCATCCATATCGCAGCCGGGGCCATGGCCGTCGGCGCGGGGGCGATGGTGGCCTGGCCGCTGATCAACCAGATGAATCCGGCGGCGGATACGCTGGCGCTTTCGACCATCGAGTTCGACGTGTCCAAGGTCCAGGAAGGCCAGCAGGTCGTCATCACCTGGCAGGGCAAGCCCGTGTTCGTGCGCTATCGCACGGCCAAGGAAATCGCCGAGGCCGTCAATCCGACCGGATCCCTGAAGGACCCGGAAGAGGACAGCGCCCGCGTGAAGCCCGGCCATTCCAAGTATCTGGTGGTCATCGGCTCGTGCACCCACCTGGGCTGTATCCCGACCTTCGGTTCGGGCGAGTACGGCGGCTGGTTCTGCCCGTGCCACGGCTCGGTGTACGACACCTCGGGCCGCATTCGTAAGGGACCGGCGCCGAAGAACCTGGTGGTTCCGGACTACGCCTTCCTGACTGACACCCGCATCAAGATCGGTTGAGGCCAGACCAGACCATGAGCGATCACGAATCCACCTACGTCCCCAAGACCGGCATCGAGAAGTGGCTCGACGCCCGCCTGCCGATCGTCCGTTTCGGCGCCGACTATCTGTCGCTGCCCACCCCGAAGAACCTGAACTACTGGTACACCTTCGGCGGCATCCTGACGGTCTGCCTGATGATCCAGATCATCACCGGCATCGTCCTGGCCATGCACTATACGCCAAACACCGCCCTGGCCTTCGCCTCGGTCGAGCGCATCATGCGCGACGTGAACGGCGGCTGGCTGATCCGTTTCGTCCACGCCAACGGCGCGTCGATGTTCTTCATGGCGGTCTACATCCACATGCTGCGCGGTCTCTATTACGGGTCGTACAAGGCGCCGCGGGAGATGATCTGGATCCTGGGCTGCGTGATCTTCTTCCTGATGATCGCCACGGCCTTCCTGGGCTACGTCCTGCCGTGGGGCCAGATGTCCTACTGGGGCGCCGAGGTCATCACCAACCTGATCGGGGCGATCCCGCTGATCGGCGAGCCGATCCTGATCTGGTTGCGCGGCGGTCCGGGCATCGACAATGCGACGCTGAACCGCTTCTTCTCGCTTCACTATCTGCTGCCGTTCGTGATCTTCGGCGTGGTGGTGCTGCACCTGTGGGCGCTGCACACCTCGGGCCAGAACAACCCGGTCGGCATCCTGATCCCCAAGGATCGGGAGAAGAAGGACATGGTGCCTTTCCACCCGTACTACACGGTCAAGGACGGCTTCGCCCTGATCCTGTTCCTGATGCTGTTCTCGCTGTTCGTCTTCTTCATGCCGGACGCCCTGGGCCACGCCGACAACTACATCCCGGCCAACCCGCTGCAGACCCCGGCGCACATCGTGCCCGAGTGGTACATGCTGCCCTTCTACGCGATCCTGCGCGCCATCCCGGACAAGTTCGGCGGCGTGGTGGCGATGTTCGGCGCCATCGGCGTGCTGTTCATCCTGCCCTGGCTGGATACGTCCAAGGTGCGCTCGATGCGCTATCGCCCGACGATGCGGACCTTCTTTGTGGTCTTCTGCCTGGTGGGCCTCGGCCTCGGCTGGTGCGGCGGGCAGCTGCCCGACAGCCACGTCATCCCGAACATGACGACGTTCAACCTGATCGACGGCGACCTGAACTCCTACCTGTGGCTGACGCGCCTGCTGACGGCCTACTACTTCGCCTTCTTCTTCATCATCCTGCCGCTGGTGGGACTGAAGGAGACGCCGCTGCCGATCCCGGCCTCCATCTCCGAGCCCGTGCTGGGCGGTTCGGACGCCATGACCCCTGCGGCTCCGGCCCAGGCCGAGAAGAAGGGCTGATCGCGATGACGATTTCCATCCGTAAAACCCTGATCGCCGTCGCGGCCTTCGCCGGCCTGACCACGGCTGCGGCCCCGGCCCTGGCCGAGGGCGGCGCCCACCACCTGCGTGACGGGGGCTTCTCGTTCGAGGGTCCGTTCGGCACCTTCGATCAGGGCCAGCTGCAGCGCGGCTACAAGGTCTATCGGGAGGTCTGCTCGGCCTGCCACTCGATGAGCCTGATGCATTTCCGGACCCTGGGCGAGAAGGGCGGGCCCTTCTATGACCCGCACGCCGCCAACCCGGCCGAGAACCGCTACGTCAAGGCGCTGGCGGCCGAGGTCCAGGTCGCGGACATCGACAATGAGACGGGCGAGCCGATCCAGCGTCCCGGCATCGCCGCCGACGCCTTCCCGTCGCCCTATCCGAACCATACTGCGGCCGCGGCGGCCAACGGCGGGGCGGCTCCGCCCGACCTGTCGGTGATGGCCAAGGCCCGCCACGGCGGCGCCGACTACATCTATTCGATCCTGACCGGCTATCACACGCCGCCGGCGGGTCTGAAGATGACCAACACCCAGCACTACAACGCCTATATGTCGGGCGACCTGAAGCCCTTCATGCCGGAAGGCGCGGCGACCCCTCCGGGCGGCTTCATCGCCATGCCCCCGCCGCTGGCCCAGGACGGTCTGGTCACCTACGACGACGGCACCAAGGCCACCAAGGACCAGATGGCCAAGGACGTCGCCGCCTATATCGCCTGGGCGTCCGAGCCCCACGCGATCGAGCGCAAGCAGGCGGGTCTGGGCGTGCTGGCCTTCCTGGCCCTGTTCGCCGGCGTGACCTATGTCAGCTACCGCCGCATCTGGAAGAACGTGGCCCACTAGGGCGCGCCTTCCTCGCCAAATGATCAGCCCGCCGGAGTTCGCTCCGGCGGGTTTTTTCATGCCCACAGTTCTGGAGGGCAGGGGGAGGTGCATTCCGATCCGACCCTTGCTAATCCGCTGGCATGATCGCTCGCCTTCGCCCCGTCCCGTTCGACCTCGGTCCCGTCCACTTCGTCGGCATCGGCGGTATCGGCATGAGCGGCATCGCCGAGATCATGCTCAAGATCGGCTATTCGGTTCAGGGCTCGGATGCGAAATCCAGCGCCAACACCGAGCGGCTGGAGAAGCTGGGCGCGAAGATCTTCATCGGCCATGACGCCGCCCATGTGACCGAGGGCGTCTCGGCCGTGGTCTATTCGACGGCGGTCAAGGCGACCAACCCGGAGATGATGACGGCTCGCGAGCGCCGCATCCCGCTGGTCCGCCGGGCCGAGATGCTGGCCGAGCTGATGCGGCTGCAGTTCTCGATCGCGGTCGGCGGCACCCACGGCAAGACGACCACCACCTCGATGGTCGCGGCCCTGCTGGACGCGGCGGGTTTCGACCCGACGGTGGTCAACGGCGGGATCATCAACGCCTATGGCACCAACGCCAAGGTCGGCGACGGCGACTGGATCGTGGTCGAGGCGGACGAGTCGGACGGCAGTTTCCTGCGCCTGAAGTCGACGGTGGCCATCGTCACCAATATCGACCCCGAACACCTCGACCACTACGGCGACTTCGACAAGGTGCGGGCCGCCTTCGTGGACTTCGTCGAGAACATCCCCTTCTACGGCTTCGCCGCTGTCTGCCTCGACCACCCCGAGGTCCAGCGTCTGGTGGCCTCGATCGATAACCGGCGCCTGGTCACCTACGGGCTGAACCCGCAGGCGATGGTGCGGGCCGAGGGCTGCGAGATGGGGCCGGACGGCTGCCGCTTCGACGTGGTCTTCCAGTCGCGCGATCCGAGCGTCGAGCCGACCCGGATCGAGGGGCTGCACCTGCCCATGGCCGGCTGGCACAATGTCTCCAACGCGCTGGCCGCCATCGCCGTGGCGCGCGAGCTGGACGTCTCGGACGAGGCGATCAAGTCGGGTCTGGCAGGCTTCGGCGGGGTCAAGCGCCGCTTCACCACCACGGGGGTCGTCAACGGCGTGCGCATCGTCGACGACTATGGCCACCACCCGGTCGAGATCGCCGCCGTCCTGAAGGCCGCGCGTCAGGTGACCGAGGGCAAGGTCGTCGCGGTCATGCAGCCGCACCGCTACACCCGGCTGCGCGATCTGATGGAGGAGTTCTCGACCAGCTTCTCGGACGCCGACGTGGTTCTGATCGCCGACGTCTATCCTGCGGGCGAGGCCCCGATCGAGGGCGTGGACAAGAACGCCCTGGTCGACGGCGTGCGCCGCTACGGCCACCGCCAGGTCTCGGCTCTGGACAGCGTCACCGCCCTGCCGCGCATCGTCGCCGAGGCCACTTCTGCGGGCGACGTCGTGGTCCTGCTGGGCGCCGGCGACATCACCAGCTGGGCCTACGCCCTGCCGGCGCAGCTGGAAGCGCTGGGGTAGGGTGACCGACTGGTACTCCCGCCCGGTCCTGTTCGTCGCGGACATCGAGCGGTCGGTGGCCTTCTATCGGGGGCAGCTCGGGTTTCGCGAGGACTGGCGCTACGACGAGGACGGCGGGCGGCTGATCGTTCAGGTGAGCCGTCAGGAGTGCGAGCTGATCCTGTCGTCGCAATGGCCGGACAAGGTGGGCGGCGGGCTGATCTTCGTCTCGCTGGATCTCGACCTGCTGTCGGCGACGCGGGCCGAGTTCGAACGGCGCGGGGTGTCAGTCGAGGACGGCCATTGGGGTTATCCGCTGATGATCGTCACCGATCCCGACGGCAACCAGCTCTACTTCCCCTATCCGGCGGATGACCAACCCGCCGCATGATCTCTGACCTCTTGCCTTGGCGAGCCCGAGCGGGCATCGCAGGCCGATGAGCGACTGGCGAGACACCCTTCCTTCCGTGCGCGGCAAGCTGCTGCGCGACGAGCCGCTGGGGCCCTTCACCTGGTTCCGGGTGGGCGGGGCGGCCGAGGTCCTGTTCATCCCGGCGGACGCCGACGATCTGGCCGACTTCCTCAAGGGTCTCGACGCCGCCGTGCCGGTTCTGGTGCTGGGCGTGGGCTCCAACGTCATCGTGCGCGACGGCGGGGTCGAGGGCGTGGTCATCCGTCTGGCGGGCCGTCCGTTCGCGGGCGTGACGACCGAGGGCGAGACCATCACCGCCGGGGCCGGGGCGCTGGACGCCATGGTCGCCAAGGCTTCGGCCAAGGCCGGGCTGGCCGGGCTGGAGTTCTATGCAGGCATTCCGGGGACCATCGGCGGCGCCCTGACCATGAACGCCGGCTGCTATGGCTCGGAGACCAAGGACATCCTCGTCTCCGCCTGGGGCCTGACGCGGGCCGGGGCGCGGGTCGACTATACGCTGGCCGACTTCGGCTACACCTACCGCCACTCCGAGGCGCCCGCCGACATCATCTGGATCGAGGCCGTCTATCGCGGCGCGCCAGACGCGCCTGAGGCCGTCTCGGCCCGCATCGCCGAGATCACCTCGCGCCGCGAGACGACCCAGCCGATCCGCGAGAAGACCGGCGGCTCCACCTTCAAGAACCCGCCCGGCCATTCGTCGTGGAAGCTGGTCGACGAGGCGGGCTGGCGCGGCAAGCTGCACGCCGTGACCGGGGGAGGGGCCATGTTCTCGGACCTGCACTCCAACTTCATGATCAACCCCGGCGAGGCGACCGCCGCCGACATCGAGGGTCTGGGCGAGGCCGTGCGCGCCGACGTCCTGGCCAAGACCGGCGTCCAGCTGGACTGGGAAATCAAGCGGATCGGGCGGCCGGCCTGATCCGTCATCCTCGGGCGGCTACCGACGGATGGCGGAGGGCTGAGGTCCGCTAGATGGTAAGGTCGGCTTACGACCCATTGCGGACATCGACCCGCTCGCGCATCATCGCCTTATGAAACGAACGTTCCTCGCTAGCTTGGCCGCCGGAATGTTCCTAACGGCACTAACATCTTGCTCACCGAGCACCCGCATATCTCTGCGCAATGAGACCGGGTCTGAGGTCGCAACGCAGGTAAACGGCGAACTCATCCGCCTTGCCTCAGGGGAAACCAGCAAGGCTTTCATTCTGGCTTGGGGCAACCAAGGCCACTGGAACAAAGAAGTCCGAGCCGGTGATTGCGCCTACATTTACATGGCTCGAGGCTATGAGCAGGAGCTAAACCTTCCGCGAGCGAACATGGCGCAGGGGCCTACCGTGTTGATCCTCGATGCAGATTTTCGGCTCACTGCGACGAGTGAGAATGGGGAACCCTTGGGATTCGTCATGCCGGAGCGCCGCTGCGGGTGATCTATCTTTCGTTTCACGGTTTCAAAGGCTGCTAACCACCCTTAGCTGCCATCCGGCACGTCCGCTCAGGAGGGAATTGCAGGTCGCGGTAGTTCGCGTGGTGGCCGTTGCCCGCGTGTGGTGACGCTTCGGCGTTCGCCGTCGCTTTCCGATTTTGTCGAACCGTGGGTCCTCGGGACGAGCCCGAGGATGACGGAGGTGGGGAACGGCGGCGGCATCTAACTTTTGGCCTTTGGCCTCGTTCGCGTCGTCTTCATTGACGAGGTGTTAAGGACGTTTCGGTCATTGAGGTCAGACCTCCCGGAGCGCTCCATGTCGTCGTCCAAACCCTTTTCCGAATTGCACGTCGCCGTCCTTCTGGGCGGGCTGTCGGCCGAGCGCGAGGTGTCGCTGGTCTCGGGCAAGGGCTGCGCCGACGCCCTGGAAGGGCAGGTGGCCAAGGTCAGCCGCGTCGACGCGGGCCGCGATCTGGCCGCCGTCCTGACCGCGCTCAAGCCCGACGTCGTCTTCAACGCCCTGCACGGCGCCTGGGGCGAGGACGGTTGTGTCCAGGGCGTGCTGGAAACCCTGGGCATTCCCTATACCCACTCCGGCGTCCTGGCCTCGGCCCTGGCGATGGACAAGAACAAGTCCAAGGCCGTGTTGAGGGCCGCGGGCGTCGCCGTGCCCGGCGGCGGCCTCTATGACCGGCATCAGGTGGCGCGCGAGCATGTCATTCCGCCCCCCTATGTGATCAAGCCGAACGCCGAGGGCTCCTCGGTCGGGGTCTTTCTGGTGCGCGAGGGCGCCAACCGTCCGGTCGCCGAGGTCGGCGAGGACAGCTGGACCTATGGCGAGACGGTGATGGTCGAGCCCTACATCCCCGGCAAGGAGCTCTGCGTCGCCGTTGTTGGGGAAAAGTCGGGCCCGCGCGCCCTGACCGTGACCGACATCACCCCGACGAAAGGCTTCTACGACTACGAAGCGAAGTACGCCCCGGGCGGCTCCACCCATGAATTGCCTGCGGTTTTGCCGCCGCACGTGTTCGAGAAGGCCCTGCGGCAGGCCGAGCTGGCCCACGCCGCCATGGGTTGCCAGGGGGTTTCGCGATCTGACTTCCGTTATGACGATGTTAAGGACGAATTGGTCTTTCTGGAGGTCAATACGCAGCCCGGCATGACGCCGACCTCTCTGGTGCCAGAGCAGGCCGCCTACGTCGGGATGTCCTATCAAGACCTTGTCCGGTGGATCGTGGAGGACGCCTCATGCCCGCGGTAGTACGCGGCGGCCGGCGACAGATTTCGAATTCGGCTCCGAAGCGTGGCGCGTCTCCTTCTGCGAAGAAGGGCGGTCAGCGCGGGGCCCGTAACGCTCCCGTCGTCGCCGGCAAGTTCGCCGCCGTCGGCAAGCTGGATCTGTCGCCCCGCGCAGTCGTCATCTCCATCGTCGCCGGTGTCTGCGTCCTGGGCGCGGTCCTGGCCACGGGCGCTCGCGCCGAGCGCATCGGCGCCTCGATGGGCCGCGGCATGGACAGCCTGGCGACCGGCATGGGTCTGTCGCTGCGCCGCGTCCACATCACCGGCGCCTCGGCCGAGGCCACGCCCGCGATCCGCGCGGCCCTGGACGTTCACGCCGGCCAGCCGATCACCAGCCTCGACCTGGCCGCCATGCGCGACCGGGTGCAGGGCGTGGGCTGGGTCGAGGAGGCGCGCGTCGTGCGCCTGCTGCCCGACACCCTGATCATCGAGGTCAAGGAGCACGACCGTCTGGCCGTCTGGCAGACCGGCGGCCAGAACTACGTCATCGACAGCCACGGCAAGACCATCCCCGGCGCCGACGCCGGCCGCTATCCGGCCCTGCCGCTGGTGGTGGGCAAGGGCGCCGATGTCGCCGCCGCCGAGCTGCTGCCGCTGCTGGCCCAGCGTCCACGCCTGATGGGCCGGATCGACGCGCTGGTTCGCGTCGACGAGCGCCGCTGGGACCTGAGGCTCAAGGACGGCAGCCTCATCATGCTTCCGGCCATGGGGCTGGATTCGGCCCTGATCCGTCTGGACGCGCTGGATCAGCGCGAGCGGCTGCTGGACCTCGGCTTCTCGCGCGTGGACCTGCGCGCCGAGGATTCCGTCGCCGTGCGCCCGGGTCGTACGGTTGCTGCCGTGCAAACTGCGGCTCCGGCCGAAGACGACGTCTGAGTACAGGGTAGGGCAGGGACGATGACCGGACGCAAGAACGACGCTGTGGCCGAGGCCGCCAAGGCCAACCGCGCGCCGGTCGTGGCCGCGCTGGACCTGGGCCAGTCCAAGGTCGCCTGCTTCATCATGAAGCCCGACGGCGTGCGCCACGCCGACCGCACCATCCGCGTCGCCGGCGCCAGCCATGTCCAGTCCAAGGGCGTGAAGGGCGGCTCCATCATCAATATGGACGAGGCGGCGCAAGCCATCGGCCATGCGGTCGAGCGCGCCGAGCGCGCCTCGGGCGCCCCCGTGTCCGGCGTCATCGTCTCCACCGCCATCGGCCAGATGGCCAGCCACCGGGTTCAGGCCCGGGTGTCGGTCGGCGCCCATCCTATCGGCGACGCCGACCTGGCCCGCGCCATCGGCATGGCCCTGGCCCAGATCCGCCTGCCCAACCGCCGCCCGATCCACGTCCTGCCCATCGCCTGGTCGGTGGACGGGGCGCGCGGCGTGCACGACCCGCGCTCGATGCGCGGCGGCTCGCTGGGCCTCGACCTGCTGGTCGTGTCCATGGCCGAAAGCGCCTTCGCGTCGCTGAGCCACTGTCTGGAGCTGGCCCACCTCGACCTGCAGGGCGTCGCCGCCGCGCCGGTCGTGTCGTCCCTCGCCGCCCTCGAGGAGGACGAGATGGATCTGGGTTGCGTCTGCATCGACATGGGCGGCGGCTCGACCAGCGCCGCGGTCTGGAGCGGCCGGTCCCTGCTGCACATCGAATCCGTCAACGTCGGTGGCGATCACGTCACCGCCGATATTGCGCGCGGCCTGTCGACGTCCAAGGCGGGCGCCGAACGGCTCAAGACCCTGCACGGCTCGGCCATGGCCTCGGCCAATGAGGACCGCGAGATGCTGGAAGCCCCGCCGCGCGGCGAGGATCCGGCCGCCGGCCCCGTCATCGTGCCCCGCGCCATGCTCAAGACCGTGATCGCCCCGCGCGTGGAAGAGACGCTGGAGCTGCTGCGCGATCGCCTCCGCAATGCGGGCGTGGCGCTGGATCCCGGCGCAAGCATCGTCCTGACCGGCGGCGCCAGCCAGCTGAACGGCGTGCGCGAACTGGCCATCCGGGTGTTCGACCGTCCGGTGCGTCTGGGCCGGCCCCAGCGCGCGCCCCACCTGGCCGACGCCGCCTCGGGCCCGGCCTTCTGCTCCTCGGCGGGCGTCCTGCTGCGCGCCGCCTATGGCCCGCGCGAAGCCGTCTCGGCCCGCAAGCTGATGTCGCGCCAGATCACCGCCGCCGACGCGCCCAAGGTCCACCGTGGCAATATCGTCGCCCGGGCCGCCGGCTGGCTGCGCGAAAACCTCTGAGTCTCCGCCCCGGAGGCGCATCCGCGCCTGCCTCTCACGCGGCGAGATTGTGGCCGCGCCGCCGTTCGCGGAACGCGGGGCGGTCGCCATTAACGCCCGTCCGTCGCCCAAGTGTGACAGACCGCCGTTCGCAAACGCAAAAAACTTTTAAAAATCAGTGGATGGACCGTCGCACTCCCGTGGCAAGACTGTGTCCCCTTTGTAACAGAAGTTCCGCGCAGTAGCCGTATTGCGGTCGCAATGCTTGCGGGAGCGCTGTTTTCCTCTAATCCCGATGACAACTCGTAAGCCGACTCTCCTCGGGTTGCGGTTCTGTTTTAACGGTTGGGGCCTATCCACATGCTGCTTCGCAACTACCTCTTCGGCACGACGATCATCGCGGGCGTTATCGCTTCCGCGGCGCCGTCGTTCGCCCAAACGACGTCGACCTCGTCGACCTCGTCGTCGTCGTCCTCCTCGTCGCAAGACCAAACCGCGACCGAAGTGCAGGAAGTCACCGTCACCGGTTCGCGCATCCGCGGCGTGTACAACTCGCCGTCGCCGGTCACCGTCGTGACCAAGGACGAAGCCACCCTGCAGGGTCTGGCCTCGACGACCGAGCTGCTGCAGAGCAACCAGATCACGGGCGGCACCTCGCAGATCAACAACCTCTACACCGGCTTCGTCACCAACGGCGGCCCCGGCGCCAACACCATCGGCCTGCGGGGCCTTGGCCCGACCCGCACCCTGCTGCTGCTGAACGGCCGCCGCGTCGCTCCGGCCGGTTCGCGCGGTTCGGTCGGCTCGGCTGACCTGAACGTCCTGCCCTCGGCCCTGATCGCCCGCGTCGAAGTCCTGAAGGACGGCGCCTCGTCGATCTACGGCTCGGACGCCGTCGCCGGCGTTATCAACATCGTCACCCAGGACAACCTGGAAGGCTTCGTCGTCGAAGGTCAGTACAACGCGACCACCGACGCCAACGGCAACGGCGACAAGTCGCGGATCTCGATCTCGGCTGGTCACCAGTTCGACAACCTGAGCCTGATCGCTTCGGTCGAGCGCTACGACAGTGAAGCGACCCTGGTCGGCGACCGCGAGTTCGCGCGCTGCCCGACGCAAGGCTTCACCGACGGCACGGACACCATCGACCCGCTGACCGGCAAGTCGAAGTGCTTCTCGATCGACAACGGCGGCGTCACGATCAACACCCTCGGCATGGCCAACCGGGCGGCCATCGGCGCGACCGGCACCCCGGCCCCCGGCGTTCTGGGCACCTACAACCGCTTCCGTCCGAACTCGGCCGTGACCACCGGTCTGGTCGGCTTCGAAGGCGTCGGCGGCACCGGCCTGAGCACCGACATCCGCGACACCTACGACCCGCGCATGCTGGACGCGACCCTGTTCTCGCCGGTCACCACCACGACCGCCTTCCTGGGCGCCACGGCTCACCTCGGTTCGGCCGAAATCTACTCGGAAACCCTGTTCAACCGTCGTGAGTCCTCGCAGCTCGACTACCGTCAGCTGACGCTCGACTACGCCGTCGGCAGCCTGCTGATCCCCTCGAACATCGCCGCCGGTGGCGCGATGTCGGTCGACCAGGGCCTCAACGGCGGTCGCAACGTCCAGGCTCGCGCCTTCATCGGCTTCGGTCTGTATGAAGCGACCCAACAGGTCGATTTCGGCAAGCAAACCCTCGGCGTCCGCGGCGATCTGCCGTTCCGCGACTGGCACTATGACACCTACGCCAGCTACACGCGCTCCAAGTCGGAGTACATGTACCAGCAGTTCCTGACGTCGCAGCTGATCGACTCGCTGAACGTCGTCGCCGCTCCGGCCGGTTTCGACTCGACCCTGACCCGTTCGGGCAACGGTCCGGCCGGCGCCGTCACCGTGACCTGCGCCGTCAACCTGACGAACCCGCTGGCCCGCTGCGTTCCGGCTCCGTTCCTGAACAACGACACCATCGGCGGCAAGCTGCCCCAGAACTGGCTCAACAACGTCCTGCGTCCGGTCATCGGCACCACGGAATACACCGAGACGGTCTTCAGCGGCGGCATCGACGGTTCGCTGTTCACCCTGCCGGCCGGCGACCTGCGCTTCTTCCTGGGCGCCGAGTACCGCAGGGCTGACATCGACGACACCCCCGGCCTGGATTCGCAGAACGCCAACACCTACAACTTCTCCACTGCCGCCATCACGCGCGGTAAGGATGCGGTGCGGGAGATCTTCGGCGAAATCGAGGTTCCGCTGCTGGCTGACCTGCCTTTCGCCCACGATCTGACGCTGTCGGCGTCGGCCCGCTGGACCGACTATGACTCGTACGGCGACGACACCACCTACAAGCTCGGCCTGAACTACTCGCCGACCGACTGGCTGCTGTTCCGCGCCACCTACGGCACCTCGTACCGCGCCCCGGCGCTGTTCGAGCAGTTCCTGGGCGCCACCGCCGGCTTCCTGGCCAGCTCCAACGACGTCTGCAACAACTACGAAGCTCCGACCGTCAACCCGAACCGGGCCGCAAACTGCGCCTCGCAAGGTCTGCCGGTTGGCTTCACCCAGACGTCCAGCGTTCGTCAGCTGACCGCTGGCGGCGCCGCCGCGGGCCTCTCGGCTGAAACCTCGACCAACTTCACGGGCGGTCTGGTCATCACTCCGCCGATCCCGGAAGCTCTGGGTCGTCTGTCGTTCGCGGTGGACTACTACGAGATCAAGCTGGACAACTCGGTCGCCAACGTCAGCACCGCCTACATCCTGTCGCAGTGCTATAACTCGCCGACGGCCGACTTCGCCGCCAAGGCCGGTTATTGCGCCTTCGTCAGCCGCGACCCGGCGACCCGTGCTCTGACCGTCATCAACGGTTACGTGAACATCGCCACGAACCAGGTGAAGGGCATCGACTACAACGCTCGCTACACCAAGAGCGAAGTCTTCGGTGGCCGCGTCACGGCCAACCTGGCGGTTACGCAGTTCCTGGAACGCTACTCCAAGCTGTTCCCGACGGACCCGACCTATGACGTCATCGGCAGCCTGAACGACCCGGAGTACACCGCCCAGTTCGACGTGAGCTACGCTCGCGACAAGTGGCGCGTCCGCTACGGCGTCGAGTGGGTTTCGGCGGTGTCCGACGAAGGCCTCTACGCTGCCCAGAACGGCGGTACGAGCCTCGCCGCCAACGGCATCAACTCGAGCCTCAGCGACTACTACCTCCACAATGCGTCGATGCAGTGGGCTGACAAGGACATCACGGTCACCGTGGGCGCCCGCAACCTGTTCAACACCAACCCGCCGTCCGGGTCGGGTTACTGGACGGGCGGCATCGGCAACTCGCCGATCTACTCGGGCTACGACTTCGTTGGCCGCACGGTCTTCGTGAACGTGTCGAAGAGCTTCTAAGCCTCTTCGAGAGACTGAAAGAGAGGCCGGCGGACCCTGGGTCCGCCGGCCTTTTCTTTGCCTGACGACCGGGCGGCGAAGCTCGCCTGAAGGGGGAGAAATGACGATTATCCCCGTCCTTCCTGCGGCTCAGGTTAACGAAATCGTTCGACGGCCACCCGACTCACGCTAGTCGGTAACCTTCTCTTAACGGTGACGGGTGTTTCCTTAACGGGCCCGTTAACCACTGCGAATCGGCGGGGATTTCGCAGTGGCCGTTCAGGGGGCAGGGTCGGAAGGTCGGAAACAGAATTATGTCTACTCTCTCGCTGGTGCGGCCGCAGGCCACGGAACTGAAGCCCCGGATCGTCGTCTTCGGCGTCGGCGGCGCAGGCGGTAACGCGGTCAACAACATGATCGACGCCGGCCTTGAAGGGGTCGAGTTCGTCGTCGCCAACACCGACGCCCAGCACCTGAGTTTCGCCAAGACCGATCGCCGTATCCAGCTGGGTGAGACCATCACCCAGGGCCTCGGCGCCGGCGCCCACCCCGAAGTCGGCATGAACGCCGCCGAGGAGAGCGCCGACGAGATCCACGCGCACCTGGACGGCGCGCACATGGTCTTCATTACCGCCGGCATGGGCGGCGGCACCGGCACCGGCGCCGCGCCGATCATCGCCAAATGCGCCCGCGACCGCGGCATCCTGACCGTCGGCGTCGTGACCAAGCCCTTCACCTTCGAAGGCCGTCACCGCATGCGTCTGGCCGATGCGGGCATCGCCGAGCTGCAACGCTACGTCGACACCCTGATTGTCATCCCGAACCAGAACCTGTTCCGCGTCGCCAATGAGCGGACCACCTTCGCCGACGCCTTCGGCATGGCCGACCAGGTCCTGCACTCGGGCGTGCGCTCGATCACCGACCTGATGATCCTGCCGGGCCTGATCAACCTCGACTTCGCCGACGTCCGCGCCGTCATGTCCGAAATGGGCAAGGCGATGATGGGCACGGGCGAGGCCACCGGCGACGATCGCGCCCTGCTGGCCGCCCAGAACGCCATCGCCAACCCCCTGCTGGACGAGACCAGCCTGAAGGGCGCCAAGGCCGTTCTGGTCAACATCACCGGCGGTCTGGACATGACCCTGCTGGAAGTCGACGAGGCCGCCAACGCCATCTCGGCCGAGGTGGACGGCGACGCCAACATCATCTTCGGCGCGGCCTTCGATCCGGCCCTGGACGGCAAGATCCGCGTTTCGGTCGTGGCCACCGGCATGGACGAGGGCGTCGCCGCGCGCATCGAGCCGACCGCCGCCCCGACCTTCGCCGACACCCGTCGTCCGGCTGCGCCCTACGCCGCCAGCCGCGCCGAGCCGGTCCGCCACGAACCCGTTCGTGAACCGGTCCGCGAGCCTGTCCGGTCCGAGGCCTATCGTGCGCCCGAGCCGGCCCCCGTCGTTCCCAGCTTTCAGTCGACGGCTTCGGCCGTAGCTCCGACTGCCTCGACCGTCGCCGCGCGCGCGCCTGAGCCGGCTCCCGTCGTCCATGCCCCGGAGCCGGTGATCCATCACGTCGCCGAAGAACGCACCTTGGCGCCGATCGTCGATCCGTGGGTCGAGGAGTTCGAATCCGACCGCGGCCGCCGTCCGGCCGCCGCCACGCCGGCCGATCAGGGCGACCTCTATATGGAGCGCTCGCAACCGGCCGCTGAGCCCGACTACGCCGAACCGGCCTATGACGACCGCGATCACCGCAAGAGCGGCTGGAGCCTGTTCGGTTCGAAGAAGCCGGCCCGTCCGCAGCCCACCTATGTGCAGCAGCCCGCGCCGCAGATGCGCTCGAACGCCTCGGCCCAGCCGATGCCCGAGCCTCAACCGGCCGCCGAGGACGACCTTGAAATCCCGTCCTTCCTGAGGCGTTTGGCCAACTGAAAGGCCGCCCCCAAAAGCGATTGAGTTCTGCGAACGCCCCGGGAAATCCGGGGCGTTCTGCATTTCAGCGTTCTGTTAACCACGGAAACAATCCGAAACCCGAGTTTCGTTTTCCGCTTGAGGGTCGTCCGTTAGACAGATCAACGACCCGGACCGTCTGCGTCCGGGCCGGGGCCTTTTCCGAAACGAGACACCGCCTTTGCCGCCACGCCATGATCATCGCGAACGGACGATCGTCGCACCCGCCATTATCGCGGGCGTCGGCGTTCACACCGGTGAGCGCGTGCGTCTGGCCATCCGTCCGGCCGCGCCGGGCGTGGGCATCGTTTTCGTCCGCACCGACATCACCGACCGCGACAACCGCATCCCGGTCTCGGGCGACGCCGTCATCGACGCCCGCCTGAACACCATGATCGAGAACGCCGAGGGCGTTCGCCTGTCGACGATCGAGCACCTGATGGCCGCCTTCGCCGCCCTGGGCATCTCCAACGCCGTGGTCGAGGTCGACGGGCCGGAACTGCCGATCCTGGACGGTTCGGCGCTGCAGTTCGTCCAGCTGCTGGATCGCGCCGGCTTCCGCCGCCAGTCGACCCCGGTCCGCTATATCGAGATCCTGGAGCCGATCCGCGTCACGGAAGGCGACAAGACCGCGGCCCTGCTGCCCTGCGACCGCTACGAGATGCGGTTCGAGATCGATTTCGACAACGCTGTCATCGGCAACCAGGTCGTGGACTTCGTCGTCGACGAGGAAACCTTCCGCACCGAGATCATGGCCGCCCGCACCTTCGGCTTCGCCCATGAGGTCGAGGCCCTGCGCATGGCCGGTCTGGCCCGTGGCGGTTCGCTGGAAAACGCGGTCGTCATCGACGGCGACGAGATCCTGAACCCCGGCGGCCTGCGGATGGAACGCGAGTTCGTCCGTCACAAGGCCCTGGACGCCATCGGCGACCTGTACGTTCTCGGCGCGCCCCTGCTGGGCCGCTACGAAGGCTACAAGGCCGGTCACGCCGTCAACAACCTGCTGGTCCGCGCCCTGCTGGCCAATCCGCAGAGCTGGCGTGAAGTCGTCCGCGTCCCGGAGCTGGCCGAGGTCGGCTGACCCCTGCCGGGTTCGCCCGGTCTTTCTGACATTCCCTCAGGCCGCGTTCTTTCGAACGCGCTCGTTCTGTGCGTTTGTATACAACCTATAGTTAAACTTCCGCGTGTACGGTCGCTTCATCAAGAGGGGGCGTCATGTACCGGAAGGCCATCAGGACAGCGCAGAACTGGTTCCCGGGGCTGAGGGAGGCCAAGAACCGGTTCTACCACTGGTCGCGTTCGACCTTCGGACTGCTGCATGACCGCGACTTCGCCCTGGTGGGTCGGTTGCCGGTGCGGGCGGACGATCTGTTCATCGACGTCGGCGCCAACCGGGGTCAGAGCATCCTTTCGCTGAAGCGCGTGCGGCCGGACGCAGCGATCGTGTCGTTCGAGCCCAACCCGGCCATGTTCCGCTGGCTTCTGGCCCGGTTTGGTGGGCGGGAAGGCGTGCGGCTGGTCAATGTGGGCCTCGGGCGGCGGGCCGAATGGCGCACCCTCTATACGCCGCGCTACGGCGGCTTCGCCTATGACGGGCTGGCGACCTTCTCGGCAGAGGCGGCGCGGGCCTATCTGTCGCCGGAGACGCTCTACGGCTTCGACCCCGACAGGCTGACCGTCGAGGAGGCGGAGTGCGAGACACGCACCCTCGATTCCTTCGACCTGAAACCGACCTTCATCAAGATCGATGTCGAGGGGCTGGAGCACGAGGTCCTGGCCGGCGGCGCCTTCACCCTGATCGCCAACGAGCCCGTGCTGATGGTCGAGCGATTTCACGACAATCCGACGCTGGCGCCGATGCTGGCCTCGCTCGGCTATATCGAGGTCAGGCCGGAAGGGCGAGGCTTCACGCGCGGCCATACGGACAGCGAAAACATGATCTGCATGACGCCCCGGCGGCTGGCCGAGGTGCAAGCCGCTCTTCAAGCCACGTCTTCAACCCCGGTGGCCTCTCAGGCCCCGTCCGATCTTGTGAGCGCCCGATGAGCCTGATGCGACGCGTGCGGAAACTGACCTCGCAACCGGCGTTCCGGGCCGAGCCCGCGCGGGTGCTGGCCCGGGCGGGGGTGCTGGCCGCGACGGTGGCCATGGGCCGGGGCGCGGCCTTTGATCTGACGCCGAAGGGCGGAGAGCGGATGCGCACCCCGGCGGACCTGAAATACACCTCCATCACCGCCTTCCTGCTGCGCGACTGGGTCGAGCCGGAACTGCGCGAACTGGAGCGGCTGCTGCGGGCCGGCGACGTCTTCATCGATGTGGGGGCCAATATCGGCCTCTACGCCCTGAAGGCGGCGCGGCTGGTCGGGCCGACGGGGCGGGTGCTGGCGCTGGAGCCGGGCGAGGCTGCGTTCGGGCATCTGACGTCCAATCTGGCGATGAACGCCTATCCGTGGGCGAAGCCGCTCAAGCTGGCGGCCTCGGACCGGGACGGGGAGGCGGTGCTGCACCATGTGCCGCTGGGCGACGACCCCCAGGCCTTCTCCCTGATCGCCAATGCGGCGACGACCGACGGCGAGACGGTACGGACCCTGACGCTGGACAGTCTGGTTGCGTGCGAGAACCTGTGGCGCATCGACCTGATCAAGATCGATGTCGAGGGCGCCGAGCCCATGGTCATCGCCGGGGCCAGCCGGACGCTGAGCCGGATGCGGCCGGCGGTGATCTTCGAATGCAACGCCTGGATCAACGCCGGCGGGGCCTCGGGCGCGGCGAGCGAGACCTGGGACATGCTGGCGGAGGCGGACTACCGCTTCTTCCGCCTGAAGGACGGGGCGTTCGGCGAGATCCCGGCGCCGCCCGCCGACTTCTGCAATGTGCTGGCCGTGCACCGCGAAGAGACGCCGCCGTTCGAGCGGTGACTACTTCTTCTTCGCCGGCTTCGACTGGTTCAGGGCGATGGCCGCGCGGACCAAGGCCTTCAGGGCCTCGCCGTCGATGGTCGCGCCCTCGGGAATGTCTATGGCGCGGCGGACGTTGCCGTCGAGGCTGGAGTTGAACAGGCCCTTGGGGTCGGGCAGGGCGGCGCCCTTGGCGAAGGTCAGCTTGACGACGGCCTTGTAGGTCTCGCCGGTGCAGATCATGCCGTCGCGATACCAGACGGGAACGCCGCGCCATTTCCAATCCTCGGTGACTTCGGGATCGGCCTCGAGGATCAGGGCACGGCAGCGGGCGAGGGTCTCGCCACGCCAGTCGCCCAGCGCCGCGATCCGGCCGTCGATGAGTTGGGAAGGTGTCGGGGCGTCTGTCATGACGCCAGATTTACACCTGCGGCAGCCTGCGTCGAGCCGTGACGGCGAGGGCGAGGGCGCCGCCGATCCAGATGGTCGCGCTGGCCAGGGCCGCCCCGACCGCGCCCCACACTGGAATGGCGGCGAAGCAGAGCACTGTGCAGGAGACCAGCTGCCACAGGCTGAGCCGACGCAGGATCCGGCCCTCTCCGGCCATGGCCAGCAGGACGTCGCGCGAAGGCAGCACGCAGAAGACCAGCTGGCCGCAAAGCAGGATCAGCAGGACCGGGACGCCGCGCGTCGCCTCGACATCGAGCAGGCCGAGAACGGGAGCGGCGCCGATCGCCATGGCCGCGATCAGGGGCAGGCAGAAGGCCAGCGTCAGGCGACGGTTATGGCGCACGGCAGCCTTCAGCGAGGGCCAGTCAGCCAGCCGGTAGCAGCGGGCGAAAGCCGGGGCCGAGAGGACGCCGAGGCTGAGCACCACCGTGGTCACCAGCATGGACAGGCGGCTGGCGAGGCTGAAGACGCTGACCGAGACCGGATCGGCCAGGGCGCCGAGGATCAGGACCGGCAGGCTGAGCAGACTCGCCTGCGACACCTCGACCACCAGCAGGGGGCGTGCGCCGTGCCACAGGCTGGGCAGAGGCTGTAAGGGTGGGGCCCAGTCCGGCGGGGTGGTCAGCCGCCTCCGTTCGCGAAGGACGCAGGCGAGGCCGAGCAGGACGCAGACCCCGAAGGCGGTGGCATAGGCGATCAGCAGCCGGGTCAGGTCGCCCGCGCCCAGCATCAGGGCCGTCAGGCTGAGCGCCGGGGCCAGGGCGTTCATGACCATCTGCCCCGCCGCGCCGCGCTCCAGCCCGATCAGGGCATAGGCGAGGGCGTAGGCGAGGTTCTGGAGCGGGATGATCAGGGCGGCCAGCCTCAGCACCCCGATCATGTCCGGCTGGCGCAGCAGGTCCTGGGCGACGATGGGGGCCGCGAGGAAGAGCAGGGCTCCCGCCGCCGCGCTGGCCATGCAGATGGCCGCTGACCCGGTCAGGATGGCGCGTGCGGCCGCCGCCCCATCGCCGACGGCCAGCTCGGCCGCGACATGGCGGGTCAGGGGGCGCTCCAGCCCCAGCCGGGCCACCGTCGAGACGATGTGGACGACGCTGAGCGCGAGGAAGAACCGGCCCGCGTCGTGCCCGCCCAGCGCCCGGGCCGCCAGGGCGTAGAGGCCGAACTTGGCCGCCGCCTCCAGAGCCCGCGCGCCCAGCGACAGGACGACATGGACCCGGGCTCGGGTGAGGACGGGAAGGGCGGTCGCGGTCACGGGCACAGGCTCCGGCGGCTGGATGCAACTCGTTTACCTTCTTGATGCTACCCAAACGTGTATAAATGAGTCGTCCGCAACCGGGCGACGATCCGGGGTTGGGTCTTGGTCGCAGCGGCTGGAACGTGGACGGAAGAGGGCGCCGCGCAGGCTTGTGCCGTGCAGGCGGGCGTGGGGCCGACGTCGGCCGTGCGCGGCGCCTGGTCCCTGCGTGATGGCCTGACCCATCTGTTCCGTGAGGGACGGCTGGTGCTGGCCTGTCTGGCCGGCGGGCTGGCTCTGGGCTTGGTCGTCGCAGTCGTGACACCGCCGAAATTCACGGCCGAGAGCCTGCTGCTGCTGCGCGTCGGGGCGACCGAGGCGGCGCAGGAAGGGTTGAACGGACCCCAGGCCTTTCAGGGGGCGGAGGCGGTGCAGCGGGTGCTCCAGTCCGACGCCCGGATCCTGCACAGCGAGCCGGTGATCCGCGCGGCGCTGGAGGCGACCGACGGGACCACCCGACCTTCTGCGCGGGCCATGGCGAGGTTCTCGAAGGCCCTGAAGGTCGAGGTCGATCCCGGCACCAATATCCTGCGCGTGGCCTTCGCCGACCCGGACCGGGCGCGGGCGCTGCGGGCGGTTCAGGCTGTGGTCGACGGCTATGTGGCGCGGCGAGCGGGACTCTATGTCAACGGGGCGCGGGCGCGGCAGGATCAGGAGATCGACCGCTATGTCGCCGACCTGAAAGCGACCGAGGCGGACATCCAGACGGTGCGCGCCGACCATGGCGTGCTGGACGTCGAGACCGACATCCGGCTGGCGTCCGACCGGCTGGACGGGCTGAGCCAGAGGGCGGCCCAGACGCGCGAACGGCTGGGCGTGGTCCGGGCCGAGCTGGCGGCCACAGGGCGGACGCTGGCGGCGACGTCCGATCGGGTTCTGGACAGTCAGGAACGCACCAATTCGACGCCCAATGACGAGGCGAGGAACACCCTGCTGAGGCTGCGGCAGGAGCGGGCCCATGTGGCAGGACAATACGCCCCCGACTGGCCCGGTCTGGTCGAGCTGGACGCCAAGATCGCGGCCGCCCAGGCCCAGATCGTCGAGAACGCCCAGGACATCCGCTCCAGCGACCGCACGGTGCGCAATCCGGTCACCGACATGCTGGCCCAGCGCCGCGCGGCCCTGACCGTCGAACAGGCGGCCCTGACGCGGCAGTCGGCGGAGCTGGCGGGGCAGGTGGCGGCGGCCGAGGCGCGGGTGCGCGACCTGGCCCAGGCCGAGATGCGACTGCACGATCTGGAGCGCAGCCGCAGCGCGTCGGAGACCATCTATCGCACCCTTCTGGTCAGCCGCGCGGGCTCCTCGCTGGAGGATCAGGCGGTCGACGATCACAATACGACGCTGCGCATCGTCCAGCCGCCGACGGCGCCGATGGCCGGACGGGAGCTGAGGCCGGCTCTGGTGCTGGCGGGTCTGTTCGCCGGTCTGGCGGCGGCGGCGGTGGCGGTGACCCTCGCCGTCGTGCTGCGCCAGACCTTCGTCACCCCGGACGAGGCCGAGGGGGCGCTGCGCCTGCCCGGGCTGATGATCTTCGAGAGCGAGGCGGCTGATCCCGGCTCGCCCGAGGGACAGACGGCGGTGCGGCGGCTGGCGTCCCTCCTGACCGAAGGTGTCGACGGCCGGCCCGCGCGGGTCGTCCAGATCGTCGGCGAGGGACCGCAGAAGAGCCGCATCGGCCTGGCCCTGGCCCAGGCGTTGGCGACCTCGGGGCGGCGCGAAGCCGTGCTGCTGCTGGATCTGGATGCGGCGGACCACTACCGGCGCAAGGCCTCGGCGACGACCCTGCGCCGCCTGCCGATCGCAGCCCATCATCTGGACGTGGCCCGCTCCAGCCTGCCGGGCCTGTGGGTCGCGACGGGGGAGGCGGAAAGTCTGAACATCGTCGGCGGCGTCACCGCCGTCGAGGCCGCGCCCGAGACCTTGATGGAGGTCCTGCGCGGCGCCTTCGGCCGGGTCGTGGTGGTCGGCCGCGCCGACGTCGAGGCGCCTGATGCGCGTCGTCTGCATCCGCTGGTCGACGCCACGGTGATGCTGGTGGCGGCCGAACGCACGCGGGGACCCGTGGCCTTGCGGATGCGCGAGGCGGTGCTGGCGGCGGGCGGCGACCTGCTGGGCTTCGTCTTCACCGGGCGACGCAAACACATTCCGGAGGCGATCTACCGATGGCTTTGAAACGGCTTCTTCCGCTGGCGCTCCCCGTTCTTGCGAGTTTGGCGGCTTGCGGGACCACCCAGGACATCCGACCCGTCGAGCGGGAGCCACAGGGCTTCGCGCCGTGGAGCGAGGCGGCGCCCGTCTATCGGCTCGGCGTCGGCGACCGGCTGAAGGTCGACTTCCTGATGACGCCGGAGATGGCCCAAGAGGCGGCAGTCGAGCCCGACGGCTTCATCAGCCTGAAGGCCACGGGCAGGGTCGAGGCCCAGAACCGCACGGCCGCCGAGCTTCAGACCGCCGTCGCCGCGGCCGCCGAACCCCGCCTGCGCCATCCGGTCGTGACCCTGTCGGTGACCGAGGCCCGGGCGGCGCGGATCATCGTCGGCGGGGCGGTGTCGCGGCCGGGCGTCTATCCCCTGCCAGCGCGGGCCTCGACGCTGGAGGCAGTGATGCTGGCCGGGGGCTTCAGCCCCGAGAGCCGCATGGATCAGGTAGTGATCATCCGCCAGAGACCGGACGGGCCGCCCATGCTGAGAACCGTCGACATGCGCCGCTTCGTCTCCAGCGGCGCGCCGGGCGAGAGCCTGACGCTGGCGTCGGAGGACATTGTCTTCGTGCCGCGTAGCCGCGTCGCCGAGGTTAATCTGTGGATCGACCAGTACGTCAACCGGATGCTGCCGTTCAGCCGCAACATCTCCTACACCAACAGTCTGGAGGGGGTGCGATGAGCGACCTTCTCCCCCGTCGCCGCTTTCTCGGCGTGGCCTTCACGCCCCTGACGCTGGAGGCCGCGACCCGGGCGGTCGCCGACCGGCCAGAGACCGCGCCCTTCGCCTTCGTGGTCACGCCCAACGCCCAGCATGTGGTCGCCGCCTATTCGGGCGAGACCCGGTTTCGCGGACCGCAGGGTGCGGCCTGGATGGTGCTGAACGACAGCCGGATCCTGAGGCTGTTGTCGCTGGGCCTGTTCGGGCGGGACTTCCCGCTGGCGGCGGGCAGCGACCTGACCGCGCGCCTGTTCGAACTCGGGGTGCCCGGGGATGCGCGCCTGACCCTGATCGGCGGCGATGCGGAGGTCGAGGCGCTGCTGCGGTCCCGCTTCGGCCTGAGCCGCATCGCCCGCTTCACCCCGTCGATCGGCTTCTGGCGCGATCCTGAGGAGGTGGAGCAATGCCTGCGTTTCGTGCGCGACCATCCGGCCCGCTATGTCTTTCTGATCGCCGGAGCGCCGCAGAGCGAGATGCTGGCGATGCGGCTGGCGCAGATGGAGGGGATCACCGGTGTCGGTCTGTGCGTCGGCAGCGCGCTCAACTTCCTGACCGGGCGGGTGAAGCGGGCGCCGTATTGGGTGCGGGCGGCGACGCTGGAGTGGGCGTGGCGGCTGGCCCAGCACCCGCGCGGCCATTTCCGCCGGGTCTTCATCGAGTCCGCCCCCATCCTGTGGATCGCCCTCAAGGAGCGGCTGAGGACGTGGAGCGGGGCGGGGCCCTCGCCGGCGTGAGCGCGCACCCGCGCGGACGAGTGCTGGGTCTTGTTCGGGAGCAGCCCCGGCATCCGGTCTGGCCCGCCGCATGGGGACGCACGGCCCTGCTGGTCCTGACCCTGCCGATGTTTGCGGGC
Source organism: Brevundimonas sp. GW821-FHT02A10 (assembly GCF_059422025.1). NCBI lineage: Bacteria > Pseudomonadati > Pseudomonadota > Alphaproteobacteria > Caulobacterales > Caulobacteraceae > Brevundimonas > Brevundimonas sp. GW821-FHT02A10. The sequence continues at coordinate 126,867 of NZ_JBWKWC010000006.1, forward strand.
CTGTTTCAGTACGTCATCGACGCGCCGGTCCTCTATGGCCTGTCCAAGGTCTGGCCCGTTCTGGTTCTGCCGCTGACCCTGATCGCGGCTGCGAGGCTGAAGCCGGGCTATCAGCCGCTGCTGCTGGCCGCCCTGGCCTGGCTGCTGGCCCTCGTCCCCTTCATCAGCATGGGCCAGCTGGGAAATGACGTCCTCGGGGCGGTGGCCTCGACGGTGAAGATCTGGCCCCTGAGCGGGGCGCTGGCCGGGGCGGCGGCGCTCAATCTGCTCAGGCCGTCGGGGCGTGAGCTGTCGCGGGCGGTGATGATCCTCTGCGCGGTGACCTTCGCCTTTCTGGTCGGGGCGTGGTTCCTCGCGCCCGACGAGGCGTTCAACGGCACCATCGAGACGACCAAGGTCTTTCTGACGGACCTTGAGCGTGGCCGCCGGATCAATGCCCCGATGATGTTCGGCGTGCTGGGCCTGTTCGTCCTGAACCGGTCGTTCTGGGCGCGGCCCGTGGTCTGGAAGCCGGTGCTGATCGGTCTGGGCCTGCTGGCCATGGTCTGTATCTACAAACAGCGGGCCCAGATCGCGGGAACGGGGCTGGTGCTGGTTCTGGGCGCGGCCCTCAGCCTCGGCCGGTGGCGCGGGCCGGCCCTGATCGCTCTGGCGGCGGGCGGGTTCGCAATCCTGATCCCCGCGCTTCTGTGGCTGCAGGGTGGGGCGGCGACCGAGGGGCTGGGCGGCTCCCTGACCATGCGCCAGACCGAGGCCGAGGCGGCGCTGCGTTTCCTCAACGACCAGCCCTGGCGCTGGATTACGGGCGTGGGCTCGGCGACCCGGATCGGCGGGGTGACGATGGGCGACATCGTCGGCACGCCCTTCTTCTTCCCGTCCGACCTCGGCTGGCTGGGGGTGGTGTTCGAATACGGGCTGGTCGGCGCGGGTCTGATGCTGGCCCTGCACCTTTGGGCCGTGCGGCAGGCGTGGGAGGGGGCGCGCCGGGGCGGGACGCTGGAGCGGGCCCTGTTCGACTACGCCCTGTTCCTGATCGTCGTGTCGTCGATCGTGTCGGTGGTCCTGTCGCCGGGCGAGCTGGCGACGGTGCTGGCGCTGGGGTGGTGGCTTAGAACACCTTCGGCCCGGCCATATGCAGGGTCAGGGTCTTGATCATGATCCTGAGATCCAGCTGTAGCGACCAGTTGCGCATATAGTGAAGGTCGAGATCGACGCCGCGTTCAGCCTTTTCCAGGGTATCGATCCCGCCGCGCATGCCGTTGATCTGGGCCCAGCCGGTGATGCCAGGCTTGATCTGATGACGGGCGGCATAGCTGCGAACGGCCTCGGAATAGGCGCCGCTTCCGACGCGCATGCCCGCGACATGGGGGCGGGGGCCGACGATCGACATCTCGCCGCGCAGGACGTTGAGCAGTTGGGGCAGTTCGTCGATCGAGGTCCGGCGCAGCAGGGCGCCCAGCCGGGTGATGCGGGGATTGTCACGCACCTGTCCGCCCGCGCCGTCGTCGGCGGCGTCCACAGTCATGGTCCGGAATTTGTAGATGCTGAAGGGGCGGCCGTTGAAGCCGATCCGGTCCTGTCGGAACAGGACGGGGCCGCCGCCAGAGACTTTCAGCGCCGCCGCCGCCCCGATCAGGATCGGCGAGACGGCGATCAGGCCGATCGTCGCGACGGCGTAATCCTGTGCCGTCTTCACCAGTCCCTGCGTGCCCCGGAACGGGTGGCGGGTCAGCTGCAAGGCGGGCAGGCCGGCAACCTGGGTCAGGAGGCTGGAGCGGGTCAGGAAGCCGGGCCGCTCCAGCGGCGTGACGACGTCGGCGGAAATCCACTGCAGCTGGTCGCCCAGCGCGAAGATCCGGTCCGACTGGCTCCACGGCAGGGCCAGGACGATCAGGTCGATGCGGCTGGTCTGGGCCAGGGCGCGCAAATCTGTGATCCGGCCGACCACGGGCGAGGGGGAGGCGTCGTCGAACAGGCCGACCAGTTCGAACTCCCTGTGCCACTCGGGTTGGCGCACATTGCGGATGACCTCGCCCGCCAGCGGGGTCGCGCCGACCACGGCGACGCGGCGACGCAGCAGGCCCTGACGGCGCAGGATATCGATGCCCATGGCCGATCCGATGCGGCCCAGGCTCAGCCCGGCGAGGACGCCGAGCAGCCAGACCAGAAGCCAGTGGTTGGAGTTGAGCGCCGCCGGGGCGAAGGCCCAGACGACCAGCCGGTCTGTCGCGGTCGCGGCGATCAGTCCCAGCGCGATGTCCAGCCCCTGCGACCGCACCCGATGATACCGCTCGACCCGATAGCCGCCCCAGATCTGGACCACGGCGACGAAGACGGCGGCGCCGACGGCGGCGGCGATCAGGATCTGCAGCAGGGACAGGGGCGCGGGATGGGGCGCGCCCATCAGCCAGAAAACCAGGGTGACGCCGAGGATCATCCCGGCGTCGGCGACCATCACCAGCCGGTTGATCATGCCCAGCGACACCCGGATGAACCGCATAGAGGGGCGCACGGGCCGCCGGGTGCGTCGGCGTCGCTCGGAGACCGGGCGGCCGTCGGGGCCGGTCAGGACGTCGCGAAGAGGATAGGAGGTCATGGTCGGGAACGCTGCGAAACAATCAGGGGTGGTGTCGTGGATCTGCCGACCGTCTTTCGGGCGGGGCTGAAAGCGGCCAGCAGGGGGCGTTCGAGGGTGACGTGCAGGGCCCAGCCGGCGAGGGAGGTCACAACCACCCCTGCCGCCACGAACAGCCAGGGCGACAGGGCGGTCAGGCCCGCGGCACGCCAGCCCTGGGCCATGGCCGAGAGCAGAACCGGATGGATCATATAGAGGGGGTAGGAGGCGTCGCCGATGCGCTTGAGCCAGGGCAGGACCGGCAGCCGGCCGTGCGTCTCCCAGCAGACCAGTCCCCCGATCAGCAGGGTCGCGGGCAGGGCGAAGGCGATCAGGCGGGCATGGTTCTGCGGATCGATCAGCAGGCCGCCGATGAACAACAGCGAGCAGCCGGTGACGAAGCCGTAGGGCCCCTGACGTTTCCACCGCTCGGGCAGCCGCTCCAGACCGAGCGCCAGCAGGATGCCGAGCGCGAACTCCAGCATGAAAGGCGAGGCGTAGAAATGGGCGATGGGCGGCAGGGGCAGCAGTGAGGCTGCGCCCAGAATTCCAAGGAATCCCAAAAGGATAGGGGCGCGTCTTCGCGCCGCCAGCGGCAGGGTCGCGGCGAGGGCGAGGTAGAAGAACATCTCATAGTTCAGGGTCCAGCCGGGGATCATCACGGGCTTCAGCCCTGCGCCCTCGGCCGGATTGGGCCAGGCGACGAACAGATAGGAGGCGATGATGTGGGCGGGGTCGAACCGGGCGCTCTGCAACAGCTGCGGCGCGACCAGAAGCAGGCCGACCATCAGGCTGGTCAGGACCCAGTAGAGGGGCACGACCCGGATCAGCCGCTTCTTCAGGAAGGTCGCCGGGGAGACCGGACGCCGCGACAGGATCAGCCACATCACATAGCCGCTGATCACGAAGAAGATCTCGATCCCGGCCTGGAGGACGGTGGTTTCCTTGAGGCCCATCTGGCCCTGGGCGTGCCAGACGACGACGCCCAGGGCTGCGGCGGCGCGCAGGTACTGGACCGATAGCAGTTCGGTCGGAGGCGAACGCGATGCGCCCCCCGGCGCCCCGCCTCCCTGATCTCCGCTCAGCTCGACCATCCGCGCATCCCTCGTGATTGCACGTATAGGTTGCGTCAGAGAAGTTGATTAATCGTGTCGGCCAGGAACGGCCGGGCTCAAGACCGGCCTCAGCGCGCCGAGAGGCTCAACTGCACCACATTGGTCCGCCCGGTCGCGAACCCGGCCTCGCAATAGGCGAGGTAGAACAGCCACTGGCGGTCGAAGACGGTGGTCATCCCGCTCTCTTCCTCCCGGAACCGTCGGGCCCAGAGATGCAGGGTGCGGGCGTAGTCCTGGCCGAAGCGGGTCGTGGTCTCGATCCTCAGGCCGTGGGGTTCGATCACGTCCTTGAGCACCGCCTCCGAGGGCAGCATCCCGCCGGGGAAGACGTATTTCTGGATGAAGTCCACCCGGCCGCGATAGCCGGCGAACAGGTCGTCGCGGATGGTGATGATCTGCAGCCCCGCCTGACCGCCGGGCTTCAGCCGGTTGCGGACGACGTCGAAATAGGTCGGCCACCACTTCTCGCCGACGGCCTCGAACATCTCGATGGAGACGACGCGGTCGAAGGTCTCGGTGACGTCGCGATAGTCCTGCAGGCGGATATCGACCTTGTCCGACAGCCCCGCCTTCGCCATCCGCTCGACCGCGAAGGCTTGCTGGGACGGCGACAGGGTCAGGCCGACGACGCGGCAGCCGATCTCGCCGGCGGCGTATTCGGCGAACCCGCCCCAGCCACAGCCGATCTCAAGCACCGTATGCTCGGGCTTCAGGCCGATGCTGGCCGCGAGCGCGGCGTATTTCTCGCGCTGGGCGTCCTCCAGCGACTGCTCCGGCCGCGTCCACAGGGCTGAGGAATAGGTCATGCTGGGATCGAGCCAGCGCTCATAGAAGGCGTTGCCCAAGTCGTAGTGGGCGATGATGTTCTTCTTCGATCCGCGCCGGGTGTTCAGCTTGCCGAGGCGGTGGACGACCCAGTTGACGCCGCGCCCGACGACATTGCCGCTGGCGAACTGGTCCAGCCGTTCGAAATTGTCGGCGAAGACGGCCAGCAGGGCGGCCAGATCCGGCGTATCCCACTCGCCCGCCATATAGCCCTCGGCCAGACCGATATCGCCGGCAGCCAGGGCCCGGCCCATGGTCTTCCAGTCGTGAACGATCAGGCGCGCGGGATCGGGGGAGGGTGGCCCGAAGCGGTATTCCTGACGGTCCGGTGTCTGGATCACCAGCCCACGCCCGCGCCAGTCCTGACCGACCTTGCCGAGCACCCAGAGCAGAAGCTTGCCGGGTTTCGGCGCACGGATCGCGCGGACGTCGAGGGTGTCGTGGATCGAAGGGGCCGTCATGAAGATCTCCGCGCGTTCACGCGTCCGGTCGGACGGGTGAAGCTACGGATTAGCCGCGGAAAGGATGCGCCTTTTTTTGGAACATCCAGACGCCGTGCAGCTTCGTAGCTGACTTCGTCCGGCCAAACGCCGGTCTGCTCGTGAGCTGTCATGTACGATCGACCTTCGCCCGTTCAAGAGACCCCGAAATCACGGCGTCGTGTCGCTGTGGTGGGCTCCGGCGTGTCCGGCCTGTCCGCCGCCTGGCTGCTGTCCCAGGCGCACGACGTGACGCTCTATGAATCCGGCGACCGGCTCGGCGGTCATGCCTGCACCATCGACGTGCCGACGGGCGACGGCGTGATGCCCGTCGATACGGGCTTCATCGTCTTCAACGAGCCCAACTATCCGAACTTCACCGCCCTGCTGGACTATCTGGATGTGCCGTCGAAGGCCGCACACATGTCCTTCGCGGTCTCGATGGACGAGGGCCGGTTCGAATATTCCAGCCATGGCGCCCGGGGCCTGTTCGCCCAGAAACGCAATCTGTTCAGCCCCGACTTCTGGCGCATGCTGATCGACCTGAAACGGTTCCACCGCACGGCAGAAGCCGACCTCTGCGACCTCGATATCTCGCTCTGTTCGCTCGGCGACTATCTGGATCAGGAACGCTACGGCGCGGCCTTCCGCGACCGGCACCTGCTGCCCCAGGCGGCGGCGATCTGGTCGTCGTCCTCCTGCCAGATGGCCGACTATCCGGCCGCGGCCTTCATCCGCTTCTACCGCAATCACCGCCTGCTCGAGGTGGATCTGAAGCCCAACTGGAAGACGGTCGACACGGGCAGCCGCGCCTATATCGACGCCCTCGCGCGCGAGTTCCGTGGCGGCCTGTCGGTCGGCGATCCGGTCACGCGCATCGTGCGTCGTCCGGGGCGGGCGATCATCCATACGGCGTCCGGCAAGCAGGAGGTTTATGACGCCGTCGTTCTGGCCACTCATTCCGATCAGGCGCTCGCCCTGCTGGACCAGCCGACCACCGAGGAGACCCGCCTGCTTGGCGCCATCCGCTACAGCAGCAACCGCGTCGTCATGCACAGGGACCCGAAGCTGATGCCGAAGCGGCGCGCGGCCTGGGCGGCGTGGAACTATGTGGGCGGCAAGGCCTCGCGGCGAGGCGAGAGCCACCCCAGCGTCACCTACTGGATGAACCTGCTGCAGGGCCTGCCGGGCGATCCGGTCTTCGTGACCCTGAACCCCGAGATCGAGCCGGATCCGGCGACAATCATCGCCGACCATGACTTCGATCACCCGATCTTCAACGCCGCGGCCCTCGCGGCCCAGCAGGAGCTCTGGTCGCTGCAGGGCGTCAATGACACCTGGTTCGCCGGCGCCTGGTTCGGATCGGGCTTCCACGAGGACGGGCTGCAGGCCGGTCTGGCGGTCGCCGAGGCTATCGGCGGGGTGCGCCGTCCGTGGACGGTCGCGAACGAGAGCGGCCGTATCCCGCTGACCGTGCCGGCGGCGGCCGCGCCCGAGGCGACCCCGGCATGACCCAGGCGACCGCATCGGGGATCTACACCGGCAAGGTCGCGCATTGCCGCCTGCGCCCGCGCGCGCATTCGCTGAAGTACCGGATCTTCATGCTGCTGATCGACCTTGATGAGGCGGCCGGTCTGACCGGGCGGCTGAAGTGGCTGGCGCGCGGAAAGTTCGGCCTGATGTCGCTGAACCTTTCGGACTTCGGCGACCGGTCGCAGACGCCGTTGCGTGACCAGATCGAGCGCAGCCTGGCCGAGGCCAACATTCCCGGCGGCGGGCCGATCCGGCTGCTGACCATGCCGCGTATCCTCGGCTACGGCTTCAACCCGCTCAGCGTCTTCTTCTGCCATGACCGCGACGGACGGCTGACGGCGATCCTTTACGAGGTGTCCAACACCTTCGGTCAGCGACATTCCTACCTGATCCCGGTGGTGACAGCGGACCGGGCCATACGCCAGTCGGTCGCCAAACAGTTCCACGTCTCGCCCTTCATGGACATGGACCTGAGCTACCGCTTCTCGGTCATCCCCCCGACCGGCGCCGATGACGAGATCGTCGGCGTCTCCATCACCGTCGAGGACGGGGAGGGGCCGATGCTGCTGACCAGCTTCTTCGGGGAGCGGGCGGCGCTGACCGACCGTAATCTGATGCGAGCCTGGATCACCCATCCCCTGCTCACGTTGAAGGTCATCGCCGGCATCCATTGGGAGGCCATCCTGTTGATCCTCAAGGGTCTTCGCCTGCGTTCCGGCCGTGTGCCGGCGACGCCCGTCACGGTCGGCCAGCCGATCCCGGCGACACAAGGAAGCTGAACCCGATGCTGAAACTCCGCACCGCCGTCATGGCTCTCGCACTGGCCTCCGCGATCCCGGCCCTCGCCATCCCCGCCGTCGCCTCGGCCGAGGCGCCCCAGCCGCGCAGCCATGTCGATCTCGATCGCTTCATGGGCCGCTGGTACGAGATCCTGCGCACCCCGAACGACCACCAGCGCAACTGCTGGGCCGCCAGCCAGGTGTGGTCGCGGCGCGGCGCCGACCGCTTCACCATCGCCCAGACCTGCCATCAGGGCTCGCGCACCGGCCGGACCTCGACGGTCAACACCAGCGCCCGGGTGCTCGACAGCACCACCAACGCCAAGTTCGAGGCCAGCTTCTTTGGCGGCCTGATCCGCCAACGCTACTGGGTCATCGAGGTCGCGCCCGACTACAGCTGGATGATCGCCACCACGGCCGACGGCCAGTTCCCGGCCCTGCTGTCGCGCAGCGCGACGATGTCGGCGGCCGAACAGGCCCGGCTGACCGCGCGGATGGGCCAGCTGGGCCTGCCGACCCGTCAGCTCGAACCCTCGGGCCACTGATCATGGTGATCGCGCTCCTCTTCGCCTTTCACTTCATGGCCGTCGTCATGGTCACGGCCTGGGCGGTGTCGCTGAAGACTGACAACACCGGCTGGATCGACGTCTTCTGGACCTTTGGCACGGGCGTCAGCGGCGTGGTCGTGGCCCTGAGCCCATGGGCTTGGGGGGAGGGGGGCGGAGCGCCCTCTGAACGCCAGATCCTGGTCGCGGCCCTGGTCGCCGTCTGGTCGATCCGGCTGGGCTTCTACATCGCCGTCCGTGTCGCCAGAAGCGCCGAGGACACGCGCTATGTGATGATGAAAGAAGAATGGGGCGGTCGCTTCCAGGCCAATCTGTTCGGCCTCGCCATCGTCCAGGCGCCGGCGACGACCCTGTTGTGCGCCTCCATCGCCGCAGCGGCCTTGCGTCCCGACGCCGGGCTGACGGCGGAGGACCTTGTCGGCGCCGCCATCCTGCTGATCGCCATCCTCGGCGAGGGCCGGGCCGACAGCCAGATGAAGGCCTTCAAGGCCGACAAGGCCAACCACGGCAAGATCATGGACAAGGGCCTGTGGGGCCTGTCGCGCCATCCCAACTATGTCTTCGAATGGCTGGGCTGGGTGGCCTATCCGATCATCGCCATCGACCTGTCGGGCGCATGGCCATTGGGCTGGCTCAGCCTGATCGCCCCCGTCGTCATGTATCTGATCCTGACCCGGCTGACCGGCGTCCCGCCGCTGGAGAAGGCGATGCTCAAGTCCCGGGGCCAGGCCTTCGTCGACTACCAGAACCGCGTCGGGGCCTTCTTCCCCCGACCCGCACGCAAATCCCCGACATCCGCAGGAGCGACCCGGTGAGCCTGATCTCGAACAGCGTCAACAAGCTTCAGGACGCGCCCTTCCCGGATTTCCTCACCCGGCCGGCCATCGCGCTTCTGGTCGCCAATGCCCGCAAGGCGCTGAAGACCCCGCCGGCCGACGCCGAGGCGACCTTCGCGCGCGAAATGGCCGAACGCCCGGTCGCCGAGTTCACCGACGCCGCCAACCAGCAGCACTACGAACTGCCTGCACGCTTCTTCGAGCTGTGCCTCGGCAAGCACCGTAAATACTCCAGCTGCTTCTACGAGAGCGAGGACGCGTCCCTCAGCGAGGCCGAGGCCAGCGCGCTCAGGATCACCTGCGAGCACGCCGACATCCAGGACGGCCAGAGCATTCTTGAACTCGGCTGCGGCTGGGGCTCGCTGTCGCTGTGGATGGCCGAACGCTATCCGAACGCCAACATCACCGCCGTCTCCAACTCGCACAGTCAAAAGGCGTCGATCGACGAGACGGCGCGTCGGCGCGGCCTGACCAATCTCACGATCATAACCGCCGACATGAATGTCTTCGCCATCGACAGGACCTTCGACCGGATCGTCTCGGTGGAAATGTTCGAGCATATGGCCAACTGGCGGGCCCTGCTGGGCAAGGCGCGCGGCTGGCTGAAGCCCGAGGGGCGGATGTTCATCCACGTCTTCAGCCACATCGACGCGCCGTACCGGTTCGAGGTCTCGGATCAGAGCGACTTCATCGCCCAGCATTTCTTCACCGGGGGCGTCATGCCCAGCCACGGCCTGATGCGCCAGTACGGCGACCTGCTGACGGTCGAGGACGAATGGCGCTGGTCGGGGACCCACTATCAGCGCACCGCCGACGGCTGGCTCGACAATTTCGACATGCACGAGGAAGAGATCCGGGGCCTGATGGCGTCGGTCTACGGGGCCGCGAACGCTCCCTTGTGGATGCGCCGCTGGCGCCGGTTCTTCATGGCCACCGCCGGCCTGTTCGGCGACAGCGACGGTCAGGTCTGGGGCGTCAGCCACTACCGGCTGAAGAGGGCCTGAGCATGCTCAAATATCTCGCGGCCTACGGCTGTTCGGCGCTCGTCGTCCTTGTCATGGACGGGGTCTGGCTGACCGTCATGGGCGACAAGCTCTATCGCCCGGTGCTCGGCGACTTCATGGCCAAATCGGTCAATCTGCCGGCCGCCGTCGCCTTCTATTTCATCTATCTGGCCGGGCTGACCTTCCTGGCGACCGTGCCCGCCCTGCGCGAGGGCTCGGTCGTCCGGGCGGTGGTCAACGGCGCCGTCTTCGGCTTCGTCGCCTATGCGACCTATGACCTCACCAACCAGGCGACCCTGACGCGGTGGAGCACCACCATCACCCTGGCCGACATGGCCTGGGGCACGGTGATGAGCCTGATCGCGGCGACCGCCGGCTATTACGGATCGCGCCTTCTGGTGAAGTGATCACACCTCTTTTTGAGGCCCGTCTTGCGGCGGCTGCGAAGCCGTGCGACCGATGCATCGTCTTGAAAGCAGTGTAAAAGCCGACGCATGGACGCCGACCTCAGCCGCCAGGCCCTGAACGCGAACCTCAGGCTGGTGGCCGGTGGGGACAGGGGCGCCCTGCAGGCTGTGTATGACGCCACTTCATCGAAACTATTCGGGGTGGTGCTTCGTATCTTGAACGATCGAAGCGAGGCAGAGGACGTGCTGCAGGAAGTCTACATCTCGGTATGGACCAAGGCGGGCCAGTTCGACGAAAGTCGCGCCAGCCCGATCACCTGGCTGGCCGCCATGGCGCGCAACCGCGCCATCGACCGTCAGCGTCAGGTGGGCCGCCGCGTCAGCCGCCCGATCGAGGACGCCGAGGACATCGCCGACGACCGCGAGTCCGGCCTCGATGCGGTTCTGCGCTCCGAAACCTCCACCCGGCTGGACGGCTGTATCGCCGAGCTGGAGGACCAACAGCAGAAGGCGCTCAAGACCGCCTTCTTCGACGGCCGCACCTATGAGGATGTGGCGACCCTGTTCGGCGTGCCCACCGGCACGATGAAGAGCTGGATCCGCCGCTCCCTGATCAAGCTGAAGGCTTGTCTCGGCGGATGACCGATATTCAACCGACTGTCTCCACCCCCGACCAGGACGCCGCCGAATATGCGCTGGGCGTGACCACGGCCGAACAGCGCCGCGAGGCCGAGCGGCGCATCGCCTCGGACCCGGCCTTCGCCGGTCTGGTCAGCGCCTGGGATGAGCGTTTTGCCCCCCTGATCGACGCCATCCCCGAGAAGACCCCGCCGCGCGTGGTCTGGATGCGGATCGCGGCCCAGCTGGGTCTCGCCCCCGCCAAGCCGGGCGTCTGGAGCAATATCCAGATCTGGCGCGCCGCGACCGCCGTCTTCGGTGTGGCCGCCGCCGCCGCGGTGGTCGTCCTGCTGGCCTATCCGAAGACCGTCGTGATCCCCGCGCCGCCGCAGGCTCCGGCCCAGGACGCCTCCCTGACCTCGGTCGGCCTGCTGAAGGGCGAGGAAGGTCCCGCCAGCTTTGTCGTCACCCTCGACCGGGCCAACCGCCGCCTGACCATCGCTCCGGTCACCGGCGCGAGCCCGAGCGACAAGTCGTTCGAGATGTGGATCCTGCCCAAGGGCCAGAGCCCGATCTCGCTCGGCGTGATGGACGGCAAGGACGTCGTGACCATCGACACCGACAAGCTGATCGGCCCCGACGGGTCGCGCGCCACCCTGGCCGTGTCCGTCGAACCGCTGGGCGGCTCGCCCACCGGCCTGCCGACCGGACCCGTCGTCGCCAGCGGTCAACTGCAGCCCATCTGACGCCGCGAAACTGGCGTTCCGTCCGGCCTTCGCGCAACATGGCGCGACCAATGCGTCATACGCATTTGCCAAAGGAATGCTACCGGTGTCATAGACACCCGACGAACCGTCGAGACCGTCGTCAGACACGGTCCTGCGCCGCGATCACCCCAGGAAGCGCCCGCCAGGGTCCGGCGGCGCAGTAGAGCCGTACCGATGAGCCATCCGCTGAGACTGAACCCCGACCGCCTGTTTCCGGTCGACGCCGACACGCGCGGCCTGGCCCGTCGTCTGTATGCGGAGATCAAGGATCTGCCGATCATCAGCCCGCACGGCCATACGGATCCGTCGTGGTTTGCGCTGAACGAGAATTTCGCCAATCCGGCCGAGCTGCTGATCACGCCCGACCACTACGTCTTCCGCATGCTGCACTCGCAGGGGATGGCGATGGAGGACCTGGGGGTTCCGCGCGCTGACGGCGGCCCGGTCGAGACCGATCCCCGCACCATCTGGCGCCGGTTCGCAGAGAACTATCACCTGTTCCGCGGCACCCCGTCGCGCATGTGGCACGACTGGGTCTACGCCGAGGCCTTCGGCATCGACGTGCGCCTCTCGGCCGAGACGGCGGACCACTATTACGACGTCATCGACGCCGCCCTGAAGACGGACGCCTTCAAACCCCGCGCCCTGTTCGATCGCTACAACATCGAGGTCCTGACCACGACGGAGAGCCCGACGGACACGCTGGAGCACCACAAGACCATCCGCGCCTCGGGCTGGAAGGGGCGCGTCCTGACCGCCTATCGCCCTGACCCGGTGCTGGACCCCGACTACGAAGGCTTCCGCGACAATCTGAAGGTCTTGGCCGAACAGACCGGCTGCGACACCACGACCTGGGCCGGCTATCTCGACAGCCTGCGCGCGCGCCGCGCCTTCTTTGCGGAGATGGGCGCGACCTCGACCGACCACGGCCACCCGACCGCCTTCACCGCCGACCTGTCGAAGGCCGAGGCCGAGGCCCTGTTCCAGAAAGTCTCGACCGGCCCGGTCTCCGCCGCCGACGCCGAACTGTTCCGCGGCCAGATGCTGACCGAGATGGCCGCCATGTCGGTCGAGGACGGACTGGTGATGCAACTGCACCCCGGCTCGTTCCGCAACCACTCGGCGACGGTGTTCAACCGCTTCGGCCGCGACAAGGGCTGCGATATCCCGACGCAGACGGATTACGTGCGCGCGCTCAAGCCGCTGCTGGACCGGTTCGGATCGGACACCCGCCTGACCCTGATCCTGTTCACCCTGGACGAGACTTCGTACAGCCGCGAACTGGCCCCGCTGGCCGGCCACTATCCGGCGCTGAAGCTGGGTCCCAGCTGGTGGTTCCACGACAGCCCCGAGGGCATGCGCCGCTTCCGCGAGCAGACGACCGAGACCGCGGGCTTCTACAATACCGTCGGCTTCAACGACGACACCCGCGCCTTCCTGTCGATCCCGGCGCGTCACGACGTCGCCCGGCGCATGGACTGCGGCTTCCTCGCCAAGCTGGTGGTCGAACACCGGATGGAGGAGGACGAGGCCCACGAGCTGGCCCACGCCCTGACCTATGGTCTGGTCAAGGCGGCCTACAAGCTGTGACACGGCTCTCCGACGCCACGCTGGCGGCGACCCCGGCCGCCAAGCCCGCCTACGACCGTGGTGCCGTGAAGACCGGCGTCGTCCACCTCGGCATCGGCGCCTTTCACCGGGCTCACCAGGCGGTGGTGTTCGACGATGCTCTGGCCGGCGGCGACCTGCGCTGGGGCGTGCTCGGCGCGTCGCTACGGTCGCCCGGCGTGCGCGATCAGCTGAACCCGCAGGACGGCCTCTATACGCTGGTGGTCCGCGACGGCGCCGACGAGCATCTGCGCGTCATCGGGGCCGGGCAGGGGGTTCTGGTCGGACCGGAAGATCCGGCCGCCCTCGTCGCCGCCATGGCGCATCCGGACGTCCACCTCGTCACCCTGACGGTGACCGAGAAGGGTTATCGCCTCGATCCCGCGACCGGCGACCTGATGGTCGAGGACCCGGAAGTCGCCGCCGATCTCGCCGACATCTCCGCGCCCCGCACCGCGCCCGGCTTCGTCGTCGCGGCCCTGCAGGCCCGCAAGGCCGCGGGGCTCAAACCCTTCACCGTCATCTCCTGCGACAACCTTCCCCACAATGGCGCCCGCATCCGCGCCGGGGTGCTGGAGATGGCGCGGCGTATCGATCCTGACCTCGCCGACTGGATCGCCGCCGAGGGCGCCTTCCCCCAGACCATGATCGACCGGATCGTCCCCGCGACCATCCCTGAGGACATTGAAAAGCTTACCGGCCGTCTCGGTGTCGAGGACCAGGGCATGGTCAAGGCCGAGCCCTTTACCCAGTGGGTGATCGAGGACCGGTTCGCCGGGCGGCGGCCGGATTTCGCCGCTCTGGGCGTGCAACTGACCGACGCCGTGGCTCCGTGGGAGGACGCCAAGCTGCGTCTGCTCAACGGCGCCCACTCGGCCGTCTCCTACCTCGGCGCCCTTTCGGGGCATGAGCATGTGCATGAGGCCGTGGCCCAACCCGCCTTCAAGGCTTTCATCGAACGGCTGTGGGACGAGGCGGAGACGACCCTGAATCCGCCGCCGGGCCTCGACATCGCCGCCTATCGGCAAGAGCTGATGGCGCGCTTCTCCAACTCGGCCCTGATGCACCGCACGCGCCAGATCGCCATGGACGGCTCCCAGAAGCTGCCCCAGCGCCTGCTGGCCGGCACTGCCGAACGTCTGGCGGCCGGGCAATCCATCGACGCCCTGGCTCTGGGCATCGCCGCCTGGATGAAATGGCAGTCGGGCGTGACCGAGAGCGGCGAGGCCTTCGTCGTCGATGACCCCCTGGCCGCCAGGACCGCCGAACTGTTGGCCGGCGCCGACACCGACGAGGCCCGCGTCGCGGCCCTGCTGACCCTGTCCGCCGTCTTCCCGCCCGCGCCGGCTGCCGATCCGGCGTTCGTAAAGGCTGTGACGGGCGCCTATCTGTCGCTCAGCACAAGCGGCGCGGTCGAGGCCGCCCGGCTTGTGACGGAGTAAGCCATGTCCCGCGTCCTGATCCTCAATCCCGCCGACGACATCGCCGTCGCGCTGGACGACATCACCGCCGGCGAGACGCCCGAGGGCCTGAACGCGCCCGCCCGCGCGGACATCGCCCAGGGCCACAAGATCGCGCGCCATGCTGTCGCCGAGGGCGGTCTGGTCCGTCGCTATGGTCAGGTCATCGGTCGGGCAAAGTCGGCGATCGAGGCCGGAGACCACGTCCACGTCCACAACCTGGCCATGGCCGATGACGGTCGTGAGGCCGAGGTCGGCGCCGACGTCCATCCGCCGAAGGCTCTGGACGGCGCGACCTTCCAGGGCATCGTGCGCAAGGACGGCCGCGTCGGCACGCGCAACTATATCGGCGTCCTGACCAGCGTGAACTGTTCTGCCACCGTGGCGCGCCGCGTCGCCGACGCCTTCCCCGATTCCAGCCTGCCCAAGGGCGTCGACGGCGTCGTGGCCTTCACCCATCAGGGCGGCTGCGGCGGGTCGTCCCTGTCGACCGATGTCGAACTGCTGCAGCGGACCCTGGCCGGCTATGCCCGTCATCCGAACTTCGCCGCCATCCTGATCGTCGGTCTGGGCTGCGAGGCCAACCAGATCCCCGACTGGCTCAGGAAGTCCGAGCTGGAGACGGGCACCACCCTGCGCGCCATGACCATTCAGGAGGCTGGCGGCACCGCCCGCGCCATCGAGGCCGGGATCGAGATCGTGCGCGAGCTGGTTGATGAGGCCGCCAAGGTCGAGCGTCAGACCGTGTCGGCGTCGCACCTGACCGTCGGCCTGCAATGCGGCGGCTCGGACGGCTGGTCCGGCGTCACCGCCAACCCGGCGCTCGGCGCCGCCGTCGACCTGCTGGTCGCCCACGGCGGCTCGGCCATGCTGTCGGAAACGCCCGAGATCTGGGGCGCCGAACACCTGCTGCTGCGCCGCGCGACCTCTCAGGACGTGGCCGACAAGCTGAACGCCCGTCTGGAATGGTGGCGCGCCTACGCCGACAAGCACGGGATGGAGCTGAACAACAATCCGTCGCCGGGCAATCTCAAGGGCGGTCTGACGACCATTCTGGAGAAGTCGCTGGGCGCCGTGGCCAAGTCGGGCTCGACGCCCCTGACCGACGTCATCGGCTATGCCGAGCCGCTGAAGACGCAGGGCCTGACCTTCATGGACAGCCCCGGCTACGACCCCTGTTCCGCCACCGGCCAGATCGCCTCAGGCGCCAATCTGATCGTCTTCACCACGGGCCGGGGCTCGGTCTTCGGGGCCAAGCCGGCGCCGTCGATCAAGGTCGCCTCCAACGCCAAGCTGGCGTCGTGGATGGATGAGGACATGGACATCGACGCCTCGCCCGTCCTGACCGGGACCCCGATGGCCGAGGTCGGTCGCGAGATCTTCGAACGGATGCTGGCGGTTGCGTCAGGTGAGCCGTCCAAGTCCGAGGCGCTCGGCATCGGCGACAATGAGTTCGTGCCCTGGGCGGTCGGCGCCTATCTGTGACCGAGCGAGGCCGTTGACGCTGTTTCGTATCGGTGATCTTTAACCATCATGACCCAGCGCGCCGCCGTCCTCGCCAGAACGATCCTGACCGTTGCGGTCGGCGCCGCCTTCCTGGCCGGCTGCGGCGGGTATGGCTATCACCGCCATGGCGACGGTCGGTACTATCCGCCGGGCCCGCGGTCGAATTCGGGCCCGTCCTCGCCGCCCGCGCCCCTGCCGCCGCCGCCGCAACCGAGGCTCTAGGCGCTAGCGCCCGTTCCTAGCGTGTCGCCAGCGAGACCAGCAGGGCGATCACCAGCAGAATGCAGACGCCCTGCCAGAACCGCACCGGGTCGCGTTCGATCAGGGACGGCGGCTGGGGCGGGGTCACGGCGACGGCGCTGCCGCTCTCCAGCACATGGATCAGCTCCTCGACGTCGGCGAAGCGGTCGGCCGGATCGACGGCGATGGCGCGCAGCAGGGCGGCCTCCAGCCAGGCGGGCATGTCCGGCCGCAGCTGGGTCGGCGGGATCGGCTTTTCGAACTTCGGCCGCTGCGGCAGCTCGACCTGACCGCGCGGATAGTCCTTGGCGAACAACCGGTAGAGGGTGACGCCCAGCGCATACTGGTCGGTCAGGGCGTCACCGGGATTTCCGTCGAACAGCTCGGGCGCCATGTAGCCGGCCGTGCCCGGGGCCTCGCCTTCGGTGAAGTCCTCGACCTTGGGCAGGCGGGCGACGCCGAGGTCGATCAGCTTCAGGCCGCCATTCTTCTCGAGGATGACATTGTCCGGCTTGATGTCGCGGTGGGCGATGCCCTGACGGTGCAGGGCCGCGACGCCGCGCGACAGGCGGATGGCTTCGCGCACGCCGGGCTGGATATCGAGAGGCCCGTCGTTGGCCAGACGGGCGTGCAGGGTGCGGCCCTCATAGAAGGGCTGAGCGATGTAGAGCCGGCTCTGGCGGCCGGGGTCCAGCGTCAGGGTTTTGCCGACATACGGGCTGTCAATGCGCCGGCCGATGAAGCTCTCGCGCAGGAAGGACAGCCGCGCTCCGTGCTCGCTGAGCAGGGCCGGCTTGGGGAATTTGAGCACGACCGGCGTCGGGTCGGCGCCGTCCTTCGCCAGGAAGACGCGGGTGTATTTGCCGTCCGACAGCAGCCGCTCCAGCCTGAAGCCATCGACATTGTCGCCCGCGTCGGGGGGCGGGAGGATCGGCAGACCCTCGGCCTCGACCCCGATGGCCTCTGAGTCGAGCGGGCCCAGCCGGATGACGTCGATGACGATGGCCGTGGCGTTGTCAGTGGCGCCGTTCAGCGTCGCCTGATCGACGATGCACTGGGCGTCGGCGTCGGGCGAGGCGCGGCGGCCCAGCAGTCGGGTCAGGGTCTCGTCATCGACCACGCCGTGGACGCCGTCGGAGGTCAGGAGGAAGCGGTCATAGGGCTTCAGCGGCACGGGCCGGACGTCCAGCCGGACATCGGCCTCGATGCCGACGGCGCGGTAGAGGACGTGGCTCAGTCCCGGCTGGGACAGGACGTGGTCCTCGGTCAGTTGCGTCAGGACGCCGTCGCGGAAATGCCAGGCCCGGCTGTCGCCGACGTGGAGCACAGTCGCTTCGCGCCCGCGCAGGACGAGGGCGGTGAAGGTGGTCGCCGCCCCCTTCATCTCCGGGTCGGTGCGGCCCTTGGAGTGGAGCCAGCGGTTGAAGCCGAGCAGGGAGGCGACGCCGGCGGCCGCGATCCCGCCCAGCGGGCTCTTGGACAGATAGCCGTCGATGAAGCTGCGGGTCGCCAGTTCGGCGGCGATGCGGCCGCCTTTGGAGCCCGAGACCCCGTCGGCGACGACCGCCACGATGCCGTGCAGCGCCTGTTCCGACGGCGTGCCCAGATGGACGGCGCCGAAGTCCTGGTTGTCCGCGCGCGGCCCCAGGGCGGTGGCGAAACCCGCCGCGATCTCCAGCCTGCCCGACGCGTCCATCGCCCGATCCCCTCAAGGCTCCCATGGGGCGGGAACAGGACGCGTCGTCAAGTCCCTCAGGCTTCCAGCGCCTCGATCAGGTCGCCCATGTTCTTGATGAAGACGGCGGTCGAGATGCCGTCGACGGGGAAGTCAGTGTTGTAGGGCGAGACGTCCCACAGGTCGCCGACACGGGTGGTCTGGTACTCGCCGCCGGTCACCGCCTCGGGCGAGGGGCCGTTGTACGGGTTGGAGGTGGTGGTCAGGGGCGTGATCCAGGCGCCGTTGCCGTCCAGCTTCGACAGGACGGCGGCGATCGCCTCTGGCGCCGGGGCGCGTTCGCGGCGGGCGTCGGTGGACATGTCCCAGACGCTGACGTCGCGCAGGGTGAAGTATTTGGGCAGCTTCAGCGACCCGGCCTTCGCCTTGAGCGGAGAGGCGGCGATCAGGGCCGCCGGATCCATGGCGGCCGCCGCCTCATACTCGCGGCGGATGGCGGCGGTGTCGACGTTCCGGAACGAGCCGTAGTGGACGATCAGATTGTTGGGGTTCGCATCGGCGTAGTAGTGGCCGTTGGCGATGTTGGACCCCTTGCGGTGGATATAGACCGGGGTGTTCGAGCCTTCGAGGATGAAGGTTGGGTGGGTCCGGCCCGGCGCGATCAGGTTCTGGGGTGTCTTGACCTGATCGAGCCAGTTCAGGGCCTCGGGCAGGCGCTCCAGGAATTTCCGGTCGCCCGTCAGCTTGTAGAAGCCGATCATCGAACGGATGTTGGCCGCCGTCGTATGGGTGGCGAAGGCCTGGGGCTCGATGGTGCGGGCCGGGGCGGGCTTCAGGGTGTCAGGGAAATGCTGCAGACCCCAGGCCGGCTGGGGCATGGGCTGCTGGGTCTTCACATAGATGTCCATGCCGCGCTCGATGGCGTCGACCAGACGGGCGTCGTTCGAGCCCAGGGCCTGATGGGCATAGAGCAGGAATTCGAGGTTCTCGCCCGCCACATCGTCGTTGAAGGTGATGTAGGGAGTGTAGTCGGCGTGACCGTGCAGGCCGCCGTTCTCGACGAACGGGAAGCGCTGCGGCCAGCCGCCGTTCGGATACTGGGCGTCGAGGACGAACTGGATCGCCTTGTCGAGCGGGGCGCGATACTTGCGCTCGCGCTTCTCCAGATAGACGCGCAGCAGCAGTTGGGACGCCTCGGCGGTGCCGGCGTCATCGAAGGTGGCGTTGCCGTAATAGCGCTGGAATTCTTCCAGCCGCCAGGCGTTGCCGCCGATTTTCGCATACCAGTCCTTGAGGCTCTCTTCGCCGGCGGTGTCGATACAGTAATTCCAGCCCCCGCGCGGATGCTGGCCGGCGACCAGGGCGTCGGCGGCGGCCTTGGCGGCGGTATAGAACTGCTCGTCGCCGGTGGAGTGATAGGCGTCCAGATAGAGGTGACCCACGGTCGCTGTGCCCGGAGGCTGGACCCAGATCATCGTCGGCTTGGCTTCCAGCTCGCCCCAGCGGCGCGAGAAGTCGGGCAGGACCTGCCAGACATAGCCGCCGCCCACGGCGACCTTGTCGGTCATGAAGGCCGTGGCCTTCTTCATCGCCGCGATCACGGCGGTCCTGTCGGCGGGCGGCGCGGTCTGGACGGTGCGGGCGAGGGCGGGGGTGGCCGAGGCGACCGCGGTCGCGGCGGCGGCGGACAGGAGGGCGCGGCGATTCATCTGCATGACGGTGTTTCCATTTCCCGGGGAGAGCTCTTCGCGGCCCTTCGACGGCGCGGATACAAGCACCGATGACACCGGTTTCCTAGGGGGAATTTTAGGAGAACGGCGGGTGGTCAATACAGGCTTCCCTCTCCCGGCGGGAGAGGGCTTGAGCCTCCGGGAGCGCAGCGATCGGCAAGGCGAAAGGGTGAGGGGCTGGCCTCTGGTGTTGAGGGGCGGCTCACGCCGACTGACACGCCAACCCCTCATCCGACCCGGCTCCGCCGGGCCACCTTCTCCCGCCGGGAGAAGGGCGTGATTTACCGCCCTCACGCGCCATCGCGCTGAAGCTGTCGGGGGCCCATTCCAGTGGAGGCTGGGCGGAGCGACGGGCCTTCGCCCGGGACCGATAGGGTATGTGTGTTTCGGCAAAGACAAATCGCTCCGCACGGACGGTTTTCGACTGCGCCGAGGGCCTGGCTTCGCTCTTAACGAACGCCCCGTCTGCGCGCCGTGGGCGGCGGAGGCGACGACCTCCTGCCGGACCGGTACGGGTACTCCTCCCCGCCCCTGAGCCTTCCGGACTTTCACCGGCTCGACTTCGCGTCCCCGTTCGTCTTTCGACGTCCAGGTCGCGCCCACTCCCTCCGTTCCCGCCGCCGCTTCGGATCGCCGGCCGAGCGAGCCCCCTGACGACAGGACCCGAGCATTATAGGCGGGTTTTGGGGCGTGCTTAGCTGAATGGGGCGGGGAGGGCGGAAACCCGGGAAATCGTTGGGATTGGGGAGGGGGATTGTGATGGCTGGAGGGATTGGGCTCGCTTTGACGTCCTTTAAAGCATCAAGTCGGAGCTGAGGGGCAGCGGCCAACGCGGTTGCGTTGGCCGCCACGCCGTTAGGCTGCCTGCTGCTCATAAACCGTGGAGTTGTACGAGGCCTTCATGATGTCCACGCCGCGTTGGCAGTCCGCTTTCGCGACATAGCTTTCGCTGCTGACGCTGATGGCCTTGCCGTTGGACGCATAATAGGTCCAGCGCCAGTAACCGGCAGAGTCTTTGAACATGTAGTAGCAGGGGTAGGTCAGGCCATTGGCCATTTGGGTCGCTCCTATCGAGCAGGGCGACTCAGGCTTGACACTGGACCGGGGGAGACTACATCGTCCCCCTTGCGAATTGGGCCAGTCCTTGCCGCCCAAGTCAGTTGGATGGCAAGCGCCTAACTCTGGAAGCCGTTGGGTTGCACCCCGACGGCTTCTTTCGTTTCAGCGTCGCTGATTCGTATCCCCGATTCCGCAGGCACGCGCAATAGCACTCGCCCTGATCGAGTGCTTAACAAAAGCTTAAAAACCACACATTCTGGTGGTTTGATGCGGGGTGGCCTACTAGATATGGTGTAAGATCGTACGATTCTCGCCCAGCATCAAGTTGGCAATGTATTGAAATTCATTGTGAATTTCATGATGCACGCTTTGTCCACAGCTCCGTCCACAGGGGTGTGCACATGCGCCAAAAATTCTTATGGATCAAAGCGAGAAAGGGTCTCTCAGCCCACCTTCACCCGCGTCGCCGCCTCGGGCAGATCCTCCCCGAACGCCCGCTGATAGAACTCGGCGATCGTCGGGCGTTCCAGCTCGTCGCACTTGTTCAGGAAGGTCAGGCGGAAGGCCAGGCCCACGTCGTTGCCGAAGATGATGGCGTTCTGGGCCCAGGTGATGACGGTGCGGGGCGACATCACGGTGGAGATGTCGCCGTTCATGAAGGCGTTGCGGGTCATGTCGGCGACGCGGACCATGGCGGCGATGCGGCGCAGGCCGTCGGCGTCCGACCATTCGGGCACCTTGGCGGCGACGATGCCGGCTTCGACGTCATGCTCGAGGTAGTTCAGGGTGGTGACGATGTTCCAGCGGTCCATCTGGCCCTGATTGATCTGCTGGGTGCCGTGATACAGGCCCGAGGTGTCGCCCAGACCGATGGTGTTGGTGGTCGAGAACAGGCGGAACCAGCGGTTCGGACGAATGACGCGGTTCTGGTCCAGCAGGGTCAGGCGACCCTGCGCCTCCAGCACGCGCTGGATCACGAACATCACGTCCGGACGGCCGGCGTCATATTCGTCGAACACCAGGGCAATCGGGCGCTGCAGAGCCCAGGGAAGCATGCCCTCGCGGAATTCGGTGATCTGCTTGCCGTCCTTCAGGACGATGGCGTCCTTGCCGACCAGATCGATCCGCGAGACGTGGCTATCGAGGTTCACGCGAACCAGCGGCCAGTTCAGCCGGGCGGCGACCTGTTCGATGTGGGTCGACTTGCCGGTGCCGTGATAGCCCTGAACCATGACCCGACGGTCGAAGGCGAAGCCGGCGCAGATGGCGAGCGTCGTCTGCGGGTCGAAGCGATAGGCCGGATCGACCTCGGGCACATGGCTGTCGACCGTGTCGAACATCGGCACGACCATGTCGGAATCGACGCCGAAGGCTTCGCGCACGGTCACCTTGCGGTGCGGTTCGAACGTCAGGAGGGGATCGGGGGTCGCGTCGAGGAGGGAGGCCATAATCCTGCGATTAGCGCACGGCTGTCGGGTGGTCGAGACCCAGACCGCGCTTAAGCGCCATATCGACGAGACCGGGAATGGAGGCGGCGATCGGCGGGGCGATCCGCTTGGCGAAACGGGCGCCGGCCGACTGGTCGGTGACGAAGCCGGTCAGGCCGTGGGAGGTCTTCACCCATGCCGAATCGACGGCGTGACGCAGTCGGGAATAGTCGGCGATGCGGGAAAGGTCGCCCTGCAAGGCGTCCACCGCGCAGGCGGCGAAGACGAAGGCGTCCTCGATGCCCAGGTTCATGCCGCGTCCGCCGATGGGCGAATGGATATGGGCCGCGTCCCCGGCCAGGGCGACCCGGCCGACGGCCATGGTCGGGACCATCCGGTGCGAGACCCTGAACTCCGAGGCCCAGCGCACCTCCCCGGCCGACCAGCTCGCGGGCAGGCGAGGCAGCAGGGGTTCCCCGAATCCGATCAGCCGGAAGGTCCCGCTGGAAAAGGGCAGGGCGATGATCGGGCCGCTGCGCTGAAAGTCGATCCGCGCCTCGTCCGCCGGCGCGCCGGCGATGTCGACGTCCATCAGATGCCAGGGCAGGTCCGACGCGTCGCCGGGGAAATCGAGGCCCAGGGCGTGACGCACGGCCGAATGGGCCCCGTCGGCGCCCAGCAGCAAGGCGGCGGTGACCGTCTCGCCGGTCGACAGGACGGCGGTCACGGCGTCGTCGGTCTGGCTCAGGCCGGTCAGGCCCGCGCCGCGTTCCGGACGCACGCCGAGGTCCGCCAGCGCCTCGGCCAACAGCCGTTCCGTCTCGGCCTGGGGCAGGATGGTCATGGGCCGACCCGGGGCGACCCGGTCCCAGTCGGGACGGATCGTGGCGCTGACCCGGCCTTCGTGAGCGACGCGGATCGTGCTGATCCTCTGGCCCTCGGCGCGGATGCGGTCGGCGACCCCCGTCGCCTGAAGCAGTTCGAGGGTGCGCGGATTGACGGCCAGGGCCTTGGAGGTGGTGGTAGGCGCGGGCGCCGCGTCGACGATCCGCACGGCGACGCCCGCCCGCGTCAGGAACAGCGCCGCCGCCAGTCCCGTGGGACCGGCGCCGACGATCAGGACCTGCGGGTCGGGCGCGCTCATACGCTGGAGGTTATTCCGCGCTCAGGTCCACGTCCACATTGCCGCGCGTGGCGTTGGAATAGGGGCAAACCTGGTGGGCGGCGGCGATCAGGCCGTCGATGGTCGCCTTGTCGAGGCCGTGGTCGGTGACCTTGATGGCGATGTCGAGGTTGAAGCCTTCGCCGCGGGTGTTCGGACCGATGCCGACCGTGGTGTGGATCTTGGTGTCCGGACCGACCGGCGTGCCCGCCTTGCCCGAGACCAGACGCAGGGCGCCCATATAGCAGGCGGCGTAACCGGCCGCGAACAACTGCTCGGGGTTGGTGCCCGCGCCGCCCTTGCCGCCCATCTCGGCGGGCAGGGACAGCAGGACGTCAATCTTGCCGTCGTCGGTGGTCGAGCGGCCTTCGTCGCGGCCGCCGCCGGTGGAGGTGGCGTGAGCCTTGTACAGAATGTTCATCGGGGAACTCCTTTCTGGGCCGTCGCGCCGGCGAGTTGTTTATCGCGATAAACATCCTCTAGGCCTGCCGTTTCGCCGAGTCCAGTGAAAAGTTTGCGACGCAATCCATTATTGTGATAAATGATCGGACATGGAAATGCTGTCCCCCGCTTCGATGTCCCTCGACGACCATCTGTGCTTCGCCCTCTATTCCGCCTCCATGGCGGTGACGCGGCTCTACAAGCCCATGCTGGACGAACTGGGCATCACCTATCCCCAGTATCTGGTGCTGAACGCGCTCAAGGATGCGGGTGCGGGCGAGGACGCCTTTCTCACGGTCGGCGGCCTGGCCTCGCGGCTGGCGCTGGAGCCCTCGACCATCACGCCCCTGGTCAAGCGGCTGGAGGCGGCGGGTCTGGTCACCCGCACGCGCAGCCTCAAGGACGAACGCGAGGTTCAGGTGCGGCTGGCGGAGACGGGCCGGGAGGTCATCGCCCGCTCGACCTGCCTCGCCGAGGCCCTGCTGGCCAAGTCGGACATGGCCGTCAGCGAGCTCGGCCAGCTGCGTGATCTGGTGCGCGAGTTCCGGACGAAGGTGGCGGCCTAGGCCGCCATTCTTCAGGCGGCGAGGCCCGCCTTCTTCAGCGTCTTGTAGGCCTTGATCACGCGAACCAGCTTGGCCTCGGCCCCGCGGTCGCCGCCGTTGTGGTCGGGGTGGCAGCGCTTGAGCAGGGCGTGATAGGCGGCCTTGATCTCTTCCTTGGTCGCGCCGGGCTCCAGGTCCAGGTCGCGCAGGGCGCCGCCCTCGATCTTGCCGACGCGGTGGACCGGTTCGGCAGGCGCGGGCGCGTGTTCGCCACGACGACCGAACAGGCCGTAGCTGTCGCGCCACGAGCCCTCGCCGGTATTGTTGGCCGTGCCCATCTTGGCCGCGAAGGTCGCGGCCTCGCGCGAGTTTTTGGAGGCCTTCATGTCCCAGGTCGGACGCCCGCCGGTCATGGCCTCGTTTTCCTTGGCCGCCCGGATCTGGGCCTCATTCATGCCGGCGTAGAAATTCCAGGCCTTGTTGTACTCGGCCGCGTGGGGCTGGCAGAAATTATAGAAGTCGTTCAGCCGCTCGCGCGATTTCGGCGCACGCGCCGTCGCCGCCTTGGAGCAGTCGGGGTGGTCGCACGGCTTCTCGCCGGGCTTCAGACGCAGGACATCCTGTTCCGCCTCAGCCTCTCCGGGCTTCGACGGCTTGATCCGCATGTCCTTGAAACGGGGTTTGTATTCGAATGACGCAGCCATTGTCCCAAGTGTAGGGTGGATTTGGACCTCATCAAGGACACATCGATGCCGGACGGCCCTATAGCGACGATTATCCGGGAAAAATTGGTTTCAGCCCTGTCGCCGACCCTTCTGGAGCTCGAAGACGACAGCTGGCGGCACGCCGGTCACCATCATGAAGGCGGAATGGACGCCAAACCGGGCGGTGAGAGCCATTTCAACCTGACGGTTGTATCCGAATCCTTTGAGGGACAGGGGCGAGTCGCGCGTCAGCGCACCATCAACGCCCTGCTGGCCGAGGAACTGGCGGGGCCGGTTCACGCGCTTTCCATCCGTGCGCTGACGCCTTCCGAATCTGAAAACAAAACGTTCACTTCGTCTTAGACACTTATACGTAGCGTGTGCCCGGGCGGTTCAGTTTTCCGGGAATATCAATGGTCGGATCCGAGGGTATCGGCAAAGGGCTTGGCGGGGGTGCGGGTGACGCAGCCCAGGCCCTGACCGCCATCCTGCAGACCCAGTATCTGCGTTACCTCATCATCGCCAGCTGGGCCGTGGGCCTGCTGGGGACGATCGGCTGGCGCACGGCGCTGACCTGGTTTGTGGTCACCCTGACCGCCGGCGCCATCCGTGGCGCCTTCGAAAAGCGTATGGCCGACAAGGTCGGGGCGGGCTGGGGCTTTGTCTTCCCGGCGGTCGCCACCGTCACCACCGGCGCCTGGGCCTCGGCCCCGCTGCTGGCCTGGTTCTCGGGCGAGCCCTTCGGCCAGGCCCTGGCCGTCGCCCTGCTGATTTCCGGCTATGTCCTGGTGTTCGCCCAGCTGCGCGGCGCCCCGCGTCAGGCCATTGTCATCTCCTCGCCCTACGGCGTCGCCGGCCTGGTCATCCTGGCCAGCCTGTGGGGCGGCCCGCTGTTCTGGCCCTTCCTCAGCGTCCTGCCGTTCACCGCCGCGGGCATGTTCGTCCTGGTGACCATGAACATGCTGCGCGAAGAGCGCATCCGCGCATTCCAGGAGCATCAGGCCCATCTGATCGAGGAGCTCGAGGGCGCCCGCGACAAGGCCGACGCGGCCAACAACGCCAAGTCCAGCTTCCTCGGCGTCATCTCGCACGAGCTGCGCACCCCGATGAACGGCGTGCTCGGCGCCGCCCAGCTGCTCAGCGCCACCCGGCTTGAGACGACCCAGCGCGACTATCTGTCGATCATCCGCAACTCGGGCGACAACCTCCTGAGCCTGCTCAACGACATCCTCGATATGACCAAGATCGAGGCCGGCAAGATGACGTTCGAGACCGTCGACGTCTCGCTGGACGACCTGCACCGCCGCGTCACCGGCCCCTTCATGGCCCAGGCCGAGGCCAAGGGCATCGACTTCGTGGCCCACTTCGAGGGCGAGACCCCGTCAATCGTGCGCGGCGACCCGCTGCGCGTCTGCCAGGTGATCCAGAATCTGCTGTCCAACGCGGTGAAGTTCACCGAGCGAGGCGCCATCAACTACACCATCCGCTCGACCCGTCTGTCGGACCGTCGCGTGGCCTTCGACTTCGCTATCACCGATTCCGGCGCGGGCATCAGCCCCGAGGATCTGGCGCGGCTGTTCCAGCCCTTCACCCAGGTGGACGCCTCCTCGACCCGCCGCTTCGGCGGCACGGGCCTGGGCCTGACCATCGCCCGGCGCATGGCCAACATCATGGGCGGCGACATCACCGTGGAATCGACCGTGGGCGAGGGCTCGACCTTCACCTTCTCGGTCCAGGCCGAGGTGGTCGAATGGAGTCCGGTCGAGGCCGCCGTGGCCATCGACGCCGAGATTGACGAGGGCCAGGCCCTGAACGTGCTGGTGGTCGAGGATCACCCGGTCAACCGCATGATCCTGGAAGCCTGGCTCGGCTCGGCCGGCCACACCACCGCCTCGGCGGAGAACGGCCAGATCGCCGTGGACATGGCCGCCGACCAGGCGTTCGACCTGATCATCATGGACGTCAACATGCCGGTGATGGATGGCCTCAGCGCCACCCGCCTGATCCGCGAAGCCGGCGCCAACGCCGAGACCCCGATCGCCGTCCTGTCGGCCTCGGCCCGCAGCGAGGATCATGCCGCGGGTCTGGACGCCGGCGCCGACGCCTATCTGAACAAGCCCATCGATTTCGCCGCCCTGGCGGTTCTGATGAACAGGGTCGGCGGCGGCCGGTCGGCAGTGCGCGCCGGCAGCGAACAGGGCGAAACCGCGGCGGCGGCCTGAACCTAACCTTACCAGAGGTGTTCAGACCCGGCTCAAGGGCCGGTGACTAGTCTGAGGGCAGGTCGAAGGTTCGGCTGTCCAAGGATCTCGTCACCATGAAGAAATTTATCACCACCGCCGTCGCCGCCGCCATCGCGGCCGGTTCGCTGGGTCTGGCCTCGGCCGCCGGCGCCCAGTCGTACGGCCGCCCCGATCATCGTCAGGAACAGCGCCAAGACCACCGCGACGATCGTCGCGATGACCGCCGGGACGCTCGGGACGACCGCCGTGACGATCGCCGGGATGCCCGGGATGACCGTCGCGACTATCGTCAGGACCAGCGCGCCTATGCCCGCTATCAACGCGCCGAGCGCCGCTACAACGCCGGTCGCTGGCAGCAACCGCGCGGCACCCGCTATCAGGTCTATGGCTACGGCCAGCGCCTGCCGAGTTCGTACAACGCCTATGTCGTCAACGACTACAACCGTTACGGCCTGCGGGCCCCGCCGCGCGGCTACCACTATGTCCGCAACGGCAATGACGTGGTCCTGGCCGCCGTCGCCGGGGGTCTGATCACCGCCGTGATCGCGGGCCTGTTCAACTAGGGCCTGGCGCCTGAACGTTCGAAGCGCCCCGGAGGGAAACCTCCGGTGCGCTTTCGTATGCTCCGGTGTGTCGCTCTGTGTCCGGGTTTGTCCGTCCGGAAACAGAGGGGCGGATGTTCGGTCCTGCGCTGAACCGGGAAAAACGACGGCCTCAGGAACGGCTCAGGTGGCGGGGCCTAGGGTCTGTTCATGGCTCTGGAACAAAGGAGATCGCCATGAACAAGAAGATCGTCACCGCCGCGCTCGCCGCCGTCATCGCGAGCACCAGCTTCGGGGTCGCCTCGGCTGCCCCGGCGCAACACCGCGGCCCCGCGCCGCACGCCCAACCAGCCCGTCCGGCCCCGCCCGCCGTTCGACCGGCTCCGGCGCCGCAGTCCTACGGCCGCTGGCAACAGGCGCAACGCCGCTACTCGGCGCCGCGCTATGTCGCCCCGCGCGGCTATCAGGCCCGGGCCTGGAGCTACGGCCAGCGGATGCCCGCCCAGTACCGGACGCGCTCCTATGTCGTGACCGACTACGGCCACTACGGCCTGCGCGCCCCGCCGCGTGGCTACCAGTACGTCCGCAGCGGCAATGACGTGGTCCTGACCGCCGTCACGACCGGCCTGATCACCGCCGTCATCGCCGGCCTGTTCAACTGATGAGGTCGAAAGCCGCCCGGTCCTTCCCGCGAGGGGAGGGCCGGGATGGCGGTTGTTCGGGGGCAATATCCTGAAGTTTTACATCATTTTACAACGCCTATAACTTTGGTGGGATAAAAGCCTGGCTGTCGACGCGCCGGGATGGGCTGCGGATTGCGCGACCAACTCACTATTCAGTTCCCGCAATACTGTGTCAGGACAGATATGCGTCGTAAGGCTTTTCAAATGCCGGAGATTCCTCCGGGCGTCGTCTTTTCCGCCGTGGTCGTCGTCATTGCGGGCCTGGTGCTGATGCTGTTCAGCTCCGGTTGGCCCCAGGCCTTGATGGCGCGGATGTCGGGCGGCGGTGAGGATGCGGCGATCGAGGCGCGGCTCGTCGTCCTGCGCGAGGGCCGTACGCCGCCGGTGCAAGCCTTGTCCCATGCCGACGCCCTGATCGCCTGTTCCGAGGCCCAGGATTTCGCCGTCCGCATCGCCCAGAGGGACAATGTCGAGGACTCCGTTCTGGCGACGCGGGAGATGCGGCGCGTCTGCCAGCCCTATTTCGACTCGGCCGCGCAATAGCCGCCGACCGGTTCATTGGCAGACGCTTGATCCGAAACGATTAGGGGCCAGAGTCGTTGGCTTCGGGTCGCGCCTGGCGACCTTGTCTGGACGTCACGCCTCTTGCGCGCCTTCGCCGAGCTTCTGGATCGCCTGTCCCTGACCTCTTCGCGCAATGCGAAGCTGGTTCTGCTGCGCGACTATCTGAAGGCGACGCCCGATCCGGACCGGGGCTGGGCCCTGGCGGCCCTGACCGGCGACCTGAGCTTCGATGCGGCCAAGCCGGCGATGATCCGGCGGGCGGTGGAGGCGCGGGTGGATTCCGTGCTGTTCGGCTGGTCCTACGACTATGTCGGCGACCTGGCCGAGACCGTCGCCCTGATCTGGCCCGGCGATCCCGACCGGCGGCCCAACCGCGAGCCCGAGCTGTCCGAGGTGATCGAGGCCTTGAAGGCGGCGAAGCGGGGCGAGGTTCAGGGGCTGATCGAGGGTTGGCTCGATGCCCTGGCGCCCAAGGGCCGCTGGGCCCTGCTGAAACTGGTCACCGGGGGTCTGCGCGTCGGCATGTCGGCGCGGCTGGCCAAGACGGCGGCGGCGATGATCCGGCCGGCCTCTGTGACCGAGCCGCCGGAGCCGGGCGGCGGCGAAACCGTCACGGCGCTGGACCCCGTCGACGCCTCGGACATCGAGGAGGTCTGGCACGCGGTCGAACCGCCCTATGCCGACCTGTTCGCCTGGCTGGAGGGCCGGGGAGAGCGGCCCAGCCCCGACGCGCCCGGACGCTTCCGCCCGGTCATGCTGGCCGTCGCCATCGACGAGGCGGTGGATTTTCCGAAGCTCGATCCCGCCGACTATGCCGCCGAATGGAAATGGGACGGCATCCGGGTGCAGGCGGTGCGCGAACAGGGCGTGGCCAAACTCTATTCCCGTACGGGCGACGAGATCTCGGGCGCCTTTCCCGACGTCATGGCCGGCCTGACCTTCGAGGGGGCAATCGATGGCGAACTGCTGGTGTGGAGGGACGGGGAGGTGGCGCCCTTCGGCGACCTGCAGCAGCGGCTGAACCGCAAGACGGTCGATGCGAAGCTGATGGCGGCGCACCCGGCGGCGGTGGTCGCCTATGACCTGCTGGCCGAGAACGGCGAGGATTTGCGCGGTCTTCCCTTGCGCGAACGCCGTGCGCGGCTGGAGGCCCTGATCGCCGGACATGAAGGCGACCGGCTGCACCTGTCGCCGGTGGTCGACTACGACAGCTGGGAGAGCCTCGGCGTGCTGCGCGCCGATCCTCCGGTCGGGGCGGCGGCCGAGGGGCTGATGCTGAAACGCTGGGACAGCGCCTATGTCGCCGGCCGCCCGAAGGGGCCGTGGTTCAAGTGGAAGCGCGACCCGCACACCATCGACGCCGTGATGATGTACGCCCAGCGCGGGCACGGAAAGCGCTCCAGCTTCTATTCCGACTTCACCTTCGGCGTCTGGACCGAAGAGGGGGCGCTGACCCCGGTCGGCAAGGCCTATTTCGGCTTCACCGACGAGGAGCTGAAACTGCTCGACAAGTTCGTGCGCGACCACACCATCGAACGCTTCGGCCCGGTGCGGTCGGTGCGGGCCGAGCGGGATTTCGGCCTGGTGCTGGAGATCGCCTTCGAGGGGCTGAACCGCTCGCCGCGGCACAAGTCGGGCGTGGCCATGCGCTTTCCGCGGATCAGCCGTATCCGCTGGGACAAGCCCGCGCGCGAGGCCGACACCCTGACCTCGGTCATGGATCTGCTTGACGCCATCGAGAGCGGCGGCGGCCGGGTGGCGAAAGTCGCCTAGTAGCGCGCGTTCAGCCGGCCTTCGACGATATTGTCCGCGAACCGGTCATAGGCGCGGTCGGCTTCTTCCCAGGTGTTGAAGCCGAAGACGTCGGCGATACTGGACGTATAGCGCGAATAGCTGACCGGCAGACGCTGGCCGTCGGCGGTGATGATCTCGCCCTCGATGGCGACGCCGCCGATGGAGACGCTGTGGAACATCGACAGGCCGGGCTTGTCGATGGTCTGCTGTACGGTCGGATGGTTGGGCTTGAGGTCGGTCATGACCAGATTGATCCGGGCGCCCGGATAGGCGCCGCTGCGGGCCAGGGCGCGGCTGACGGTTTCCGCCAGCGCCTCGCGCTGTTCGGTGACGTCGCGCTCGCCCAGCTTGGGCGCATCCTTGATGAGGTCGCCGCCGATGGTGACCGTGACCTCGGGGGCGGGGGCCTGAAGGGCGGCCGGTTCGGCGTGAGCCAGAGACGCGGCTGCCGTGATGGCGGCGAGAGGGGCGAAGAAGGCGAACCTGCGCATGACGAACTCCTGATCCTGTCGACCAACCCTGTCGGAAGACAAGATGATCCTTGCGGCCGCGCTTCGCCAGAGGCCGCGCCGAAAAGTGATCGGGCCCGCCCCTATCCCGGCAGCCGGATCAGGGCCTGAAGTCCGCCCATGTCGCTGCGCGCCAGGGTGATGTCGCCGCCGTGGCCGCGCGCCACGTCGCGGGCGATGGCCAGACCCAGACCCACGCCCTTGGAGTTCTGGTTGCGGCTCTCGTCGAGGCGGGAGAACGGGGTGAAGGCCTCGTCGTACATGTCCTCGGGAATGCCCGGGCCGTCGTCGTCAACCGCGATCTCCAGACCGCCCGAAGGCAGGGCCCGCGCCGTCAGTCGTACATGCTCGCCGTGCGAGGCCGCATTGCCCGCCAGATTGTTGATCGCCCGGCGGAAGGCGATGGGGCGCAGCGCCGCCGTCAGGCCGTTGGGCGCTGAAACCTGAACCTCGGCCCCGGCGCGGCGGGCGTCATCGCCGGCGGCCCTCAGCATGGCGCCGACATCGACCGTCTGGGCCGCTTCCCCGGCTTCGCCACGCGCGAAGGCCAGGTATTCGTCGATCATGTGCTCCATCTCGTCGATGTCGCCCTTCATGTCGTCGGCGCGCTTGAACGGCGGGGCCAGGGCCAGCTCCAGCCGCAGCCGGGTCAGGGGCGTGCGCAGGTCGTGGCTGACCGAGGCCAGCAGGGCCGTGCGCTGGTCGATGTGGCGCTGGATCCGGTCGCGCATGGCCATGAAGGCGGTCGCGGCCTGACGCACCTCGCGCGCGCCGTGCGGCTTGAACCGGGGCTGGATCTCGCCACGCCCGAAGGCCTCCGCCGCCTCGGCCAGCCGCTCGATGGCCCGGACCTGATTGCGGATGAACAGAATGGCCACCGACATCAGCAGAACCGTCGCCAGCATCAGCCACAGGACGAAGATATGGGCCTGGGTCGCCACCGCCCGCTCGCGCGGGGCGATGATCCGGAGGACGCCGTTGGGCTCCTGCACCTGGATGTCGACATAGGCGGGGTAGCGGGTCGTATCGAACCAGAAGGGCTGGTCCAGCCGGGCGTTCAGCGCCTTCTCCAGCGTCCGGTCGACAATGCCGATGGCGCCGCGCCGTTGCTCGGTCGGCAGGGTCTCGTCCTCGATCAGGGCGACCGAGAGCTGCATCGACTTCTGGGCGCGTTCGGTGATGACGGCCAGGTTCTGCGGCGTCGGCTCGTCGCGATAGCTTTCCGATGCCCAGGCGATGTCCCCCGCCAGCCCGTCGGACAGCCTTGCGGTGACCCGCTGCCAGTGGGCGTCGAAGAAGGCCCAGGTCACCGCCCCCTGCATGATCAGGATCGGGGCCACGATGATCAGCAGCGACCGTCCCCAGAGCGACGACGGCACCCGGCGCTTCAGAAAGCGCCCCCAGACGGCGAGGGGGGTGAACCTCATGAGGCGGGGCAGGGCTGGGCGGGACCCTGTTCGAGATAGAGGCGCCAGGCGCGATACCCGTCGGCGGACAGATGGGCAAAGCAGGCGCGGGCGGCGGCCTCGCGGGCGGCATTCCACCGATCGTCGGGCGCGCCATAGGTGACGACAGTGCGGGCCGTGCTCTGGGCCATGAGCCGCGTCCAGTCCGCCTCCATCGCCCGCCAGGCGACGGGGTCGAGCTGGGACCAGCGGCTGCACACCGAGGACGCGAGGTGTCCCTCCTGGATCAGGACGGCCTTCACCCAGGCATTGCTTCGGCCTTGCTGCCCCTCGACCGTCGGGTCGCAGGGATCGGCGATGACCTGATCAGGGGAGGCGGGTTCCCACCGCGGTTCCGCGATCGGCGTCTGGATCGCAAGGCCCAGCGCCGAAACGCCCGTCAGGATGAGGGTCAGCGCCACCATCGGGTCAGTCCGGCGCCAGCATATATCCCACGCCGCGCACGGTCTGGAGGTAGCGCGGGTTCTTCGGATCGGCTTCCAGCTTGCGGCGCAGGCGGGTCACCTGGACGTCGACGGCGCGGCCGGTGATGTCGGCGGTGTCGGGCGACAGGTCCATACGCTCGACCGGGGAGTGGGCATGGATGGCCAGGGTCTTGAGCAGCTGGGCCTCGGCCTCGGTCAGGCGCATCGGGGCGCCGTCGCGGGTCAGCTCAAGCCGTTCCATGTCGAAGGACGCCGGCCCCAGCTTGATCTCGCGCGGCGTCAGGGGCTTGCCCCCGGTGCGGCGCAGGATGGCGTCGACGCGCAGCGACAGCTCCTTGGGGTCGAAGGGCTTGGACATATAGTCGTCGGCGCCGCGCGACAGACCCTCGATCCGGTCCGAGGCCTCGCCGCGTGCGGTCAGCAGCAGGACGGGGGTGCGCGACAGCTGCGCCTTGTTGCGGACCCAGCTGGTCAGCTCCAGCCCGCTCTCGCCCGGCATCATGACATCCAGCACGACCAGGTCGAACTCGATCAGCTCCATCAGGCGGCGGGCGGCGGCGGCATGGGCCGCGCCGGTGGTGCGATAGCCCTCGCGCGCCAGATATTCCTTCAGCAGTTCGCGAATGCGGTCGTCGTCGTCGACGATCAGCAGATGGCGGCCCACTCCGGCTCCAGCGACCGGGCCCGACCGGCCGCCCCGTGAATCAGTACTCATGGTCGAATCTCATACCCCAGTCGCCATCCGGCCGCGCGCCAGCCGGACAGACGAATCTATACGACGGACCGGCGTCCCAGGCCAAGTTTCGGGTTTTCCGCCGTTTCTCGCCCCAGCGACGGTGCGGGCCGCATCGCCGCCGCCCAACTGTCGCCCGCGTGGGTTGGTGTACGCCGTAGATACAACCTTAACAGTTCGCTGCGATCCTGAGCCTGTCATACAGGTTTGGGTCATGTACGTCGAGTTGTCAGCCGAGGATTGCCGCGATCAGGCCCGGGAGTGTTTCGCTCACGCGGTCGCCGAGCCCGACGAGCGGCGCCGCGAACAGCATCTGCGCGACGGCGAGATGTGGATGTCCCGCTGGCGCTTCTGGACCTCGAGCAACGCGCCCACGGCCTATGTTTCCGAAGGCGGGACCCGAGCGGCCTGAGGTTTCGTCGCCTTTGTCAGGTAAATCCTGATCCCGGGGGACTTGCGGCCCGGCGCGCCTTCGCGTTCAAGCGGAGATCGGCTCTCCGAGGGGGAGAGGTCAGGGATCGTCGCTTCATGTTCAGCATGCTGAACCTCCAGAGCCTGTTCGGGCTCGTGGTCATCGTCTTCGCCTGCTGGGCCATTTCGGAGGACCACAAGGCCTTTCCCTGGCGGCTGACCCTCGGCGCCATCGGGGTGCAGGCCATTCTGGTGCTGGCCCTCTTCGCCATTCCGGGCTCGCAGGTCGTGCTGGCCGCCATCACCGGCGCGGTCGATGGCCTCTCGGTCGCCACGGCCCAGGGCGCCAAATTCGTGTTCGGCTTCCTCGTCGACGGCAAGCAGGACGCCCCCTACTACCTGACCAACGCCGACCCGAAGGTCGCGGCCCCCTTCACCTTCGCCTTCAACGTCCTGCCGATGATCCTGGTGATCTCGGCCCTCTCGGCCCTGCTGTGGCACTGGAAGATCCTGAAGTGGATCACCCACGGCTTCGGCTTCCTGTTCCAGAAGACCATGGGGCTGGGCGGCGCCTCGGCCCTGGCCGTCGCGGCCAACATCTTCCTCGGCATGATCGAGAGCCCGATCGTCATCCGCGCCTATCTGGACAAGCTGACCCGGTCGGAAATCTTCCTGATGATGGTCGTGGGTCTGGCCACGGTCGCCGGTTCGACCATGGTCGCCTATGCCGCCATCCTGTCGCCGGTCCTGACCAACGCCGCCGGCCACGTGCTGGTCGCCTCCATCGTCTCGGCCCCGGCTGGGGTGCTGCTGGCCCGGATCATCATCCCCGAGAAGCCGGGGCAGGGCGGGGCGGTCGCCGACTACAACACCGCGCTGAAGTATGACTCGGCCATCGACGCCATTTCCAAGGGCACGGCCGACGGCCTGATGGTGGTGATGAATATCTCGGCCGTGCTGATCGTCTTCGTGGCGCTGGTCGCCCTGGTGAACATCATGATCGGCGGCATCGTGATCATGGACGCCCCGCTGACGCTGGAGCGCATCCTCGGCTGGATCTTCATGCCGGTGGCCTGGCTGACGGGGATCGAATGGTCCGAGACCGGCCGCGCGGGCTGGCTGCTGGGCGTAAAACTGACCCTGACCGAGTTCGTGGCCTTCATCGATCTGGGCAAGGTGCCCGCCGCCGAGATGAGCGAGCGCACCCGGATGATCATGACCTACGCGCTGTGCGGCTTCGCCAACATCGGCTCGGTCGGCATCACCGTTTCTGGCCTGTCCGTCCTGATGCCCGAGCGCCGCGAAGAGGTTCTGGGCCTGATCTGGAAGGCCCTGTTCGCCGGCTTCCTGTCGACCCTGATGACGGCGGCCATTGTCGGAGCCATGCCGGCCTCTATCTTCGGCTGACACAACACCGGGCAATCCGGGTCAGGAAACGTCGATGAAGCTCTACACCTCCCACCGCGCGCCCAACCCGCGCCGGGTCCGCTGGGTCATGGCCGAGAAGGGCATCGCCGACGTCGATCTGGTCGAGGTCGATATCATGGCCGGCGACCACAAGACGGCGGAGTATCGCGGTCGCGTCGGCGTGCCCCACGTCCCGGCGCTGGAGCTGGACGACGGCACGACCATCTCGGAATCGGTGGCCATCTGCCGCTATCTGGAAGCGCTCTGGCCCGAGCCCAACCTGTTCGGCGTCGACGCTCGCGAACAGGCGATCGTCGAGATGTGGACCCGCCGCAACGAGTTCTATCTCGCCAACCCGATCATGCTGAACGTGCGCCACACCCATCCGCTGATGGCGGCGCTGGAGGGCGCGCAGGTCGCAGAGGTCGCCGCCTACAACCGCCTGTGGGCCGAGCGATTCATGCTGACCCTGGACGAGCGTCTGGCCGACCATGAGTTCATCGCGCTCGACCGCTTCACCATCGCCGACATCGTCGCCGTGATCGGGCTGGATTTCGCCCGGTTGGTCAAATACCGCCCGCCGGCCGAGCTGACCCATCTGGCCCGCTGGCTGGAGACCTGCCGTGCGCGTCCGGCCGCGGGAGCGGGGATCTAGGGATCACCCCCGCGGCGTGAACTTCTTGATCACGCCCGAGAAGGTCATCAGCACCCGGCCGCCGGTGGTGATCTGGCCGCGCACGAAGATCAGCGAGCCGCCGGCGCGGACCACCTCGCCGGTCGCCTCGATCAGTTCGCCGACCCGGGCGCCGTCGACGAAGGTCGAGTCCAGCTGCACAGTCACGCCGTTCTTACCCTCCATCTCCTGATAGGCGGTCTGGAACAGGGCGATGTCGGCGAAGGTCATCAGGCAGCCGCCGTGCATCCGGTGGCCGGAGTTCATGTGCTTCTGCTCGGCCCGGAAGGCGCAGCGCATCCGGCCGTCGGGGTCGGGCTTGAAGTAGAAGGGGCCCACGGTCTGGTCGAAGGTCCCGTGCAGGTCGTAGGTCTGCCAGCCGGCGAACTCGCCTTCCTCTACGGTAATTTTCGCGACCATTTTGAACTCCGCCTTCTTTCTGGTCCCGCAATGCATCATAGAAGCGCGATGAGCGACCCCATCGAAACCGCAATCTTCGAAAAACTTTCCCGCATCGACCCCAAGGGCGACAACAGCAAGAGCATCGAACCCTCCGACGTGGCCAAGGATCTGCAGCCCGAACAGTGGCAGCGGATGCTGCCCAAGGTGCGCGCCGTGGCTTTGGGCCTGATGCGCCAGGGCAAGCTGACCATCACCAAGAAGGGCAAGGCGATCGATCCGAACGCCATGAAGGGTGTCGTCCGCCTCCGCCTGCCGACCGCGGACGAAACCGCCGCTGCGGTCGCCGCCCTGCCGCCCGTCGTCAACGAGGACGATGACGACTTCGCCTGATCGCGATCCGACGTCTGATCTGGACGACGTCCTCTCCGACATCCGCGCCTGCCGCGCCTGTCTGGGCGAACTGCCGCATACGCCGCGCCCCGTCGTGCGGGTCTTTCCCGAGACCCGGTTGCTGATCTGCGGCCAGGCGCCGGGCCGGCGGGTGCATGAGAGCGGTCTGCCGTTTACCGATCCGTCCGGCGATCGCCTGCGCCAGTGGCTGGGCGTCGACTATGAGACCTTCTACGCCGATCACCGCATCGGGGTCGCGGCCCAGGCCTTCTGCTATCCGGGCACCGCGCCCAAGGGCGGCGACTATCCGCCCCCACGCCGCTGCGCCGAGCTGTGGCGGCCCCGGTTGCTCGACGCCCTGCCGCAAATGGAGCTGACCTTGCTGGTTGGGGGCTATGCGCAAAAATGGGCCTTGGGCGATCGCTTCAGCCGCGACATGACCGAAACCGTGCGCAACTGGCGGAGCTTCGCGCCCGACATCCTGCCCCTGCCGCACCCCTCGTGGCGAAACACAGCATGGCTCAGAAAAAATCCGTGGTTCGAGGATGAGATCGTGCCTTATTTGCGCCGACGCGTGGCGGACATCCTGAACTCATGACCTTTCGCATTCCCGGCCTGATCGCGGCCGCCTTCGCTGCGTTCGCCCTGGCCTCCTGCGCCACGCCTCTGGTCCAGTCGCCGCTGACGCCGCCGCCGGGCTTCACCGGTCCGCGCATTGAGGACGCCCCGGCCCCCGGCATGACCGGCGCCTTCATCGTTCAGGACGGGGCGCGGCTGCCTTTCCTGCACTGGGCGCCCGCCGACGGCAAACCCTGGGCGACCATCGTGGCCCTGCACGGGATGAACGACCACGACGCTTCCTTCCGCCTCGCCGGCCCCTGGTGGGCGACGCACGGGATCGAGGTCTGGAGCTTTGACCAGCGCGGCTTCGGCCAGGCGCCGCAGAAGGGCGTCTGGGGCGGCGAGGCCCTGATGACCGAGGACCTGCGCACCATTACGGCGCTCGTCCGCGCCCGGCGTCCCGAGGCGACGCTCGCGGTGGTGGGCGAGAGCATGGGCGGGTCGGTGACCGCCGCCGCCTTCGGCTCGGACCGTCCGCCGGATGCCGACCGTGTCGTGCTGCTGTCCCCCGGCGTCTGGGGCTGGTCCAGCCAGAACATCCTCAACCGCACCAGCCTGTGGATCACCTCGCGGGTCGTCGGCGACCTGTCGGTCGAGCCGCCGGACTTCATCGCCCGCCACATCCTGGCCTCGGACAATGTGCTGGAGCTGATCCGCAACGGTCGCGATCCCGACAGCCTCCTGTCGACCCGCTTCGACGCCATCTCGGGCCTGGTCGATCTGATGGAGAGCGCGTCGAACCGGATCGGCCTGATCAAGGCGCCGGTGATCCTGATGTATGGCGCCCATGACCAGGTGGTGGAGCAGGGACCCATGCGCCGGGCGCTGGAGATCGCCGGAACGCCGCCCAATCTGCGCACCGCCTTCTATGACGACGGCTGGCACCTGCTGAACCGCAACCTCGGCGCCGAGCGTGTCTATCGCGACGTCGAGGCCTATATCCGCGACGCCTCCGCGCCCCTGCCGTCGGGTGTGCCGCCGGTGCTTCCGGAGCTGAAAAAGGGCCACTAACCAAAGGAAGGTAACCTCTCTTAACGCGCCGTTTACCACGCAGGCGGCAGTTTCTGCCTAGCGGGCGTGGTTGGGCTTCCCGCCGATTTTCAGTAGGCGGGAACGCGTGGGCGGCTTCACGGCGGCGTTGCAGAGATTTGGTGTCGGCCGACTGGCTGCAGTGTTGGGCGTCGCCGCCGGCGTCGCGGCCGTGCTTGTCGCCGTCATGCTGCGCATGGGGCAGGCGCCGGACGCGCTGCTCTATTCCAACCTCGACCTGAAAGAGGCGGGCGACATCACCGCCTCGCTGGAACAGGCCGGCATCAAGTACAAGACCCAGGGCGACGGCTCGACCATCATGGTCAACCGCGACGACGTCGGCACCGCCCGGATGATGGTGGCGTCCAAGGGGCTCGTGACCACGGGCTCGGTCGGCTACGAAATCTTCGACAACCAGTCGGTGCTCGGCCAGACCGAGTTCCAGCAGAACCTCAATGAAAAGCGCGCCCTGGAAGGCGAGCTGGGCCGCACCATCCTGTCCTACCGGGGCATTTCCTCGGCCAAGGTGCTGATCGCCCTGCCGCGTCGCGAGATGTTCGCCTCCGCCACCGGCGATCCCACCGCCGCGGTCGTGGTCGGGGTTGGTGGCCGCGCCCTGACCGGCGACCAGATCCAGGCGATCCGCAATGTGGTCGCCTCCGCCGTGCCGGGCCTGAAGCCCGAGAAGGTCACCGTCACCGACACCGCCAACCGGACGCTGGCGGCCGGCTCGGGCGAGGAAGGCTTCTCCGCCGCCTCGGCCCAGGACTCCAAGAACGCCACCGAGGCCCAGCTCCAGGCTCGCATCCTCGACATTGTCGAGGGCGTCGTCGGCCCCGGCGCCGCCAAGGTTCAGGTCACCGCCGACATCGACCACAGCCGTTCGACCACCCAGGAGCAGAAATTCGATCCCGACGGCCAGGTCGTCCGCTCGACCTCGACCAACGGTTCGGAAAAAACCGACACCACCGGCGACCCCTCGGGCGGTACGACGGCGACCAACAACATCCCCGGCGGCGCGGCCCCGACCACGACCCCGGCGGGTTCGAGCGACAAGGCCAATACCGAGACCACCAACTACGAGATCTCCAACACCACCACGACCACCATCAAGGAGGCCGGTCAGGTCCAGAAGCTGGCCGTCGCGGTCGCCATCGACGGCGTCTGGACCCCGGCCAAGGACGGCAAGGGCGAGCCGACCTACGCCCCGCGCTCGGCCGAGGACATCGCCAAGATCGACGCCCTGGTGAAGGCCGCCATCGGCTACGACCAGCAGCGCGGCGACCAGGTGAAGGTCGAGAACGCCAAGTTCAGCCATGACACCTCGGCCGCCGGCGGCACCGAGACCGGTTCGGCCCTTCTGGACTTCGACAAGAACGACATCATGCGCGGCGTCGAGCTGCTGGTCCTGCTGGTGACCGGCCTGCTGCTGATCTTCTTCGTGCTGCGTCCGCTGCTCAAGACCGCCAACACCACCGGCGTCCCGGCCCTGGCCGGCGCCGCCGCGGGCGGGCCCGGCGTGACCCAGCTGCAGACCGTGATGGTCGACGGCGTGCCGCAACTGGTCGCGCCGCAGTCCGACATGGACCAGCGGCTCGACATCGCCCGCATCGAGGGTCAGGTGAAGGCCTCCTCGGTCAAGAAGGTCGCCGAGTTCGTCGAGAACCATCCGGATGAGTCGACCGCGATCCTGCGCGGCTGGCTGCACGACACCTGATGGCTCCGCGCATGGCCACCACGAAGAAGCCTTCCGTCGACGACGCCAAAAAGCTCACCGGCCCCGAAAAGGCGGCCGTCATCCTGCTGTCGCTCGGCGAGGAGCACACCCAGCTCTGGAAGAACCTCGACGACGAGGAGATCAAGGAGATTTCCCAGGCCATGGCCGGCCTCGGCACCGTCAGCGCGACGGTGGTCGAGGAGCTGCTGCTGGAGTTCGTGTCCGGCATGACCGGTTCGGGCGCGGTCATGGGCTCGTTCGAACAGACCCAGCGCCTGCTGGCCGCCTTCATGCCCGCCGACCGCGTCGACGGCCTGATGGAGGAAATCCGCGGTCCGGCCGGCCGGACCATGTGGGACAAGCTGGGTAATGTGAACGAGGCCGTCCTCGCCAACTATCTGAAGAACGAATACCCCCAGACCGTCGCCGTGGTCCTGTCCAAGGTGAAGCCCGACCACGCCGCCCGCGTCCTGACCTCCCTGCCCGAGGACTTCGCCCTCGAGTGTGTGCAGCGGATGCTGCGCATGGAGCCGGTGCAGCGCGAGATCCTGGACAAGATCGAACAGACCCTGCGCGTCGAGTTCATGTCCAACCTGGCCCGCACCTCCAAGCGCGACAGCCACGAGATGATGGCCGACATCTTCAACTCGTTCGACCGTCAGACCGAGGCCCGCTTCATCGGCGCCCTGGAAGAGCGCAACCGCGAGTCGGCCGA
Source organism: Brevundimonas sp. GW821-FHT02A10 (assembly GCF_059422025.1). Classification (NCBI taxonomy): domain Bacteria; kingdom Pseudomonadati; phylum Pseudomonadota; class Alphaproteobacteria; order Caulobacterales; family Caulobacteraceae; genus Brevundimonas; species Brevundimonas sp. GW821-FHT02A10. The sequence goes on from NZ_JBWKWC010000006.1 coordinate 168,291, forward strand.
GCGCATCCGCGCCCTGATGTTCGTCTTCGAGGACCTGAACAAGCTCGACCCGGGCGGCGTCCAGACCCTGCTGCGCGCCGTCGAGAAGGACCAGCTGGGCCTGGCGCTCAAGGGCGCCTCCGAAGGCCTGCGCGAGATGTTCTTCACCAACATGTCCGAACGCGCGTCCAAGATCATGCGCGAGGACATGGAATCCATGGGTCCGGTCCGTCTGAAGGACGTCGACAGCGCCCAGATGGCCATGGTCCAGGCCGCCAAGGATCTGGCCGCCAAGGGCGAGATCATGCTGGCCGGGGCCGGCGGCGCCGACGACGAGTTGATTTACTGACATGATCACGTCCGCCGCCAACACCCGCCCCTTCAGCTTCGACACCGAGTTCGACGACGCCGGAGGCGTGACCCCCGGTCAGGCCTTCACGCCGACCAAGCGCGCCTATCTGCCGGCCGAGGTCGAGGCCCTGGTCGCCCAGGCCCGGCTGGAAGGCCGCGAGACCGCCCTGGCCGAGGTCGAGAGCCTGCACGCCATGGCCCTGGTCACCCTGGGGCAGGCCGTCGCCGCCGCCGCCCCCTCGCTGGGCGCTGTGGCCCAGGCCCACCGCGAACAATCGGCCGAACTGGCCCTGGCTGCTGCCCGCGTTCTGGCCGCCGGCGCCCTGGAACGCTTCCCTGAGGGTCCGATCCAGGCCGCGCTCGAGGCCCTGGGCGCCGAGATCGACGCCACCCCGCGTCTGGTCATCCGCGCGCGGGGCCTGGACGAAAGCGTGCAGGCGAAGCTTCAGGCCATCTGCGTCGACGCCGGCTTCTCGGGTCTGGTGTCGTTCCGCGACGAGCCCGGCATGGCGGCCGCCGCCTTCCAGCTGGAATGGGCCGACGGCCGCGCCGACTTCAATCCGGCCGAGGCCGCCGCTCGCATGAGCGAGGCCCTGACCGCCGCCCTGGCCGCCGAGGCCGGGCACGCTGAATCACTTAACGGGAGCAACTTCTGATGGCCGAGGATTTCGCCCTGGAGGAGTTCGGGACCTCCACTGCACTGGCGACGACGGAAGAGGCCGGCGACAAGAGCGCCGTCGATCTGGCCCCCGTCTTCGACGTGCCGGTCAACATCTCGGCCGTGCTCGGCAAGGCCCATATGACCGTGGCCCAGTTGCTCAAGCTGAATCGCGGCAGCGTGCTTGAGCTGGACCGCAAGGTCGGCGAGGCCATCGATATTTTCGTGAACAACCGTCTGGTCGCCCGCGGGGAGGTCGTCGTCGTCGAGGATCGCCTGGGCGTGACCATGACGGAAATCATCAAGACCGAGGACTCGGCGGCCTAGGCCGTCGGTTCTGCGTAAGAGTTTAGAGGAGAAGACCGATGCGGCTTCTGGTGGTTGGCAGGCTGAGCGGACAGCTCGCGGCGGCGGTGAAGATGGCCATGGCGCACGGCGCCAAGGTCCAGCACGTCGAGCGCACCGATCAGGCGACGGAACAGCTCCGGCGCGGGCAGGGGGCCGACCTGCTGATGGTCGACTACAACCTCGACATCTCGGGTCTGATCGCCGCCAATGACGCCGAGCGGATCTTCGTCCCGGTCGTGGCCTGCGGCGTCGACAACGACGCGGACAAGGCCGCCGCCGCCATCCGCGCCGGGGCCAAGGAGTTCATTCCGCTTCCGCCCGAGGCCGATCTGATCGCCGCGGTCCTGTCGGCTGTCGCCGACGACGAGCGCCCGATGATCTCGGCCGATCCGTCGATGCAGGCGGTGGTCAAACTGGCCGACCAGGTCGCCCGCTCGGAAGCCTCGATCCTGATCACCGGGGAAAGCGGCGTCGGTAAGGAAGTCATGGCGCGCTATCTGCACGTCAACTCCAAGCGCTCGGACCGTCCCTTCATCAGCGTCAACTGCGCCGCCATCCCGGACAATCTGCTGGAGAGCGAGCTGTTCGGCCACGAGAAGGGGGCCTTCACCGGCGCCGTGGCCCGCCGCATCGGCAAGTTCGAGGAGGCCGACGGCGGCACCCTGCTGCTGGACGAAATCAGCGAAATGGATGCTCGCCTGCAGGCCAAGCTGCTGCGCGCCATCCAGGAGCGGGTCATCGACCGCGTCGGGGGCACCAGGCCCGTGCCGGTCAACATCCGCATCATCGCCACCTCCAACCGCGATCTGGCCAAGGCTGTGGCGGAAGGCGTGTTCCGCGAAGACCTTCTGTACCGCCTGAACGTGGTCAACCTGCGCCTGCCGTCCCTGCGCGAACGTCCGGGCGACGTCGCCGTCCTGGCTGACCACTTCGTCAAGAAATACGCCGCCGCCAACGGCGTGCCGACCCGTCCGCTGTCGGCCGACGCACGCCGCGCGCTGGCCGCTCACCGCTGGCCCGGCAACGTCCGCGAGCTGGAAAACGCCATGCACCGCGCGGTTCTGCTGGCCGTCGGCCCGGAGATCGACGCCGAAGCCATCCGTCTTCCTGACGGTCAGCCACTGTCGGGCGTTGTGGCGCAGGCCGACTCGGGCCCTGCTGCGCGCGCCGCCCAGACCGCCGACGCCGTGTCGCGCGCCTATGTCGGCCAGACCGTGGCGCAGATGGAAAAGACCCTGATCCTGGACACCCTGACCCACTGCCTGGGCAATCGCACCCACGCGGCCAACATCCTGGGCATCTCGATCCGGACCCTGCGCAACAAGCTGAACGAATACGCCGACGAAGGCACTGCCATCATGGCGCCCCAGAACGGCGTCGCGGCCAACTACGGCGCAAGCGCGGCCTGATTTCATGGCTTTGGTCACGGATCGTCGAAGCGTCCTCGCGGGCCTGACCCTCATCGGTCTGGGCGGGTGCGAGCGCACGCGCGACGAGCCGGGGACCCAGGTCCCGCTGCCGCCGCGCGACGTCGCCTTCGACCTGTCCGATCTGGAACGCGAAAACGGCGGCCGCATCGGTCTCAGCGTCCTCGACGGCCATCGCGCCTCCTGGCGGGCCAATGAGCGGTTCAACTACTGCTCGACCTTCAAGCTGTTCCTCGCCGCCGCCATGCTGGAGCGTATCCAGCAGGGTAAGGAGAAGGCCGATCGCGCCGTCCCCGTGACCGCCGCCGACATGCTGGACCACGCCCCGGTCACCGAAACCGCCGTCGGCCAGACCATGACCCTGATCGACCTGATGAAGGCGACGGTCGAGGTCAGCGACAATCCCGCCGCCAACATCCTGATCCGCGAACTGGGCGGTCTGGACGAACTGCGCGCTTGGTATCGCCGCGCCGGCGACGACGTGACCCGCGTCGACCGTCTGGAGCCGCAGCTCAACGTCAAGGACGGCGACAAGGACACCACCCTGCCGTTCCAGGCCGCGACCAATCTGAACTGGATCCTTGAGGCCTATCAGCCCCTGGTCTTCCAGTCGCGCTATCGCCCGCTGTGGGACTGGCTGATCGACAGCCCGACCGGCGAGAAGCGCATCAAGGCCGGAGTGCCCGCCGGCTGGACCGTGGCCCACAAGACCGGCACCGGCGGCATGGGCCAGACCAACGACATCGGCGTGGTCTATCCGGCCATGGGCGACCCGATCCCGGTCGCCGTCTTCTATGAGGCGCCCGAGAGCCTGGCGCCTGAAAAGCGCGACGCCGTCATCGCCGAGGCCACGCGCCGCGGTCTGGCCGCCCTCGGCCACGGAACCCCCGCTGAAGGGGCCGCCGCATGACCGATGCGACCCTGATGAAGGACGGCTACGCCCGTCCGACTGGCAATGACGTCCGCGGCTGGCTGATGCGTGGCGAGGTCGCCATGGCGGTCGGCGTCATCGGCGTGATCATGCTGCTGATCCTGCCCGTCCCGAAGTTTCTTCTGGATGTGCTGCTGGCCCTGTCGCTGACCTCGTCAGTGCTGATCCTGATGACGGCGCTGATGATGAAGCGCCCGCTCGACTTCGCCATCTTCCCGACGGTGCTGCTGGTCTCGACCCTGTTCCGCCTGGGTCTGAACCTGGCCTCGACCCGTCTGATCCTGACCCACGGGCACGAAGGTCACGACGCCGGCGGTCAGGTGATCCAGGCGTTCGGCGCCTTGATGATGGGCGGCAGCTTCATCATCGGGATCATCATCTTCGCCATCATCCTGGTGGTGAACTTCGTGGTCATCACCAAGGGCTCGACCCGGATCGCCGAGGTCTCGGCCCGCTTCACCCTGGACTCCATGCCGGGCAAGCAGATGGCCATCGACGCCGACCTGTCGTCGGGCCTGATCAACGAGGACCAGGCCAAGCTGCGCCGCAAGGAGCTGGAGCAGGAATCGACCTTCTTCGGGGCCATGGACGGTGCGTCGAAATTTGTTCGCGGTGACGCCGTCGCCGGCCTGATCATTACCTTCATCAACGCCATCGGCGGCATGCTGATCGGCGTCATCCAGCACCAGCTGCCTTTCCAGGAAGCGGCCTCCACCTATGTCCAGCTGACCATCGGCGACGGTCTGGTCACCCAGGTCCCGGCCATCATCATCTCGATCGCCGCCGGCTTCCTGGTGTCCAAGGCGGGCGTCGAGGGCACGGCCGACAAGGCCCTGGTCCAGCAACTGGCCACCAACCCGGTCAGCCTGGGCATGGTCTCGGGCGCCGCCGGCCTGATCGGCCTGATCCCGGGGATGCCGATCATCCCCTTCGCCGCCCTGGCTCTGGGCACCGGCTTCATGGCCTGGCGTCTGGGCCGGGCCCGGCTCAAGCCCGAGCCGACCGAAGCCGAGAAGGCCGCCGCCGCCGCTGTCGCCGGCGGCAAGCCCAAGGAAGACGCCGAGGAGCCCATCGGCACCGCCCTGACCATCGACGAGGTCAAGATCGAGCTGGGCTATTCGCTGCTGTCGCTGATCAACGACCTCGAAGGCCGCCGCCTGACCGACCAGATCCGCGCCCTGCGCCGCGCCCTGGCCCAGGAATACGGCTTCGTCATTCCCTCGGTCCGCATCCTCGACAACATGCGCCTGCCGACCCAGGGCTACGCCATCCGCATCAAGGAGATGGAGGCCGGCGCCGGCGAGGTCCGTCTGGGCTCCCTGATGGCCATGGACCCGACGGGCCGTCAGGTCGAACTGCCCGGCGAGCACACCAAGGAGCCCGCCTTCGGCCTGCCCGCCACCTGGATCGATGAAAGCCTGCGCGAGGAAGCCACCTTCCGGGGCTACACCATCGTCGATCCCTCGACGGTGCTGACCACCCACCTGACCGAGATCCTCAAGGAGAACATGGCCGACCTGCTGTCCTATGCAGAGGTCCAGAAGCTCATGAAGGAGCTCGGCGAGGAGGAGAAGAAGCTGGTCGACGAACTGGTGCCCTCGGTCGTCACCGTCACCACGCTTCAGCGGGTCCTTCAGGCCCTGCTCAAGGAAAAGGTCTCGATCCGCGACCTGGGCGCCATCCTGGAAGGTCTGGCCGAAGCCGCGCCGCATTCCTCGTCGGTCACGACCCTGGTCGAGCACGTTCGCAGCCGTCTGGCGCGTCAGCTGTGCTGGCAGCACAAGGGCGACGACGGCGCCTTGCCGATCGTGACCCTGTCACCGGAATGGGAAGCCGCCTTCGCCGAAGCCCTGGTCGGAACGGGCGAGGACAAGCAGCTGGCCATGGCCCCGTCGCGCCTGCAGGACTTCATCCGCAATGTCCGCGACGTGTTCGAGCGCGCCGCCATGGCGGGCGAGACCGCGGTCCTGCTGACCGGTCCGCAGATCCGCCCCTACGTCCGCTCCATCATCGAACGCTTCCGCGGCCAGACCGTGGTGATGAGCCAGAACGAGGTCCATCCCAAGGCCCGCCTGAAGACCATCGGTCAGGTCTAGCGGGCGGCGGTCCTCAGTTCACGCTGGTCCACCCGCCCGCCGAGGCGTTGCGGGCCGCGTCATTGACGGGGCGGGCGATCAGGCCGGACTGGGTGATCCAGACCTCATAGCGGGCCCCGTCGGCCATCGGCATATAGGCCGCGCCGCCGTACAGGGTGTCGACCGCATCGACATAGCGGCGATAGCGGCGCGCGGCGTCCCAGGCGCTGATCTTCCACGGCACGGTCGTACCCAGAACCTTCACCCGCTCGTCGCCGCCCGACAGGGCGTGGACGCTTCGGGCGCCGGTGCGCTCCTGCTCGATATTCTCATAGCGGCCAGACAGCCGGTCCAGCCGGTACTGGGTATCCAGCCCCAGGACATTGGCCCATGGCTTCCACTTCAGCACCTGGGCCTCGATGCGCCAATCGTCGCCATTGACGGGATAGACCGCGACCCGTTCCGGCTCGTCCTTCGAAACCGGCGGCTGGATGACGGTGACCTCGAAATACTGGGGCGCCAACTTCCTGAGCTGGATGGTCGCCACCGGCCGCTCATAGGTCAGCCGGGCATAGGTCTGGACGTTCAGCGCCAGCAGGGTCAGGGCCAGCGCGGCCCAGAGAACCGCACCACCGCCGACCATCTTCAGGATGCCGCTGAACGGTCGGCCCCGGAACAGCGAAACCAGCCCGTTCAACACGAACAGGGCGCTCACAAAGGCCACCAGGGCCGGAACTACCCACCACCACGAAACCATATCGACGGCGCTCCCCAACAGCTCGGCCGTTCTGACAACCATCTCGCGACCCCTCCGGTTGCGTGACGGCGCTGGACAGTGGCCAAACCCCGGCTAAAGCTTGTCTCATGTCAGTGGATACCGCCAGCCGCTTCCCCTCAGTGGGGCGTTTCTCGAAGTGGCGTGAGTTCCTGCGAACCTCGTCTCTCGCCCGTTCCGTCGTGCTTCTGCTGACCGCGGCCCTGGTTCTGCTGCTGCTGGTCAATGTCTCGACCTTCATCATGATCAGCAGCACGGCCGCCTTCAACGCCCAGGTCGACCAGACCTGGCAGTCGCGCCGCGTCGCCCGCAGCATCGTCCTGAACATCCAGGGGGCGGAGACCGCCCAGCGGGGCTTCCTCCTGACCGGACAGCCCGGCTTCCTCGTCACTTTCGAGAAGAACAAGGGAGCGCTCGCGGCCATCTTCGCCGACTTCGAGACGCGCGCCGCCGGCGACGAGGTCTCCCTGGCTTCGGCCGAGGCCCTGACCCGGATCAGCCGCGACAAATATATCGAGATGTCCGGCACCCTGGACCTCGCGCGTCAGGGGCGCATCGGCCAGGCGGTCAGCCGGGTGCGGACGGGGCAGGGGCAGGCCCTGACCGAACAGCTTAATGCCGAGATGACCCGGCTGGACGCCCACATCGGCCAGACGCTGGAGGATCGCCGCGCCCGGTCCGAGCGCGGAGCCTTCCTGACCGTGACGATCAACGCCATCGCCGGCCTGCTGATCCTCGTCCTCGCGGTGATCATCCTGATGCTGGTCCGGCGCTATCTGGCCGAGATCAACGCCGCCCGGTCCGAGCTGGACCGCGTCAACGCCGGTCTGGAAGAGACGATCAAGGCCCGCACCGGCGCGCTGGTCCGCGCCAACGAGGAAGTCCAGCGTTTCGCCTATATCGTCAGCCACGACCTGCGCTCGCCCCTGGTCAACGTCATGGGCTACACCTCCGAGCTGGAGCAGGCGGGGAAGACGATCGACCGCGCCATCATCAAGGCCGAGGCCGAACGCGAGGTCGATCCCGAGGTCGTCACGGCCGTGCGCGAAGACATGCCCGAGGCCATCAACTTCATCCGCGCCTCCACCGAGAAGATGGACCGGCTGATCAACGCCATCCTCAAGCTGTCACGCGAGGGCCGCCGCAACCTGGTCCCCGAGAGCCTGGACATGACCGCCATGGTCGGCCGCATCGCCGACAGCATGCGTCACCAGACCGAGGAGAAGGGGGCCGAGATCGTCGTCGAAACCCTGCCCGCGTTCGAGAACGACCGGCTGTCGATCGAACAGGTGTTCGGCAATCTGATCGACAACGCCGTCAAATATCTCAGCGCGGATCGGCCCGGCCACATCGTCGTCTCGGGACGCGACGTCCCCGGAGGCTGGGTCGAATATTCCGTTGCCGACAACGGCCGCGGCATCGCTCCGCGAGACCACGAACGGGTTTTCGAGCTGTTCCGCCGCGCCGGTCGTCAGGACACGCAAGGGGAGGGGCTGGGCCTCGCCTTCGTGCGCAACAGTGTTCGCCGACTGGGTGGCGAGATCACGCTTGAGTCCGTCCTCGGCGAGGGCTCGACATTCCGCCTGAAATTCCCCAAACGCCTGATCCTCGACGAGGCTGGAGACGCACTGTGAGCACCCCTGTAAAGATCGTCATGGTCGAAGACGATCATGGCCACGCCAAGCTGATCGAGAAGAACATCCGCCGGGCCAACATCTCCAACGAGATCGTGCATTTCGATTCCGGCCAGCCGGCGCTGGACTATCTGTTCTCTGACGAAATCCGCTCCAACGGCCCGATGCTGATCCTGCTGGATCTCAACCTGCCGGATATGCAGGGCACGGACATTCTGGCCGAGGTCAAGAAGGACGAGCGCCTGCGCCGCGCGCCCGTCGTCGTCCTGACCACCACCGACGACAAGACCGAGATCCAGCGCTGCTATGACCTGGGCTGCAACGTCTACATCACCAAGCCCGTCGACTATGAAAGCTTCGCGGGCGCCATCCGCCAGCTCGGCCTGTTCCTGTCCGTGATGCAGGCGCCCGAGATCGAATGACCGATTCCAGGCCGGCGATCCGGCTCCTCTACATCGATGATGACGCCGGTCTGGCCCGGCTGGTCCAGAAGGAACTGGGCCGGCACGGCTATGAGGTGACCTGCGCCGGCGACGGTGATGCTGGGCTGGAGGCTCTGGCCGCAGCGACTTTCGATGTCTGCGCCCTGGATCACTACATGCCGGGCCGCGAAGGCCTGGACGTCCTGCCCGACATCATGGCCATGCCCGCCCCCCCGCCGGTCGTCTATGTGACGGGCGCGCAGGAGGGCCGCATCGCCGTCGCCGCCCTGCGCGCGGGCGCCGCCGACTATGTGATCAAGGACGTGTCGGAGGACTTCACCTCCCTGTTGCGCTCGGCGCTGGAAGACGCCCTGCTGCGCCGCCGCCTGCAGCGCGAGAACGAGGAGGCCGTCGAGCAGGTCCGTCTGGCCCGCGACCGCGCCGAGGCCATGCTGCGCGAGGTCAATCACCGGGTCGGCAACTCCCTGCAACTGGTCTCGACCTTCATGTCGCTGCAGTTGCGCCATCTGGCCGATGACGGCGCCCGTGCAGCCCTGCGCGAGGCCCAGGCGCGGATCGAGGCCGTGGCCCACGTGCACCGCCGCCTCTATACCTCGGGCGACATGTCCTCGGTGGCCATGGATGAGTATCTGGCCGGTCTGATCGACGAGCTGGGCAAGTCGCTGGGCCCCGACGAAGGCTCTCCGACCCTGATCCTCGAAGCCACCCCCATGCGGGTCTCGACCGATCAGGCGGTGTCGCTGGGCGTGGTGGTCACCGAACTGGTCACCAATGCCGTCAAATACGCCTATGCGCCGGGGCAGGGGGGCGAGATCCGCGTCATCCTCAAGCCCGACGCCGAGGGCCGCGCTTTGCTGACCGTCGAGGACGACGGCCCCGGCATGGGCGACGGCGCGCCCAAGGGCACGGGTCTGGGCGGCAAGATCATCTCCGCCATGGCCTCGGGCCTGCGGTCGGCGATCGAGTTCGACCACGGTCACAAGGGCGTCCGCGCCCGTCTGGCCTTCGACCTCTGACCATGGCGGTCGCGCTCCAGTTCGGTCGTCGTGATCCGGGCGTTGACTATCCCGAACGGCCTACGGCCTTCGGCCTGGTGTTCCACGACCAGAAGCTGGCCTGCGTCCGCGTCGAGCGCGCCCGGTCCTACTACGACCTGCCCGGCGGGGCGGTGGAGGCCGGTGAGACCGAGGAGGAGGCGCTGATCCGCGAATTCCTCGAGGAGACCGGCATGACCGTGCGCCCGGTCGAGCGGATCGCCGAGGCCGGCCAGTATTTCCGCAAGTCCGACACGCGGCCAATGAACAATATCGGCGGCCTGTGGATCGCCGAGATGATCGCCCTGAACCCGGCGGTCAAGGTCGAGGCCGACCACGAACTGGTCTGGCTGCACCCGCGCACGGCCCTGGCCGAACTGCGCCACGACGCCCATGCCTGGGCGGTCGCGAAATGGCTCAGGACTTGAGCGTACGGCACCGTACACCCTTGGCCGTAGCGGGAACTCCCGGCGGTCCGAAGGGTTGATTATCCGAAGCGTCGCTTCCCTCGCGACGCAGTGCAAACGGAGATTCCGATGCCCGATCAAGATCGTATCGACGGCGCCGCCAAGAACATCGGCGGCAAGATCAAGGAAGCCGCCGGCAACGTCACCGGTGACGAAAAACTGAAAGCCGAAGGCAAGGCCGACCAGCTTTCCGGCAAGGTGCAGAACGCCGTCGGCGGCGTGAAGGACTCGCTCCGCGACGCCGATCGCCGCAACTAGTCTCTGCCCATTTCATCGAAAACGCCGTCCGTTCGCGGGCGGCGTTTTTGCGTTCAGTCGCCGCCGAGCTTGAAGGTCAGGCCGTCGCGGGCGGGTGCGGGACCCGACGCCGGCGTGCAGCGACGTTCGAAATTGACGCCGCCGCTCCCGGTGGCGGTGGGGCGCTCCTCGCAGACCTCGGCGGCCGGGGCGCCCGCGCTGGACGCCATCACGCGCTGCGGCGGGGCGCAGGTCAGCTCGTAGCCGCCTTGGCCATTCGAGACCTGACGGCACCCCTCGACACCGCTGGGCTGAAGACCGGGCGGCAGTCGGTCCCCGAGCACCGCGGCCAGCTGGGTCCGCACCCGGGCCTGACACAGCTCCATCGACGCCTCCTTGCGGATCATCGGGCTGCACTGCGACCGCTCCCAGGCATAGGGGTCCGCCAGCGCCCAGCCGGGAATCTCGGGGGCGGGCGGGACGGCGGGCGGCGCTTCGGCGGGCGGCTGCGCCTCGGCCGGCATCTCGGCGTCCGCGGCGGGCGGCGGGTTCCAGGAGATCATCCCGGCGGCCTGTTGCAGCATCAGGGCGGCGACGACGGCGGTCAGCATCACGGATACTCCTGAAAGACAGACCCAGATTGCACCCGCCAGAAGCGAAAAGCTACCGCGCCGCTTAGCGGGTCAGGGCCCGCATCGCCCGGTCCAGCCCGTCCAGCGTCAGGGGGAACATGCGCTGGTCCATGACCTCGTCGATCAGCTTCACCGAGGCGGTGTAGCCCCAGTATTTCTCGGCGACCGGGTTCAGCCAGACCGACTTGTCCCACTGTTGGCGGGCGCGTTTCAGCCAGACCGCGCCGGCCTCCTCGTTCCAGTGCTCGACCGAGCCGCCGGGCATGGTCACCTCATAGGGGCTCATGGTCGCGTCGCCGACGAAGATGGCCCGCCAGTCGCCCGGATATTTGTTGAGCACCTCCCAGGTCGGGGTCTGCTCGGAATGGCGGCGGCGGTTGTCCTTCCACACCCCCTCGTAGAGGCAGTTGTGGAAGTAGAAGAACTCCAGGTTCTTGAACTCGGTCTTGGCGGCCGAGAACAGTTCCTCGACCATCTTGATATGGCCGTCCATCGAGCCGCCGATGTCGAGGAACAGCAGGACCTTGATCGTATTGCGCCGCTCGGGCCGCATCTGGATGTCCAGCCAGCCCTGACGCGCCGTGCCGTCGATGGTGCCGTCGATGTCCAGCTCGTCCGCCGCCCCCTGCCGCGCGAACCGGCGCAGGCGGCGCAGGGCGACCTTGATGTTGCGCGTGCCCAGCTCGACCGTGTCGTCCAGGTTCCGGTACTCGCGCTTCTCCCAGACCTTGACCGCCCGACCCTGTTTGCCGGGCCCGCCGATGCGCACGCCCTCGGGGTTGTAGCCGCCGTGGCCGAAGGGGCTGGTGCCGCCCGTGCCGATCCATTTGGACCCGCCCTCGTGCCGTTCCTTCTGCTCCTCCAGACGCTGCTTCAGCGTCTCCATCAGCTTGTCGAACCCGCCGAGCGCCTCGATCTCGGCCTTCTCCTCGTCGGTCAGGTATTTGTCTGTCAGCAGCTTCAGCCAGTCCTCGGGGATATCCGTGGTCAGGTCGTCGCCGATCCCGACGCTCTCCACGCCCTTGAACACCTTGCCGAACACCTGGTCGAAGCGGTCGTAGTGCTTCTCGTCCTTGACCAGAACCGCCCGTGACAGGTGGTAGAAGTCCTCGACCCGGCCGCCCGCCACGTCCTTGTCCATGGCCTCCATCAAGTGGAGCCATTCCTTGGTCGAGACCGGAACCTTGGCCTCGCGCAGGGCGGTGAAGAAGGGCAGCAGCATCGGGCGAAACTGAACCCTGATCAGTCTCGCCGCAAGATGAACTCGTGGTCGCGCCAGTCGCCGACCGGATAGAGGTATTCTCCGGCCTTGGCGAAGCCGTAGGCCTCGTACAGCCTCTGGGCCTTCACATTGCCGCTCCAGACCCCGATCCACAGCGGGCCGTCGGTATTGGCCTCCATCCACGCCAGTGACAGCTTCAACAGCGTCGTGCCCAGACCCAGCCCCTGGGCCCCCGTGCCGACGTAGAGGCGGCGCAGCTCCATATTGGCGGGCGTCGCGTCGGGGTGGGGCAGGCCGTTCGGCCCGGCGTTGGCGAAGGCCAGCAGCTCGCCGTCCCGCTCGGCTACCCACCACGCGGCGTTTGGCTCGGCCAGCTTCTTCGCGGTCGCCGCCACGCCGAAGCTCGATTCCAGATAGTCCTCCAGATCGACGGGCGGGTAGGGGATGCCGAAGCCGTCGACGAAGGTCGCCACGAAGGTCTGGCGGCCCAGCGCCGACAGGGCTTCGGCGTCTTCGGCGCGGGCAGGGCGGATCGTGATGTCGTTCATGGCGGGGGATTACCGCGCCCGAAGGCCCTCGTCATCCGCGACAATCCTGATCGGAGGTCCTAACGTATTTATCGCATGGTTCCCCTGTTCACCCATTCGCACATGGTCGCCCACAACGCCGGCGAGGGTCACCCCGAGCGGCCGGCGCGGCTGACGGCCGTGCTCGACGCGCTGTCGGACGCGGGTCTCGCCCGCGATAGACGCGAAGCCACCGAGGCTGCCGTCTCCGATCTGGAGCGGGTTCACCCGTCCGCCCACGTCGCCCGGCTGCTGGCCGCCGAGCCTGCGACGGGCTTCAACCAGCTCGACGCCGACACCGTCCTCGCCCCGGGCAGTCTGCGCGCCGCCCGTCTGGCCGCCGGCGCGCCGGTCGACGCGGTGCGGGCCATCGCCGCCGGCGAGCTGACACGCGCCTTCGCCGCCGTCCGTCCGCCGGGCCACCATGCCGAACCGGACAGGGCCATGGGCTTCTGTCTGTTCTCCAATGTCGCCGTCGCCGCTCGCGTGGCTCAATCGATCGGCATGGCCCGCGTCGCCGTGGTCGATTTCGACGTCCACCACGGCAACGGCACCCAGGCAGCCTTCGAGGACGACGACAGCCTGTTCCTGGCCTCCATCCATCAGTCGCCCCTCTATCCGGGCAGCGGAGCCGCGTCCGAGACCGGGGTCGGCAATATCGTCAACGCCCCCATCGCGCCCCATGCGGCCCGCGAGCACTGGCGCGCGGCCTTCGCCGGGACCCTGATGCCGGCGCTCGACGCCTTTGCTCCCGACCTGATCCTGATCTCCGCCGGTTTCGACGCCCACCGCCGCGATCCGCTCGCCCACCAGTCGCTGGAGGCCGAGGATTTCGCCTGGGCGACCCGCGCCGTGGTCGAGGTCGCGCGTCGTCGATGCGGAGGCAAGGTTGTGTCCTCGCTCGAGGGCGGTTACGACCTAGAAGGGCTCGGCCGTTCGGCGGTGGCTCATGTTCAGGCACTGGGGGAGGACTAAGGGACGCAGAACGCAGGGTAATTCCGCTCGCATCCTTTCATCATGACCCTCCCGGCCCGTACCCTCGACACCCCCGAATCCCTGCCTGCTGCTGGTGAGGCGCGCCTTCCGGCGACCAAACCCGGCGCCATCGTCCTGACCCGGCACGGCGAACCGGCCCTGTCGCGCAAATGTATGCTGACCTCGGATCAGTACCGCGACTGGTGGGCTCGCTATGAAGTCGGCGGCCTGCGCCCCGGCCAGACCCCGCCGCCCGAGCTGCTGGCTACGGCCGCCGGCGCCGGGGTGATCTTCGCCTCGACCCGTCAGCGCGCCCAGGAAACCGCCGCCGCCATCTCGGCCGGACGTGAGGTGACCTCGGACGTCCTGTTCATCGAGGCCCCCCTGCCGCCGCCGCACTTCCCGGCCTGGTTCAAGCTGCCGCCCAAATACTGGGGCGCCGTGGCCCGCTTCTGGTGGCACGCCTTTGATCATCACGAGGGCCAGGAAACCCGGGCTGAGGCGGAAAGTCGCGCCGCCCGCGTCGCCGCCCTGCTGATCGAGCGCGCCGGGACCGGCGAGGACGTGCTGGTCCTGGCTCACGGCTATTTCAACCACATGGTCGGCGCCTGTCTGAAGGCGCGCGGCTGGGCCCTCGTCCACAACCAGGGCTTCAAATACTGGTCACAGCGTCGCTACGAGCGGCGTTGAGGCTTGGCGAGGCCGCCGCGCCCCGCCATAACGGTCCGTAATGACCGACGCCGCTTCCCCCACTTCCGATCTCTCCTTCGAGGATGCCCTCGCGCGCCTGGAAAACATCGTCTCCCGCCTCGAGTCGGGTCAGGCGCCGCTGGAGGAATCGATCACCCTCTATGAGGAGGGCGCGCGTCTGAAGGCCCATTGCGAGGCCCGGCTCAAGGCCGCCCAGCTCCGCGTCGAGAAGATCGTCGTCGGCGCCGACGGCCAGGCGAAGGGCGTCGAGCCCGCCGAGTTCAACTGATGGCCGGGGTCGCGACGGCCTCTGTTGCGGACCGCATCGTCTTCGACGACTTCATGAAGGTCGATATCCGTATCGGCCGGGTGCTCAAGGCCGAGGCCTTCCCGGAAGCCCGCAAGCCGGCCTTCAAACTGACCATCGACTTCGGACCGGACATCGGCGTCAAACGCTCTTCGGCCCAGATCACCAAACTCTACACGATCGACCAGCTGAAAGACCGCAAGGTCGCCGCCGTCGTCAACTTCCCGCCGCGCCAGATCGGACCCTTCATGTCCGAGGTCCTGACCCTGGGCTTCCCGGACGCCGACGGCGAAGTCGTCCTCGTCGGGGTCGACCGCGACGCCGTGATCGGGGGGCGGCTGTTTTGAAATCGCCCAAGCCCCACGCCGCCAACTCCCCGGAACAGTCGGTGATCGACCGCGTCGCCGAGGTCGCCGACCTCGTCACCGTCGCCCTGGATCAGCTGCTGCCCCGCGCCGATGGCCCCGAATCCCGCCTGACCGAGGCCATGCGCTATGCGGCGCTCGGCCCCGGCAAGCGTCTGCGGCCCTATTTCGCCATGGAGGCGGCGCGGCTGTTCGACATCGAGGAGCGGCCGGTGCTGCGCGCCGCCTGCGCCCTGGAATGCGTCCACGCCTATTCGCTGGTCCATGACGACCTGCCGGCCATGGACAATGACGACATGCGTCGCGGCCGTCCGACCCTGCACATCGCCTATGATGAGGCGACCGCCATCCTCGCCGGCGACGCGCTGCAGACCGCCGCCTTCGACATCATCCTGCACGAGGACACGCACGAGGACGCCAATGTCCGCTGCGAACTGGCCCGGCGCCTGTCCTATGCCTCCGGCGCCCGCGGCATGGCCGGCGGCCAGATGATCGATCTGCTGGGCGTGCGCGACGACCTCGGCGGCGTCGCCCGGATGCAGCGGCTCAAGACCGGCGCCCTGTTCACCTACGCCTTCGAGATCCCGCTGATCATCGCCGATGCCCGCGAAATCCATCAGCAGGCCCTGATCAATTTTGCCCACGACATCGGCCTGGCCTATCAGATCGTCGACGACCTGCTCGACGTCGACGGCGACGAGGACATCCTCGGCAAGGCCGCCGGCGGCAAGGACGCGGCCATGGGCAAGACCAATTTCGTCACCCTTCTGGGCGTCGAACAGGCCCGCCACCGCGTCGCCCATCTGGCCGATCAGGCCCGCAGCCATCTGGACGTCTTCGGCCACGACGCCCTGAACCTTCAGGCCAGCGTCGACTACGTCCTGAACCGGCGCTCCTGAACCGTTTCTGGACCGATTGTCCACGGGGGGAACATCTTGTGCGCCTGAGGCTTGCCTAAAGTCCCCGGCGACGACATGGACACTCGCGCCTTTTCCGATCTCGGACTACATAGTTGAAATGCCTGAGACCCCTCTGCTCGACACCGTCAACGTCCCCGCCGACTTTCGCGGGTTCGACATCGCCCAGCTCAAGCAGCTGGCGGACGAGGTTCGGGCCGAAACGATCGACGCTGTCTCGGTCACCGGCGGCCATCTGGGCGCGGGTCTGGGCGTGGTCGAGCTGACCACGGCGCTGCACGCCGTCTTCGATACGCCGAAGGACATCCTGATCTGGGACGTCGGCCATCAGTGCTATCCGCACAAGATCCTGACCGGCCGTCGCGACCGCATCCGCACCCTTCGCCAGCCGGGTGGCCTGTCCGGCTTCACCAAGCGCAGCGAGAGCGAATACGACCCGTTCGGCGCCGCCCACGCCTCAACCTCCATCAGCGCCGCCCTCGGCTTCTGCGCCGCCCGCGACCAGAAGGGCGAGACCAACAAGGTCGTGGCGGTCATCGGCGACGGCTCGATGTCGGCCGGCATGGCCTATGAGGCGATGAACAACGCCGCCGAGACGACCGGCCAGCTGACGGTCATCCTCAACGACAACGACATGTCGATCGCCCCCCCGGTCGGCGGCATGAGCGCCTACCTGGCCAAACAGGTCTCGGGCGGCGCCTACCAGAATTTCCGCAAATTCGGCCGCGACGTCGTCCAGCACATGCCTCGCCCGTTCCGCGAGGCGGCGCGCAAGGCCGAGGAATACGCCCGCGGCATGATCGTCGGCGGCACCTTCTTCGAGGAGCTCGGCTTCTACTACATCGGCCCGGTGGACGGGCACGACATGGACAATCTGGTCCCCATCCTGAAGAACGCCGCCGCCATCACCGACCGTCCGGTGGTGGTCCACGTCGTGACCCAGAAGGGCAAGGGTTACGCCCCCGCCGAATCCAGCGCCGACAAGCTGCATGCGGTGGTCAAGTTCGACGTCGTCTCGGGCAAGCAGTCCAAGTCCGTCTCCAACGCCCCCAGCTACACCAAGGTCTTCGGAACCGAGCTGATCAAGCGGGCCGAGCGCGATCCGTCGATCGTCGCCATCACCGCCGCCATGCCCTCGGGCACGGGCCTCGACCTGTTCGGACAGGTCTTCCCCAAGCGGACCTATGACGTCGGCATCGCCGAGCAGCATGCGGTGACCTTCGCCGCCGGCCTGGCCGCCGACGGGATGAAGCCCTTCTGCGCCATCTATTCGACCTTCCTGCAGCGCGGCTATGACCAGGTCGTCCACGACGTGGCGATCCAGAAGCTGCCGGTGCGGTTCGCCATGGACCGGGCCGGGCTGGTCGGGGCCGACGGCTCGACCCACGCCGGGTCGTTCGACATCGGCTTCATGGGCGCGCTTCCGGGCATGGTCCTGATGGCTGCCGCCGACGAGGCCGATCTGGCCGCCATGATCGCCACCGCCTGCGAGATTGACGACCGCCCCTCGGCCTTCCGCTATCCGCGCGGTGACGGCGTCGGCGTCGAAATCCCCGAACTGGCCGCCCCGCTCGAGATCGGTAAGGGCCGGATCGTGCGCGAGGGCACGGCCGTCGCCATCCTGTCGCTGGGCACCCGCCTGCAGGAATCGCTCAAGGCCGCCGACCTGCTGGCCGCGCGCGGCGTCTCGGCCACCGTCGCCGACGCCCGTTTCGCCAAGCCGCTGGACGCCGACCTGATCCTGCGTCTGGCGCGCGAGCATGAGTGCCTGATCACGGTGGAGGAGGGCGCTATGGGCGGCTTCGGCGCCTTCGTGCTCCAGCTCCTGGCCGAGAAGGGCGCCCTCGACGGCGGCCTCAAGGTCCGCACCCTGCATCTGCCCGACGTCTTCCAGGACCAGGACAACCCGGCCGCCATGTACGCCACAGCCGGCCTCAACGCCGAGCAGATCGCCGCCTCCGCCCTCGTGGCTCTGGGGGTCGCGGACGGGCGCGGAGCGGTTCGGGCCTGATTGCTCCTTTGGTAATATCCGGGTAAATCCTCTGGATGACCCTCAACTGCACCGCCTTCGCCGGAGACCGTCGTATCGCCTCGGGCGCGCCGCGCGAGGTCGTCCCGGCTGTGAAAGCCGCGACCGAGGCCGGTGAGGGCGTCCTGATCTTCGACGACGCCGACGCCAAGCCCGTCGAGTTTGACCTGCGCGGCGATCTCGACGCCGTCCTCGCCCGCCTGCCGGTTCCGGTTGAGGAGAAACGCGGTCCGGGCCGCCCCAAACTCGGCGTCACCGCCCGCGAGGTCACCCTGCTGCCGCGCCACTGGGACTGGCTGGCGGCCCAGCCCGGCGGCGCCTCCGTCGCGTTGCGCAAACTCGTCGAAGGCGCGCTGCGCGAGGCCGAGGGGCCCGACCGTGCCCGTAAGGCGAAGGAGGCCGCCTATCGCTTCATGACCGCCATGGCCGGCGACCGCCCCGCCTATGAGGCCGCCGTCCGCGCCCTGTTCGCCGACGACTGGCCCGGCTTCGACGCCGCGACCGAGGGCTGGCCCGCCGATGTGCGCGAGATGGCGGCGCGCCTGACCGGGCCGGCCCGTTGAGCGACTCTGACGCCCTTCTGAAGACGGCGAGGGCTCTCGAAGCCTCGGGCGACGACGCGGGGGCCTTCCAGACTTTCAAATCCTGCGCCCAGCAGCATCCGAAGACAGCCGCCGCCTGGCTCGGCGCCGCCCGCATCCTGATTCGTCAGGGCGACCGGGGTCTGGCGACACAGGTGTTGAGCACCGGCCTGCGCGCCGTCGCAGACGCCGACCGGGGCCGCCTCGCCGCCGCCTTCGCCGCCCAGCTCGGCGCCTTCTCGGGCCGGACGTATCATCCGAAACTGGAGCAGGACCTGCTGGCCTGTTTCGCCGAACCCGCCGTCGAGCATCAGGCCTTGGCCCGCGTCACCGCCGAGTTGCTTCTGGCGCGTGAGGCCGCCGGCGCCGCATCCGCCGACCTCGACGCCGTCGCCCGCGACCCGCTCTGGCTGGCCTTCCTGTCCCTGTGCCTGAACGTCGAGGCGGCCATGGAGGCGAACATCGCCGCCCTCCGCACCGCCCTGATCGCTCAAGTGGGGGAGGAGAGTGTCCCGGCCCCGCTGGAGCCCCTGACCTGCGCCCTCGCCCTGCAAGCCTTCGCCGGCGAATATCTGGCCCCGGCTTCGGAGGCCAGTGATCCGCTGCTTCAGGCTCTCTCGGCGCCCCTCACCGCCTTGGCCGCCGGGCCCGACCTGCTGGAACGGCTTTCGGCGGTCCGGGGCGGGCTCGGCGGTTTGCTCCTCAAGCGCACCCTCGACGACCTCGTGGTCGAGCGACGGCTCGCGAAGAGCCTGCCCGCCCTGACCTCCGCGCCGGTCCCCGACCATGCGGAGGACGCCGTCTCCCTCGCCGTGCGTCATCAGTACGAACTCAACCCCTATCCCCGCTGGTCCGAGCCGCCGACGCCGGAGCACCGACCTCTGGCCGCGGTTATCGCCGCGCTCCCCGGCGTCACCGACCCCGGCCCGGTCCGCCGCCTGCTGATCGCCGGCTGCGGCACGGGTTATGAGGCCATCGACCTCGCCCGCACCGATCCGAACCTGCGGATCACGGCGCTCGACCTCAGCCGCCCCAGCCTCGCCTATGGCGCGCGGATGGCGACCGAGCTGGGCGTCCGCAGCATCGACTTCCGTCAGGGCGACATCCTGAACCTTCAGCCGCTGGACGGCGCTTTCGACGTCGCCGTCTCGACCGGCGTCCTGCACCATATGGACGATCCGGCGGCGGGGCTGGCCTCGGTCGTCCGGACCCTGCGGCCCGGCGGCGTCCTCCGTCTCGGCCTCTATTCGGAGCGCGCCCGCGCCGCCGTCCGCGCCGCCCAGTCTGAAATCCGTGCATGCGGTCTGACCGCGACCCCCGACGACATCCGCGCCTTCCGCCAGACCGTACTCGACGCCCCCGCGGCCTCGCCGCTCGCCCCCTTACGGACCAGCGACGACTTCTACAGCCTCAGCGGCTGCCGGGACCTCGTCTTCCATGTGCAGGAACGGGCCTATGACCCTTCGGGCCTCGCGACGCTGCTGGCCGACGCCGGCCTGACCCTCGTCGGCTTCGATGCGCCGGAGGAGGCCATGGCCCGCTTCCGCGACCGCCACGGCGCGAACGCCGACGCCCTCGACCTGACCCTCTGGGATGCGGTCGAGGCCGAACATCCCGGCCTGTTCGCCGGGATGTATCACCTGTGGGCCCGGAAGCCGGATTAGCGTTTGATGTCGAACCCGTCGGCGTCCATCGCGGCGCGGACCTCGGCGGCGGTGAACAGGTTGAAGTCCCCGTGCACCGAATGCTTCAGCCCGGCGGCGGCCAGGCCGAAGGCCAGGGCCTCTTCGTCCGACCAGCCGCTCCAGACGCCGAACAGCACGCCCGAGGCAAAGGCGTCGCCGCCTCCGACCCGGTCGATGACCCCGGTCAGGTGGATCGGATCGGCGTGGACCTCACCATCCCGCGTCAGCATCACCGCCGACAGGGCCTGATCCGCCACGCTCTCCTGAATCCGCAGGGTGCAGCAGATGCGCTCCAGCTTGGGGAAGGCCTCGAAGGCCGCCAGCGCCGCCATCCGGCGCCGCTCATGCGGATCGTCGGAAACGAAGGTCTTGCCCAGCACCAGGGCGAAGTCGCGTTCGTCGGCGAAGGCGATCGAGGCGGTCGACAGCATGTGCCCGAGCGTCTTCGGCGGATCGCCCGCCCATTCGCCCCACAGCTTGCCGCGGAAATTACCGTCGAAGGAGACCTTCACCCCCGCCGCCTTCGCCGCATCCACGGCCTGAATGGCCGCGCGGGTGCCGGTGGGACCCACGGCAGGCGTCACGCCCGAGACATGCAGCCACTCCACCCCGTCCAGCAGCGCCGGCCAGTCGAAGGCCGTGTCCACATGCTGGACGAAGGCCGAGCCGGCGCGGTCGTAGAGCACGTCGGCCGGACGGCGCACCGCCCCCGGCGTCATGAAATACAGGCCCATGCGGCCGGGCCGGAACTCGACGCCCGAGGTGTCGACGCCGTGCTTGCGCAGCTCGTCGCGCACGCCATAGCCCAGCGCATTGTCCGGCAGGACGGTGGCGGCGGCCACCGGCGCGCCGAAGCGGGCCAGGGACACGGCCACATTGGCCTCGGCGCCGCCGGGGCGGACCGTCAGGGTGTTGCCCTGCATCAGGAGCTCGCCCTCGGGCGGGTTCAGACGCAGCAGCATTTCGCCGAAGCAGAGGATCTTTTTCGCGGTCATGTCAGGACGCTAGCGCGGTATCAGCGCGCCAGCCAGCCGCCGTCGACCGGCAGGGTGATGCCCTGCACATAGTCCGACGCGCTCGACGACAGGAAGACCGCCGCGCCGCCGATGTCCGACGGATCGCCCCAGCGCCCGGCCGGGATGCGGCCCAGGATCTCTTTGGAGCGCACCGGGTCGTCCTGCAGGGCCTGGGTGTTGTCGGTGGCGAAATAGCCGGGGGCGATCGCGTTGGCGTTGATGCCGTGCTTGGCCCACTCATTGGCCATCAGCTTGGTCAGGCCCGCCACGCCGGACTTGGACGCCGTATAGGACGGCACCCGGATCCCGCCCTGATAGGACAGCATGGAGGCGGTGTTGACGATCTTCCCGCCGCGATTGCCCGCGATCATGGTCTTCACCACGGCCTGAGACAGGAAGAAGACGGTCTTCAGGTTGACGTTCATCACGTCGTCCCAGTCCTGCTCGGTGAAGTCGACGGCGTCGTTGCGGCGGATGATGCCGGCGTTGTTGATCAGGATGTCGATAGGGCCCAGGCCCTTCTCGGCTTCCTCGATGATGCGGCCGATCGGCTCCATCGACATCAGGTCGGCCTGGATCGAGATCGCGCGGCGTCCCTTGGCCAGCACCTTGCCGACGGTGTCGTCCGAGGCGCGGCGGGCGACCGAGGCGATGTCGGCGCCGGCGTCGGCCAGGGCCAGGGCGATCCCCTGACCGATGCCCACATTGCCGCCGGTGACGAGGGCGACCTTGCCTTCAAGGCTGAACGGATTGGTCATGACAGGCCTACTTGAGTTGACAGATATCGAGCACGTTCATGTCGGTATAGTCGACGTTCTCGCCGCCCATGGCCCAGATGAAGGTGTAGTTGGAAGTTCCCGCGCCCATATGGATCGACCAGGGCGGGCTGATCACGGCCTCACTGTCGGCCATGACGATATGCCGCTGGGCCTCGGGCCGGCCCATGAAGTGATAGAGGCGATTTTCCTCGCCCAGATCGAAGTAGAAATAGGCCTCCGAGCGGCGCTCGTGCATGTGCGGCGGCATGGTGTTCCACACGCTGCCCGGCTTCAGCATCGTCAGCCCCATGACCAGCTGGCAGGATTTGCACACGCCCGGGATGATGTACTGGTAGATGGTCCGGTCGTTGGAGGTTTCCAGTGACCCGCGCTCCATCGAAATGGCCTGGTCGATGGAGATCTGCTGCACCTCATAGGCCGCGTGGGCCGGGGTGGAGACCAGATAGAAGCGGGTCTCGCCTGCGAAGCTGATCTCGGCCGAGCCCATCGGAATATAGAGGCCGTCCTTGGGCTTCAGGGTGAAGGTCTTACCGTCGACAGTGACTGTCCCCTCGGTCTGGCCGACGTTGATCGCGCCTAGCTCGCGGCGCTCCAGATAGGGCTTGCCCGCTGCTGAGGCCGGCTCGGTCTGGACGGGCAGGCTGACGGTCCCGCCCGCCGGTTCGGCCCCGCCGATCACCATCCGGTCCATATGGGTGTAGTTCAGCCGCACCTCGCCCGGCGCGAACAGGTCCTGGATCAGGTAGCGGTCGCGCAGCTCGTCGGTCGTGGCGCCCGCCATCGACGTCGGGTGCGTGGCATGGTAAGTTTTGCGGTACATCCGGTGATCCTCCCACCTGTCGTTGCGACGGTTGGTAACCGGTGTCATATTCAAATGCAAATACAGGAGCGGCGGTGTAAGCCGTCTCCCCGACTCCAGACCCCCCAGCGCAGGTTGACCTGAGTTCAAGTCGAACAGGGCGCCCCGCACCCGACCAAGAGGAAACCGATGAAAATCGCCCTGATCGTTGAAAACAGCCAGGCCGCCAAGAGCAGCACCATCCATGACGCCCTGACGTCGGTCGCCGTGCCGCTGGGCCATGAGGTCCACCACTACGGCATGTACGCGCCCGAGGACAAAGCCTCGCTGACCTACGTCATGAACGGCCTGCTGGCGGGCATCCTGCTCAACTCGGGCGCCGCCGACTTCGTGGTCACGGGCTGCGGCACCGGCATGGGCTCCATGCTGGCCGCCAACTCGATGCCGGGCGTCTTCTGCGGCCTGGTCATCGACCCGACCGACGCCTTCCTGTTCGGCCAGATCAACGACGGCAACGCCATCTCCATGCCCTACGCCAAGGGCTTCGGCTGGGCCGCCGAGCTGAACCTGCAGGACGTCTACAAGAAGCTGTTCGAAGGCGAACGCGGCCTGGGCTATCCCAAGGAGCGCGCCGAGATCATGGCCAAGAACCGCGGCATCCTGAAGTCGCTGAAGGCCGTCACCTGCCACGACATGCTGACCGTGCTGAAGACCGTCGACCAGGACCTGCTCAAGGCCGCCATCGCGGGCGAGAAGTTCCAGGAATACTTCTTCGCCAACGCCACGGACGCCGGCATCCGCGACTACATCCAGTCGGTCCTCGCCACCGCCCCGGTCCTCGAACCGGCCTGAAGTTCACAGGCCCAGGCCTGAACGAAAGACGCCGGAGACCTCGCGGGCCTCCGGCGTTTTTTTGTGCCTCGAGTAGAACGCCACGCCACGGACCTTTTCCGGTCTCATGCCTGAAAGCGGACCTCTAGAATGTCAGAGACGGGTGGAAAGCGGAACTTGGGCGATCTAGCGTGAGATATGGGCAACTTGCGCTTGATCGGTCTCACAGCTGTCGGAGTATTCGTTAGCTCTGGCATCGCTTACATCGCCTTTGCGTGGTCGAATCTCAACGGCAGGGCAGCGGACTGGTTTTGGGCGCCGGTCGTCTACGCCGCCCCCGAGACCATCCTGGCTTGGGTGGTCTTCGCGCTATGCGGCATAGCAGCCTATGCCTGCCGACTGTGGTTTGAGAGCCGCCTTGCGATCGTGATTGCCATTCTTGTCGGGCTTCCCGTTCTTTGGATCGCTGGCGTGATGCTACTCTACGCCTTGCAGAGCGACGGCTTGTGGCCGGTGAGCTTCTGGGACGAGGATTGGAGATGGTTAGCCGCCATCACCTATGCCCAGTTTGCTTTTGCGATGATGATGGGCTCGGGTGCTCTGGCCGGAGTTGCACTCAACCGACGCGGGAGCAGACATTCCGAAAGTCAGTGACGGGTCGGTAGCGGACGCTGCGTGCAAGCCGGATAGTGGACCTTGGCAATCCTGACCATGACCGGACGCCACCATGGTCAGCTAAGGGTGGAAAGCGGACCTTAATATTCTCCGCGAAAGGTGCGCCAGAGAAGGAGCATCAGATGATCAGATTGAACTTACTGGTCGCAGGACTTTTCGCCGGGCTCGCTCTCCCGACCCTCACATTTGCATGCTCACCTCCCCCACCGGGCTATGTCGCGCCCGTTCCTTCGCAATCCCGGGTCGACGCTGCGGCACGAGAAGCATTTGGCCAAGCCGATTACATAGCGCAGGTTGTCGTAGAGCGGTCTCCGCGCTTCCAGCTTCGCAATGAGCGGACACCACCACCACCCGGAAGGCTTCGCGTTATCGCGACAATCAAGGGGAATCCGCCCTCTATCCTTGAATTGCCCGTCGCCGATCCTTGTCTCTTGCATTTTCAAATCGTCGGCGAACGCCTGATCGTCCTTGGGCGGTATCCGAACCAGCCCCAAGTCGTGTGGGAACTGCAAGTTTCGTCCTTCCAGAGGCAGCGCCTTGGAGATTGGTCACGCGTCCGGAGATAGAATGAGGAATGTCCGCAATGGGTCGTGAGCCGACAATCGCTCATGCGCCGATAGCAGACATCGAACAGGTTTTGCGGACCGCGCAATACCGGTCGAATCGCGACCGGCCCTAGTTCGGCGTCGCGGGAATGTCCGACTTGCGCACCACCAGCGAGGGCCGGACCTCGGGCTGGTCCAGTTTCGCCGGGTCCTGACCCCGCATCGGGGCCAGCAGCTTCTCGGCCGCCATCCGGCCCATGTCGCGGATCGGCAGGCGCACCGAGGTCAGGTTCGGCCAGACGCGCGAGGCCATCGGCAGGTCATCGAAGCCCACCACCGACAGGTCGCGCGGCAGCTCCAGCCCGCGCTCGCGCGCCGCCTGCATGACCCCGATGGCCATGTCGTCGTTCAGGGTGAAGATGGCTGTCGGCGGCGTCGGCATCGACAGCAGGGCGTGCCCGGCCTCGACCCCCGATTCGAAGGTATAGGCGCCCTCGATCTCATAGTCGGGATTCATCGGGATGCCGCGCTCGGCCAGGGCGTCGCGGAAGCCGCCGCCGCGCACCGTCGAGGAGCGGAAGAGGGCAGGGCCGCGCACCAGACCGATTCGGGTATGCCCCAGGTCGGCCAGACGCCGGGCGGCCTCGGCGGCGCCCAGATGGTCGTTGGTCACCACCATCGATTCCGGCGCGTCCAGCGACACCGAGGCGATGCGAACATAGGGGCAGTCCAGTTCGCGCAGCAGGTCGATGACCCGTTCATCCTCCGACATCGACGGCGGCATGATCACGCCGAACAGCCGCTGGCGCTCGATGAAGCCCCGGATGTCGTCGATCAGGGTCTCGGAATTACGGTTGCAGGGGTGGACGACCAGCTCCAGCCCGGAGCCCTTCAGGGCGTCCAGCACGCCCTGCTGCATGTTCACGACATAGGTGGGCGAGGGGTTGTCGTAGATCAGCCCGACCAGGAAGGACCGGCGGAAGGCCAGGCCCCGCGCCTGCGGATCAGGCGTGAAGCCCAGCTCCGCGATCGCCTTCTCGACGCGCTCGCGGGTGTCGCCCTTGACGAAGGGCGACTGGTTGATGACGCGCGACACCGTCTTCTTGGACACCCGGGCGACCCGGGCGACATCGTTGATGGTGGCGCGCTTGCCGGACTTCGCGCCGCGCGGATCGTCTGTCACCCAAGCTTCCTCATTATTGTGTTTGTCCAAGGCATAGCCGTGTCCGGACGAAAGCGCCACGGGTGTCGCAAGAACCGCATTGACACCGGTTTCCTACCCCGCCCATATTCCGCGCCTTATCGAGGGTCTTTCGTGTTCGAGACGACGTTTTCCAAGGATGGAGCCCAATGACGGCTTCCAGCGCAGCCGCCGCTAACGGCGTCTCCAACCCGGCGGCCACCGCCGAGGCTTTTGTTTCCGCGCGCCTCGCCGCGCGGGCGACGCCTGATTATCCCGGCGTGCTGCCGACCAGCCTGGACGAAGGCTATGCGGTCCAGGAGATCGCCATCGGACTGTATCCGGACCAGATCATCGGCTGGAAGGTCGGCGGCATCGCGCCCGCCCGTCAGGCCGAGCTGGGCTCCCACCGTCTGGCCGGCCCGATCTTCGCCCGCAACAACTGGCCGATCGACGGCGACGTCGTGGTCAAGGCCATCGAGGGCGGCTTCACCGCCATCGAGGCTGAATTCCTGATCCGCATCGGCCCGAACGTCGATCCGGCCAAGACCGAATGGACCATCGAGGAGGCTGCGGCCGCCGTCGACGCCGTCTTCATCGGCCTGGAAATCGCCGGCAGCCCGCTGTCCGCCATCAATGACCTGGGCCCGCCCATCGTGGCCTCGGACTTCGGCAACAACGCCGGCATCTTCGTCGGCCCCGCCCTGACCGACTGGCAGGCGCAACTGCCCGCAGTCCAGGTCGAGAGCACTATCGACGGAGTGTCGGTTGGGACCGGCGGCTCGCCGTCGCTTGAGGGCGGCGCCCTCGAATCGGTGCGCTTCCTGCTGGGCCACTGCGCCAAGCGCGGCCGCCCCCTGACGGAGGGGATGCTGGTTTCGTCCGGCGCCGTCACCGGCGTGCACCGGATTTATGCCGGCAGCGACTTCACCTGCGACTTCAAGGGCGTGGGCATCATCAAGGGCACGGTCGTCAAGGCCGAAGCTTAAGACTAACATCGAGGCGCCAACCCGCCGGCCCGCATGACGCGGGGACAGGTCGGGACGCGCGAGGAAGACAGTACGGGAACGGGGTTTTCATCATGACCGACGCCACGACAACGCCGCCGCCGATTACGATCAAGGCGCCGGCGCCGGGCAAATACCGCTGGATCATCATGTGGCTGCTGTTCGCGGCCATGGTGATCAACTACGTCGACCGTCAGATGATCGGCTTCCTGAAGCCGACCCTGTCCAAGGAGATGGGCTGGTCCGAGACGGACTACGCTGACATCGTCTTCTACTTCCAGGCCACCTACGCCCTGTTCTACGCGATCTGGGGCCGGCTGATGGACAAGATCGGCGCCCGCTTCGGCCTGGGCATCGCCTTCCTCATCTGGCAGATCGGCCACATGTTCCATGGCGCGGCCAAGGACCTGTCGCACTTCATCTTCGCCCGCATGCTGCTGGGCGTCGGCGAGGCCGGCGGCTTCCCCGGCGGCATCAAGGCCGTCGCCGAATGGTTCCCCAAGAAGGAACGCGCCTTCGCCACCGGCCTGTTCAACGCCGGCACCAACATCGGCGCCATCGTCACCCCTCTGATCGTCCCGGTCCTGGTCCTGGCCTTCGGCTGGCAGATGTCCTTTGTCATCACCGGCGTCCTGGGCCTGATCTGGCTGCCCATCTGGCTGCTGGTCTACCGCAAGCCGCGCGACCAGAAGCGCCTGTCCGCCGCCGAACTGGCCTATATCGAGCAGGATCCGGCCGACACCGAAGCCAAGATCGGCTGGGGCAAGCTGCTGACCGTCAAGGAAACCTGGGCCTATGCCGCCGGCAAATTCCTGATCGACCCGATCTGGTGGATGTTCCTGTTCTGGCTGCCGGACTTCCTCGGCAAGCGCTACGGCCTGGACCTCAAGACCTTCGGTCCGCCGATCGTGGCCATCTATCTGCTGTCGGACGTCGGCTCGGTCGGCTTCGGCTGGCTGTCGTCGCGGATGATGCATATGGGCGTCAGCCTGAACGCGGCGCGCAAGATCACCATGCTGATCTGCGCCCTGCTGGCCGTGCCCGTCATGTTCGCCGCCATGGCCTCCAACCTGTGGATCGCCGTCCTGATCATCGGTATCGCCACCGCGGCCCACCAGGGCTTCTCGGCCAACCTCTACGCCCTGCCGGGCGACGTCTTCCCGCGTAAGGCCGTGGGCTCCGTCGTCGGCATCGGCGGCATGATCGGCGGCATCGGCGGGATGGTCTTCTCGAAGTACGTCGGCCAGATCCTCGAGACGATCGGCACCTACACCCCGATCTTCATCGTGGCGGGCTCGGTCTATCTGATCGCCCTTCTGGTCATCCACCTGATCATGCCGAAGTACGCGCCCGCCAAGGTCTGACGGGCTTCTGATACCCAAAGGTCGTCGCGCAGGGCGGCGCGCGACGACCGGTCCAACGCCGCCAACCTGGGTGGAGACGGACTATGATTTCACGACGCGAACTGGCGTTGGGCGGACTTGCGCTCGGCGCGGCGGCGGTCCTTCCGGGGGGCGCCGCAGCCGCATCCTCTCCTGTGGTGCGCACCACCTACGGTCCGGTGATCGGCGGCCGCGACGACGGCGTCCTGGTCTTCAAGGGCGTCCGCTACGGCGCCGACACCTCGACCGCACGCTTCCAGGCCCCCAAGTCGCCCACGCCCTGGACCGAGCCTGTCGAGGCCCTGGCCTACGGCGCCTCCAGCCCCCAGCGCGGCAATGAGGCGAACGAGAGCGAGGACTGCCTCTTCCTGAACGTCTGGACCCCCGGCGCCGACGCCGGGAAGCGGGCGGTCATGGTCTATATCCACGGCGGCGCCTATTCGAACGGCTCGGGTTCCAGCCCCTCGACCGACGGGACCAGGCTCGCCCGCCGCTCCGACGTGGTGGTGGTCAGCCTGAATCACCGCCTCAACGTCTTCGGCTATGCCTACCTCAAGCGTCTGGCCCCCGGTTTCGAGGTCTCGGGCAATGCCGGCCAGCTCGACCTGATCCTCGCCCTGCAGTGGGTGCGCGACAATATCGCGGCCTTCGGCGGCGATCCCGATCGCGTCATGGTCTTCGGCCAGTCCGGCGGCGGCGCCAAGATCGCCACCCTGATGGCCACCCCGGCCGCGGAGGGCCTGTTCCATCGCGCCGCGACCATGAGCGGCCAGCAGGTCACCGCCTCCGGCCCGATCAACGCCACCGTCCGCACGACGGCCTGGCTCAGGGCCATGGGCCTGACGCCCGAGCGCGCCGCCGAGGCCGCGACCCTGCCGGTCGAGAAACTGCTGGAAGGCCTGGCGGCCGAGGATCCCGTCCTCGGCTACGGCGGCCTCTATTTCGGGCCGGTGATGGATGACAGCGTCCTTCACCGCCATCCCTTCTATCCCGATGCCGCGCCGCAGGGGCTGAAGATCCCTATGATCATCGGCAACTGCCACGACGAGACCTTCGCCTTCATGGGCGGCGACCCGGCCAATTCGGGCCTGACCTGGGACACCCTGCCGGGCCGGATGGGCCCCTCGGCCATGCGCATCGACATCGCGCCCGAGGCGGTCATCGCCGAATACCGCCGTCTCTATCCGCAGATGTCGCCCGATCAGGTCCTGATCGCCGCCACCACCGCCGGCCGCTCCTGGCGCGGCGCGGTGATCGAGGCCGAGGAGCGGGCGAAGGCCGGCCACCCGGCCTGGGTCTATCAACAGACCTACGGCTTCGCGAATGCCTCGGGCCGTCGAGGCGCGGGCCACGGCTCCGACATCGCCCTGGTCTTCGACACCGTCCGCCCGAACAGCGCCGGCCCCGACGTCAACGGCGTAGTGGATCAGGTCTCGGCCGCCTTCGCCGCCTTTGCGAAGACCGGCGACCCCAACCACCCGGGCCTGCCGCAGTGGGACCGCTATGACATGGCCCGGCGTCAGACCATGGTCTTCGACGTCAACAGCCATATGGAAGACGACCCGCGCGGGGCCGAACGGGCCTTCTATGCCCGAGTCCCCTATGTTCAGCCGGGGACGTAGTCGGCGGGAACGCGCTTCGGCCTGAACCCGCCAATGAAGACCAGCGACGCGGCCACCGCGAACAGCCCCGCCAGCAGGAAGGCGGGGTTGTAGCTGCCCATGGTCTCGCGGATGACACCGGCGCCGAAGGCCGCGACCGCCGCCCCCATCTGGTGCGCCACCAGCACCCAGCCGAACACGATCGGGGCGTCGCGCTCGCCGAACGACTGGTTGGCCAGTTTCACCGTCGGCGGCACGGTCGCGATCCAGTCGAGGCCATAGAAGACTGCGAACACCGTCAGACTGGCCGGGCCGAAGTCGATGAAGGGCAGGGCCAGCAACGACAGCCCCCTGAGGCCGTAATAGACGGCCAGCAGCCGGCGCGGGTCATACCGGTCGGTCAGCCAGCCCGAGGCCGTCGTCCCGATCAGGTCGAAGAAGCCCATCATCGACAGCAGGCCCGCCGCCGCCACCGGCGCAATGCCGTGATCGCCGCAGAAGGCGATCATATGGGTCCCGACCAGTCCGTTGGTCGTCAGGCCGCAGACGAAGAAGGTCCCGGCCAGCAGCCAGAAGACCGGCGTCCTGCCCGCGCGGACCAGCGCCTCGATCGCCAGCCACGGCGTCGCCGCCTGTTTCATCGGCGGGGCGGGTGGGGTGTCGGCGGCCTCTCCAAAGCGCCGCGTCGCCCGGTCCTCGGGCCGCTCGGGCACAAGGAAGGCCACCAGCGGGATCAGCACTGCGCAGCTCGCGCTCACGGCCAGCACGACCGGCTTCCACGCCCCCGTCTCCGACAGCCAGGCCAGCACCGGCACGAACACCAGAGCCCCGGTCGCCGTTGACGCGCTCAGCAGGCCCATGACCAGTCCCTGCCGGGTGGCGAACCAGCGATTGACCACCGCCGCCCCCAGCACCGAGGCCACGGCGCCGGAGCCGATCCCCGACAGCACGCCCCAGGTCAGGATGTAGTGCCAGGGCTGGCTCATCCACTGGCTGGCGAAGGTGGCGACGGCCATCAGGGCCAGACCCGCCAGCATGGTCCGCTTGATGCCGAAACTGATCATCAGGGCGGCAGCGAACGGCCCGACCGCCCCGTACAGCAGGATGCCGATCGCCGCCGCCAGCGAGATCGTCGCCCGGTCCCAGCCGAAGGCCAGCTCCAGCGGCACCATCAGCACGCCGGGCGCGGACCTCAGCCCCGCCGAGAACAGCAGGGCCAGAAAGGTCACCGCGACCACCAGCAGGGCAGGGTGGAAGCGTCTGGGCAGGGTCGACATCAGCGGCGTCTCTCGGGGAAGGCCACGACCCTAATCGCAACCGCCGCTATGGCCGAACGAGGAAACCTCGCCAGGCCTGTGAGTCCGCTTATGGCTTGACGGTTACGACAGCCGGTCCCGGAACTCGGTCCAGTCGAACGCCTTGACCACCCTCAGGGCATCCGTCGCCGAGTTCCACAGCACGATGGCGGGCAGGGGAACACCGTTGAAGGTGTTGGTCTTGACCATCGAATAGTGGGCCTGGTCGAGGAAGGCGATGCGCGTCCCCGCGACCGGCGGCGTCCTGAAGACATAATCGCCGAGGATGTCGCCGGCCAGGCAGGACGGGCCGCCCAGACGGTAGCGCACGCCCTCGGCCGGTTCGCCCAGCATCGCCGGTCGATAGGGGGCCTCGATCACATCGGGCATGTGGCAGGTCGCCGAGATGTCGGTGATGGCGATCGGCAGGCTGTTCTGGAAGGTGTCCAGCACCTCGCCCACCAGAATGCCTGTATCCAGCGCGATGGCCTCGCCCGGCTCGATATAGACCTCGACCCCGTGCGTTTCGCCCAGGGTCTTCAGGAAGGCGGACAGACCGTCGCGGTCATAGTCGGCGCGGGTGACGTGGTGGCCGCCGCCCAGATTGACCCATTTCACATGCGGCAGCAGCGGGGTCAGCTTCGGCTCGATGGCGCCCCAGACGCGCGACAGCGGCTCGAACCCCTGTTCGCACAGGGCGTGCAGATGCAGACCATCGACGCCTTCCAGATGCTCGGGCTTCAGCTGCGAGATGGGGAAGCCCAGCCGCGAGCCGAATTGGCAGGGGTCGTATTTCGCGACCTCGGCCTCGGAGTGTTCGGGGTTCAGGCGCAGGCCGATGTCGAACACCGCGCCCGCCGCGCGCGCCTCGGCGATGAGGTCGGCGAAGCGCGCCACCTGCGTCGGAGTGTTGAAGATCACGCTGTCCGAAATCCGCAGGATCTCGGGCAGGTCCTCGGGCTTGTAGGCCGGGGAGTAGGTGGTCAGGTGGCCCTTGTAGAACTCACGCGCCAGCCGCGCCTCCCACAGGCCCGAGGCACAGACCCCGTCCAGATATTCGCCGACCACATCGGCCAGCGACCACATGGAGAAGGCCTTGAGCGCCAGCAGCACGCGCGCGCCGCCGCGCACCCCGACATCCTTCAGGACGCCGAGGTTGCGCCGCACGGCCGCCTCGTCGACCACGAAGGCCGGCGAGGGGACGCGGTTCAGATCGAAATGCGCGAAGGCGCCGGGATCGCCGGCCTTCGTTTCCATGGCGGCGGTCGGGGTGTGCGACATGTCGGTCCGATCAGAAAGCGAGCGGGGCGTCCAGTTCCTGAACCTTCCAGGGCAGGCCGTGCTTGTTCAGCATGTCCATGAAGGGATCGGGGTCCAGCTGCTCCATGTTGAACACGCCTTCGCCCTTCCAGGCGCCGGTGACCATCAGGGCCGCGCCGATCATGGCCGGGACGCCGGTGGTGTAGCTGACGGCCTGGTTGCCGGTCTCGGCATAGGCCTCTTCGTGGTCGCAGATGTTGTTGATGTAGACAGTCTTCTGCACGCCGTCCTTCAGGCCGGTGGCGATGGTGCCGATGTTGGTCTTGCCCTTGGTCAGCGGACCCAGCGACGAGGGCTCGGGCAGCAGGGCCTTGAGCAGCTCCATCGGGATGATCTCGCGGCCCTGGAACATCATCGGCTCGATCGACAGCATGCCGACATTGCCCAGCACATCGAGGTGCTTGAGGTAGCTGTCGCCGAAGGTCATCCAGAAGCGGATGCGCTTGATCTCCGGATAGAACTTGGCCAGCGACTCCAGCTCCTCATGGTACATGAGGTACATGTTCTTCGGACCGACGCCCTCGAAGTCATAGACCTGCTTGTTGGTCAGGGCCGGGCCCTCGATCCACTGGCCGTTGTCCCAGTGGCGCGACGGCGCGGTCACTTCGCGCAGGTTGATCTCGGGGTTGAAGTTGGTCGCGAACGGCAGGCCGGTGTCGCCTCCGTTGCAGTCGAGGATGTCGAGCGTCTCGATCGAATCCAGCAGGTGCTTCTTCGTGTAGGTGGTGAAGACCGAGGTCACGCCGGGGTCGAAGCCCGAGCCGAGCAGCGCCATCAGGCCGGCTTCCTTGAAGCGCTCCTGATAGGCCCACTGCCAGCTGTATTCGAACTTGGCTTCGTCGCGCGGCTCGTAGTTGGCGGTGTCGAGATAGTGGACCCCGGCGGCCAGGCAGGCGTCCATCAGGGTCAGGTCCTGGTAGGGCAGGGCCAGGTTGACCAGCAGGACCGGGTTGACCTGTTTGATCAGGGCCGTGGTCGCCGCCACGTCGTCGGCGTCGATGGCGAAGGTGTCGATGGTCACGCCAAAGCGTTCCTTCACCGAGGCGGCGATGGCGTCGCACTTGGACTTGGTGCGGCTCGCCACGGTGATGTGCGAGAAGATGTCGGCGTTCATCGCCATCTTGTGAACCGCGACCGAACTCACGCCGCCGGCGCCGATCACCAGAACCCTGCTCATCTTACGCACTCCTTGGAAGTCTGAAAAAACTGGCGGTCGCCGCCGCCTTCATGAAGCGGGGGGCCTTAGCACGGTCCGCCCCGGTTCGCTAACCGCTAGGGGGCCGATTTGGTCGGAGGGAATACCGCCGACCCATGACGGGGATATGTCCGTGGCCCGAAGAGATTCCCGCGGACTTTTGACTGCGCATCGCGGGCGCCGCTCTCACGGGGTTTGAGGTCACTCCGCCGCCTTCGGTTCGGCGCCCTTCGGGCCCGTGCGATACTGCCGGATCGCGTATCTCGCATCGTCTGGACTGAAAGCGGGCGTGCACGCAGAGTGCAAAGCGAGTGCAACGCGTCGTCGAAATTATTTGTATTTGAAATCAATCGAAAGGAGCGAAATCCTCACACCTGACTTCCGGCTTTGCACCTTTTGCACTCGGTATTTTTGAGTGCACTCAGCCCGCCCCGAGGAAGCCCGTTCGCCGCGCCCAGGCCTCGAAGGCGTCGGGCCAATGCGAGGCCGGCTTGTCGCCGGGCAGGGCGAAACCGAAGCCGTGCCCGCCCTCCTGATAGATGTGCATTTCGCAGGGAACGTCGGCGGCCTTGAGCGCCTGGAACATGTTCAGGCTGTTGGCCACGGGCACGGTGCGATCGTCCGCCGCATGCACCAGGAAGGTCGGGGCGATCCCGGGCTTCACGCGCTCAGTCAATGATTGACGCGCCTCGGCGTCGGGGCCGGGAAACTGGCCCGCGCCCGAGCCCACGCTCATCAGCGCATAGCCCAGGCAGACGAGGTCCGGCCGCGCCGAGGTCTGGTCCACCGCGTCCACCGGTTCATAGACGGCGTCGTCGTATCGGGTCAGCGAGGCGGCCGCGAGATGCCCTCCAGCGGAGAAGCCCATGACCCCGATCCGCTTCGTATCGAGCGCCCAGTCGGCCGCCCGCGACCGGACCAGCCGCACCGCCCTCTGGACGTCCTGCAGCGGGGCGTCATAGCCCGCCGCCCAGCCGTCGCCGGGCAGGCGATAGTTGAGGACGAAGACGGTCACCCCGCACTGGTTCAGCCGCCGCGCCGCGCCCGCGCCCTCCTTGTCGATGGCCAGCCGGACATAGCCGCCGCCGGGCGCCACCACCATGGCCGAGCCGTTGGGGTTGGCCGGGCGGAAGACCTCGAGGATGGGCTGGGAGACGTGCATCACGGCCCGGTCGTGGGCGGCGGGCGAGCCCCGCTCCAGCACCAGTCGACGCGCCGTCACGCCCCGCGACCCCGGGACCTTGCCCTCGGGCCAGATCGGGAAGGAGGCGTCCGACAGCAGCCCCCGGGGCTCGTTCGGGGCAGGGATGACCACCGGCGCCGACGGCGTCCCCGTCAGGTCCGGCCCGGCCGCCGGCCAGGTCTGCGGGGGCCGTGCAGGCGCGGTCTGGGCGCGGGCGCTCAGGGCGACGCTGGCGCTGGTCGCGGCGGCGGCGCCGAGGAGGGTGCGGCGGTTCCACATCATGGCTCTGGTCCTACGGCAGGATGACGGTGTTGTTGGCGGGACTGATCTCGACCGGTTCGCCGTTCAGCGCCAGCCGGACCCTCAGCCCCGTGGTCGTACCACGCGGCAAGGCTACCCGAACCGTCGCCGTCTTGGGCAGCAGGTCCTCGGGCGCGGCAAGCGCCGGGAAGGGCGCGCGGCCCACCACCTGCCCGGCGGCGTCCTCGACCAACACCTCACCGGCTGGAGAGGCGACGCCGCCCAGACCGTGCACGGTCACCCGCGCCGTCCGCCCGGACACCACCACATCCTCCGGATCCAGCCCCACGTCGGGCCGCTGCGCCATCGGCGTCCCGGCCTCGCTTAGGGCCAGCTCCAGCACCACCGCCTGCTTCGGCGGCAGGGTCACGGCGACCTCCGCTCCCGGCTCGAAGCTGATGGTCGAGGCCGCCGGCGCGTCCGCCTTGTCGTCGCCGTCGGCGTCCACCCCCTGAGACAGGCTCCACCGTCCCGGCGTCACCCCGGCCCCGATCAGGGTCGCCTGAACCGGCTTGTCGGTGACGTTGAAGGCAATGACCTTGAACCGGTCCGGCGTCGCCTCGGGCAACAGGATGGCCACGCTGTCGGCCCCCGCCGTGCTGCTGTCAGAGCCCGCGAACCGCCAGGAGACGACGTTGCCGGGGAAGATCTGCCCCCGACGCGCACCCACCCCGCCGAGGCGCGAGCGCTGCAGCATCTCGGACGGCATCTGGACCCGGTCGGTCCACAGCTCGCCCGTGGTCATCATCCCCATCCTCTGGGTCCCGGACTGGATCTCGGCGCCGTACAGGGCCTCCAGATAGCGCTTGTCGCCCGTGGTCTGCCAGGCGCCGAAGCGGGACATGTTCAGGGGGCTGCCCTGACCGCCGGTGTTGGACAGGCGGTAGCTGTCGGCCTGGGTCGCCGCCGTCACGAACATCGGCCCCCAGGTCTCGCGCCGGCCCAGCACCGACATCACGTCCGGCCCCAGACCGTTCAGCCCGCCAGTCCCCGCGCCCAGCAGCGGCGCCAGGTACTTGTCGTCATGGGTCCAGCTCCACGCGGCCCAGAAGGCCGTCGTCGACCCGCCCAGCCCGCCGCCGGTGGTGTTTCCCAGCGGCCCGTTGACAGTGAAGCTCTGGTCCGTATGCCAGTCGATCGGGCTGTCCAGCACCGTTCCGGTCCCGCCCGGCGCCGGCCGCCCGTGCGCCAGGAAGCCGTCCAGCGTCTCGAGGATCACCTGCTTGGTCCGCGGCGAGCCGTTCCACTGGACCAGCAGGACCCCCGGGTGGAACATCAGGAAGTTGTTACCCCTCTGCCGTCCCCACGGCCCCTCCGACGAGAAGTCGTGGGCGGAGAAGGAGTTGGACAGGAAGTGGCGGTGCCCGGTCGGGTTGACCGCCGTCATCTCCGGATAGCGCCGCGCCGTCGCCATCAGCCGCTCGATGGCCTTCGGGCTGCCCCGGTTCATCTGGCCGTACTGGGCGATGGTGTTGATCCCCTCCTCATAGGAGTGGAGCTCGTCGGCCCGGATGGTGTTCAGCCCGTCGGTGATCATGCCCGAGCGGTAGATGGCCTCCAGCGCCGCCGCCTGACTGGCCCGGACCTTCTCCGGCTCCGAGCCCATCATCCACAGCGGGACCCACTGGTGCAGCAGGTCACTGTCGTCCGACAGGCCGCCGCCCAGCTCGCCTGATCCGTCCTGACCGGCGGGGATCTGACGGTTGTCGATCCACCAGTTCACGAACCGCTCAACCAGCTTCAGGTCCTCGATCTGGCGATGCGCCCACAGGGGCACGCCGGGCGCGGGCTGGCTCTGGACGAAGGCAGGATAGGGCTGGCCGCTGTTCTGCTCGTTCCAGTAGATGCGGGCCGTGACATTGTCCGGATCGACTCGCAGCAGGTCGGTCACGTCGCGGTCGAACCGCTCATAGACGGGCAGCAGGCGGTTGTTCGGCTGCTCCTCCACGAACCAGGCCAGGTTGGCCTTCACCTGCTCCTCGCGGTCGGCGACGTGCTCGGCCATGGCCTGTTCGCGTGGCTTGAACACCAGCCGGACCTTCATCCCGTTCAGGCTCTGGGCCCCGAAGTCCGGGCTGGCCGAGGCCACGGTCAGATACAGGCTCCGGTCGTTGGGCAGGAAGCGGTCGCGGGTGTCCAGCCACAGGGTCCGCGCCTCGCCCGGCTTGACCGAGACATTGACGTCCAGCAGGTCGCGGTCCGGCCAGATCGGGTCCTTGATGCGGATGTTGAGCGGGATCAGGCCATCGTGCGTGGGCGTCGCCGTCAGGGCCGGGATCTGCAGCACGAAACCGTCCAGCCCGTCCCTCATATTGGCCCAGCCATAGTCCAGCCGCGCGGGCTCCCCGCCGGGCCGGACGTTCCTGAAGTCCGCCGGGATCAGGACGTGGACCAGAGGCATCGACGCGCCGGACGCCGGTCGCGGGGCGCGGGCCGCCGGGGCGGTCCTGCCGAACCGGGGCGCCACGTCGGGCATGGCGACCACGGTCGCGCGCTCGTCGGGCACGAAGCGGCCGGCGATATAGGTGTTCAGCTCATCCAGCGTCGGCCAGGTCGTCGCGGCCTGGGCGTCCACGACATAGTCGAGAGCCGCCGAGCCGACCGGCGCCTCGCCGGGCCGGACGTCATAGACGCCGATCTCGCGGATCGGGGTCTCCTGCACCCGGTTGTCGAAGCGGACGGCCCCGCCGGTGCGCTCGGCGCCCAGCTGCAGCGTGGTCCGCTCCTGCCCCCGCGCCCGCTCGCCGATGCGGGTCTCGTTAGTCCCGTCGATGGCCGTCAGGGTTCCGTCCGCCGCCCCCTGGATCTCGATCCGGTTCCACGGCTGGTCGGGCAGGGACAGGGTCAGGGCCTTGCCGCCGGCCTCATAGACGTTCCAGTCGGGCAGGACGAAGTAGTCATGCCGCCCCGCCAACCGCGACCGGTTGTAGACCCCCGGCCAGGTGCTCTCGCGGATGCCGTCCGTCCCCTTGGAGAACAGGGCCCGGATGTCGCGCGCCTCGGTCGGGCGCACCACCCGGATGGCGGTCGAGGCGGCGTCCAGATAGGGCGGCGGGTCGTTCGGCCGGTTGAAGCCATAGCGCATCCGCCATTCGTCCCGCGTCGCCGGATCGGCCATGTCGCGAGCGGGGAAGGCCGTGCCCGTGGGCTGCTGATGCGCCGCCAGCGCCGCCACCTCGGCGTCGCCCAGCCGGTGGTCGAAGGTCGAGACCTCGTCGACGTCGCCGCCCCTCTGGTAGTCGTAGGCGCTCTGGACCTGATAGCCGGAGATGATCCGGCTGTGTGGACCGAAGCCGAACAGGCCATTGTCCAGCACCGCCGTCTGGCTGGTCTTCGCCGCCGGCTTGCCGTTGACATAGAGGGTCAGGCCCGAGGTTTCGTCCCAGGCCACGGCCAGATGGGTCCAGGCCTCCGGATCGGGCGCCGGGGCGTCGAACGACACCCGCACCCGGGCGAGGTTGGCGTCGGTCACGAAGGCGTCGAAGCCGTGCCCGTTCCAGTCCAGCCGCAGGAAGGTCATGTCCCAGCTGGTGTGGTCCGGATAGCCGACACGGAAGATGACGAACTGCCTCGGCCCGATCGGCTGGTGCGAGCGCCAGAAGAAGCTCAGCGTCCCGCGCTGGGCATAGAGGTTGCCGGGCGCCGCCCAGGCGAGGATCTGGGCGTCGGAGGCGCGCACGGCGCCGCCCTGGGCTCCGTCCGGCGTCAGCTCGACCTGGTCCACGAACAGGGGCGCGGCGATCCCGCCCGCCTGATCGGCCGCATAGCCGGTGTCCAGCGGGGCGTGGAACAGGCGACCGTCGGGGCCGGGCGCCGCAGTCTGGGCGAACGCAGGCAAGGCGGCCGAGGCCATCAGGGCGCTCAGCAGAAGGGCAGGCGAGTGACGACGCGACATGGGGGACGGCCTTCTCAGGAAGACGGGACGCTTGGAGGGGGTGACGCTTAGCGGGCGGACGGCGGAGCGACCGGATCGCGGGCGCCCCGGAAGACGACGGCGGCCCTGGGCGCGCGGGCGGCGACCTCGGCGGCGGTCAGGGTGTCGCCGATGGAGCTGACCGGATTGACCAGCGTCAGCCGGTCGCCCAGCACCGCCATCAGGTCGGGCAGGTCATAGCGGCGCAGCACGCCGGGCAGGTTGACCTCGGCCATGTTCAGGCTGATCGGCCGCGCCACGAACTCGCGGTAGCTGGTGATCGAGCCGTCGGCGGTGACCCTGCGGATGCGGTCGTCCAGCACGGCGGCGTGCAGGGCCACCGGACCCAGGGCGCCGACGCCCATGACGTCGATGCGGGCCGGATCGACCTCGGCCTGACCCGCCAGCCAGTTCATGGCCGCGACGGCGTCGTCGGTGCGCATTCCGACCGGGGTCTTGCCGACCAGAAGGGCGCGCAGCGACAGCAGGGTCCAGTCGCCGGTCAGCGGCGACTTGGCTTCTTCCGTCCCGCCCGCGCCGCGCGGCTCCAGCCACAGGATGTTCCAGCCCGCGGCCGTATAGGCCGAGACCAGCGTCGGGTTGGCGGCGGGTGCCAGCAGCAGCAGGGTCGGGCGGCGTCCGGTTCCGGAACCGGCGGTGAAGGTCGCGCGGACCTCCATGCCCGGCGCCATCTCGAAGGTCAGGGCCCCCGCCGCGCCCGGCGCTGCCGTCGGGGCCGCCCGGCCGGGCTTCACGCCGGTGCGGGCGATGTCGGCGATGGCGACGCGCAGCCGCGCCAGGGTCTGGGCCGGGGTCTCACCGGTGACCGGGGCCGGGGCCGTGGGCGCGTCGGCGGCGATGACCTGCTGCAGCGACAGGCCGACGTTGGAGGTCGA
Source organism: Brevundimonas sp. GW821-FHT02A10 (assembly GCF_059422025.1). Classification (NCBI taxonomy): domain Bacteria; kingdom Pseudomonadati; phylum Pseudomonadota; class Alphaproteobacteria; order Caulobacterales; family Caulobacteraceae; genus Brevundimonas; species Brevundimonas sp. GW821-FHT02A10. The sequence continues at coordinate 208,536 of NZ_JBWKWC010000006.1, forward strand.
CAGCTGACCCGTCGGGGTCACGATCAGCCGCGCCGCGTCGCCCAGCGGCACGGGCGTAAAGGGCCGTTCGGCCGGGCTGTCCATCAGGTTCTTCGTGAAGAAGGCCACGATCTGCGGTGCGATGGGACCGAGATTGCCGTGCCCGCCCGGTCCCTCGATCATCGTGATCTTATCCTCGGCGCCCATCAGGCCGTAGAAGCGCTTCGCCTCCGCATAGGACGCGCGGGCGCCGTCGATGGGGAACATGTCCGAGGTGGTCGAGACCACGGCATAGGGGCGCGGCGCGGCGGCCTCGACCCAGTCCGCCAGATCCAGACCGCGCTCGATGAAGAAGGGGATCGACTGTTCGGCGTCCTGCGGCCCGGTCACGCCGGGCGCCAGCAGATGGTCGAAGTCGGTGACATAGCAGGCCGTCGCCGTCGCCTTGATCCGCTGGTCGATGGCCGCCAGATAGGCCGTCATCGTGCCGCCGCCGGAGCAGCCGAAGGCCCCGATCTTCTGGTCGTCCACGTCGGGCCGGGCCATGAGGTAGTCCACGCCGCGCATGGCGTCCTGCAGGAAGTAGCGCGAGACGTGGCCGCCGATCGGCAGGGCCTGTTCGAAGGCCATCGAGTGTTCGCCGGTCGGCCGCCCGACCTTGGACGATCCGATCTCGGGGTCATAGTGCTGGATCCGCTCGCCCTCGCCGACGATGTCCATGTTCAGGACCACGAAGCCCGCGCGGGCGAAGTTGCCGGCGAAGCTGAAGTTGCCCAGCTTGCCGTCCACCCCGTGCCCGGGCTGGATGATGATGGCCGGGTGCGGGCCCTCGGTCTTCGGAGTGAAGACATTGGCCGTGACCCAGTAGCCGGGCAGGCTCTGATAGCGGACGCGCTCGACGTCGAAGCCGTCCTCATGGCTCACGCCCGCGCTCTCGGAGACGACGGGACCCGCCGCGCTCTCGAACTCGACCATCTCCGACAGCAGGGAGCGGACGCGGACCTGACGCTCACGCGCATCGGCCTCGGTGGTCAGGGCCGCGATGACGGCGCGACGCTCGGCGGTGTGCTGGCGCGCCAGATCGGTCAGCCAGGCGATCAGCCGGTCGCGGCCGGTGGCGGGCGCAGGAGCGGAGGCTGCTGCGGGCGCCGTCTGAGCCAATGCGGGCAGGGGAGAAAGGGCGGCCAGAAGCGCCGCCGTCATCATCAGGGGACGGGCGTGTTTCGACATGGTGGGTGTCCTCAACCGGATCGGTCTGCAGGGTTGCCGTGGCCGCCGGGAGAGGGGCCGTCGACGGCCCGGGCGTTGCGGCGCACGCCCGAATAGGTGAGCCCCTCGACGTGCTCGATGATGTCGAGCTCGGCGGCGCGGACGAAGTCGCTGTCGCGGATGGCGATGTTGCGGATCGGGGCGGTCTCGAACCCCTGCAGGTCCAGCACCCGCTCGCAGCGGCCGACGGTCAGCCGCTCGATGGTCAGGCCGTCGAACACCGGGGTGAAGCCGCCGTTGGCGCCTTCGGCGTAGTTGTAGTCGATGGTGATGGCGGCATGGGCCACCTGGCCCACGGTCACGTCGCGGACGTGGATGTTGGTCAGGGTCCCGCCGCGGGCGGCGTTGTTCTTGAACCGGATGGCGGTGTTCAGCCGGGGGCTGTCCATGCGGCAGTTCTCGACGAAGACGTTCCTGACCCCGCCGGTGATCTCGCTGCCCAGGGTCACGCCGCCATGGCCGTCCAGCATGGTGCAGCCCGAGACGATCAGGTTCTCGGTCGGCTTGTTCAGCCGCCGCCCGTCGCCGTTGCGGCCCGACTTGATGGCGATGCAGTCGTCGCCCGTGTCGAAGACGCAGTCCTCGATCAGGACATCGCGGCAGCTCTCCGGATCGCAGCCGTCGTTGTTCGGGCCGTGGCTGGAGATGGTCAGTCGGCGCACGGTGACGTTCTCGCACTCCACCGGATGCACCTCCCACATGGGTGAGCGCAGGATGGTCAGGTCCGAGATCAGGACGTTCTTGCAGCGGTAGGGCTGGATGAACTGCGGGCGGATGGTGGCCTCGGGGCCGAAGACGCGCTCGGCGACCGGCTTGCCCTCCTCGGCCCAGCGGCGCAGGCGGCCGTTGTCGCTCTCCGTGCCGTCGGCGACCCGCTTCTGCCGCCACCAGTTCTCGCGGCTGGCCTGGCCGTCGAGGATGCCGTGCCCGGTGATGGCGATGTTCTCGCAGCCGTAGGCGTAGATGAAGGGCGAGATCCCCATGAACTCCGTCCCCTCGTAGCGGGTCAGGACGGCGGGGAAGTAGGCCTCGGGCTCCGTGCGAAAGCGGATGGTGCTCTCGCGCGAGACGTGGATCTCGACGTTGGACTTCAGATGGATGGCGCCGGTGAGCCAGACGGTTCCGTCGGCCGTGCCTTCGACGACCACCCGGCCGCCGCCGGGAGCTTTCGAGGCCGCGTCGATGGCGCGGCGGAAGGCTTCGGTGTTGTCGGTGACGCCGTCGGCCTTGCCGCCGAACTGCTCGGGACCGAAGCGGTTGGCGCGCGGGAAGACCGGCGGGCGGATGCGGGCGCGGATGGCCCGCGCCTCGGCCCACGGATCATTGGGGTCTTCGGCGGCGCGGGCGAGCGCACTAACCGGCAGAACGACGGGCAGGGAGGCGGCCAGCAGGCCGCCGAGCCCGGCCTTCGCGAGATCGCGACGGCCGGGCTTCATCGGGGAAGGGGACATGGAGGGACAGCGCCTGAGGGGGGACGGGCTACAAAGAAGAACGGCGGCCCCGTCAGGGACCGCCGTTGGCAGAGGTTCGGATCAGAAGGCGTAGCGGACGCCGGCGGAGAACTGCCGCCCGCTCTGGAAGTAGTCGCTGAGCCGTTCCGCGTTGGAGTCGGAGTACGAGACGTTGACCTCGTTGGTCAGGTTGGTCCCTTCGACGGTGAAGGTCAGCTGGCCCACCTTGTACGACATGGTGGCGTCGATGTAGGTGGCTTCCTTCACCCCCGAGACGTCGATGTTGTAGGACGAGGGCACCGCCGTCAGATACGGGTCGCGCTTGGTGGCCGAGACCCGGGCGCTGAAGGGGCCGTCCTCGTAGTAGATGGTGCCGTTCCAGTTGTGCTTGGACAGGTTCAGCAGGGGCTGGGTCGTGGACAGGGTGCCCGCCGCGTTCAGGAAGTACTGAATATCGGCTTGGACATAGGTGTAGTTGGCCAGGATGCCGAAGTTCGACAGCTTGCCGGGCAGGAAGGTCAGCTGCTGCTGGTAGTTCAGTTCGAAGCCCTTCAGCGGACCGCCGGGGGTGTTGCGAACTGACGAGACCTGGAAGGTGGCGTCTGAGTTGACGCCCGTGCCCACCAGCAGCGAGTCCGGCAGGCCGGTCGCCGAGAAGGGCATCGAGTCAGTGACCGTCTGGATGTAGGTCGAGATGTCCTTGTAGAAGATGGCCGCCGAGATGATCGAGCCGCGCGCCGGATACCATTCCGCCGCCAGATCGTAGGTCGTCGCCCGGTAAGGCTCCAGTTGCGGGTTGCCCGACGAGACCGTGCGCGAACCGCCGGCGACCGAGACGTTGGTCGCCGCCGAGATGGAGCCGAGGCCGGCCCGCGCCATGACCTTGGCGGCGCCGAAGCGGATCAGCAGGTTCTCTACCGGCTCATAGACGATGTTCAGGGACGGCAGCATATCCTGGTATTCCTTGCCGGCCGTCGTCCAGGCGAAGCTGGTTCCCTGGGTGGCGTAGAAGCCCGACTCCTGGCTGGTCTTGACGTAGCGCAGGCCGATGTCGCCGCGGATCGGGGCGCCCCGATCGCGGAAGTCGAACGTGGCCTGGACATAGGCGCCGACGTCCTTCTCGGTGACGGTGCGGTTGTCGCCCCGGGCGCTCGCCACCGTGTCCGACAGCAGCCAGCGGCCGGTGTTGGAGAAGATGCCGTAGGTGGAGGCGATCTTGTCCAGGCTGGGCGTAAGCCAGCAGTTGGGCGTGCCGCTAGGGAGTTTCAGGCCGGCGAAGCCGCAATACTTCTCGGTCACATCAGCGACGGTCGTGCCCGCCGGAAGCGCCGGAATGTTGCTTTCGCTCGCCAGGCGCTGGCCGGTGCCGATGAACTCATATTCCTTGGCCTGGACGCCGAACAGGAAGCTGACCTCGGGCGTGAGGATGAAGGTGCCGTCCAGCTGGAGGGTCTTGTAGATGTTGTCGTTCCAGTTCGGACGCAGACGGATGTCCGGGCCGCTGGCGCCGGTGCCGCCCGGGGCGGTCGTGGTCGGGCCGATGTACCAGTTGGCCGGGTTCAGAACGTCGAAGCCATAGTTGATGGCCGGGAAGTTCATCCCGCTTTCGCGCATGTCGTAGGAATAGCCGTCCGAGTTCTGACGGTCCATCTGCGCGATGTAGTCGAGGGCGTTGTTGAAGTCGTTCTTGACGTAGCCGCCCAGCAGACTGATCGAGAACTGGCTGTTGAACTCATGGGTGACGTTCAGCGTGTACTGCTGGAACGTCGTGTCATAGACGTCGATGTAGTTCTCGGAACGGATGTCGACGTTGTCGAGCGCCATGTAGAGAGCGGTGCCGTTGCCGTCGACGAAGATGTCGCGCACGACGGTCTCGGGCTTGCCGCCCTGGGAGGCCGCGCGGCTCAGGCCGATCGATTCCAGCTGGCGTTCATTCCGCTCGCCTTCGAACTTCGAATAGAGGGCGTCGAAGGTGACCAGGGTCGATTCCTGCGGGCGCCATTGCAGGGTGGCGGTGATGCCGGTGCGCTTGGTTTCCAGGCGGTAGTCCTGATAGCGCAGGAAGCGGGGATAGCGGGTGCTGTCGAGGCTGGCGGTCGCGCGCGCCGCAGCGTTGGTGCCGGCGCACAGGGTCGGGTTGGTGGCCGGGTTACACCAGCCGCCGTCGGCCGAGCCGAAGTTCCACAGGCCGGTCGAGGCGCCGTTCTGAAGGGTGGTCTTTTCCGAATAGGCGACCGAGGCGGAGGCGCCGAACTCGCCCAGCGGGGTATCCCAGCGGTTGGAGATCAGGCCGGCGAAGCGGGGATTGGTCGCTTCGGAGAGATCGTTGTAGCCCGCCTGGGCCGACATCGCCGCCGCGAAGCCGCTCTGGGAGAAGGGGCGGGCGGTGTGCAGGTCGACGGTCGCGCCCAGCGACCCTTCCTCGACATTGGCCGAGGGCGTCTTGCGCACGTCCAGCTGGCTGAACAGCTCGGAGGCGAAGACGTTGAAGTCGAAGCCGCGACCGCGGTTCGAGCCGGTCGTCGCCTGGGCCTCAATGCCGTTGATGCGCACGCGGGTGAAGTCCGGACCCAGGCCGCGGACCGAGATCTGCGAACCCTCGCCGCCCGAGCGTGTGATGGACACGCCGGGAATGCGCTGCAGCGACTCGGCCAGGTTGTTGTCAGGGAACTTGGCGATGTCTTCCGCGACGATGGAGTCGACTGCGGCGGTGGAGTTGCGCTTGACGCTCAGCGCCCGTTCCAGGCTGCCCCGGAAGCCGGTGACGACCACTTCCTCGACCTGGGTCGCGCCGTCGTCGGTTTGGGGTGCGGTTTGCGCCAGGGCCGGGCCAGCCACGACGAGGCCGAAGGTGGTGATCAGCGCCGAAGTGGCGAGCAGGCGTGAGCGAACAGCAGTCATTCGAGAGTTCCTCCCCAGGATCAAAATGTACGCCGCCAATCCGGTCCGTTCCCCTTATTCGGGATAGGTGGACTTCAAGAATGACACCGGTGTCTATGGAGCGCAGTGTTCTCCGTTATTGACTGAGTGTCAAATGGCGGCCGGTGGAAAACGGGCATGTTTGTGTTGGGAAGGCGTCCCCGATGGAACAAATCGCTGTTTGGGACAGGGCGGCGGAAAGAACCGCGCGTTGTAGCCGTACGGATCGACGCCGCCGGTTAATTTTAGGAATTACAGCGATGTAAAAGGACGTCCGGCGATTTCCGGATCACGTTTCAGGAGCCTTGGGAGTGATCCTGCGTGCAACTTGAAGGGTGGATCACATTATATCGACGGGTCGTCGATATGGGCGGCATTTGGACGCGCTCAGGCGATCCGGCGCCCGTCGACGGCGGCCAGACTCAGGGGGGCGCGGGCGATCGGGCCGACCCCGATCGACAGGCGGGCGTGCAGGGCGCCGACGTCCTCGGCCTCGCGGTCCGCGCGGTTCACCGGCTGATAGAGACCGACGAGGCGGTCCGCCTCTCCGGCGCGGTTCCTCAGGGGCGCGACGACGATTTCGAGCACGCCCTCCATGCGGACGGCGTCGGCGGCCAGGACGACCGGGCGGGCCTCGCGGATGGCCTGGACCATGGCGGCAGCGACCATTGGCCGGCTCTCTTCACGCCAGACCGACAGCCAGTCGGCGCCGCCTAGGGCGCGGCCGTGCACCCGTTCGACCCAGGCGCCCGCCAGCCGCAACCGGGCGCCTTCCCGTTCGACCATGAACAACTGGGGCGTCAGCGGCCCGAAGGCCATCGGCTGGAAGTCGGCGCGCGCGGGAATGCGCCGCGCCTCGGGCAGGGCGGTCCAGTGGTCGATCAGGGTTTGCGTACCGGAATGGAACATGGCGCGGCCTTTCAGCCGACTTCACGCAAGGATGAGGCCTCTCGTCGCAGGACGTAGCTAACGGAAACGCAAGGGTTTGGTCGTCAAATGCCCGCTGGACCGGCGCGCCTCTCGCGGACCGGTCGCGTGAACGAAATCTCGGGGAGCCCAGCCGATGCGGGTGCGGATCAAGACCTGGCTGGCGACGATCGTCGGTCTGACGGCGTTCGGAGCCGTCGGCGGCTCCGCGATCGCCCAGTGCGGCAGCTGCACGCCCACGCCGCCGTCCTGCTGTCAGCCCCCGCCGGCGCCGACCCCGCCGTCGCCGCCCAGCAACTGCTGCCAGCCCGCGCCGCCGCCGTCCTATCCGGGCGGGAACGGCAACTTCAACGTCAATGTGAACGTCAACGTCAACGGCAACGCCAATGCGAACGCCAATGCCAACAGTTCGCTGATCAATGCCCACGGCCGGGGCGACACCTACGTCAACTCGAACGGCGGGGCGTACTTCAGCGTCGAACAGCCGTACCCGACCGTGATCGAGGGGCTGAACGTCGAGGGCGCAGCCGCCGCCTCGGTGGTCCGCACGCCCTTCACCGCCTCGCGCTGGGCCTTCAGCCGCGTGGTCATCCAGGCCGTCTGCATCGACGACCGCGAAATCCCGCACCCCGCGTCCCAGGTCCAGCCGGGCCGCGAGATCGCCGACGCCTATGACGGCGAGATCTACCGCTGCATCGCAGGCACCCGGCTACAGGTCACCTGGGCCGACTATGTCGACCAGATCAATTTCGACCATGGCCAGACCATGAGCTGCCGCAAGGGCGAGAGCCTGTGGTACGGCCGCAGCGCCGAGGCCGCCGCCGCCTATGCCGCCAGCTACGCCGGTCAGCCCGGCGGCGGCGCCCCGATCGGCGGTGGTGTGATGGAATGCCGTCCCCAAAAGCCGGAACGCGACTGCAACGAGCGTTCGCTGCTCCGCCGCTATGGCGCGGGCGTCAAGATCCTGACGATGTGGCGCCAGGAGACCTATACGGAATACCGCGAAGAGACGGTTCAGGCCTCCAGCATGTCCATCTCCGGCGCCTCGATGACGCTGGACGGCGGCGTCGGCGGCCGGGTCTTCTGATTGAGATAACGGTTCCCGAACAGGCCGTTCAGCCTGGGGACAGGTCGGGTTCGATAGATTGAGACCGTCGGTTCATCGCCGGCGATCCTGAGAGAGACCACTGGCCCCGGAGCGCAAGCTCCGGGGCCTTCTTTGTCATTGGGCCGTTGTCGCCGTCGCCGGTGCGGCCGCTGCGGTCACTTCGGCGCGCCAGGCGCGTTCGGGCTGCAAATAGGTCTGGGCGGCCTTCTGCAGGTCGGCGGGCGTGATGGCCTCGAGATCCGAGATGGCGGTGCGGACCGCCTCGATCTGGGTCGGGTCGGTCTGCACCCCCTTCAGGGCGCCCAGCCAATAGCCGTTGCCGGCCTGGCTGCGACGGATCGACTCGATCGACGAGAGGCGGGCGCGGTTCAGCTCGTCCTCGCTGATCGGGGCGTCGCGCAGGCCCGCGGCGATGGCGTCGGCGGTCTCGAAGAAGACGGGCAGGGCTTCGGGCGGGGTCTCCACCTGGATGAAGACATAGCCGTAGTCGGGGAAGACCAGCGACGAGGTGGCCGCGGCGCCGGGCGAATAGGCCGCGCCCTGCTTCTCGCGGATCTCGTCGGTGACGCGCAGCTGCAGCACCTTGGCCAGCAGGTTGACGATCCGCGCCGGCTTGCGGTCGCCGATGGAGTCCAGGGTCGGCCAGGCGACATAGCCCAGCGCCTGGGTCGGAAGGCCGCTGTGCTGGATCTGAACCGGCTCGGCCGTCGGCGCCGGGAAGACGACGCGCAGGGCCCGGGCCGGGGGCGTGACGGCGGGCGTGCGGGCGGGCAGGGCGGCGAAGGTCGAACCGACCGCCGCGATAGCGTCGGCGACGGTGACGTCGCCCACCACGATGATCTCGATCGGACCGCGCGAGAGCGACTGCGATACGATCTGGCGCATGTCGTCCAGGCTGGCGGCGGCGATCTGTTGCTCGCTGGGCAGGCCGAAGCGGGGATCGCCTCCGGCCAACAGGGCGGAGGCGGCAAGGCTGAACGCGCCGGCCGGCACGGCCCGGGCCTGGGCCAGGGCCTGCGGGAAGGCGGCCTTGGTCTTGGCGAAGGGCTCAGGCCGCCAGGCGGCGTCGGTGAAGTAGGCGGCCATCAGCTGCATCTGCAGGTTCAGGTCTTCGGGCCGGGTCGAGCCGCCGAACTGGAAGGCGTTCTGGTCGGTCCCGAAGTTGACGCCGACGACATTGCCGGCGGTCACCTGGTCCAGCTGGATGGCGGTGAGCTTGCCGAGGCCGCCTTCGGTCATCTCCGTTCCCGCCGCCCAGGTGACGGGGGTGGGCCGGTCGGTCGGCAGGTCGAGGATGCCGTTGCCGACGCGCACCGAGATAAGGATCTGCTTGTCGGCGAAAGTGGTCGGCTTGACCGTCAGACGCACCCCGTTGGGGAAGGTCACCAGCGTCGCGCCCAGATCGGCGATCTCGCTCTGTGCGGAGGGCTGGGCCGGAGTTCCAAAGCTGGCGTAAGGCCACTGGACGTCGGCGGCGATGGCCGGGGCGGCGACCGGAGTGGCGCGCGACGCCTCCAGCGCGGCCGTGACGGCCGCCTCACCGCCTTCGATGGGCACCGGGCTGGTGACGAAGACCAGCGGGCCGTTGCCGCTAAAGGTCTTGCGCGCGGCCTCGTTGACTTCCTCCACGGTGATGGTCGGGGCGATCTCGTTGAACCGCGTCAGGTCGTCGGCGGGGTTGGTGAAGATCTCGCTGTTGTTCACCGACTCGACCAGACCGGCGGCCAGGCTGGGCGTCTGGCGGGTCGCGACGCCGGCCGCGACAGCGGTCAGGGCCGTGCGGAACTCGGTCAGCTCGCGGTTCAGCTCGGACGGCGCGACGCCGTATTGAACCAGACGGCGTTCTTCTTGCTCGACCGCCGTGATGGCGGGCTGCCAGCCGCCAGGATTGAAGCTGACCGACAGGCTGCCCGCGTCCAGGGCGTTGAACAGGGACTGATAGCCGCCGCCCGCGGCCAGGAAGGGCGGATTGGGATTGCGGGCGATATCGCTGAGGCGGCGGTTCAGGACCGCCGAGGCGAGGCTGCGCACGACCGACTTGCGGCGCTCGGCGCTGTTATCCGGCGCATCGTCATGGGGCACGGTCCAGAAGATCTGGGCCGAGGACTGGGCGCCCGGCTCGACGTGGATCAGGGTCTCGGGCTGCCGCGGCTGGATATGGCCCAGATCCGGATCGGCGCCGTTCGCAGCGGGATTGGTCCAGTCGCCGAACTTCGCTTTGATCTTCGCCTCCATCGCATCGACGTCGAAGTCACCGACGGCGATCAGGGTGGCGCGCTCGGGGCGGTAATAGGCGCGGTAGAAGTCGACGAAGCGGTCGCGCGGCGCGGTCTTGATGATGTTCAGGTCGCCGATCGGCAGGCGGTCAGCCAGGCGTTGGCCGGGCGCCAGGAAGGGCAGCAGGGCCTTGAGGGAGCGCCGGCCCGGGCTGTCGCTGGTGCGCTCCTCGCCTTCGATGACACCGCGCTCGCGATCAACGGCGGCGCTGTCGAACAGCAACTCCGACGCCACTTCGCGCAGGGAGAAGAGGCTGGCGTCCACCACCTCGTCGGAGGTGTTGGGCAGGTTCAGCATATAGGTGGTCTGGTCGAAGCTGGTCTGGGCATTGGTGTCGCCGCCGAAGGACATGCCCAGCCGCTCCAGGTTCTTCGTCATGTCGCCCTCGGCGATATGGGTCGAACCGTTGAAGGCCATGTGTTCGAGGAAGTGGGCCAGGCCCTGCTGATCGTCGCGTTCCGACAGGGAGCCGGCGTCGATGCGCAGGCGTAGCGCCGCCTGATGCGGCGGGGTGGCGTTGTGCATCAGCGCATAGCGCATGCCGTTGGGCAGGACGCCGAAGCGGACACCGGCGTCGGGCGTCAGGTCGCTGGCGGCCTGGGCCCAGGGCTCGGACGGCGTCGCAGCCGGAGCGGAAGCGGTTGCGGGAGCGGTTTGCGCCCAGGCGGGCAGGGCCGCGCCGGCCAGAAGGGCCGCGCTGGAGGCGGCAAGCAATAGCAGGCGGCGAGGGGAGATCATTCGAGGTCGCTCCGGACGTTCGGGAATCGCCCGAACGCCGTCAGCCGACCGGACCCCTAACCCTTAGGGCAGGTCCGCGTTCGCTCAAGCGATTTTGTTGAAAAGCGGGTGGTTAGCGCGCTTGCCGGTACTACGGCCCGGGGCGGGAAACGTAGAAGGTCGCGGCGTTGCCCACGGCGCTGGAGCCGGTGATGACATTGCGGTTGGCGCCGGAGATGGTCGTGGTGGCCGAGGCGCTGACGTTGCCGTCGTTGGTCTGGTTGTTGGTGGCGTTCAGCGTCGCCTGGCACTCGGCGCAGGCATAGCCGGTGACCGAGTTGCCCGCCGCATTGGCCGAGACATAGGCGTCATAGCCCTGGGCGCCCGAGAACTCGGCCCGGACCTCGACCCCGCCCGAGTTGATCTGGCTGTTGTCCAGCTCGAGGTATTTGTCGTTGTTGCCGACCGAGGCGGCGTTGCCCGTGCCCTCGGCCGAGGCGACCGCGCGGCCGTAGTCATAGGCGGTAGTGACGGCGGTGGAGGCGACGGCCGAGCCGTTCTCCTGCTGCGTCCGGGCGACGACCGAGCCGCCCTTGTTGGCGATGACCGCCTGGTTGGCCGTGGCCACCGAAGCGCCGGTCAGGTCCCAGGCGTTGCCGGCGTTGGCGCTGGTGTTGGCGGTGACCGCGTCGCCCGTCGAGCGCTGGCCGATATAGATCGACTGACCCGACTGGTCCTCGCCATTGACGGCGGCTGCGTTGTTGATGGCCTGGGCGCCGAAAACGGCCCCGGCGGGGATGTACTGGGTCTCGGCCAGGTTCTCGGCGCGCACCGAGGCGTCCGACACCTGATGCACAGCGCCGGAGATGACCCCGACATTGCCGGCGATGGCCGTGGCGTTGCCGGTCGCGGCGGCGGTGACATTGGCGCCGCCCAGCAGACGGGCGGTCCCGCCGCGGATGGCGGTCGAGGCGGTGACCTCGGACGGGCCGACGCGCTGGTCGGAATCGATGGCCACATCGCCGCCGTAGCCGCCGGCGGCCAGATAGTTGCCGTTGGCCTGGGTGGTCGCATTGACGATGCCGCCGGTGTCGCCGGTCGGATTGATCTCGGTCGTGGCGTGGGTATTGCCGTTCATCGTCTGGACGTTGCGGATGTCCAGGCTCACGCCCTGGGTCGCACCCGACAGGCTGTTGCCGGTCGCCGCGTTGGAGACGGTCACCTGATCGGTCGCGCCCTCGACGTTGAGGGTCTGGCCGCTGACGACATCGCCGAGCTGCAGCTGATTGTTCAGGACCAGGGCGCCGGGAGCGCTCTGGGCGAAAGCCTCAGTAGCGGCTGCGGCGCACATCACCGTCGCGGCCAGCATGCCAGCGGTTCGGATCGGCGCGAGTCTGGCCATTGTTGCTGTCCGTGTTTGCATAGGCGGGGTAATAGCCGCCGGTCGGGCCGACAGAGCCCAGCGGATCGTGAGCGGCGTCCAGGCAGATCTGCGGACCCGGAGCGCCATAGAGGTTGGCCATCATCTCCAGCGTGCCGCGCTCGATCAGCGAACGGACCGCCAGCTGGACCGGCTCCATCCCGCCGGTGCCGGCCGAGATGTCGAAGACGTTGCCGTCCAGGAAGTCGAACACGCCGGCCGAAATCTCCCGGCCGATGATCTGCTTCTGGTAGGAGATGACGTCGACCACCTCCATCGAGGTCGTCTGGACCAGACGCAGGTCGATGGCGACGTTCATGACGAAGATCTTGCCCTGCAGCAGGGCCGAGCCCGGACGGGCCGAGTCGACCTCGCCCTGGCCGATGTCCATGCCGGCGGAGCGGATGTTGTAGTTCACCTCGGTCACGCCGCCGACGAGATAGAAGTCCGAGCCGGGCACCTGGCCGGCGAGGATGCGGCGGTAGGTGTTGCCGTCCGGGTTCGGGCCCGCGCCCTCGTCGCCGATCAGCTTGTTGTTGGCGTAGCGGAGCTCCAGCTCCGAGATCGAGGTGTCGTAGCGCTCGACCATCCGGGCGCCGGCCTTGGCGAGGGCCGAATAGGCCATCAGGGACGCGCCCTGGGTGATCTGGCGTCCGCCGTCCGACGAGACCGAGCCGGTGTAGTCGCTGATCCGACCCACCGCGATGCGCGGCGAGGGCAGGTTGTAGCGCCGCGCGTAGTCGGACAGGCAGTAGAGCGCCGTCGAATAAGGCGTCGGGTTCGCCGTCACCGGCGCATTGCCGATCGGCTTGGCGTACTGGCCGCTGGGCCCGGCCACGGGGCTGACGGCGCAGCCGGCGACCAGCGCGGCGATGGCGCAGGCCGTGGTCAGGACGCGGACGCGTTTGGAAAGGGTGCGGTCAGTCATCGAGGTCCAGGGTCCCGTTCAGCACCGTGCCGGCGCTGATATTGCCCGTGTTGGTCTGTCTGGAGTTGACGATCACGGTGTTATGGTTGCCCTGAACCACGACGTTCAGGCTGTTGCCGATGGCGGTGGCGCCGCCGATGGTCGTGCCGCCGTTGCTGCTGGAGGAGGACGATCCCGCCCCCGCATAGGCCGACGAAGCGCCCGAGCTGGCGCTGGAATAGCTGGAGGCGCCGCTCTGGATGATGCCGTCCACGATCAGGCGGTTGCCGTTGGCGTCGCGCGTCGAGCCGGTCGACGGCTGGGTCACCGCATAGCGGGCGTTGCCGTATCCGGCCTGGAAGCTGGACGCTCCGGCCGAGCCGGTGGTCTGGGCGAGCGCGAGCGCGGGGCTCATGGCGGCGAAGCACACGGTCCCGAGAAGGGCTCCCGCGCGGGCCGTCCGGCGCATCCTGGCAGTGGTCATTCCGGGTCTCCGCACGGAATCTGGTTGACGGGCCGGTAACCAACCCATGTGCCAGAATGGGTTAGGGTTATTAAGAAGCGCTTGAGATTGCAGAATTCTCCGCGCATGCCGTCGGAATGGATCCCGTGCAGGACAGATTCGAGTCTCCGCCTTCGGCCCCGCCGATCTGGCAGCCGCAGGACCCGCCGCCCGGGGACGGGAAGGGCGAGAAGATCTTCAACGCGCCCCCGGCGCCGCTGCTGGTCGCCCTGTCGATCCCGGTGCTGTTCTTCTTTCAGGAGCGGCTGCCGGACGAGGGTCTGCGCTGGGCCTTCTTCCCGAACACCCTGACGACCGGCGGCTGGTGGCCGGGGGTGCTGACCAGCATGATCCTTCACGGCGGCTGGACCCATGCCCTGATGAACGCCGGTTTCGCCATCGCCTTCGGGCCCCCGATCGCGCGCCTGTTTTCGGGCGCGAAAGGCGGATTCATCTTTTTCGCCTATTATATAGTCTGCGGTCTGGCCGGAACCCTGGGATACGGCCTCGTCCATCTGGGCTCCGCCGCGCCGATGGTCGGGGCGTCGGGGGCGGTCACCGGCCTGCTGGGCGGCGCGATCCGCCTGCTTGGAACCAACGGCCGGGTGCGACCCCTGACCGATCCGCGCGTGATCTCGACCGCGGTCGTCATCCTGATCCTCAACGCCGTGACCGGCCTGATCGGTTTCGCGCCAGGGGCTGAGGGGGCGGGTATCGCCTGGGAGGCCCATGCCTTCGGCTTCCTGGCGGGCCTTGTGCTGGTCGGTCCGCTGGCGCGCTGGTTCGGAAAACCGCCCCAGGGATTTGCGTGAGATTTGCGGGACGATTTGCGTCGGGGGCCGGTCTGGGCGATCCTCGGTCCTGAAGCGGCCCGACAGGCCCGATCACGAGCCCTGCCGGCGTCGTTCTCTACAACGATAGAGAAGGAAACGCCTGATGCTCGTCGCCGAAATCCTCAAGGGCAAGGGAGGGGCGGTCTTCACCCTCGCGCCCGCCGCCACCGTCGCTGAAGCCTGCAAGGAACTGGACAGTAAACGCGTCGGGGCCCTGATCGTCTGTGACGGGGACCGGGTCGCGGGGGTCTTCTCGGAGCGGGATGTGGTCAAGGCCGTCTCCGCCGACGGGGCGGCAGCGCTGGGCAGGCCGGTCTCTGACTACATGACTGCCGAGGTGGTCTTCGCCAAACCGGCCGAGACTGTCGCCATCCTGATGGGACGGATGACCGATCGCCGGATCCGCCACCTGCCGGTGATGAGCGAAAGCCGGCTGACCGGGGTCATCTCGATCGGCGACGTCGTCAAATGCCAGATCGCCGAGGCGACCCGGGAAGCCGAGAGCCTCAGGACCTATATCGCGGCAGGGTAGGGGATCGTCCCGTCACGGCCGGAAACGACCGCCGTCCGTCGACCCTGAATCCGTGAGAAAGTCGGCCCGCCCTGAAAAAGCCGCTTGCTCTTCGGCGGGCCGGGTCGTACATCGCCGCCTCGCTCGGAGACGGGCTGGCCAGCGGGGCCTTTGAGGCGAAAGCCTGAAGGTTCCACCGGAAACGGGAGGTTCAAAAAACTTCTTGCTTCTGTAGTCCAGCTGACATAGTTTCCGCGCTCCAATCGAATCGCTCGGCGACGAAATCAGAGGGAAGCCTCTCGCTTCTCCTGACGGTTTTTTGCGGCCTGAAGGCTTTGTTCTTCAACGCAAAATGGTCTGAAAAGACCCGGTTGACACGGAGATCGGCCTTCCTTAGAGAGCCGCCTCCGCCGACCTCCAGGGGTTGGACGAGCCGGCCTTCACGGGTTGGCGACGGTGTCGAAACTCTCTTCTGAGGGCGGTTGACACGGACTTCCGAGGC
>NZ_JBWKWC010000007.1:0-197445 GCF_059422025.1 Brevundimonas sp. GW821-FHT02A10
CAAACGGGCGCTGGACGGCCACCCCCAACCGCTCGCCGCTCAACCCGATCCCGCCGCCGGGCCCGGGGATGATGCGGTGGTCAGCGAGGACTAGGCGTCCGACGCCGGGGGCGTCAGGTCAGGAGAGGCGTTCGCGACCGCCTCCAGCTCTTGTTCCAGGCGGTCGAAGCTCGCCTGACCTGGCGTGTGGCCGGCCACGAAGGCGTCGTCGATGATCGCGGCGGCCCGGCTGAGCGTCGGAAAGCCGAAGGTCCCTGCCGCACCGGCGATACTGTGGGCCAGGCGGCGCAGCTCGTCGGTGTTCTCGCTGTTCAGTAGGGCCCGAAGCCGCACCAGATCCTCCGCCGACCGGGCCCGAAAGCGCTCCCGCAGAGGAGCGAGGGGGTCGGTCACGGCTTTGCCCCGGCGAGGATGTCGCGGACCTGACCGGCCAGGGTCATGGGGTCGAACGGCTTGATGATCACCCCCACGGCCCCCAGACCGATGAAGCGCGCCTGTTCCTGGGCCTGGGCGCGGGCGGTCATGAAGATGACCGGGGTCGCCGCGTGGTCCTCCATTGCCCGGATTTGTTCCAGTGTCCCGGGACCGTCGAGGCCGGGCATCATGACGTCCAGCAGGATGGCGTCGGGCCGAAGTCCGGCCTTGAGGGTATCCAGCGCCGCCTGCCCCGAGGGACAGGAGGTCAGTTCGATCTCCGGGTCGATACCGAGCGCCAGCGCGGTGACCTCCCGGATGTCCGGCTCGTCATCGATATGCAGAATTCTCATCACTCAGCCCCACTGGTTTCGAGAGTTTTTCTGGCGTTGGTCAGGCGTCGCACGGTCCGCGCCAACCCGGCGAGAGAGGTGCGGGACTTGGTCAGGACGGCCTCGACCCGGTTGGCCAGGGCGGCGTCCATCTCCTGGGCGGAATAGACGATCACCGGGACCGTCAGGCCCGCGCCGTCGCCCAGATCGCTGAGCAGCTCCAGCCCCGACCCGTCGGGCAGGCCGAGGTCGAGGATGATGAGGTCCGGTCTGGTTTTCGCCAGCACGGCGCGGGCGGCGGCGAGGCTCTCGGCGGGCAGGATCTCGGCGGCGTCCGACAGGGCGGCAGCGGTCACTTCCAGGATGTCGCGGTCGTCGTCGACGTGCAGGACGACCGGGCGGGCGTCGCCGTTGCGCCGGTTGATGGCGGCGACGGCGGCGCGCAGGCGGGACTGGTCGACCGGCTTCTCCAGCCAGTCCAGCACCTCCAGCGAGCGGCCGCGCGCCTTGCCGTGGGCGGCGTCGCCGGAGACCACCACCACCGGCATGTCGGCGGCCCCGGGGGTGGCGCGGATTTCGCGGATCAGGCTGATGCCGTCGGCGTCCGGCAGCTGCAGGTCGATCAGGCAGGCGTCGTAATGAGCGGACCGGATGGCGACGAGGGCGTCGCGGGTCGAGCCGGCGATATCGGCGGCGAACCCGTCGCGTTCCAGCATCTCGCGCAGGATGTCGGCGGCGTCGGGATCGTCCTCGACGATCAGCAGGCGCGGACCGTCGTCCTCGGCGCTGGTCACCGGGATATCGGCCAGCGGCAGGTCCAGGTGGAAGGTCGCGCCTTCGCCCTCGGCGGATTCGAACCACAGCCGGCCGCCGTGGCGCTCGGCGATCTCGCGGGCGATGGCCAGGCCCAATCCGGTGCCCCCCTTGGCGCGGGTGTCGGAGCCGTCGGCCTGGGCGAATTTGGAGAAGATGCGCGCGCGGAAGCTCTCGGGGATACCGGGGCCCTGGTCGACGACGCTGAGGCGGGCGAGGCGAGTTTCACGATCAACGGTGACGGTCACCACCCCGCCTGCGGGCGAGAATTTCGAGGCGTTGGACAGAAGGTTGGTCACCACCTGGATCAGCCGGTCGGCGTCACCGCGCACGGGAGCCGCCTCGGCGTCGCCCAGGGCCACCACGACGCCGAGCTCACGCGCATAGCCCTGAACGCCCTCGATGGAGCGTTCGGCGATCTCGCGCAGGTCCAGCGGCGCCAGTTCGAGCCGCAGCTTGCCGGATTCGATCTTCTCGATGTCGAGAATGTCGTTGATCAGCCGGACCAGCCGCTGGCTGTTCGACTGGGCGATCTGGATCAGCCGCGCCGCCTTCTCGGGCAGGGGCCCCGCCGCGCCGCCGGACAGCAGGCCGAGCGAGCCGGCGATGGAGGTGAGGGGGGTGCGCAGTTCGTGGCTGACGGTCGAGACGAACTCGTCCTTCAGCTGTTCGATGCGGCGGCGTTCGGAGATGTCGCGCACCACGGCGACCACATGGGTTCCGGTCGGCAGTTGCATGGCGCCCAGGGCCACATCGACGGGGAAGGTTTCGCCCGAGCGGCGCGATCCCTCCATCTGGCGGATCAGCCCGCGCGTCAGGGCGCCTTGCGACGTGCCGAGCCGCTTGAGGAACTCGCCGTCGCCATCGGGGGCGATGTCGATCAGGAGGGAGACGTCACGTCGGGCCAGTTCGGCGGCGGAATAGCCGAACATCCGCTCGCCGGCGGCATTGACCGTCTCGATACTGCCCGAGGGGTTCAGGGTGATGATGGTGTCGATGGCGCTGTCGAAAATGACCTTCTGGCGCGCTGTGGTGGCCTGAAGGTCGGCCAGAATCAGCCGGCGGGCTGTCATGTAGCGGCGGGTCATCCAGGCGGTCGCCGAAATCACCGCCAGCAGCAGCAGGAACAGGCCCGCTACCAGCCATTCGGTGCGGATGCTGCGTTCGTCCGCGCGACGAGAGCGCGTGTCCAGGGCCGCGGCCTCGCGGTCGACCATCCGGCCGATGACGATGCGGACATTGTCCATCACCGCCTTGCCCTCATTGGTTCCGGTGCTGACCAGGGCGGCGGCCGTGACGCCCGAGCGGCGGCGATCGATGGCGCGCGCCAGAATGGTCATCTTCCGGTCGGCGAGGGCCTGCAGCCGGACGAAGTCCCCGGACTGATCCGCCTGGGAGCCCAGCAACTCGCCGAGCCGCGCCTCCTGATCCGCCAGCGAGGCGGTGGCGGTGGCATAGGGGTCCAGATAGGTCTCGTCGCCGGTCAGCACATAGCCGCGCACCGCGGTCTCGGCGTCCTGCAGCGACGAGAAGACGCGCTGGATCTGCAGGCGCGTCTCATAGGATTTGTTGACCTCCGCGCGCAGGGCGCGGCTGCTTTCGAATTCCCGAACCAGTTCAACGGCGACCAGCACGAGCAGGGCCGGGATCAGCACGGCTGCAATCAGGGCGAGCAGATTGTTGCGGTGCAACCAGGGTTGACGGGCAGGGGTCAAGGCGCCGTATCCTCGAAGCAATCAGTGTCCCCCGGCCGGAGTATCGAATTGAAAATCTGCGTCATCGAGGACGATCCGCTCATGCTGAGCCACCTGGAGGGGATGCTCACAACCGCGGGTCATGACGTCGTCACGGCCCTTGATGTCGATACAGGACTGACCCGGGCGGAAACGCAAGGGGCGGAAGCTGCCGTAGTAGACATACTGATGCCCGAACGGGACGGCCTGAATTTCATCATGGAAATTCGCAGAAAGCTTCCGGATATCCGGATCGTGGCCATCAGCGGCGGCGGGCGTCTGGGGGCCGGCTCGCTCCTCAAGATGGCGTCGGGCCTCGGCGCGGACGCAACCCTGGTGAAGCCTTTCTCGGCCAGCGATCTGGAGATCGCCCTGAACGGCTGACCGGAACGGGTTCGGCCTTGCATCCGCCGCGCCCCGGGTGTTGATCGGGGAGGCCTTGACCGACGCCGCCGCACCCGAACCGACACCGACGCCGCCTCCTGAACGGCCGCGCACCGGCTCGCTCGCGCCGCTGGCCCATCCGGTGTTCCGGGCAGTGTGGATCACCAGTCTGGCGTCGAATTTCGGCGGGCTGATCCAGTCGGTCGGCGCGTCCTGGATGATGACCTCCATGGGGTCGGCCCAGATGGTCGCCCTGGTCCAGGCCTCGACGACCCTGCCGATCATGCTGCTGTCGCTGCTGGCCGGCGCCATGGCCGACACCTCGGACCGGCGCCTCGTCATGCTCTGGGCGCAAGGTTTCATGCTGGTGGTCTCTATCGGGCTGGCGGCGGCGACCTGGCTGGGCTGGATCAATCCCTGGCTGCTGCTGCTCTTCACCTTCCTGATCGGCGTCGGCACGGCCTTCAACGGCCCGGCCTGGCAGGCCTCGGTCGGCGACATGGTGCCGCGCAGCGACCTGCCGGCGGCGGTGACGTTGAACTCGGTCGGCTTCAACATCGCCCGCAGTGTCGGACCGGCCATCGGCGGGATCATCGTGGCGGCGGCCGGGGCGGCGACCGCCTTCGCCGTCAACGCCGTCTCCTACGTCGGCCTCATCATCGTCATCGCCCGCTGGAGGCCCGAGCGCCCGCCCCAGACCCTGGCCCGCGAGGGACTGTGGCACGCCATGGGGGCGGGGGTGCGCTATGCGGCCATGTCGCCGCGCGTCTATGCGGTGCTGATCCGGGCGGCGGTCTTCGGCGTCGGGGCCATTTCGGTCCAGGCCCTGCTGCCGCTGGTGGCGCGCCATCTGGTCGGGGGCGGCCCCCTGACCTACGGCCTGCTGCTGGGCGCCTTCGGCATCGGCGCCGTGGTCGGAGCCTTCGGCGCCGGTCGGCTGCGCGCCCGCTTTTCCAACGAGGTGCTGAGCCGGATCACCTGCGCGGCCTTTGGTCTGTCGGCGGTCGTCGTGGGACTGAGCCCGTGGATGGCCCTGACCCTGCCAGCGCTGGCCCTGTCCGGGGCGGCCTGGGTCCTGACCCTGTCGGCCTTCAACGTCACGGTGCAGATGTCGGTGCCGCGCTGGGTCGTGGCGCGGGCGCTGGCCCTCTATCAGATGGCGGCCTTCGGCGGCATGGCTCTGGGCGCCTGGGTCTGGGGCGTGGTCGCCGACGGGCACGGCGTCGGCGTCGCCCTGATCGCCTCGGCGGTGGTGCAGGTCGTTTGCGTCCTCATCGGCCTGCGCCTGCCCCTGCCGACGGCGGGCGACCTCAACCTCGATCCGCTCAGCCGCTGGACCGAGCCGCGCATCGCCGTCGAGATCGAACCGCGCAGCGGGCCGGTGGTCATTTCCATCGAATACCGCATCGACGAGGACCGCATCCCCGAGTTCCTCGACGTCATGAACGAGCGCCGCCGGATCCGTCGCCGGGACGGGGCGCGGCACTGGACCCTGTTGCGCGACCTGGCCGATCCGTCCGTGTGGGTCGAGCGCTATCATACCCCGACCTGGGTCGATTACGTCCGCTACAACCAGCGCCTGACGCAGGCGGATGCAGCGATCTCCGAACGGATCGCCGAACTGCACACCGGGCTCGAACGGCCCGTGGTTCATCGCCTGATCGAGCGCTCGACCGGCCATTCGGTCGAGCACGGAGACGCGCCGCCGATCACCGAGGCCCTGACGGACGCGACCCGTTCGGCCTGACCGACGCAACTTCCCTAAGGGAAGCTTTTCTCCATACCGTTCATACCAAGGCGCTTCTGTGGCGCATTAACAGGCCTTGCTGTGCTGCAAAGTGCGCTGAAGTCACGAGTTTGAGCATGCTCTTGCTCCATACCGGTCTTTCGATATAGCCTCCACTCAGGGTCGTAACCCGACCCTGCAAAACGCACCGTCCAACAACGGATGGGCAGGGAGGGAAATCATGAAGCTGCAATACCGGATGAACGGCCGCGCCTCGGCGCTTG
Organism: Brevundimonas sp. GW821-FHT02A10; assembly: GCF_059422025.1. Lineage (NCBI taxonomy): Bacteria > Pseudomonadati > Pseudomonadota > Alphaproteobacteria > Caulobacterales > Caulobacteraceae > Brevundimonas > Brevundimonas sp. GW821-FHT02A10. The sequence goes on from NZ_JBWKWC010000007.1 coordinate 5,687, forward strand.
CCCTGATCGCTTCCGTCGGCATGTTCGGCCTGGCCGGCGCCGCAAACGCCCAGCAGGCGGAGCCCGAGGTCAACCGGGTCGAGGACGTCATCGTCACGGCCGCCAAACGCGAACAGAACCTGCAGGACGTGCCGATCGTGGTCACGGCCCTGAGCCAGGAGGCTCTGGAAGGGGCGGGGGTTCACGACATCAAGGATCTGCAGATCCTGACGCCGGGCCTGATCGTCACCTCCACCTCGAACGAGGCCATCACCACCGCCCGCGTGCGCGGCGTCGGCACGGTCGGCGACAACCCCGGGCTGGAAAGCTCGGTCCTGGTGACCATCGACGGCGTCTATCGCCCGCGCAACGGCGTCGGCTTCGGCGACCTCGGCAATCTGCAGCGCATCGAGGTGCTGAAAGGGCCGCAGGGGACCCTGTTCGGCAAGAACGCCTCGGCGGGCGTCATCAACATCATCACCGAGGCCCCCAGCTTCACCTTCGGCGCCGAGGCCGAACTGACTGGCGGCAACTACGGCCAACTGGGCGGCTCAGCCTATGTCACCGGTCCGATCATCGCCGACACCCTGGCCGGCAGCCTCTATTTCGCCGATCGCCAGCGCGACGGGTTCCTGGACGTGGTCACCACGCCTGGACCGCGCACCAACGATCAGGACGTCGACCAGAACTTCTACACCGTTCGTGGCCAGCTGCTGTGGCAGCCGTCCGACAAGCTCTCGGGCCGGTTCATCGCGGACTACACCAACCGCGACGAAAACTGCTGCTCGGCGACCCAGCTCTATGTCGGCTCCTCGGCCGTTTCGCGCGCCGTCCTGATCAATCAGGTGCGTCCGGGCTCGGTCGACACCACCGCCCATCCGTTCGACCGGATCGCCAGCGCCAACCGCGACACCACCCAGAAGATCGAGGACCAGGGCGTCTCGGCCGAGTTCAACTACGACCTGACGCCGGACATCACCCTGACGTCGATCACGGCGGGCCGCAGCTGGCGCACCGAGAACGGCCAGGATTCGGACTTCACCGGCGCAGACATCGCCTGGCGTCCCACCGACGGCACCAACTTCACCGAGATCAAACAGTTCTCGCAGGAGTTCCGGGCGGCGGGCACGGACGGGCCGGTCGACTGGCTGGTCGGCGCCTTCTACGCCAAGGAAGACCTGACGGCGGGATCGCAGCTGCTCTACGGCACGGACTATTACGCCTATGTCGCCGGCAAGCTGCTGGGCGGCGCCCCGGCCCTTCTGGGACTGACGCCGGCGACGATCTTCCAGGCCGGCAACGGCAGCCGCGACAGCTATGACCAGACGACCGAGAGCTGGGCCCTGTTCACCGACAACACCGTCCACATGACGGACAAGCTGTCCCTGAATCTCGGGGTGCGCTGGACGCTGGACGAGAAGGATCTGACCTCGGTCTATACGACCACGGGTTCGTCCTGCGATCAGGCCGAGGCCGCCTATCTGACCCTCGTCGGTCTGGCGGGGGCGGCGACGGCCGGCTCCATCGTCGGCACGCTTTGCCTGAACAACGAAAACAATGACTTCGACGCTCTGGGCGCCAACCACCAGACGCGCAGCGAGGACGCGGTTACCGGCACCCTGAAGCTGAAGTACGACCTCACCGACAACGCCATGATCTACGGCTCCTATTCGCGGGGCTTCAAGGCGGGCGGGTTCAACCTCGACCGCGAACAGGCCATCGTCATCACCGCGACAGGCCCGAACTTCACGGCCGATCCGGATACGGAGTTCCGGGGCGAGTATGTCGACTCGTTTGAACTCGGGACCAAGCTGCGCCTGTTCGACGGCTCCCTGCTGCTCAACGCGGCGGCCTTCCACCAGACGTTCGAGGACTTCCAGCTGAACACCTTCGTCGGCACGGCCTTCATCGTGGAGACCCTGCCGGAAGTGATCTCGAAGGGGGTCGACGCCGACTTCAACTGGGCGACGCCCCTCGACGGCCTGACCTTCCAGGGCGGCGTGACCTATGCCGAGACCACCATCTCGGAGTTCACGGCGTCGGATCTGCTGGTCGCCAGCCGCTTCAACAGCCTGCGTCGCCTGCCCGGCGCCCAGCTGTCCTTCGCGCCAAAGGTCTCGGTCTCGCTGGCCGGGAACTATGAGACGCCGATCGGCGCGGGCCTGATCTTCAAGACCAATGTGACGGCCAAATACCTGAGCGAATACAACACCGGCTCGGATCTGCACCCGTCCAAGCTTCAGGACGCCTATACCCTGGTCAACGCCCGAATCGGCATCGGTTCGGAGAGCGGCCGCTGGACGCTCGAAGCCTGGGCCCAGAACCTGACCGATCAGGATTACCTGCAGGTCGGCTTCAACGGCCCGTTCCAGGTCGACGAAAACAACGATGCGATCAGCGTCTACGACGCCTTCCTCGGGGCGCCGCGGACCTATGGTCTGACCCTACGGCTCACCTACTGATCCCGAGCCCACTGAAGCCGCCCCGGTCGCAAGGCCGGGGCGGTTTTTTTATGGATGGAGATTGTCAGGCTGCGAGCGAGATGAACCGCTTCAGGTGCGCCTGCGGGCTGCCCAGTTCGATCATCAGGGCCGTGGCGCGGCGGAAGTAGTGGCTCAGCGCCAGCTCGTCGGTCATGCCGATGCCGCCGTGGGTCTGGACCGCGTTCTGGGACACGAACTTCAGGGCCTTGGCCACGCCGACCTTGGCGGCGGAGACGGCGCGGGCGCGCTCGGCGGCAGGGGCGTCCAGCTTCAGCGTCGCCATCAGGGTCAGGGACACCGCCTGTTCGACGGCGATGAACATGTCGACCAGCCGGTGCTGCAGCACCTGGAACTCGCCGATGGCGCGGCCGAACTGCTTGCGCTGGCGGGCATAGTCCAGGGTCTGGCCATGCAGCTCGCGCAGGACGCCGACCGCCTCGGAGCACAGGGCGGCGACCGCCTCGTCCGTCACCGGCGCGATCAGGGCGTCATAGGCCTCGTTCACCGACCCCAGCAGGGCGTCGGCGGGCAGGACCAGACCTTCCAGATCGATCTCGGCGGCGTGGCGCTCGTCCACGGTCGGATAGCCGCGCACCGACAGGCCGGAGCCCGCGTTCGCGACGTCGATCAGGAACAGGCTCAGCCCCGCCGGGTCGCGCGGATCGGTCCCGGCGGTGCGGGCGCTGACGATCAGATGGCTGGCCCATGGCGCGGCCGAGACCACGGCCTTGGACCCCGTCAGCTTCCAGCCCTCGCCGGCGGGGGTGGCGGTGGTCGCGACCGACAGCAGTTCGTGGCGACCTTTCGCCTCGCCGTGGGCGAAGGCGACGATCGCGGCGCCCGCGACGATCTCCTCCAGAAGGGCGTCGGCGCGCGCGCCGCCGGCGCGCTTGAGCAGGGAAACCGACGTCAGGGCCGTCTCGAGGAACGGTTCGACCACCAGGGCCCGGCCAATGGCCTCCATCAGCACCATGGCCTCGACCGGCCCGCCGTCCAGACCGCCCGCGGCCTCGGGCGCCATGACGCCGACGACACCCAGCTCCTCGGCCAGGGCCTGCCAGACCTCGGGGCTCCAGCCCGCTTCGGAGGCGACGATCTTCTTGCGCGCTTCGAAGTCGTAGCGGGCCTTGAGGAAGCCGGAGACGGAATCGTTGAGCAGCGACTGCTCTTCGCTCAGGTCGAAATTCATCTCAGAGCCCCAGAACCATCTTGGCGATGATGTTGCGCTGGATCTCGTTCGAGCCGCCGAAGATCGAGACCTTGCGCATGTTGAAATAGGTCGGCGCGGCGCGACCGGCGTAGTCGGGGCCGACCGGCCCCACATTTCCCAGACCCCGCGCGTCGGGCAGGGCGTAGGAGCCGAGGGCCTGCACGGTCATCTCGGTCAGCCGCTGCTGGATCTCCGTGCCCTTGATCTTGAGCAGGGAGGACTCCGGTCCCGGCCCCTTGCCGGCGCTTTCGCGGGCCAGGGTGCGCAGCTCGCTGTATTCCAGCGCCAGCAGGTCGATCTCCAGATCCGCCAGCTCGGCCTCGAACACCGGGTCGTCCAAAACGCCTTCGGCCGCCGCCACCTTGCGCAGCTTCTCCAGACCGCGCTTGGCCCGGGCCACGCCCGCGATGCCGGTGCGTTCGTGGGCCAGCAGGAATTTGGCGCAGGTCCAGCCCTCATTCTCCTTGAAGATCCGGTTCTCGACAGGAACGCGCACGTCCTCCAGCCACACCTCATTGACCTCGTGCGAGCCGTCCAGGGTGATGATCGGCCGCACGGTGATGCCCGGGCTCTTCATGTCGATCAGCAGGAAACTGATGCCCGCCTGCTGCTTGGCGTCGGGATCTGTGCGGACGAGGAAGAAGCCCCAGTCGGCGAACTGTGCGAGCGTCGTCCAGGTCTTCTGGCCGTTGACCACGTAATGATCGCCATCCCGGACGGCGCGGGTCTTAAGGCTGGCGAGGTCGGAGCCGGCGCCCGGCTCGGAATAGCCCTGGCACCACCAGATGTCGCCCGCCAAGGTCGGCGGCAGCCAGCGCGCCTTCTGCTCGGGCGTGCCGAAGGTATAGATCACCGGCCCGACCATATTGATGCCGAACGGCAGGATCGGCACGGTGTCGGCGGCCGCCATTTCTTCCGACATCAGGAAGCGCTGGGTCTGGCTCAGGCCGGGACCGCCATATTCGACTGGCCAGGCCGGGGCGCTCCAGCCGCGTTTGGCGAGAATGCGATGCCAGGACAGGAAGTCCTGATCGTCCAGCTCGACGCCGGCGTCCTGTTTGGCGCGCAGCTCGGCCGGATATTCGGCGGCGATGAAGGCGCGGACCTCGTCGCGGAAGGCGAGGTCTTCGGGGGAGTAGTCGAGGTTCACGCGGAAGGCTCCGTCAGGACGAGGGCTTTGACGTCCGCCTTCACGATCTTGCCCGCCGCGTTGCGGGGCAGGGCGTGGGGCAGGATGAAGACGGTCACGGGGACCTTGAAGGCGGCGAGGCGTTCGGCGGCCAGGGCGCGCAGAGCTTCGGGCTCGACCGACTGGCCGGGGGCCAGCGACACCACCGCCACCGGCTCCTCGCCCAGCACCGGGTGCGGGCGGGCGATCAGGGCGGCCTCGGCGACAGCCGGGTGTTCGAACAGGATGTCCTCGACCTCCTGACAGTAGATGTTCTCGCCGCCGCGAATGATGATGTCCTTCTTGCGGTCGACGATGAAGCAGAAGCCTTCCTCGTCCAGCCGGGCCAGATCTCCGGTGTGGACCCAGCCGTCGACGAAGGTCTCGGCCGTGGCGTCGGGCCGGTTCCAGTAGCCCTTCACAACATTGGGGCCATAGGCCAGCAGCTCGCCGACCTCACCGACAGGCAGATCATTGCCGTCAGCGTCGATGACGCGCAGGTCGCTGACCGGCAGGGCGGGGCCACAGCTGTCGGGACGGTTCAGATAGTCCTCGCCGATATGGTGGGTGTGGGTCGCCGAGGTCTCGGTCATGCCCCAGCCCGAGCCGGGCAGGCCGGTGGTCTCGCGCGCGATCTCGCCGACCAGAGCGGTGGGGGCCGCCGCCCCGCCGTAGGTGACCGTCTCCAGCGAGGACAGGTCGTATTTGTCGCGGTCGGGATGCTGCAGCAGCTGGATGGCCACGGCGGGCACGCCGCCGATGGAGTTGATCTTCTCGCGCTCGATCAGCATCAGCCCCTCGGCCGCATCGAAGCGGCGCTGGCAGACCAGCTTCTGGCCGTTGATCAGGGCGGGCAGCAGCAGGGCGTTGCAGCCGGTGGTGTGGAAGAAGGGGATGGAGACCAGGCCCGACTTCTGCGGTCCCGTGGGGTCAGGCTGCGGCGGCGCCTCGCCCCGGCGCACGAAGGCGCGGCTGTAGGAGAAGAGGCCGGCGACCAGTCCGGTGCCGGCGTTGCGATGGGTGGCCAGGGCGCCCTTGGGCTTCCCCGTCGTGCCGGAGGTGTAGAAGATGGCCGACAGGTCCTCGGGGGCGAGGGCGACGGCGGGCATGTCGCCCGGCGGCAGGGCTGCCCAGTCGTTGGGTTCGCCGATGATCGTTTCCAGCCGCGTGATGCGGGCGTCCGAACTGCCGGGATCGCCCCGGCTGACCAGCACCTGCTCCAGATCGGGCAAGGCGTCGCGGTGGTCGGCGATCCGGGCCAGTCGCTCGATGTCGAAGATGGCGACCTTGGAGCCAGAATCCTGCAGGCCGAAAGCCAGTTCGGCGCCGCTCCACCAGGCGTTCAGCGGCACCACGATCGCCCCGATCAGGGAGGCGGCGAAGAAGGCGACCGGCCATTCCGGCAGGTTGCGCATGGCGATGGCGACCCGGTCGCCCTTCTGCACGCCACGCGCCTGAAGGTCGGCGGCGAGAGCCAGGCTGGCGCGGGCGAAGGCCTCGAACGTGACCCGCTCGTCCTCATAGACGATGAAGGTGCGCTCGCCGTGCATGCGCCCGGCCATGAAGGTGTGCATCAGGGTCGGCGGGCCGTTCTTCCAGATCTTCGTCGGGCGCCCGTCGATTTCGATCGTCCCGATCTCGAACGGCGACCCCGGCTGGGTCAGCGCGGCGTGGGCCTGGGCCAGCGACATGGCGGGCCATACAGGGGCCTCGGCTTTGGCGACCGCATCGGTCATGGCGTTCCTCATTCCGGTCGCCTGTTGCGACTCTGACTGGGTGCGTTCACAAGTGGATGTTTCCGTAACGGAAATCTCAAGCCAAACGCGCAAACCCGGTATAGGCTGGACCCTGCGCCATACTCAATCTTCTAATCAAGACCTGAATGACCCGAGCCGCCCCCCGCCAGACTGAACGCTATGAGGCGAAGCGCGACGCCATCCTCAATGCGGCGGCGCGGCTGTTCAATCGCAAGGGGCTGAAGGGCGCGACCCTGGCCGATGTGGCCGAGGCCGTCGGTCTGATCACCACCAGCGTGACCTACTACTACCGGCGCAAGGAGGACCTGGCGGCGGCCTGTCTGCTGCGCACTATCGACCTGCTGAACGGCCTCGTGGAGACGGCGAGCGTCGCCCCGACGCCGGAAGCGCGGGTCACGACCTTCCTCGACGCCTATTTCGAGGTGCTGGCCGAGATCGCCACGCACCGACGGCCCGAGCCGATCAATTTCTACGATATCCGCGCCCTGACCGGGCCGCAGGTGACGACGGTCAAGGAGGCCTTTAACGACCTGTTCCGCGCCATCCGCGCGCTGCTGCGGCCCGAGGCCGGATCGCCGTTCGACCGGCTGGAGGAGAACGCCCGGACCCATCTGTTCTTCTCCCAGATCCTGTGGGCCCGGACCTGGCTGCGACGCTATGACCCGGACGACTATCCGCGTGTGGCGAAGCGGATGGCGGCCCTGATCCTGGACGGGATGGCGGAGAACGGCGTCGTCTGGCGCGGCGCCGACGGGCCCGCCGTCGATCCCGATCCGCCCGTGGACGGCGAGATTTCGCAGGCCAGCTACCTCAAGGCGGTGACCCAGCTGGTCAACGACCAGGGCTATCACGGCGCCTCGGTCGACCGGATCGCGGCCAGGCTCAACGTGACCAAGGGCTCCTTCTACCACCACAACGACACCAAGGACGATCTGGTCGCCAGCTGCTTTGAGCGCAGCTTCGCCATCGTGCGCGGAGCCCAGAGGGAGGCCGTAGGCGAGACCGGCTGGGACCGGATCACCTCGGTCACCGACGCCCTGGCCCGGTTCCAGCTCAGCCCGAACGGGCCTCTGCTTCAGTATATGGCGCTCGCAGCCGCCCCCGGCGGCATCCGCGGCGACCTGCTGGCCGCCATGGATCGGCTGTCCAAGCATTTCGCGGGCGAGGTCTCGGACGGCATCGCCGACGGCTCGATCCGGCGCATCGACCCGGCCGTAGCCGCCCAGCTCATCACCGGCGCCGTCAACGCCGCCGCCGACCTGCCGCGCTGGATCAAGGGCAAGCAATATCCGGCGGCGATCGATCCGGACTGGGCTTCGCGCACCTTCGTCCGGCCCCTGTTCACGGGACTGTTGCGCGCCTGATCGTCCAGCCATGCTAGCGTGGGGCATGGATTCACGGATCGACCACGACCTGATCCTCGTCGGCGGCGGGCTGGCGGCCGGGCTGATCGCCTGGCGACTGGCGCTCGACCGGCCCGATCTGCGCGTGGCGGTGGTCGAGCGCGACGGCCGGATCGGCGGGCGCCACACCTGGTCCTTCTTCGACGGTGACGTCTCCGAGGCAGACCGCGACTGGCTGACGCCCGCGACCACCTATCGCTGGGATGCGGGCTATGACGTCTTCTTCCACGGCCTGAGCCGCAGCCTGCAGACACCGTACAACAGCCTGACCTCCGAACGACTGAATGAGGCTGTCGCGCCTCTGCTGGGTGATCGCCTCATCACCGGCGAAGCGGTCGAGGTCGGGCCGGATCATGTGACCCTCTCCGATGGCCAGGTCCTGACCGCGACCGGGATCATCGACGCACGCGGACCGTCCGCGACGCCGCATCTCGATCTCGGCTGGCAGGTCTTCCTCGGCCAAACGCTGAAACTGACCCAGCCGCACGGCCTGACCCGTCCGACCATCATGGACGCGACGGTGGGGCAGGGGGACGCCTATCGCTTCGTCTACCTTCTGCCGTTCGACGCCACGACGGTGCTGATCGAGGACACCTACTATGCCGACGCTCCGACCCTCGACCGCGACCTGATCCGGGCCCGGATCGACGCCTATGTCCGGTCGCGGGGCTGGGAGGTTGAGGCGGTCGTCGCGGAGGAGGAGGGCGTCCTGCCCATCGTTCTGGACGGCGACATCGACGGCTTCTGGGCCGAGGGCGAACCGGTCGCCCGCGTTGGACTGGCCGCCGCCCTGTTCCATCCGACCACTGGCTACTCCCTGCCGGACGCGGTCGCCACCGCGCGGATGATCGCGGACATGCCAGACCTGTCCTCTGCCGCCCTTCGCGCCGCGACCGAGGGGCGGTCGAAGACGCTGTGGGCCGAGCGGGCCTTTTACCGCCTGCTGGACCGGATGCTGTTCCGCGCGGCGGAGCCCGGCGAGCGCTGGAAGGTGCTGCGCCGCTTCTACGGCCTTAACGAAGGCATCGTGCGACGCTTCTACGCGGGGCGCAGCACGGCGCTGGACAAGGTGCGGCTTCTCGCGGGAAAACCGCCTGTGCCCGTCGTCAAAGCCCTCCATCAGTTGCGTGAGACCCGAAGCGGAGTCGCTGCATGAGGGACGTTGTTGCCAAACGCGCGGTGGTCATCGGGGCCGGTTTCGGCGGCTTGGCCCTGGCTATCCGGCTGCAGCGCGCGGGCATCCACACCACCCTTCTGGAGAAGCGCGACAAGCCCGGCGGCCGGGCCTACGTCTGGCATGAGGATGGCTTCACCTTCGACGCCGGCCCGACGGTCATCACCGATCCCGCCTGTCTGGAAGACCTGTTCGAGGGGACCGGCAGCCGCCTGTCCGACTATGTCGAACTCCTGCCGGTGAACCCCTTCTATCGGCTGTGCTGGGAGGACGGGGCGACCTTCGACTACGTCAACGACCAGGACGGGCTGGACCGCCAGATCAAGGCCTTCAACCCGGACGACGTCGAGGGCTACCGCCGCTTCCACGACTATTCCGAAGAGCTCTATCAGGAAGGCTATGTGAAGCTGGGCGCCGTCCCCTTCCAGTCCTTCTGGTCGATGATCAAGGCGGCGCCCGAGTTGGCCCGGCTGGAGAGCTGGAACAGCGTCCACGCCATGGTCGCCCGCTTCATCAAGGACCCGCACCTGCAGCAGGCCTTCAGCTTTCATACGCTGCTGGTCGGCGGCGATCCCTTCAAGACGAGTTCGGTCTACGCCCTGATCCATGCGCTGGAGCGGCGTGGCGGTGTCTGGTTCGCGAAAGGCGGCACGGGCGCCCTGATCGCCGGGCTGGCGCGCTTCTTCACCGACCTCGGCGGCGACCTGCGCCTCAACGCTCCGGTCGAGCGGATCGAGATGGAGAACGGCCGCGCCCGCGCCGTCACTCTGGAAGGCGGAGAGGTTGTGCCTGCCGACATGGTCGCTTCCAACGCCGACGTGGTCCACACCTATGACAAGCTTCTGGGCCACGTCCCGCGCGGCCGGACCAAGGCGAAGTCGCTGAAGTCCAAGCGCTTCTCCATGTCGCTGTTCGTGCTGCACTTCGGGCTGAAGACGCCCCAGCCGCAGTTGGCCCACCACACCATCTGCTTCGGCCCCCGCTACCGCGAGCTGATCACCGAGATCTTCAAGGGACCGGACCTGCCCGAGGACTTCTCCCTCTATCTGCACTCGCCCGTCGCCACCGACCCGTCGATGGCGCCCGAGGGGATGTCGGGCCACTATGTCCTGTCGCCCGTGCCGCATCTCGGCGCGGCCGACATCGACTGGGAGGTTCAGGGGCCGCTCTATCGCGAGAAGATCCTCGACTATCTGGAAGAGCGCTACATCCCGAACCTCAGGCGCGATCTGGTCACGACCCGCATCTTCACGCCCGGCGACTTCAAGGAGGAGCTGAACGCCCATCTGGGCAGCGCCTTCTCGCTGGAGCCGATCCTGACCCAGAGCGCCTGGTTCCGGACCCACAATCGCGACGACAAGGTGCCCAACCTCTATGTCGTCGGCGCCGGGACCCATCCGGGCGCAGGCATCCCGGGCGTCGTCGGCTCGGCCAAGGCGACAGCAGGCCTCATGCTGGAACAGGCGGGCCTCTCACGCGCTGGAGCAGGCGCATGACCGACGCCGTCCTCGCCGCCTCGAAAGACTCGATCGTCAAGGGATCGAAGAGCTTCCGCTCGGCCTCGCGCCTGTTCGATCCGGCGGTGCGCGAGGACGCCTGGCTGCTCTACGCCTGGTGCCGCCGCTGCGATGACGAGATCGACGGCCAGGACCACGGCTTCGGCCATGAGGAGCTGTCCGAGAAGGAGCAGCGCCGCCGCCTCAAGAGCCTCTATCGCCAGACCCGCGCGGCCCTGGCCGGCCAGCCGATGGACGACCAGACCTTCGCCGCCTTCCAGCGCGTGGCTCTGCGCCACCATCTGCCGGAGCGCTGGCCGCTGGACCTGCTCGACGGCTTCGCCATGGATGTGGAGCATCGGGAGTACCGGACGCTGGACGACGTCATGGCCTACTGCTGGCACGTCGCGGGCGTGGTCGGGGTGATGATGGCCCGGGTCATGGGGGTGTTCGACGCCCAGGTCCTGCGCCGCGCCCAGGATCTGGGTCTGGCCTTCCAGCTGACCAATATCTCGCGCGACGTGGTCGAGGATGCGGAGAACGGCCGCGTCTATCTGCCCGCCGACTGGCTGGTCGAGGCCGGGTTGGAGCCGACGCCCGAGGCCGTGGCCGATCCGAAGAACCGCGCGGCCGTCCACGCCGTCACCGCCCGGCTGCTGGCCGTCGCCGAACCCTATTACGACAGCGCCCGCGTGGGTCTGCGCGGCCTGCCGTTCCGGTCGTCGATGGCCATTGCGGCGGCGCGTGGCGTCTATCGTGAGATCGGCCGCAAGGTGATCCGCTCGGGCCCTGGCGTGTGGAAGAACCGCGTCTCGGTCGGCAAGCCGATGAAGCTCTGGCTGTTCGGGCGCAGCGTCCTGATCGCCGTCTGGACCCGGGCGCTGGACCGCGGCAAGGCCCCTCCGCCGCGCCCCGAGATGTGGACGCGGGTCTAGGCGTTACGCCGCTCGGCCCGCAGCCGCTTCAGTTCGGCGGCCAACGCCCTGGGATCGGGCGCTATCAGGAAGCCGAAAGACACCGCGCCGCCCTTCGACATCACGGCATGATGCAGGCGGTGCGCCTGAATGAGCCGGCGCAGATAGCCGCCCTTCGGCACCCAGCGGAACGGCCAGCGCTGGTGCACCAGCCCGTCGTGAAAGATCGCATAGGCGAGCCCGTAGAGGGTCACGCCGCTGGCCAGCGCATAGAGCAACCACGACTTTGTCAGCCACGCCGCGAGGAACAGGCCGAACCCGACCGCCGACCCGACTACCGCATAGAGGTCGTTCATCTCGAACAGGCCGGTGCGGGGCTGGTGATGGCTCTGGTGCCAGCCCCAGCCCCAGCCGTGCATGATCCAGCGGTGCGAGGCCCAGGCCACGCCCTCCATCGCCAGGAAGACGGCGACCACGATCAGGGTGAACCAGAGGGGGATCATCGGGTGATCCTACGCGTCGGCGCGCGGGTCTCCAACCATCCGTTCCCCTGATGAGCCGGGACCGCTAGGATGGTCCGATGAGCGATGACAGCCCAATCCTAGGCCGCAAGGACCAGCATCTCGACGTGGTTCTGTCCGGCGCCGGCCGTCACGCCAATGATGCGGGCTTCGATCGGGTGCGCTTCGTCCATGAGGCCCTGCCGGATCTGGATCACGCCAAGATCGATCTCGGCGCCGACTTCCTCGGCCGGCGGCTGAAGGCGCCCCTGCTGATCAGCGCCATGACCGGCGGTCCGGCCCGGGCCGAAGCGATCAACGCCCGTCTGGCCGAGGCCGCCCAGCATCTGGGCATCGCGCTCGCCGTCGGCTCCCAGCGCGCGGCGCTGGAGGGGGAGGGGGGAACCGGTGGTCTGGACGCTTCCCTTCGCGACCGGGCGCCTGACACGCCGATCCTGGCCAATATCGGCGCGGCCCAGCTGACGCGCGGCTTCGGCGTGGACGAGGCGCGGCGGGCCATGGCCATGATCGGCGCCGACGCCCTGATCGTGCATCTGAACCCGCTGCAGGAAGCCTGTCAGCCCGAGGGTGACCGCGACTGGTGGGGCGTGGGCGCGGCGCTCGAGGCCCTGATCCGCAAGCTCGATGCGCCCGTCGTGGTCAAGGAGACCGGCGCCGGCCTGTCCGCCGCCACCGCGCGCCGCCTGATCGACATGGGCGCGGCGGCCATCGACATCGCGGGCGCCGGCGGCGCAAACTGGGCCCTGATTGAGGGCGAGCGCGCCACCGACATGGCGGACAAGATTCACGCCTCGGCCTTCGCCGACTGGGGCATCCCCACCGCCCGCGCCATCGCCGAGGCCCGCGCCGCCTGTCCGGGCGCGGTAATCATCGGCTCGGGCGGCATTCGCGACGGCGTCGACGCCGCCAAGGCCATCCGCCTGGGCGCCGATGTCGTGGGTCAGGCCGCCAATGTGCTGGCCGCCGCGACGATTTCCACGGACGCCGTGGTCGCTCACTTCCAGACGGTCATCCGCCAGCTCCGCACCGCCTGTTTCGCGACGGGCTCGGCCAATCTGGCGGCGCTGAAGCGGGCGCCGCTGCAGGGCTAGGCCGACGGCAACAACGCGCCCGCGAACCGGCGATACCGTCCCGCCCGCACCCCATCCGTCGCCCGCTCGATGTCCGGCGCGAAATAGTGGTCGGAGCTGTATTCGGCGGCGGCTTCGCGGACGATGGCGAAGACCTGTTCCAGCGCCGCCGAGCTTTTTAGCGGGCGGTGGAACTCGATGCCCTGGGCGGCGGCCAGAAGCTCGATCCCGACCACGGTCGCGGCGTTCTCGGCCATCTCCAGCAGGCGCCGCGCGCCGTGGGTGGCCATGGAGACGTGGTCTTCCTGATTGGCGCTGGTCGGGACGGTGTCGACGCTGCACGGATGGCTCATCATCCGGTTCTCGGCGACGAGTGCGGCGGCCGTCACCTGGGCGATCATGAAGCCCGAGTTCAGCCCGCTCTCGCGCACCAGGAAGGCCGGCAGTTCGCTCATCTTCGGATCGACGAGGATGGAGGTCCGGCGCTCGGAGATGTTTCCGATCTCGCACAGGGCCATGGCGATCTGGTCGGCGGCGAAGGCCACCGGCTCGGCGTGGAAATTGCCGCCGGAGATGACGTCGCCGTCCTCAATGAAGACCAGCGGATTGTCGGTGACCGCATTGGCCTCGCGCGCCAGCATGGCGGCGGAGGCCGTCAGGACATCGAGGATCGCGCCCATCACCTGCGGCTGGCAGCGCAGGGAATAGGGGTCCTGCACCTTGCCGTCGTCTTCCAGATGACTTTCGCGGATGGCGCTGCCGGCCATCAGGGCGCGCAGGCGTTCGGCGACGGCGATCTGGCCGGGCTGGCCGCGCAAGGCATGGATGCGGGCATCAAACGGAGCGTCGGATCCCTTCAGCGCATCGACCGACAGGGCGCCGGCGGCGATCCCGGCGGCATAGACCGCCTCGGCGGCGAACAGGCCGGCCAGCGCCAGCGCCGTGGAGCACTGGGTGCCGTTCAGCAGGGCCAGACCCTCCTTGGGGCCCAGCGTCAGGGCCGTGCGGCCCGCCACGGCCAGCGCCGCCTCGGCGTCCAGCGTCCGGCCCTCATGCCGCGCCTCGCCGACGCCGATGAGGACGCAGGACATATGGGCCAGAGGCGCCAGGTCGCCCGAGGCGCCCACCGAGCCCTTGGACGGGACGCAGGGCAGGACGTCGGCGTTCACCAGCGCGATCAGGGTCTCCAGCGTCTCGCGCCGGATGCCCGAGGCGCCGCGCGACAGGGACGCGATCTTGAGCACCATCATCAGACGGGTCACCGCATCGGGCAGAAGGGCGCCGACGCCACAGGCGTGGCTCAGCACCAGATTGCGTTGCAGGGTCTCCAGATCGCCGGGCGCGATGGAGGTGTTGGCGAGCAGGCCGAAGCCCGTATTGACGCCATAGACGGTGCGGCCCTCGGCGACGATGGCGGCGACGGTCGCGGCGCTCTTCTCGACACAGGCCCAGGCCTCGGCGGTGAGTTCGACGGTGACCGGCGCGTCGAGGACGGCGCGGAGCTGGGGCAGGGTGAGGGGGGCGGCGCCGAGAACGAGGGTGGTCATGATCAGGCCTTCAGGCTCGGCAGGTTCAGTTCGTGTTCTTTCGCCGAGGCGCGGGCGATCTCATAGCCGGCGTCGGCGTGGCGCATGACGCCGGTCGCCGGGTCGTTCCACAACACTCGCTCCAGACGCTTCGCCGCCTCGGTCGTGCCGTCGGCGACGATGACCACGCCGGAGTGCTGGGAATAACCCATGCCCACCCCGCCGCCATGGTGGATCGAGACCCAGCTGGCCCCCGAGGCCGTGTTCAGCAGGGCGTTCAGCAGCGGCCAGTCGGACACGGCGTCCGAACCATCAATCATTGATTCCGTCTCGCGATTGGGGCTGGCGACCGAGCCGGAGTCGAGGTGATCCCGCCCGATCACGACCGGCGCCGACAGCTCGCCCGACGCCACCATCTCATTGAACATCAGACCGGCGCGATGGCGATCACCTAAACCAATCCAGCAGATACGGGCCGGAAGTCCTTGAAAAGCGATACGTTCCTGCGCCATGCCCAGCCAGCGATGCAGACCAGCGTTGTCCGGGAATAGCCGCTTCATGGCCTCGTCGGTCTTGCGGATATCCTCTGGATCGCCGCTCAGCGCCGCCCAGCGGAACGGGCCGACGCCGCGGCAGAACAGCGGGCGGATATAGGCAGGCACGAAGCCGGGGAAGTCGAAGGCGTTGGCCAGTCCTTCGTCGAAGGCGACCTGACGGATGTTGTTGCCGTAGTCCACCACAGGGATGCCCGCCGCCTGAAAATCGAGCATGGCCTGAACGTGGGTGACGATGGAGGTCTTGGCCGCCGCCTCGACCGCCGCCGGGTCGGACTGGCGTCTGTCTTCCCACTCCGCGACCGTCCAGCCGCTGGGCAGATAGCCGTTGACCAGGTCGTGGGCGCTGGTCTGGTCGGTGACCAGATCGGGCCGCACGCCGCGCTTCACCAATTCGGGCAGGACGTCGGCGGCATTGGCCAGAAGGCCGACCGAGACAGGCTTGCCCGTGCGGCCTGCCTCCTCGATCAGGGCCAGGGCCTCGTCCAGGGTTTCGGCCATGACGTCGAGGTAGCGGGTCTCCAGACGCTTCTCGATCCGGCTGCGCTGGCATTCGACGGCCAGGCATGAGGCGCCGGCCATGGTCGCGGCCAGGGTCTGGGCGCCGCCCATGCCGCCGAGGCCGGCGGTCAGGATCCACTTGCCCGACCAGTCGCCCTCGTAGTGCTGGCGGCCGGCCTCCATGAAGGTCTCATAGGTGCCCTGAACGATGCCCTGGGTGCCGATGTAGATCCAGGACCCTGCGGTCATCTGGCCGTACATCATCAGCCCCTTGCGATCGAGTTCGTTGAAATGCTCCCAGGTCGCCCATTTGGGCACCAGGTTGGAGTTGGCGATCAGGACGCGCGGCGCGTCCTCATGGGTGCGGAAGACGCCGACCGGCTTGCCCGACTGGACCAGCAGGGTCTGGTCGGCCTCCAGCGTCTGAAGCTCGGCGACGATGCGGTCGAAACTGGCCCAGTCGCGCGCCGCCTTGCCGATGCCGCCATAGACGACCAGGTCGTCGGGCCGTTCGGCCACCTCGGGATCGAGGTTGTTCATCATCATCCGCATCGCCGCCTCGGCGACCCAGGTCTTGGCCGTCTTCTCGGAACCGCGCGGGCTGCGCACGACGCGGGCGTTGGGAGTCTTCTCGGTCATGGCGTCCGTCAGGCTTTGGCGAAATCGATGCAGGCGGTCAGGACGGCGCGCAGCGTCGCGCGCATCCGTTCCGCCCGGGCGGGTTCATAGGGGGAGGGCCAGTTGGTCTCGTCGACGGGACCAGTGGGATCGACCATGTAGCCGCGGTCGGCCAGCTCCATCTGGATGGCGTGGACGCCGGACGCCGGCTGCCCGTAGTGGCGCGTGGTCCAGCCGCCCTTGAAGCGGCCGTTGACGACATGGCTCTGGCCCGAGACGGCGCAGGCGGCCTCGACGGCCTGGGTCAGGGCGCCGTCGCAGGTCGCGCCGCCGTTGTCGCCGATGTTGAACTGCGGCAGCTCGCCGTCGAACAGGCGCGGCACGACCGAGCGGATCGAATGGGCGTCATAGAGGACGACGGGGCCGTTGGCCCTCAGCCGGTCGATCTGGCCCTGCAGGGCGGCGTGATAGGGATCGAAGAAGGCGGCGCGGCGGGCGTCGATCTCGGCCTGATCCGGTTCCTGACCCGCCAGATACAGCGGCTCGCCGTCGAAGGTCTCGGTCGGGCACAGGCCCGTAGTGGTCATGCCGGGATAGAGGGAGGCGCCGGACGGGTCACGGTTCACGTCAATGACGCTCCGTGAGATCCCGGTCCGCACGAAGCTCGCATCGAGCTCCACCGCGAAGTCATACAGCCGGTCCACCCACCAGTCGGCGTCCTTGCGCGCGAGCCAGGGCGAGGTCATCCGCGCCTCGATCTCCGCCGGGATCGCCGTGCCGGTATGGGGAAAGCCGATAATCAGGGGCGAGGCGCCCTCGCGGATCGTGAGCCAGTCCTGCATGTCTTCGGCCTCCCTCGCGATTCCGTTTGGGTGTGGTATGTCTATACATAATGTTCGAGTCTGATCGGGATTGTCCAGTGCCGTCCATGCCGTCTGAAGGTCGCAGCCTGTGGTTCGAACAGGCCCTGCTGGGGGACACCTGGGCGTCCGACGTCCGGATCACCGTCGCGGACGGCCTGATCGCCTCCATTGAAGCCGGCGTCGCCCGGGCCGCCTCTGATCAGGGCGGCGGGGTCGCCATCCCCGGCGTCGCCAATGTTCACAGCCACGCCTTCCAGCGCGCCATGGCCGGCCTGACCGAGGGGCGGGGTCCGGAAGGGGGCGAGTACGACGACTTCTGGAGCTGGCGACAGCTGATGTACCGCTTCCTCGACCGGGGCGGGCCGGAGGAGATCGAGGCGATCACCGCCCTGGCCTTCGCCGAGATGCTGGAGGGCGGCTTCACCCGCGTCGCCGAGTTCCACTATCTGCACAACGATCCGATGGGCCGGCCCTATGCCGATCCGGCCGAGCTGACGGGGCGGATCGTGGCGGCGGCGCAGGCGACGGGCGTCGGCCTCACCCTGCTGCCGGTCTTCTACGCCCACGCCGGCTTCGGCGGTCAGCCGCCGTCGCAGGGCCAGCGCCGCTTCATCACCGATTTGGACGGTTTCGCCGATCTGGTCGCGCGGGGACGCACCCTGACGGCCGACCTGCCGGACGCCGTCGTCGGCGTCGCCCCCCACAGCCTGCGCGCCGTCTCGCCCGAGGAATTGGCCGCCATGCCCGCTCTCGCGGGTGACGGGCCGATCCACATCCACGTCGCCGAACAGACGCAGGAGGTCGACGACTGCCTCGCCTGGTCGGGCGCCCGGCCGGTCGAATGGCTGCTGGCCAATGCGCCGGTCGACCCGCGCTGGTGCCTGATCCACGCGACCCACGTCACCCCCGCCGAATGGGGCGAGGTCGCGCGGCGCGGCGCCGTCGTCGGCCTGTGCCCGGTCACCGAGGCCAACCTCGGCGACGGCGTCTTCCCCGCCTCGGCCTATGTCCAGCAAGGCGGGCGGTTCGGCATCGGCACCGACTCCAACGTCCGCATCGGCCTGGCCGGCGAGCTGCGCATGCTGGAGTACAGCCAGCGTCTGTCCCTGCGGAAGCGAGCCGTCATGGCCGACGGGACCCGCACCACCGGCCGCGCCCTGTTCGACCGCGCCCTGTCCGGGGGTCAGCAGGCGACGGGGGCCAAGGGCGGTCTCGTGGTCGGACAGCCCGCCGACATCGTCGGCCTCGACACGAGTGGCATCGCCTTCGAGGGCCGCTCGGGCGACGCTATCATCGACAGCTGGATTTTCGCTGCCGACCGGAACGCGATCCGCTCCGTCTGGCGGCGTGGCGAACAGGTCGTGGCCGACGGCCGCCACGTGGCGCGCGACGCGATCGAATCCCGCTACCGCAAGGCGCTCACCACTGTTCTGGGACGCGACGCATGAGCGAGCCCGCCACCCTTCACCGCCGCATCTACGCCGAGCTGGAAGGCCGCATCCTGTCCGGCGACTGGGCGCCCGGCGCGCGCATCCCCTTCGAGCACGAGCTGACGACCCAGTACGGCTGTTCGCGCATGACGGTGAACAAGGCCATCTCCGAGCTCGCGGGCCGGGGTCTGGTCACGCGCCGTCGCCGCGCCGGGACCTTCGTCGCCCAGCCCCGCGCCCATGCCGCCATTCTGGCCATCCCCGACCTCGGCGCCGAGATCGCGGAGCGCGGCCAGGCCTACGCCTTCCGCCTGCTGGAGCGCCTCGAGCGCGAGCCCCGCAACCGCGAGGAGCGGGAGCTGGCCGCCGGCGGCGTCCTGCTGGAGCTGGCCGGCCTGCATTTGGCCGACGACACGCCTTTCGCGCTCGAGCGCCGCCTCATCGCCCTGGCCGTCGTGCCCGAGGCGGCGGTCGCCGACTTCTCTCTCATGCCGCCGGGCGCCTGGCTGCTGGATAGTGCGCCCTGGACCGAGGCCGAGCACCGCATCTCCGCCGTCGGGGCCGCGGGCGGCGACGCCCGGCTGCTGGGCCTCAAGCCCGGGACCGCCTGCCTGTGCGTGGATCGCCGTACCTGGCGGGACGGGCAGGGGGTGACCCAGGTCCGCCAGACCTTCCCCGGCGACCGTTACGACCTGGTCGCCCGCTTCTCGCCCGCGCGCGGAGACCGCCCGTGAAGGCCGACCTTCTGATCACCGACTGCCACGTCGCCACCATGGCCGACGGCGGCGCGGCCTACGGTGCTATCGAGGACGCCGCGATCCTGATCCGCGACGGCGCGATTGTCTGGATCGCTCCGCGCGCGGACCTGCCCGAGCATGAAGCGAGCGAAACCCACGTCCTCGACGGGCGCTGGGTCACGCCCGGCCTGATCGACTGCCACACCCACCTCGTCTTCGGCGGCGACCGCTCGGGTGAGTTCGAACAGCGTCTGGAGGGCGCGACCTATGAGGAGATCGCCCGCGCCGGCGGCGGCATCGTCTCCTCGGTCAAGGCCACCCGCGCGGCTTCGGAGGAAGGCCTCTACGCCTCGGCCCTCAGCCGCCTCGAAGGCCTCAAGGCGACGGGGGTCACCACCGTCGAGATCAAGTCCGGCTATGGCCTCGACCGCGACAGCGAGCTGAAGATGCTGCGCGTCGCCCGCCGTATCGGCCGTGAGGCCGGGGTCCGCGTCCGCACCTCCTATCTGGGCCTCCACGCCGTCCCGCCCGAGTTCCGGGGCTCGGACGAGAGCCGCGCGGCCTATGTTGACCTCGCCATCGACGACATCCTGCCCGCCGCCCATGCCGAGGGTCTGGTCGACGCCGTCGACGCCTATTGCGAGCCCATCGCCTTCTCGCGCGATGAGGTCTCGCGCCTGTTCGACAAGGCGAAGGCGCTCGGCCTGCCGGTCAAGCTGCATGCCGACCAGCTGTCGGACGGCGGCGGCGCGGAGCTGGCGGCGCGTCACCACGCCCTGTCCGCCGACCATATCGAACACGCGACCGAGGCCGGGATCGCCGCCATGGGGCAGGCGGGGGTGGTCGCCGTCCTGTTACCCGGCGCCTACCTCATGCTGCGCGAGACCACGCCGCCGCCGATCGCGCTCCTCCGCAAACACGGCGTGGCCATGGCCGTGGCCACCGACTGCAACCCCGGCACCTCGCCCGTCGCCTCCATGACGGCGGCGATCACCCTGGCCTGCGTCCAATTCCGTATGACCCCGGAAGAAGCCCTGGCCGGCGCCACCCGCCATGCGGCCCGGGCGCTGGGCCTGTCCGACCAGATCGGAACCCTCGCGCCCGGCCTGCGCGCCGACCTCGCCGTCTGGGACATCACCCGCCCTGCGGAACTGGCCTACTGGCTCGGCAAGCCCTTGCTTTCGCGGCGCTATATGGACGGGTTAAGGGTTGAAACCTAAGGCCGTATCTGGGTTATGAACTAATCCAGGGTTCGCCTTCTGGTTGGAGTGCTAGATCGGCCCCGCGCCGGATGCGGGCCGACTGCTACGCCGGGACGCCTTCGTGCTCGAGATCAAGGGGCGCGAGCAGGAGTGCGCTGCTGGCGTCGCGGGGCGTTCAGCTGATCGGCGCGGGGCTTCACTGTCGCTCTGCGGCAGTCGGTCCAGCCGGTGCGATTACTTCACCAGCCGGACCGGATCTTCATTGCTGCGAATGATCTTCCAGCGTTACCCGCTGCTGGATGAGTGGCTGAAAGACCGCCGGGCATGTCGCGACGGTTCCCACAAGGCCTCGCGCAAGCCATTGCTGGACGTTGCCGAGTGCGCGAGCGCTGAAGTCTTCAAGTTCATCATGGAACTGAATGACTTCGAGCAGGCACAAGGCCTCCATGGAGCTGTGGGGCTGATACGCACCCAGCCAGGCTTCGATCTTGACGCGCTTCTCGTAGAGAACATCCATGGCCCGTTCGTGCGCCAGATCGTTGGGGAAGCCGGACGGGTCAAGGTAAGCCTTACTAAGTTCAAGCCACTCCGCGAACTCGACTTCAAACTGGCGCTGTGCTGCTGCGAGGCTCATTCCCATAGGCGCGATCCTTCGGATATGCGGATGGGAGCGTATGGCTGCCAAACCGCTGGTGAGGCTCTTCCTGACAACCATAGGTGAATACGAGTCGGTAGCGCTGTCTACTGTACGAAATCGTACGATCAGCCCGAAAATGCAGCGTTTTCTGGCAAGAAGATGGCTTTGATTACAATGGTTTCGTTCTCTGGAGCGCCGCATCGGTCCCGGTGGGGGATGTTTTGCAACCTATAGGGGTTATGGCGGCGCGCGGATGTCGCAGTGCCACTCCCTTCCCGTCACCCGCTTCCCTCCGCCTGCGACGCGCGCTAGGCCTCGGGGTCCAACGAGGGCCGCCGATGACCACGAGCACCACCGACGTCGTCATCCTGGGCGGGGGCCACAACGGGCTGGTTTGCGCCTTCTACCTGGCGCGGGCGGGGCTGAAGGTGACGGTGCTGGAGCGCCGCGCCGTGGTCGGCGGAGCGGCGGTGACCGAAGAGTTCCACCCCGGCTTCCGCAACTCCACGGCCAGCTACACGGTCAGCCTGCTGAACCCCCGGGTCATCGCCGACATGGATCTGGCGCGGCACGGGCTGACCGTGGCTGAGCGCAAGGTCTCCAACTTCCTGCCGCTGGACGACGGCCAGTATCTGCTGGCCGGGGAGGGGCGGACGCAGGCCGAGGTGGCGCGGTTCTCGGCCCGGGACGCGGAGCGGCTGCCCGAGTACGAGCGGCGGCTGGAGGTCGTGGCGGCGGTGCTGCGCGACTGGATCCTCAAGGCGCCCCCGAACATGACCACGGATGGCTGGCTGGCCGCCCTGCCGGAGCTGGCGAGCGCCGCCGGCCTGGGGCGGCAGGCGGCGGGGCTGGACGTGCAGGGGCGGCGCGACCTGCTGGACCTGTTCGCCAGGTCGGCCGGCGACTGGCTGGACGGCTGGTTCGAGAGCGAGCCGATCAAGGCCCTGTTCGGCTTCGACAGCATCGTGGGCAACTACGCCAGCCCCTATACGCCGGGCTCGGCCTACGTCCTGCTGCACCACGTCTTCGGCGAGGTGAACGGCAGGAAGGGCGTCTGGGGCCATGCTCTCGGCGGCATGGGGGCGATCACCCAGGCCATGGCCGCCGCCTGCGCCGAACAGGGCGTCGAGGTGCGGCTGGAGACGCCCGTCGCCGAGGTCCTGACCCAAAAGGGCCGGGCCGTAGGAGCCGTGACAGAGGCGGGCGACGTGGTTCGGGCCCGGGCGGTGATCTCCAACCTCCACCCCCGGCTGCTGTTCGACCGGCTGGTCGATCCGGCGGTGGTCCCGGCGGACTTCGCGGAGCGGATGCGAGGCTATGCCTCGGGCTCGGGCACCTTCCGCATGAACGTGGCGCTGTCCGAGCTGCCCTCGTTCAGCAGCCTTCCCGGTCAGGGGGACCACCTCACTGCCGGGATCATCATGGCTCCCAGTCTGGCCTATATGGACAGGGCCCATGCCGAGGCGCGGCTGCACGGCTGGTCGCAGAACCCCATCATCGAGATGCTGATCCCCTCGACGCTGGACGACAGCCTGGCCCCGCCGGGGAAGCACGTCGCCAGCCTGTTCTGCCAGCATGTGGCGCCGGACCTGGCCGACGAGCATCGCGAGACGGTAGCCGACCTGATGATCGAGACGGTCGACCGCCATGCCCCGGGCTTCAAGGCCTCGGTGTTGGGCCAGCTGGCCCTGGGGCCGCGCGATCTGGAGCGGCGCTTCGGCCTCATCGGAGGCGACATCTTCCACGGGCGGCTGACGCTGGACCAGTTGTTCAGCGCCCGGCCGGTGCTGGGTCACGCCGACCACCGGATGCCGGTTCCGGGCCTCTACCTCTGCGGCTCGGGCGCACATCCCGGCGGCGGGGTGACCGGGGCGCCCGGGCACAACGCCGCCAGGGCGGTGCTCAGAGACCTTAAGCGCTGACCCCGAGCACCTTCATCAGGGCCTGCTGTACGGCGTCCTCGGTGAAGGGCTTCTGGATGGTGGGATGGCCACGCCATTCCTCGGGCAGGCCGCCCTCGCCGTAGCCGGTCGAGAAGACGAAGGGCACGCCCCGTTCCTTCAGGGCGGCGGCGACGGGGAAGACCTCCTTGCCCGCCACATTGACGTCCAGCAGGGCGCCGTCGAAGGCCGAGCCCTCGCCGATCACCGACAGGGCCTCGTCGATGGTCGAGACGGGACCCAGAGTGGCGCACCCCATGTCCTCCAGAATGGTCTCCAGCAGCATGGCGACGAGGGACTCGTCCTCCACCACCAGAATGGTCCGGCCTTCCAGTGCTTGGGTCATCAGTCGTGTCCTCTGTCGAGCGGGATCGAGAGTTCCGCGCGGAAGCCGGCGGGGTCGTAGTCGAGTCGGGCCTCGCCGCCAAGGTCGTGGCGGACGTTGCGTTCGATGAGCCGGCTGCCGAAGCCCCGGCGGGAAGGGGCGGCGACGGGCGGGCCGTCCAACTCGCGCCATTCGATGGTCAGGCGGCGGTCAGTCTGGTCGGCGACCGACCAGTCGACCATGACCCGGCCGTCCGGGTTGGACAGGGCGCCGTACTTGGCGGCGTTGGTCGCCAGCTCGTGGAAGATCATGCCCAGAGACAGGGCTGCGGCGGGGCCCAGGGCCACCGGCGGGCCGTTGGCGAGCAGCCGCAAGGGGTCGTGGGCCTCGGTCTCGTGCCTCAGGATGTCGGCGAGGTCGGCGCCTTCCCAGTGGCTGCGGGTCAGCAGGTCGTGGGTGTGCGACAGGGCCATCAGCCGCGACTGGAAGCTCTCGGCGAAGGTCTTCGGGTCGTCATGGGACCGGGCCGTCTGCATGGCGATGGACTGGACGGTGGCCAGGGTGTTCTTCACCCGGTGGTTCAGCTCGTCGATCATCAGCTTCTGGCGCTGGGCGGCCCGGACGCTGTCGGTGACCTCGTGGCCCTGAACGAAGATGCCGGTGATCCGGCCGTCGGCGTCGCGGATCGGCTGGTAGATGAAGTTCAGGTAGACGGTGGTGAGCGGGCCGTTGGGCGCGTGCTGGAGCTGGACCTGGCTCTCCTTGCCCTCGAACGGCTCGCCCGTGGCGTAGACGTCGTCCAGCAGCTCGAAGTAGCCCTGACCCTGAAGCTCGGGCAGGGCGGCGCGGATGTCCAGGCCGGTGACGGTGCGGTGGCCGACCAGCTGGGCATAGGCCGGGTTGACCATCTCGAAGACGTGGTCGGGGCCGTTCAGGACGGCGACGAAGCCCGGCGCCTGCATGAACATGTCGATCAGGCGGCTGCGCTCGACCGAGAGCCGCTGGTTGTCCTCCTGCACCCGCCGGGCGCGTTCCAGGACACTGCCGCCGATGATGGCCTCAAGGGCGCTGACGGGCTCCTCGACCGCAGCCTCGGCCCGTTGGCGCAGCAGCTCCAACTCGGTCACGTCGGTGGTGTGCTGGAGGACGTAGAGCACCTCTCCGGCGGCGTTCTTGAGCGGAGTGTGGGTGGCGCTCCAGAAGCGCTCCTGATGGGTCACCACGCCCGAGGCGTCGCGCACGGGCACCGAAAAGCGGACGAGGGCGACATGGTCCGGCGTGCCGGTGGCCAGCACCCGCTCCATTGACGAGCGAACGATGCGGACGCTCTCCAGACCCTCGTCGCCGGGTCCGGCGTCGAAGGTCTCGAAGACCAGCCTGCCGATTGTGGCCTCGCGGGTCGTGTCGAGGGCGGCCAGATAGGCCTCGTTGACCCCGGCGTAGCGGAGGTCCGGGGTGACGAGCATGTAGGGGTTGGGCGAGGCGTCAAACGCCGTCGCCAGATCGACCCCCAGGTCGCCGGACTTCACCAGTTCTTTCAACGCCGTCCCCGCTACTCGCGCGCTCAACGCATAGTGTAGCAATCGGTTTCATCGGCCTGTCACCTTTCTTTCTCCCGGCGAGGTTTGAGGCTTGCGGCCGGTGTCGGCTAGGGTGGGGCCATGTCCCTGACCGTCCTTCTCGGCGCCGCCCTTCTGATGACCACACCGATGCAGGATCCGCCGACCCCGACTCCGCCCCAGCCCACGGTGATGATCGGCCGGGGCGCGCTGATCGGGCGTGAGGCCGACCGGGGCGGGGTCGCGGTCGAGAGCTTCAAGAACGTGCCCTATGCCCGGCCGCCGGTCGGGCCGCTGCGCTGGCGGCCGCCGGTTCCCGCCGAGACCTGGACCGGGCCGCGCGACGCGGGCCAGGTCGGGGCCATCTGCATCCAGCCACCGGCCAATGGCGACAACGGCGTCGGGCCCCTGCCGATGAGCGAGGACTGCCTGACGCTGAACGTCTGGACGCCCAAGGAACGGGATCATCCGTTGCCGGTCATGGTCTGGGTTCATGGCGGAGGCTACATCAACGGCTCGGGCACGGCGGCCCTGTACGACGGGACCAGCCTCGCCAGCCGGGGCGCGGTGGTGGTGACCCTGAACTACCGGCTCGGGCGGCTGGGCTTCTTCGATCATCCGGCCCTGGCGGCCGAACGGCCTGCGGGCGAGGCTGCCGGCAACTACGGCGTCATGGACATGATCCTGGCGCTTCAGTGGGTCCGGGATCACGTCGCGGCCTTTGGCGGAGACCCGGCGCAGGTCACGATCTTCGGCGAGTCGGCCGGGGGCGTGGCGGTGAGCCAGCTGATGGTCGCCGAACAGGCGCGGGGCCTGTTCTCCAAGGCCATCATCGAGTCGGGTCTGGGGCGTCAGCAGGGTGTCGCTCTGGAGGACGTCGCCGACGCCGAGGCCAGCGGCCAGACGCCGCGTTCGACCCGGGCGCGCGGCGCGGCGTGGGCGGAGCAGGCAGGTGTGGCTCCGATCGCCGAGGCCCTGCGCGCCGTGCCCGCCGAGCGGCTGCTGGAGCCCGCGCCGAGCTTCTATGGCGGCGACCTGATCCTGAACGATGGCATTGTAATCAAAGAGGATATCGAGACGGCCTTCGCCGCGGGACGCGAAGCGCCCGTGCCCCTGATCATCGGCACCAACTCGGCCGAGTTCTGGTGGATGAAGCCCTCGGATCTGACCCCCTATGGCGAGATCGACGACGCCCTGACGCCTGAGGAGAAGGCCGCCTTCCTGACCGGATACGGCGGGCAGGAGGGCTATGACGCCCACGTCCTGAGCGACCTGGTGTTCAACGAACCGGCCCGGCATCTGGCCCGGTTGCACGCCGCCAACGGCCACCCGACCTTCCTCTACCGCTTCGACGTGGTCTCGGCGGCGATGAACGAGCCGCACGCGGGGGCGACCCATGCCTCGGAGCGCCAGTACGTCTTCGACACCCTGAGCGCCTCGCCCTGGGCCACGGACGACCGCGACCAGAGGGCGGCGGACCTGATGAGCGGCTACTGGCTCCAGTTCGCGCGCGAGGGAAATCCCAATGGCGAGGGCCGGCTGCGCTGGCCCGACCTGCGGCCCGAACCCGACCAGTTGCTGGAGTTCACCAACGACGGGCCGGTGATCAAGCCGGTCCCCGAGGCGCGGCGGCTGGACCTGATCGAGCAGCTGTACGGGCGTCGCAAGGCGCGCTGACGGGTGGGCTTTGCACTCGAAAAAAGGCGGGTGCAAAACGTGCAATTTTGAAGGCGTGCGGTGAGATTTCTTGCGCAAGGCGCTGAATTTCAACGTCCGGTATCGCGATAAGGATTTGCACTCCGAGTGCAACGACGGTGCAAGCTGCAACCTGCCTCCGCGCGATTTCGCCGATAATGTCAAAGACCCGACGAGAGCCTAACACGGCGGAGAGACGTGCTGAGCCGAAACGGTCCCGGCGTCGAAAGACATCGGGATTTCAAGGGAACGGCACCTGGTCTGGCGCCAGGTCAGGGTGCGCGGGGTGAGGGCTTTCGCGGCCGAGAAATTCCCGCAATGATGGCGCCGGGGGGAGAGCAATCATGATCCATCGTATTCCGCTTCTCGCGGCCGCTGTGCTGTCGATGGGCTTTCAGCAGGCCGGGCCACCGGCCGAGCCGCTGAGGACGATATCGAGCGAGGTGGTCATCACGCCGGACTGGGAGCTCGCGCCCAGGCTCGCCTATCCCGCTCTCGCGGCCTCCCACGATATCGAGTCCGGCCGGGTGGTGCTGCGCTGCGACCTGACGGACCGGCGACTGAAGCATTGCGAACCGGTCTCCGAAGAGCCGAAGGGGGAAGGGTTCGGGGAGGCCGCGGTGGCGGGCATCAGCCTAGGGGTGATCACGGAAGACTGGGCGAGCAAGCATGAGACCGGTTCGGCGGTCTTCCTTCCGGTGTATTTCCGCCTCTACTGACCACACGGGCGGCTATAGCCGCTGACAGGCGAGCCCGCCCGGCGGCGAGGCGAAGGGCGAGGGCATGACCCTCACCCTCCCTGTGTTCGCGGGGCTGCTGCTTCTCCTGAGGGAGAAGGGAAGACCTAGCCGTTCGACTTCTTCCTGGGCTTCGGCTTGCCCTTGGCGTCCTTGGGAGCCCAGGGACGGTCGCCGCCCTGCGGCTTGACCTTGGGCTTGCCCTTCCACGGCTTCTCGCCGGGCGCGGCGGCCGGGTGGGCGTCAGACGACGGGGCCCAGGCGGCCTTGGGCGCCGACGGGTCCTTCTTGACCCACGGCTTCTTCGCCGGAGCGTCGCCTGAACGTTCGGCGAAGGCGGGCTTGTCGCGCTTCACCCAAGGCTTCTTCTCGCCCGCGGGAGCGCCGTCTTCGCGCTTGACCCAAGGCTTCTTCTCACCGGCCGGCGCGTCGTCGCGTTTGACCCAGGGCTTCTTCTCGCCGCCTTCGCGATCCTTCCAGGCGGGCTTGTCTCCACGCGGGGCTCCGCCTTCGGACTTCTTCGCCCAAGGCTTCTTCTCGGGGCGGTCGCCGCCGTCGAAAGGCTTCTTGTCCCAGCGGCTGGCGGGCTTTTCCTTCGGACCGGGGGCGACGGCGTCGTTGACGGTCACGCCGTCTTCCAGACCCGAGGCGATGGCCGCGCGGAACTTGGCTTCGGCCGCCTTGGTGATCTCGAACTTGGTCTCGCGGTCGAAGATCTTGATCGAGCCGATGTCGCCCTTGGTCACATGGCCCAGACGGCAGAGCGTCGGCAGCAGCCACTTGGGATCGGCGTTCTTGTCGCGGCCGATGTTGATGCGGAACCAGGTCATGTCGCCGCCACGGGCGAAGTCGGTGAGCGGGCCGTCGCGCTGGCCGCGGTCGTTCACGCCGGTGGCCTGGGCGCGCTTCATGCGGTCGTCGTCATAGACGTCTTCCGGCGAGGGTAGCTTCTGGCGGTAGAGGCGGATCAGGGAGGCCGCGATCTGTTCGGCGGAGGTGCGTTCCAGCAGCAGCTTGCCGAGCTCCAGCGCTTCCGCGTCGTCGACGGGGGCGGTCAGGGCGGGATCGGCCAGCAGGCGCTCGCGGTCCTTCTCGAGGATCATCTCGGCCGAGGGCGGACCTTCCCATTCGGCGGTGATCCCGGCCGACTGGAGCATCAGCTCGACCTTACGGCGACGGGTGTAGGAGACCATCATCACCGAGACGCCCTTCTTGCCCGCGCGGCCGGTGCGGCCCGAACGGTGGAGAAGAGTGGCCTTGTTGACCGGGATCTCGGCGTGGATGACCAGGCCCAGGTCGGGCAGGTCGAGGCCGCGGGCGGCGACGTCGGTGGCGACGCAGACGCGGGCGTGGCCGTCGCGCAGGGCCTGAAGCGCCTCGGAGCGGGCGGCCTGGGTCAGTTCGCCCGACAGGCCGACGACGGCGAAGCCGCGTTCACGCAGGGAGGCGGTCAGGTGCTTCACCCGCTCGCGGGTGTTGGCGAAGACCAGGGCGCCGGGGGCCTCGAAGTAACGCAGGACGTTGACGACGCCGAGCTCGACCTCGTTCGGGGCGATCCGGATGGCCTTGTATTCGATGTCGGCGTGCGAGCCGGCGCCGGCGACGGTGTCGATGCGGATGGCGTCGCGCTGATAGGTGCGGGCCAGCTGGACAATGTCGCGGGCCAGGGTCGCCGAGAACAGCAGGGTGCGGCGCTCGGCCGGGGCGCTGTCGAGGATGAAGGTCAGGTCTTCGGCGAAGCCCATGTCCAGCATCTCGTCGGCCTCATCGAGGACGACGGCCTTGAGGCCCGAGAGGTCGAGCGCGCCGCGCTCCAGATGGTCCTTAAGGCGGCCGGGAGTGCCGACGACGATGGCGGCGCCGCGTTCCAGAACCCGGCGCTCGGCGCGGGGGTCCATGCCGCCGACGCAGGTGGCGATGCGGGCGCCGGCCTTGGAATAGAGCCACTCCAGCTCTTTCGAGACCTGCAGGGCCAGTTCGCGGGTCGGGGCGATGATCAGGGCGGCGGGGGCGCCGTTGTCCTCGATGCGGTCGGCGTCGCCGAGCAGGGTCGAGGCGAGGGCCAGGCCGAAGGCGACGGTCTTGCCCGAGCCGGTCTGGGCGGAGACCAGCAGGTCGCGGCCAGATTCGGACTCCAGCACGGCGGCCTGGACGGGGGTGGGCTCGGCATAGCCGCGTTCGGAAAGGGCGAGGTCGAGCGCGGGATGGCTGGCGGGGAAGGGCATGAATTGTCTCGTACGGCGCTTCGGGTCGAAACGCGAGCAGACGCCGGGTTTTGGGGCGCGGATGTGGGGAGCGAGGCGCGCGCCTGAATCTCAGGGTAGGGCGGTCACTTGCGAAGGGGCGGCCCTTTGCGCCCGGAACAAGGCCGAATGGTGGTGATACGCGAAAGAGTCAGCGACGAGTTGCCCATACAGCAAAGCAAAAAATCGTCCAAAAATAGAAAACTCTCATTTCTACAACGAATAATTGCATAATCACAACCCGATGTTATCTTCGTGCGGGGTGGTTGCATGAGCCAGGCGACGCGCGTTCATCTCGGGGCCTCTTCGCTGGAACTTCTGGCGCGCTCCGATACGGCCGAGTTCATCCACCCGAGCTGGATGCATCTGGGCGACCCTCCCAACTATGAGGCGCGGTCCGATACGGGGACGCTGAAGTCGCGCGCCCGAGCCTGGGCGAAACGCCTGCTGCGGCGCGGCGGGGTTGCGGCGGAAGGCGATCCGGCGCTCTACGCCCGGACGAATTTCAGGCCGTGGATGTTCACCAAGGGCGACCGGCTGCCGTTTGAGGACAGCTCCATCGGCTTCATCTACTCCGAGCATGTTTTCGAGCATTTCCGCTACGACATCCTCACGGATCTGCTGGCGGAGTCCCTGAGGGTGCTGAAGCCCGGCGGGGTGATCCGGACGGTGGTGCCCGACGCGGACTACCGCACCTATGAGAAGCCCGAGATGAGCGGCTATCCCAATCCGTCGATGGCCTTCTCCCACCCGAACAAGCACAAGATCCGCTGGAACAACTATCTGCTGGCCCAGACCCTGAAGTTCGTGGGGCTTGAGCCGAAATCCCTGGTCTGGTGCGACGAGGACGGGCGCTTCATCGCGGAGAACCCGGCGGAGGCCTATCGGGGGCGCAAGGTCGCCGATGCGGAAATGGTCGACACCCTTCGCTATGTGCAGCGCAAGAAGTCCCTGATCGTGGATGGTCTGAAAGTCGCCTGAGCCCGCTTCCGCCGGAGACGTCAGGTTTCGACGGCTGACCGCAGGGCGGTGCGGGGTGATGACAACCCGAGATGACAGCGTCACTGTGCGCGGGTCTTCCGGGGGGATTTCGATGTTCAGAACCGTTCTGATGGCCACGACCGCTCTGGCGGTGCTGGCGGGCTCGGCCGTCGCTCAGCAGGCCTTGCCGTCGGGCAGGGTCCTGGCGGGCGCGCTGGAGGCGGGCGATGCGAAGCTGCAGAGCGGCGAGTTCTACGACAGCTGGGCCTTCGAAGGCCGGGCCGGAGAGCGGATCAGCCTGCGCATGTCGTCCGGCGCCTTTGACCCCTATCTGATCCTGAACGGGCCGAACGGCTTCTCGCAGGAGAACGACGACGCCGCCACCGGGGTGACGGACGCCGGTCTGGAGGTGACGCTGCCGACGACCGGGACCTATCGGTTGCAGACGACCAGCTTCCAGGCGGGCGAGGCGGGCGACTACCGGCTGATGCTGGCCAGGGGCGGGGCGCGCGCCGACGTGGGACCGGCGCAGAACGTCATCCCGCCGCCGATCGCGATTTCGACCACGCCGGTGCTGCAGGCGGGGCGGACGGGTAACGGCGAGCTGCGGCGCGGCGACACCACCCTGTCGAGCGGGGAGTATAGCGACACCTGGACCTTCCAGGGACAACGCGGGCGGACCTATACGATCACGCTCGAGTCCGGCGACTTCGATCCGTATCTGGTGGTGCGCGGGCCGGGCGGTTTGAGCGAGGACAATGACGATGACGCCTCGCGGCGCGGGTCCTCCAACAGCCGGGTGAGCTTCACCGCCCCCGCCGACGGCGAAGTCCGGGTCACGGCGACCAGCTATCAGTCGGGCGAGACGGGGCGGTATGCGATCGCCCTGGTCGAAGGCGGGCAGACGACGCAGGCGAGCAGCGGCGGACGGCAGGCGGTCAACGGCGCGGCGGTGCTGAACCGTGGGCCGTCGCGTCAGACTGCGCAGGCCCAGGCGCCGGTCGTGGTTCCGGCCGATGCGGCGCCGATCGGCGTGGGCCAGAGCCGTGACGGACGGCTGGGGCAGGGGGCGGAGACCCTGTCGAGCGGGGAGTTCGTGAACCGCTTCACCCTGAACGGGCGGCAGGGGCAGTCGCTGGACCTGCGGCTCAGCTCGACCGAGTTCGACCCCTATCTGCAGATCACCGGCCCCGGCGGCTTCTCGGCCTTCAACGACGATGACGCCGGGCGCGAGGGCAGCCACGACAGCCGGCTGATCGTGACCCTGCCGGCCGACGGCGCCTATGTGATCGGGGCGACCAGCTATCAGTCGGGCGAGAGTGGGCGCTATCGGCTGTCGGTCGCCGACGGCTCGAACGCCCCGCCGCCCCGGCCGACCCAGAGCGCGACGCGGCCGACCACGGGCGGCAGCGGCCTGATGCACATCGGCGATACGGTCTCGGGCGAGCTGCAGGGCGGGGACGAGACCCTGCAGACCGGGGAATATGTCGACACCTATCGCTTCCAGGGGACGCGCGGTCAGCGGGTGGCGGTGGAGCTGACGTCTTCGGCCTTCGACGCCTATACGATCCTGCGGACGCCGTCGGGACGGCAGATCGACAATGACGACGGCGAGGACGGGACCAACAGCCGCCTCGATACCGTGCTGGGTGAGAACGGCGAGTATGAGGTTCAGGTGACCTCGTTCAATGCGGGCGAGACCGGCTCATATCGCTTCAGCGTGACGCCCAGCCAGGGCACGCCGCGTCAGGCGGCGGTTCAGGGCGGCCCGCGGGTGTTCGCGGTCATGGTCGGGGTCTCCGACTACGCCGGGGCGGCCAATAACCTCGAGTACACCGATGACGATGCGGCCAAGCTGGCTGACACCCTGAGGCGCGAGGGGGTGCTGAACCCCGCCAGCGTCACCCTGACCAATGCCGAGGCGACGGTGGAGGGCGTGCGTCAGGCCTTCCAGCGGGTCGCCGCCCAGGCCGGGCCGGACGACATGTTCCTGTTCTTCTTCTCGGGCCACGGCAACCAGAGCGACGCCGATCCGTCGGCGATCAGCGCGACCGAGCCGGACGGGCGCAGCGAGGCCATCGTGCTGCGTGACGGCGAAATCTCCGATGCCGAGATGGCACGCCTGTTCGGCAGCTTGCGGACCCGGCTGTCGCTGCTGGTGCTGGACAGCTGCTTCTCGGGCGGGTTTGCGCGGAACGTTGTCGACCGGCCGGGCGTCATGGGCCTGTTCAGCTCCGAGGAGGACCTGACCAGCGCGGTGGCCGACAAGTTCGAGGCGGGCGGCTATCTGGTCCACTTCCTGAGGACCGGCCTGGCGGGCGATGCTGACGGCGACGGCGACCAGATGGTCACAGCGGGCGAGCTGGCCACCTATCTGCGCCGCCAGTTCTCGAGTCAGGCTGAGGGCGTCGAAGCCCAGACGACCGAGGGGCAGCGCAACTACCAGAACCTGGTCATCGACCGGGGCGGGGTGCAGATCGATGATGTCGTGCTGAGGCTGGGGTCTGGCGGCAGCGCGCGCGGCGGCCAGACCCCAGCCTGGAGCCGGAATTGAAGCGGGCGACGGGATCGAAATCCCGCCGCCCGTTCATACGCTTACGCTACGCTACTGGATGCCTCAGTGGAACTCGTTCGGGTTCGTGCTGTAGGCCTGAACGGGCTGACCGTTGACGTAGGCGGTCTGGCCCGAAGCGGTGTCGGAGTAGGTCGCCGTGGCCTCGTAACGCGAGCCCTCGACGGCGTGGGCCGAATATTGCGAGCCGGTGGCGGCGCCGACAGCAGCCGGCGAGGCCACGGTGCAGCAGTCGTCTTCCGGATGCGGCTGGGCCGGGGTGTAGTGGATCTCCGGCGGAGCCACGGTCACTTCCGACGGACGCACGCGGACATTGGGCGCTTCCAGATAGATCTGGGCGGGCGCGACATTGACCGGCGGGGCGTCGACATAGACGGGCGGACCCTGGATGTAGACCAGCTGCGGCGGGACGTTGACCGGCGGCGAGGCCACGCGGACGCCCTGCGAGCGCAGGGTGACCGGGCGCGGCGCCTGGGGCTGGCCGTAGAAGGGCTGGACGTGGACCGGGACCTCGCAGTCGCAGTCCGGACCCGGATAGGGCTGAGGATAGGGCTGGGGCTGCGGGACGGGCGCGCAGGATCCGCCGCCGTTGCCGTAGCGGTTGGGATAGCCGTTACCGGGATAGCCGCCGCAGGGGTTGGGCTGGGGAACCGGCACGGGACCGCAGGCGCCGCCGCCGTAGCCATTGCCGTAACCGCCCTGATAGCCGCCCGGGTAGGAACCGCCGTAGGGGCCGCATGAGGGAACCGGGGCCGGGGCCGGAGCGGGGGCGCAGGAGTAGCAGCCCTGACCGCCGCCGTTATAGCTGGTGGTGCTGGAGTAGCTGGAGCTCTGGGTATAGGCGACCGAGCCTTGCGTGCGGCTCAGGGTGCGGCCGAAGCCGGAGACCGAATAGCCGAAGGGCTGGCTGGGACCCGCGACGCAGCCGCAGTTGTCCGAGATCTGGACGCCGCCGCCATAGCCGGGACCGGCCGGATAGAAGCCGTCATCGACGTAGGAATAGCCGCCACCGCCGCCGCCGCCCTGAATGGAGCCGTAGCCGCTGTAGGAATGGGCGTTGATCAGGCTGCGCCCGCCGCCGCCATAGGCGTTCGAATTGGCGTTGGCGTTTGCGTTCGCATTGACGTTCACGTTGACGTTGGAATTGAAGTTCCCGTTGAACGAGCCGCCGCGTCCGCCGCCATGATGGCCGCCGCCGCCGCCGCCGCCGCCGCCGCCGCCGCCGTGGCTTCCGCCGCCACCGCCCGAGCCGCCGCACGTGCCGCAGCCGGACGAACCGCCGCCGCCCGAATAGCCGCCGCCGCCGTGGCCGCCGCCATTGCCGCCAGCTCCGTTGCCTGCCCAGGCCGCGCCGGCCGAGGCCAGGGTTGCGGCGATCGCGATGATGATGACCCGTTTCACAGTGGTCGCTCCAATCTGTCTGAACCGGACTAGAGCAAGAGGTGCGCCGAGTGGGGGGCTTGCACCGCACGCGGACAAACCGAAGGCACCTTTACGCCCCGCGGGCGAGCCCGACGGCTGTTTTCACTGACGAAGTTTTCGAAGCTTGGCCGTAAGCGCGGGAAACGGTCGCCCGCCGGGGGAAATGTAAAATCGCGCCCGGAGCGCACCGCTCAGGCGAAAACGGACGTCGGGCTCAAACCCAGTGAGGGCCTGGGTTTGCGAGGCGATGGGGTGGGGAAGGGATGGTGGATGCTGCAGGGATTGAACCTGCGACCCCCTCGGTGTGAACGAGGTGCTCTCCCGCTGAGCTAAGCATCCGTACCGGAGTGTCGGGGCTGAATCGGGCCTCGACCGGGGAGGCGGCGATGTAGCCCGGCCCCCGCCAAAGCGCAAGCGTCAGATGCCGCTCGCCTTGACCAATTCGGGAGCATCCGTCTCGGGATCGCCCGGGAGCCAGGCCACATGGCCGTCGTAGATGTCCCGATTCAGCACACCTTCCTCGCGGGCGACCAGAACCGGGACAAGCATCTGGCCGGTGACGTTGGTGGCGGTGCGCATCATGTCGATGATCCGGTCGATGGCCACGATATAGCCGATCCCCTCAAGCGGAAGGCCGGCGGTGGACAGGGTCAGGGTCAGCATGACGATGGAGGTGCCGGGCACGCCGGCGGTGCCCAGCGAGCCGAGGACGGCTGTCAGGCCGATCAGGACGTACTGGGTCAGCGTCAGGTCGATCTTGAAATACTGGGCGATGAAGATGGAGGCGATGGCCGGATAGATGGCGCCGCAGCCGTCCATCTTGACGTTGGCGCCCAGGGGCACGGCGAAGGCGGCATAGGCCTGGGGCACGCCGAGGCGCTCGACCGTCTGGCGCAGGGTGATGGGCAGGGTGCCGAGCGAGGAGGAGGTGGCGAAGGCCGTCTGCTGGGCCGCGAAGGCGCCGCGGAAGAAGGAGGTCACCTTGAGCCCGTGCAGCTTCAGCAGGCCCGAATAGACCACGAGGATGTGGAACAGGCAGGCGGCGTAGATGGCGACGATGAACTTGACCAGCGGCAGCAGGGCCTCCCAGCCGTAGCCGCCGACGACCGAGCCGATCAGGCCGAAGACGCCGATGGGGGTCAACTGGATCACCCAGCGGGTGATGCGGAAGATGATGGCGGCGCCCTCGTCGACCAGACGGCGGGCGTTGGCGGCGCGATCGCCGAGCGCGACCAGGGCCACGCCCACCAGCGCCGAGAAGAAGATGATCTGCAGCACCTTGCCGTCGCTGAGCGCCTTGAACGGATTGGTGGGCACGACGCCGAGCAGGACCTCGAGCGGGGTCGGGATGACCCGCTCCTTGACCTCGCCCAGCGGCAGGTTCGACAGGCCGACGCCGGGATTGATCAGGTGGCCGAACAGGAAGCCGACCAGAACCGCCAGAAGAGAAGTGATGGCGAACCAGACGATGGTGCGCACGCCCAGCCGCACGGCCCCTGTCCCTTCGCCGAGCTTGGCGATGGAGGAGGCGATGGTGAACAGCACCAGCGGCGCGACCACCATGCGGATCAGGTTCAGATAGAGGTCGCCGATCGGCTGCAGCCAGGTCTCGGCATTCTCCCTCAAAATCAGGCCCGCGACGATGCCGAGGCCGAAGCCGACGGCGGTGCGGATCCACAGGGGAATGGCGAAGAAGCGGGCAAGCATCGGCGAACGGCTTTCGAGGGAAGGTTCGCGAATGTGCGGGGTGCGGCGGATGATCGCAACCGTGGAAGTGGCGAAAGGATCGGCGGACGGGTTTAGAAAAATTCGCCCGCCGAACCCTGTGCGGTCAGTGCGCCCCGTCGTTCAGGATGGAGAACACCTTCGCATACTCCCCACGGCCCTCGGCGCCGGAGAGGAATTTGACCCGTTCGACCAGGACCTCGTCGTCTCCGCGTTCGAACAAGGCGAGGCTTTCAGAGGTGAAGTCGGCGAGCGGCATGGAGTTGGGGTTCTCGGCATGGCCGGGCATCAGGTCGGTGGCGACGGCGGGCGGGGCCCATTCGACGACACGGACCGAAGTGCCCTTGAGCTGGTGGCGCAGGGACTGGCTCCAGGAGTGGATGGCGGCCTTGGTGGCGTTGTAGGTCGGGGTCGCCGTCAGGGGCACGAAGGCGAGGCCCGAGGAGACGGTCACGACCGTGGCGGTCGGCTGCTTCAGCAGATGCCGCAGCAGGGCCGCCGTCAGCCGGATCGTGCCCAGCAGGTTGATGGCGATAGTCTCGTCCACGATCGACAGGTCGAAGGCGCCGCCCGACAGGGTCTCGGGCTTCATGATGCCAGCATTGTTGATGACGACATTGAGGGCGGGGTGGTCGGCGATCACTTTCGCGGCGACGGTCTTGATGGCCTCCGGATCGGCGACGTCGAGGACGACGAAGGCCATGCCCGGGTTGGCGGCGACGACTTCCTGCAGCGGACCGGCGCGGCGGCCCGCGATGATGACCTTGGCGCCCTTCGCATGCAGGGCCTCGGCGAAGGCGCGGCCGATGCCGGTGCCGCCGCCGGTGATCAGGACGGTGTCTTGTGCGGTGTTCATGGGGGGATCTCCGTGTCTGGAAAAGCGACGTCCGGCGATGTATGACCATCACTCTCCATTGGAAAGTAGGCACCGAAACGTTCGGTACTTACCGAAAGGAAAGTCATGACCGCCACGGCCTTCAAACCGCGTCCGATCGTGGACGGCCGCGTCGAATATCCGCCGGTCGATCCGCGTATCGAGGCGCTGGTGACCGAGGTCATCGGCCGGGTGGCGGACAAATGGACGATGATCGTGCTGGATGTCCTGGCCGAGAACGGCGAGCTGCGCTTCACCCGCATCGGCGAACTTTCCGAGGGCATCAGCCAGAAGATGCTGACCCAGACCCTGCGCGCCATGGAGCGCGACGGTCTGGTGGTGCGCACGGTCCACCCGGTGGTGCCGCCCAAGGTCGAATACCGCCTGACCGACATGGGCTTCAGCCTGGCGGAGGCCTTCTGTGGGGTCTGGACCTGGGCCGGCGAGCATCTGGAGCGGATCGAGACGGCGCGGGTGAGGTTCGATGAGGCGAAGGTAGGGTAGGCGGCGTTCCGGCTTGCTCTGCAAACATTGGTTTGCGAAACTTCTCCTTCGGGGGACGGATATGGCGCAGCACACCAAGACGGGACGGATCGCGGCCGGGATCGTCGCCGCCACGGCGTGGCTGGGGCTCGGCCTCTATCTGGCGGCGGAGATCGCCAGCCAGAAGGGAAACTGGCTCGGCGCCCTGTGGGTCAATGCCGGTTTCCTGACTGACCTGACCAATCTGTGTCTGGCGGTCGTCATGACGGGCGTGGCCCTGGGTATCGCGCGGCTGGCGACGCCCAAGCTGGTCGGTTGGGTGGTGACGGCGATCCTGACGGTCGGGATCGGCTTCTGGCTGATCGGCGGGCGGCTGGTGATCGGCAAGTCGGATCTGTCCGACATCCTGCTGCACGGGGCGACGCCGCTGCTGGCGCTGGTGTTCTGGGTCGTGTTCGCCGTTCGGGGCGGGGTGAGGTGGACCAGCGTACTGCCCTGGCTGATCTGGCCCGCCTTCTACTGGACCTATGCCCTGATCCGGGGCGGGCTCACGGGCGAATACGCCTATGGCTTCCTGAACTGGGCGAAGCAGGGCGTGTGGAGCGTCGGCATCACGATCGGGGCGCTGATCGCCCTCTATGCCGTGTGCGGACTGATGGTGGTCGGGATCGACAAGCTTCTGTCGCGCAGGCGCTGAGTTAGAGCCCCGCCAGAGCCCGCGACACATAGAGATCCGTCAGCAGCCCATCGATCGCCTCTTCGAGATCCTCGAAATGGTCGATGAGGACGTCGCCGCCCAGCTCTTCCGGCGGGGTCTGGGTATAGCCGAAGGTGACGACGATACAGGGCATCTCCGCGTCGCGGGCGGCGCCGGTGTCGGGCGAGGCGTCGCCGACCATGATGGCCATGGACGGATCGCCGCCGGCTAGCAGGACGGCCTCCTTAAGGTGGGCGCCCGAGGGCTTTTTCGCACTCACCTTGTCGGGGCCGACGATGGCGGCGAAATGCCGGGTCAGGTCCAGCTTGCCCAGCAGGAGTTCGGACAGGTCGGTGCGCTTGTTGGTGGCGACGACCAGTCTGGCGCCGCGCTCGGCCAGTTGCTCCAGCGTCTCGACCACACCCTCGAACGGGTGGGACTCGTCGGCGATATGCTCGACATAGTCGGCGATGAAGGCGTCGAAGAGGGCGTCCTGGCTGGCTTCCTCCCACGAGGCGCCCGCCGCGACGAAGCCGTGCTCCAGCAGGGCCCGGGCGCCGCCGCCGATCAGCTGGCGCGCGCTCTCCATGGGCACGGGCGGGTGGCCTTCGCGCACCAGCAGCCGGTTCAGCGTGCCGACCAGATCCCCTTGCGTCTCCACCAGGGTGCCGTCCAGATCGAAGGCGATCGTCCAGCCTTCAAGGTCGCGGTCGGGGTTCATGTCAGTCTGCTCGCGCTATGAAATCGCCGACGGCCTGTCGCCAGGCCTCGGGCTGGTCGAACTGGGCCATATGGCCGGCGTCGGCAAGCGTGACGAGCGAACCTTTTTGCAGACGCGGCAGGAGGGCGCGTTTGGTCGCGGGCGTGACGAGGTCGTACTGGCCGCCCAGCAACAGGGTCGGAACGGTGATCCGGTTCAGCAGCGGCTCCTGGTCGAAGTCCTTGAGAAAGCCGGTCATGCGCGGAATGCCGTCGCCCATGGCGGCCGCCGCCAGGGCGTCGCCGCGATCCACAGGCACGTCGCGCATATAGGCGGGCGCATAGGCCGGGGACCGGGTCCGGTTCAGATGGGTCGCCATGAAGGCCCCGAAGGCGGCGCCGATAGCGTCGGGGCTGTCTTCGGGCGTCGGGGCGCTGATCAGCCGGCCCTGACCGTCGGGCATGGCGGCAAGTAACTCGTCCATGCTGGCGGCCCAGCCTCGCGCCGACAGGGGCGTCCCCTGCAGGATGACGCTGCGGATGCCTGACAACTGGCCAGCGGCGTGGTTGGCGACGAGGATGCCGCCCCAGCTGTGCCCCAGCAGGTGAACCTGCTGCAGATCCAGGGCGAGGCGGATGGCGTCGATCTCCGACGCATAGCGGTCGATGGTCCAGTTGGAGGGATCGCCGGGCGCCGACGACCGGCCGCTGTCGAGCTGGTCGTAAAGGACGATCGCCCGGTCAGCGGCGAGGGGCAGGGCCGGGAACATCTGCCAACAGGCGCCGCCCGGACCGCCGTGGACCAGCAGCAGTGGCGTCTTGCCCGATTTCAGGTCGCCATTGATCCGGACGTAGACCTCGCCGCCCGGAACCGGCACGCGGCGCTCCTCATCGGGGCGGGGCACGGCGGGATCATCGGCGGCGAAGGCGGGAAGGGCGGGCAGGGCCGCCGTCGCGGCGGCCGTGGCCAGGAAGGATCGTCTCGAAACCCGCATGTCCGTCCTCGTGATTGCTGGTGGAGGATGCCGGTTTTCGCCGCCCGCGCCACCCTGTAGAGATCAATAGAAATTCGCCGGAACGACTCATGACCACCCATCCTCGCGCCGCCATCATTCTCGCCGCCGGCCAGGGCACGCGGATGAAGTCGCCGTTGCCCAAGGTGCTGCACCCGGTCGGGCATCGCGCCATGCTGGACCACGCCATCGATGCGGCGGAGGCCCTGGGCTGCGAGCGGATCGTGGTGGTGGTGGGGTCGCATTCGCCGGAAGTGCGGGCCCATGTCGTGAAGCGGCTGGGCGAGGACGCCATCGCGGTGCAGGACCCGCCGCTGGGCACCGGCCACGCCGTGCGCGCCGCCGAGGCCGTGCTGGGCGACTTCGTGGGACAGGTGGTGGTCACCTATGGCGACGTGCCCCTGCTGAAGGCCGCCGACATCGAGCCGGTGTTCCGGAACCACGACGGCGTCACCGTCATCGGCTTTGAGGCGCGCGATCCCGGCGCCTATGGCCGGCTGGTCATGGACGGCGATGTCCTGACCGCCATCACCGAGGCCAAGGAGGCGTCGGCGGAGGTTCTGGCCATCACCACCTGCAACTCGGGCGTCATGGCGGCGCCGGTGGGGCTGCTATTCTCCCTGCTGGCCGAGGTCACCAACGAGAACGCCAAGGGCGAATACTATCTGACCGACGTGGTCGAACTGGCGCGGAAGCGCGGGGCGCCGACGCGAGCCGTGTTCGCGGGCGAGGATCAGGTCATGGGGGTGAATGCGCAAGCCGAGCTGGCCCAGGCCGAGGCCCTGTTCCAGACCGTGCAGCGCGAGGCTTTTCTGGCCGCCGGGGTGACCATGAGCGCGCCCGAGACCGTCCACTTCGCCTGGGACACCGAGGTCGGGGCGGGCACGACCATCGAGCCCTTCGTCATCTTCGGACCGGGCGCGAAGATCGCCGAACGCGTCCGTATCCGCGGCTTCAGCCATATCGAGGGGGCGACGGTGGCCTCCGGCGCCGAGGTCGGTCCCTATGCGCGGCTGCGTCCGGGCGCGGCTCTGGGCGAGGACGTTAAGGTCGGAAACTTCGTCGAGGTGAAGAATGTCGCCATGGCGAAGGGCGCCAAGGCCAATCACCTGAGCTATCTCGGCGACGGCTCGGTGGGGGCGGGCGCGAACATCGGCGCGGGCACGATCTTCTGCAACTACGACGGCTTCAACAAGGCGAAGACGGTGGTGGGCGAGGGGGCCTTCGTCGGCTCCAACTCGGCCCTCGTCGCGCCGGTGACCATCGGTGCGGGCGCCATCGTCGGCTCGGGCTCGGTGATCGTCGAGGACGTCCCCGCCGACGCCCTGTCGCTGGCGCGCGGGCGTCAGGTGAACAAGGACGGGGCAGGCGCGGCCTTCCGCGAGAAGGCCGCGGCGATCAAGGCGGCCAAGAAGAAGGCCTAGCCGACCCGCGTATAGCCTGCCGGCGTCTTCACGCAGGTCGCGACCAGCGGGTGTTCGACGAAGGTCGGCGGCGGGGCATTGGACGCCTTGTCGGTCACCGTGGTCTTGCATTTCCCGGCGGCGAAGGTCTGGACCAGCGTGTAGCTATGCCCGGCCTCGGGGACGAAGCTGATGACATTGACGCACTGGGTGTTGGTGTAGAGGCCGCCCGGACCGACCGGGAAGATGTCCGCCAGCAGATGCACCCGCTCACCGCCTCCCAGACGGAAAGACTTGGATCCGACGGTCATCGGATCATAGGACGAGATACGCAGCGCCTGGGCGCAGTCCGGGCCGCTGGCCCAGGACACCATCTCGCCCGTGCCGAACCGGCTCAGTTCCGGGTCGCGCTGATAGTCTATGCTGGCGGTGGTCGGCGACTCGGCGGGCTGGACGAACATCGTCTCGCAGGCGGTCAGGCCGAGGCCCAGTCCGGCGATCACCAGTGCGGCCTTGAGGCGCGCGGTCGTCTGGGTGGTGTGGTTGTACTTTCCCATCGCTCTCTCCCCCGATAAAGCGCGGGGAGCCAGCCACGAATCCTTCCCCGCCGCAAGCGAGTTCCCGATGTCCGATCTGCAGAAGCAACGCGCCGGTGAGGCGGCGGCCGAACGGGTCGAGGCCGGGATGGTCGTGGGGCTGGGCACGGGCTCGACGGCGGCCTGGTTCGTCAAGGCGCTGGCGGCACGGGGTCTGAAGGACCTGCGCTGTGTCCCGACGTCCGAGAAGACCGCCGATCTGGCGCGCGAACTGGGCCTGCCTCTGGTCTCGCTGGAGGATGTGTCGAAGATCGACCTGACCGTGGACGGCGCTGACGAGGTCGGGCCGGGCCTGGCCCTCATCAAGGGCGGCGGCGCGGCCCTGCTGCGCGAGAAGCTGGTCTGGGAAGCGTCGAAGAGCTGCATCGTCATCGCCGACGCGGCCAAGGTCGTGCCGGTGCTGGGAACCTTCCCCCTGCCGATCGAGGTCGTGGCCTTCGGGCACAAGACGACCGGCAACCGCATCGCCGACGTCCTGCTGGACCACGAGATCATCATGCCCGCCCGCGCCCGCACGGCGGACCGCGGGCTGGTCCGCACCGACGGCGGTAATCTGATCTATGACGCCAAATGCGGGGCGATCCACGATCCAGTGCGTCTGGCCGACGACCTGAAGCTGATCACCGGCGTGGTCGAACACGGCCTGTTCCTCGATCTGGCGGATGAGGCGATTATCGGCTTGGATTCCGGCGTCGACATCCTACTTCCGTAACCCCGCACCGTTCCGCTTCGAAAGCTGACCCATGGCCGACTACGACTACGACCTCTTCGTCATCGGGGCGGGCTCCGGCGGGGTGCGGGCGGCGCGGCTGACGGCGCTGGGCGGCAAGCGGGTGGCCATCGCGGAAGAGTTCCGGGTCGGCGGCACCTGCGTGATCCGCGGCTGCGTGCCCAAGAAGTTCATGGTCATGGCCAGTGACTTCGCTCACGATTTCAAGATCGCCGAGGGCTATGGCTGGACCATCGACGCGAAGTTCGACTGGCCGAAATTCCTCGAGGCCAAGGACGTCGAGATCGCGCGTCTGTCGGGCATCTACGCGGCCAACCTCGGCAAGGCCGGGGTCGATCTGGTCAACGGTCGGGCCGTCCTGACCGACGCCCATACGGTCAAGGTCACCAAGCGCGATGGCTCGGACGGCGGCACCTTCACCGCCGAGCGGATCCTGATCGCCACGGGCGGCCGGCCCTGGGTTCCGGAGACGATGACGGGGATCGAGCACGTCATCACCTCGGAAGAGGCCTTCCACCTGCCGGAACTGCCCAAGCGCATCCTGATCGCGGGCGGCGGCTATATCGCGGTGGAGTTCGCGGGCATCTTCGCGGGCCTCGGCGTCGAGACGACGCTCGTCTATCGCGGGCCGAACATCCTGCGCGGCTTCGACGACGACGTGCGCGCCCATCTGGCCGGCGAGATCGAGAAGCGCGGCATCAAGGTCATCCTCGGCTGCCAGCATTCCAGCATCGAGAAGACCGA
Organism: Brevundimonas sp. GW821-FHT02A10; assembly: GCF_059422025.1. Classification (NCBI taxonomy): domain Bacteria; kingdom Pseudomonadati; phylum Pseudomonadota; class Alphaproteobacteria; order Caulobacterales; family Caulobacteraceae; genus Brevundimonas; species Brevundimonas sp. GW821-FHT02A10. The sequence continues at coordinate 49,368 of NZ_JBWKWC010000007.1, forward strand.
AACCGGGCTGGTGAACCATCTCGAGAACGGCATGACGATCGAGACCGACGTGGTCATGTTCGCCACCGGCCGCATTCCCTACGTCAAGGATCTGGGCCTCGAGAAGGCCGGTGTCGAACTGAGCGACAACGGCGCGATCAAGGTCGATGAGCTGTCGAAGACGACGGCCGACAACATCTGGGCCATCGGCGATGTGACCGACCGGATGAACCTGACGCCGGTCGCCATCCGCGAGGCGGTGGCCTTCCACCAGACGGTCTACAAGAACAATCCGCAGCATTTCGACTATGAGGCGGTGGCGACGGCGGTCTTCTCCCAGCCGCCGGTCGGGGTGGTGGGCCTGTCGGAGAATGAGGCGCGCCATACCTGCAAGGGCGAGGTCGACGTCTATCTGACGCGCTTCCGGCCGATGAAATACGCTTTCACCGGCTCGGATGAGCGGGTGCTGATGAAGCTGGTCGTCGACGCCGACAGCCAGCGCGTGGTCGGCGTCCACATCGTCGGACCCGAGGCGCCGGAGATGATCCAGCTGGCCGCCATCGCCGTGAAGGCCGGCCTGACCAAGGCCCAGTGGGACGCCACCTGCGCCGTCCATCCGACCATGGCCGAGGAACTGGTCACCCTCAAGGACAAGCAGACCCCGGCGTCGATGTCGGCGGGCTGAGAGCGACAAAGAAACGCATCTTTGGGGCGAACGCGACGGCAGCTGGGCCGTTAGGCCAGGCGAGACCGCGTCGGGCGGTCGTCGAAGGATGTCCCATGTCGTTTCGCCTGAAGCCGGCCGTCGCGCTGGCCGCCGTCTCGCTCGCCGTCCTCGCTCTCGCCGCCTGCGGGCGGTCCGACACCGCGGAGGCCCCGACAGGGTCGGATACGAAGGCTACGACGGCGGCGGCTCCGGCCAGCTTCGATCTGTCGGGCGTGCCGGTCTCTACCGCACCTCTGACGACGGCGCCCTATTTCACCGCGCCCGCCGGATATCGGGTCGAGGCCCAGGGCGCGCTCCAGAAGACCCGCTTCCCGATCTGGCTGGGCAGCGGCTTCCAGACCGTGGACGGCGATGTGCACTGGATGCGGATCTCTGCCGAGCCCGGCAAGACCCTGTCGCGGACGGAGGTCCAGGCGGCCTTCGACGGGATGTTGCGCGACGCCGGCGGCGTGATGATCGCCTCGGGGCGAATTCCGCAGTCTGCTGCCGATACCTTGCCGGAAGAGACCCGTCAGGACCTGCTCGACGCGCTGGGCGACTTCACCAACAGCCCGACGACGACCTGGGTCGTTCGTCGCGCCGACAAGACCATCTGGGTCCATGCCGTGGTCTCGATCGAGGTCGCTTATCTGAGCACGGTTGATGCGCCGCCGTTCGTCGAGACGCCCCCCAGCTAAGCTGCGAGGCGTTTGTAGAGGTCATTCATTGTCCATCCGCCGCCTTCGGACTATGTACGCGGCATGAGTACCCGTTGGACCCCAGAGAGCTGGAGATCGAAGCCCGTCGCGCACATGCCGACGGACTATCCGGACGCGCGCGCACTGACCGCCGTCGAAGACGAACTGCGCGCGATGCCGCCGCTCGTGTTTGCCGGCGAGGCCCGCACCCTTACGTCCAAGCTCGCCCAGGTCGAAAAGGGCGAGGCCTTCCTGCTGCAGGGCGGCGACTGCGCCGAGAGCTTCAAGGAGTTCTCGACCGACAATATCCGCGACACCTTCCGCCTGATCCTGCAGATGGCCGTGGTCCTGACCTTCGCCGGCCGCAAGCCGGTGGTGAAGGTCGGCCGTATCGCCGGCCAATTCGCCAAGCCGCGCTCGTCCCCGGTCGAGGAAATCGGCGGGGTCGAGCTGCCGTCCTATCGCGGCGACAACATCAACGGTTCGGGCTTCACGCTTGAGGAGCGGCTTCCTGATCCACAGCGGCTGATCAAGGCCTATAACCAGTCGGCCTCGACGCTGAACCTGCTGCGCGCCTTCGCCAGCGGGGGCTATGCCGACCTGTACAACATCCACCGCTGGACCCTGGGCTTCGCCGACAACGGCGCGGGCGCCCAGTACCGCGAGCTGGCCGACAAGATCACCGAGGCCCTGGCCTTCATGGAAGCCGTCGGCGTCACCCCGGACACCCACCCGGACCTGAGCCGCGTCGAGGTCTTCACCTCGCACGAAGCCCTGCTGCTGAACGTCGAGAGCGCCCTGACGCGTCTGGACGGCGGTTCGGGCGACTGGTTCGACACCTCGGCCCATATGCTGTGGATCGGCGAGCGCACCCGTCAGCTGGACGGCGCCCACGTCGAGTTCATGCGTGGGATCAAGAACCCGATCGGCGTGAAGTGCGGCCCGACCATGGAGCCGGACGACCTGCTGCCCCTGCTGGACAAGCTGAACCCCGACAACATCTCGGGCCGGATGACGGTCATCGGCCGCTTCGGTCACGACAAGGTCGGCAAGCGCCTGCCCAACCTGATGAAGGCGGTCAAGGACAGCGGCCACAAGGTCATCTGGTCGATCGACCCGATGCACGGCAACACCCTGAAGGCCGACAACGGCTACAAGACCCGGCCCTTCGACCGGATCATGACCGAGGTCCGCACCTTCATCGATGTCGCCGAGGCCGAGGGCGTTCATCCCGGCGGCGTTCACCTGGAAATGACCGGCCAGAACGTCACCGAATGCATCGGCGGAGCGACCGCCGTGACCGAGGACGATCTGTCGAGCCGCTATCACACCCACTGCGACCCGCGCCTGAACGCCGACCAGGCGCTGGAGCTGGCCTTCCTGGTGGCCGAGCGGCTCAAGGTCGGGCGTCTGAACCAGTCGCGCGCGGCCTGACTTCGATCAGGCGCTGAAGGCCTTCGCGAAGAGCGGGGCGGCCCTTGCGATGGCGGCCTCCGCCTCGGCGCGGTCGGCCGTCTCGTTGTCGAGGCCATAGCCGAACATGTCGCCGCCGCGCAGGGCCTGAACCCCGATGCCATCGGGCCGGGAAACGAGGCCCACGCCGTTGTAGTAGAGGCTGTACCGCACCTCCGGCTGGGGCGGCAACCAGGCCATCTGGCCGCGCACCGGGACGATGCTCTCGTCGCCGAACAGGGCCCGCGCGCCGTAACCTGTGCAGTTGACGATCACCGGCTCTTTCAGGGTCGCGAGATCGGCCGGGGTGTTGAAGACGCGCTGCTCGATCCGTCCGCCCTCGGCGATGAAGTCGGCCATCAGCCTGTGGCCCAGCTCGGCAATGTTGAACTGCATGTTCGAGGTCTGGCGCGCGGAGGCGACCGGAAAGGGATGCTGGTCCGGCGTCAGGGCGTGCGAACGGGGCGTGATGTCGCGCAGGCGCCCCTCATAGTCGGCGAAGCGGATGACGCCGGGTTCGGACGGCGGGGTCGAGGCGGTGACGGTCGGATCCGGTGACGGCGGCGCGGGCGGACCGGAGAGCTCGGTCGGCGCCGTGTCGGACAGGATGTAGCGGTCGAGGAAGGCCACGGGGTCGCCCGGCTGGCCGACATAGGTCTGGTGCATGGCCCAGGAGGCGCGGGCCATCTGCTCCCACAGGGCGGGGAAGGCGGCGTCGACCCTGTTCTCGTCGGCGATGCGCGAGGAGGGCGTCCAGGTCCCCGTGGCCCGGGCCGAGCGGGTCTGGGGCAGGCGGTCCGCGGCGTAGATGGTGACCTTCGCTCCCGCGCGCTGAAGCGTGGTGGCGGCGGTCAGGCCGAGGGCTCCGCAGCCGATGACGGCGATGTCGGTCGTTCCCCCCGCCATGGCGAGCTCGCGGACGATCTGGGCCGAGCCCCACGACAGGGACCAGCCCGAGCCGCCGTGGCCGTAGTTGTGCACCACCCGCTTTTCGCCGATCCGCTCGGCCTCGATGCGCGGTCCGGCGGCGCGGAACGGACGCAGGCAGACGGTCATGCGGGTGATCCGGTCGGCCCTGAGGTTCATCGGGGCGAGCGGCGGAATGACAAAGCGAGGTGTCGTGGTGAGCAGGCCGGCAGCGGGCGTGGGGGCGGAAGCAGCCCCGGTGACGCATCCGGCCAGGCTGCTCGCGCCCAGTCCCCCAAGGCCCATGAGGACCAGACGACGGCTCTTCAGCATGGCGTCCGTCATCCGCTGTTCCCCCGGCGCTTTGGCGATGATCGAGGCTTAGCGGGATTGTCGGGGCTTGTCCCGCGCGCCCGGGCGCCGCAAATGCACTGACTTGTGGACGCGTTGCGGACACGGCCGGGTGGTCAGAGGCCCGGAAGTTACGGCGAGATCGAAGATGACCGAACAAGACGCGACCCGCCCGATCGAAGACGACCGCAACGCCCGGGTGGCGTTTCAGGGCGCGCCCGGCGCCTTCAGCCACGAAGCCTGCGTCGCCCTGCGTCCGTGGGACGAGGCTGTGCCCTTCGAGACCTTCGCCGAGGCGCTGGCGGCGGTGCAGAGCGGTGATTGTGACATGGCACTGATCCCGATCGAGAACTCGACCATCGGGGCGGTGGAGCCGGCGGCGACCCTGGTGCGCGAGTCGGGTTTCGAGACCCTGGCCGACGTCTGGCGGCCGATCCGCCACTGCCTGATGGCCGTCGAGGGCGCGCGGATGGCGGACATCCGCACCATCGAAAGCCACCCCATCGCGCTGGACCAGTGCCGCCAGACCCTGTCGCAGATCAATGCGAAGATCGTGGTCGCCTTCGATACCGCCGGCGCCGCCCGCGATGTCGCCGAGGCCGGGGACCGCAGCCGCGCGGCGCTCGCCCCCATGGCTGCGGCAGAGATTTATGGGCTGTCGATTCTGCGTCACGACCTGCAGGATTCCGCCGATAACCGGACGCGTTTTGTCCTGCTGGGGGTGCAAAAGGGTTGACGGCGCACGATCGTTGCGTGTCTTAAGACCCTACGGACCGCTCTGGTCCGCGATTGGACCCTCCCATGTCCCCGCTGCGCGCTTCTGTTCTGACCCTTTCGACCCGTTCGCGCGCGGTTGCCGGCTTTTATTTTAGCGGCTCCTATTACGGCTTTCGATACGCCGGCTGAGGCCTCGAGCGCTCTTCGCTCCTGACAGCCTCACCGGCGACCGCTCGGACCCCGAGCGGCTGCGCGCGCCTGTTGGCGTTCCCCCATCGAAATTCCCGTATTTGCGAAAGCCCTTCTTAAATGACCGTCTCCACCCTGAATCCGAATCCCAATCTCAAGCAGGTCTGGCCCGCTGACATGAACCCTGCCGACATGACGCCCGAACAGATGGCCCTCGCCGCCCTGCGTCACGAGATCGACCTGATCGACGACCAACTGCTGGAGCTGTTCGAGCGCCGTCTCGCCATCGCCGCCAGCGTCGGCAAGGCGAAGGACGCCCCGCACGGCCCGCACACCAAGCTGCGCCCCGACCGTGAACAGACCGTGCTGGGCCGCGTGCTCAGCCAGTGCCAGCCCGAGAACGCCGAGGCCGTCGCCGGTCTGTGGCGCGAGATCGTCGGTTGGGGTCTGGCCCGTCAGGGCACGCTGCAGGTCCAGGTCTGGGCTCCCAACGACCCGACCCGCGCCTTCGACGGCGCGCGCCAGCGCTTCGGCATGGCCGCCGACATCCGCATGGTCCGCGACCCGCAGGCCGCGCTCGCCTTCGCCGCCGAGGGTCACGGCGTCGCCGTCCTGGCCGTCAACACCGATGACGCCTGGTGGGTGGGCCTGCGCCGCGAATGGTCCAGCCTGTCGGTGTTCGACGGCTTCGGCCTGGGCGGCGGTCAGCCGACCGCGCTCGCCGTCGGCAAGATCGATCCGCCGGCCCTGCCGACCGGCCGCCGCGTGGTGGTCGCCGCCGGCGGCGATGCGGGTGACGGCGGCGGCGCGCGCCGCTGGGGCCTGGCCACCGACCACGGCTGGACCCTGGCCCTGACCGACGCCGATCTGGCGCCGGGCGAGGTCGAGGGCTGCGTCGGCGCGATTGGCTGAGGCCTTGACGCGACCATAGGCAGGGACGAGCGTTCCCGGACAGGCGGCTTTCGCCGTCGCGTTCGGGAACCGTCCATGCGTCAACACCTTGCTCTCGGCGCCCTGATGCTGGGTCTGGCCGCCTGTGGTCAGCCCGCCGACCCTCCTGCCACATCCGACGCCCAGTCCGCGCCTCTGGACGCGACCGCGGCATCGCCGGCCGTGGCGTATCCGACCGGCTTCAGCGTGACCTCGCCCGCTGCGGGCGCCGCGACGACCAGCCCGCTGACGGTGACGGGCGTCGCGCCCAATGACTGGTATTTCGAGGCGGTCTTCGACGCCGTCCTGCTGGACGCCCAGGGCAATCTGCTGACCCAGGCGCCTGCCCAGGCCCAGACGGACTGGACGAAGCCTGGCCCGGTGCCGTTCAAGGCGGTGCTCAGCTATGCCGTCGATGCGACCCAGACGGGGACGGTGGTCCTGACCGAGGATCAGACCGGCAAGGGCGAGGACGGCGACGACGCTCCGCTGCGCGAGGTGCGGATTCCGGTTACCCTGACCGCGAGCAACTAGACCGGCATATTGTCGATCAGCCGCGTCTTGCCGATGACGGCGGCGACGAGGATGCGGGCGGGGCCATCCACGACGCCGTCGGCGAAGACGGACAGGTCGTCGGCGCGGCGCACGGCGACATAGTCGACGCGGTCGAACCCGGCCTTGAGGATGGCGCCATAGGCGTCACGCTCGACGGCGGCGAGGGGGCGTCTGGCGGCGGCCTGATCGGCGGCCTGACGCAGGATGATGTTCAACTGGCGCGCCACGGCCAGTTCGGCCTCGGAAAGGTAGGCGTTGCGCGAGGACAGGGCCAGGCCGTGGTCGTCGCGCAGGGTCGGGCTGCCCACGATTTCGGTCGGAATGTCGAGGTCGGCGGCCATGCGGCGCACCACCATCAGCTGTTGCCAGTCCTTCTCGCCGAAGACGGCGACGTCGGCCTGGACCTGATTGAGCAGTTTGGAGACGACCACGGCGACGCCGCCGAACATGGCCGGGCGGAACTCGCCCTCCAGTCCCTGGGACGGGCCGCCCTTCGCCGCGTCTCCGACCGTGACCGTGGTGACGAAGCCGGCGGGATACATCTCGGCGGCCGTTGGCGCGAACATGAGCGCGCCGCCGGCGGCGGTCAGAAGCTCGGCGTCGCGGGCCTCCTGACGCGGATAGGTGCCCAGGTCCTCATGCGCCGCGAATTGGGTCGGATTGACGAAGACGCTGGTCACGACGCGATCGGTGCGGCGCAGCGCTTCCTTCACCAACGTCAGGTGGCCCTCGTGCAGGGCGCCCATGGTGGGAACCAGACCGACCGTCAGACCTTCCTTGCGCCAGCCCCGCACAACAGCACGCAATTCACTCACAGTGCGGATGATCGGCAGGGTCTCAGGGTTTTCGGGGATGGTTATGACGTTAACCCTTCGCTTTAAGCGTGTTCGTGAACGGCGTTTCAAAGCCTGTTTTGTAGGGTTGCGCTTATGACGCCCAGCAGAATGCTTCGTCCAGTCCTGGTTTCGCTCGCCCTGTCGGGTGTCGGTCTCACGACCGCCTCCTGCGGCATGGTGGATGCAGACCCGCACCGGTTTGAGTCCATGGCCCAGAAGGTCGCCGACATCCGTCTGGATGGATCGGAGGCCCCGGCTTCGCCGACACCGGCTCCGGCGCCCCTGACGGGAACCGCCGCCGCCTCCGGGCTTCGGTCCGGCCTGCGGGTCGAGGTCATGGATCCGCATGAGTTGTGGGACGCCCGCGACGGCCTGACCCATGCTGTCCGGCAGGAGAGCGCCGCCGTCGTCGAGGCCGCCGCGCCCGTTGTGGCGCATGCGGCCATGGGCGCTGTCGTGCAGCAGGTCTCGACCCGCGCCGCCGAGGTCGCCCGTCCGGCCCGCACCGACGGTCTGCGTTCAGGCCTCGCCGCCGCTCCGGCCGCCACACGCACCACCATCCAGCTCGGCGCCTATTCCAGCGAGGCCGCGGCGCGGTCGGCCTGGAGCACGGTCAAGGCCGGCGCCGCCCGCAACGCCCTGACCGGCCTGTCGCCGGTGTTCGAGCGGGTGACGGTCAACGGCCGGGCCCTGACGCGGCTGAAGGTCGCGGCCCCCACGGCCGCCGCCGTCGCCATCTGCCGCGCGGCCCAGGTCAGCGACCCGTGGTGTGCGCGTCAGGCCTGAGGCCCTCGTCCACAGCTACGCATTAACCCTTCATTGACGTTCGTCGGAAGGCGCCCGAGTCTGCAAGCCATTGACGACGCGTGAGTGAGTCGTCGCCAGCATCGGGTCATCGCAACATGGCGCAGCCTCAGGTCGTCGTCGTCGGCAATGAAAAGGGCGGGGCGGGCAAGTCCACCCTGGCCATCCACATCGTCGTGGGTCTGCTTCACGCGGGCCACAAGGTGGCGATCATCGACCTGGACCTGCGCCAGCGGTCCCTGTCCCACTTCTTCGCCAACCGCGCCGCCTGGACCGCCGCCAACGGCCACAGCCTGCCCATGCCGATCGAGCCCGATCTGGGCGACGGCAAGGCGCTGGCCAAGGCGTCCGAAGACGACCAGATGGCGATCTTCGAGGCCGCCTACGCCCAGTGCGGCGAGGTCGACATCATCCTGATCGACACCCCCGGCGGCGACACCGCCCTGTCGCGCGCTGCCCACGCCCGCGCCGACCAGATCGTCACCCCGATGAACGACAGCTTCGTCGACTTCGACCTGCTGGGTCAGGTGGATCCGGTGACGCTGGAGTTGCTCAAGCCCTCCATCTATTCCGAGAGCGTCTGGGAGGCCCGCAAGCAGCGCGCCATCAAGGAAGGCCGCCACGCCGCCATCGACTGGCTGGTGGTGACCAACCGCCTGGCCGTCGCCGAAGCGCGCAACCGCCGCCGTCTGGAAGAGCGGATGGCCAAGCTGGCCAAGCGCGTAGGCTTCCGCGTCGGGCCAGGCCTGCGCGATCGGGTCATCTATCGCGAGCTGTTCCCCTTCGGCCTGACGGTCGCGGACCTGTCCAACGACGTGCGCCCCGTCGCCGTGTCGCTGGCCCACGTCGCGGCGCGTCAGGAGATGCGCAACCTGATGCTGGCCATGGGTCTGGATCAGGCCTCGCTGGACAATCTGTCCGCGCTGGACGCGGCGGCCTAAGCGAACCTTATGGGCCTGATCTGGCTGGCTCTGGCGGCGATCGCCGTCTGGGCCCTGGTCCGGCTGGGCCGACAATCCGAGAGGCTGACCCGATCCGGTCGGGCCGGGGGGCAGTGGCGTATCGCCGCGACCATCCTCGGCGCCGTCCTGCTGGCCGGGGCGGTTCTGGCGGGTTCGCACGGAGCCTGGTTGGCGACGGCCGGGATGGTGGCGGCGGGCGCCTATCTGATTTTCAGCTCCCGCATCCGCCCGGCGCCCCCGAGAGCAGCGAAGTCCGAGCCGCTGTCGGAGGCCGAGGCGCGGGCCATCCTAGGCATCGGTCCGACTGCGTCAAAGGCCGAGATCAACGAGGCCTGGCGTCGCCTGATGGGCCGCGCCCATCCCGATCAGGGGGGCACCGAAGGGCTGGCCGCGCGGGTCAATGCGGCGCGGGATCGGTTGCTGAAGCGCTAGGGGCATTCGGCCGGGAGCGGACGTTTCTAACGTCGCCCAAGGGTGGGAAGCAGAGCTTTTACGTGGGATAGCAAAGGCCATGAAAGCCAAAGAACGCTCCGTCTTTCTTGACCCGTGGTTCCTCGGCCTATCCGTGGCGACCGTGCTCTGTTTTTTGGTGTGGCTTTTGATCGACTTCCACATTTTGCCGGTGACTTTCGACATCGCCATTTACGCAGCAAAGCCCCTCGCCCTTTTCTCGCTCTCTCGGTTGGTGTGGGTCTGCCGAGGCATTTTTGGCAAAAGCTAACCTGCGAGCTAATGTCCGCAACGGGTCGTAAGCCCGCGTTGAACGTTATGCGGGAACCGGACGTACAGGCCCGTCCCTTCAATGCGGCCGAGCGACCGCCCGCTATGCCCCCGGGCGGATCACCGAACAGGTCACGCGGCGCGCGGCCAGGGCCTCGCAGGCGTCTTGCGCCTTTGCTTCGGTCATGCCGGTGAAGCGCGAGCGGAACCAGCCGTCGTTCGACTGCACGGCGCGCTCGGCGTCGGTGAACTGGGCGCGGAAGCGGCGGTTGACCTCGGTCAGCCAGTCGCGGGCGACGGACTCGCTGCGGAAGGCGCCGACCTGAACGGCCCAGCGGCCTGCGGGCGCGCGCGCCGGGGCGGCGGGACGCGTCGCGGGCGGAGGCGTGCGGGCCGGGGTGGTCGTGCGGGGCGCAGCGACCCCGCCGTTCAGCGAGGCGGTCAGATTGGTCGGATCGTTCGCGACGGCGCGGTTCTCGGCGCGGGGCGCGGGAACCGGCGGCGGCTGGTTGGCGACGGCGGCGTAGCTGCGGGCGGTGGCGGATGGTGCGACTTCCGGTGAGGAGACCGGGACGGTCGGACGCGGCTGCGGACGCGGGGGCAGGGCGGTATAGGCCACAGCCGTGCCACCCTCGCCGTCCTCGTCGTCACGCACCGGAGAGCCGCGCTCGCCGTTGAGCGAGGCGTAGGCGATGGGGGCCGTGCCGTCGGACAGACCCGCGCCGTCGACGCCGAAGCCGCGCTGTTCGAAGAAGGTCTGGGCGACCTGGATGTTTTCGCCCTGGGCGCGGCGGTTCTCGACCTCGAAGCCGGTGTTCATCAGCTCGGCGACGTGGGCGTTGCGGGTGGCGCTGGAGCGGCCGCCCATGACGATGACGATGATGCGGCGATGGTTGCGCACGGCCGAGGCGGCGAGGTTGTAGCCCGAGGCGTTGGTGAAGCCGGTCTTGATGCCGTCATAGCCTTCGCCGCCCAGCAGCAGGCCGTTGGTGTTGCGATAGTCACGGCCCTGGAAGGCCCAGTCGTGCAGGCCGAAGTAGCTGTAATACTGGGGGTAATCGCGCATGATGGCGCGGGCCAGGATGGCCAGGTCGCGGGCCGAGGTGACCTGGCGGCTGTCGGGCAGGCCGTTCGGGTTGACGTAATTGGTCTGGGTCATCCCCAGCTGGCGGGCCTTCAGCGTCGCCATGGCCGCGAACCGGGCCTGGGAGCCGCCGACGTGCTCGGCCAGGACCATGGCCATGTCGTTACACGAGCGGACGGTGGTGGCGCGCATGGCGTCGTCGAAGCGGATGGTCTGGCCGGCGGCGAGGCCCAGCTTGGACGGCGGCTGGGAGGCGGCGAGGGGAGAGACGGTGACGATGTCGTCCAGCTTGACGCGTCCGGCCTCCAGCGCCTCGAACGTCAGATACAGGGTCATCATCTTGGTGACCGAGGCGGGATAGCGCGGGCTGTCGGCGCGGCGCGCGAACAGGACCTCACCCGTCTGGGCGTCGACCACGATGGCGGCGTAGCGGGCGTTGTCCGACGACTGCGCCTCGACCATCGACGAGATCGGCGACAGGGGCGAAACCGAGACGGCTGTCACCGCCAGAACGGCCATGACGCCGACGGCGATGCGACGGAAGAAAGCGGTCATCGGCAACCGAATAGCCTCGTAACTGTGACGTCCCTGTGGCCAGAGACGCAACGCGAATGTTGGGCGGCCCCCCGGCGCGACGGGTAGGAGCCTAGCATGCGAGTTTCGGGTTTCACGGTGGTTAACGAGGTCTCAACGGAGATTTGAACGTTTCGCCCCTGAAGCGAAAGCTTAGCCGTTTTCGTCGCTTGTCAGGTTATCGGCGTTCATATTGTGCGCTGCACAAAAATCCTTGACCCGTGTTCGCACATGCACCATATGAGCCCTGTCGCGAGGGAGTATTCCGTCGCGAGAGCAATCATCACGGGTCCGTCGAAATGAACGGGGCCCGATCACCGGGTTCAGGAGACTTCACATGGCCGACACCGCCGAAGCCGTCAAAAAGACCGTCGAACAAACCGCCGCCAGCACCAAGGCCCAGGCCGAGAAGGTCCAGGCCGCCGGCGCCCAGGCGTTCAAGGACGGTCTGGAAAAGACCACCGCCTCGCTGACCGAGCTGGGCGCCCAGTCCAAGCTGAACCTTGACGCCGTGGTCGCCTCGACCACCGCCGCCCAGAAGGGCGCCGAGGCCCTGTCGGCCCAGGCCCTGTCCTACGGCAAGTCGAGCTGGGAAAACGGCGTCGCCGCCGCCCAGACCTTCGCCAAGGCCCGTTCGGTCCAGGAACTGATCGAGCTGCAGACCAGCTTCACCAAGTCGGCCATGGAGGTCTACATGGCCGAAATGACCAAGATGACCGAGACCCTGACCTCGTCGGTCAAGGACAGCTTCAAGCCGATCAACGAGCGCGTCACCGCCTCGGTCGAAAAGTTCCAGGCCGCCCGCTAAGCGACCTGACACTGCAGTAGCGTACCATCAGGGTCCGGCGCGAAGGCGCCGGGCCCTTTTGCTTGTTCAGTTGGCAGGCGGGGGTTCCGACGCTGCCGCATGGTCGATGCTGAAGGCGCGCGACAGCCGCCACTGGCCGTCGGCGTCCAGCTTCCAGAACATCGAGAACCGCGCCCGGCCGACCAGCTTTTCGGGCCCATCGCCCTGGCGTTCGTAGAAGAGGTGGGTTCCTTCCTCGACGGCGCCCGCGCCGGGGATGGCGTAGACCCGCATCGAACCGGGTACGAGCACGCGCCGTGAGCGATATGCGTCAGAGGCCTTCTTCGCCTCGCAGCCCTTTTGATAGTCCGCGACGAAGGCCGTCCGCGTCGACATCAGCCCGCCGCGGTCGTGGTAGAATTCGATGTCGTCGGTCACCAGATCGGCCAGGGCCGCCGGGTCGCACTCGTCGAACATGACACGGAACAGGACGGTGTCGCGCTCGCCGATGGCGGCGCTCAGGGCCGGCTCGGCCGGGACGGTTACGACCGCAGTCGTGAGGGTTTCCTGACCGGGCAGGGCAAGCGTCAGGGCGAGAAAAACAGTGGCAATGGTCATCGGTTCGTCTCCGCCGTCGCAGCTCCCGGCCAGACTCACGATGTGTCCGTGGGGCGCCGGAGTCCCGTGAATCTTTGGTCATGGCCGGCCCTGGGGGCGACCTGAGCGTGACCTCGGCCCGCCGTCAGGCCTGGCCGCGCACGATCGAGTCCTGACGCTCGTTCCACTTGCGGACGTTCACGCCGCGGATCAGCAGCCACAGGCAGAAGCTCGTCTCACCCACCAGGACGGGAAGCAGGATGGCCGGGCTGATCATGCGGGCGAACGACGGCGCCAGCAGTTCGGCGAAGGACGCGACGAGGTAGCAGAGACCGGCGACCTGCATCAGGACGCCGATGAACCGCGGCAGATAGCCGGACCGCCAGATCAGCGTCCCGCTGACAAGACAGGCCGCGCCGAAGAAGATCAGGGCGATGTTGAACGCCACGCCGTGGGCGGTCAGGGCGAAGGTCGCCATGGCTTCGGACAGGGCGCCGCCGGGGCCGCCTGAGGCGAGCGGCAGGACCATCAGCTGGAACATCTTGCTGACCGCCTCCACCGCGAGGGAGGCGAGGTTGAGGAGCAGGAACAGCAGGGCAAGCCCCCGCCCTGCCGGCCGAAGCAGCATGTATTCGATCCAGAGCTGGACCACGGCGATCAGGGGGATGACGAGGTTCGCCGCCAGCCCCCAGGTCCAGAGCGAGGAGTGGGCGAGAATCGCCCGGATCGTCCCGGCGTCGTCGCCCGGAACTGTCACGGTGTTCATGACGATGCCCTCGGCGAGCGCCCCCGCCACGATGACGACGAGATAGATGGCCCCGGCGAGGCGGGCGTAGGCGAGCGGACGGGTGCGGATATCAAAGGGCATGAAACGGTCCGGATCGGGGAGGCGGCGGGGTCTGGCTCAGCGCCAGCGGTCGCCACGCGCCGTGATGAAGAGGGAAACGACCCGGGGCCAGGGCGTCACGATGGGGAAGACGACGACCAGCAGACAGGCCGACAGGGTGGACCAGGCGCCGTCGTCCATCCGGCCCTCGATCAGGCGTGGGGCGGCGACGAAGCCCAGCCAGAGCGCTTTCCAGAGCATCTCGAAGAACAGAAGCGGCAGCATGCGGACGGGGTAGCGAAGGCCGAGAAGCGCCAGCAGGCCGATCGCGCCCAGCATGCACTGGACCACGCCTTCCATCAGCTCCCAGTCCGAATGGTCGGTCAGGATCCCGGGCCAGACCTGAACGCCCAGTCCCACCGCAAGCAGCAGATAACCGGCGCGCAGTCCATATAGCCGCCAGAGGGGCAGGGGCGCGTCTTCAGGGCGGGCGACGGCGCCGGGCGCGACAGCGGCGTCGGTCACTATTCGACGTCCTTGAGGATCTTCTCGATGCCCTCGAGTCGCGCCTGCATCTCGGCCAGGGCGGCGCGGGTGCTCTCGGCCAGGGCCCTGTAGGCCTCGTCCTGATCCGTCTTCGCCTTGGCTTGGCGGACCAACGCGAGATAGCGCATCCCGAACACCAGAAGGATGGTGCCGAGCGGCAGGCAGATCGTCAGGAGGTAAAGATCTTCCGACACGGGTGGTCTCCTATTTTTCAGTCTTGGCCGTCAGGGAGGCGGCGGCGTCCACGATGGACAGGGGTGTGATTTCCAGGTGGAAGGGCGCGATCTCGAAGTAGTTGAGCGCCTTGCCCTCCGACGAGAGTTCGAGGTGGCTCTTCACGAGGCCGGCGTCTTCCAGCTTGTTCAGATGCAGATGCAGCAGGGGGCGGCTGATGCCGATCTCCCGCGCCAGCTGGCTGACATAGTTGCGGCCCCCGGCCTGCAGGGCGGCGAGCACCCGCAGCCGGTGCGGGTTGTCCAGTGCCGACAGGACGGCCAGCAAACGATCACCAGGGGTCATAAGATTGTCCGTCCTTTCACGTGTAAGAAATACCTGACGCATGAAAGGTGTCAAGCGGCTTTCGGGCGCTCGGCATCAGTGGGGGGAGGGTCCGCAGGACACGCCGGCGGGCGAGTTTCAGGGCCCTGAAGGGTGTTCACGAAACCCGTGACTGGACGAGGCTTAAAAACCGTCGAACACTGCCTATCTAGTGTTTCGACTCCCCGAAACTCCGGAATGCGAATGCCGTCACAAAGGCCAGGTGATCAACAGGGTGGAGGCCTCGGCGCCACCACGATCACCGAAACAAAGCCCAAGCTTCAGAAGCCCTCGCTCTATCGGGTGCTGATCCTGAACGACGACTACACGCCCATGGAATTCGTCGTCTATGTGCTGGAGCGGTTTTTCCAGAAGAGCCGCGAAGACGCGACCCGCATCATGCTGCATGTGCACCAGCATGGCGTCGGGGTGTGCGGCGTCTTCACCTACGAAGTGGCCGAAACCAAGGTCGCCCAGGTGGTCGAGACGGCGCGCCGTCACCAGCATCCGCTGCAATGCACGATGGAAAAAGACTGAGAGGATCTCCCCATGCCCTCATTTTCACGTCCTCTCGAAGACACGCTGCAACGTGCCCTGGTTTACGCCAACGAGCGCCGTCATGAGTACGCGACGCTCGAGCACCTTCTGCTGGCGCTGATCGACGACCCCGACGCCACGGCGGTGATGTCCGCCTGCAACGTCGACCTCAAATCCCTCAAGACCGCCCTGACGCTCTACGTCGACACCGACCTGGCGGCGCTCGCCACCTCGGACGGCGACGACGCCAAGCCGACGGCCGGCTTCCAGCGCGTGATCCAGCGCGCGGTGATTCACGTCCAGTCCTCGGGCCGCGAAGAAGTGACCGGCGCCAACGTCCTGGTCGCCATCTTCTCCGAGCGCGAAAGCCACGCCGCCTACTTCCTGCAGGAGCAGGACATGACGCGGTACGATGCGGTCAACTTCATCGCCCACGGCATCGCCAAGAAGGCCGGGTCCGCCGAGGCCCGTCCGAACAAGGGCTCCTCACCCGAGGAGGCCGAGGACGCGGCCGCCGTCAAACAGGGGGGCGAGGCGCTGGAAGCCTATTGCGTCGACCTCAACGAGAAGTCGAAGAAGGGCAAGATCGACCCGCTCATCGGCCGTCACGCCGAGGTCGAACGCGCCATCCAGATCCTGTGCCGGCGCACCAAGAACAACCCGCTGCTGGTCGGCGAACCCGGCGTCGGCAAGACCGCCATCGCCGAGGGTCTGGCCCGCAAGATCGTCAACCACGAGGTCCCGGCCGTGCTGGAAGGCGCGACCATCTACAGCCTCGACATGGGGGCCCTGCTGGCCGGGACGCGCTATCGCGGCGACTTCGAGGAGCGGCTGAAGCAGGTCGTCAAGGAACTCGAGAACCACGAGAACGCCATCCTGTTCATCGACGAGATCCACACGGTGATCGGCGCCGGCGCGACCTCGGGCGGGGCGATGGATGCGTCCAACCTGCTGAAGCCCGCTCTGGCTTCGGGCAGCCTGCGCTGCATGGGCTCGACGACCTACAAGGAATACCGCCAGCATTTCGAGAAGGACCGGGCCCTGGTCCGGCGCTTCCAGAAGATCGACGTCAATGAGCCGACGGTCGAGGACTCGATCAAGATCCTGCGCGGCCTCAAGGCCTCGTACGAGAGCCACCACAAGCTGCGTTACACCGAGGCGGCCATCCGCTCGGCGGTCGAGCTGTCGGCCCGCTACATGACCGACCGCAAACTGCCGGACAAGGCGATCGACGTCATCGACGAGGCCGGCGCCTCGCAGATGCTGCTGGCCGAGTCCAAGCGGAAGAAGGTCATCGGCCAGAAGGAGGTCGAGGCCGTCATCGCCAAGATGGCCCGCATCCCGCCGAAGTCGGTCTCCAAGTCCGACGTCGAGGGCCTGCGCGAGTTGCAGACCGATCTGAACCGGGCCGTCTTCGGTCAGGACGCGGCGATCGAACAGGTCTCCTCGGCCATGAAGCTGGCGCGGGCCGGTCTGCGCGATCCGCAGAAGCCCATCGGCTCCTTCCTGTTCGCCGGCCCGACCGGCGTGGGCAAGACCGAGGTGGCCAAGCAGCTCGCTTCGACCCTGGGCATCGAGATGCTGCGCTTCGACATGTCCGAGTACATGGAGCGGCACACCGTTTCGCGTCTGATCGGCGCCCCTCCGGGATACGTTGGCCATGACCAGGGCGGCCTGCTGACCGACGCCGTCGACCAGCACCCGCACGCCGTGGTCCTGCTGGACGAGATCGAGAAGGCCCACCCCGACGTCTACAACATCCTGCTTCAGGTGATGGACAACGGGATGCTGACCGACGCCATCGGCAAGAAGGTCGACTTCCGCAACGTGGTCCTGATCATGACCACCAATGCGGGGGCCGCCGACAACGCCCGGGCCTCGATCGGCTTCGGCCGCGGCAAGGTCGAGGGCGAGGACGACAAGGCCATCCAGCGCCTGTTCGCGCCGGAGTTCCGCAACCGTCTGGACGCCATCGTCAGCTTCAAGCCGCTGCAGCCCGAGACCATCCGTCAGGTGGTGACCAAGTTCGTCCTGCAGCTGGAAGCCCAACTGGCGGATCGCAACATCACCATCGAACTGTCGGACGACGCGGCCGACTGGCTGGCCAAGAACGGCTTCGACGAACTGTACGGCGCGCGCCCCCTGGGCCGGGTCATTCAGGAGAACATCAAGAAGCCGCTGGCCGACGACATCCTGTTTGGACGCCTCACCCGCGGCGGCCACGTCAAGGTTCTGCTCAAGGACGGCAAGATCGCTTTCGACATCGCCTCGGCGAGCGGCGAAGCGGTCAAGGAAGCCGCCGACGAGGAACCGGCGGTCTAGGGACCGTTACAGGCTGAAAGTTGAAGGCCCCGGCGGAAACGCCGGGGCCTTTTTCTTCGTTTGTCGCGGGCGTTTCAGCGCTGAAACACGCGCGGCTCGCAGGGTCTTTAAGGCTCGGGTCCTTGCCGTGAGAGAGACGCCCGTGCCTGAAGAGACGAAGATCAACATCGCCCTGTCCCGCCGTCACGCCCTGACCGCCGGCCTGTTCGGAGGGCTCGCCGTCGTCGCCGGGCCGGTGAGCGCGCGCACGCCGACAGCCGCCGGCGAGGTCTGCCTGATCACGCCCCAGGCGACCCAGGGACCCTACTGGTTCGATCCGAAGCTGGAGCGGGCCGACATCACCGAAGGCCGCAAAGGTCTGCCGCTCAGGATCGCGATCAGGGTGCTGGAGGGTGCGACCTGCGCGCCGATCCGGGACGCCCGCGTCGACGTCTGGCACTGCGACGCGCAGGGGATCTATTCCGGATACGAAGGGCAGGGGCCGACGGGGACGACCAGGGGCGAGACCTTCCTGCGCGGGCATCAGCCGACGGGCGCGGACGGCGTGGCGAAATTCCTGACCGTCTATCCGGGCTGGTATCAGGGCCGCACGCCTCATGTGCATGTGAAGGTGTTTCTGAATGAGGAAGGGACCACCAACGTCCTGACCTGTCAGCTCTTCTTCCCCGACGCGCTCAGCGAATGGCTGTTCTCAAACGCGCCGGACTATGTGCGCGAGGGCCAGACGCGCGACACCCTGAACCGCACCGACGGCATCGCCCAAGAGCAGGGGTATTCGACCTTCGGCGCCATCAGCGAACAGGCCGACCACTATGCGATGACGGTGACCCTCGGCGTCGACCGCGCAGCGCGGTCGGAGGAGACAGGCTTTGGTCCCGGCGGTCCGGGCGGTCCGCCGCCGGGAATGATGGGGCCGCCTCCGGGCACGAATGGCCGCCCGCTCGGTCCGCCGCCCGGCGGCTTTGGCCCCGGCGGTCCTGACGGCCCGCCGCATCAGGACATCCTGACCGGCGCCGAACGGACCGCGGCCATCCTTCCGAAGAGGGCCTGAAACGCAAAAGGCCCGGACGTCGCCGTCCGGGCCTTTTCTCGTGTCTTCAGACAGACCCTAGCGGCGACGGCGGCCCGCGCCGGCCAGCAGCAGGCCGATGCCCGCGACGATGGCGGTGGTCAGGAAGGGCTTGCGGCGCGCGAAGTCGAGGCCGACGCGAGCCGGCTCCTGCAGGTCGCTCGGAGCCTTGCCGACGAAGCCGTCCAGGCCGTCGATGACCTTGCCGTAGCCGTCGAGGTATTTGCCCTTCACCTGATCCAGCTTGCCGTCGAGTTGCAGTTTGGAATCGCCGGTCAGCTTGCCCAGACCTTCCTGCAGCTTGCCGCCGAGGTTCGAGAGGCCGCCGTTGATGCGCTGATCGGTCATGGGACTGTCCTTTGGGAGAGAGGGTTCGCACCCATAGTGCACGTGAACGGTCGCGGTTCCAGCGCCGGTGAAGACGCCGCACGAGATCGGTGGCAAAGTGTCGGAACCACCACAGACAGGCGCCTTCCATGCTGCGTTTCATCGCCCAGTTCCTCGTAACCGCCCTCGGCCTCTGGCTGGCCTCGCGGATCGTGCCGGGGGTCGAATTTACCGACACCGGAACCCTGCTGCTGGCGGCGATCCTGCTGGGGATCGTCAACGCCATCGTGCGGCCGATCCTGACGGTTCTGACCTTCCCGATCACCGTCATCACCCTGGGCCTGTTCCTGCTGGTCGTGAATGCGGCGATGATCGGCCTGGTGGCGGTGCTGCTGAACGGCTTCGTCGTGAATGGCCTCGGCGCCGGGATCGGGGCGGCGATCATAACCGGCATCGTCAGCTGGCTGGCCGGCGCCTTCATTGGCGACGACCGGAAGGCCTGAGCCATGGCCGCCGTTCTGACCGAACGCCAGCAGAAGTGGTTCGCCACCGTCCGCGAGAATTTCGAGAAGAACACCGGCAGGCCCATGGCCGAATGGCTCGAGATCATGAAGACCTGCCCGGAGACGAAGCCGAGGGCGCAGATGGCCTGGCTGAAGGCCGAGCACGGCGTCGGCCAGAACGGCGCGGCCTTCATCCTAGACAGCATGAAGCCTGAGCAAGGCATGGGCTGGGACGAGCCCGACCTGCGCGCGGCCCTGTGGAAGGAGCCCGGCTCTCTGACGGTGCTCGAGGCGATCGAGGCCGTGGCGGGCAAGCTGGAGGGCGTCATCTCGGGCCAGAGGAAGAGCTTCACCAGCTTCTCGCGCACGGTGCAGTTCGCCGCGGCGCGGCCGCTGAAAGGCGGCGGCCTGGTGCTGGGGCTGAAGCTCGACCCCGCCCTGTCGCCGCGCCTGTCGGCATCGGTGAGGAAGGAAAGCTGGTCCGAGCGGCTGTCGGCCGTGGTCGAGCTGACCGCGCCGGATCAGGTCGATGCGGAGCTGGCTGACCTGTTCGGACAGGCTGCTGACAACGGCTGACACCGGCGGCGTTCGGACGCCTTGCCGGATGCGGCTGAGCCGTTAGGGTCACGCTTCCCGTTTGTCCGGAGTCGTCCCATGTCCCGCCGTCTGCTCGCCGCCAGCGCCCTTGTGCTTGCCTTCGCCGCCGCCCCCTTTGCGGCTTCCGCACAGGACGAGGCGACCATCCGTCAGGCCGAGCAACTGCGCGACAAGGCGATGTCGTCCAACGTCGCCCTCGACTACGTCACCCAGCTGACGACCCGGTTCGGACCGCGCCCGGCGGGCTCGCATTCGGAACAGGCCGCCGCCGCTTGGGCCGCCGACTATCTGAAAAAGCTGGGCTTCCAGAACGTCCACATCCAGGAATTCCCGCTGGTCGGCTGGGAGCGGGGGCAGGACAGCGGCGCCATCCTCGGCGACAATCCGCAGCCGCTGGCCGTCGCCGCGCTCGGCCATTCGCCCGCCACCCCCGAGGGCGGGATCGAGGCCGAGGTGGTGCGCTTCACCAGTTTCGAGGCCCTGCAGGCCGTTCCCGACGGCTCGCTGGCTGGCAAGATCGCCCTCGTCGACGTGGGTCAGATGCACGCCATGCAGGACGGCTCGGGCTATGGTCCCCAGACCCGTATCCGCGGCGCGGGTCCCGATGTGGCGGCGAAGAAGGGGGCTGCGGCCTTCCTGATCCGTTCGGTCGGCTCGGATGAGAACCGCCTGCCGCACACGGGCACGACCCGCTATGTCGACGGCAAGGTGGCTATCCCGGGCTTCGCGGTCTCGGCTCCCGACGCCGACCAGATCGCTCGCCTGATCGCGCTGGGCCAGACGGTGCGGGTGCATCTGTCCTCGACCGCCCATCTGTACGAGACCCACTCCCAGAACGTCATCGCCGACCTGCAGGGCCGGACGCATCCGAACGAGGTCATCGTTCTGGGCTCGCACATGGACAGCTGGGATCTGGGCACGGGCGCCATCGACGACGGCGCGGGCGGGGCCATCACCCTGGCGGCGGCCAAGGCCATCGCCGAGGGTGGTCAGCGCCCCGAGCGCACCATCCGCGTGATCCTGTACGGGTCGGAAGAAGTGGCCCAGCCGACCAACACCGGCAACGGCGGCGGCGCCTATGTGCGCGATCAGGGCGAGGCGAAGGTCGCTGACCACATCATCGCGGGCGAGAGCGACTTCGGCGCCGACCGCGTCTTCGCCTTCGCCCTGCCGCCAGGCTCACAGGGGTCGGAGTTCCAGCGGATCGCGGCGCGCGTCCTCTATCCGATCGGCGTCCTGACCTCGGCGCGGCCGGAGACGGAGGGCGGTTCTGACATCGCGCCCCTGGCCGAGGCGGGGGTGCCGGTGTTCGGCCTCAAGCAGGACGGGACCCGCTACTTCGACCTGCACCACACGGCGAACGATACGCTGGACAAGATCGACCCGGCCCAGCTGAACCAGAACGTCGCCGCCTGGACGGCGCTGGTCTGGCTGATCGCCAATTCGAACGTGGAGTTCCGCTCGGCCATGCCGAAGCCGACCGCGCAGTAAGGCTCGCGATCTCAGACCGGCCTGCGACGGGCCGGTCTGAGGGCTGGGCTCAGGCCCGGCCGATCGACGAGTATTTGAAGCCGCGGGCGCGCATGTCGTCCGGGCGATAGACGTTACGCAGGTCGACGACGGTCGGGGTCTTGAGCAGCAGCTTGACCTTGTCGAGGTCCAGGGCGCGGAACTGGTCCCACTCGGTCAGGATGACCAGGACGTCGGCGCCGGTGATGGCGGCGTAGGGGTCGTCCTTGAACTCGACGCCGGTCAGCATCTTGCCGGCCTCATGCATGCCTTCCGGATCGAAGGCCTGGACCGTGGCGCCGGCGGCGATCAGGGCGGGGACGACGTCCAGCGACGGGGCGTCGCGCATGTCGTCGGTGTTCGGCTTGAAGGTCAGGCCCAGGACCGCGACGGTCTTGTTCTTCAGATCGCCGTCCAGCGCCTTCTCGACGCGGCCGGCCATGGCCTTCTTGCGCGCGTCGTTCACGGCGACGGTGGTCTCGACCAGCCTGACCGGGGTGCCGGCGTCGCTGGCCGTGCGGACCAGGGCGAGGGTGTCCTTCGGGAAGCAGGAGCCGCCGTAGCCCGGGCCGGCGTGCAGGAATTTCGAGCCGATCCGGTTGTCCAGACCGATGCCGCGCGCGACCTGCTGGACGTTGGCGTCCACGGCCTCGCACAGGTCCGCCATCTCGTTGATGAAGGTGATCTTCAGCGCCAGGAAGGCGTTGGCGGCGTATTTGATCAGTTCCGATGTGCGGCGCCCGACGAACAGCAGCGGGCTCTCGTTGAGGTTCAGCGGGCGATATATCTCGGCCATGACGGCGCGGGCGCGGTCGTCCTCGACGCCGACCACGACGCGGTCGGGGCGTTTGAAGTCGTCGATGGCGGCGCCTTCGCGCAGGAACTCGGGGTTGGAGACGACGGCAAAGTCGGCGTCGGGGCGGATCTCGCGGATGATGCGTTCAATCTCGTCGCCGGTGCCGACCGGCACGGTCGACTTGGTCACCACGACGGTGAAACCGTCCATCAGCTCGGCGACCTCTTTGGCCACCGCATAGACGAAGCTCAGGTCGGCGTGGCCGTCGCCGCGGCGCGAGGGGGTGCCCACGGCGATGAAGACAGCGTCGGCGGCCTTGATGGCCTCGCTGCCGTCGATAGCGAAGGACAGGCGTCCGCCGGTGACGTTGGTCTCGACCAGACGGTCCAGGCCGGGCTCATAGATGGGCATGATGCCCTGGTGCAGGCGCTCGATCTTGCCCGCATCCTTGTCGATACATGTAACGTCATGACCGAAGTCGGCGAAACAGGCTCCGGACACCAGACCCACATAGCCGGTGCCGATCATCGCAATACGCATCGAGACTTCCCCTCCTGAGACATCAGGGACTTAGCCCGACCGGTTTTGCAGTGCAACAAACTGGCCATGGAGGACACGGTCAAGGTGCGTTACGTCCCATGTCCGGGACACCTATAGTCTCCGGCGGGGTCAGGCCCGTCGTTTGTGAACAAGGCTCGTGAATTGGCGTCTCCTGGTGGTCTGAATCGTCGTGCGGCTCTTCGGGGAGGGTTGCTGGGCGGCGGTCTTCTCGCGCTTCAGGGCGCGACGCCGGCCTGGGCGAGGACGATTTCGGCGGGTTCGACCCGCGACATGTCGTCCCG
The DNA here is from genome assembly GCF_059422025.1 of Brevundimonas sp. GW821-FHT02A10. Lineage (NCBI taxonomy): Bacteria > Pseudomonadati > Pseudomonadota > Alphaproteobacteria > Caulobacterales > Caulobacteraceae > Brevundimonas > Brevundimonas sp. GW821-FHT02A10. The sequence goes on from NZ_JBWKWC010000007.1 coordinate 72,625, forward strand.
GGATGGGACGCTGAGCGGCCCCGATATCGCGCTCAGCATCGGGCATCAGATGTTTTCGGCGGGTGGCAAGACGGCCCATGCGGTGACGGTCAACGGCAGTCTGCCGGCGCCGTTGATCCGGCTGCGCGAGGGTCAGACGGCGCGGCTGTCGGTGACCAACACCCTGGACGAGGACACCTCAATCCACTGGCACGGCCTGCTGCTGCCCTTCCAGATGGACGGGGTGCCGGGGATCAGCTTCCCCGGCATCAAGCCGCGCCAGACCTTCGTCTATGAGTTCCCGGTCCGCCAGCACGGGACCTACTGGTATCACAGCCACTCCAACATGCAGGAGGCGATCGGCCTCTACGGCCCTCTGATCATCGACCCCCTGACCCCCGATCCGGTCGAGTACGACCGCGAGCATGTGCTGGTCCTGTCGGACTGGAGCGCGCTTCATCCGCACCAGATCCTCGACCGGCTCAAGAAGAGCCCCGGCTATTTCAATCACCAGCGCACGACGCTCTCGGGGCTGATCGATGGCTCGGACCGGATGGATCTGGCCGAGCGGCGGATGTGGGGATCGATGCGGATGGATCCGCGCGACATCCTCGACGTCAACGGGACGACCTACAGCTATCTGATCAACGGCCATGCAACGGACCAGAACTGGACCGGCCTGTTCAGGGCGGGGGAGCGGGTGCGGCTGAGGATCATCAACGCCTCGGCCATGTCGATCTTCAACTTCCGGATTCCCGGCCTGCCGATGACGGTGGTGTCCGCCGACGGCTGCGACGTGCGCCCGGTCGAGACTGACGAGTTCCAGATCTCGGTCGCCGAGACCTATGATGTGATCGTCCGGCCGACGGAGGACCGCGCCTTCGCCCTCGTCGCCGAGGCCATCGACCGGTCGGGCATGGCGGTGGCCACGCTCGCACCCCGTGCCGGGATGCGGGCCGAGGCGCCGCCGCTGAGGCCGGTTCCCAACCTGACCATGAGGGACATGGGGATGGGCGGTATGGGCGATATGGCCGGCATGGACCACTCCGGCATGGCGGGGATGGATCATGGCGCGATGAACCATTCGCCCGGCGCCATGCGCGATCCGGACAACGCTCCCGCAGAGATGGCGGTCGGGGTCGGGGTCGACATGATCGCGCCCGATCCGGCCAACCGGCTGGGCGAGCGGCCGCTGGGACTGGCGGACGTCGATCACCGGGTGCTGGTCTATACGGACCTCGTCGCCCTGACCGCCAACCGGGACCAGAGGCCGCCGTCGCGGTCGCTGGAAATCCACCTGACCGGAAATATGGAACGGTTCATGTGGGGCTTCGACGGGCGGAAATTCTCGGAGCTGGTCGAACCGATCCGGTTCGAGCGCAACGAGCGGGTGCGGGTGACCCTGGTCAACGACACCATGATGTCCCACCCGATCCATCTGCACGGCCATTTCTTCGAACTGGTCACCGGCGGGCCGCGCGGGCGTCAGCCGCTCAAGCACACGGTCAATGTCGCGCCGGGATCGAAGGTGACCTTCGACCTGACCGCCGACGCCCCCGGCGACTGGGCCTTCCACTGCCACCTGCTGATGCACATGCACGCCGGGATGTTCAACGTCGTCACCGTGCGGCCGCTGGAGGGAGAGGCCTGATGCGCGCCCTGCTCCCGATCCTGCTGCCACTGGCGGTCGCGACCCCGGCCTTGGCCCAGACGGCCGATCCCCATGCGGGTCATGACATGAGCGGGATGACGATGGCCCCCGCGACCCAGACGCCCGCCCAAGCCCCGGCCAAGCCGGCACAGGCGGATCCTCACGCCGGTCACGACATGAGCGGGATGAGCATGCCCGGCATGACCATGGGCCCGCCCGACGTCCCCACCAGCGCCGACGACACCGGGCGTCCGCCGCGTCAGCTCACCCCGGCCGCCGCCCTGACCGGCCCGGCTCATGCCGCCGATCGCTACTTCGACCCGGCAGCCATGGCTGAGGCGCGCGACGCCATGCTGGCCGAGAATGGCGATGTGCGCACCACCGGGGTGGTCATCGACCGGCTGGAGGCCGGTTTCGGCGATGGGCAGACGACATACCTCTGGGACGCCCAGGGCTGGACCGGGGGGGACCTCAACCGCTTCTGGTGGAAGTCGGAGGGGGAGGGCGGTTCGAAGCTGGAAGAGGCCGAGGTTCAGGCCCTTTACAGCCGCGCCATCCGGCCCTTCTGGGACCTGCAGGCGGGCGTGCGTCAGACCTTCAGGCCCGATCTGAAGGACACCACCGACCTCGTGCTCGGCGTCCAGGGCCTCGCCCCGCACTGGTTCGAGATCGACGCCGCCGCCTTCCTGTCGACCGAGGGCGACCTCTCGGCTCGGATCGAGGCGGAGTACGATCAGAGGCTCACCCGGCGCTGGATTCTGCAGCCGCGCGCCGAGGTCACCCTGGCGGCGTCCGACGTGCCGGAAATCGAGGTGGGATCGGGCCTATCCTCGCTCGAACTGGGTGTGCGCCTGCGCTACGAGATCACCCGCGAGTTCGCGCCCTATGCCGGCGTCGAATGGACACGGCGCTTCGGAGAGACGCGCGATTTGACGGGGGAGGCGGACGAGGTTCGCTTCGTCCTGGGCCTGAAGGCCTGGTTCTAGGCGAACCGGCGACGCTTCTCGGCCGACAGCAGGGTCGAGCGGACGAAGTCGGCGGGCGGGTCGGTCTCGGCCAGCACCTGCTCCTTGATGGCGCGCGGCTCGCCGAACAGGTGGCCCTGGCCCATGGAGATGTCGAGCTCGAGGATATCGACGATCTGGCGCTCGTTCTCGCACTTTTCGGCGATGACCTCGATGCCGTAGCGGCGGGTCAGATGGGCAAAGTCGGCGGCCTGGATGTCGCGCAGGCTCGGGATGGGCGAGCCGCCGTCCAGATCCAGCAGCTGTTCGATCAGCAGGTCGGCAGCCACCTTTACGAAGCGGACGTCGGAGCGCTGCAGGTCGTTGAAGTCGAGATCCAGGGTCTGGACCTTGTCGATCGAGAAGCGGAAGCCGAGGTCGGCCAGACGGGCCATGTTGCGGGCCTCGACCGCGCCGCGCGCGTCGAAATTGGCCTGGCCCAGTTCGAAGATCAGGGCCTGGTTCAGGTCGCGGTTCTCGGACAGGAAGTCGAGGAACTGCGGGAAGAAGGTCTCGTCGCCCAGTGACGACAGGGCCACGTTGCAGAAGACGCCGACCTTGCGGTCCTGACGCGCCAGCCGGCGCACGATCTGGGCGCAGCGGAACAGCAGCAGGTTGTCGATGGCGGGGACCAGACCCTCACCCTCGGCGATCGACAGATATTCGGCCGGCATCATGACGCGATCGGTGGCGTCGCGCAGGCGGGTGAAGCTCTCGTAGAAGATGGTCCGGCGCTGCGGCAGGCTGACGACCGGCTGGAGGTAAAGGTCGACGCGGTTCTCCGACAGGGCGTCGTGAACGGTCTTGAGAAGGATATTGCCCTGCTGGCGGCGGATGGCGTCGGGGCTGTCGGGCGCGACCATCGGGGTGACGGTCAGCCGCTCCTCGATGGACTCGCTCATCTGCTGGATCAGGCCTTCGAGGATGCGGACCTCGCCGGTCAGTTCCTCGGTATTGGTCAGGGCGCCGGCCTCGATGGCCTGGGCCAGTTCGGTCAGGGCGCCTTGGGTCGACTCCATCGCATCGGCCAGCAGGCGGTGCGCCTCACGGACCTGGGCGATCTCGGCGCGCAGGGCCTTGCGCTGCGATCCGCCGGTCAGGAACAGGTGCATTGTCCCCAGCAGGCCGAGGGTGCCGACAGCCGCGGCGAAGGCCGAGCCGCCGCCCAGACCCAGTCGCCACAGGAAGGCGCCCACCGTCATCGCCAGGAAGACGTAGCCGAAGAACAGGAAGGCGGTCGTCAGTGCGCGCATCGGCTGCCAGACTGGGGAGCCCCGACTTGAGGGTCAGGCGAGGTTCCGGGTGGAATCGCCCGAGTATCAGGGTATCAGGACGGAACGGCTAGAGCGTCGCGGAAAGAAACCCGGGACGAAGCCCGCAAACGACAACGAAAACTCAAGGGGATACGCGATGGAACTGTTCGATCTGACCGGCAAGGTCGCGATCATCACCGGCTCGTCCAAGGGAATCGGCAAGGCCATCGCCGAGCGGCTGGCCGAGCACGGGGCCAAGGTGGTCATCTCCTCGCGCAAGGCCGGGCCCTGCGATGAGGTCGCCGGGGCCATCAACGGCAAGTACGGGGAGGGCACGGCCATCGCCGTCCCGGCCAACATCGCCTCCAAGGAAGACCTGCAGCGGCTGGTCGACGAGACCAACTCGGCCTTCGGCAAGGTCGACATCCTGGTCTGCAACGCCGCCTCCAACCCCTATGCCGGGCCGATGGCGGGCATCGCCGACGAGCAGTTCGAGAAGATCTTCCACAACAACGTCCTGGCCAACCACTGGCTGATCAACATGGTCGCGCCCCAGATGCTGGAGCGGAAGGACGGGGCCATCCTGATCATCTCCTCTATCGGCGGCTTGCGCGGCAACGCCCTGATCGGCGCCTATAATGTCTCCAAGGCCGCCGACATGCAGCTCGCGCGCAACCTGGCCGTCGAGTTCGGGCCGTCGAACGTGCGGGTCAACTGCATCGCCCCCGGCCTGGTTCAGACGGACTTCGCCAAATACCTGTGGGAGAACCCCGAGATCCTCGAAAAGACCGTCGAGCCCAATCCGCTGAAGCGGATCGGCCAGCCGGACGAGATCGCCGGCACCGCCGTCTATCTCTGCTCCCCGGCGGCGGCCTATGTGACGGGCCAGACCCTGGTCGTGGACGGCGGACTGACGATTGCCTGGTGAAGACCACAGGATTCCGCTCGGGCAAGACATTGTCTGGCGGATCGAGGCCGTGGCGTTCGCGGCCCTCTTCGCTCTGCTCAGGGCGTTGGGGGTCGAGCGCGCCTCGGACTTCGGCGGCTGGCTGCTGCGGTCCCTCGGGCCGCTGGTCGGCACCCACAAGATCGTCCGCCGCAATCTGAAGATCGCCTTCCCCGACATGCCCGTCGCCGAGCGTGACCGGCTGGCGGTCGAGCAGTGGGACCGGACCGGTCGGACCTTTGCCGAGCTGGCCGTCATGGACAAGCTGACGCCCGAGGGCGGTCGGGTCGAGGTCTTGGGCATCGAGCGGCTGCACGCCGTTCGCGATTCAGGACAGCCCGTGGTGCTGATCTCGGGCCACCTGGCCAATTTCGAAGTCATGGCTGCGGTGATCATGTCGGCAGGCGTGCCGTGCCAGGTCACCTATCGCGCCGCCAATAACCCTTACGTCGACGCCCTGATCCGTCAGAGCCGCGAGCGCTACGGCATCCGCCTGTTCGCGCCCAAGGGCGACGGCACGCGCGAGCTGATGGCCGGGATGAAGCGCGGCGATTCCATCGCCCTTCTGGTCGACCAGAAATACAATCAGGGGCCCGAGGTCCGGTTCTTCGATGAACCGGTCAACGCCTCGCCGGGCGCCGCTCGTCTGGCCCTGCGATTCGGCACGGTGATGCAGCCCCTGTCGGTGGTGCGCCTGCCGGGCGTGCGTTTCCGCGTCACCGCCCATGAGCCGATCGAGGTTCGAGACACCGGCGACAAGACCGGCGACGTCCTGCGCGGCATCCAGGCGGCCAACAGCTTTGTCGAGGACCGGGTGCGCGAGGTCCCAGAGGACTGGTTCTGGGTCCACAAACGCTGGCCCGACAGCGTCTATCAGGCGCTGGGGCCGATCGACGCCTAAGCCTGTTTGCCGTCGGTGATCCGGCGGAATGGCCCCGCATAGCCCGCAGCATTGGCGCGTCGGCGGTCCGGGCCGAAATAGTCGTCGGTCTTCACAAAGGCGCGGGGACGCACGATCACGGCCTGGATGCGGTCGAAGATGGCCTTGGCGGTGATCGGCTTGACCACGAATTCGGTCACCCCGGCATCGCGCGCCGCCATGACCTTATGCCGCTCCGAATGGCCGGTCATCATGATGATCGGCAGATAGCGGTTGGGGCTGTCCGGGCTGTTGCGGACCAGACGCGTGAACTCGACCCCGTCCAGCGGAAACATGTTGAAGTCGACGATGGCGATATCGACCGGCGCCTCGCGCAGGGCCTCGAGCGCGGCGGCGCCGTCGCCGACCTCGCGAATCTTGCGGATGCCGGCGGACTGCAGGATCGCGGATGCGATGGTGCGCATAGGGGCGTTATCGTCGACCAGCAGGACGCTGAGCGCGTTAAGAGATGACATTGAGCTTATTCTGACCGTAGCGCCGAATCCGGCACGCACAGCTGTATGTTAGGCGCCTTAGACGGGCCCGGTCCATCGGGTTGAGAATTCTCAACTCGCTACGGTTAAGCTTCCTAACTCAAGGTTGTGGGCGCCGAGGCCCCGACCATCTGGGACGGGTCCATGTTCCGGTCGCGCCATTTCATCCGCCAGCACAGGTGCGGGCCGGTGGCGCGGCCCTCCATGCCGACCCGACCGATCTCCTGACCCCGCGCCAGCCTCTGGCCCACGGCGACGTCGATCTGCGACTGATGCAGGTAGCAACTGACCAGACCCTGGCCGTGGTCGATCAGAACCAGGCCGCCCTCGAAATGCATGCCCGAGCGGCTGAAGGCCACGACGCCGTCGGCGGGCGCGCGGATCGGCGTGCCCTGGGGCGCAGCCAGATCAATGCCGTAGTGGGGCCGGGCCGGGGTGCCGTTCAGGATGCGCTGCGCGCCCCACAGGCTGGAAATCCGGTAGGTTTCCAGCGGCCAGACGAAGCCGTCGCGGAAGTCGTCGGTGTCGGCCTTGCTGGCGAAGCCCACGGCCTTGAGCGCCGCCTCTTCCTTGATCCGTTCCAGCAGGGCGGGGTCGGTCGGCTCGACCGTCGCGGGCGGCAGGCCGTCGATCCAGCTCTCGGGGAAGGTCCCGGGCGCGATGTCCAGGGTCCGGCTGAGGCTGGTCAGGGCCGAGCGGGCCTCGATGGTGGTCGAGGGGCCGGCGTCGCGGTCGAAGCCGACCACGAAGAGCCCATGCTCCGATGCCGCCGTCAGGGGCTCGCCGTCGACATAGATGGCGGCGCGGGGCCAGGTGCGGCCGAAGGCGAAGCCGCCCTGCTTCCACTGGCCGTTCAACGTCAGGCTGGGTTCGTCGGCGAAGACCGGCGGCGCGACGCCCAGAACCGTGGGGGCCAGCAAGGCCGACCCGGCGCCGACGATCAGACCCCGACGGCTGGGGGTCACTTCCCGGCGACCATGCGGGTCAGGGCCTCGGCGGGACTGGCGTAGGGCTCCTGCCGTTCCGCCGACCAGTAGCGCAGCGCCTCCAGCGGAATGGTTTTGCCCGACACGGCGCAGAGCACATAGGGCCCGGGCTTGAGCACGGCGAACTCGCCGTCGCCGTAGTGGAGTGTGGCCGGGCCGGAGGAGGGATCGATGGCGTTCATGACCGGAAGATAGCGCGGGTCGGAGACCTTCGCCATCAAGACTGCGTCACTAGAACAGGTCGCCCTGATCCGCCGGCGGGACCTTGGGCTTCGGCGCCGGACGGAGAGGGGCCGCGCGGACCGGCTCAAGAGCGGGCGCATCGCCACCGCCGTCGATCCGCGCGCCCTTCGACCCATCGGGGAAGACGAGCGTCACGGCCTGACCCGGCGACAGGGCGGCGGCGCTGGCGATCATGCGGCCGGTATCGTCGTCGATGCGGGCGAAGCCCGGTTTGGGCTTCTTCGGGTCGAGGCTGGCGAGCGCCCGCGACAGGCCGTGCAGTCGGTCCTGCGCCCGCTCGATCCGGCGTGGGATCGGAACCGCCAGTCGGGCGGCGACGCCTTCCAGCCGGTCGCCGCGCCGTTCGATGGCCCGGTCCAGCAGGGCGCGGCTCAGGCGGCCGCCGACGGCGACCAGTCGCCGCTCGTGCAGGTCCGCATTCCTCTGCAGACCCGAGGCCAGACGGCTCGAGGCGTGATCCAGACGCTGTTGGGCCAGGGCCACCAGCTCTTCCGGACGGGCGGGCAGGCCGCGCGCCACGGCGCGGAGACGGGTGCGCCGGTCCTCCAGCAGTCGCGATCCGGCCCGGTCCAGCCGCCGCTCCAGATCGGCGACGGCGAAGCGCAGGTCGGCCAGCACAGGGGTGGCGATCTCGGCCGCGCCTGTGGGCGTCGGCGCCCGCCGGTCCGAGACGAAGTCGATCAGGGTCGTGTCGGTCTCATGCCCCACTGCCGAGATGATCGGGATGGAAGCCGCCGCCACCGTCCGGGCCAGACCTTCGTCGTTGAAGCACCACAGGTCCTCGACCGAGCCCCCGCCGCGCGCCACGATCAGCAAGTCCGGGCGAGGGATGGAGCCGTCCGGCGTCATGGCGTCGAAACCGCGAATGGCGTTGGCGACCTGACCCGACGCCGCGTCGCCCTGGACCACCACCGGCCAGACGACGACCCGACACGGCCAGCGCTCGGCGATGCGATGCAGGATGTCGCGGATCACGGCCCCGGTCGGGCTGGTGATCACCCCGATGGTCGCGGGGAAGGTCGGGATCGGCTTCTTGCGCCCGACGTCGAACAGGCCTTCGCCGCTGAGCTTGACCTTCAGCCGCTCCAGCTGGGCCAGCAAGGCGCCCGCGCCCGCCGCCTCCATCGATTCGATCACGATCTGATAGGACGACCGCGCCGGATAGGAGGTGATCTTGCCGGTGACGATGACCTCGAGCCCCGTCTCAGGCCGCACGCCCAGACCGCGCACCGAACCTTTCCAGATCACGCCGTCGATGGCCGCCTTGTCGTCCTTGAGCGTCAGATAGACGTGGCCTGAGGCGTGGAAATTGACCTTGGACACCTCGCCGCGCAGCCGGACGTGACCGAACCGGTCCTCGAGCGTGCGCTTCAGGGCGAAGGCCAGTTCCGAAATGGTCTGGGGCGGATTGTTGTCCCGCGCGGGTTCGGGCGCCTCGGCCGGACCTTCAAAAACATAGGAGTCGTCGCTCATCGCGACACACTAGCGCGGTCGTGTGATTGGCGGAAACGGCGATGACCGACTATCCTCAGCCCATGGCCGATCCCCCCGGAACCGATCCCGACGACCGCGACCCCTATGAGGAAGAACTGGAGCGCCGCAGCGATGCGCCCGCCGTCAGCCCGTGGCTGATCATCGGCCTGATCCTGATGCTCGGGGTGCTGGTCTATGTGGTGTCGGCGCTCCTGTAACGCCTCGTAAACCCAGTCAGGGCCTGGGGCCCGCTTGACCGAAGCGCCTCAGACGGTCATTGCCCCCGCATGAACATCCTGCTTGTCGGATCGGGAGGGCGCGAACACGCCCTGGCCTGGAAAATCGCCGCTTCGCCGCTGACGAAGCGACTGGTGATCGCGCCCGGCAATCCGGGGATGGAGAAACTCGGTGAGCTGCGCGGCGACCTGAAGGCGGACGACGCCGACGGCCTGGCCGCCCTGGCGCGCGAGATCAAGGCGGATCTGGTCGTGGTCGGCCCGGAAGTGGCGCTGGCCGCCGGTCTCGCCGACCGTCTGGCGGCGGCGGGCATCGCCTGTTTCGGCCCGACCCAGAAGGCGGCCCAGCTGGAGACCTCCAAGGCCTTCTCCAAGGGCTTCCTTGAGCGGCACGAGATCCCGACGGCCGGTTACGGCGTCTATGACCGCGTCGCCGACGCCCGCGCGGCGCTGAACGTCTTCAAGCCCCCCTATGTGATCAAGGCCGATGGTCTGGCCGCCGGCAAGGGCGTGGCCATCAGCCCCGACAAGCCCGACGCCGAGGCCGAGATCGAACGCATGCTGGGCGGCCGCTTCGGCACGGCCGGCGCCCGCGTCGTGATCGAGGAGTTCATGGACGGGGAGGAGGGCTCTCTCTTCGCCCTGTGCGACGGCCAGCGCGCCGTGCTGTTCGGCGGCGCCCAGGATCACAAGCGCGCCTTCGACGGCGACATCGGCCCCAACACCGGCGGCATGGGCGCCTATTCGCCCGCGCCCGTCTTCACGCCCGAGCTGGTCGAGACGGTGGAGCGCGACATCGTCGCCCCGACCATGACCGGCATGGCCGCCGAGGGCGCGCCCTATCGCGGCGTCCTCTACGTCGGCCTGATGGCCACGGCCGAGGGCCCCAAGGTCGTCGAATACAACGCCCGCTTCGGGGATCCGGAGTGCCAGGTCCTGATGATGCGTCTGGCCGGGGACATCGTGCCGGTGCTGCTGGCCTGTGCGCGCGGCGATGTGTCGAAGGTCCAGCCGCCCGCCTTCAAGCCCCAGACGGTGATCTGTGTGGTCATGGCCGCCAAGGGCTATCCCGACAGCCCGCTGGAAGGCTCGATCATCCGCGGCGCCGAACAGGATTTCGGCCCGCACGTCCAGGTCTTCCACGCCGGCACCAAGCGGCGTCCGGACGGCCAGCTGGTCGCCGCCGGGGGGCGCGTGCTCAACGTCTGCGCCGAGGGCGACGACATCGCCCAGGCCCGCGAGCGCGCCTATGAGGCGGTCCGCAAGATCGACTGGCCGGGCGGTTTCAGCCGCTCCGACATCGGCTGGCGCGCGTTGGATAGAGAGTAGAGCCTAGGCCCAGGCGAACAGCAGTCGGCCCGTGCCCATACGCTCGCGCAGGGTGGGCAGGTCGGTGTGGGCGGTGGAGAAGCAGCCGTAGCTGCGGCCCAGCTTGCCTTCGCGAGCCAGGAAGTCCGGATCGGCATAGTTGGCGCCGTGGACGATGATGGCGCGCTCGCGGGCCATATTGTTGGTGTACTCCAGCCCGTCCAGCAGGACGTTCGGGCCCTGGGAAGCGCCCCAGCTGGCGCCGGCGGTCGCATAGGCGCCGACCGAGGACATGTAGCTTTCCGGAGTGTTGGAGAAGTTGCGGGCGTAACCCGAGTGCTGGGGGTCCGAGCCGCGGCCGTGGCAGGTGCGGAAGGCCTTGACCTGACCGCTGTACAGATCGACCTCGTACAGCCGCTCCTCGCCCGAGAATTTCTGGAAGTCGACAAGATACATGCGGTCGCGCAGGGGCAGGCGGTCGTGGTGAACGTCCAGGGCCTGCATGGCGCGCTGCATCAGCTCGGGCCGGACCTGACGGTAGGGATCCAGCGGCGGCGGCGTGTACTGCGTCTGCTGGACGACCACGCGCTGCGCGGGAGGCGGAACCGGGACGGAGGCCTGTGCGAGCTGAACCGGGGCCTGAACGGCCTGGTTGGTGGCGCAACCGGCGAGCATCGCCGATCCGCCCAGAATAAGGCCTCGTCTCGAAAGCCGCATGCGACGCCCCTCGCGCGGTTGATGTTACGCCCTAACGTGTCTCATGAAATTACCCCTCGTCCAACCTTGGCCTTGGCTCGGGAACCATTCCGCCTATGGTGAAGCCGCTGTTTCCGGGAGGGGTTTATGACCAAGGTGAGCGTAGCCTTAGGGCTAATGTGTCTGGCGTTTGGCGGAAGCGTGGCCGCGCAAACCCCCACGGTCGCGGCCAATTCCCCCGATACGGGAACCACGTTCGTTCAAGTCGGGCGGCTTTTGGCCGATCCGTCCACCGGTGTTGTGCAGCGCGATAAAACTCTCGTGATCGCAGGGAACAAAGTCGTCGAAATCCGCGACGGCTTCGTGGGTGAGGGCCATATCGTTGATCTGCGGGACGAATTCGTCCTGCCGGGACTCATCGACAGCCACGTCCATCTGACCGGCCAGCAAGGCTCCAACAGTCGGCTGGATGAGGTGACCCGGTCCAACGCGGATCAGGCGATGGTCGGCGCCGGATATGCGCGCAAGACCCTGATGGCCGGCTTCACCACGGTCGCGGACCTCGGCGCCTCCAACGAGTCCATCTTCGCCCTCAGGGACGCCATCAAACGCGGCGACGTGCCGGGACCGCGCGTGATCGCCGCCGGGTCGGCGGTGTCGATCCATGGCGGCCACGGCGACGTCAACGGCTTCAGCGACGACGTCATGCATCTGCTGTCGCCGGAAAGCGTCTGTTCGGGCGCCGACGACTGCATGCGCGCTGTGCGGCTTCAGGTGCGGTCGGGCGCCGACATCATCAAGATCACCGCCACGGGCGGGGTCCTGTCCAACACCGCCGCGGGCCTGGCCCAGCAGTTCACTGAGGCCGAGCTGGCCGCCATCGTTGAGTCCGCCCACCGCATGGGCCGCCAGGTCACCGCCCACGCCCACGGTACGGACGGCATCAACGCCTTCCTGCGCGCCGGCGGCGACTCGATCGAGCACGGCACCTATCTGGACGATGAGTCGATCCGTCTGTTCCATCGCGAGGGCGTCTGGCTGGTCCCGACCCTGCTGGCGGGCGACTTCGTTTACCGGATCGCCTCGGGCCCCAACAATTTCCTGACCCCGGCCCAGACCGCCAAGGCGCTGGAGGCGGGGCCGAAGATGCTCGACATGGCCCGCCGGGCGCATGAGGGCGGGGTGCGGATCGCGTTTGGCACAGATACGGGCGTTTCGGCGCACGGCGATAATGCGCAGGAGTTCGCGCTTCTGGTCCGGGCCGGGCTGACGCCGCTGGAGGCGGTGCAGGCGGCGACGGTCGGGGCGGCCGAGCACCTGCGCATCTCGAACGAGGCTGGCAGGATCGCGGTCGGCATGCCGGCGGACATCGTCGGCGTCCACGGCGACCCGCTGACCGACGTCACGACGCTGGAGCACATGGCCTTCGTGATGAAGGGCGGGGTGGTTTACCGCGAGGACTGAAGCAGGAAGGCGGCGAAGCCCGCCTCGTCCTCGAACCGCGCCACGACGGGCCAGGAGACGACCCTGATCCGCCATTCGGGGCTGAGGCGGACCCAGTCCTTTTCCGTGGTGACCAGACCCGCGCCGTGCAGTTCGGCCCGCTCGGCGAGGAAGCGCAGGTCCTCGGGGCGGTAGTCGGCGTGGTCGGGGAAGGGGGCGAAGTCGACCAGGTCGCAGCCCGCCGCGATCAGCGACCGCTCGACCTTCCACGGCTTGGCGATGCCCGCGAAACCGACCTGCGGTCCCGAAGGCGGCGGCCCCGCGGGCTCCAGCCGGGCGATGAAGACGGGCAGGCCGCCGAACGTGGCGACCAGCTCCGGATCGGCCTCAGGCAGATCGGCGGGCAACAGAACCACCACGGCGTCGGCGCGGGCCAGACCGGCGTTCAACGGCTCGCGCATGGGCCCCGACGGGAAGACCGAGCCGTCGCCGAACGGCCATTCCTCGCCGCGCGTCTCGCCGTCCACGACGATCAGGCTGAGCGTCTTCTTCAGCTTCATGTTCTGGTGGGCGTCGTCGAGGACGAGCGCCTTCGCCCCCGCCGCCACAGCGGCCTCGGCCCCCGCGACCCGATCGGCCGAGATCCAGGCCGGGCTGCCGATGGCCAGCATCAGCGGCTCATCGCCGACGTCGGCGGCGGTGTGGACGGCCGGATCGACCCGCAGCGGCCCCGTCAACGTTCCGCCATAGCCGCGCGACAGGGCGGCGGCCTCCACCCCCGCCGCGCGCAGCAGCCGCAGGGTCTCGCGCGCCACCGGCGTCTTGCCGGAGCCGCCGACCGTCAGATTGCCGATGGAGACCACAGGCACGCCCGGATCGACCGGCGTCGCCTTGGCGATCCGCCGGGCGGTCACGGCGGCCCAGAGCCACGATGCAGGCTTCAGCAGGGTTCGTGTGACGCGGGCGTGGTTGCTGTCCCGGATATACCACCAGCGGGGTGTCGACAGCTTCACGGGCGACCTCCCGACGGAGGCAGCAGCGGCTGCAGCGCGTCCCACAGCCGGTCGAGGCCCGCACCCGCGTCGGCTGCGGCCTTCTTCGCTCGCTCGCCCATGGCCCGGGCGGCGGCGGGATTGTCCAGCAGCGGCGTGATGACGTGGGGCAGGTCGGCCGGGGCCGCGACCACGGTCAGACCGCCCGCCTCATGCAGGGCCTCGGTGACCTCGACCCAGTTGGGATAGTCGGGCCCCGACACGGAGGGCTTGCCCAGCCGCGCCGGCTCCAGCGGATTGTGCCCGCCGACCGAGGCCTGACCGATGGCCGGGCCGAAGCTGCCGCCCATGACCACCACATCGGCCAGCCGCAGGAACAGGCCCAGCTCTCCCAGGGTGTCGGCGACATAGAGGTCGGTGCCGCCGTCCAGCTGACCGCCGCGCGACCGCATGACGAAGCGATAGCCGTCGCGGGTCAAAAGGCCGGCGATCTCAGCCGCCCGTTCCGGATGGCGTGGCACAATGACCAGACAGACCCGCACGGGCAGGGCGTCGAGCGCGTGGACGATGGCGATCTCCTCGCCCTCGTGGGTGCTGGCCGCGACGATCACCGGCCGGTCGCCGATGGCGGCGCTCAGGCGACTGAAAGCGGCCGTGTCATGGGGCAGGGGGGCGCCCGAGAGCTTGAGGTTCACCAGCCCGTCGACGCGCGCGCCCAGCTGTTCCAGTCGCAGCGCAGAGGCCTGATCCTGCGGCAGGATACGGTCATAGCTCGACAGGATCTGGCGGATCGCGCCGGGGAAGCGGCCCCAGCCCTTCGCCGTCTTCTCGGTGATCCGGGCGCTGACGAGGGCCAGTTTGACGCCCCGCGCCTTGGCCGCCGCGATCAGATTGGGCCACAGCTCGCTCTCGACGAAGACGCCCAGCGTCGGCTTCCAGTGATCGAGGAAGGCGGCGACGGCCTGCGGTCCGTCCACCGGTGCGAACTGGTGGATGACGCCCGTCGGCAGCCGTTGGGCCAGCAGGGTCGCGGAGGTCAGGGTGCCCGAGGTGACCAGCACGGTCAGCTCGGGCCGCGCCTTGCGAATGCGTTCGACGACCGGCAGCAGGGACAGGGTCTCGCCGACGCTGACGCCATGCAGCCAGACGAGGTCGCCCTCGGGCCGCGCCATGCGGGTCAGACCGAGGCGCTCATCGACCCGGACCGGGTCCTCCTTGCCCTGTTTGACCCGCGCATCCAGCAGGCGCGGCGCCAGAGGCTCCAGCATCCGGGTCAGCAGGCGGTAGGCGAGGAGGGCGGGGCTCATGCTTCCGCCGGGGCCGTCAGACCCGTGATCGCGTCCGCCCGCGCCTCGACCGCGTTCAGCCTCGCCGTCCAGTCCAGCGCGACCTCGGCCAGATCGCCGTCCGCCGGGAAGCGGTCGATGTCCCAGACGATGGCGCCCTTGGCGAAGGGCAGGGGCAGGATGGCCTTGTCCCAGCTCTTCAGCCGGATCGCGGGGCTGCAGCTCATGCCGATGAACAGAACCGGCGCCTTCGACAGTTTCGCCATCAGGGGCAGGCCTTCGGCCATCTGGCGGGCCGGGCCGCGCGGGCCGTCGGGGGTGATGGCCAGGGCGCCGAGCTTCAGCTGCTTCAGACCATCGCGCAGGGCCTGGGTCCCGCCCTTGGCCACCTCCGCCTTGTCCTTGTTGGCCGAGGAGCCGCGCACGGCGGGGAAGCCCTGCAGGGCCACCGCCTTGGCGATGAACTGGCCGTCGGGCGACAGGGAGATCAGGGCCTTGGCCGGCTGGGCAACGTCCAGCGGCCAGCACGATGGGCTGAGGCCGATACGCGAATGCCAGAAGGCGCACAGCACCCCGCCGCCCTCGGCCCAGACGCCCTCGGCGACGCCGCGGTTCTCATACGTCCAGCGGATGGTGCGGAAGCAGAACGACATCCAGCCCGCCAGCACATGGGACAGGATCGACTGGATGACGGGATTGCGGAGCGGTCTCACCTCAGGCGACCGTTTCCACCGCCGGCGTCCCGTCCAGCGACTGCTGCTTCGCCAAACGGGCGTAGAGGCCGCCCTTCCTGACCAGCTGCTTGTGGGTTCCGGTCTCGACGATACGGCCGGCCTCCAGCACATGGATGCGGTCGGCATTCATCACGGTCGACAGCCGGTGAGCGATCATCAGGGTGGCGCGCCCCTGCATCAGCCGCTCCAGCGCCGCCTGGACCAGGGCCTCGCTCTCGGTGTCCAGCGCCGAGGTGGCCTCGTCGAGCAGCAGGATCGGGGCGTTCTTCAGGAAGGCGCGGGCGATGGCGATGCGCTGGCGCTGGCCACCAGACAGCCGCATCCCGGCCTCGCCCGCCCGGGTCTGATAGCCCTGCGGCAGGGCGGTGATGAAGTCATGGGCGGCGGCGGCGCGGGCGGCGGCCTCGATCTCGTCCTGGGTTACGCCCTCGCGGCCATAGGTGATGTTGGCGGCGATGGTGTCGTCGAACAGGAAGGGCTCCTGGGTCACCAGGGCGATGCGATCGCGCAGCTCCGGCAGGGCCAGGTCGCGGATATCGACCCCGCCCACTGTCACCGACCCGGCCGTCACGTCATAGAAGCGCGGCAGCAGGCTCAGGATCGTCGACTTGCCCCCGCCCGAGGGCCCCACCAGAGCTACGGTCTCGCCGGGCTTCACGGTCAGGGACACGTCGGACAGGGTCGGGGCGATGCCTTCCTGCAGGCCTCCGTAGGCGAAGGACACGGCGTCCAGCGCCACGGTCAGCGGTCCTTCCGGCAGAGCGTGGGGATCGGTCGCCTCCCGGATCTCGGGCTGGATGTCGAGGGCGGCGAACAGGCGCCGCGCGGCCGTCAGGCCTTCGGCCATGACGGTCTGCAGATTGGTCACCTGCCGCAGCGACTGGCCGGCGGACATCAGCAGGCCGATGAAGGCGGCGAACTCGCCCACGCTCATATGGCCTTCGCGGGCGCGCCAGCCGGCATAGGCCATGACCGCCGCCACGATCACCATGGCGAAGAAGTTGGAGAAGGGACCGGCGAAGGCTCTGGAGTCCGCGCTCTTGATCACATGGCGCTGACGGCGGCCAACCACCTCGCCGACGCGGGCCTCCTCGGCGGCTTCCTGGTTCTCGATCTTGATCAGCCGGACGCCGTCGAGGTTCTCCATCAGGGCGGTCGACAGGTTCTCGGTCTCCAGCATGGCTCCGGTCGTGGCCTTGCGCGTCCGCTTGGAGAAGCGGCGCAGCACATAGGTGATGGCCGGCACACCCAGCAGGACGATCAGCGTCAGCTGCCAGTCGCTCCAGGCCATGAAGGCGATGACGGCGATCAGGGTCAGGCCGTGCTGGGTGTAGTTGACCACCCCGTTGGTGAAGGCCTCGCGCACCAGATTGGCGTCGAACAGGACGCTGGAGACGAAGGCGCCCGAGTGCTGGCTGCGCAGCCGGGCCAGATCGGCGCGGATCATCGCTCCGAACAGGCGCACCTGAATGTCGCCGACGATGCCGTGGCCCAGTCGGTTGACCAGCGCCGCCTGACCCAGAGCCGCGATGGTCCAGATCACCGCCATACCGACGATGAAGGCCGGGATCGCCCACAGGGCCTCGGACGGCGGGATGGGGAACAGGCCCCAGATCTTCACGGGCGTGCGAAGGAACAGGCCGTTGATCGCCGGCTCAAGCAGTTGCAGCACGGTCGCGGCGACCACGCCAACGATGGCCGCGCAGAGGATGGAGGCGAACAGGGCCGTCTTGTGCCGCGAGAGATAGTCGCGCCAGATCCGCGCCAGCAGCGGGCGCAGGCGTTCGTCTTGATCGGGCAGGGCAGGCGTCGTCATCGGACGGAGGTCGGACGGACGGCCCGGCAAGTCAAGCGCGGCGATCCTGTTACTCGCGGACTGTGACCTTCGGGGTGTCGTCGGTG
Organism: Brevundimonas sp. GW821-FHT02A10; assembly: GCF_059422025.1. Lineage (NCBI taxonomy): Bacteria > Pseudomonadati > Pseudomonadota > Alphaproteobacteria > Caulobacterales > Caulobacteraceae > Brevundimonas > Brevundimonas sp. GW821-FHT02A10. The sequence goes on from NZ_JBWKWC010000007.1 coordinate 90,170, forward strand.
ATCAGGGTCAGGCCCGCCGCCGCCCCCTCGACTGGCCTGGCCGGCGCGACGGTCGGGTTGGAGGCGTAGCGGCTGCCGTCGAACGGAATCAGGGCCTCATGCGGCGTCGCGCCGCCGCCAGAGACCCCGACCGCCAGATCGGGCAGATCGTGACTGCGGCTCTCCAGCACCCGGATCGGGGTCCGGGTCACGGTCAGCCGCCCGACCCGCTCGAAACCGGCCTCTGTCTTGAGCGCCACCAGCAGGACGCAGCCGCCCGAGCCGCAATAGTCCCCGCCCGTCAGATACGCGAAGCTCAGGCCGTCCGGGCCCGCCGCGGCAGCGTACTGCAGAGGCATGCCGCCGTCCTTGACCTGATCCCGGACCCAGGCGTCGAAGGCCGGATCGACGGTCGGGGCGGCGGTCGGAGCGGGAACCGCCGGAGCGGCCGCCGCGGTGGCCAGCGCCTCGGCGGGCGTCTTCTCCGCAGGCGCGGGCGAACATGCGGTCGAGGCCAGGGCGGCGAGGACGGCGATGGGGGCGAAGGTCTTCATGGGCGGGGCTCCTCTGATGCGGGGGAGTGTGACGCAGGCGGCAACGGCAAATCCTCAGCCGTAATCACCACCGTCCCCGCCGGGTTCCCCGAGGGCCGCGCGCCGTAGTCGGCCGGGGCCCCGACATAGTGGTCGTTGAGGAAGGGTAGCAGGACCTCGTTCGGCGCATGGGGCGCGCCGCCGCCGACCTTGGAGCCCGAGCCGCCGTCCACCGTGACCGTGATCCCCAGATCGGGCATGCCGTTGGTGGTGCTGGCCAGAAGCCGGATCGGGCGCTGCACGAAGCCGATGTCGCCCACCTGTTCGAAGGCGTCTCCGGTGCGGCGGAAGACGAAAAGGTCGCAGCCTTCCGGGATGCACAGGCCGTCGCCGACGACATAGAGCAGGGTCAGGGTCTGGCCCCCGGCCTGAACCGTCTTGCCGATGAAGCGGGCGTTGGACCGGGCGGGCTCGTCCAGCATCGCGCGCACGGCGGCGAGGGTCGGATCGTCCGGCGCGACCGCCGTCAGCACAGGCGCCGGCTGGTCGGCGGGCACGGGCACGGAGGGCGGCACGGGTGGCTGGCCGGGGTGGCGCTCGGAGGATCGGGAACAGCCGGCCATGCCGAGGATCAGCGCCAGACCCACAATCCCGAGGCGCGCCTTCATCTGTGTCTCTCCCGGTTCGGTCGCAACCTAAAGCAATTCCCGCCGGCCTGTCGCCTGATGACGCGGCGGCTTTGAACCTCTATCTGCGCCCCATGCCGCGTTTCGACCTTTCCACGCCCGCCGGCCGGTTCCACGCCGGCTGGGACTATTTCTGGAGCGACCACGCCTTTCTCAGGCTGGCCTTCTCGAACGCGCACTGGCTGGGCCCGGATCTGGTCCGCACCAACCAGCCCTCGCCGCGCCAGCTCAAGGGCTGGGCCGACCGGGGGATCAGGACGGTCATCAACCTGCGCGGCGAGCGGGACGAGAGCTATTACTGGCTGGAGAAGGCGGCGTGTCAGGCCCTGGGCCTGACCCTGATCGACGCCCCGCTGGATTCGCGCGACGTGCCCGAGCCCTATCGCATCCACCGCGCCATCAAACTGTTCCAGACCATCGAATATCCGGTCCTGATCCACTGCAAGTCGGGGGCGGACCGGGCCGGGCTGATGGCGGTTCTGTATCGCCACTTCCACCTCGGCGAGCCGATCTCGGTCGCCATGGAGCAGCTGTCCAAGAAGTATCTGCACAGCCGCGAGGGCCTGACCGGCGTCCTCGACTATTTCCTTGAGAAGTACGTCCGCGAGATCGAGCCGACAGGGATGAGCTTCCTCGACTGGATCGACAGCCCCCTCTACGACCCCGAGACCATCAAGGCCGAGTTCAAGGCCGGCTGGTGGGGGACGCTCCTGACCGACAAACTGCTGCGGCGGGAGTAGCGACAGGCTTGACTTCGCAGGTTTGCAAATGTCGGTAGTCGACCTGTTACGAAGACGGAGGGTAGAGCTTGGGAGATCTGATGATCATCGCCACGATGCTGTTGGGTCTCAGCCAATCGGGGCTGCTTGCTCCAGCACGGCCTGAACCTGTCGTTTGCGAGCGATCCGAACGCGATCCAACGACCGGGTCTAGGCTCTGGTGCCCCGGCGAGGCTCGGGGGCTACGCGTGCCGCAACGCCTGCTCACGACCATGCCCATCGATGGCGTGGGCAAGGGATGGGCGCTGTTGAAATGCGATCTCGGCGAAGGTGGCGCGACGACGGCGTGCAGCCTTGCCGATGAGTCGCACCCGGGGTCTTCGTTCGGTGTCTGGGCGGCGCGAGTTCAGCTGAAGGCGGTTGTGCTGGAAGCCGATGACGATGTTCCTGCGCCCGGCGATAGCTACTACGCCTTCGCGCGATGGGAAGTTCGCTAGCGTTCGCTGGTTCAGTCGTCAGCCCCAGGGGCCGCGCTTCTGCCCGGTCGGGGGCGGCGACGACGCCTCCCCCTGACCATCAGCCTCTTCCGCCGCGATCTCCGCATCCCGCCGCGCCTTGCGGTCGGCTTCCCATTTGCGGAACACGGTCAGGGCGCCCTGTTCGCGGCGCAGGGCGACGATCCAGAACAGCAGCAGGGCCAGAAGGCTGACCAGCGCGCCGATCTGCTCCGCATCCAGGGTCTTGCCGAACAGGGTCAATGTCTCGTCTCCGCTTGAGGAAGGCCGCCGACCTCCGACAGGTCGGATACGGGCGGGGCATGGGCGAAGGGATCGTTCGAGGCGGCGGGTGCGGGCGCCGCGGCGGGGGTCTCGACGAACACCGAACGGGAAAGCGGGGCGTCTGCGAAGGCATCAGGCTCGGCCGGACAGGCGGGCTCCGCAGACGGCCTGATTGCCGCCTTGCCGGCCCGGGTCAGAGGTGGCTGGGGCAGCAGGTGGGCGACGAAATGCCACCAGGTTTCACGGGTGTGCCAGGCGACGATCGCCACTCCCAGCAGCAGCAGGCTGAGGATGACGAGGAAGGGGGCCATGGAACACTCCGGTACGAACGCCCGTCCTGACTACACGAAGCGTGCCAGAACGGGGGCTCGTTCCCTCATCGGGGGTGCGACTTAGTGATCGCCGCGCGGGTCGATCATCTTGTGGGCGTGCAGGATGAAGAAGCGCATGTGGGCGTTGTCGACGGTGGCCTGGGCGCGGGCCTTCCACGCCTTCTTGGCTTCCTCGTAGTTCGGATAGGCGCCGACGAACTCGACCTGCGACAGGTCGCGGAACACCGGGGCGTCCAGATGGCGCAGCTCGCCGCCGATCACGAGGTGGAGCAGTTGCGGGGTTTCGACTTCGGTATGGGCGCTCATCGGGGATCCTTGAAGGCGGGGAGGGGGCTATGAGGCCAGCGGGATAGGCGCTGTGCGCCGGATGATCAACGGGTGCAGGGCCGGAGCGCTGCAAACCAGACTGGCCTGACGCGGATCCGGGCGGTTGAACAGCCACGGCCGGCCCTTGTGATCCGACACCTTCGCCCCTGCCTCGGTGGCGATCAGCCAGCCCGCCGCGACGTCCCAGTCCCACTTGGGACCCATGGCGATGGCGGCGTCGAAGGCCCCGGCGGCCACCAGGGCCATGCGATAGGCGAGGGCGTTGCGCTTCTCATATCGCATCGCAGGCCAGGGCTCGGGCCACTCGGGCCGCTCCATCAACTGGGCGTCGGCCAGTACCGAGGCGTCGTCCAGACTGTCGGTGTCGGCCGGGGCGATAGGCCGCCCATTGCGCCGCGCCCCGCCACCCGTCGTGGCCACATAGGTCTCGTCCAGCTGAGGGGCATGGATGACGGCGGCGACCGGCAGGCCGTTCTCGACCACGCAGATGGGCACGCACCACCAGGCCGCGTTCTTCATGAAGGCCCGGGTGCCGTCGATCGGATCGACGATGAAGATGCGTTCGCGGCTCAGGCGCTCGCTGGAATCCGCCGTCTCCTCCGAAAGCCAACCGTAATCCGGACGGGCGGTTAGCAGCATGTCCTTCAGTAATGCATCAACCGCCAGATCGGCGCTGGTCACCGGCGAACCGCCCGACTTGGACCAGACCTTGATCCCCTTGTCCCGCTCCGCCAGGGCCAGGTCGCCGGCGGCGACCGCAGCGGCGCGGATCAGTTCGAGGTCGGCGTCCAGGTCGATCATTTGCCCGCGATGGCCACCGCGTCGAACAGCAGGGACGGGCTGTTGAAGGCCGAGCGGAACTCCAGATCCGAACCCGGGACCATCCGCGTCCACAGGGCCTTCAGATTGCCGGCCACGGTGACTTCCGAGACCGGATAGGCCAGTTCCCCGTCCTCGAACCAGAAGCCGGACACCCCGGCGGACCAGTCGCCGGTATTGCCGTTCAGCGAGGGGCCGAACATGGAGGTGACCAGAAGCCCGGTCCCGGCGTCGCCGATCAGCCCGGCCTTGTCGCGCAGACCCGCCGTCAGATGCAGGTTGTGGGTCGAGACGCCCGGAGGCCCCGCCAGACCACGCGAGGCGTGGCCCGTCGAGCGCAGGCCCAGCTGCTTGGCCGAGCCCGAGTTGAGCAGCCAGGTCATCAGGGCGCCGTCGTCGACAATATATTGCTTCTCGACCGTCACCCCCTCGTCGTCGAAGGGGGTGGAGCCCAGGCCGCGCGGCCGGAACGGGTCGTCGATCAGGCTGACGCCCGAGGGCAGCAGTTTCCTGTGCAGATCGTCCTTCAGGAACGACGTGCCGCGCGCGATGGAGGGGCCCGAGATGGCGCCCAGCAGGGGCGACAGGATCTGGGTCGCGACCCGGTTCTCGAAGATGACGGGGGCGGTGGTCGAGGCGATCTTGCGCGGACCGGTGCGGGCCACGGCCTTGCGCCCGGCCTCGGCGCCGATGGACTGGGCGTCCGGCAGGTCGGAGAAGTGGCGCGTCGTCCGGCTCTCCCCGCCGCGCTCCATGCCGCCGTCCTTCTCGGCGATGACGCCGACGCCCAGCGAGAAGGCGCTGCCCTGATAGCGGCCGTCGAAGCCGTGCGAGGTCACCAGTCGCCATTCGCTGGACGAGGTGGAGGCGTAACCGCCCTCCGACCGGACCACGCCTTCGACGGCGAGCGCGACGCCCTCGGTCTCGGCGGCCGCAGCCTCCAGCTCGGCGGCCGAGCGTTCGGTGGCGTCATAGAGGTCGAGGTCGCGGTGCGGTCCCATGTTCAGCCGGTCCTGCGGGGCCAGCATGGCGTAGGGATCTTTGGGGGCCAGCTTCGCCATCGCCACGACCCGCTCGACCAGCCGGTTGCGGGTGGCCTCGGACAGGTCCGAGGCCGAGACCGAAGCCTGCCTCTGGCCGACGAAGACGCGCAGGCCCAGATCGCGCGATTCCTCGCGCTCGACCTCTTCCAGCGCCCCGTTGCGCACCCCCACCGACATAGAGCGCCGTTCGGACGTCACCGCCTCCGCGGCGTCAGCCCCCGCCTTCAGGGCGGCGGCGATCAGATCATGCAGAAGTTCAGGCGAAGCAGCATCGGACATGCCCCGATATGGCCGACCGGGGCCTGCGCCGCAATGTCGGGAGGGGAATGGACGCCGGGGTTTGTCCCGATTTTCGGCCGGTTACGTCCCTCATAGCCTGCGCCTCCCCACCCCGGAGGTCCTGCCCATGCCGTCCATCCCCTATGTCGCGCGCCAGTTCGACGCCGCCCATCCGCATCTGGCCAACTCCGCCGGAACCGCCGCCCAGCTCGCCAACGAGAGCTATATCGACGCCCTGGCCAAGCTCGTCTTCTACTGGGGCTATCCGGCGGTCGACGGCTTTGGCCGAACCAGCGGGTGGGAGGTGATGAAGGACGGACCGGGCGCGACCATGGGCCTGTTTCCCGGCGCGCCGAAGAACACCATGGGATACCTCGACGACTATATCCCGCCGGCCCAGCGCAGGGTCGTCACGCCCAACAACGACACCATCTATGGCGCCGGCTTCGCGGATCTGGCCGTCGACGCGGTGGTGATCCAGACGCCGACGAACGCGCCCCCGGGCCACTACTGGACGATCCAGATCGCGGATCTCTTCACGACCGTGATCCATCAGCTGGGTTCTGCGTCGGGCACGCCGGGCGGCAAATTCCTGCTCGTCGGGCCCAACTGGAAGGGCGAGACGCCTGACGGCTTCATCGAGGTTCTGCGCTCGCCCACCAATGTCACGGGCCTGTTCGGCCGCAGCTTCACGGCCCACTCGGCGGACTCGAAGGCCGAGGCGCGCCGGGTTCTGAACCAGATCGGCGTCTATCCTCTCAGCCAGAACACGCCGGAGCTGAAGACCTTCGACTGCGAAGCGATCGCCGCCAACAAGGTCTATCCCGCCGGTCTGACGGCCGAGATGCTGAAGGCCGATCCCGATCTTCTGCGCGTGCGGCCGGTCAATGTCGTGACCTTCTGGGACGATCTGCGCCGGGCTCTGGACGCCAATCCGCAGGTTTCGCCGGACGATGCGCCCATGGCGGATCAGGCGCGCACCCTGCTGGCCCTGCGCGACAGCAGTCCGGACTGGAAGGCGCGGATCGACCGCGCCGCGATCCTGGCCGAGGCGGAGCTGTTCGAGACGGCGAAATACCACCAGATCGGCGTCGCCGCGGGCGGCGGCTGGCAGCGTCAGGAAAACGGCGGCCTCTGGGGCACGGACTGGTTCGGCCGGGCGCTCGCCGCCGTCATCTACATCTACGTCAACGACTACCACGAGGCGATCTACTTCGTCCGGGGCACGGACTCCGAAGGCGCCCTGCTGCAGGGGCGCTACGCCTACGCCGTGACCTTTCCGAAGGACGGTTTGCCGCCGGTGGACCGGTCGCGCGGCGGCTTCTGGTCCCTGACGATGTACGACGCCGACTACTACATGCGCCCCGACAGCCCGAACGGCCGGACCAACCTCGGCACGGTCAATATGGACGCCGACGAACTTGTCTTCGCCCCGGACGGCTCCCTGACCCTGACCCTGTCGAACCGCGAGCCCGATGACGCCACGGCCCGCGCCAACTGGCTGCCGGCGCCGGATGGGCAGTTCGCGCTTCTGGTCCGGACCTATGTGCCGACCGAGGCCGTATTGAACGGCGCCTACAGCCTGCCCGAGGTGGTGCGTCTGTCAGGGCGCTGAACGGCGCTATCGGATGTCATGGCCGTCGCAGCACCGAGGTCGTGGCCTTGACCGCATCAGGCCGACAGACAGGGGAAGGCGCAATGAAGGGGCGTGGGGAAGCTTGATGCCTCTCAGCGGCGCGGCCGCTTCTGTCTGGGCCACAGCAGAACCACCCCGATGCCGATGCTGCCCAGAAACGCGACCCCGTAGGGCAAGACCTGAAACCAGTGAATGTCGCTCGAGCCTTGCGGCAGCTCCGGCGAAAGGCCGAACAGTTCACGGATCTCGTTCGCCGATCCGCTTCCTTTCGGGAAAACAAAGGCGCCGCTACAGACGCCCTGGAGAATAATGTAGTCCGCAGGGCCGTTCCAGGAGGGTGGCTCGTCGTTCTTCATGAGAACGAAGACGTAGTCGCCGTCCAGCGCCTCCGGCACGTTGATGTTGGTCGACCGCTCCCATGCCACCGTGATCCTTCGGTCTGGATCGCCCGACAGGACCCGCGTGACCGAGACGGAAAAGGGTTTGTAGCGGTCTTCCCCTCTCTGATAATTTTTCACCCGACCGCTAACCACCACGTCGGCTCGCAAGGCGAACGCCGGATCGGTAGGGGAGCCTAGGGCACAGGCCTCGGCAGAGCTGGCCAAGACCGTCGCCGCGATCGCGGCGATACAGGAGATGACAAGTCTGCGCCTCATGAACACACCCGCTTCTGGTGCGAATGGGTATGCAAGAGCGAGCTTAAGGAGTGGTGTGGCGATCGGCTTCACGCCGGGCCGATGGTCGCCCACCGGCCCGGCGCGTCCGTTTCCTCAGAAGGCGTAGCGGATCGAGGCCTGCATCGTGCGCGGGGCGCCGGTGGAGGCGTAGAGGCTGGAGCTGGCGCTCGTCCCCGTGCCCAGCGAGCCGTAATACTGCTCGTCGAACAGGTTGAGGATGTTCAGCTGCAGGGAGGTGCCCTTCGCGCCGAAATAGCCCAGGTCGAAGCGAGCGTCGGCGTTGACGACCGTGTACGAGGGCACGGCGACGTCGTTCAGGTCGGTCAGCCAGCGCTCGCCGACGTATTTGGCCTGGATGCCCGCCTGGAGCGGACCGGCCTCGTACTGGACGCGCAGGCCATAGGTCCAGTCCGGCACCTCGACCAGGCTCTTGCCGCCGACCGCGACCGTGGCGCCGCTGTCGATGTAGTCGCTCTTGATCTCACTGTCGTTGTACGAGGCCGTGGCGTAGATCGACAGGGGCTCGATCGGCGAGAAGCCGACCTGGAAGTCGACGCCCTTCAGATCCACGTCGCCGACGTTACGGTCGGCGCTGATGCCCGTTTCCTGGTCATAGGTGGTCAGGATGCGGTTCTGGAACTTGGTGTACCAGACGCTGGCCGAGGCGATCAGGGTTCCGGTCTGGTAGCGGTAGCCCAGATCGAAGGTCTTGCTCTTCTCGGGATTGGCGATCGGGCTGACCAGCTCGCCTGAGCTGTTGTAGCTGACGGTGTAGAGGTTGTCCGTCCGCGGCAGGGTCAGGCTCTCGGCATAAGAGGCGTAGACGCTGCTGGTCCCGTCGAAATTCCAGCTCGCATTCAGGTTCGGAAGGATGTCGTTGAACTCCTTCGTGCGGCTGTAGGGGGCGATGTAGTCGACCGTGCTCGTGCCGAAGCGATACAGGGTGTAGGCGCTGGTCGAGTTGGGCGAGACGGTTGCGGTCTGGCTGGTGCACAGCACCGTGCTGGAGCCGCTGCGCGAATAGCAGTTCTGGTTCATCTCGCGCTTGAAGTAGGGGGCGCGCAGGCCGGCGCTGACGCGCAGCTTGTCCTCGAAGAACTTGCCCCGATACTCCAGCGCGAACTGGTTCAGGATGGCGTAGGACAGGCGGTCGCGCGAGCGCAGGTCATAGCCGTCGAGGTTGGTGACGCGGTTGCTCTCGTCCTTCAGCCCGCCCCAGATGTCGACGAACTCCGGCGCGGTGGGATCGGAGAAGTCGATATAGCCGTACTGGCCGGTCTGGCGGTGGCGCGCCCAGTCCAGCGTGTAGGCGGCGCGGATCGACTGGTTGTCGCTCAGGTTCCAGATCAGCGACGAGTTGATGCCGTAGCGCTGGGTGTGGGTGTTGGACGGCGCCATCACGCGCACGGTGTCGAGCGTGTCGCCGTCGCCGTTCAGGTCCACGCCGCCGGTGGTCTTGGAGCCGCGCAGCAGGGCGTTGGTCTCGGTCAGGGTGGTCTGCTGCGAGCCGCCGTTGGCCAGGACGTACTGGAACGACGGGTCGAAGGTGAAGATCAGCCCCTTGGCCAGGGTGAAGCGCGACTGGGCGCGGATATTGCCCGTGTCCGACGGATTGATCCGCAGGCCCCAGTAGCTGGTGGAGTTCGAGTCGACGTCGGCCGTGCCGTTGCGGAAGGTCGGGGCGGTATAGGTGCGGTTATAGTCCACGCCCCAGCCGAACGGGCTGGTGTCGACGTCCGAGGTGATGCCGCCGTTGCCGTCGGAATAGAGGTAGGGGCCGTTGTAGTTGTTGTTCCGGTTGCGGTTCCAGTGGAAGGCGATCGAGACGAAGTCGCCGTTGTCGCGCAGGGGCTGGTAGATCTTGGCGTTGTACTGGGTCTTGTGCAGGTCGCCGAGGCCCTTGAACTTGTCATAGGACTGGTCCGAGTAGGCGAACCAGGCGCGCGTGCCCCAGGGACCGACGGCGCCGGTGTTCACCAGGGCCATGATGCGGTTGTAGTCGAAGTCGCCGATCGAGCCCTGGATCCAGCCGCCGAAGTCCTGCGTCGGGGTCAGGGACGAGATGTTGATCGTGCCGCCCGTCGCCGAGGCGGTCGGGCTGTCGGCGTCGGTCGAGCCGGTGTTCACCGAGGCCTTTTCGATCAGCTCGGAGTCCAGCTGCTGGTTCGTATAGAGCGAGTAGTTGCCCGAGTCGTTCAGCGGCATGCCGTCGAAGGTCTGGGCGATGCGCGCGCCGTCGAAGCCATGCAGGCGGATGTTGCCGCCCGACGATCCATAGGGGTCGTTGTTGGTGAAGTTCATGCCGGGGACGAGGTTCAGGACCTCGTTGATCGACTGGCCGGCGGCCTGGGTCGAGATGAACTCCTGGGTGACGGTGGAGCGGCTCTTGCCGACCGTCTCGGCCACGATGACCCCGTCGATGGTGCGCGGGCCGCGGTGGCCGGTCACGACGACCTGTTCGACTTCCACGGCCTCGGTGCCCGTGGACTGTGCGAAGGCGGTCGGCGCGATCATCAGGCCGCCGAACAGGGCGGTGGTCGCCCAATAGAGCCGTTTTCTCTGCAGCATGTTCTTCAAATCCCCATGAAGCGGCCGCCGGGCGTGTTCCCTGTTTCGGCCAATATTCGCTGCATAGGTTCGGCGATTGAGAGATTTGAATATATTTTGTTAAACTAATACGACGATCAAGGTTACAGGGACATATTGCTTCAGTTCTGAAAAGTAACTCTACAACGAAGTCGATTTTGTAACTCTGTATTTCATTGCTGTTATAATGTCTCTGCTTTGTGTTGGGTGAGCGATGTTGTGCGGCGTCTGAGCCAGAGCTCCGCTGCGATCAGGTTCGGGACCCAGCACAGAAAGGAAATCGCGCGGTACCAGGGCAGGAAGTCGAGGCCGAAGATCTGCACCAGCGGCAGGTAGATCCGGAGCGTCACGGCAGCCAGGGTCAGGGCCCAGGAGCGGATCATCCAGCGGCGGTGGTCGGAGATGCGCCCCTGAACTGCCGCGCGCCAGCCCAGCAGCGTCGTCGCCAGCCAGATCACCGCCAGGCTGCCGAAGCCCGCCGTGGCGATGGGCCCGGCGCTCGACCGGCTCGACAGGATCAGCCCGGCCACGCCGCCGACCAGCACCCCCAGCACATAGACCCGCCCGACCCAGCGGTGCGGCGGCGTGCGGCCTTTCCGCCATGCCGGGATGAACTGCACCGACCCCAGCACCAGCGCGATCACCGCCCCCGCCACATGGATGATGAGGAAGGGCACGCCCAGCGGATTGCCCAGCGCCTGCTGTGGCGTCTGCGGCGGATGGATCAGATATTTCGACGCATAGCCCGCGATGCCGAGGCACATCAGGGCGATCAGCAGCCAGCCGATACGGGTGGGCCAGGACATCTTCTGAAGAGCGTATGGAGGAAGAGCGGTCATCGCGTTCCCTCCGCCTTGGCCAGCAGGCGGCCGTCGCCATAGTCGCCGTCCAGCCGCCCGGTCTTCGCCCAGTCCAGCACGGCCTGATAATAGCCGGGCGCATAGCCCAGCGAGGTGCGGCGGCCGTCCGGACCGGTCTCGAACCGGACGATGCCGTGATCGGTGTCGGGATATTCCAGCAGGGTGATCGGCCGTCCGTGCGCCGACAGGTCGATCAGGCGGCGGCGGGTGGCGTCGGGCGGGGCGCCGGTGTCCTTCTCGGCCTGGATCCACAGCATCGGCGTGTTCAGGCTGCTGAGGACGGGCAGGGGATCATAATCCCACGAGGTCCCGGCATCCATCTGCGGCGCCATGGCGATGATCTGGTCGTTGGGCGCGTTCAGCAGCAGGCCGGTGAACTCCCCCTTGATGTCGGCGAACCAGGGCTCGGCGCGATAGCGGGCGCGTACGGCCTCCAGACCCCCGAAGCCGACCGCGCCCCGCGAGGCCACGAAGGCGCCCGTGACGTCGGTGATCTTCCTCGCCTCTTCCAGAACCTCGGGGCCCCAGCCCTTCGCCTTCAGGTCCAGCATGACCTGATCGCTGTCCTCGGCCAGAACCCCATAGGCGAGACCGAAGCCGACGGTGACGAAGTCGACCGGCGTCAGGCTGGCGGCCAGCGGCGCCACCCAGCCGCCCTGGCTGCCGCCGTGCAGACCGACCCGGCCCGCCCGGGCGCCCGCCAGCCGGCGCGCCTCGATCACCGCCGCCGCCGCGTCTTCGGCGAGGACGTGGAAGTCCTGGGTGTAGCGGCCTTCCGATCCGCCCGAACCGCGCTTGGCATAGACGAAGACGCCGACGCCCGAGGCGGGGGCGAACCGCTGGAAGGCGTTGAAGTCCAGCGCATTGGCGCCTTCCGACCCGTGCACCTCGACCATGATGGGGACCGGGCCTTCGCCGGGCGGCAGGACCAGCCGTCCCTTCAGGCGAACGCCGCCGTGACCCACGAAGGTCGTCTCCTGCGCGTTCAGAACCACCCGTTGGCCGGGATGACCATCAAAGACGATCCGGCCGTCCTCGCAGGTCCCGAGCTGGGGTTGCGGACCCTCGACGCGGCGGGTCGAGCCCAGGGTGCTGACCCAGCGGCCGTCCGCGCCGAACATCATCCGCGAACTGGATCCATCCAGCCGACGCCAGTGCAGCCCCGCGTTCGCGGTCGGCGCCATATCCACCCAGCTGCCGTCGTCCAGCCGATAGACGCCGACATGGCAGACCACCGCGGGATCGGGCCGGTCATTGACGTCAGAGCCGGGAATCTGCGCCCGGGCGGGCAGGGCGAACAGGGATGCGGCCGCGAGAGCGGCGGCGACAAGGGGCGAGAAGCGGTAATACGACACGGGGTTTCCTGTTCGGGCAAATGCGTTTCGACGACCGCCATTGCCGGTCGCCCGACGGCTCGCTAGGCCTGACTGCGCGAACGGCGCCCAATCTGCGTGAATGGGGGTGCGCGAACGGGGCGGCTTTGACGATGAGGGGGACGATGAGCGGAAGGCGGTGGGCGATCGACCTCGGCATCCTGATCGCCATGGGCCTGCTGATGGGGTTCATGGGGCCGTTCGATTCCGAGCACAGGCCGGCCCTGCTCCTCTATGGCTACTGGCTGATCTGCATCGTCGGCGGCGGGCTGATCGGAATTGTGCTGGACCATTGGCTCAGCCGGTTCATTCCGGGGGTCTGGTGGCGGGTTGCGGCGGTTTCGGTGCTGATGACGCCGCCCGTGACCCTGCTGGTCCTGGTCACCCAGGTCGTCCTTATGGAACAGCCCTTTGGATGGTCGCCCTGGCTGAATCTGCTCTGGCAGGTCTGGCCCATCGTTCTGGCGGTCATGGTCGTGCGCGCCCTCGCGTGGCGGCGTCTGCCGGCTCGCGTCGAGACCCGCACCGTCGTCGCCGCACCCTTGCCGGAAGCCGAGGCCGCCTTCCGCCGCCGCCTGTCCGCCAAACGTCGCACCGCCCGCCTGATCGCGGTTGAGGCGTACGACCACTATCTGAAGGTCCATACCGATGCGGGCGAGGAGCTGATCACCCTGCGCTTCGCCGACGCCCTCGAGGATCTCGCTCTCGCCCACGGCTGGCGCGTCCACCGTTCCTGGTGGGTCGCCGCCGACGCCGTTGAGGCCGTCCGCTGGCGCAAGGGGGCAGGGGAGATCCAGCTGGCCGGCGGCCTGACCGCCCCCGTCAGCCGCAGTCACGCCCCGGTGCTGCGCGAGGCCGGCTGGTTTTGAGCGGCTCAATCCTTGTGAACGCTCTCAATTTTTCATTGCCAGCCGGAACGAAGTTCGCCTAGCCTGACCCCAAATGGACCGGGCCTGAAGGCGCGGCCGACCCTTTGGGAGGGATTTCGAGATGACGCCAGCGCAACTCAGCGTGGCCTTCTTCCTGCAGATGGCCGTGATCATCGCCGCCTGCCGCGCCGTCGGCTGGCTGGTCAAACGCTACTTCGGCCAGCCCCAGGTGGTGGGCGAGATGATCGCCGGGGTGATCCTCGGCCCGTCCCTGTTCGGCCTGCTGGCGCCGGATATCCAGGCCTTCATCTTCCCCAAGGACTCGAAAGAGGTCCTGTTCGTCGGCGCCCAGTTCGGCATCGGCCTCTATATGTTCCTCGTCGGCCTCGGCTTCCGCGGCGACCACTTCAGGACCAATGCGGCCAGCGCCGCGGCGGTGTCCCTGTCGGGGATGGCCGCGCCCTTCCTGATCGCCGCCCTGATCGCGCCCTGGCTGATGAGCCACAACCTGTTCGGCGAGGGCATCAACAGCCTTCAGGCCTGGCTGTTCATGGGCGCGGCCATTTCGATCACCGCCTTCCCCATGCTGGCCCGGATCATCCATGAGCGGGGCCTGAGCAATACGCCTCTTGGAACCATGGCGCTGTCGGCCGGGGCGATTGACGACGCCGGCGCCTGGTGCGTGCTGGCCGTGGTCCTGGCCACCTTCGGCGACGGCGCGCCCGTGGCGATCAAGGCCATCGGCGGCGGCGTGGCCTTCGTCGCCTTCATGCTGACCGTCGGCCCACGCCTGCTGGCGCCCCTGGCCCGGATGGCCGAGCGCGAGCAGCGGGTCAGCCCGACCATCCTCGGCATCGTCCTGATCCTGTTCCTGCTCTGCGCCTTCTTCACCGACGCCATCGGCATCCATGCGGTCTTCGGCGGCTTCATCCTGGGCGTCGTCATGCCGCGCGGCGTGCTGAGCCGCGAGCTCAAGCGCCAGCTCGAGCCCTTCGCCCTGGTGGTGCTGGTGCCGATGTTCTTCGCCTATTCGGGGCTGAACACCCAGCTGACCATGGTCAACAGCCTGGGTCTGGTGGCCATGGCGGCGGTGATCCTGATCGCCTCGGTCGCGGCCAAGGGCGGGGCCTGCTGGGCCGCCGCCCGCGTCACCGGCCAGGACAACGCCACCGCCATGGGCATCGGCGCCCTGATGAACGCCCGGGGGCTGATGGAGCTGATCATCATCAACATCGGCCTGCAGCGCGGCATCATCGGCCCGGCCCTGTTCTCGATGCTGGTGCTGATGGCCATCGTCACCACCCTGATGGCCTCGCCCCTGTTCGAGCTGGTCTATGGACGCAAGGCCCGCGCCCGCGGCGACCTCGGCGCCCTGAACGAGCTGGAAGAGGACGAAGGTCCGGCGGCGGGGGCGGTGACGCCTTAAGCCCGGATGTCGGCGAGGAGGCCGGTGGCTCCGGTCTTGCGGGCCGACTCCTCGACCGTCTCCTTGATCTTGGCGGCGATCTTCTCCTCCATCGCCTTGCGCTCGTCCGGCGACATGGCGGCCAGCTGATCCTCGCTGACGCCCATCTGCTGCAGGATCGCCGCCCGCATCCGCTCGGCCGGGCTCATGGCCGCGAACTTCTCGAATTCCTCGCGGGCGTTCGAGGCGGGGGGAGAGGCCGACAGGCTGTCGCTGGCGCCCACGTCGGGCTTGCCGAGCGTCGCCCGGGTCTGGAGGAGACCGAGGGGCAGGCTGGAGGCGGCGGAAACGGTCATGGCGCTCTTCCCGGTGGATGCGCCATCGCTCAAGCAAACGCCGTGCTAAGAACGGCCTCGCGAATTCAACGGCTTGGCTTCACCGCTGAAACAGAACTCAGCAAAGCTTGCCGGGCAGGCGGCGCCAATGGCCGCCGGCGCGGTGGGCGATCTCCGGGATGTGACGAGGTTTTACAGTGTCCGCCAAGGACCGGTGTTAGGTCTGCCCTTGTCAGGCGGGTCCGTTCTACGACCGCGGTCGTCTGACGGCGGCCCGGCCTATTTCCCCCCTCCGGACCGGGTCGCCACCCCATCTCTTCCTAGAGCGAAGAGGCAAAGCCCCAGATCAGCGCCCCGGCCGCGCCCAGCAGCGGGACATAGGTCAGCAGCATCCCGAACATCCGCTGCGCCGCAGGCGGCTTGCCCTCTCGGGTCACGAACATCCCCCAGGCGTGCAGGAGGCGGCCCACGAAGAACGACCCGCCGACCGCATGGATCGACCAGACGGGGAAGCCGCCCAGCGCCATCAGGGCCAGGGCGATCAGGGCGATGGGCATATATTCGGCGGCGTTGCCGAACGCCCGGCTGGCGGCGGCGACTTCCGCCTTGCCACCGTCGCCGAGGGAGACCTTGTGCTTGCGCCGGTTTGCCGAGGTCAGGGCCGACAGGACCAGCAGCAGCAGGACGCAGAGTCCGGTCCACAGGCCCGCCGCATGGATTGCGCCGCTCATACTCAGTCCTCCCGCCCGACCGGATACAGCCGATAGCGCTGATCATAGAACGGCGTCCGCTCGTAGAACCAGCCCAGGCGCGCGTCCGGAGCGGCGGCGAAGGCGGGCTCGGCGGCCAGCCTGGCCTCGAACTCGGCCTTCAGGGCCGGGTCGGCAGCCAGCATCTTCTCGGCCATCGGGGCGATGGCGTAGCCCTCGATATATTCGACGCGGTTCAGGATCTCGGGGAACATGCCCCAGGCGAAGAAGCTCTCCGACGACTGCGGCTCCAGCAGAAGCACGACGATGTCGCCCATCGGCTGGTCCGTCGGCACCCGCACCGAGCCTGCCGGATACACCCAGTCGTGGCGCTCGGCCTCGACCGTCTTCACCGAAATCTGGACGTGGCCTTCATTGGTGCGGGGCGCGACGACCGGATCCTCCAGCCGCAGCAGATCGACCGACACGGTGCGCGGCGCCGTCAGCGTCTCCATCTGGACCCCGTGCATCTTCAGCCGTTCGATCACGTCGGTCCGGTACGACGGCACCCAGTAGGCGGTCGGCCGGTTCAGCGTCAGGGTCGGATGCGACGCGAAATACGGCACCTGCCACAGGACCGGATCGGGCTGGCCGAGCCAGCGCAGTTCCTTACCGCCCGAGGCGACGCTGTCGTAGGTCTCGTACAGGATGCCCTTGAACGCCCGGGTGTAGGACGGCTTGTCGTCGGGGGCGAAATTGGCGGGGATTTCCGTCGGGCGCAGCGCCTTGTCGGCGGCGATGGCGGCCTTCAGATCGGCGCCCTTGTTCGCCAGCAGGGTCAGGGCCTCTTCCAGGAAGACATAGGTCCCCAGCACCCGCTGCTCATGCGGCTTCAGGCTATGGTTCTCGATCAGGATGGTCGGGACGTGGGCCGCCGAGCCCCAGCCGTTGGAATAGCGCTCGGCCAGACCGCCGTCGTTCATCCCGGCCTTGGGATTGCGGTCGTCGATGGCGAAGACCAGCTCGCCCGGGATATGGCCCTGGGCTTCCAGCGCCCCGTTCATGGCCGGCTTCAGCGTCCCGTCCAGCCAGGCCGAGATGGCCGGCGAACGCGTATAGCCGCCGTTCTCGCCGTTGAAGCCGTAGGTGACGTCGTACTGGTAGTCGATGCCGTCGGTGACGTGGATATCGACATACAGGGTCGGGTCGTACTTCTCGATCAGCCCCATGACCGCCTGCATCTCGGTCTGGTCCAGCTTCATGAAGTCGCGATTGAGGTTCTGGTTGGTCGCGGTGTGACGCCAGCCCTGGATGCGCGGCCCGCGCTGGTTGGGGCGGCTGTAGGCCGAGGCCCGCTCGTGCCCGTCGACCGACAGGATGGGGATCAGGATCAGATTGACCTTGTCCAGCAGTCCGTCCTTGCCGTTGAAAGCGATGTCCCTGAGCAGCATCATCCCGGCGTCCTTGCCGTCGATCTCGCCCGGGTGGATGCCGGCCTGGGCCAGCAGCACGGGCTTCGACGGATCGAAGGTCGCGCCGTCCTTCGAAGCGATGACGGCATAGATCGGCCGGCCTTCCGGCGAGACGCCGAACTGTTCGATGCGGATCAGGTCCGAGGCCGCGTCCAGCCGGTCGAACCAGGCGCGGGTGTCGGCGTAGTTGGGCGAGAAGTCATGCTCCGGATCGGCCTCGAAGCCGCTGGCCCAGGGATCCGAGGCGGGCCGCAGCAGGGCCTTCGACGCTCCGTCCCAGGCGGGCGCGGGCGGCAGGAAGGGCTGATCCCACGGGGCGACGTTGGACACGGACGCGGGCGGGGTCTGGGACATGGCGAAACTCGGGAACAGGGCCGCGCCCAACACCACCAGAGAGGCGGCGATCAGGGGCTTGGCAGGCAGACGGGGGAAAGGCATGGCCCGGATTGGTCTCCTGATCCGGCTCCGATGGCAAGTCCGGCTCAGCCCTTTGGAGCAGGGGCCGTCGCTGAGGCCGCCACACCGGCCTTGGTCGTCTGCGGAGCGCCGAACCCCGCCGGCATACAGGCGATGGCGAGGTAGATGATCACATGCAGCCCCACCGTGATCGCGAACAGCCGGGGCTTGCGCGCCAGGGCCGCCGGGACGATCAGCGCCACATACAGGAGGAAGGACGCCGCATAGTTGATGACGATCATCATGGCGTCGGGCCGTCCGAGGATTTGCGCCATGCTGAACACCACCATCATCAGGTTGGCGGCGACGGTCAGCAGCAGGACTACCTTCTTGTTGGCCCAGAAATACTCATCCAGATCCATGCCGTCACGGATGCTGTGCGGGAACACCAGCGAGGCCGCGATGAAATAGACCAGGGCGATGGCCAGGCCGATCACCAGCATGCCGTAGCTGAACGGCGCGTCGCGGAACATGTGCCAGGCCGCGTCCCAGAAGGTGGCGATATCCAGTGACACGAACAGGGCCAGCAGCAGGGTCAGCCAGCCGATGCGGATCGACTTGCGATGCTGGATCGAGGTCGCCAGCCCGGTCGCGATCACCGCCACGGAAAGGCCCAGCACCATGCCGTAGAAGCTGAAGAAGAACTCGAACGCGCTCATTTATCGGCCTCCGGACTCGCGGGCGCCCGCACCGACCAGCCGCCCGTGGCGACCAGGGCCGTGACCGAGCGGCCGATGGTGTAGCTGTGATAGGCCAGCAGGATGGCCAGGGCCGCGATGACCACCTTCTTGCTGCGCGCGAAGGCGGCGACCAGGGTCAGGGTCGTGAACAGGGCCAGGCCGTAGAGAACGACTGGCTTGATCACGAGCGAGAACTCGCCGGTGGCGGTCGTCACGATCATGAACAGGGTCGCCATGATCAGATTGGCGCTCAGCACGCATAGCAGCACGATCCGGCGCTGCCCCCAGAAGTGGTCATCCATCGACTGGCCGGGCGCGAGCTTGTTCGGGAAGGTCAGGGTCGCGGCGACATAGAAGATCCCCGCCACGAACAGGCCCAGGATCAAGAGGGCGAAACTGTAGGGCGCGAACCTCAGGATCACCCAGGCCTGGTTCCAGAAGGTGGCGATGTCGATCGCCACGAAGATCGCCAGCATCGGCGTCAGCAGGCCGAAGCGGATGTCCTTCCTCTGGTGCAACAGGCGGGTGAAGCCGCCCACCAGCTCCGCCGCCGAAAAGCCCAGCAGCAGGCCGTAGAAGCTGAAGAAGAACTCGAACGCGCCCATAGGACCCCCGGGTGAACAAGCGTCACCTTAGGCGGGCGTTCCGATTCCGTCACCCGTGGCCGATCACGCGGACGGGCGCGACGAGCCTATTTCCAGATCGGCGTCCCGTCGCCGGGCAGGCCCAGCCGGTCCCACAGGTCGTTGACCCGTTCCACGACCGCTTCGTCCATGCGGATTTCCTCGCCCCATTCGCGCTTGGTCTCGGGCGGCCATTTGTCGGTGGCGTCCAGGCCGATCTTGGAGCCCAGGCCGCTCTCGGGGCTGGCGAAGTCGAGGTAGTCGATGGGGGTGGATTCGATGACGGTGATGTCGCGCGCCGGGTCCATCTTGGTCGAGATGGCCCACATGACGTCCTTCCAGTCGCGGGCGTCGATATCGTCGTCCACGACGATGACCCACTTCGTGTACATGAACTGGCGCAGATAGCTCCAGACGCCCAGCATCACCCGCTTGGCGTGGCCCGGATAGGCCTTCTTCATCGACACCACGGCGATGCGGTAGGAACAGCCCTCGGGCGGCAGCCAGAAGTCGGTGATCTCAGGGAATTGGGCGCGCAGCAGGGGAATGAACACCTCGTTCAGCGCCTCGCCCAGCACGCTCGGCTCGTCCGGCGGCCGGCCGGTGAAGGTGGTCAGATAGATCGGGTCCTTGCGCATGGTGATCGCCGTCACCTGGAAGACCGGGAAGGTCTCGACCGAGTTGTAATAGCCGGTGTGGTCGCCGTAGGGGCCCTCGGGCGCGTGCTCGTCCAGCAGGACATGGCCCTCCAGCACGATCTCGGCATTGGCCGGCACCATCAGGGGCACGGTCTTGCAGGCGACCAGCTCGGCTTTCTGGCCGCGCAGCAGGCCGGCGAACTGATACTCCGACAGGGTGTCCGGCACCGGCGTCACGGCCGCCAGGATGGTGCCCGGATCGGCGCCGAGCACCACGGCGCAGGGCAGGGGCTCGCGCTTCCCGGCCTTCTTGTGCCGCTGATAGTGCTGGGCCCCGCCGCGGTGGGCCAGCCAGCGCATGATGGCCTTGTCCTTGCCCAGCACCTGCATCCGGTAGATGCCCAGGTTGAAATCGTCCTCGGCGCTGTCCGACGGACCCTTGGTGACCACCAGACCCCAGGTGATCAGCGGCGCCGGCTCACCGGGCCAGCAGCCCTGAACGGGCAGGGACGTCAGGTCGATCTGGTCGCCCTTCAGCACCACCTGCTGCACCGGCGCGGTCTTCACCACCTTGGGACGCATCGACATGACCGTTTGGGCCAGCGGCAGCATCTCCATCGCGTCGCCCAGACCGCGCGGGGGCGTCGGATTGCGCAGGAAGGCCAGCAACTCCCCGACCTCGCGCAGCTCCATGGCGGTCGTGCGGGTCTTCTTCTCCATGGTCACGCCCATGGCCACGCGCTTCACCGTGCCGAACAGATTGGCCAGGGCCGGGATCGGGCTGATGGAGCCGTCGGGCATCACCGGCTTTTCGAACAGCACTGCCGGCCCGCCGTTCCTCAGCAGCCGTGTCTGGATCTCGGTCATCTCCAGATGGGTGGAGACGGGCTCCGACACCCGCACCAGCTCGCCCTCGGCCTCCAGCATGGCCATGAAGTCGCGCAGGGATTTATAGGCCATGGGGTCTCGTCGGCGGGAGTCGATCTCTGGCCGAGGCTTAGGCGGCTGAGACGCCGGAGTCACCCTGTCCCATTGTCCAACCGGGGGGCGGCCCGACTTTACAGTCTTTTACTCGGGCTTTCCGCAGACCCGGGTTACGCCTTCGTCCATGGAGAAGACGCGGATCATCATGAAGGCGGCGGTCAGGACGGTCTGGGTTCGCGGCGCCGTGCTCGCGGCTTTTGGCCTGTCGTCGCTGGTCTGGTGGGCGCTCATCGACCTGATCCGTGCCTTGATCTTCACGGGCTAGGCCGGGGCAGCGGACCGGG
Source organism: Brevundimonas sp. GW821-FHT02A10 (assembly GCF_059422025.1). Taxonomy (NCBI): domain Bacteria; kingdom Pseudomonadati; phylum Pseudomonadota; class Alphaproteobacteria; order Caulobacterales; family Caulobacteraceae; genus Brevundimonas; species Brevundimonas sp. GW821-FHT02A10. Next base: position 111,233 of record NZ_JBWKWC010000007.1, read on the forward strand.
TCTTGCGGCCCAGCGTCTTGTCCAGCCCGACAATCGCCAGTCCCACGATCAGGAAGAAGATCAGCAGGCCCGCATAGTTGATCAGCGCCCGGGTCCAGCCCAGCTTGTCGATGTCGATGAAGAAGTAGGGATACCAGTCGATCAGGGCGCCGTGGATCACGGTCCAAAGCCCATAGACCAGCGGAAACGCCAGCCACTTCACCGGATCGATCCAGCGCAAGCGCCCCTTGGGCGTGAACAGCAGCCAGTCCAGCACCACCGCCGCCGGCATCACGTAATGGACGACCCAGTTGCCTACCGCCGCCAGCCCCTCGGGCTTCCACGTCGCGCTCAGGATGAAGTGGAACACCAGCCCGACCACGGCGATATACATCGCCACCGCCGCCCGCACGCCTTCGCTGGCGGCCCAGCGCCCGATCCGCGCATTCGGCGCCAGAACCGGGGCGAGGAAGATCAGATTGGCCAGCACATTGGTCTGGGTGGTGAAGAAGCTGAAATAGACGACCGTGCTGCCGAGCGGAGAGGTGCTCATTCCCGTGACGACCGCCGCCCACCACTGATAGGCGATGGCCGTGCAGCCGATGGCCGCGAAGACGATCCGCCAGATCCGCGCGGCGTTACCCATCAGTAGGCGGGGACGTCCGACACCAGCGCCCAGAGCGGCAGGTGCAGGGCCCGGGTCGCCGCTTCCAGCTGGGCGCTGTCCAGGCGGCTGCGACCGGCCTCGCACCGGCGGATGACGTCAGGGCTGGCGTGGATGGCCTCGGCCAGGGCCTCGATCCCGACGCCACGCTGCTCGCGCCATCGCTTCAGCCGCCGCCCCGCCGATTGAAAGCGGGGATCGGCCTCGGGAAACTCCAGCACGACGCCCATCACGGACCTCCTCGGCGACTTCCTCGGCGCGCCTTCCGGAGGCGCGTTCAGCCAGTCTGATCCCATTTGAAGTCGGGGTCCAGCCAGTCGCCGAGCCGGCCGTCGGGCCGGGCCAGGGCGTGGATCTGCGCCATTTCGTCGTCCGACAGCTGGAAGTCGAAGATGTCGAAGCTCTCCTCGGCGCGGCTCACCTTGGTCGTGCGCGGAATGGCGATGACGTTCTGCTGGATCAGCCAGCGCAGGGTCACCTGACCGGCCGACTTGCCGTGGGCGCGGCCGATGGCGTTGATCACCGGATCGTCGGCGATCTTGCCTTGGGCCAGCGGCGACCAGGCCGTGATTGTGGAGCCCAGCTCATCGGCCGCCTTCAGCAGGGGGCTGAGGTTCAGATAGGGATGGTACTCGACCTGGTTGGTCACCAGCTTTGCCTTCGACAGCCCCTGCGCCTGCCGGAACTCGGCCGAGGGGAAGTTGGACAGGCCGATCGAACGCGTCAGGCCCTGATCCTTGGCCTCATTGAGCGCACCCAGGGTCTCGGCGAAGGTCGGGGTCTTCTTGGGCCAGTGCAGCAGCAGCAGGTCGGGGGTGAAGCCCAGGCTCGTCGCCGACTCCTTCGCCTGGGCCAGCAGGGCGTCGTGATGGAAGTGGGCGACCCAGATCTTGGTCGTCAGCCAGACCTCGTCGCGGGTCACATGACCGGCCTCGATGGCGTCGCGGATGCCGTCGCCGACCGCCGCCTCGTTCTTGTAGATCCAGGCCGTGTCGATGTGGCGATAGCCGATGCGCAGGGCCTCGGCGACCATCCGCCGCGCGTCCTCGGGCTCCAGCATCCAGGTGCCGAAGCCCAGCAGGGGAATGGACAGGCCGTCGATGTCGATGCGGGATTGTTCGGTCATGGCGCGCGCCTGTTCTGCAGAGGTGACCGCCTACCTATGCCGTCAGGCGGCGGGCGCAACCAGATCGTCGAAAATCTCGTCCCACAGCGGCTCCATTCCGGCCCGGAATGCGCCCTCATGCCCGATGCGCTTCACACCCTGTTCCGCCGGGGTTCGCGCCACGATCGTCTTCGGCGCATTCGGATAGACCCTCAGCAGCCGCTCGGCCGCTGCCGGCGTCGCGATCGGATCGTCGGTGAAGATCCAGGAGGTGATCGGCGCCGTTACAGTGTCGAAGGCGTTGGGCCTCAGCCGGTCGCCCAGCTCGTTCTCGAAATATTCGGGCTTCAGGCACCAGCGCTTCCAGGTCTCGAACACCCCGCGCGGCAGGTCGGTCCCGGCCCACAGGCCGCCGCCCTTCACATAGCCGTGCCGCCTCAGGCTGTGCGGCCCGAAACCGTGCCAGAAGAACAGCTCCAGCGGATTGTAGCTGCGGTGATGCAGGCCCCAATAGCCGACGCCCACGCTGACGAAGGCGTGGCGGGCGATGCGGTTCGGCTCGGGCATGAAGCCGACGAAATGGCCGCCGACGCTATGGCCCACGTGCAGGATAGGCAGGTCGGGCGCCGCGGCCTCCAGCGCCTCCACCGCCGCCGGCATGTCCCATCGGCCCCAGTCCGGATAGTCCATGACCATGGCGCCCAAATCTTCGGGCCGCGACCCGGCGATGCCCCGGAAGTCATAGGTCAGGACCGCCGCCCCTTTCGCCGCCAGATGCCGCGCGAACCGCTCGTAGAACCGCTTGGGGAAGCCCGTTCCCGACGACATCAGCACCGCATGCTTCGGCTCCGGATGCGCGATCAGCCGCATCGACAGCGGATAGCCGTCCACCGCTTCGTGGACGAAGTCGCGGATAGTCAGGGCAGGGGAGGGAGAATCGCTCACGAGGTCAGTCCTGTTTCAGGACGGACGATGACAGCTTGACCCGAGGTCAGGTCAAGCCTCTCCCGGGATCTTCGCATGCGCCTTCGACAGGCTCCGCGGCGCCTGCTTCCGCCACCGTCGCGCCAGCATCACCTTCAGCCAGTCCGGATCGACCGTCGCGATCCGCGCCAGCACCAGCGGGTGATCCCTGTAGTGGTCGGTGAAGTGAAACGTCGCCGGGTCCATCTCGATCAGCAGCTCGCGCTCGTCGAGGCTGTCCAGATGGACGACGATGCTGTCGTCGAGCTGCGGCCGGATCCAGGTCAGGAACTTGCCCGCCACCTTGAACGAGGGCTCGCCATAGGATGGGCCGTCCTCCACGCCCGGCAGGGCGAACAGCAGGGCGCGGAGTTCGGCGTGTGTCACCCTATTCGATGTCCTCGTTCAGCAGCCCGACCTTGTCGAAGCCGTGGGCGTGCAGGTCGTTCATCACGGCCATGAAGCTGCGATAGGAGGTTTCGGCCTCGCCGCGCACGAAGACGCGCTCGCTCTGGCAGGCGCCGCCGCCCAGGGCTGCGCAGACATCCGCCGACACGGTCTGCATCGACGAGGCCCTGTCAGCCACGAAGACGGCGCCCGAGGCCTGGACGCTGACATAGACCGGGTCCTTGTACGGCATGGGGGTTGTGGTCGGCGGCGGCAGGTCGAGCTTGAGGGATACGGTCGCCAGCGGGGCGGAGACCATGAAGATGATCAGCAGCACCAGCATGATGTCCACGAACGGCGTGACGTTGATGTCGGCGTTCTGGTCGGCGGCCTTCGGAGCCTGAAAACGCATAGCCATGGCGATCTCCCTCTCGTTGCTTGGCGGAACCCTGTTCCGCCCGACGATCTGGAGCCGGGATTTGGTCAAAGAAAAGGCCGCGTCCCGGAGGGCGCGGCCTTGGTCTTCCGGAATGGGGCGAACCCTATTCGATGTCTTCGTTCAGCAGGCCGACCTTGAAGAAGCCGTTCTTCTGCAGGTCGTTCATGACTTCCATGAACTGGTTGTACTTCACTTCCGGCTGGGCGCGGATGAAGACGCGCTCTTCCTGGCAGCCCTGACCGGTGGGGTTGCCCACGGCGGCGCAGACGTCGTTGGCCAGGGTTTCGATGGTGGTCTGCTTGTCGGCGATGAAGATCGAGCCCGACTCCTGGATGGAGATATAGGTCGGCTCTTTCTGCTTTTCGGCGTTGGTCGGCGGGGTCGCCGGCGGCAGGTCCAGCTTGATCGACACGGTCGCCAGCGGGGCCGAGACCATGAAGATGATCAGCAGCACCAGCATGATGTCGACGAACGGCGTGACGTTGATGTCCGAGTTCTGTTGGATCGTCTTGCCGCCCGAGGCGCCGACGGGGCCCGAAACTTTGCCAGCCATACTTACTTGTCTCCGTCGAGGCCCGCCGCGCGGCGGACTGCGGTTGAATGTTCAGACCGGTGTCTTGGCGTCCCGGGCGTCGCTTGTAAAGCGGTCTCGACGCTCAGACGGTTCCCTCGCGTCGCTTTTCGCGCGCCGGGCGAAAGGTTCAGCCCCGCGCCAGTTTCAGGAAGCGCTCAACCAATGCCGGATCGGACTTGAACGCGCCGGTGAAGCGGGTCGTGATGGTTGAAACGTGGCGGTGATGCACGCCCCGGGTGGTCATGCACTGGTGCTCGGCGTCGACCAGCACGGCCACGCCCTTGGGCGACAGGTGCGATTCGATGGCCTCGACGATGTCGTTGGTCAGGGTTTCCTGGTTCTGCAGACGCTTGGCGAAGATCTCGACCACGCGCGCCAGCTTGGAGATGCCGACCACCTTCTCGCCCGGCATATAGGCGACGAAAGCCTTGCCGATGAAGGGCGCCATATGGTGCTCGCAGTGGCTTTCGACCTCGACCTGGCGCAGCACGACCATGTCGTCATAGCCGGTCACGTCCTCGAAGGTGCGCGACAGCTCCTTGGCCGGATCGGCGTCATAGCCTTCGAACCATTCGGAATAGGCGTCCACGACCCGCTTGGGCGTATCCACCAGACCGGGGCGCGCGGGATCGTCGCCGGCCCATGCGATCAGGGTCCGCACGGCCTCCAGCGCCTGCTCGCGGCTGGGCCGGACAACCTGGTCATTCCCCGGGACGAGGACGGGTTTGGTGGGCGTCGAACTCATGAAATCGGTCTCAAACGAACGGGGAGGCGACGAAGACGGCTTCATTCGCCTTCGGACACTGTTTAACAGCTTCGCGGCTATATGGGACGTTCAGTCCGTACTGCAAGAAAACCATCAAGGCCGCCCCACAAGATGACGCTCTCACTCTACGACACCCTGCACCGCGAAAAGCGGGTGTTCACGCCGCGGAACCCCGAGCGCGTCACCCTCTATGTCTGCGGCCCGACGGTCTATGACTTCGCCCATATCGGCAACGCCCGCCCGCCGGTGGTGTTCGACGTCCTTACGCGGCTCCTGCGTCGGGAATACGGCTCCGACAGCGTGATCTACGCCCGCAACGTCACCGACGTGGACGACAAGATCAATCAGAAGGCCTTCAAGGAGGGCGTGGAGATCGGCGAGGTCACCGCCCGCTACGAGGCCGCCTATCTGGCCGACATGGCCGCGCTGAACGTCACCCCGCCCGACCTGACCCCCCACGTCACCGACCATATGGACGCCATCGTCGCCCAGATCGGCCAGATCGTCGACGCCGGCTGCGCCTATGCGGCCGAGGGCCATGTGCTGTTCGACGTCTCGGCCTATCCGGCCTATGGCGCGCTTTCGGGCCGCAACCTCGACGACATGATCGCCGGCGCCCGCGTCGAGGTCGCCCCCTACAAGAAGAACGCGCACGACTTCGTCCTGTGGAAGCCCTCGAAAGAAAACGAGCCCAGCTGGCCGTCGCCCTGGGGCGCGGGCCGTCCGGGCTGGCACATCGAATGCTCGGCCATGATCGAGGAAACCCTCGGCCTGCCGATCGACATCCACGGCGGCGGCATCGACCTGGTCTTCCCCCACCATGAGAACGAGATCGCCCAGGGCGTCTGCGCCCACGGCCACGCCCATGCCGACCAGGCCCCGGCCGAATACAGCCGCTACTGGATGCACAACGGCTTCCTGACCGTCGACGCCGAGAAGATGTCCAAGTCGATCGGCAACGTCCTGCTGCTCCACGATCTGGTGCAGCACGTCCCGGGCGAGGTGGTCCGCTGGGCCCTGCTGTCGGCCCACTATCGCCAGCCGCTGGACTGGAACCAGTCGCTGCTGGACCAGTCGAAGAAGAACCTTGACCGCCTCTACGGCGCCCTCCGTCGCGCCGCCGACGTCGAGGCCAAGGGCGACATGCCGTCGCCCGAGTTCCTCGAGGCCATCTCCGACGACCTCAACACCCCCGGCGCCATGTCCAAACTCTTTGCCCTGTCCAGCGAGATCGAGCGCGCCATGACCGCCGGCGACCATCACGCCGTCGCCATCGCCAAGGCCGAACTGCTGGCCTCGGGCGCCATCATGGGCGTGCTGCTGTCCAGCCCGGACCAGTGGTTCGAAGGCGGCGCCGACGACGCCCTCAAGACCGAGGTCGAGGCCCTGCTGGCCGAACGCGTCACCGCCCGCGCCGCCAAGGACTGGCCCGCCGCCGACCGCATCCGCGACCGCCTGACCGAACTCAACGTCGTCGTCATGGACGGCCCGACGGGCGCCACCTGGCGGTTGAAGGAGTAAGGGGCTTCCTTCTCCCCTTGCGGGAGAAGGTGGCTCGCGGAGCGAGACGGATGAGGGGTCACGCTGACATCTGAAGTCTGCGTGTGAAAGCCGTCACCGGTCAGGCCACACGACCCCTCATCCGCCCCTCCGGGGCACCTTCTCCCGCAAGGGGAGAAGGCTCCTGATTACTCCGCCTGCTGACCCGTCGCCGGGATCATCGTGGTCGGCGTCTGGCCGATGATGCAGGTCGAGGCGCGGGGCGGGCAGAGGCCCTGCGAGCGCTGGGCGTAAATCTGGTCGATCAGCTGCGGATTGGCCCGCAGCGCCTCACCGCGCAGGCGGATCGATTCCGCCTCGCCGCGCGCCGTCTCGATCTGGGCGTTGGCGTTGGCGCGGGCCTCGGCCTCCTTCTGCTGGGCCGCCAGCGTCCGCTGTTCCGTCGCTGTGCGCGCCTGAATGGCCGTGGTGATGCTCTCCGGATAGCGGATGGTGCCGACCCACTGCAGGTTCGAGATTTCCACCCCCTCGACCGCCCACTTCCGCTGCAGATTGGTGAAGGCGCGCTGGATCACTGCCTGACGGCCGGCGCCCATCAAACTGCCGGTACAGACCGCCGCGGGGGCCTGGCTATTCGGGGTCTGGGCGCTCAGCTCGACCGGCTGCTGGGCCTGCAGGTTGCAGGACACCGGCACCTTCTCAGCCTCCTGGGCGATGAAGGAGCGGACGTCGTTGCGGATCGGATTGTCTAGCAGGTCGTCGAAGCTCAGCCGGTATTTGGCGTAGAGGTCCGCCGCCTTGTTGTCCGCCACCTTGACCGTCATGTTGACGTCGGCGGTCATCGGCAGGCCGGTCTGGTCGGCGAAGCCGATCTCCTCATTCTCCTGTCCGTCGGCGTTGCCTTCGCGGGTGTAGGAATAGACCCGCTGGCGCGTCGGATATTTGATGATCTTCTCGCCCAGGCCTTCCCAATGCCAGCCGGGCCGCAGCTCGGTCGGCTGGACGCCGGGGTTGGGTCCGAATTTGGTGGTCTTGATGCCGGCCTCGCCGCTCTCGACCGTCACGCTGCACGAGGTCACCGCGCAGCTACCGCCTGCCAGCACCAGCCCCAGCACGGCCACCGTCGCGACCAGTCTCCAGGCGCGCGCCGAAGCGCCGCCGAAAGCGTTCCCCTGAAACGTCATTGCATCCCCCTCGAACTCTGAAATCTACGAACGGATCATCCGGGCGACCCGTCTGAACAGAAACACCGCCAGCACCCCCAGCCCCAGGGTGCCGAACAGGCCTGTGACCGAGGCCACGAAGACCGATCCGAAGAAGTGCGCCTCCAAAATCAGCGGCACGATCACCCGGAACAGGGCGAAGGCCGCCATCAGCACCAGGCCGATCGACAGGAAGGCGAAGAAGCCGGCCAGGATCGCCCGATCCGGCTTGTCTTCGGATTTCACAGGCAACTTCACAGGCTCGTTCATCGCGCCCTCCGTTTCCCGCCGGTCGCCCGGCCCGTTTCGATCATAGCGGGAACCGCGTCGCCCGCGCCACAGAAAGCGGCGCCCTGCGACAAGCGCAGCCGTGAGACTGTCGGGACTCGAAGACCCGTGTTAGCCAAGGCGGGCGGGGCGTGCGGGCTCCGTTTGCCGGTTCGGGGGGAACAGCCGTGAAACATCTCTTCTGGGCCTTCGTTCTGGCCCTGGTCGTCACCGTGTTCGGCTTCTGGCCGACGACCGTGGGCGCCTTCGGGCCGCCGGACACGCTGCGCATCGTCCATGGTCTGTTCGCCGTCGGCTGGATGGTGCTGCTGATCGTGCAGAGCTGGCTCATCGGTCATCGCCAGAACCGCACCCACCGCTGGATTGGCTGGTCGTCGCTGATCCTTGCGCCGGGTCTGGTAATCAGCGCCCTGATCGTGGTCCTGACCTCGCAGGGGCCGAAGTCGCACTTCCCGCCCGACCTGCTGCTGATCCTCGACTGGATCGATCTCTGGTCGCTGGCCCTGTTCGCCGTCCTTTATGTCGCCGGCATCCTGAACCGCCGGGTCATGTCCCTGCATTCCCGCTATCTGGGCTCGACGGTCTTCGTCGCCCTGATCCCGGCGCTGGGCCGCGCCTACGGCATGAATATCGAGGCCATCGGCGGCCTGCGCGGGTCGCTGCATCCTTCCTACTGGACGGTCGAGATCATCATCGTCGCCCTGATCGTCCGCGACGCCCTCAAGCACGGCGGCTTCAAGGCCCGCTATCTGACGCCCTATGCCGTGACCCTGGCGGGCCTGCTGGCGATGGAGTGGACCATGTTCGCGGTCCCGCACTGGAAATGGTTCGCGGACTTCATGGGCCTGATCAGCGGAACCTGAGGCCAGCCGGCCTGCGACAGCTTGCCACAGCCGCCGGACCGTAGTTTGTAACACCGCGCCCGATCCGGAGCCGGAGTTCCCCCATGTTCGCACCTCTCGCCGCCGCCGCCCTTCTGGCTTCCCAGGCGGGCGCGGTCCCGCCGACCCTGTTCTCCTACTCCGGCGTCACCCTCGATCCCGCCGGCCGGACGATCGCCTCGGTCGATTCCAGCCAGGCCCAGGGCGCGGCCGGGACCCACGGCGTGATCGTCCTGCGCGGTCTGGACGGCAAGGTCTCGGGCACGATCGACCCGTGCGCGGCCTGCCGCTACAGCGCCCCGACCTGGTCGCCGGACGGCTCGAAGCTGGCCTTCCTCGCCAACGGCGCGGACGGCGTGACCCTCTATGTCTCACAGGCCGGCTTGCCCCGCGCCGTGACCACGGTCCAGGGTCTGGTCTCCACCCCGCGCTGGTCGCCGGACGGCCAGTCCATCGCCCTGCTGATCACCCTCAACCCGTCCAAGGAGACCGGCGCCACCCAGGCCGGCGCCCGTCAGGTCGGCGAGATCGGCAGCCTGTCGCTCGACAGCCAGCGCATCGCCACTGTGCCGCTCACTGGCGGTCAACCGCACATGGTCTCGCCCGACGGGACCTTCGTCTATGAGTACGACTGGACGCCGGACGGGCAGGGCTTCGTCGCCACCGCCGCCGAGGGCAATGGCGACAACAACTGGTGGGTCGCCTCCCTGCGGGCCTTCCCGATGACCGGCGCGCCCCGGATCATCGCGGCCCCGCGCTACCAGATGAACATCCCGCGCGTGTCCCCGGACGGAAAGACCGTGGCCTTCATCGGCGGCGTCATGAGCGACTTCGGCTCGGTCGGCGGCGACGTCTACACGGTGCCCTTCGAGGGCGGTGTCCCGACCGACGTCACCCCCGGCTATCGCGGCACCTTCACCTCCGTCGCCTGGCGTGGCGCGAAACTGGCCTCGACCCTGATCGTCGGCGGCGAGACGGGCACGGCCATGGTCGATCCCGCAGCGAAGACCGTCTCCGACGTCTCCACCGCCCCGGTCTCCATCTCGGCTGGCGACGGCAAGGCCGCCTTCGACGCCCGCGCCCGCACGGTGGCCTATGTGACCCAGACCTTCGACCGCGCCCCGCGCATCGAGGTCGGGACGCCCGGCCATATGCGCGCGATCACCCTTGACAACGACGGCCTGGCTCCCACGGTCTCGGCCCACAGCATCAGCTACCAGTCCGAGGGGCAGACGGTTCAGGGCTGGGTGCTGCAGCCGCTCACCCTGACCCCCGGCGTCAAATATCCGATGGTGGTCCAGGTCCACGGCGGCCCGTCCTCGGCGGCCCTGCCGAACTTCGTCTTCGGCGGCACGGTCGCCGATCTGGTCAAGGCCGGCTACTTCATGTTCCTGCCCAATCCGCGCGGCTCCTACGGTCAGGGCGACGCCTTCGAGCGGCTGAACTATCAGGACTTCGGCGGCGGGGACCTCAAGGACATCCTCGCGGGCATCGACTTCATCGAGACCGAGTCGCCGGTCGATGACGCCCGCCTCGGCGTCTATGGCCACTCCTACGGCGGGTTCATGACCATGTGGACCGTCACCCACTCCCAGCGCTTCCACGCCGCCGTCGCCGGCGCCGGCATCGCCAACTGGGGCAGCTACTACGGCCAGAACGGCATCGACCAGTGGATGGTCCCCTTCTTCGGCTCGACTTTCTATGACGACCCCTCGGTCTATGACCGCCTGTCGCCGATCCGCTCGATCAAGGACGCCCACACCCCGACCTTCATCTATGTCGGCGAGCGCGATCTGGAGACCCCGGCGCCCCAGTCGATGGAGTTCTGGCACGGCCTCGTCGCCAACGGCACGCCGACCTCGCTGGTCATCTATCAGGACGAGGGCCACGGCATCCGCCAGCGCGAACACACCGAGGACCTCTCGCGCCGCATCGTCGGCTGGTTCGACCGGTATCTGAAGCCGGCGAGCTGAGAGGGCAGGGAACGCGGCGGGGCGCTGACCGTTCAGGCGGCATGAAAGCTCCGAGCTCGCGCATCGCGCCCGCCTTCGCCGCCGTTTCCCTGATCGCCCTGCTGGCCGCCTGTGGTCCGGCGCCGGAGAAGACCTCCGAGCCCGCGCCGCCCGCGGCGACCGCGCCTGCAACGGCCCCCACGCCCGCGCCTGCTGCGACCCCGTCCGCTCCGACAAAGGTCATCGGCCTCGAAGGCCTCGGCGATCTGAAGATCGGCCAGCCCGTCCCCGCGGGCGGAACCTGGGCCGAGCGGGGCGCCCAGACGGGTGACGCCTGCCGCACCGTGTCTTCGCCCGACTATCCGGGCGTCTACGCCATCGTCGAACAGGGCAAGGTCCAGCGCATCACCGTCGGCCAGCGCTCGGACGTGAAGCTGGTCGAGGGCGTCGGCGTCGGCTCGACCGAGAAGGACGTGAAGAGCTGGTTCGGCGGCTTCCGCGAGGAGCCCCACAAATACCAGGACGCCCCCGCCAAATATCTGACCGCCCCCAATGCCGCGAGCGGCGATCCCGCCGTCCGCTTCGAGATCGGCACGGACGGCAAGGTCAGCCTGATCCACGTCGGCGTCATGCCCGCGCTGGGTTATGTCGAGGGCTGCGGCTAAGGGCGACAAGGCTCCGGAACCGGGGCCATATCGTAGGTCGGTCCGATGAGGTTGTGGTTGCGCACCAGAGAAATCTGGCTGCCCGTTCGACAGCGCGGAGTCTCGGCAAGGCGGATTTCCGCGCGTCGGCCGTCCACCTGAACTAAGGCGATCGGATGAGATCTTCGGCCGACCGAATTCCCGAATCCGGTGATCCGGCCTGTCACGGCCTCGGTGCGGCCGTACGGACCTCGCCACACGATCAGCGCGCCCCCGATCATCGCGGCGATCAGTATGGAGACCAGCAGCCCGATCACCGCCGTCCGGTGGAATTCCCACCACCCCTGAATGGACCACCACATCGCGTCAGCCTTCTGATCGAAGGTCCATCATGGCCAGCCCGCCCGGAGTAATCCAGCCTCAGGCGCCCAGCCGTTCGCGCGTCTCGACGAACTGCCGGAACCGCAGCGCCTGTTCCCGGTCGGCGATCTGAACCGCCTGGAACAGCCGCAGATGATGGATGCCCTCGGCGTTCAGCCAGTCGAGGGCCCGGCGGCGTTCGGCCGCGTCCTTGGGCAGGGAAATCAGCATGCCTCCCTCTAGCGCTGCCGTGCGAAGCCAATTGTAAAACGTTGTAAGATCGCCGTGAATCCCGGTGCCGGTTTCCCGGAGTGGTGGCAAAAGAGCGTTGGGGTGTTCCCTGACAGACATCCCATGACCGGCCCGGCGATTAACACCAGTCAACCTGCCGGGCCGGTCAGCCCTGCCACCCATTGCGCGGTCAGGGCGCCGTCCGCATCATCGCCCGATGCGCGCCCCCGACACCTTCCAGACCGACCGCCTGACGCTGCGTCCCGTGACCCGGGCCGACGCAGCGGATGTCTTCGCCTATGCGGGCCAGGCCGCGCCGACGCGGTTCATGCCCTTCGTGCGCCATCGGGAACTGGCCGAGAGCCTCGCCTTCGCCGTGCGCTGCGAGGAGGCCCGGGTCTCCGGCGCGGCCTTCCCCTGGGCGATCGTGGAGCGGGCGACCGGCGCGTTCACCGGCGTCATCGAGTTGCGGCTGAGCCCGCCCAAGGCCGACTTCGGCTATATCCTCAACGAAGCCGCGTGGGGCAGGGGCGTGGCTTCCGAGGCCGCTTCCGCCATCGTCACCTGGGCCATCGCCCAGCCACAGATCCATCGCGTCTGGGCCACCTGCCACCCGGACAACGCAGCCTCCGCCGCGGTCCTGCAGAAGGCGGGGCTCAGCTACGAAGCCACTCTGGCCAACTGGGAGGCCCGCCCCCAGCTCGCAGAGGCGGCGGGGCCCAGCTGCGTCTACGCCCTGACGAAGCCTGCGCAGCAGCCCGAGTTCGCATAGACGCCGGAGCCGCCGCCAACGAAGTCAGCGGCTTGCGCCTGACCCACCCCATTCGGCCCAGCAGACTTTCCGGCGGGGTTAGACTGCCCGTCCGGTCTTTGACATCGCCAACCGCCGCAGAAAGCCGCCTGTACGCGAATGCAAGCCGAGTGCAGCGAACGGCGTCAGAAAATACGACGAAGTTTCAGCAGTCTGTCAGCCGTTCCTGATCTGCGGTCTCACCGATTGCACTTTTTGCACCCACTCTTTTTCGAGTGCAAAACGCCCGGTCAGCGGCTCATCAGCTCGTTCGCTAGATCGGCGGTCAGATAGCCGTCGGCGATGCGGCCGTTGGCGGCCTGCCAGCGCTTCAGGGCCGCGCGGGTGTTGGCCCCCACCACCCCGTCGACGCCGCCGGTGTCATAGCCCATCCGCGTCAGGGCCGCCTGGGCGCCGACCCGCTGGTCGCGCGACATCGGAGCGTCCGTCGGCCAGCTGGCCACGAGGCCCGGCTTGCCCGCCACCCCGTCCGCCGTCAGGCCGATGGCCAGGGCGTAGGAGACCGAGTTGTTGTAGCGGCGGATCACGAAGTGGTTGGGCAGGCCGATGAAGGCCGGGCCGCGCGCGCCCTGGGGCAGCAGCAGGGTGGCGTTCTCGGCGGCCTCGGCGTCGGTCATCGCGCCGCCGCGCGCCAGGGTCACGCCCTGCTGGCGCCAGAAGCTCCACGGCCGCGACGGGCCGTCGGCGAGGCTGTAGTCGAAGCCCTGTGGGATCACGACCTCATAGCCCCAGGCCTGACCGCGCTTCCACCCGGCCTGGGCCAGCAGATTGGCGGCGGAGGCGAGGGCGTCGACGTCCGAGCCCCAGATGTCGACCTTGCCGTCGTCGTTCTGGTCGACGCCCAGACGCAGATAGTTGTCGGGCATGAACTGGGTCTGGCCCATGGCCCCGGCCCAGCTGCCGGTCAGGCCCGCGCGGGTGCGGCGGCCGTCGATGACGATGTTCAGGGCGTCGCGCAACTGGCCTTCGGCCCAGTCGCGGCGGCGGCCTTCATAGGCGAGGGTGGCCAGCGAACGGATCACGTCCTTGTTGCCCTGGACCTGGCCGAAGCTCGATTCCTGGGCCCAGATCGAAACCAGGATCTCGGCCGGCACGCCGAAGCGCTGGGTCACGCTCCACGGCACGATATCGACCTTGCGGCGGGCCTCGGCGACCCGCGACGCCGAAACGGCGTTGGCGACATAGGCGCCGGCGGGGCGGCTGAACTCGGGCTGGTTGCCGTCCAGACGGATGACCTCCTGATCGGGCGTCAGACCGGCCAGTTGCTGCTCGTATTCCGCGCGGCGGGCGCCGCCCATCCTGTTCAGGAAGCCCTGCTTCCAGCCCTCGAAGCCCGGCTGGTCATAGACCGGCTGGGTCGGCTGCGGCCCGGGCCGGGGCGGCTGGATCTGAGGCTGCGGCTGGGGCTCCGGCTTCGCCGGCGGCAGCACGGTCTCCGGCGGCGGCAGCATGGGGGCGCAGGCTGCGACGGACAGGATCAGCAGGAGGCGGGCGGAAAGGCGCATGGGGGACAGGCTAGGGCTCCGGACGACGTTCAGGCAATCACAAGCGCGCGAGACCGGCGAGCGTTGCAGTTCAGCGTCACTCTGCCTCAACAGGGTGAACAGGCCGTTCACCGCGTTCGTTTCCGAAATCTCAAACCGGGTGCGACATTCTGTCCATCGACCCTGATGCGGCCTGGTGGCGGAGGGGCTACGCGATGGGCCCGAAAGCCCATAGACCCTCCGTTCAACTCGGAGGCCAGGCCTCCATCCTTTTGGCGCTATCGCTCGCCGCGCGGCGGCTCGCTGCTTGAGCGCGGAACTCTCACATTCATCGTGATCCCTTGTATGGCCTGGGTTGCGGCCTGAAGGTCGGCCGATGAAAGCTTTGGCGTCCTCGTCCCTGTTGCTGTTGGCCGCCTGCTCGGCCCCGGCCGATCAATCGACTGCATCGACGCCCAAGGATGAAGGGCGAACCTATCTCGCCTCGATTGTCGACTTCCCGCTGAGGAAAGACGATGCCATCCAGACCTTCGCCTTCGCGACCTGGGGCGTGAAGATCAACGCGGTTTGCCACCTGCCTTATGGCTGGATGATCAAGGCCGGGAGTGGCGTCACCTCGGCGGGCGTGCTGGAAGGTGAGGGCAGCAACGGGGTCAGCTGGCCCCGCGAGCGCAGTCCCGAGGGCTTCCGGTCGCTGGTGTTGCTGACCCTCTACGGCCCGGTTCAGCACGATGACGTTCGGGACACAGGTGGCAGCGTGATTATGCCGGCGACTTTCGGCGGGCACGTTCATGTCGTGGGCATGGATGACGAGCGGGACATTCCCCTGACGACCCGAAACGTGCGACTGGTCCCGGCGGTCGCTTGTCCTCCCTGAGCGCGTCCCTATCTGCCATTCAGCGTGATCGACGTGCCTGAACCGGTTGACTTGGGCCTCCCGAATCTCTACATGCACCGCTCCGCCGCAGGTTCGCCCCGCGGCTCTTTTATTTTTGATTTGCCTCAGGACGCCCGACCATGAAGGTCCGTAGCTCGCTCAAGTCGCTCAAGACCCGTCACCGCGACTGCAAGGTCGTTCGCCGCAAGGGCGTCGTCTTCGTGATCAACAAGACCGACCCGCGCTTCAAGGCGAAGCAGGGCTAAGCAGGCGCTTACGGCGCCCGCGAGGTGATCGCGGACGCCTAAGTCTCTGAAATGTCTTGGCTATCGAGGGCTGTGGGCAATCTGTCCGCAGCCTTTTTCGTGTTCGTGGTTGAGCCTGCCGCGCCGACGTGGTTAGCGTCTCGCCTCCTTCAAGTCCGCCTTCCTCCGGAGTGCCTCCCATGACCGACGCCGCCGCTTCCTTTGACAGCTCGGACGTCCTGACCTCGGCGGCCCAGGGCCGTCTGCGTTCGATCATCGAGCGGATCGAGCGTCTGGAAGAGGACAAGGCCGCGATCATGGCCGACCAGAAGGAGGTCTTCGCCGAGGCCAAGGGTGAGGGCTACGACGTCAAGATCCTGCGCAAGGTCATCCGCATCCGCAAGCAGGACAAGGCCAAGCGCCAGGAAGAGGACGCCATCCTCGACCTCTACCTCTCCGCCCTCGGCGAGATCTGAGCCTGAAGCGGACGCCCATAACGGGCGGTCCGAAAGACCCTTCGGGGTCGCTCAAGCGCTCGACCGGGCTCAGGCCCGGCTCGGGCTTCAAGAACAAGACAGACAAGCCCGCGCCCAGCCCCTTCGAGGTCGAGCGCGAGGCCGCGCGCCGCAAGGCCCTGAACGCGCTCAAGCGCGCCAAACGCGCCGCCGACAAGGCCGGCATTCCCCTGTCCGACTGGGAGGGGGAGTTCATCGAGGGTGTCTCCGACCGCATCAGGACCTATGGCCGCGCCTTCGGCGACCCGGAGAAGGGCGCGCCGGGCCAGGCCCTATCGGCCATGCAGGGCAGGAAGCTCAAGGAGATCACCGCCAAGGCCAATGGCGAGGAGCCCAGGCGCCGTTGGGGCCGCCGGAAGCCCCCCGAAGGCCAGTCCGAATGAAAGAGGCCGGCGGAGCGATCTGCCGGCCTCTTCGTCTTCTAGAACAGCACCTTGCGGTAGTTCAGCCGGATGACCCGGCCCGTCGGGTCGAGGTAGTCGGGCTGGTAGTTGACCGGCAGGCTGCCCGCCGAGGTGGTGACCACCGTGCGGGTGTCGAAGATGTTGTCGAAGCCCAGGCTGATCCGGGCGCCCTTGAGCAGCCAGGGGGCCTTCTTCACCCAGTCCGGGCGCTGGTTCATATCGACGAACATGTTCAGCCCGACCGTGGTCTGGTGCGAGAAGTTCAGGTCCGCCCCGGTGCCGCCGTCGACGTTGGTGGCCTCGCGCCAGTTGGCGTTGATGAAGGCGCCGAAGCCGTTGCGGAAGGCGCCGCCCTGGACCTGGATCTCCTGCTGGGGCGTGCCGCCCCGGCCGCTGGTGGCGCCGCCGTTCAGCTGGTCGATGACCGGCAGGCCGTCGGCGATGACGATCTCATCCTGGAAGCGGTAGGTGTGATAGACCGACAGGTTGAAGACGCCCTGGCCCGGCTGCATCGGGGTGCCGCCACGGCCGCCGCCACCGCCCATGCGCGGACCGCCACCGCCGCCGCCGGGGCCCCCGGCGCCGCCGCCTTCGCCGCCACCGGACGGACGCGGACCGCCCATCATCATCATGCCGCCGGGTCGGGGCCCGCCCGCCGCCGCATTCGGCTTGCCGAACGGACGCGAGAAGGTGAAGCCCGTGCGCAGGTCCTGACGCTCGGTCCTGGCGTAGTTGAGCGGACGCGCATCGACCGACAGCAGGTTGCCGTCGGCGTCGCGCACGAACCGGCCGGGCAGGGCCGCTTCCAGGGCCGGGGTGATGGTCGGGAAGGCGCTGATGGCGTCGTCGGTCCGGCTCCAGGTGTAGTTGGAGCTGAAGTTGAAGTTGACGCTCTGGAACGGGGTCAGGTTGAAGCCCAGCTTGACCACCGAGCGGTCGTCGGAGCCCAGGTTGCGGTTGCCGCCGGTGATCTGGGTAATGTTGACCGTCTCGCCGTTGGCGCCGGCCTTGAAGTCGAACACCGCCACGTTCGAGGTGTTGATGACCGGGTCATTGACCTGGTTGATGGTCGGGGCGCCCTGTTCCTGGGTGTAGCTGACGACGAAGCCGATCTTGCCGTTCGGCGCCCAGTTCAGGCCGCCGCCAAGGGTGGTCAGGCCGCCGAAGTCGGACAGGTCGTCATAGCCGCCGTTGAAGTTGAACGACAGGTCGCCGACCTTCGAGAGGAAGTCCCGGCGGGTGCTGGTCAGCGGCATGTTGATGTTGAAGCTGCCATAGACACGATCGCGCTGCAGCGAGCTCTCGGTGTGGCCGACGACGGTGCGGTCCGACTCGGAGTCGAGCGTCCGGGTGTCCAGGCCGAACTTGACGGTCGAGCGCAGATTGCCCGCCGGGCCCTCCCACACGGTGCCGTTCAGCGTCGATTCCAGGTTGCCGCCGCTCGAGACCGAATGGGCCGTGTCGGAAGCCGGGCGCAGGAGGGCAGGTGGAATGACCCCGAACGGGTTGACCGCCGGATTGTCGGCGTCGAGCTGGTCCTGGACCGGCAGGACTTCATAGCCGCGGCCGGTCGTGGTGTCGGTCTCGGTGCGGTCGTAGGTGGCGGTGACGGTGTAGCGCCACTCCTTCAGATAGCCGTCCACAAGCAGGGCGGCCTTGCCGGTCAGGGTGTCGTTGTTGCGCAGCATCGTGCCGGGATCGGCGAGGTAGCGCTGCAGCCGCACATCGCTGGCGCTGGTCGAATAGGGGTTCCCGGCCGGCAGGGTCAGGTTCAGCGACGGCAGGCCGCCGTAGCCGCTGGTGGACGAGTCCTCCAGGCTGAAGCTGCCCGTGGCCTTGGTCGTGGCGTTCAGGTCGTGGGCCAGCGAGCCGCGGATCGTCGTCCGGTCGCCGCGCGACTGCAGGGTGCGCCAGGCCGACAGCTCCTCGGGCGTCGCGACTGCGCCGCTCGGGCCATAGGTGTTGGCATTTACCGGGCGGGTGATGTCACGCTCGCTCTCGAACAGGGCCGTGTCGTGCTGCTGCTCGATGTCGAAGTTCCAGCGGTCGCCGGTCTTGATGGTGAAGGAGTTGCCGTCGACCTCGGTGGTGGTGCGGCCGCCCTGGGTCGGGCCGCGCGTCTGCAGGGTGGCGGTGCCCTGGCGGAACTGCAGCTTCAGGACGAAGTTCACCACCCGCTGGTCGGCGCTGTAGCCGTAGTTGAGGGCGACTTCCTCGGGCAGGATCTCGGTGCGCTCGATGGCCTCGACCGGGATGCCCTGGATCTCCTGGAAGCCGGAGATGCGGCGGCCGTTGAGCAGCAGGACCGGGCCGGAGTCCGAACGACCGCGGCTGGAGCTGGTCAGGGGCTCGAGCCGTTGCAGCAGTTCGGCGATATTGCTGGCGCCGTAGGCCTTGATCTCTTCGGCGCTGAGCGTGACGTCCGGCGGGATGTCGCCCTCGACGCTGCCGCGCGGCTTCACGCCCGTGACGGTGACGGTGCCCAGGTCATAGGCGTCGGCCGTGGCAGCGCCACGCGGCAGGGCGTCGTCGTCCTGGGGCGGCGCGGAGGCCGGATCCTGTTGCGGCGGAGCCGTCGGGCCCGTTGCAGGCGTGGGCACAGGCGCAGTCTGGATCGCGCTGGAGGCAAGCGCGGACAGAATGGCGACGGCTATCGTCATGGAGGGTCTTCCGAAATCATCAGTGGCGTGGCGACGTCTGCGACCGGCGGTGGAACGACTGCGCGTCCCTTCAACCCCCGGCCATGCGCCGCTTCATGAGCCTCTAACGCACGCTTCCGCGACCTCCGTCGGGCGGATGCGTTAAATTTCAGACAGATTCCGGCAAAGCCGTGAAATGTTGCCCCGAAACGTCAGCATCCGGGGCGGGTTCCTCAGATCGCTTCCTTCAGGGCGCCTTCCAGCCCCTGTTCGCGGACCTTGCGGTACAGGGTCGAGCGGCCGATGCCGAGGCGACGGGCGATCTCGGACATATGGCCGGCATAGACCTCGATGGCGTGCTGGATCAGGTCGCGCTCGATGTCCTCCAGCGTGCGCAGATGGCCTCGGTCGTCGAGGATGCGGATCGGCTGGTCGGGCAGGGGCGGCAGATCGACTGACAGGCCGCCTGCCGACGGATGCGAGGCTTCGGCGGGCGCGAGGCCACCTTCGGCCTGGGCCAGCGGCATGGCGACGCCCGAGATGGCCGGGAAGTCGTGCGGCTGCAGATAGGGGGCGTCGGCCAGGACGAGGGCGCGATAGACGCTGTTCTCCAGCTGGCGGACGTTGCCGGGCCAGTCGAAAGCCGACAGCAGGGCCATGGTTTCGGCCGAGGCGCCGGCGACGCGCTTGCCCTCTTCGGCGTTGAAGCGACCGATGAAGTGGTCGACCAGGGCCGGGATGTCCTCGCGGCGTTCGCGCAGGGCCGGGGCCTCGATAGGGAAGACGTTCAGGCGGTAGTAGAGGTCCTCGCGGAAGGCGCCTTCCTTGACCTGCTGGGCCGGGTCGCGATTGGTCGCCGAGACGATGCGGACGTCGACCTTGACCGAGCGCTTGGCGCCGACCGGGTCGACCTCGCCCTCCTGCAGGGCGCGCAGCAGCTTGACCTGCATGTCCAGCGGCAGTTCGCCGATCTCGTCGAGGAACAGGGTGCCGCCCGAGGCCTCCTGGAACTTGCCGAGGTGCTTGTCGTGGGCGCCGGTGAAGGCCCCCTTCTCGTGCCCGAACAGGATCGACTCGACCAGGTTGGCGGGCAGGGCGCCGCAGTTGACCGCGACGAAGGGCTTGCCGGACCGATCCGAGGCGCCGTGCAGGGCGCGGGCGATGACCTCTTTACCCACGCCGCTCTCACCGGTGATCAGGACCGGGATGGACGACTTGGCCGCGCGGGCCCCGAAGGCCTTGACCAGACGCATCGGCGGGCTGTCGCCGACCAGATCGTCGAACGAGGTGCGACCCGCGACGTGCTTCTTCAGACGGCCGACCTCGCGGGTCAGCTGGGTCATCTGCAGGGCGTTGCGGATGCCGACCAGGATGCGTTCCGGGCTGGCGGGCTTGATGAAGAAGTCCTGGGCGCCGGCCTGCATGGCCTTGACCACGGTGTCGATGCCGCCGTTGGCCGTCAGGACGATGACCGGGGTGGTGACGCCGGCGGTGCGAATCTCGGCCAGAGCCTCCATGCCGCTCATGCCGGGCATGACCATGTCGAGCAGCACGACATCCGCGCCGCCGCCCTTGGTCAGGCGATCGATCGCCTCGCCGCCGTTCTCGGCATGGACGACGGCATAGCCTTCGCGATCCAGAACCGCCTGAACGAGGCGGCGCTGGGTCGGATCGTCGTCGACCACCAGAACGGTCTTGGCCATGGGGAGCACACCTTCGTCATCACCGTGAAGGCCGCCGCGTCTTGAAGCGCGACTGACCCGTTTCGGGACGTTTCTACGCCCGATGCGGTGAAGATCGGGTTGGTGGGCGTGGTGTGCGGGAGGTTAACGGGCGGGCGGCGGATCAGCAGGTACGGAGGCTTCAAGGGCACCGAGAGTGGGCTGGCAGCTTTGGCGTTCGGTGAACCGCCAGTCCCGGCCGCCAGCGCCCTTCAGACTGGGCCACCGGGGCTTTGCGGGCTCGAATGCGCCGCGTCTCACGATCTCACGGCCGTCTGGCCTTTGCCCCTCCGCAGTACAGCTCAGGATCTGGTACGCGCCTTGATCGGTCCATGCGCGGTCCTTGCCGAGCGCGAAGACGGTGATCGCGTATTGGCGAGCGATCAGGATCTCGGGCTGGCCATCGCCATCGACATCCGTGAACCGCCCGACGCAGTTGTCCTCGTATCTGCACTCCCCCAACAGGTCGCTCTGCCTGACAGCGGCATCAAAGTTGGAAGGCAGGGCGGTTCCGGCCGGGAGCATCTCGATCCTCATGTGGAAGGACTCCACGCGCTCCGCCTCGACGAAGCGATCATTCGATCCCTGTATCTCGAGGGCGCGGCCCGCGATCTGCTGATCGGTAGACCGTGTCAGCCTGACCAGCGCCTTTTCGCCCTCCTTGCCGCTTTCGAAACGCAGGAACCGGAAGTCGAACTTGGCCGGCGCGACCTTGCCCGCCTCCAGCCGCTTGACCTGATCGGCGACCGACAGCCGGGCAGGGTCGGCCAGCGGGCTGAACAGGGCGAGGATGACGGCGACGGCCAGGACGCCCGCGGCCAGATTGGTCGCCTCCAGCGCCTTCATCCAGCCGGAGCCCTTGCGGACGAGAGGCACGACGGCGGCGAGGCCGTATCCCGCCGCATAGACGGCGCCGACGAGGGCGCAGGCGGCGGCGATGATCCGGTCGGGCGTCAGGCCGTACTGGCCGATCCGCAGCATCAGGCCCCAGACGGCCAGCCCGATCAGGGGCGTCAGCAGGATGGAGGCCACCTGGACCGCGATGCGCAGCACCAGGGGCGGCCGGTTGTCGGGACGGCCGTCCTGATAGGCGGTGTTGATCAGGATGATCAGGGCGGCGGCCGAGGCCAGAAGCAGGGCGGTCGCGCTGCCGGTGTCCCAAAGGCCCTTGAGACCCGTGAAGGGCAGGGCGGCGAGGAAACCCGCCGCCAGAACCGTCATCACCAGCAGCAACCAGGACAGCAGCATCAGGGCCACGGCCCGCACGCCGCGGATCAGGCCGTCGCGGACGTCGGTCAGTTGAACCGCCGTGGCGAAGGCGAGGCCGGTCATCGGAAAGGCGAACCAGCTCTTGCCGATCAGGTCGCCGAGGAAGCTCAGGCCGATCACCTTGAACAGGGCCGCGCCGAGGAACAGCAGGATCCAGAAGGCGCCCGCGAAGCCGATCGACAGGGCCAGCTGGACCCCGGCCATCCAGGCTGCGTCGAAATAGGCGGGGTAGGGGGCGACGAGCCTGCGCTCCCGGTCGGCGGGCACGATCAGATGGTGGGTGATGAACAGGGCCACGGCCGTGAAGGCCACGAAGACCGGCGACAGGACGGTGTCGTCCAGCGTCACCCCCTGACGGTCGATGTCATGGAAGGCCAGGGCCGCCATGACCGCCCCGGCGATCCCGCCCCAGACGATCAGGGTGACGGGCCTCAGCCGCCCGACGCCCGCCAGCAGCACCACGGGCAGGAAGGCGAAGACGAGGAACAGGCAGCCGAACAGCCAGGGATCGGTCGCCGGCCAGGCCGGGCGGAACGCACCGGGCCAGGATCGCGTCAGCCACCACAGGGCCACGCCCTGGATCAGGCCGATGGCAAGGCGCACCGCGGCGGTCGCGCGCCGGTCGCCCTCGCGCGCCAGTCCGGAACGGCCGGAGGCGGCGTGATCGTCGTGGCTGATGGTCATGGTTGTCTCCCCGACCCATCTGAACCGAAAGCTGCGCCGTTGGGAAGCTCAGTCGGGGTACTTCGCCTTGATGGCCTTGTACGAGACGGCGGCCAGTTCGCGCAGGACGTCGATATCCACGTCCGCCAGCCGCTTCACATAGATGCAGCCGCCCTCGGTCTTGTGCTTGCCCAGACGCGGCAACAGGGCGTCGCGGGCCTCTCCGGCGTGCAGATAGAGGACCAGATGCGGCTTCCTCGGCGAGAAGGCGATGGCCGGGGCGTCGCCCTGTCGGCCGCTGTCGTAGACGTAGTGGTACGCCCCGAAGCCGACGATGGACGGACCCCACAGGGTCGCCGGCTGGCCCGTGACCTCGGCGAACAGGGCGGCGACCGCTTCAGCATCGGCGCGGCGCACTGGATCGGGCACGGTGGCGATGAAGTCGGCGACGCTGATGTCGGTGGGTTTGGTCTTCGCTTCGGCGGCCATGATCGCTCCCCTTCGCGGGGACGATAACACGGTTCAGGCCGCGACAGGCTTCGGCTTGGTCCAGCGGTCAATCAGTCGCTGGGCCGGGCGTTCGACGGCGTTGTGGGCGATGACCGCCAGACCGACGATCAGGGCGAAGATGGCGATGGCGAACAGGTCATTCAGCCAGACCGAGCCGAAGTCGATGCGGCGTCCGTTAGGCAGCCAGTGCAGCTTGCGCGCGATGATCAGCATCACCGTCAGCACGAACATATGGACCATGTAGATGGCGAACGACCAGCGGCCGAGGGTGACCAGGGCCGGGTGGTCCAGCAGGCGCGACACCGCACCGTCCTCACCCGCGAAGACCCAGACCACGCCGATGAAGACCAGGGTCACCGCGACCGTCACCGGTCCCTCGGCCCAGGCGATGAAGAGGCAGCACAGGGCGACGGTCACGACTTCCAGCACCGTGGCGGCGCCCGACTTCAGGCGCGGGATCCGCGTCCAGAGGCCCTGCAACAGGCAGCCGAGGAAGAAGCCATAGACCGCGCGCGGCACGGCGAAGTCATAGGTGGTGTTCATCCAGCGCCTGGCGAACTCGACCACCATGAGGCCGCCGATGACGGCCAGAACGGCCCCGAGCCAGCGGAACCGCTTCGGCGCGATCAGCACCAGAACCGCGAAGATCAGATAGCAGGCGACCTCGGCGCTGAGCGTCCACGAGGGGCCGTTCCATGTCAGGTAGGGGTGGATATGCCAGGCCTGGATCAGCAGCAGATTGGTCCAGATCGCCTCGACCGACCGGTCGCGCGTGAACGGCGTGGCGGCGTCGAAATGGAACCAGACCCTGCACAGCTCCAGCCCGACGAAACAGGCCAGGATCAGGACATGCAGGGGCCAGACCCGGCCCAAACGGCGCACCATGAACCGGCCCGCGTCGCGCGGGCTCTTCAGCCGCTCGGCATAGGCGTGGGCGATGACGAAGCCCGACAGGACGAAGAAATAGTCGACGAACAAGTAGCCGTGCTGGATCAGCGGCCAGTCGCGCCAGTGGCTGGCGACCGGCATGTGGAACATGAGCACGAGGATGGCGCAGACTCCCCGCAGGGAATCCAGAGCCTCGAACCGATGTACGCCTGCCGTTTTCACAGACGCGTGATAACGGGTTCCCCGGCAGGGCGATAGAGGGCGCGGATCAGCCGGTGGTTGAGGCGCTCGCACCCAGCCGTTCGATCAGATGGTCGCCGATCCTCAGCGCATTGGCGACCACGGTCAGGGTCGGGTTTATGGCGTTGGCGGAACAGAAGAAACTGGTGTCGACGACATAGAGGTTGTCGAGCTCGTGAGCCTTGCAGTTCACATCCAGCACCGATGTCGCAGGGTCGGTCCCGAACCGGGTCGTGCCGCACTGATGCGCGGTTCCATAGAGCGGCAGCAGGGAATCGAACTGGAAGTGATGCTGGGAGATGGGGTGGGCGTGGTCGACGAACCCATCGAGCGAGGCCTTCAGGGTCTTCACCAACCGGTCGTGCCCCTCGAGGTTGCCGAAGGTGTAGTTGAGGTTCACCCGGCCGTCGGATCCGACCGTCACCCGGTTGTCAGGCATGGGCAGGTCCTCGGAGATGACCAGCATCGACAGCATCCGCTCGGCCGCCGCGCCGGACAGGGCGTCGGGGATCAGGGCCGGGGGCAGCCAGTCTTCGATCTGACCCTCCAGCGTCTGGCCGGACATGTATTCCAGCAGTTGGATATGGCCCATGGGGAAGTCGTAGCCGCCGGCCGGATCGCCGAAATAGAAGTCATTGACCGCGAGCGTCTTGGGGAAGGTCACCGTCTGGTGCGCTGCCGTCAGGGAGACCATGGCTGTCGAGTTATGGAACATATAGTTCCGCCCGACCTGATCCGAGCCGTTGGCCAGACCCTTCGGATGGGCCGCGTTGGCGGAGGACAGCAGGATCACCGCCGTCGGCGCCGCGCCCGCCGCCAGGGCCACGATGTCGCCGCTCCAGCGCTCTTCGCCCTCGGCCGTTTCGCAGACGATCTCGGTGACGGTCCGGCCCGTGGCGTCGGTCTCCAGCCGCAGCACCTTGCGGCCGGTCAGCAGGGTGACATTGGGCAGGCCCATGATCGGCTCGATGGCCAGGGTCCGGGCATCGCATTTGGCGCGCAACAGGCAGGGATAGCCGCCGCAAGTCTTGCATTTGATACAGGTCGAGGTGACCGGATGGGCCTGATCCAGCTTGACCCCCAAGGGTAAGGAGAAGGGCCTCCACCCCTGCATCTCCCAATGGCCCTTCAGCGCCGCCACGCCGGGGTCGTGGTGCACCGCCGGATACGCGTAGGGCGGTTCATTCCCGACCTCGGTCGGATCGTCGCCGCGATGGCCATGGACCTGCCACAGGGTCTCGGCCTCGGCGTAGTACGGGGCGAGGTCGTCGAGGGTGATCGGCCAGGCCGGGGAGATCCCGCCCGCGTGCTGGACCGTCTCGAAGTCCCGCTTGCGCATCCGCATCAGGGCGGCGCCGTAGAAGGTGGTGTTGCCCCCGACCCAATAGTGGGTGTTGGGGATGAACGGGTGGCCATTCCTGTCGTACCAGTGGTCCTTCGTGCGGTAGCGACGCTCGATGAAGACCGCCTTGGGGCTCCAGTTCTCGGCCTCACGCGGCAGGTGCTCGCCACGTTCGAGGATCAGAATGGACTTGCCGGTCGGGGCCAGTCTCTGGGCCAGGGTCGCGCCGCCCGCGCCCGAACCGATGATGACGACGTCGAAGCGGGAGGTCATGCGTGCACGCTCAGTCCGAGGCCAGATGATACTTCGCCGAGCCCTTCATCAGGGCCCAACGCACGAGACCCTGCGGCAGGGCGCGCATCAGGGCGGCGGCCAGGGCATTGTACCAGCCGGGCACGACGATGACCCTGCGCCGGTCATTGGCCTTGAGCGCCGCCTCGACCACCTGTTCGGGCGTGAGGAACAGCCGGCGCGGAGCCTCGGCCATGACCACGTCGGTGCCGTTGGCCGCGGCGAACCCGGTGGAGACGAAGCCCGGGCTGACCGCCGTGACGCAGATCCCCTTGTCGCGATACTCGGCGTCCAGCGCCTGACAGAAGCTCATCATCAGGCTCTTGGCCCCGGGATAGAGGGTGTGGCCCGCCACGCCGGGGGCGAAACCCGCCAGAGAGGCCGTGGCGATGATCCGCCCGCCGCCGCGCGCGACCATGCCGGGGATGACGCCGTGGGCCAGACCGCAGGCGTTGACGACCAGGGTCATCAGGAAGTCCTGCTGGGCCTTCCAGGGCACGGCGGCGAAGCTCTGGGGGATGGAATAGCCGGCGTTGTTGATCAGCACATCGACGTGGAGGCCCATGGCGTGGACCGCCTCCAGCACCCGGTCACAGGCGCCGAGCTCCGACAGGTCCATCGGCAGGACATGGGCCTCGACCGCATGGTCGCGGGTGATCTTCGCCGCCAGATCCTGCAGCCGGTCAGCGCGCCGGGCGACGAGGACGACGTCATGATCACGCTCGGCCAGGGCGCACGCGAAGGCCTCGCCGATCCCCGACGACGCCCCCGTGATCAACGCCAGGGGCCTGCGGTTCAGGGCGTCTTCGAGGGACATCAGGCGAGCTCCGGCGCGGCCGTATCAGGAGGGCGATTCGACTGTGTCCGCACGGTGGCGCGTGTGCGTGTTCAGCCCGGCTGCCACCCGGATGGGGCCATCTCGAACCCCTCGAACTCGAAGCCGGGCGCCACGGTGCAGCCGACCAGGGTCCAGGCGCCCAGCGACTTGGCCGCCTGCCAGGCGCCGGTCGGGACCACGGCCTGCGGCTGTTCGCCGGCCTTCAGGTCATTGCCCAGTTTCACCAGCCGCCGGGTTCCCCCCGAGGCGATCT
Organism: Brevundimonas sp. GW821-FHT02A10; assembly: GCF_059422025.1. Taxonomy (NCBI): domain Bacteria; kingdom Pseudomonadati; phylum Pseudomonadota; class Alphaproteobacteria; order Caulobacterales; family Caulobacteraceae; genus Brevundimonas; species Brevundimonas sp. GW821-FHT02A10. Next base: position 138,158 of record NZ_JBWKWC010000007.1, read on the forward strand.
CCAGCGCCAGCGGCGCGCCCTCGTAGAAATGCCACAGCTCGGCCGCGTCGACCGAATGCCAGTGCGACTGCTCGCCCTCGGCCAGAAGGTAGTAGATCGCCGTTCCCACCGAACGCCCGTCGACCTCGCGCGGATCGCGGAAGGTCTCACGATAATGCCCGCCCTCCGGATGGGGCTGGAGTTCGAGCATGGCGATGACTTCGGCGGCGGTGAGCATGGGGTGTGAATAGCCGAGTCGCGGCCAAACGCTCAGCGCGGCGTCATGTCGATGACCAAGGCGTCTGTGGCCCCCGGCGCGGGAGCCGGTCGCAGCTCGACCATTTCCGGGCTGAACAGGGCGCCGATGCGGGGTGCGTCTGCAGGGCCCAGCCGATCCTCCATCCTCCGGACGCAGCGGTCCTCGATCCGCCCCGAGCGGCGATTGCCGTGGTGGACCAGGAAGATGTCGAGCCGCTCGGCGAAGTCGAGGCCGGCGCGGGTCGAGCCCGGATTGGCGGCTCTGGAGGTCAGGCGTTCAAGCTCGAGCTCTCGTCCGTCATGGAACCAGACCCAGAGCGACGGATAGATTCTGCCCTTGCTGCCTGTCTCGCAGGAGGCCGTCATGCCGGCGGCGTTGTCGACGCGGTAGAGGACGTCGGCCTCGCCCCAGCGGTCAGAGGTGATCCGGATGTCGTTGGCGCGGACCTCTATCCGTGAACGGCCGCCCCAGAACAGGAGGGAAGCGGCGATGGCGAGGGTGACCGCGCCGACCCACAGTATGGTCCGGTTCGACTTGCCGACCGAGTAGCACCAGACGGGGGCGAGGACGGCGAAACAGAGGGCTCCGACGCCGATCCAGTGCCACAACCCGTCAACAGGCCACCAGCCCAGCACGTCAGTCCGGCCCATCGCCCACGGCGCCGCGAAGAGGCGGGAGAAGGGGGTGAACTGAAGGACAACGACCACCGCGATCGCCGAAACCATCGGTCCGAGCAGGGCTCGCCTTTCAGCCTCCAGAGAACCACCGCCAGTGTTCCATCGCGTAGAGATCATGGCGCGCTCGTTACCTCGACAGCCGCCCTGTGCCCGGTCTCCGCCGTCGAGGCGGAGAGGGGCAGGTTGAGGAAGGTCCAGATCTGGTCATAGAGGCCGTCGCGGGTCAGGGTGGCGTGGTTGGAGCCGATCATCTTCACCAGCCACCGGGGCGTGTGGGCCAAGTCATAGAGGGTGCGCCCCTGTTCGAAGGGAATGACCTCGTCGGCGCTTCCGTGGACGATCAGCAGGGGGATGGTGACGCGGTCGATGATGTCACGCGACCGGTACTGGTCCAGCATCAGCCAGCGCACCGGCAGGAACGGGTAAGCCTTGGCCGCGATGTCGGCGGTGGAGGTATAGGGCGCCTCGAGGATGAGGGCGCGGGCCGGGCGTTCGATCGCCAGCCGCGTGGCCACGCCGGTGCCCAGAGAGAAGCCGTGCAGGACGATGTCTTTCGTCGGCGTCGTTCGAGCCAGCCAGTCGTAGGCCGCGCGGGCGTCGGTGTGCAGCCCTTTCTCCGAGGGCTTGCCGGTAGAGCCGTCATGGCCGCGATATCCGAGGGCAAGGAAGCCGACGCCCTCGTCCGCCATGCGCCGCCAGCGCCCCGACTGGAACGACAGCCCGCCGCCCTGACCGCCCATGAAGAGGATCGTCGGCCGCCCCGGCTTCGGCGCCAGAGACCAGGCGACCAGCCGCTCATGATCAGGGGTGTCGATATGGACGACGCGGATTGGCGGGCCGTCGGCGTCGGGCGTCGGGCTGCCGTGAATGATCGGATAGAGCATCTCCCTCTGGCTGAAGAAGACCGCGCCAACGACGACGGCATAGGCGACTACGACGACGCCAAGCAGGATCGCCCCGGCGCGCAGCCACCACTGCGATCGTTGTGGCGAACCACGGGTCGAGGCCACTCAAATCATCCCTGTACGAGTCATCCCGCGCCGACCTTAGCCGTATTTCACGTCGGCGCGACCGGGAGTTGTCACAGGACGCCGAGCGACCGCAGCCACTGCTCGACCTGTCCCGGCCATTCGCGCGTGATCGGATCGGTGGTCGGTCGCAGGCCGAAGGCGTGGCCGCCCTTCGCATAGAGGCGCATGTCGACCGGCACGCCGGCGTCGTTCAGCGCCAGCGCATAGGCCATGGCCTGACGAACGTCATCGACGGGATCGTCCATGGCGTGGAGGATGAGAGTCGGCGGCGCGTTCGGGCTGATCTTCACCCAGGGCTGGAGTTCGAGGGCGTTGCGGCCCTTGCTGTCGTCCAGGACCCGCGCGGTATAGGCGACAATGGCGAAGTCCGGCCGCAGGGACTGGCGATCCGCCGCATCCGTCACCGGCCGGGTGCGGGCCCCGGTGTTGCTCATGGCCGTCACCAGATAGGCGCCGGCGGAGAAGCCGATGACCCCGACCTTGTGCGGATCGACGCCCCAGGCGCCCGCCTGTTCGCGAAGCAGCCCTATCGCGCGCTGGGCGTCTTCCAGACCCAGGACGACGTCAGGGCGTCGCTGGCGACCGTTCACTTTCGGCCAGACCTGGGGCGTGCGGTATTTGACCATGACGCAGGTCATGCCCTGTCGGACGACCCAGTCGCAGACCTCCGTGCCTTCAAGGTCGGTCGCCACAGCGGCAAAGCCACCTCCGGGCAGGACCAGCATGGCGGCGCCCGTGTTGTGACCCCTGGGCCGATAGACGGTCATGGTCGGGCGGGTGACGTAGCTTGCCCAGTGCCACGGCCGTCCGCCGACTGTCGGCGACCCGTTGCCGGTCGCCTCGGGATGATCGCCGGTGTCGGGTTTGGCGAGCGGGACGTTGTCCGGCCAGAGCGGGATCTGGGTTCCGCCCGCGGTCGGCTGCCACACGCCCTCGCGCTCGACCTTGGGAATTTCGACGCGGACGGAGGAACCGGGGACGGCGTCGCCCTGATGGGTTTGACTGCCCGGGGCAGGCGCGTCGCCGGGATCGGCCCGCTGACAGGCGGCAGCCGCCAGACAGGTCACCATGAGGAGAGAGACGAGGGGGCGTCGCAACGCAATCATCTCGTCTCTCCCCGGGGCGTGATCTAGAGCGCCTTCACGATGCCCTCGACCATCTTCTTGGCGTCGGCGAACAGCATCATGGTGTTGTCGCGGAAGAAGAGTTCGTTCTCGACGCCAGCGTAGCCCGCCGCCATGCCGCGCTTGATGAACAGGACGGTGCCGGCCTTTTCGACGTCGAGGATCGGCATGCCGTAGATGGCCGACTTGGGGTCGGTCTTGGCGGCCGGGTTGGTGACGTCGTTGGCGCCGATGACGAAGGCGACGTCGGCGGTGGCGAACTCGGCGTTGATGTCCTCCAGCTCGAACACCTCGTCATAGGGGACATTGGCCTCGGCCAGCAGGACGTTCATGTGACCCGGCATCCGGCCCGCGACGGGGTGGATGGCGTATTTCACCTCGACGCCCTCTTCCTTGAGCTTGTCGGCCATTTCGCGCAGCGCATGCTGGGCCTGGGCGACGGCCATGCCGTATCCGGGGACGATGATGACCTTGGAGGCGTTCTTCATGATGAAGGCGGCGTCGTCGGCCGAGCCCTGCTTGACCGGACGGGTCTCGACGCGGGCCTCGCCGGCCGGACCGCTGTCGCCACCGAAGCCGCCCAGGATGACCGAGATGAAGCTGCGATTCATGCCCTTGCACATGATGTAGGACAGGATCGCGCCCGAGGAGCCGACCAGGGCGCCGGTGATGATCAGGGCGATGTTCTCGAGCGTGAAGCCGAGCGCCGCGGCGGCCCAGCCCGAGTAGGAGTTCAGCATCGAGACCACGACGGGCATGTCGGCGCCGCCGATGGGGATGATCAGGGTCGCGCCCAGCACCAGGCTGATAGCGAAAATGCCCCAGAAGGCCCAGGTCGTCGTGCCGCCCGAGCCGACCATGATCCCGATCAGCAGGACCAGAACCAGCGCCAGGGAGATGTTGATCAGGTGCCGGGCGGGCAGGATGATCGGGGCGCCGGACATGTTGCCGTTCAGCTTGGCGAAGGCGATGACCGAGCCGGTGAAGGTGATGGCCCCGATGGCGACGCCGAGGCTGAGTTCGATGATCGACTGGACCTTGATCCCGCCCAGACCGTCCGAGATGCCAAAGGCCTCTGGCGCATAGACGGCGCCGACGGCCACCAGACAGGCGGCCATGCCGACGAGACTGTGGAAGGCCGCGACCAGCTGGGGCATGTCGGTCATCTTGACCTTGCCCGCGATCAGGGCCCCGCCGCCGCCGCCCACGATCACGCCCCCGGCCAGCAGAGCCAGGGTGATCGGGTCCAGCGCCCCGGTGAAGCCGAGGGTGAGCAGGGTCACGGCGACGGCGATGGCCATCCCGATCATGCCCATCGTATTGCCCTGACGGCTGGTCTCCGGGCTGGAGAGGCCGCGCAGGCTGAGAATGAAAAGAACGCCTGCGACCAGATAGGCCAGCGCCGCTATGGATGCGTTCATCGCATTCCCCCGAAGTCTCTTGTTTGTCTTGTTGTTTGACCGGTCGTCACTCGTAGTCCCCCGGGCAGGCCGTCCGCGCCAGCCGCCACAGCGCGGCGACGATGAAGAGGGGCGACAGGAAAACCAGGGTCCAGTCGACGGCGTTCATCGGCCGCTCCTGGGCCACGACGCGCACCAGAACGGCCGAGAAGATCAGCACCACGCCGCAGTCCAGAAAACGCAGCTTGCGGATGGCGTTGGCTTCACGAAAGAAGCTCCACGCCCACAGGCCCAGCCCCAGCCCCGTGGCGATCCACGAGACCAGATTGGCCAGATGTGCGGGCGACAGGGTCATGTCAGGTGCGCGTCCCGTCAGCGCGGACGGGGCGCCGCCACAGGCGCAACCCGGTCAGGGCGGTGATGCCGATCAGGGCGATGCTGCCGAAGACCCAGACCCATTCCCCGTCTGCGAAGGCCTGCACGCCCCGCCATACCCACAGCAGGCCGGCGGCCGGTATGACGACCAGAAGCAGGGCGCGCTCCAGCAGGCGGCGCCGCGCCGGCGACAGGGAGCCGCTGAGCACGATCAGGCCGACGACCAGCATCAGACTGAGCGGGATCAGGGCCGTCAGGATCCAGGTGGCGTTCATCAGGCCGCCTTCGCCTCAACGGGCTTGGGTTTTTCCTTCTTCTTGTACATGGCCAGCATGCGTCGGGTGACCATGAAGCCGCCGAAGATGTTGACGCTGGCCAGGGTCACGGCCGCGACGCCGGCGCCCTTGGCGATCCAGGGCGTGGCCCCGGTGTCACCCGCGGTCGCCGCCGCCGCGATCAGGCCGCCGACGACGATGACGCTGGAAATGGCGTTGGTCACGGCCATCAGCGGCGTGTGCAGGGCCGGGGTCACCGACCAGACCACATAATAGCCGACGAAGATCGCCAGCACGAAGATGGCCAGTCGGAATACGGTGGGATCGACGTGTTCCATCAAGATTTTCCTTCGAGCCTTTCGAGGCGATCATCGATGCTGAGCAGAAGGCGCAGCACGGCGCCGATCAGCAAACTCCAGAACAAGACATACAGACCCAAGGTAATCCCGACGCCGGCCTGAGCGAGACGATCTGAAAAGCCCATTGCGCCCGTTGCGCCTGCAATGATCATCAGGACCGCCAGCAGGGGGCCGGCGAACAGAACGATGCCAGCTATGAGCCGCAGGAACCCCTTCAGGAACGGGCTCATCCCCGCACGCCCTCGTGCACAACGGCGCCGCCGTTGGTGACCACGGCCGCCTGGAGGATTTCGTCTTCGAGGTCGAGGCCGACCGCGCCGTCCTTGAGGAACAGGCCGACGAAGGCCAGCAGGTTCTTGGCGTACAGGCTGGAGGCGTCCGAGGCGATACGCCCCGGCAGGTTGGCGATACCGACGATGGACACGCCGTTGGGGGTGACCACGGTTTCGCCGACCCTGGCGCCCTCGACATTGCCGCCAGCCTCGACGGCCAGATCGATCAGGACCGAGCCGGGCTTCATCGTGCCCACCTGTTCGGCGGTGACCAGCACCGGCGCCGCGCGGCCCGGGATCAGGGCCGTGGTGATGACGATGTCCTGCTTCCTGATGTGTTCGCCGGTCAGGACCGCCTGCTTGGCCTGGTACTCCGCCGACATCGGCTTGGCGTAGCCTCCGGCCGTCTGGGCGTTTTTGAATTCCTCGTCCTCGACGGCGAGGAATTTGGCCCCGAGGCTCTCGACCTGTTCCTTGGTGGCGGGGCGGACGTCGGTGGCGGTGACGACGGCGCCGAGGCGACGGGCGGTGGCGATGGCTTGCAGGCCCGCGACGCCGACGCCCATGACGAAGACCTTGGCCGGGGCGACCGTGCCTGCCGCCGTCATCATCATCGGGAAGCCGCGCCCATAGGCCGCCGCCGCCTCGATCACGGCGCGATAGCCGGCAAGGTTGGCCTGGGACGACAGGGCGTCCATGACCTGGGCGCGGGTGATGCGGGGCACGAACTCCATGGCGAAGGCTGTGGACCCGGCACCGGCCAGAGCCGCGACGGTGTCCTTCTCGCGGTAGGCGTCGAGCAGGGCGACGACGATGGCGCCGGGCTTGAGGGCGCTGATCTCCTGCGCCGTCGGGCCGCGCACCTTGAGCAGGATGTCGGCGCCTTCCAGCACTGCGCGGGTGTCGGGTTTCACCACCGCGCCGGCGGCGACGTATTCGGCGTCGGGGAAGGACGACCCGGCGCCCGTTCCCGCCTCGACGGTCACGGTCGCGCCCAGGGCGACGAATTTCTTCACGGTCTCGGGTGTGACGGCGCAGCGCGTTTCGCCTTCACGGCGTTCGCGAGTCACGGCGATGGCGACGGCCAAACGAATCTCCCCAAGTCTTGTTCTTGGAAATCACGTTAGGCTGGAATGGATTGGTCCGTCAAAGCGCGAAAACGGCCTTCCGTAGCGAAAGGCGTGCGCGAAACCCGAGTTGACCGGCAGGACTTGCCGATCGAGGCAGGCCGCTGCGCCTAGGCCTCAGTGGGCCTTCTTCGAGCCCGACTTCAGCCAGAAGGCGCCGGCCGTGAACAGGATCACGCCGAGGATGAGGCCGACCAGGATGTTGCCGCCCGGACGGAAGGCCATGACCAGGGCCAGCAGCAGGGCCGCGATGCCCAGCGAACCCCAGCTGAACATGGCCTGGACCAGCTTCCAGGTCGCGGCCTGTTCGCCGATGGCCATGGAGCCGTGCTGATAGGCGTCAGCGCCGTGGTCGTCGTGATGCGGGTCGGCCATGAGGTCTGCGTCCGGAAGAGTCGGTGGTTTCCGACTTATAGCGCGGCTTGCGCCGGGCTCAAGCCACAGTCTCGCCATGCCCCCTGACGGTCAGAAGGTCGCCTCGAACTGATCGACCAGCCGCTCCAGCCGGCCGCAACCGATGGTCCAGAAGGCCGGGTCGCGCGGATTGAGGCCGAAGGGCTTGAGCGCCTCGTCATAGGTCCGGGTCCCGCCGCCGGCGAGGAGCTCGCGGTACAGGGGCGTGAAGGCGGCCGGGTCCTTGCGCCGCGTCTCCATCAGGGCCGCCACCAGCAGGTCGCCGAAGGCATAGGCGTAGACGTAGAAGGGCGAGTGGACGAAGTGGCTGACGTAGGACCACCAGTGCTCATAGCCGGGGTTCAAGATCACCGCCGGGCCCAGTGACGCGCTCATCTCCTCGAGCCAGATCTGGCCGATGCGATCTGCCGGGACCTCGCCCGAGGCGCGCTCGTCGTGGAAGCGGGTCTCGAAGCGGTGGAAGGCGATCTGGCGGACCACGGTGTTCAGCCCGTCCTCGATCCGCCCGGCCAGCAGACCGCGCTGCTCCGACTTCGGGGCGGTCGCCAGCAGCCGGTCGAAGGTGAGGCCTTCGGCGAAGATGGAGGCGGTCTCGGCCAGTGTCAGGGGCGTATCGGCCAGAAGCGTGCCCCTGTCGGCCGCCAGGGTCTGGTGAATGCCGTGGCCCAGCTCGTGCGCCAGGGTCAGGACGTCGCGCCGCTCGCCCATCCAGTTCAGGAAGACATAGGGGTGGCGGTCGGCGGTGACCGGGTGGGCGTATGCGCCCGACTGCTTGCCGGGGCGGGCGCGGCCGTCGATCCACGGATTGTCGAAGAAACGGTTGGCCCGGTCGGCGAACTCGGGGCCGAGATCGCCGAAGCTGTCCAGCACCATGGCCTTGCCCTGCAGCCAGTCGAAGCCGCGGGGGGCAGAAGTGTCGAGCGGGGCGTTGCGGTCCCACTGGTCCAGCGTCGCCTTGCCCATCGCCTTGGCCTTCAGCGCGTAATAGCGGTGCGAGAGATTGGGATAGGCGGCCGCGACGGCCTCGGCCATGGCGTCGACCGCCTCACCGTGAACCTCATTGGCGAGGTGGCGGGCGTCGGCGGGGCGTTTGAAGCCGCGCCATTTGTCCTCCAGCGCCTTGTCGGCTGCGATGGTGTTCATGACCAGGGCCATGGTCGAGGTGCGGGCCCCGAGCGCCTCGCTCAGCCCCTCCGCCGCCGCCTTGCGCTTCGCGGCCTTGGGATCGGACAGCCGGTTCAGGGCCTCGGCCAGGGTCAGCTTCTCCTTGCCGACGTCAGCCCTCAGCGCGGCCAGGGTCTCGTCGAACAGCCGGCTCCACTGGGTGGAGATCGGGCCGTGCTCGGCGAGGTAGGTTTCCAGCTCCTGCGACAGCTCGTGCGGCTTCATCGCCCGCACCCGCCGCAGCCAGGGCCGCCAGTTCGCAGCGCCTTCATCGGCGAGAAGCGCGGCCTCGATCTCCGCATCCTCCAGCTGGTTGATCTCCAGCGTCAGCCAGACCGTGGGGGTAGCGATGGCGGTCATCTTCTCGCGGATATCGGCCTCGAAGCCGTTGGCCTCGGCGTCGTCGCGCGCCGTCGAGGCGGCGAGGAAGGCATAGGCGCCCAGACCGCCCAGAGCGTCGGTCGCCTGTTCATAGAGGCCAATCGCCTTGTCCAGCAGGCCGCCCAAGGCCTTGGGCTCGGCGCGCGCCGCGATCAGCGTGCCCTGCAGGGCGTTCAGCTCCGCCACGGCGGCCCGTCCCTTGTCGAGGTCGGCGCCGATGCGCGTGTCCGTCCGTGAGGAATAGAGGTCCGACAGGTCCCAGAGCGGGGCTTCGGTCGAGGGGGCGGCGGGAGTTTTGAAAGGCGCGTTCATGCCTTCAACAGTGGGGACGTCCGCCGCCCGAGGCAACCGTCCTCAGGCCGCCATTCGCCACAGCAGGCTGTCGTCGGTGGCCTCGGAGAAGCTGCGGGCCTCGTCCCACATCGCGTCTTCCTCGGAGTAGCGGGCGCTCGCCGAGGCGGAGATGACGTCGATGACCTGTTCTTCCAGACGGTCCCAGATGATGGCGAGGTCGCCGCAGCCCTCGGCCTCGCACGGGACGATCATGTAGCGGCTGGCGTTGACGGCGGCGTGAGGAGCGAAGTGGGCCATGGTCGTTTCCTTTGAGCGTTGCCCTGAGGGCGGTGTCTGAGGGGCGGTGTCTTGCCGATGATGGACAATGCAACGGCGTTGCGCCAAAATCGGACGTATCGTTCAGGAGGCCCGCGATGCGACACGACAAGGCGATGATGGTCATCGAACTGGCCCGGCGCATGGCCGCCTCGGCGGAGGGGCTGACCCTCGACGAGATGGCGCGCGAGAGCCGGGTCGGGCGGCGTACGGCCGAGCGGCTGCGCGACGCAGTGTTGATGCTGTTCCCGGCCGTAGAGGAGGTCAGCGACCCGCCGACCAAGCGCTGGCGCATCCGCGGCGGTCTGTCGGCCTTCGAACAGGCGCCGACCACGACTGAGCTGGTCGAGCTGACCAAGGCCGCGCAGGGGCTGAGGGCGACCGGGGAGGCGGGCCGGGCGATCGCGCTGGAAGGTCTGGAGCGCAAGCTGAAGTCGGCCATGCGCTCGACGACCCTGAACCGGCTGGCACCCGATCTGGAGGCGCTGGTGCGGGCCGAGACCATCGCGGTGCAGGCAGGTCCGCGCCCTTCGGCGGACGAGAGCGTGCTGGCCACCATCCGGGGCGCGGTGCTGGCGCAGCAGCCGCTGGGCTTTACCTATGCCCGCCCGGGCGCCGAGCCGCGCCGGCGCAGCGTCGCCCCCTGCGGCGTGATGTTCGGCCGCGCCAACTATCTGGTCGCAGCGGATCGGGAGAGCGGGCGCATCCAGACCTTCCGGCTGGACCGGATGAGCGCGGTCGAGGCCCAGGACGGCGTCGCCCCGCCGCCCGTCGACTTCGACCTCGCCGTCTTCGCCAGCCAGTCCTTCGGCATCTATCAGGACGAGATCGAGGAGGTGGTGCTGCGCGTCTCGCCCGCCGGCGCCGCCGAGGCCCGGTCGTGGCGCTGGCATCCGACCCAGACGCTCGAAGACCAGCCGGACGGCGGCGTTATCGTGCGGTTCCGCGCCTCGGGCATGCGCGAACTGGCCTGGCACCTCTTCACCTGGGGCGAACAGGTCACGATCGTCGCCCCACAGCGGCTGAAGGCGACCATGGCCGGGGAACTCGCGGCGGCCCAACGGGCTTTGGAAGCCGCGCCCTGATCAACCGGCCTCGTTCCGGCCCCGGGGATTAGCAAAGCTTAAGGTGACGGTTCGTGAGCGCGCCGGTATCCGCGTTATCGACCCTCGGAGGCCCCATGCGATCCATCGCCGCTCTCTCTGCCTTGATACTCCTGACAGCCGGTTGCGCCGCCGCGGCGCCCGCGTCCGCTCCGGCCGCCCAGGGTATGATCACGGAGCCGGTCAGGGCCTCGGTGCTGCGCGACGGCGACCGCTGGACGGTCGACTATCAGTTCAACGACAGCGCGCCGGTCTGGGTCTTCCAGCGTTCGGCCCTGCTGCGCGTCGGCCGTCAGCCCTGGCGGCCGCAGTGGTGGTCGGTGGAGACGCCCGGAGTCGTGCTGGAGCGTCAGGGCCGCTATGACGTGCTGCGCATGGCGAACGGCGGTCCGGTGCCGCGTGAGGTCCGCATCGTCATGCATCCGCGCGCCGGGGATCTTGAGGCCGACTACGACCCGGCCCTGATCTTCACCGACGGCACGGTCGCCCTCTATTCCGGCCAGTTCGACGTCATGCCCATGGCCTCGGTCGAGGCCGTCCGCGCCCTGCCGCTGGATCTCAACGGCGTCGACCTGCCCAACAGCGATCCGGCAGAGGTGCGCTGGAAAGATGCGGCGGGCCCGGTCCTGTTCAAGGGGGAGCGGGTGAACGCCCCCGTCGCGGCCAAGGCCGACACCTATGTCCTGTTCGGCGAGGCCAGCATTCGCCAGAACACGGGCGTCACCACCGTCATCGATCCGGGCCTGCCGCACTGGCTCGGCGAAGAGCTGGGCCGGTTCACGCCGCAGGTCATGCAGGTCTATGAGCGGCGGCTGGGGGAGAGCCGGGGCGGCCTCCCGACCCTGATGGTCAGCTGGACCGGGCCGACGGAGCACGTCTCCAGCATGGGCGGCAGCGTCCTGCCGGGGCTGATCTCGATGAATTTCGAGGGGGAGGGGGTGCTCGATCCCGACGCCGCCGCCCTGTCGCGCGCCCGCTGGTTCATCGGCCATGAGAGCGCCCACTTCTGGCTCGGCTCCAACGGGCTGAAGTATCAGTTCGCCCGCGAGGCCTGGATCACCGAGGGCGGCGCCGATCTGATGGCCGTGCGCGCCATCCAGTCCATCGATCCGACCTATGACTCCCGCGCCGAGCTGCAGCGCGAGGTCGACGACTGCGTGCGGCTGGCCGCCGGCAAGCCCATCGCCACGGCCGGCGAGCGCGGCGACAACCGCGCCTACTACGCCTGCGGGGCTGTCTGGAGCATGGCCTATGAAGCGGCGCGCAAGGCCCGGCGCGGCGGCGACTTCATCGATGTCGTCGCCGACTTCCAGCGCGATTACGGCGAGGACGGAACCCTGACCCGCGAGGAGTGGCTGTCCGGCCTGACCCGCGTCGCCCGCGATCCGTCCCTGAGGCTCAGCATCGAACAGATGCTGGATCAGGGCGTCGCGGATCCCACGGTTCCGATCGGCCGGTTGTTCGACAGGACGGGCGTGGCCTACCGGCTGGTGGACGGAAAGATCGTGCTCTCCTAGGCGCCGGAGAACGGATAGGGGCTAACCGACTTTGACCAGTCGTCCACTGTCAGGGGGCGATCGACCGGCGGGGCGGCGCGTTCGGCGCAGGGGTGGCGGTGGCACAGGCGGCAGGCCGGGCCGATGGGAGTGACCTCGGGATTCTGCAGGTCCAGGCCCCGGGCGTAGATCAGCCGGTGGGCGTGGCGCAGTTCGCAGCCCAGGCCGACGGCGAGGTCGGCGCCCTCGGAGAAGGCGTCGTGGCCCTGACGGTCGACGGTGCGCGCCAGGGTGAACCAGCGGCCGCCGGGTTTGCCGTCCTGGGGCGGGGTCTCGATGATCTGGGTGATAATCCGGCCTGGCGTGCGGAAGGCCGAATGCAGCCGCCAGCGCGGGCAGGCGCCGCCAAAGCGCGAGAAGGGAAAGCCCGCCGCAGCATAGCGCTTCGAAATATTGCCCGCCTGATCCACCCGCATGAGGAAGAAGGGCACGCCCCGCGCCGTCGGCCTCGAGAGCGTCGTCAGCCGATGCGCCGCCTGTTCGAAGCCGACGCCGAACCGCGCCTGCAGTCGGGCGAGGTCATAGCCGGTCTCCTCCGCCGCCCTCTGGAAGGGGCCGTAGGGCATCAGAACGGCGGCGGTCAGGGTGTTGGTCAGGGAGACCTTGAGCAGATCGCGGCTGACGGCGTCGGGCATGTCTGCGGCGTCGGCGATCGCGGCGAGTTCGGCCTCATGCTCGGCCAGGACCAGCTGATAGACCACGGCGAAGGCGCGTGAGGCGGGGCCGAGGGTCTCGGACACCAGCAGCCGACGGCGGTGCGGGTCGAAGCGGCGGGTCCATTCGACCATGACCTCGGCCGGCATGACCTTGACCGTCAGATTGTGCCGCTCGGCCAGCCGGGCGCGGGCCAGGATCTCGACGCTGTCGCCGGTCGCATTGGCCGTCAGGGCCGCGTGCAGGGCCTCGCCCAGCGTATCCAGCTCCGGAAAGTGGTTCTGACGGGCCTGGATCCAGTCGCGGACCCGATCGGCGGGCGTGTCCTCCAGCCCCGCGCCGCCGCGCTCGGCCTCGATGCGGTCGCGGGCGCGGCGGTCGGCGAAAGCACGGTAGAGGCGCAGCATGGCGTCGGCGGCGGCGGGCGCCTCGTCGGCCAGTTGCAGGATCTCGTGACGCGGCACGCTGAGGCCCAGAAACAGGGGATCGGCCAGAAGCTCGGTCAGCTCGGCCTCGGAGGCATGGCCGTCCGGCGAGTTCAGCCGGCGCAGGTCGACGTCATAGGTATCCGCCAGACGCAGCAGCAACTGGGCCGAAACGGGCCTCTGGTTGCGCTCGATATGGTTCAGATAGCTGGGCGAGACGCCGAGGTCGGCGGCCATCGCCGTCTGGGTCAGGGCGAGCTCGCGCCGCAGCCGCTTCAGCCGGCCGCCGAGGAAGAGTTTGTGATCGACCGCGGCGTCCATCCGCGCAGGATGTCACATCATGACAGAAAGGCAAGAGTCACATCATGACAAGATGACTTCGCTATGACTGGTGCGGCGGTATCAATATGACTTCTGGCGTGTTGATGTCGGGTCAGGGCAGCGGGCCTTCCGCTGTCGCAAAGGAGACCCGCCATGGAACCCCTCAGCCGCCCGCAGGCCATCATCGATTTCTGCCTGGCACCGCTGGACCTCGATCCGTCCTCGACGGGCGCCGTGGAGACGCGCCGCCGTCTGGAGCATGTGATCAAGACCTTCCAGTCGAAGCTGGCGGTGGCTTCCAGCCCGATCAGCGTCGATTTCTCGAACATGCCTTCGCAGGTCATCAACGAGGCGGCCCACGGCTACGAATAGGTTTTCGCTGTACCGGCGCTCAGATGCCGGACGGTGTTTCCCCGGCTCGGGAGGGGAAGAGAAGGGCGTTGGGGCCTAGGCCGCCAGCGCCCTTTGCTGTTCGCCCAGGTCGCAGACGAGTTCCAGCAGTTCGGCCGCGTTGAACGGCTTGGCCAGATGGCGGTCGGCGCCGGCGGCCTGACCTGCGGCGACATGCTCGGCCAGGGCGTTGGCGGTCAGCATGACGATCGGCGTGCGGTTCAGGCCCATGGCCGTCTCGTGCAGGCGGATCTCGCGCGTGGCGGTCAGCCCGTCCATAACCGGCATCTGCATGTCCATCAGCACCAGGTCGTAGCCGCCGTCGCGATAGGCGGCGAGGGCCTGTGCGCCGTCCTCGACCGAGGTCATGTCCACGGCGGCCTGGGCCAGGATCAGTTCGACCACGCGGCGGTTGGTGGGATGGTCATCGGCCAGCAGCACGCGGACCCGGTAGGGCTCAAGGTCGTCGACGTCGGACTCGGCCTCGGCGACGGCCGCAGGTTCCTGGGCCTCGATCATGGGCAGGGTCAGGATGAAGGCCGAACCGCCGCCGGGCTCGCTCTCGCAATCCAGATCGCCGCCCATCATCTCGGCTAGCTGGCGGCAGATTGCCAAGCCCAGGCCGGTGCCGCCGAAGCGGCGCGTGATCGTGCCGTCGGCCTGTTCGAAGCGGGTGAACAGGCGGTCGCGCGCCTCGGCGTCGAAGCCGACGCCGGTGTCCTCGACAGTGAAGCGCAGCATGGCCGAGCCGTCGGCGCGCTGGCCGCGGCAGGCGGTCAGGCTGACGAAGCCCTGATCCGTGAACTTGACGGCGTTGGAGACCAGATTGGTCAGCACCTGTTTCACACGGACGACGTCGCCCCGGACCCAGGCGGCGGCCTCGGGCTCGATGTCGACGAAGAAGGACAGACCCTTTTCGGCGGCGCCGGCGGCATAGAGCTGGGCGGCTTCTCGCACGGCGCGGCCAAGGTCGAACGGCTCGTCGGCGATCTCCATTCGGCCGGATTCGACGCGGGCCAGATCGAGGATGTCGCTGAGCAGGGTCTGAAGGGTGTGGCCGGAGGACTGGATCAGCTCCAGCATCTCGGTCTGGTCGGGCGTCAGCTCCGTGCGGGCCAGGGCCTGGGTCAGGCCGATGACGCCGTTCAGCGGCGTGCGGATCTCGTGGCTCATATTGGCCAGGAATTCGGACTTGGCGCGGTTGGCGGCCTCGGCGGCGTCCCGGGCCTCGGCGAGGGCGCGGCTGTCGCGCTTCAGGTCGGTGATGTCGTTGCAGACCGTGACCATGCCGCCGGCGGCCGTGCGTCGGTCCTGGACGCGCAGCCAGCGATCGTCCTCGACGTGCTGTTCCAGTGTGCAGGACAGGGCCTTGCGCGCGGCCAGACGTTCGGCGATCCACGCCTCTTCGTTACCGGCAGCCTCGGTATAACGACCGGCGGCGACGCCGATACGGATGATTTTCTCGAAAGACATGCCGACCGTCAGGGCGGCGGCGATCTCGGGGTTCACCTCGGCGTAGCGGGCGTTCCAGACCACAAGCCGCTCATCGGCGTCAAAGAAAGCCAGGCCGTCCGGCATGGCGTCGACCGCCTCGCGGATCTGGGCCAGGGCGTTGTTACGCGACCAGGAGGCGACGCCGACCACGAAGGCGGCCATGGCGATGATCACGGCGACGCCTGTGGCCAGCCAGAACAGCAGGCCTGTCTCGCTCATGCCACCGGTCAGAACGACGCTGGGGTCAGGCACGATGTCGATGGCGGCCATCGAGCCGAAATGCAGGACGGAGACACTCATCAGGGCGAAGAAGGTGACCAGCGGCAGCCGCCAGCGCGAGGTCGTCTGGGCGGGCACCCCGGCCAGCACGCCGAAGCCCAGGCTGATCAGCACGGACACGGCGGCGATCGCGGGATGATGCACGAACCGCGCGCCTTCGAAGGTGACGGCGGCGACGCCGATATAATGCATGGCGGCGACCGAAGAGGCGCCGGTCACGGCTCCGATGATGCGTCGGCTCCGGTCGACGCCACCGCGGCCCAGGACCACGCACGCCGACAGGCCGATCACGGCGATCAGCAGGGAAAAGAGCGTGCCCGCCGGGTCATAACGGACCGCGAAGCCGGGGTTGTAGCCGACCATGGCGATGAAATGCGTGGCCCAGATCGACAGGGCCAGGACCAGTGCGCCGGATAATTTGTACAGACGGCGGGCCTGTGGCGCTGCGGCGCGGCCCAGGCCGACCAGGGTGATGGCCGTCGCAATCCCGCCCGCGCACACCACCGCCGCCAGCAGCACGAAGCGCCAGTCGTGTTGGGTCGTCAGGCAGTAGATGATGCGATGCACCGGTTCGGAATCCCCCTTCAGTGGGCGCACTGTCGGCGAAACAGGTAAAGAAACCGCCCCAAAGGCCACGCTTTTCGGCGTGAGGCGTTCATTTTCCTTGATGTGACGACCGTCGTCATCCGGACGTGTCAGGACGATGCTAGGACTCGACGAATCAACCGCTCGATCTGACTCACCGCCGCCGCGAGACGATTCACCCATGGCTTTCGATCCGTCGCCTTCGCCCGTCGCGCCCATGGCGTCGTCGCGGCTGTGGACGGCCGGGACGACCGGCGGCCTGGCGGTGGTGGTCATTCTGATCTTTGCGGCCTTCCGCACCGAACTGGCCCCCTGGCTCATCGGTCTGGCCCTGCTGGTCGCGGCCGCCACCTGGTTCGCCAGCCGGCCGGCGAGCGGGCCAGCGGGAGCGGTCCTGCCCGGAGCTGTCGCCGCGCCGACCTCGATCGCGGCCGCCGCGCCGCTGCTGGACAATGTGTTCGAGGCGCTGAACGACCCTGTGATGATCATCAGCGGCGGAGAGGCCGACGACATCGCGGGCCGCCGCATCGTCATGGCCAACGCCGCCGCGCGCGATCTGCTGCGGATTCCGCGCGAGGGCGCCCTGCTGGTTTCAGCCATGCGCGACCCGGGCGTGCTGGAGGCGGTCGATGAGGCCCTGTTCGGGGAGGTCACCAAGACCACCGACTATTCCGCCGGCGGGGCGCGGGCGCGGCACTGGCGGGCCTGGGTCCGGCCGTTGCCGTCGCCGCCCGAGGCCCCCCTGGCCATTCTGGCTCTGCGCGACGAGACCGACGTGCGGCGCATGGAGCTGATGCGTGTCGACTTCCTGGCCAACGCCAGCCACGAACTGCGCACGCCCCTGGCCTCGCTCAGCGGCTTTATCGAGACGCTGAAGGGGCACGCCAAGGACGACCCGGTCGCCCGCGACCGCTTCCTCGACATCATGGCCACCCAGGCCGAACGGATGAGCCGTCTGGTCGCCGACCTGCTGTCGCTGAGCCGGATCGAGCTGAACGAACACATTCCGCCGTCGGGCCGCGTCGATCTGGCGCGAGCGGCCTCGGACGTGGTCGACGCCGTCAGCGTCCTGTCGCAGGAGCGAGGCGTGGTCGTCACCCTTCAATCGGAAGGCGGCAAGATCAACATTGACGGCGACCGCGACGAGATCATCCAAGTGATCCAGAACCTCGTGGACAACGGCATCAAATATTCGGCCGCCGGTCAGTCGGTGGAGATCGTCATCCGCCGCGACCTTCACATCGACGCTGCTCCGGGGCCGCGCACCGACGGCCTCACACGCCTGCCGCTCCTGACCCCGGATCGCGAGGCGGGGGTCCTCTATGCGGCCGTCACCGTGCGCGACCACGGTCCGGGCATCGCCCGCGAGCATTTGCCGCGCCTGACCGAACGCTTCTATCGGGTCGAGGGTCAGAAGAGCGGGGGAGAGCGCCCCGGGACGGGGCTCGGCCTCGCCATCGTCAAACACATCGTCAACCGCCACCGCGGGGGTTTGACGGTGGTCAGCGCCCCCGGCGAAGGCGCGGCGTTCAGCGCCTATTTCCCGATGTCGGCGATCCGCTCCGAGACCTCCGACGCCATCTGAAACAGGGCAAAAACGGGCGGACCTGCGCCGTTACAGAACTGTCACGGATCAGTCGTAATCCGCTCGCCAATAAAAGGCAGTTTCCCGCCTCACCGAGCCGACCTCCCCACCGGCTCTGAAACCCTGGCGATTCTGTTCGGACCTCGATGATCTGGTTCTTCCTTCTGGTGGTTATCGCTCTGTCGGCGCTCGCCTTTATCGGCGGCCGCGCGCTGGCGGTGCGGCGCGCCGCGTCCAAAGGCGTCAAGGCCCACTCGCGCCCCGCCCAGCATGGCCTCTACGCCCTGATTTGGGTCGGCGCGCCCTCGCTGCTGGTTCTGATCCTCGCCGGGGTCTTCTCGGACGGCATCGCCCACCAGGCCCTGATCTCCGGCGCCTCGCCGGAAGTCGAGCAGCTTGAGCCCTTCCGCCGCGAGGCCTTCTTCTCGGACGCCTATCTGGTCGGCGCGGGTCAGCCGGCCCAGCAGATCTGGCCCGCCCCCCTGACCGAACAACTGACGGTTCAGGGCCGCCGCGCCGCCGAGATCCGCATGACCCTGTCGATCGGCACGGGGATCGCCGCCCTGATCGCCGCCGTTCTGGGCGGTCTGTTCGTCTTCATGCGCATCCGTCCGGACCTGCGCGCCCGCAACCGGGTCGAGGACTGGATCGGCGCCCTGCTGTTCGCCTGTTCGGCCGTGGCCGTCCTGACCACCATCGGCATCGTCTTCTCCCTGCTGTGGGACTCCTTGCGCTTCTTCCAGTCGGTGCCGGTCGCCGAGTTCCTGTTCGGGACCAAATGGTCGCCCCAGATCGCCATCCGCGCCGATCAGGTGGGCTCGTCGGGCGCCTTCGGGGCCGTGCCCCTGTTCGCCGGCACCTTCCTGATCATGATCATCGCCATGTGCGTCGCCGCGCCGGTAGGCCTGTTCTCGGCCATCTATCTGTCGGAGTACGCCAGCCGCGCGTCGCGCGCCGTGGTCAAGCCGGTGCTGGAGATCCTCGCGGGCGTCCCGACCGTGGTCTACGGCTTCTTCGCCGCCCTGACGGTGGGGCCGGCGCTGCGCGTCTTCTTCAACTCCATCGGCGACGTCCTGATCGGCACGCCGCTGAACGACCTCGGCCTCTACCTGTCGCTGGTGCAGAACCAGATGGCGCTCGTCGCCGGCGCCGTGATGGGGATCATGCTGATCCCGTTCGTGTCGTCCCTGTCGGACGACATCATCAACTCCGTGCCCCAGACCCTGCGCGACGGCTCCTACGCCATGGGCGCGACCAAGTCCGAGACGGTCAAGAAGGTGCTGCTGCCGGCCGCCTTGCCGGGCATCGCGGGCGCCCTGCTGCTGGCTATGTCGCGGGCCATCGGCGAGACCATGATCGTGACCATGGCGGCGGGCCTGGCGGCCAAGCTGACCCTCAATCCGCTGGACACCGTGACCACCGTCACCGTCCAGATCGTCACCCTTCTGACCGGCGACCAGGAGTTCAACAGCCCCAAGACCCTGGCCGCCTTCGGCCTCGGCCTGACGCTGTTCCTGGTGACCCTGGTGCTCAACATCGTGGCCCAGCGCATCGTCCAGACCTATCGGGAACAGTATGACTGACGCCACTCTTTCCAAAGGTGTCGGCGCCGATCCGGCGCGCGTCAGCCGCCTGCAGGCCGGGATCAAGAAGCGCTACGCCAAGGAGGCGCGCTTCAAGCTCTACGGCGTCCTGGCGGTCTCGGTGGCCGTCGGCTTCCTGCTGCTGCTGCTCGGCCGGATCATCGAACAGGGCCACACGGCCTTCTACGCCCACGAGATCACCCTGCCGGTCTATATGGACCCGGCCCGGATCGACCGGACCTATCCGCAGGGCACCAATTTCGAACTGCTGGTCGCCGAGCAGGAACTGGTGCGCCTCGGCGTCCAGGACGACGAGCAGGGGATCAAGGCCCGTGCCATGCGGTCGCTCTTCTCGTCGGAGCTAAAGTTCCGCGCCGCCGCCCTGGTGCGCAACAATCCGAACATCATCGGCCAGACGGTGACCATCGCGGCGCCGGCCTCGGACGAGGCGGACCTGTTCTACAAGGGCGAAATCTCGCGCGACACGCCGTCGGACCAGCGCCGCATCTCGGACCAGCAGATCGTCTGGCTGGACCAGATGAAGGCCTCGGGCGCGGTTCGCACCCACTTCAACGGCGCCCTGTTCACCAACGGCGACTCCACCGAGCCGGAGCTGGCCGGCGTTCTCGGCGCCGTGGTCGGTTCGGCCCTGATGCTGCTGGTCACCGCCCTGATCGCCATCCCGATCGGCATCGGCGCGGCCGTCTATCTGGAAGAATTCTCGCCCCGGAACCGGATCAGCGACCTGATCGAGGTCAATATCAACAACCTCGCGGCCGTGCCGTCGATCGTCTACGGCCTGCTGGGCGTGGCCCTGTTCATCAACTGGATGCACCTGCCGCGCTCGTCGCCGCTGGTCGGGGGTCTGGTTCTGGCCCTGATGGCCCTGCCGACCATCATCATCGCCACGCGCTCCTCGTTGAAGGCCGTGCCGCCGTCTATCCGCGAGGCCGCCCTGGCCATGGGCGCCAGCCGCACCCAGACGGTGTTCCAGCACGTCCTGCCCCTGGCCATGCCGGGCGTCATGACCGGGACCATCATTTCCATGGCCCACGCCCTTGGCGAAACTGCGCCCCTGCTGCTGATCGGCATGGTCAGCTTCGTGCCGGGCATCCCGCATTCTGCGGTGGAGCCCACGGGCGCCCTGCCGTCGCTGGTCTATATCTGGGAGAACGCCTCGGAGCGGGCGTTCCACGAGCGCACGGCCGCGGCCATCCTCGTCCTTCTCGCCTTCATGATCGTCATGAACGCCGCCGCGATCCTGCTGCGCCGGCGCTTCGAACGCCGGTGGTAAACGTATGAAATTCCCCTTCTTCCAGTCCCCGGTGAAGGCTGCCGACGGCCATGAGGGCGGCCCGGTCGACCCGACCGTCAACACGCCTGCCGGCGCGCCTCCGCTCGCTCCGGAGGTCGGCGGCGACGTCGCGAGCCACAGCGCGCACAGCCAGGCCCCGACCGTCACCGCGCCCAACTTCCCGGCCGGCCCGACCAAGATCGCCGCCCGCGACGTCTCGGTCTTCTACGGCGACAAACAGGCCCTGTTCGACGTCTCGCTCGACATCCCGGACAAGACGGTCACCGCCTTCATCGGTCCGTCGGGCTGCGGCAAGTCGACCTTCCTGCGCACCATGAACCGGATGAACGACACCATCCCGGGCTGCAAGGTGACCGGCAAGATCGACATGGACGGTCAGGACATCAATGCGAAGGCCGTCGACCCGGTGCTGCTGCGTGCCCAGGTCGGGATGGTGTTCCAGAAGCCGAACCCGTTCCCCAAGACCATCTACGAGAACGTCGCCTACGGTCCGCGCATCCACGGCCTGACCTCCAACAAGGGCGAGCTGGACGGCATCGTCGAGGCCTCGCTGAAGCGCGCCGGCCTGTGGGACGAGGTCGCCGACCGGCTGCACTCGGCCGGCACCGGCCTGTCGGGCGGTCAGCAGCAGCGTCTGGTCATCGCCCGCGCCATCGCGGTCAATCCCGAAGTCATCCTGATGGACGAGCCCTGTTCGGCTCTGGACCCCATCGCGACGGCCAAGATCGAGGAGCTGATCGACGAGCTGCGCGAGCGCTTCTGCATCGTCATCGTCACCCACTCGATGGCCCAGGCGGCCCGGGTGTCGCAACGTACGGCCTTCTTCCATATGGGCCGGCTGGTCGAGCACGGGAACACCGAGGAAATCTTCACGAATCCCCGGGAACGGCGCACCCTCGACTACATCACGGGACGCTTCGGTTGAACACGCATACCGTCAAGGCTTACGGCGACGAACTGAACCAGCTGACCGCCGAGGTCGCCCGCATGGGCGGTCTGGCCGAGGCCCAGGTCGCGGACGCCGTGGACTCTGTCGCTCGCCGCGATATCGCCCTGGCGCGCGCGGTCGTCGACCGTGACGTCAAGCTCGACGCCATGCATCGCGACATCGAGAAGAAGGCCATCCGCCTGATCGCCCTGCGCCAGCCGGTCGCCTCCGACCTGCGCAAGACCCTGTCGGCGATGAAGCTGTCGGTCGATTTGGAACGCACCGGCGACCTGGCCAAGAACATCGCCAAGCGCGCCCTGGCCGTCGCCGAGACCGAGCCGATGCAGCCCCTGACCCGCTCGATCGAGCGCATGGGCCGTCTGGTGTCGATGCGCCTCCGTGACGTGTTGGACGCCTATACCTCGGGCGAACTGGACGGGGCCCTGGCGGTCTGGGCCTCGGACGACGAGGTCGACGAGCACTACAACGCCCTGTTCCGCGAACTGCTGACCTACATGATGGGCGATCCGCGCACGATCAACGCCTGCACCCATCTGCTGTTCATGGCCAAGAACCTCGAGCGGATCGGCGACCACGCGACCAACATCGCCGAGACCGTCCACTACGAGATCACCGGCGACGAGATGATCGGCGAGCGCCCGCGCGGCGCGCCCGGCGCCTCGGACACCGGCCTGACCCATACCCACACCTTGCCCGAAGCCTGACCTCCCGCAGGCGAGCCGCAAGACATACGGAGAGACCGACGTGCAGCCCTACATCCTGGTGATGGAAGACGAGGACGCCCTGGCCACCCTGCTTCAGTACAATCTGGAGAAGGAAGGCTATGACGTCGTCATCGCTTCGGACGGCGAGGAAGGCCTGGTCCAGGTCGATGAGCGCCAGCCCGATCTGGTCCTGCTGGACTGGATGCTGCCCAAGGTCTCCGGCATCGAGGTCTGCCGCCGCCTGCGCGGCCGGGCCGAGACGCGCAACCTGCCGATCATCATGCTGACCGCGCGCGGCGAGGAATCGGACCGCGTCCGGGGCCTCGACACCGGCGCCGACGACTATCTGACCAAGCCCTTCTCGATGGTCGAGCTGATCGCCCGCATCCGCGCCGTGCTGCGCCGGATCCGTCCGGGCCTCGCCGACGACCGCGTCGGCCATGGCGACATCATCATCGACCGCGTCGCCCACCGCGTGCGCCGCAACGGCACCGAGGTCCACCTCGGCCCGACCGAGTTCCGCCTGCTGGATCACTTCATGCGCCACCCGGGCCGGGTGTTCAGCCGCGAACAGCTGCTGGACGCCGTCTGGGGCTCGGACGTCTATGTCGAGGCCCGCACCGTGGACGTCCACGTCGGCCGCCTGCGCAAGGCGCTCGACGTCGGCGAAAGCGCCAACCCGATCCGCACCGTCCGCTCGGCCGGCTATTCGCTGGATCTGGAAGGCTAGGGCGCTGTCAGGGGAGGGGGCAGGCGTCGATCTGACGGGCCGCTGGACCGGGATCTACTTCTACCCGACGGACTCGATCTACAATCCGTTCGACAGCTTTCCGCCCACGCCGTTCGAGGCCGAGCTGACGCAGGCAAGCGGCCGGGTGTCAGGCCGTACGCTGGAGCCGGACACGCTCGGCGGCGCCGACGCGCCGGACATCCCGGCCGTTCTGGAGGGTCACTTCGCGGACGGGGTTCTCGTCTTCACGAAATTCTCCGAAGGCGGCGGCCACATCGACCCGATCCACTACGAGGGTCTGGTTTCGGGGGACGGCAATGACATCGCCGGAACCTGGACGATCCAGGACGATTGGTCGGGGTCGTTCCGGATGCAGCGCCGCGTCGTCACCGCCGAAAAGACAGTTGAACGCGACGCCGCGATCCGGACCTAATCCGCCTTGGCGGCCACATCCTCGGGCGAGAGCTCATAGACGGTCGAGCAGTATTCGCAGGTGACGCGGATCTTGCCGTCGTCCTCGATCATGCCCTCGCGCTCCTCGTCCGAGAACGAGCCTAGGACGCCGACGATCCGCTCTTCCGAGCAGCGGCACAGGGCCGACAGGGCCAGCGGCTGTTCCAGCCGTACGCCGTCCTCGTGGAACAGGCGGAACAGCAGGGTCTCGGGCGAAACCGTCGGGTCGATCAGTTCGTCGTCGCCGAGCGTCTGGAACAGGGCGCGGCTGCGGTCCCAGACGTCTTCGGTCGAGCCACGCGCGGCGTCGCCGGCGACCATCTGGATCATGGCCCCGCCCGCACGCCAGGCCGTGCCGGCGTCGGTCGAGACCTGACCCACGGCCAGACGGACCTTGGTCGGCACCTGTTCCGACTGGGCGAAATAGTGTTCGGCGCACAGCGACAGGCTTTCGCCCTCGATCGGGGTGATGCCCTGGTGGCGGTCGAAGTCCGGGCCCTGGTCCAGGGTCATGATGAAGACGCCCTTGCCCAGCAGGGTCTGGGCGCCGGGCCGGGCGAAGCCGGTCGAGGCTGCGGCGACCTCTTCGGGGTCGAACCGGCAATAGCCGCGCAGGGTCCCGGAGGTGTCATAGTCGGCGACGACATAACGGACCGGACCATCACCCTGGGCCTGGACGATCAGCCGGCCCTCGAACTTCAGGCTGGAGCCGACGAGGGCCGCGAGGGCACAGGCTTCGCCCAGCAGGGCCGCGACGGGCTCCGGATAGTCGTGGGCCTTGATGATGTTGTCGACGGCCTCGCCCAGACGCACCAGGCGGCCGCGCACGGGCCAGCCCTCGATCTGGAAGGCGGCGGCGAGGTCGTCGGTCGGCGTGGCGGCGGGCGCGGAATGGGGCACGGGTCTTGGGATCCGGTAAGGGAATGTCTGGAAGGGCGACAAGATAGGCGCCTGAGGTCGCCATGGTAAGGGGCGTGTGATCTAAGGTCGGAACCCGGGACTCGCTGAGGCCGTTCCGGAACCGGGCGCAAGTCGAGGCAAGCATGGCGAAACCCACCCTGAAACCGTTGAACCGGCAGTCCATCGTGATCACCGGCGCCACGTCCGGCATCGGTCTGGCGACGGCGCGGCGCGCGGCGCGGGGCGGGGCCTGCGTCTTCCTGATCGCGCGCGGCGAGAAGGATCTTCGGCTGCTGTGCGAGGAGCTTCAGGGGACCGGCGCCCGTGTCGCCTGGGCCTCCGCCGACGTCGCCGACTATGACGCCCTGGCTGAGGCGGCCGACAAGTGCCGACGTCTGTTCGGCGGCTTCGACACCTGGATCAACAACGCGGGGGTCTCGGTCCTCGGTAGCGTGCTGGAGACGACGCTGGAGGACCAGCGCCGTCTGTTCGAGACCAACTACTGGGGCGTGGTCAACGGCTCGACCATCGCGGCGGAGCATCTGCGTGGCCGCCCCGGCGGCGGGGCCATCGTCAATGTCGGCTCGACCCTGTCGGACGCCCCGTCGCCGATCCGGGGCGCCTATTCGGCCTCCAAACATGCGGTGAAGGGCTTCACCAACGCCCTGCGGATGGAGCTGATCCGGGATGCGCGCAAGGGCGGCGCCCCGATCTCGATCAGCCTGGTCAAACCGGCGGCGGTGGATTCTCCCTACGACCGCCATGCCCGCAACCTAGCCGGCTATGCGGCCAACATCCCCCAGCCCGTCTATGCGACCCACGTCGTCGCCGACGCCATCCTGTGGTGCGCGACCCATCCGCTGCGCGAGATCACCGTGGGAGGGGGAGGGCGGCTGATCGCCTCATTCTATTCGGCCCTGCCCGGGATCGCGGAACCACTCTTCGCCCGGTTCGCTCCTGTCCTGAAGCGGGACAGGGGTTCCGACTATGAGCCGTACGAGGATGGTCTGTATGACGCGTCCGACGACGGTCTGGATGAAGAGGTCTATTATCCGATGGTTCGACAGTTCAGCGTCCTGGCGGAAGCCCGCAAACATCCCGGCATCACGGCCGGATCGGTCGCCCTGGTCGCTGTGGCGGCCGTCGCCACCGTTCTCCTGACCCAGCGCACCGGCCCGACCCGCTATCGGGTGATCCGCGACAAGCTGGATCCGCGCGGCTGGATCGACGCCGAGGCCCTGCGCCATCGGTTCGAGGATCTCTCGCGCGGCCTGAGCGACAGCGCCGAGGACTTCGGTCACCGCGCGGAAGAATTCGGCGACGACGCCCGCCATCAGGCCCAGAAGCTGTTCAAGCGCGGCAAGAAGGCGATCTCGCCGAACAAGCGTGCCAAATACGCCAAGGCCGCGCGGGGTTATGCCGAAGACGCCGGACGCAACGCGCGCCGCTATGCCGAGGCCGGCGGTCAGTACGCGAAGGACCACGCCCGCGAAGGCGGCGCCCTTCTCGCCGTGGCCACGATCGCGGCGGCCATCGGGGCGGCGGCGCTGGAAAGCCGTCGGCCGGACAGCCGGGTGCGCCGGTTCGCGAAATTCTAGGCTCTCAGCTTAGCAATCATCGTTGCTGCGCCTGCGAATGAACGGGTAGACAACGCGGCATGACCGCGACCCCGACCTTCGTCTTCGACTTCGATTCGACTCTCGTCCGCATCGAGACGCTGGAGGCGCTCGCCGACATCGCGCTCGCCGGTCACCCGGAGGCGGATGTAGTCAGGGCCGAGATCGCCAAACTGACCGATCAGGCGATGTCGGGCGAGGTCGACTTCGGGACGGCCCTGCGCCGCCGTCTGGCGCTGCTGCCGCTGACGCGCGCCCATGTCGAACAGCTGGCCGATCGTATCCTCGACGAAGGCACCTGGTCGGTGCGGCGGAACCTGCGCTTCTTCCAGGAGAATGCGGACAAGATCGTCATCCTGTCGGGCGGCTTCCGCGAGATCATCGCCCCTGTCGCCGAGCGGCTGGGCGTCGCACCTGAGCGGGTGCTGGCCAACGATCTCGTCTATGACGCCGACGGTCGGGTCACGGGCGTCGACGATCAGAACCCCCTGTCCTACGACAATGGCAAGCCCAAGGTGATCGACAGCCTCGGGCTGGCGCGGCCCATCGTCATGGTCGGGGACGGCTGGAATGACGCCGAGGTCAAGCTGGCCGGGGCCGCCGACCGCTTCTACGCCTTCACCGAGGTCGCCCGCCGCGACAAGGTCGTCGCCGTCGCCGACGCCGAGGCGCCCTCGATGGACGAGTTGCTCCACGCCGAGGGCATGGCCGGCCGCTGGTCCTATCCGCGCGCGCGCATCAGGATGCTGCTGCTGGAGAACATCCATCCGGCCGCCGTCGAGCGGCTGCAGGAAGCCGGCTATTCGGTCGAGACCCTGAAAGGCGCGCTCGACGAGGACGACCTGATCGAGAAGATCAAGGGCGTCCATGTCCTGGGCATCCGCTCCAAGACCAACGTCACCGCGCGTGTTCTGGAGGCGGCCGATCGTCTGATGGCCGTTGCGGCCTTCTGCATCGGCACCAACCAGATCGATCTGGACGCCTGCGCCGACCATGGCGTCGCGGTGTTCAATGCGCCTTACTCGAACACCCGCTCGGTGGTGGAACTGGCCATCGGCCTGACCATCACCCTGATGCGCGACGTCGTCGACAAGTCTGCGGGGATGCATACGGGCAAGTGGAACAAGTCGGCCGACGGCTCGCGCGAGCTGCGCGGCAAGACGCTGGGCATCGTCGGCTACGGCGCCATCGGCAGCCAGCTGTCGGTCCTGGCCGAGGCGCTGGGCATGCGGGTCATCTTCCATGACCTGTCCGAACGGCTGGCGCTGGGCAACGCCCGGCGGATGCGCAACCTCGACGCCCTGCTGGCCGAGGCCGACGTCGTCACCCTGCACGTCGACGGGCGCAAGGAGAACACCAATCTGATCGGCGCGGCCCAGCTGCAGCAGATGAAGGAGGGCGCGCTCTTCCTCAATCTGTCGCGCGGCCATGTGGTCAACATCGGCGCCCTGTCGCAGGCCATCCAGGGCGGGCGTATCGCCGGGGCCGCGCTCGACGTCTTCCCCGAAGAGCCGCGCACCAACGCCGACCCGTTCGACAGCCCGCTGATGGGGCTGAAGAACGTCATCCTGACCCCGCACATCGGCGGCTCCACCGAGGAGGCGCAGGAAGCCATCGCCGAGTTCGCGGCCGAGCGGTTGCTGGGCTATCTGAACCGCGGCGACACCACCTTCAGCGTCAACCTGCCGAACGTTCAGCTCTCCGAGGTTTCGGGCGGCCACCGCATCCTGCACATCCACAGGAACCAGCCCGGCGTCATGGCCGCGCTGAACCGGGAACTGGCTTCCGCAGGCCTCAACATCCTCGGCCAGCACCTGAAGACCGACGAGCGCACCGGCTATGTGATCACCGACGTCGACCGTGACTACGACCCGGAAGCGCTCAAGGCCCTGAAGACGCTGGACGGCACCCTGCGCTTCCGTTTGTTGCATTAAATCGACCAAGGCTTCCCTAGCGACATCTTGCGCTCCCGTGAAACGGGAGCATTCTCCGCATAACGACCGCATTCTGACGGTCGAGGGAGGAAAGTATGTCGGGATTTCATCGGGGTACGGCTCTGGCCGTGCTCGCCGCCGCTGCGACTCTGGCCGCCGCGTCCAGCGCTTCGGCGCAAACCTACAACCGTCTCGTCGTCTTCGGCGACAGCCTGAGCGATAACGGCAACCTGTCGGCCGTGACCGGCGGCGCCGCGCCCGGACCGGCCTATTATCAGGGCCGGTTCTCCTCGGGTCCGACCTTTGTGGAGCTTCTGGGCTTCACCCTCGGCCGCCAGACGGCGGGATCGCCGGTAACGGGCAGCATCGACTACGCCTACGGCGGCGCCCGGACCGACAGCTCGGCCTCGCCTCCCGGCATGCGAGTCCAGCTTCAGGCCTATACCGCCGCCGGCGGCAAGTTCGGAGCGACCGATCTGGTCAGCATCCTGGGCGGGGCCAACAACATCTTCCAGGGCCTGCCGGCGGCGGGCGCCAGCGCAAACCCGACGGGGGCGATCAGCCCGGTGGCCCTGTCCGCCGCCGCCGACATCAACTTCCTGACCAACAGCGTCGCGGCCGCCGGGGCGGGGACGGTTCTGGTCACCAACCTGCCCAAGCTCAGCCTCACGCCGCAGTTCCGGGGCACCGCCGCCGCGCCCCTGGCCGACTTCGCGGTGACGACCTTCAACGGCGCCCTGCTGACCAGCCTGACCGCCACCGCCGCCGCCAACCCGAACAGCAACATCATCGTGATGGACCTGTTCAAGATCGGCGACACCATCGCCGGCAACCCGGGGGCCTTCGGCATCACCAATGTGACTGCCGCCTGCTACAACGGCGTCACGGTCTGCTCCGACCCGGGTTACTTCTACTTCGACGGCGTGCACCCGACGGCCCTGGGCCATCAGATCATCGCCAAACTGGCCAACGACTACCTCTATTACGGCGACCTCGGCGCCCAGAGCGCCGTGCTGGGCGAGACCGGCTTCCGGCACCGCGAGGACAGCCTGGACGAAGGCTCGGCCAGCCTTTCGGGCCGCGAGGAATGGCATGACGGCACGTCCATCGTCATGGGCGGGACCTACGACCAGACCGATTCCGACGCCCGCGGCGTGGTCGGCGAGGCCAAGTCCACCGGCTATGGCGTGCGCGCTGCGGTCGAGAACGGCTGGAACAACACCTGGAAGGTCGGTCTGGCGGGCAGCTACCGCAACGCCGACATCGACGGGTCGCGGTTCACCACCAACGTCGATACCCTGGCCTTCGACGTCTATGCCGGCTGGCGTTCGGGCGGGAGCTTCGTCAACCTCTCGGCGGGCGCGGCCCACGACGACTACGAGACCAAGCGGCTGACCATGGTGGCGCCGATCGTTCACACCGGCTCCACCGAAGGCGTGTCCAAGGGCGCGCGCATCCAGGGCGGGATGTGGTGGGACATGGGCGGGATTGCCCTGTCGCCGCGCGTCGCCGCCACCTGGGTCTCCACCCACGTCAGCGGCTTCTACGAAGAAGGCCCGGCGGCCCAGTACGACTACCAGGGCCGCACGGTCGAGGCGCTCAGCGCCGAGATCATGCTGCGGGCCGAGGGCGAGGCCGGCGGCTTCGGCTTCTTCGCCGAGGGCGGCTATCGCGACAGCCTGACCGACAACTCCGACGAGGTCGGGGTGGGCATCCAGGGCAATCCGGCCCACGTCCTCTACCGCGAGGTCGAGGAGCCGTTCGGCGGTCAGTTCCTGGCCTCGGCGGGTCTCTCGGGCGACCTGGGCCCGGTCAAGGTCGAGGTCGGCTATCGCGGCCGCTTCGGCGAAGAAGCGACCAGCCACATGGGCGCGATCACCCTGACGCTGCCGCTTCAATAGGCCGCTAAACCCCTCTCCGGCCAAGCTTTCGCGAGGAAGCGGGGCCGGGGAGGGTGCGGCGTCCTGTCCTGAATGAAACCCCGCGGGCGCCCCAAAGTCGCCCCATCAAGCCTTAAAAGGCCCGGCTTCCCCGGTCGCCGCCATACGCCGTTCCGACATCGTCGGTCAGCGAGGTGTGACCGTCCCCCGCGCGATACAGCGACGCCGGAGCCGACGACGACATGCGCCGACTTGCGCCCGCCCTTGCGTCTTCCTGGCGCCCCCATCTGGTTCACATCGGCCGGTCGACTGGCCTCGCCTTCCTGGCCTGCCTGGCCATAGCCGCCGCGCCCTTCACGCCGAAAGGCAAGGCCGAGGCCGCCGCCGTGCCGGTGAAGCCGCCGGTCGTCGCCGTCGCCGCCCCCGCCGGGCCGGTGATGCGTGTCATGAGCTTCTCCGAGCCCGTCCCGGGTCACGGGATCAACTCGAAGTTCGGCATGCGCCGGCTGGGCGGGGAACTCGGCGCGCGGATGCACAAGGGCGTGGATATCGCGGCGCCCATCGGCACCTCCGTCTATGCGACGGCCGAGGGCGTGGTGCTGCGCATCGGCTATGATCCGGCCGGCTACGGCAACTTCATCGAGATGCGCCACCCCAATGGCCTGACCAGCCTGTACGGTCATCTGAGCCGCGTGGACGTGGCCAGCGGCGACGCGGTCGGGCCTCGGCAGCGTATCGGACTGGTCGGCTCGACCGGCTATTCGACGGGCCCCCACCTGCATTTCGAGGTCCGCCGCGAGGGCGGCCAGGTCAATCCGACCAAGGTCATCGGCCGGGCCTTCCAGGTAAAGGCGGGCTGATCGTCTCACCCCGAGGCCGGACCTCCGATTCCGGTTGCCATGCCCCAGCCGTTTGCTACCTCTGAGGGACTAGGGGTGGAGTATCGGCATGACGGCGGCGTTGACGCTGGACGGTGTGGGCAAGCGCTACGGCGATTTCCAGGCTGTCCGGGACCTGAGCTTCGAGGTCGGCAAGGGCCAGATCTGCGGCTTCCTGGGGCCCAACGGAGCGGGCAAGACCTCGACCCTGCGCATGATCCTGGGCCTGCAGCCGGCGACGACCGGGCGCATCCAGATCCTCGGCGCCGACAATGGCCGTCAGGTGCGCGACCGCATCGGCTTCCTCCCGGAAGAGCGCGGTCTTTACAAGAAGATGACCCCCGTCGAAGCCATCGCCTTCTTCGGCTCCCTGAAGGGTGTGCCGACCGCCGAGGGCCGCCGTCGGGCGAAGGAACTGCTGGACGCGCAAGGGCTGGGCGCCTCCAAGGCCAAGAAGATGAAGGAGCTGTCCAAGGGGATGGCCCAGAAGGTCCAACTGATCGCCTCGATCGTGCACCGGCCCGAGTTCGTGATCCTCGACGAGCCCTTCTCGGGGCTGGACCCCGTCAACCAGCAAGGGCTGGAGGCGATGATCCGGGGACTGGCCGCCGACGGGGCGACGGTCCTGTTCTCGACCCACGTCATGCAACACGCCGAGCGGCTGTGCGACAAGGTCGTGCTGCTGGCCCGGGGCCGCAAGGCCTTTGAGGGCACGGTCGCCGAGGCCCGCGCCACCTCGCGCCGCTTCCTCGAGCTGGAAGGCGACATCGCCGCCGACGCGGTCTCGAAGCTGCCGGGCGTGACTGGAGTGGAGATCGCCTCCGAAGGTGATGGCGCCCGCGTCCTGCGCGCCGCGCTCGCGGCCGGGGCAGGGGGGCAGGAGGCGCTCAAGGCGGCCTTCCTGACCGGTCTGGACGTGCGCCGCTTCGAGCTGCGCGAGCCCACCCTGCACGACGCCTTCATCGACCTGACCGGCGACCATCCGGATCAGGACCAGAGTGTCTCCAAGCCCAAGGAGGCTGCCCGATGAAGCGCACCCTGCTGATCGCCCGCCGCGAGTTCCTCGCCTATGTCCGCACCGTCGGCTTCTGGCTGTCGCTTCTGTCCCTGCCGCTGTTCGGCCTGCTGGGCGGGGTCATGCCCCTGCTGGCCCGCTCGTCAGAGCCTGTCCGCGAGGTTGTGCTGATTGAGGATGGTCCGCAGGCTGCGGGTCTGGCCAGGGCCGTGCAGGACGTCATGGCCGCCGACGCCGAACGGCGGGCCCAGCGGGCGCAGGAGGCCGCCGAGAAGGCCGGCGCTTCCGCCGGCGGGGCGGTCGACTCCAAGGCCGCGCGCGACGCCGTCGCCTCCCTGACGAAGGACCGCGTCCGTATCGTGCCCGCGCCCGCCGCCCTGACCGCAGCCGCGCCCGGCAAGGCCCGTGACGACGTCGTGCGCCACCTGCTCGGCGAGGAGACGCCCAAGGACCAGCGTCTGGACGCCATCGTCTTCCTGACCCGTCAGGACGGCAAGCCGGGCGCCCGGGTCTGGACTTCGCGCGCCTCCGACTCGGAGGTGGAGGACTTCGTCAAGGACAGCCTGCGCAGCGCCAACCGTCGCCAGGTCTTCCAGGACGCCGGGATCGACCCGGGCATCGTGGTCGCCACCGACCGCTTCCGGGCCGATGTGAAGGCCTTCTCGCCGCGTTCGGCGAGCGGGGGCGAGGTGTCGATGCGCGACCGCCTGCCGCGCTGGGTCGGCTTCGGCGCGGCCTTCCTGCTGTGGTCGCTGGTCATCACGGGGGCTTCCATCCTGCTCAACAGCGTGATGGAGGAGAAGGCCAACAAGATCCTGGAGGTCCTGCTGTCCTCAGCCTCGGCGACCGAGATCCTGACCGGCAAGGTGCTGGGGGTGGCGATGCTGACCCTGACGGTGCTGATCGTCTGGAGCGGGATGGGGGCCTTTGGCCTGATCACCGCGAAGCCCGAGCTGGCGGCCGCCGTCGGCGAGGTGCTGCTGCACAACGGCCTGATCTTCTACCTGCTGGCCTATACGGTCGGGGGCTATCTGATGTTCGCGGTCCTGTTCGCGGCCATCGGGGCCTTCTGCGAGACGCCGCGGGACGCCCAGACCCTGATGGGACCGATCATGATGGTGCTGATCGTGCCCCTGCTGGTGCTCCAGATGCCGGACAGCCCGATGGCCCGCATCCTGTCCTGGGTGCCCTTCTTCACCCCCTTCCTGATGAGCGCCCGCGCGCCCAGCGACCCGCCGATGATCGAGATCGTTGGCACCCTGATCGGGATGGCCGTGACCGCCCTGCTTATGGTCTGGCTGGCCGGGCGGGCGTTCCGGGCCGGCGCCCTGTCGGACGTAAAGCTGAGCTGGAAGGCGTTCGCGGCGGCGATCCGGGGTGGCGGGAACTGATGGGCTGGTCCTTCTCCCCTTGCGGGAGAAGGTGGCGGCCGGAGGCCGACGGATGAGGGGTCACGCAGGACTGTGAGGTTAGCGGTGTCTCGCGTCAGACGACGGCACAACCCCTCATCCGACCTCGCTGTGCTCGGCCACCTTCTCCCGCAGAGGGAGAAGGGCTGTTCCGCACAGCAAAAAGGCCGCCCCGTGAGGAGCGGCCTTTTCAAATCTCGTTTTGCAACAAGCGCTTAGGAGCGATTGCCACCACCAGCGGCACCCGGGCCCGGAACGCGGGGCTTCGGAGGCGGCAGCAGACCTTCGCGTTGAGCGCGCTTGCGGGCCAGCTTGCGGGCGCGACGAACGGCCTCGGCCTTCTGACGGGCGCGCTTCTCCGAGGGCTTCTCGTAGTGCACGTGGCGCTTCATTTCACGGAAGCTGCCTTCGCGTTGCATCTTCTTCTTGAGGGCTTTCAGCGCTTGATCGACGTTATTATCGCGAACGAAAATCTGTACCAGGTTGAACTCTCCTTTGGCCGCCCGCCGCGTCCTGTGAGGGAGACGGGCAGACAAATAAAATAGCAGCCCGGGGGCGACAGCCCACCGAGCGAAGGCGGGCGAATACACCAAGGGCGGGCGGCTGTCCAGATCGAGGACGCCCAAACCGTCGGGTTTTGCGAGGTTGCAGATGGGGTCGCATCGGGGCTTCGACAAGCCTATTCTCCAGACATGACCGAAGCGCCGCACCTGTCGAACGAAGTCCCGCAGATGGATTGGGCCGACCGCATGGAACAGACGGTGCTGGACGCCGCGATCCAGCGTGCGCCGACGTTTGGGTGGAATTCGCGGCTGGTCCGGGCGGCCTGCGAGGCCGAGGGGCTGTCGCGCGGCGACGAGGAGCTGCTGCTGCCCAACGGTCCGCGCGATCTGGCCGCGCTTCTGTCGCGTCGGCACGATGCGATGACACTGGAGGCGTTGAAGGCGACCCCGCCGGAGACGCTGAAGATCCGCGAGCGAATCGCGAAGGGCGTCTCGGCGCGAATCGAGGCCGGGACAGCGCATCTGGAAGCGACGAAGCGCTGCGCCGCCTTCCTGGCCCTGCCGACCAATGCGGATCTGGGTCTGTCGCTGGCCTGGGAGAGCGCCGACGTGATCTGGCGCTGGGCCGGGGACACGGCGACGGACTGGAACCACTATTCCAAGCGGGCGATCCTGTCGGGCATCCTGATCCCGGCCCTGACCATGCGTCTGTTCGATGGGCCGGAGGCCGCAGAGGCCTTCGTCGCCGCTCGGATCGAGAACGTCATGACCTTCGAGAAGTGGAAGGCCGGCAAGGACTTCGAGGCCCCGCTGCGCAAGGTCACGGACCTGCTGGCGAAGCTCCGGTATCCCTGACGGGATCAGGCCTTGCCGAGCACCCGGTTCACATGGGCCATCTTGCGGCCCGGGCGGGCGTCGGTCTTGCCGTAGAGGTGCAGGCGGGCGTTCGGCTCGGCTGAGAGTTCAGCCCACTGATCGACGGCGTCGCCGAGCAGATTGGTCATCTCGATGCGGGCATGGGCGGCGGTGGGGCCCAGGGGCCAGCCGGCGATGGCGCGGATGTGCTGTTCGAACTGGTCGCAGACGCAGCCGTCCTGGGTCCAGTGGCCGGTGTTGTGGACACGCGGCGCGATCTCGTTGACCAGCAGCACGCCTTTCCCGAGGTCGAACAGCTCCACCCCGATCACCCCGATGTAGTCGAGGCCGTCGAGGATGGCCTCGGCGATCTCGATGGCGCGGGCGGCGGTCTTCGCATCCACCTTCGCCGGAGCGAGGGTGGTCGAGAGGACGCCGTTGGCGTGGTGGTTCTCACCCAGCGGATAGACGGCGACCGAGCCGTCGTGGCCGCGGGCGGCGATGACCGAGAGTTCTCGCTTGAAGGCGGCCTTCGCTTCCAGAATGGCCGGGCGCCCGCCGATGGCGGCGAAGGCGTCGGCGGCCTCGGAGACGTTGCGGATCCAGATCTGGCCCTTGCCGTCATAGCCCTCGCGGCGGGTCTTGAGCAGGGCGGGGACGCCCAGCCGCTCGAGCCCTGAGATCAGGTCCTCGACCGTGTCCACCTGGGCGAAGTCGACCGTGGTCGCGCCGACGGCGTTGAGGAAGGTCTTTTCGACGACCCGGTCCTGGGCCGTCGACAATGCGGTCGGTCCGGGCGCGACGAGGGCGCCGGCGCCGGCCAGCAGCTCGACCGAGGCGGCCGGGACGTTCTCGAACTCGAAGGTGACGACGTCGCAGACCCGGCCGAGTACGGTCAGGGCGGTGGGGTCGTCATAGGCGGCGACGATCTGGCCGCGCGAGACGCGACCGGCCGGTGAGTTCTCTTCAGGGTCGAGGATGACGACGTCGAAGCCGAGCTTCGAGGCGGCCTGCGACAGCATCCGGCCCAGCTGGCCGCCGCCAAGGATGCCGATGGTCGAGCCGGGGGGCAGGGGAAGGGCCACTCAGTCCTCGACCGTCTCGGCGACCGCCTCGGTCTGGGCGATGCGATACGCGGACAGGCGTTCGGCCAGGGCCTCGTCCGACAGCGCCAGGATCTGGGCGGCCAGCAGGCCGGCGTTCTTCGCGCCCGCCTCGCCGATGGCCAGGGTGGCGACGGGCACGCCGCCGGGCATCTGGACGATCGAAAGCAGGGAATCGAGGCCGCTGAGCGCCTTGGACTGGACCGGCACGCCCAGCACCGGCAGGTCGGTCATGGAGGCGGCCATACCGGGCAGGTGGGCCGCGCCGCCGGCGCCGGCGATGATCAGTTTGAAGCCCGCGGCCTTGGCGCCCGTAGCGACTTCGTAGAGGCGCTGGGGCGTGCGGTGGGCCGAGACGACCTTCGCCTCCCAAGCCACGCCCAGGGCGTCGAGCGCGTCGGCGGCGTGCTTCATCGTCGGCCAGTCGGACCGGCTGCCCATGATGATCGCCACCGGCGTCGAAGAAGTCGCCATCTCAGGGCTCCTGTCGCGGAAAGCGGCCCGTTACAGCACACGCGTTGCGCCCGCAACCAAGGGCGCTAGCATATCGCCAGTTCCGCCGACCCAGTGAGTCGCGCCCTCCCGGAGTTTCGCCGACCGTGACTGACGCGGCCGACCTTGATCTGAAGTCCGAAGTCGAGCGTCTGCGCGCCGAGGTCGAGGCCCTGCGCATCCAGTCCCACTTCCTCGAGAAGCGGGCCGAGGCGGCCGAGGCGGCGGCGGATCACGACGTCCTGACGCCCGCCCTGAACCGGCGCGGCTTCGTCGCGGCGATGAACCGGACCATGGCCTATTGCACCCGCTACGACGCTCCGGCGGTGATCCTCTATCTCGATCTGGACGGCTTCAAGGGCGTCAACGACCGGCTGGGCCATGCCGCCGGGGACGCGGCCCTGGTTCGGGTCGCCGAGCTGCTATTGGCCAATGTGCGCGAATCGGATGCGGTCGGACGCCTCGGCGGCGACGAGTTCGCCCTGCTGATGCTCAATGCGGGCATCGAGGAGGGGCGCGACAAGGCCCGCAAGCTGACCGAGGCCATGGCCACCGACGGTTTCGACTGGGAGGGCCAGAAGACCGAACTGGGCGGCTCCTTCGGCGTGCGCGCCTGGGCCCAGCAGGCCGATGCGGAAACCTGGCTGGCCGAGGCCGACGCGGCCATGTGGGTCCGGAAACGGTCGCGCTGACGGCGCGTTGCCGTGTTTGGAGGCAGGATCGTGCGCGGCTTGACCTTGTCAGGCCGGACGACCAGCCTCCGCTGCCATAGCCTTCACGGAGCCCCTCTATGTCCATCGCCGAGACGCCGACCCTCAGCAAGCCCTCGGGCTCCCTGCTGGACCTGATCGGCAAGACGCCGATGGTCGAGGTGACGCGGATCGACACCGGCAAATGCCGCCTGTTCCTGAAGCTGGAGGCCCAGAACCCCGGCGGCTCGATCAAGGACCGCATCGCCCTGTCGATGATCGAGGCGGCCGAGAAGGAGGGCTGGCTCAAGCCCGGCGGCACCATCGTGGAGGCCACGGCGGGCAACACCGGTCTGGCCCTGACGCTGGTCGGCCAGCAGAAGGGCTACAAGGTCCTGCTGGTCATCCCCGACAAGATGTCCAAGGAGAAGATCCAGCACCTGCGGGCCATGGGCGCCGATGTGCGGCTGACCCGGTCGGACGTGCCGCATGGCCACCCCGACTACTACACCGACATGGCCGAGCGCCTGGCCCAGCAGATCCCCGGCGGCTACTACGTCAACCAGTTCGCCAACGACGCCAACTCGGCGGCCCACGTGAAGACCACGGGGCCGGAGATCTGGGAGCAGCTGGATCACGACGTCGACGCCTTCGTCGCCGGCATCGGCTCGGGCGGCACCATCACCGGCACGGCGCAGTTCCTGAAGAGCGTGGGCTCGAAGGCCGAGATCATTCTGGCCGACCCGGTCGGATCGACCCTGGCGGGCATCGTCAACGAGGGCGTGCCGGGGCCGGAAGGCAGCTACACCGTCGAGGGCATCGGCCAGAACTTCGTGCCCGACACCGCCGACATGAGCCTTATCGACAAGGCCTATTCGATCCCCGACGCCGAGGCGATCGCGGCGGTGCGCGAGCTGCTGCTCAAGGAAGGCATTCTGGCGGGCTCGTCCTCGGGCACCCTGCTGGCCACGGCCCTGCGCTGGTGCCGTGAGCAGACCGAGCCGAAGCGCTGCGTGACCCTGGTCTGCGACACGGGCGCCAAGTACCTGTCCAAGGTCTATAACGACGCCTGGCTGGCCGATCAGGGCCTCGGTGACGACCCGATCCGGGGCAACCTCGCCGACCTGATCAGCCGCAAGTACGCCGACGGCGAAGTGGTCGTGGCCGGGCCGGACGACAGCCTGGACAGCGCCTTCAAGCGGATGCGGTCCAACGACGTGTCCCAGCTGCCGGTCATTCAGGACGGCCGTCTGGTCGGCATCCTGGACGAGAGCGACATCGTCCACATAATGAACACCGACGAGATCACCCGGGCGGAACGGTTCAAGAAGCCCGTCTCCTCGGCCATGACGCGCGATCTGGACACGGTGCAGGTCAATGAGCCGCTGGACGCCCTGATCCCGCTGTTCGACCGCGACCGGGTGGCCATCGTGCTGGACGGGGAGACCTTCGTCGGCCTGATCGCCCGCGTCGACCTGATCAACCACCTGAGCCTGAACCGCTGATGGCCGACCTCAAGAACTCCCAGGGCTTCTCGACCCGGGCCATCCACGCCGGCCAGCGGCCCGACCCGACGACGGGCGCCGTCATGACCCCGATCTACGCCACCTCGACTTACGCCCAGGAGAGCCCGGGCGTGAACAAGGGTTATGAGTACGCGCGCGGCAAGAACCCGACGCGGGAGGCGTTCGAGGCCTGTATCGCCGACCTGGAGGGCGGGGTTCAGGCCTTCGGCTTCGCCAGCGGCATGGCGGCGACCTCGACGGCGCTGGAGCTGCTGGACGCCGGGTCGCACATCGTCACCGGTGATGACCTGTACGGCGGCTCCTGGCGGCTGTTCGAGCGGGTGCGTCGACGCTCGATGGGGCTGGACTTCGCCTATGTCGACCTGTCGGACATCCCCGCGGTCGAGGCGGCCATCACGCCGAAGACGAAGATGCTGTG
Source organism: Brevundimonas sp. GW821-FHT02A10 (assembly GCF_059422025.1). Lineage (NCBI taxonomy): Bacteria > Pseudomonadati > Pseudomonadota > Alphaproteobacteria > Caulobacterales > Caulobacteraceae > Brevundimonas > Brevundimonas sp. GW821-FHT02A10. Next base: position 176,948 of record NZ_JBWKWC010000007.1, read on the forward strand.
GGTCGAGACGCCCACCAACCCCCTGATGAAGATCGCCGACATCGCGGCCCTGTCGAAGGTGGCCAAGGCCCACGGCCTGCTGCTGATCGTCGACAACACCTTCGCCACCCCCTTCTGCCAGCAGCCGCTGGCGCTGGGCGCCGACGTCGTCATGCACTCGGCGACCAAGTACCTGAACGGGCACTCGGACATCATCGGCGGGGTGCTGGTGGCCGGGAATCCGGACGTCGCCAAGGAGCTGAAGTTCCTGCAGAACTCGGTCGGCGGGGTGATGGGGCCGTTCGACGCCTTCCTGGCCAACCGGGGGCTCAAGACCCTGGGCCTGCGGATGAAGGCCCACTGCGAGAACGCCATGGCCGTGGCCCGCTGGCTGGAGGACCGCGCAGGCGTCCAGAAGGTCATCTATCCGGGGCTGGTCAGCCATCCGCAGCACGCGCTGGCGGCCAGCCAGATGAAGGGCTTCGGCGGGATGGTGACGGTGCTGATCGACGGCGATCTGGAGCGGACCAGGCGGGTGCTGGAGAGCGTCAAGGTCTTTACCCTGGCCGAGTCGCTCGGGGGCGTGGAGAGCCTGGTGAACCATCCGGCCATCATGACCCATGCCTCGGTGCCCAAGGAGGTCCGCGAAGCCGGCGGCGTGACCGAGAACCTGATCCGCCTGTCGGTCGGGGTCGAGGACGTCGAGGACCTGATCGCCGACCTGGATCAGGCGCTGTCGGTCTAGCCGGGCAGTCTAGAAGGCGTAGCTGAGGTCCGCGACCAGGCTCGAGCCGTACTGCTCTTCGGAGGCGCCCGGGTCGGCGTTGGTGTCGTACCAGCGCAGGTCGAGGTTCAGCTTCTTCGTCATCGCCCAGGTCACGCCGGCGTTCCAGCCAGTGTAGTCGACCGAGTCCTGCTGCTCGCGGCGGCCGACGGCGGCCGTGCCCTTGAGCCGGTCGGTGAAGGCCCAGCCGAGGCGGGCCTCGACCCAGGTCCAGCGGCCCGTGGCGCCGGCGCCGTCCGGCGAGGTCTGGAGCTGCAGGCGGCCGCTGGCCTTGCCGAACGAGCGGCTGACGTTGGCGGTGAGCTCCCAGTTGTCGGCGTCCGTGCCCGGATCGGCGTCGATGCGCCACTGGCGGGTCACCGACAGGTCGAGGTCGAAGCCCGCCAGCTTGGGCTGGATGCCGACGAAGGTCTCGAGCTGAAGGGTCGAGCCGCTGGAGTCGATCGTCTCCGCGCCCGCGCCCGCATAGAACAGGCCGCCCGCGCCCTCCCAGTCGGCCGAGCCGTAGGCATAGGGATCGCCCTGTGACTTGGAGGCGTCCTTGGAGCGGTTGTCCGTCCCGGCGCCGAGGGTGAAGGACCAGTCCCCGCGCGGCAGCAGGCGCGTCCGGTCGCCGTGGCTCTGGCCCTGGCTCCCGTGAGGCAGGCTGGTCTGGGCCAGGGCGGGGGAGGCGGCCACGCAGGCGAGCCCGGCGACGGAGGCGAGAAGGCGGGTCATCCCCCTCGCTTAGCCCCGATCGGGCCGTCCGCGAATGGGGTCGCGACCTGAGGCCGCAACCGGCCCGCCTAGGGGGTGACCTTCCAGCCGTCGGCAGGGTTCACCCACTGGACGGTTGCGGTCAGCTCGGGATGGGCCACTCCGCCGATCTCGACCGTGACGGTCATGGGGCCGTCGGCGGAGGCCGGATAGGTCGAGCACAGCGGCTGACCGCTCTTCATGAAATCGGGCAGGCTGGAGACGATCTGGGTGCGGACGACGGCCAGGGTGGCGGCGTCCAGCGGCTGGCCGTTGACCTCGACCTTCTCGATGTCGCTCTCCTTGAGGTCGCCGTTCGAGCACTCCCTGCCGTCGCGGATGACGACCGCGCTGCGGGCGAACATGACAATGACCGGGCTGTCCTGAAGCCGGGTCTCGGCGAGGCTGGCGATGCTGCCGTCCGGGGCGAAGGCATAGGAGCCGATGGCCCGGCACAGCTTCTGGGCCGGGACCGGGTCATAGCACTGGACCTGGCCCTGACGCGCGGGCGCCAGGGGGTCGGACGTGGCGGCGAGGGTCAGCAGCAGGGCGGTGGCAAGCATCGGAGGGTCCCCTAGGCGACGCCGACCTTCGTGGCGAAGGCGGCCGAGGCCACAGCGTACTCGCTGCGCAGGCGGGCGACCAGTTCGGCGGCCGGGACCACGTCGTGGACCGTGCCCGCGCCCTGACCGGCGGACCATACGGTCTTCCAGGCCCGCGCCTCCTCGCCCATGTCCAGCTTGTGCTCGGGCAGGTGCTTGGGGTCGATGCCGTTGGCTTCCAGCGACTTGATCATGAAGTTGGCCGGGATGCCCGAGACCGCCGGGGTGTGGATGATGTCGGTCGCGCCCGAGTCGATGATCATCGCCTTGTACCCGTCCGACGCCATGGCCTCGGTCGTGTTGATGAAGCGGGTGCCCATATAGGCGAAGTCGGCGCCCATCATCAGGGCCGCGGCGACGTCCTGGCCGTTCGACAGGCAGCCCGACAGGATGATCGTCCCCTTGAAGAACTCCCGCACCTCATTGACCAGGGCGAAGGGGTTGACGATGCCGGCGTGGCCGCCCGCGCCGTTGGCGACCAGGATCAGGCCGTCGACGCCGGCCTTGGCTGCGTTCCTGGCGTGGCGGACGTTGGCGATGTCGTGGAAGACCACGCCGCCGTAGCCGTGGACCGCGTCGACCAGGTCCTTGACCGCGCCGAGCGAGGTGATGACCAGCGGCACCTTGTGCTCCACCGTCACGGCCAGATCGGCCATCAGACGCTCGTTGGAGCCGTGGACGATGTGGTTGACGCCGAAGGCCGCGGCGTCGTCGTTGAGGCGCGACTTGATCTCGACCAGCCACTCCCGATAGCCCTCGGTCGTGCGCTGGTTCAGCGAGGGGAAGGTGCCGATCACGCCCGCATTGCAGCACTCGACCACCAGGTCGGGGCCGCTGACCAGGAACATCGGCGCCTCGATGACCGGCAGTTTCAGGCCCTTCTGGAGGGAAGCGGGGATGGCCATGGACGTCTCCTCAGTTGTCTTTCGCTACGCTTAGCGGGGGGACGCAGGGGAAGGCAACGGGGCTGACGCACGAGCCTGTTTCGGCTAGGGCGATGTGATGACCACAGACACCTCCGGCCTCTCCCAGCTCGGCGCCCAGACCGCGGCGCCGACCAGCCCCGAAACCGCCGTCCTGGAACGGGTGCCCAACCCGCATTCGGACACCCTGTACCTGGCCCGGTTCACAGCGCCGGAGTTCACCAGCCTGTGCCCTGTCACGGGCCAGCCGGACTTCGCCCACATCGTCATCGACTATGCGCCGGGCGAGTGGCTGGTCGAGTCCAAGAGCCTGAAGCTCTATCTGACCAGCTTCCGCAACCATGGCGCCTTCCACGAGGACTGCACCGTCGCCATCGGCCGCAAGCTGGCCGACCTGCTGCAGCCGAAATGGCTGAGGATCGGCGGCTACTGGTACCCGCGCGGCGGCATCCCGATCGACGTCTTCTGGCAGACGGGCGCGCCGCCAGAGGGCCTGTGGCTGCCCGACCAGGGCGTGCCGACCTATCGCGGCCGGGGGTGATCGCGACGGGCGCCTTTGCACTCGGAAAAAAGCTTTGCACCCGAGTGCAATTTTGAATGCTGGATGAGAGGTCAGGCCATTACCGACTTGATCTACAAAGAATTCAATTTCCACGACTTCTCCATCGAACCTGCACTCCAGGTGCAATCCAGTGCGCGAGGATGCGGTTCGACGGGATGTCGGATCAGCGATGTCAAAGACCGGGTGAAGGCAGTCTACACCCGGCAAGGGCAGTGCTGGGCCGATTGGCGCCGCCCGTCTTCAGGGCGTTGATCGCGAAGGCGTTCGACGAAACTTTCATGAGCAGTCGAGAACGAAAGACGTCCCGCCTTCCCCTTGAGGCCAGGGGCCGTGAGCTCCTCGCCCGGCTTCAGGCGCGGGCCGATCGGGCGGCATGGTCGCGATACGCGTTCGAGTTCCTGATGTTCGGGCTGAAGCAGGGCTGGGCCTGTCTGTTCGGCGGACTGATGCTGGCGCTGTTGATGGGGACGCACTGGCTGTGGCCGGTGGTCTGGCCGAACGGGGCGCCGGTCGCGCGCTATGACTTTCTCGTCGTGGCGGCGGTGCTGATCCAGGCGGGGATGCTGGTGCTGAGACTGGAGAGCCGGGAGGAGGCGCGGGTCATCTTCGTCTTCCACGTCGTCGGCACGATCATGGAGCTGTTCAAGACGGCGCACGGGTCGTGGATATATCCGGAGCCGAGCCTGCTCCGGATCGGGGCCGTGCCGCTGTTCTCGGGGTTCATGTATGCGGCGGTGGGCTCCTACATCGCGCGGATCATGCGGATATTCGACATTCGCTATCGCCACTATCCGCCGCTGTGGACGACCTGGCTGCTGGCGTCGGCCATCTACGTCAACTTCTTCGCCCATCACTGGCTGCCGGACATCCGCATCGGCCTGTTCGTGGTGACGGCGGTCCTGTTCGGGCGCGGCTGGTTCTACTTCACGCCTGACAGGGTGCGGCGGAAGATGCCGTTTCTGCTGGGGTTCTTCCTGGTGGCGGTGTTCATCTGGCTGGCCGAGAACCTGGGCACACTGGCGCGGGCCTGGGTCTATCCCTCGCAGGAAGACGGCTGGAGCCCGGTCGGGTTGGCCAAGCTGGGCAGCTGGTTCCTGCTGATGATGATCAGTGTGGTGCTGGTGACGTTGGTGCACCGGCCGCAGGAGGAGCCTCAACCGGGTCCGTGACGGTCCCAGCCGCCGGCGGGCGGGTTCAGGCCGTCGCCGCACCAGTCGAGTACGCCCGCGCAGGCGGTCAGGCCGAGCGAGGCGGCGGCGAGCAAAAGGGCGGTATGCAGGCGCAGGCGGCGGACCATGTCTCACTCCCCTCCGAAGATCGAAGGGGAGTGAGCGCGCCGATTGGGGCGGGTTCGGGGCGTCAGCCCCAGGCGCCCGCCGCGGCTTCCGGTCGGAAGTCGAAGTCGCCGTCGGTGGACAGGGTCAGGTCCTTCCAGGCGTCGAGCTCGGCCTGCAGGCTGTTGATCTTGCCCTGGATCAGGCTGAGGCCGTCCGAGCCGGCGGCCCAGCGGACCGGCTGCTGCGGGGCGTTGACGAGGGTGACCAGCGCCTGACCCAGTTTGGCCGGATCGCCCGCCTGGTTGCGGCTGCGGCCGTCGTAGAAGCTCTTCAGGGCGGCGGCGGCCTCGGCATAGTCGGCGATGGGCGTCGTGCCGTGCTTGACCGAGGTGGGCTCCAGGAAGTCGGTGCGGAAGAAGCCGGGCTCGACGATGGTCACCTGGATGCCGAAGCGGGCGACCTCCTGGGCGAGAGACTCCGAGAAGCCTTCGACCGCGAATTTGGACGCGCAGTACAGGGTTCCGCTCTCGCCGCCGACCATGCCGCCGATGGAGGAGACGTTGAAGATGCGGCCGGAGCGGTTGGCGCGCATCGAGGGCAGGACCGCGCGGGTGACGGCCATCAGGCCGAAGACATTGGTGTCGTACTGGGTCTGGGCGTCGGCGGCGGTGGTTTCCTCGAACAGGCCGAGGTGGCCGTAGCCGGCGTTGTTCACGAGGACGTCGATACGGCCAAAGCGGGCGAGGGCGGCTTCGACGGCGGGCCGGGCGGCAGTCAGGTCAGCGACGTCGAGGGCGACCGAGAGGACGCGGTCGGAGTCTTCGCCGACGACCTTGATCAGGGCGTCGCGGTTGCGGCCGGCGACGACGACATTGTCGCCGGCGTCGAGGGCGGCGCGGGCGATGGCGGCGCCGAGGCCGCGGGCTGCGCCGGTGATGAACCAGGTTTTGGGGGCGTCGGTCATGTCCAGATCTCCTTGAGTTGGGATGACCGTCTTGTGCGCCTCAGGAGCCGTGGAGCCGTAGACGGATGCCGCCAGCCTCTTGCACGATCCTGCCAACCGATGATGCGGGCTTGCGCGCGGAGGCCCGCAGGCGTTGAGTATGGGCATGGATCGATTGCACGAACTCGCCGCCCTGGTGCGGAGCCGACTGGGCGATGGCCCGCAGGACGGGACCGCGCCGATGCTGCTGCCCGACATCAGTATTCTGGCCAGCGATATCGTCACCGACGCGCAGCAGATCGTCTATGAGCCCATGCTCTGCGTCATTCTGGAGGGCGCCAAGCAGACGACTCTGGGCAGCGAGAGCCATTCCTATCGGGCGGGCGACTATCTGGTGGTCTCGGCCGACCTGCCGGTCAGCGGGCAGGTGCTGACGGCGCCCTATCTGGCCCTCGGGTTGCCGCTGGACCCGGCGACGGCGGCGGAGCTGCTGATCGAGACCGAGGGCGGGCTCGCGGCGGACGAGACCCCGATCCGGGGGCTGGCGGTCAGCGCCATGGACGCCGAGATGGTGGATACGGTGACGCGGCTGGTGCGGTTGCTGGACCGGCCGGGGGACGCCACGGTGCTGGCCCCGATGATCCGGCGCGAGCTGCTGTGGCGGCTGATGCAGGGCGAGCACGCGGCCATGGTGCGCCAGATCGCGGCCGTCGACGGAAGGCTGGCCCAGGTCAAGCGGGCGATCCGCTGGATCCGCACCCACTATGCGGAGCCGATGACCATCGGCGGTCTGGCCGCGCTGGCGGGAATGAGCGAGACCTCGCTGCACCGCCACTTCAAGGCCGTGACCTCGATGAGCCCGCTGCAGTACCAGAAGCAGGTGCGGCTGCAGGAGGCGCGCAACCGGCTACTGGGGCAGGGCGGGGACATCGCCGGCGTCGGCTTCGCCGTCGGTTATGACAGTCCCAGCCAGTTCAGCCGCGAATACAGCCGCCAGTTCGGCCGTCCGCCGGGCCGGGATCTGGAACGGCTGAGGGCCGACCCGTCGCTGGCGGCCGTTGTCTAGGGCAGGGTGATCGTCAGGGCCGAGAGGTCGGGGCGGACGCGTTCCAGCGGGGCCTCGGCGGTCGTGCCGATGTGGATGAAGCCGGCGATCTTTTCGGTGGGCTTCACGCCAAGGATTTCAAGCGCTTCGGCGTCATAGCTGTACCAGTCGGTGATCCAGCAGGCGGCGTAGCCCAAAGCGTCGGCGGCGTGCTCGATGTTCATGCAGACGGCGCCGGAGGACAACTCCTGCTCCCAGACCGGCTTGGGGCCGGGGGCGGCGGTAGAGATGACGAGGATGGAGACCGGAGCGGCCGTCAACTTGGCCAGCACGGCCTGGGCCTTGCCGCCGAGACCCTGACGGACGGCGAGGGCCGACAGGCGTTCGGCAAAGTCGGCACGGGTCTGCGGGCCCATGACCACGAAGCGCCAGGGGAACAACTTCCCATGGTCGGGGGTGCGGGCGCCGAGGCGGAGGATTTCGGCGACTTCTTCGGCGTTCGGACCGGGGGCGGTCAGGGTCTGGGCCGGGGCGGAGCGGCGGGTGGACAGGCGATTCAACAGCTCTTCGGAGCGGACGGGCTGGGGCAGGAGGTCGCCGAGATCGGCCGCTTTCGGGAATTGGGTCATGCCGCCTAGCTAGGCGCGGGAGGCGGCTTGCGCCATAGGTCGGGGGTGACCGACGACGCTGAAAAGACCGCTCCGAACCCGATTCCGATCCCTGCCTGGGCGGAGGGGCTGCCGGCGACGCCCGGCTGGCAGGATCTCGAGCGCAAGGTCGCCTATCAGAACCCGTGGATCGCGGTGACCGAGCACCGGGCCCTGGCGCCGACCGGCAATGAGACGCTGTACGGGGTGCTGAGGCCGCAGAGCGTGGCCACGGGGGTGTTGCCGGTCCATTCGGACGGGACGGTGACCCTGGTCGGTCAGGCGCGGTTCGCCCTGATGAACTATTCCTGGGAGATGCCGGAAGGCGGGGCGCCGTTCGGAGAAGACCCGTTCGTGGGCGTGCAGCGTGAGCTGGCCGAGGAGGCGGGGCTGAAGGCCCGATCATGGCTGCACTGTCTGACGATGGAGCTGTCCAACTCGGTCACCGATGAGGTCGGGCATGCCTGGATCGCCTGGGACCTGAGCCCGGTCCCGACCGATCCGGACCCGACGGAGGTGATCGCCGTGGTTCGCGTGCCGTTCATGAGCCTGATCCACGAGATCGGGCGAGGGGCGATCCGCGACGCGTTTACGGTGGCGACAGCCTATCGGGCGTATCATATGGCGAAGGAGGGGCTTTTGCCCGGCTGGCTGGCGCACGCCATGCTGACGCGGGTATAGTCTCCCAAGACGGAGCCGTGCAGACATGACCCAACCCCAGTTCCCTCGGGCCAAGCTCGAGGTGATCGCCGGACAGGAGACGACCGGATCGTCGACCTGGGCCCAGCTGCGCGCCTCGGCCGAGGAGGCGGCGCGCAGCGAGCCGCATCTGGGCTCGATGATGAACGCGACCATCCTGTCGCACCTCGATCTGGCCAACTCCCTGAGTTTCCAGATCGCGCGCAAGATCGGCGACGCCGAACTGGCTCCGATGAGCGTGCGCGAGGTCTGCGCCTTCGCCTTCTGGTCCGATCCGTCGATCGTGGCGGCCGCCGAGGCTGACCTTCAGGCCGTTTCCGAGCGGGATCCGGCGATCCGGTCGCTGCTGCAGCCGTTCCTCTACTTCAAGGGCTTCCAGGCGCTGCAGGCGTCGCGCGTGGCCCACTGGCTGTGGACGCAAGGGCGCGAGACCCTGGCCTTCCATTTCCAGAGCCGCATCTCCGAGCTGTTCCAGATCGACATCCATCCGGGCGCCGTCCTGGGCAAGGGGCTGTTCTTCGACCACGGCACGGGCATCGTCATCGGCGAGACGGCGGTGGTCGGCGACGAGGTGTCGATGCTGCACGGGGTGACCCTGGGCGGGACCGGGGCCGAGCGCGGCGATCGTCATCCAAAGATCGGAAAAGGCGTTCTGCTGGGCGCCGGGGCCAAGGTGCTGGGCAATATCCAGATCGGCGATTACGGCAAGGTGGCCTCGGGTTCGGTGGTGCTGAAGCCCGTTCCGTCGGGCTGCACCGTGGCGGGCGTGCCGGCGCGGCTGGTCAACTGCCCCACGGGCGCCGAGCCGGCCCGGACGATGGATCACACCTTGGCCGACGTGGTCTACGACTTCTCGATCTAGGGTTTCCCCCTGCGGGCTCTGCGACTAGGGTCCGCGCCAGATTCCATACCGACGTCACGAGGCTCCCCGATGAACACCAACGACATGAAGCGCATCGAGACGCATCTGAAGAAGACCTTCAACACGGGCGGCATCATCGTGAAGCCCCGGCCGAAGGTGAACGACTCGGCCGAGGTCTATGTCGGTGACGAGTTCGTCGGCGTGGTCTTCGACGACGAGGACGAGGACGGCAGCTTCATGTTCGAAATGGCCATCCTGTCGGAAGACCTGCCCGCCGACTGATCGGCCCGCATGACGGACAGCAAAAAGCCCGGGCGGTTCGCACCGCCCGGGCTTTCTGTATTCGGATCCCGAGATCAGCGCTTGCCGAAGATGGCGTCGGCGATCTTGTCGAGGAAGCTCTTGGGCTTGGCCGGAGCGGCCGGAGCCGGGGCAGCGGCCGGAGCCGCGGCGACCGGGGCGGGCTTGGGCGCCGGAGCCGGGGTCGGGGCGGGAGCCGGAGCGGCGGCGACCGGAGCGGGCTTGGGCGCTTCGACCGGCTTCGGCGCCGGAGCAGCGGCGGCGGGCTTGGCGGCGACGGCCGGTTTCGCAGCGGCGGGCTTGGGCGCAGCCTTGGGAGCCGGCTTGGCGGCGACTTTGGTCGCGGGCTTGGCGGCAGCCTTGGGCGCAGCGGCCGGTTTCGCAGCGGGCTTGGCGGCGGCCTTCGGAGCGGCCTTCACGGCAGCAGGCTTGGCGGCGGGCTTGGGCGCAGCTTTCGCGGCCGGCTTCGCAGCGGTCTTCGGGGCGGCCTTGGCGGCGGCAGGCTTGGCGGCCGGTTTCGCAGCCGCCTTGGGAGCGGCGGTCTTGGCGGCGGCGGGCTTCGCAGCGGGCTTCGGGGCGGCTTTCGGAGCAGCCTTGGCGGCTGCGGCCGGAGCGGCTTTTGCGGCCGCAGGCTTCGCGGCGCTCGACTTTGCCGCCGGTTTGGGCTTGGAAGCGGCGGCGGGTTTCGCCGACGCGGGTTTGGATGGTGCTTTAGCCATAGAACTCGCCGACCCCTCGGTTGGATAGAACGCCCATAACGTGCGTCCACAATTGCATCGATTCGATATACTACTGGCCTTTAACAAAATGTCCCAAACCGCAGTTCAGATAATCGCACGTGGCCCCCGCGCCGACGCGGAGGCCGCCGCCGAGGCGATTGACGCCGACGTCATGCTGGAAGGCGCGACCTATTCCATCCTCGAGGAAGACGAGGACCGGGGCATCTGGCGCATCGACGCCTTCCCGACGACCGACGAGGAATCGACGGGCATCCAGGCGCGGCTGGCCGACCATCCGGGCGTGACCGTGACGGTCGAGGTCCTGGCCGACGCCGACTGGCTGGCCATGTCGCTGTCGGGCCTGCCGCCGGTGAAGGCCGGGCGGTTCTTCGTCTACGGCGCCCACGACCAGGGTCTGGTGCCCGCCAGCGCCGTCGCCCTGAAGATCGACGCGGGCGCGGCCTTCGGCACCGGTCACCACGGGACCACGGTCGGCTGTCTGCTGGCCTATGACGAACTGCTCAAGCGGGAGACCTTCGAGCGGGTGCTGGACGTCGGCTGCGGCACGGGCGTGCTGGCCATCGCGGCGGCCAAGACCGGCAGCCGCATCGCCGTCGGCACCGACATCGACGCCCCCTCGGTCCGCATCGCCAACGAGAACGCCAAGCTGAACATGGCCAAGGCGCGCTTCGTCCACGCCTCGGGTCTGAACGACCGGATGGTGCGCAAGGACGGGCCCTATGATCTGGTCTTCGCCAACATCCTGGCGCCGCCGCTGGTGGCCCTGTCGCAGGACATCAAGCTGGCGCTGCGCATCGGCGGCGTCGCCATCCTGTCGGGTCTGCTGCGGACGCAGGAGCGGCGGGTGACGGCGGCCTATCTGTCCAAGGGATTCCGGCTGGAGCGGCGCATCCATCGCGACGCCTGGAGCGCCCTGGTCCTGCGCCGGATGGGTTAACGGGACGCCCCTTGGGGAACCGGCGCCGTCAGGACCCGTTTCGGGGGTTCAATGGCGGGAGGAACCCCATGACCCAGTACGACCCCAATCTCGACCCGGCCCGTCCTGCGCCGGGCGAGCCCGTCTACACCGAGACCGTCATCGTTCGCCGCGAGTCGTCCAACACCGGCTGGTGGATCGCCGGCGGGCTGGCGATGCTGATCATCGTCGCGGCGATGTGGATCCTGTTCGCCCGCAGCACGACGCCAGTGGCCGACGACAGTGACGCCCGGCTGGCCGAGGCCCAGGCGGCGCAGGCCGTCGCGGAGGCCCAGGCCACGTCCAACGTCGCCGCCGTCCAGGGCCAGATCGCCGGTGGGCAGCAGAGCCTTGACCTGGCGCGGGCTGACGTCGCCCGGGCCCAGGCCGAGGCCCAGCGCGCCGACAGCGAGGCCCGCGCCGCCGAGGCGCGCGCCGCGGCTCCGGCCGTCGTGACCCCTGCGCCGTCGAGCGGCGTGGCGGTGATCACACCCAACGCGCCCCAACCCTGAGGCTCTGGCCGTAAGGTCGCGCTTGCCCTGATGGGGGCATGAGATGCTAGAGGCGCGTCATGCCTCTGCACATGATCAAGCTCAGCGTCGGCGTCGATAACGTCGAATGGCTGGAGGAGCGCGCCCGCAAGGGGCCGCTGGTCGTCCACACCCGGATGACGCCCAAGCGGGCGGCCGAGATGGAGGATGGCGGCTCCCTCTACTGGGTGACCAAGGGCGTCATCCAGTGCCGCATGCCCATCACCGACATCACCACGCGCGGGGAGGGCAAGGCCAGCGAGTGCCTGATCACCCTGGCCCCCGAGGTGATCCGTACGGCCCCGCAGGCGCGCAGGCCCTTCCAGGGCTGGCGCTATCTGGAGCCGAAGGACGCGCCGGTCGACCTGACGACGATGGACGCAGGCGATCTGCCCGACGATCTGGCGATCCAGCTTCGCGAGATGGGCGCCTGGTAGGGAGCGGAGTAGGGTGGGCTTTCCGGTAAGGGAGACCCGTCATGACTGCTGCGTTCGGCCAGTGCTGCTATGTGACCGCCGTCCACGATGTGGCGAAGTCCCAGGCGTATTTCGTCGACAAGCTGGCCTTCGAGCCGCTGGACATCGACGCGCCGGGCTGGCGGTTCGTGCAGCGGGGCACGGCGCGGTTCGACATGGGCGAATGCCGCGATGCGCCCGAGGCCAGGACCCTGGGCGACCATTCGTACATCGCCCGCATCTTCGTGGACGGGCTGGACGACTATCACGCCGAGATCGCGCCGCGCGGGGCGGAAATCCTGAGTGGTCCGGCCGACAGGCCGTGGGGGCTTCGCGAGATGGCGGTTCGGACGCCGGACGGGCACCGGATCATGTTCTGCGAGGTGATTTCCTAGAGCGTCAGATCCGCCTCGCCGCGGAGAATCGCCTCGGCCTCTGGCGTGTGTTTGGCGCCGGAGCGGTCGTGGAGGATCAGGGCGGGGAGGAGCCTTAGCGGCGCCCGGCCGGTGCGGACGGCCTGAACGAGGACGCGCTTGGCGGGCTGATCGGCGAAGGGCTGGATGGGCAGGATGGTGAAGGAGACCGCCTTTTCGCCCAGGGTGGACAAAATGTCCGCCAGACGGTCGGCGCGATGAATCATCAGGATTTTGCCGCCCTCGCGCGTCGCCTTGAGCAGCAGAGACGACCAGGCAGCGAGGCCGTCGTCGGCCATCCAGGCGCCGCGCTTGCCGGGAGCCGGGGCGCGCAGGGCCCTCGCATCGTCGAAGAAGGGCGGGTTGGAGACGGCCCAGTCGAAGGGCTTGAGGTCCAGAGGCTGGAAGCCGTGGGCGACATCGCCAGTCAGGACCGTCATGCGGGCGTCAAACCCGTTCAGGGCGGCGTTTTCGCGGGCGAGGGCGGCGGCGGCCGGGTCGCGCTCCAGCCCGGTCAGAAACCCCTCGGGACGGCGGGCGGCGACCTGGGTCAGGACGGCGCCGGCGCCGCAGCCGGCCTCGAAGACGCGCTCGCCGGGCCTGACGTTGACAGCGGCGGCGAGGAGTGCGGCGTCCATCCCGGCGCGGTAACCGCTCACCGGCTGGCGCAGCCGGACGCGACCGCCCAGCAGGGCGCTTTCGGCGACCTCCGTTCCCGGGGATTCCGATGTCAATACGGACGTCACGCGGCTTGACCCATCATGGCCCGACCACCATTGTCCCGCCAATCAGCCCGTCGCAAGACGGGATGACTTCTGACGGGCGTTTCCCCCCTTTTTGACGCCCGGGTTTCGAAAGAGTTTTGCGTGGACGCCGTCACCCTGACATCCGACCGGCCCTCCGAAGGGTTTGGCGCTCGGCCGAAAGGCGACGTCGAAGCGCTGGCGCGACTGGCGCAGGCCGACATGGCCGCCGTCGACGCCCTGATCATCGACCGGATGCAGTCCGACGTGCCGGTGATTCCGCTGCTGGCCGAACATATCGTGGCGGCGGGCGGCAAGCGGATGCGGCCCCTGATCACCGTCGCCGCCGCGCGCGCGGCGGGCGGTTCGATCGAGCATCCCCTGAAACTGGCCGCGTCGGTCGAGTTCATCCACACCGCCACCCTGCTGCACGACGACGTCGTGGACGGGTCGGAGCGGCGGCGCGGCAAGGTCGCGGCCCATCTGATCTGGGGCTCGGCGACGAGCGTCCTGGTCGGCGACTTCCTGTTCGCCCGGGCCTTCGAGCTGATGGTCGAGACCGGCCAGATGCGGGCCCTGGGCATTCTGGCGCGGGCGTCCAGCGTGATCGCCGCGGGCGAGGTGCTGCAACTGACGCGCGCCCACGACCTGAACCTGGACCGCGACACCTATCTGCAGATCATCTCGGCCAAGACCGCCGAACTGTTCGCCGCGGCGGCCGAGGCCGGGGCGGTGGGCGCGGGCGCCGACGACGCGGCCGTGGCGGCCCTGCGGTCCTATGGGCTGAACCTCGGTCTGGCCTTCCAGCTGGCCGACGATGCGCTCGACTACGGCGGTTCCAGCGAGGCGCTGGGCAAGAACGCCGGCGACGACTTCCGCGAAGGCAAGGTGACCCTGCCGCTGCTGCTGGCCATGGCGAAGACCAAGGGGCGCGAGGACGCTTTCTGGGACCGCACCATCACCAAGGGCGAGCGCACCGAGGATGACTTCCGCCGGGCGCGCGAACTGATCATCGGCACAGGATCGGTGACGGCGACCCTGGATGCGGCGGGCGAGTATGCCGATGCGGCCAAGGCGGCCCTGCGGGTGCTGCCGCACAGCGACTGGCGCGATGCGCTGGATCAGCTGGCGGACTTCGCGGTCAGCCGCGCGGCGTGATGACCGTCCTGGCCCTGGCGCTGGCGATTCAGCTGGCTGGGGCCGAGCCGGCCGCGCCTGAGCCGCGATTCACGATGAGGTCGGATCCCGGTGATGTGGTCACGGCCAGACTGTTCCGGCTGACGTCCGACGATCGCCAGGCGGAGGTCGAGCGGATATTCGCCAGAGAGGGTGAAACGGTGGACATCGCCCATGACACCGCCGGGCCGATGGTCATCGCGTATCGGCGTGGCGGGACGGCGGCTGACGATATCGTCCTCTATGCCGCGACCGGATCGGAAGGACCGCAGGACAAAGCCTGCCGCCTGACGCGGGATCGCGACGGCAAGGTGGACAACAGTGACCGGGCCTTGGGCTGGTGCCTGTCGTTTCTGGATCGGTCGATGACGCCTGCGATCATCCTGCCGCCCAGCCGTCTGCCGGGCCTCAGGTAAGCCTGAGCACGGCGTGAGCGATCTCACGCCAGAACACGCCGCAAACCAGTCCTGCCAGCAACAGTCCCACGACGCCCGCGGGCGAGAACGCGTGACCATTCGGACGATCCTTATGGATCATGTCAGCCTCCCGACGGGGTCTTGAATCGCCCCGTACAGGTTACGAAGCTAATCCCGTTCAGGATGAACGCAAGCGGGGCCGATTTTGTGGCGTAAAATCAGCTGAGGCTGGCCGCGAAACGCTGAATCCGGCTGCAGGCTTCCTCAAGAATGGCTTCCGAGGTGGCGTAGCTGATGCGGAAATAGGGGCTGAGGCCGAAGGCCGCGCCCTGAACCACGGCCACGCCCTCGGCCTCCAGCAATTCGGAGGTGAAGACCTCGTCGTCGGTGATGGTCACGCCCGAGGGCGTCGTCTTGCCGATCAGGCCCGCGATCGAGGGATAGACATAGAAGGCGCCCTCGGGCGTCAGGCAGGTGATGCCCGTCGCCTGGTTCAGCATCGAGACGACCAGATCGCGGCGCTTCTCGAAGGCTTCCTTGCGCGGGGCCAGGAACTCTTGGGTGCCGTTCAGGGCCTCGACGGCGGCGAACTGGCTGATCGAGGTGGGGTTCGACGTGGTTTGGCTGGCGACCTTGCGCATCAGGTCGATCAGAGCCTTGGGGCCGCCGGCGTAACCGATGCGCCAGCCGGTCATGGCATAGGCCTTGGACACGCCGTTCACCGTCAGGGTGCGGTCGTAGAGCTTCGGCTCGACCTGGGCGATGGTCGTGTATTCGAAGTCGCCGAACGTCAGGTGTTCGTACATGTCGTCGGTCAGGACCCAGACCTGCGGATGACGCAGCAGGACCTCTGCCAGCGCTTGCAGCTCGGCGCGGGTGTAGGCGGCGCCGGTCGGGTTGGACGGGGAGTTGAGGATCAGCCACTTGGTGCGCGGCGTGATCGCGGCCTCAAGCACCTCGGGACGCAGCTTGAAGCCGTCCTTCTCCTCGCCGGTCACGAAGACGGGCTCGCCCCCGGCCAGCAGGGTCATGTCGGGGTAGGAGACCCAGTAGGGGGCAGGGACGATGACTTCGTCGCCCGGATTCAGGGTCGCGACCAGGGCGTTGAAGATGACCGGCTTGCCGCCCGGGGCGACGTGGATCTGCGACACGTCGTAGGTCAGGCCGTTCTCGCGCGCGAACTTGGCGCAGATGGCCTTCTTCAGCGCGGGCATGCCGTCAGCGTCGGTGTACTTCGTCTCGCCGTTGTGGATGGCGACGATGGCCGCGGCCTTGATGTTGTCCGGGGTGTCGAAGTCCGGCTCGCCGGCGCCCAGGCCGATGATGTCGCGACCGGCGGCGGCGAGAGCGCGGGCTTTGGCGCTGACCGCGATGGTGGCGGACGGCTTG
Organism: Brevundimonas sp. GW821-FHT02A10; assembly: GCF_059422025.1. Classification (NCBI taxonomy): domain Bacteria; kingdom Pseudomonadati; phylum Pseudomonadota; class Alphaproteobacteria; order Caulobacterales; family Caulobacteraceae; genus Brevundimonas; species Brevundimonas sp. GW821-FHT02A10. Next base: position 193,123 of record NZ_JBWKWC010000007.1, read on the forward strand.
ACGCGGGCCAGGGCGGCGGACTGCAGCGTGGACATCGGATCCTCGTTCGAAGGGGAGTTCGCGGGAAGGGTTCCTCGGAAAGGCGGGGGCTGTTTACGGGCAGGGGCGGTCTGGTGCAAATGAAGTCCGCACCGGAGACGTCGAATGATTTTGGCTGTGCTTTTCAGCTTGGCTATTGCCGGCCAGAGCCCCGAGATTCCACGGCAGTGCCGGGACGACAACGGCGCCGACCGATGCGCGGCGGACCAACAGGCCGCCGTCCGGGCGAAACTGGGTGTCGCCGCGATCGAGGATGAGGCGGCGGCGGGCGTCGAAACCTATCGCGCCTTCTACGTCGACGGTTATGGCCGCGACATGCCCGTCGTCAGCTTCGAGCGCCGACCGGGCAGCGATCCGATGGTGGTCGTCAGCGGGTCTGACGGCCGGCGGATGTCGTCGCCGGTGTCGTCAGAGGCCTGGGACAGGGTCCGCGTCGGAGGGCGGTTCGCGGACAGGGCGCTGGGACCCGCTCCGGCTTCGGCCTCGTCGGACGACTTCGCGATTTGCCTGCATGCCTGGGTTACGACCGTCGAGATGGCGAACAGCACGCCGGACGAGCGCCGGGGCGGGCCGGTCCGGAGGCGGACTGAAAACGCCTGTGGTTCGGAGCTGACCACCCAGTTCACCTTCGCCCTGGCGGAGGAGGCCGTGAAGGCCATCGCGCCTTGCGGCCTTCTGGACGAGACCGTTCAGCGAAACAGCGTCACCATCCTTCAGACCTGTCTGGGGCTGTCGGGGGACCGGTTTGCCGCGGCCGGCCTCATGAACCAGATCGGGAACGGAATGCCGCGGCGGGGGCCGGATTCCGCCGACGCAGGAAGCTGGCGCGCCTATCTCGGGACCAACGGATCGCCTGAGGTGAGATGGGCCGGTGAGCGGGTGAAGACCGAGCGGGGCCGTGACAGCAGAGCCGCTGAATTCATTGTCGCGCAAATTCAGGCCCATCCATCGCTTCGCGTCTGGCCAAAACGCTTTGAAGGCCGTGACAGCCGGGCCGCGACGGTCGAGGGCGTCGTCGCCTATTCCACCGGCGAAGACGCGGCGGAGCAGAGGTTTGAGGCGCCCTATAGCCAGACCTGGGTCTGGGATCCGAGCCTGGTCGAGTGGATGCTGGAGACCTGGACCGTCGGCGCATTCGTCACGGTCGCGCGTTGAACTGACCATGCGTCCGATCCTCGATTTCTTGCTGAATATGGAAAGCAAGCGCTGGCGGGCGCTGCTGGCGACCTTGCTGCTGTTCGCGGTGATCGTGGCCCTGTTCGCGGTCGGGAAGTCGTCGCTGGGGCTCGGTCACGGGGCAGAGGGGGCCGAGGCGCGGCTGGAGGACTGGCTGGCGGGATTCCGCAGCGGGCCGTGGGGGCTGTTCGCGGCGATCCTGCTGTTCACCCTTTCGGCGTTTCTGGGCGTGCCCCAGTTCATCCTGATCGCGGCCTGCGTGGTCGCCTTCGGGCCGTGGTTCGGCTTCGCCTACAGCTGGATCGCGACCGTGGCCTCGGCGGCGGCGACCTACTGGCTGGGACGCGGGCCGACGGCGCGGTTCGTCGAGCGGTTCGGCGGCAAGACCATGGGGCGAATGACCCGCTTCGTCGGCCAGAACGCCTTCTATGCCAGCTTCATGATCCGCAACGTGCCCTCGGCGCCGTTCATCGTCGTGAACATGGCCTTCGGGGCGGCGCGGGCGAACTTCTGGGGCTTCCTGGGCGGGTGTGCGCTGGGGGTGCTTCCAAAAACCGCACTGGTCGCATTCTTCGGCGGATCCTTCATGACGGCGGTCAGCGGAGACGGGGTCTGGACCTCGCTTATCCTGGCCGGAGTGGCCGTCGTGTGGCTGGGTCTGATGCTGGTCGTGCGCGAGCTGGTGAAGCGCCGCGAGGCCGCGCGCGGGGATTGAAAACCGTCCGGATACGACCTGTCGTCCGTGTACGGTTTGAGAGGCCGGGCGTCGAACGCGGGTCGGGGAGGGAGCGGGGCATTACGACGCCGCTCTAAGCCAAGCAGAGCCGTAACGGGGAGGTGATCGATCCTCTCGCCCGAGGGGGGATCAGGGCTTGTAATCGCCGTCTCATACAGGCAAACGACGCTCCAGCCGGTCAGGCGAAAGACGATCAGTATGTTGCGCGTATGGGGATGCGCGCGGCGGGGCGTCGCCAGGGCCGGTCGAACACAAAGAACGCCCTCCAGGCCCGAACCAGACGGTAACCGACCCCCATGTTTTCACACCTCTTCGGCGCGATCTCCAATGACATCGCGATGGACCTGGGCACCGCCAACACCCTTATCTATATGAAGGGCAAGGGCATTGTCCTGAACGAGCCCTCGGTTGTGGCGCTGCGCAACGTCGGCGGCCGCAAGATCGTCCACGCCGTGGGCATCGAGGCCAAGCAGATGCTGGGCCGCACCCCGGGCCATATGGAAGCCATCCGTCCGATGCGCGACGGGGTCATCGCCGACTTCGAAGTCGCTGAGGAAATGATCAAGCACTTCATCCGCAAGGTTCATAACCGCCGCGGATTCGTGAACCCGAAGATCATCGTCTGCGTGCCGTCGGGCGCCACCGCCGTCGAGCGTCGCGCGATCAATGACAGCTGCCTGAACGCCTCGGCCCGCCGGGTCGGCCTGATCGACGAGCCGATGGCCGCCGCGATCGGCGCGGGCCTGCCCATCCATGAGCCCACGGGTTCGATGGTCGTCGACATCGGCGGCGGCACGACCGAGGTCGCCGTCCTGTCGCTGTCGGGCATCGTCTATTCCAAGTCGGTCCGCGTCGGCGGCGACAAGATGGACGACAGCATCATCAGCTACATGCGCCGCAACCATAACCTGCTGATCGGCGAAACGACCGCTGAGCGCATCAAGAAGGACATCGGCACCGCCCGTATCCCGGCCGACGGCGAAGGCCTGTCGATCGAGGTCAAGGGTCGCGACCTGATGCAGGGCGTGCCGCGCGAGGTCCGCATCTCGGAGCGTCAGGCCGCCGAAGCCCTGGCCGAGCCGGTCTCGCAGATCATCGACGCCGTGAAGGTGGCCCTGGAAGCGACGCCGCCGGAACTGGCAGCCGACATCGCCGACAAGGGCATCATGCTGACGGGCGGCGGCGCCCTGCTGCGCGGCCTGGACGCGGAAATCCGCGACCACACGGGCCTGCCCGTCTCGGTCGCCGACGATCCGCTGTCGTGCGTGGCCATCGGTTGCGGCCGCGTTCTGGAACACCCGCGCTGGATGAAGGGCGTGCTCGACTCGGCCCTCTAGGGTCTTCGAGGCGACCCTGGCGGGGAGGGCGGCGAGCGTAGCCGCAAATCCCCGCCCCTCCGGTGTTTCACCGGTTTCCAACTGGTCTGTATTTTGCAATAGGCTGCGGTATCAGCGGGGGGCGTCCCGTTGATTCTGTCCCCTTACCGGAAAGGCTGCCGTGGCGTTTCGCGACGGACCGTTCGAGAACCTCAAGGTGCCGCTGGCGTGGACCGCCGCGGCCGCGGTCGTCCTTGCCGTGGTCGCATCGCTGTTCCTGATCGTCAGTGACCGGCGCGATGTGCGCGACCACGACAACTACACCCCTGTGCGGGCCGGCTTCGACGCTGTCCTTGGGCCGGTCGGCGGCGTCCTGGCGGCGCCTGTGCGCTGGGCCGGGGCCCTGTCGGACGGGGTGAAGGGCTATTTCTTCGCCGTCTCCGAGAACCGCCGCCTGAAGGCCGAGGTCGCCGAGCTGCAGCCCTGGCGCGACCAGGCCATCGCCCTGAAGAACGTCAACGCCCGCTATGAGGCCATGCTGGGCCTCAGGACCGAACCGCCGGTGGCCATGGTGACGGCGCGCTCGGTCTCCGACGCGCGCGGCCCGTTCGTCAACGCCCGCCTGATCGACGCCGGCTCGGCCAAGGGCGTCCACATCGGCAATCCCGTCATCAATGAACACGGCCTGGTCGGCCGCATCGTCGGCACGACCGGCGGCATCAGCCGGATGCTGCTGCTGACCGACGTCGCCAGCCGCACGCCCGTGCTGATCGACCGCACCGACGCCCGCGCCATGCTGACCGGCGACGGCAGCGGCAATCCGCGTCTCGAATACATCCGCGGCGTCGGGTCGCTGCAGGCCGGCGACCGGGTGCTGAGCTCCGGCGACGGCGGCGGCTTCCCGCGCGGCGTGCCGATCGGGGTCGCGGCCAAGGGCATCGACGGCTCCTGGCGGGTCAAGCTGTTCAGCGACCGTGGCGCCATCGACTTCGTGCGCGTGCTGCTGTTCCAGGACTTCGGCCAACTGGTGAACCCCGAGGCCCTCAACGCCGCGCC
>NZ_JBWKWC010000008.1:0-137354 GCF_059422025.1 Brevundimonas sp. GW821-FHT02A10
GAAACGGGCCCTCGACGGACACCCCCAACCACTCGCCGCCCAACCCGATCCCGCCGCCGGACCGGGGGATGATGCGCTCGTTACCGCCGACTAACACACAGACAAGACAACAAAAAACGACACGAGGGAGGACAACAATGATCAAGATCAAGACCGCCATGCTGGCGACCACCGCTGCGACGGCCCTGCTGGCCCTGGCCGGAACGGCGATGGCCCAGACCGCGCCGCAAACGACGCCCGCCACCACCGCTTCGCCGGCCGAAGAGGCCATCACCGATCAGGCGCAGCAGGAGGGCGATCCCGCCGCCAATGTCGATGACATCGTCGTCGTCGGCTCGCAGATCCGCGGCGCCTCGGTCACCACCGCCCTGCCGGTCACCGTCCTGGGGCAGGACCAGATCGCCGCCACCGGCGCCGTCACCGGCGACGACCTGCTGCGCACCATCCCGCAGATGGGCGACGTCCTGTTCAGCGCCGCCAACAACGCCCAGACCTCGAACGCCGCGCGCGGCGACGTCAACTCGGTCAACCTGCGCTCGCTCGGCGTCGGCAACACCCTGGTGCTGCTGAACGGCCGCCGCATCGTCTCCCACCCGACCAGCCAGGGCACGTCCGACACCGGCACCGTCCCTGTGCTCAGCTACAACTCCAACGCCATCCCGGTCTCCGGTCTGGAGCGTCTGGAAGTCCTGCTGGACGGCGCCGCCGCCATTTATGGCGCGGACGCCGTGGCGGGGGTGGTCAACACCGTCACCCAGGATGACTTCGATGGCCTGAGGTTCACCACCCAGTACGGCGGGGCCGAGAACACCCACCTGCGCGAGCTCAGCATCGGCCTGTTCGCGGGCAAGGACTTCGAGCGCGGCAACGTCTCGGCCTTCATCGACTATACCGACCGCACCGCGCTCCAGGCCGACGACCAGCAGTTCACCCGTTCGGACAACCTGCGCTTCCTGTTCGCCAACGATCCCGACTTCGCCTCCAGCCTGACGCCGGACGCCCGCAACACGCGCGGCCCCTGGGCCAACCTGGCGGTCGTCAACGGCCCGGGCATCATCCGTCGCGGCACGACGCCCCTGACCAGCGCCGCGGGCGTGTTCCACATCCAGCCGACCAGCATCACCGGCTGCCAGGCCAACCTGACCCAGGCCGACATCTGCATCGGCCAGGCGGCGCTCAGCTTCAACGGCGTCCAGCGCGACCTGCGCTATGACACCGCGACGGGCACGACGATCACGCCCGAGGTCCAGCGCCTGAACCTGTTCTTCACGGGCCACTACGACATCAATGACAACGTCACGGCCTTCGGTGAGCTGGGCTGGTATCAGGCGAACACCAAGCGCCTGCAGCCGGCGCTGATCAATCTGAACACCCTGACCATCCCGACGACCAACTACTGGAACCCGTTCGGGCCGGTCACCTTCGCCGACGGCTCGGTCAATCCGAACCGCCTGTCGGGCCTGACCAACGTCCCGGTTCAGGGCCTGGCGATCACCCTGAACCAGTACCGCTTCGTCGATGCGGGCATGCAGCGGGTCAGCGTCGACAACTATCAGGCCCGCGCCCTGGCTGGTCTGCGGGGCGAGTTCCACGGCTTCGACTGGGAGACGGCGATCACCTATTCGGAGGCCGAGGCCACCGACAGCTCGACCGCGGTCAACGCCACCAAGCTGCAAGCCCAGCTCGCCCTGTCGACGCCCGACGCCTACAACCCGTTCAACGGCGGCTGCCTGGACAACACCAGCGTCGGCGACTGTACGTCCAGCTCCCAGGCGGCCATCGACGCCATCACCTTCGACCTGAAGCGGGTGTCCAAGACGACCCTGGCCATGGTCGACTTCAAGGTGTCCAAGTCGGACCTGTTCCGCCTGTGGGCCGGCGACCTCGGCGTGGCCTTCGGCGTCGAGGCCCGCAAGGAGACCCAGAACGACGACCGCGACCCCAATGTCGACGGCACCAACATCTTCGTCGACTCGGTCACCGGCGCGACCAACCTGTCCAACGTCATCTCGGTCAGCCCCAACCCCGACACCCACGGTGAACGGACGGTCTCGGCCGCCTATATCGAGTTCGCCGTCCCGGTCGTCTCGCCGGAGATGAACATCCCGTTCGTGCATAGCCTGGACCTGCAGATCGCCGGTCGCGCCGAGCACTATTCGGACTTCGGCAGCGTGGCCAAGCCGAAGATCGCCGCCGCCTGGGACATCTTCGACGGCCTGCGCATCCGGGGCTCCTATTCGGAAGGCTTCCGCGCTCCGAACCTGGAACAGACCAACGCCACCACCTACGGCCGTCTGGCGACCAACAACGACTTCATCCGCTGCGAGGCCGACCTGCGCGCCGGCCGCATCGCCACCTTCGGCGCCTGCGCCCGCTCGATCGGCTATTCCCTGCTGGTCTCGGGCAACCCGGACCTGAAGCCGGAAGAGAGCACCAACTCTTCCTACGGCGTGGTCTTCCAGCCGAAGTTCCTGCCCGAAAGCCTGGGCGACTGGACCTTCACCGTCGACAAGTGGCGCATCCAGCAGGAGAAGATCGTCGGCCTGTTCGGCGGCTCCGCCGCCACGGTTCAGGACTACCTCGACCGGGTCACCGGCTCGTCCAACCCGCTGGTGGTCCGCGCCGCGCCGAACGCCGACGACATCGCCCTGTTCGCCGGCACCGGCATCGCCCCGGTTGGCCAGATCATCTCGGTCTCGGACCGGTTCGTGAACCTGCTGCCGCAGGACGTCCAGGGCATCGACTTCGGCATCGTCTGGCGTCTGCGCAACACCCCGGTCGGCAACTTCCGCGTCAACATCAATGCGGCCAAGCTGACCAAGTTCAGCCGTGAGCCGGGCCCGCAGATCGACGCCCTGTACGCCGCCCGCGCCGCCGGCACGATCAACGCCGCCACGCCTCTGCCGGACTCCACCAGCCTGGTCGCCCAGAACGGCCGTCCGGAGTGGAAGGTCTCGGGTACGGTCACCTGGGCCAACGGTCCCTGGCAGGTCGGCGTCTTCACCCAGTACATCAGCGCGGTCGACGATACGGCCCTGCTGGGAACGTCGGGCACGCCGTGGGAGGTCGAGAGCCGCCTGACCGGCAACCTGTACGGCCAGTACGAGTTCGAGGACCACTTCGGCATCGCCAACAACACCAAACTGCGGGCGGGTGTGCGCAACATCACCAATGAGGCGCCGCCGCTGTCCTCGTCCGGCTATCTGGGCTCGCTCTACCAGCCCTACGGCCGCTATTGGTATGCGAGCGTCACCAAGACGTTCTGATCCGTCTCCCCGAAGCGCTCCTCCAGGGAGTTCTTCTGACTACCGGGGCGGCGGCCAGACGTCGCCCCGGCCTTTCTATCCTGCCCGCTGAAGTGAGATCGCCATGCGTTCCTGGGTCGCCGCCGGTCGTTCCATCCTTGCCGCTCTGGCGATGGGAGGCGCGGTGACGGCCTGCGCGACGCCGGGTGTGGCCCAGACACCGCCGGCCACCGTCTCGCCCATCCCCGCCGATGCGGCCTGCCCCGAGGGCCTCCCCGCAGGGGCCAGATGCTACACCGGGCGGTCGGAGGAGGGGGCCTTCTACTGGATCGCCATCCCGGCGAACTGGAACAACGTCCTCGTGGTCCACAGCCACGGCGGACCGCGCACCACCACGCCCGAGATCAACGACGAGATCGACGACCTGCAGCGGTTCTCGGTCATGGTCCGCGAGGGCTATGCCTGGGCCGGATCGACCTATCGCCGGGGCGGCTATGGCGTGCGGATGGCCGCCGAGGACACCGACATCCTGCGTCGTATCTTCTGGGACCGGTTCGGCAAGCCGCGCCGGACCATCGTCCACGGCCAGTCCTGGGGCGGCAATGTCGCGGCCAAGGTCAGCGAGCTCTACGCCGTCGACGGCAACGGGAACCGCAACTACGACGGCGTCCTGCTGTCGGCCGGGCTCGTGGCCGGCGGCACGCGCGGCTATGTGTTCCGCTCGGACCTGAGGGCCGTCTATCAGTTCTATTGCCGCAACCATCCGCGTCCGGACGAGGTCCAGTATCCGGTCTGGCAGGGCCTGCCCGCCGACGCGCGCATGACCCGCGCCGAGCTGACCCGTCGGGTCGACGAGTGCACCGGGGTCTCGAAGCCCGCCGCCGAACGGACGCCCGAGCAGGCCCGCAACCTGAGGAACATCACCCGCGTCATCGGCATCCGCGAGGATGAGCTGATCTCCCACCTCGGCTGGGCCACCAACCTGTTCCAGGACATGGTCTGGAAGCGGCTGGACGGCCACAACCCCTTCTCCAACGAAGGCCGGGTCTATTCAGGCTCGGACGACGACGCGGCCCTGAACGCGGGCGTGGAGCGGTTCGCCGCAGACCCTGAGGGCGTTGCGCGGCTGGCCTATGACGCCGACCTCACCGGCCAGATCATGCTGCCGACCCTGAGCATCCACGCCAAGAACGACCCGACGGTCTTCGTCGGGGTGGACGCCGTCTATCGCGATATCGTCGCGGCGGCCGGACGCTCGGACCTGCTGGTCCAGACCTTCACGAATGAGGACACCCACTCCAAGCTGAGCACGCCCGAGTACGCCGGGATGCTGGACGCCCTGATGGCCTGGATCGACAAGGGCGAGACGCCGACGCCGCAGACGGTGGCCGCCGCCTGCGAGACCCATGCGGCGGCCTATGGAGAGCCCTGCAAGTTCGATACGGGGTTCGTCCCGACCGCCGCGAGCCGCTAGCTCCAGCTGTAGCTGGTCTTGGTCTGGGTGTAGAACTCGACCGCCGCGAAGCCCTGTTCGCGGGCGCCGTAGCTGGACGACTTCGTGCCGCCGAACGGGACGTGATAATCGACGCCCGCGGTCGGCAGATTGACCATGGTCATCCCCGCCTTCGCCCGGCGCTGGAAGTCGCGGGCGTGCTTGAGCGAGGTGGTCACGATGCCGGCCGCCAAGCCGAACTCGGTCGTGTTGGCGACGTTCAGCGCCTCCTCATAGTCCTTGACGCGGATGGTCGAGGCGACCGGGCCGAAGACCTCTTCGGTGTTGATGCGCATGGCCGGATCGGTGTCGGCGATCAGGGTGGGCTGGACGTACCAGCCCGGGTTCTCAAGGCTCAGGCGCTCGCCGCCTGTGACGATGCGGCCGCCGTTCTGACGGGCGATATCGATGTACTTGTAGGAGGTCTCCATCTGGGCCTCGGAGACAGCCGGGCCCATCTGGGTGTTGGGATCCAGCGCATCGCCGACGCGCAGGGCCGCGACCTTCTCGGCCAGCAGGGCGACGAAGCGGTCGTGGATGGCGTCGGTGACGATCAGGCGGCTGGAGGCCGTGCAGCGCTGGCCGGTGGCGTAGTAGGAGCCGTCGAGCGCGATCATGACAGCGCGCTCCAGATCGGCGTCGTCGAGGACGATCAGCGGGTTCTTGCCGCCCATCTCCAGCTGGACCCGTGCCTGACGCGCGACCGCGCCCGCCGCAACGCCGGCGCCCACGCCTTGCGAGCCGGTGAAGGAGACGCCGTCAACGTCGGGGTGGTCGACGATGGCCTGACCCACGCCGCCCCGGCCGATGACAAGGTTGAAGACGCCCTTGGGCAGACCGGCCTCGACGAGGATGTCAGCGAGGGCAGAGGCGGTCGCGGGCGTCGGGCCGGCGGGCTTCATGACCACGGTGTTGCCGAAGGCGAGGGCAGGGGCGGCCTTCCACGCCGGGATGGCGATCGGGAAGTTCCAGGGGGTGATCAGGCCATAGACGCCGACCGCCTGACGATAGGTCTGGATCTCCACGCCCGGGCGGACGCTGTCGAGGTTCTGGCCGTGGCGGCGCAGGGCCTCGCCGGCGAAGTACTTCAGGATGCGGCCGGCGCGGACGGTCTCGCCGATGCCCTCGGGCAGGGTTTTGCCCTCTTCACGCGACAGCAGGCGGCCCAGCGGTTCGCGGCGCTCCATGACGAGCGTGCCCGCGCGGTCCAGCACATCGGCGCGGACCTCGGGGCTGGCTTCCGACCACGACGGGAAGGCGGCCTTGGCGGCGGCGACGGCGGCGTTGACCTCGGCCTGACCGCCGTCGGGCGTATTGGCGACGATGTCGTTGGTGTTGGACGGGTTGTGGCTCTCGCCCGGCCGGGCCGTCTCCACGCGTTCGCCATCGATCAGGTGGGAGAGCTGGATCGTGTCGGTCATGGGCGCGTGTCCTTCGAAGCTGTCTGTCGCGGCTATATGGTGCGCGGTGTAGTCCGCCGACAGCCTGTCGCCGACACCGAATGGGGCATTGATCCAGAGCGGCGGCGCATCGATCGGCGCTCGCGGACCCCTGTTCGCGCCCGATCAAGCCAAAACCCGCATCGGTCGATAGCCGCTTTGGCTTAGACCCGCATCGACGAGGCCAGTACCGTTCTCATCAGGGCGCGATCACAGCGCCGGGCGGCAAGGGCCGCTTCAGTGAGGAACTCTATGTCCAGGATGACCCCCGCGGAGATGGCCGCGACGATCGGCGGCGGCTTGCTGTCCTTCCCCGTCACCCACTTCGACGCCGCCCACCAGTTCGTCGAGAAGGACTATCGCGAGCACTGCGCCTGGATGCTCCAGTACGAGCTGGCCGGCCTGTTCGCCGCCGGCGGCACGGGCGAATTCTTCTCCCTGACCCCCGAAGAGGTCGGCAAGGTGGTCAAGGCCGCGGTCGACGAGACCGCCGGCAAGACCCCGGTCATCGCGGGCTGCGGCTATGGCACGGCCATCGCCGTCGAGCTGGCGAAGTCTGCCGAGGCCAACGGCGCCGACGGCGTCCTGCTGCTGCCCAACTACCTGATGGTTCCCGGCCAGGAAGGCCTCGCCGCCCACGTCGAGGCGGTCTGCAAGGCGACCTCGCTGGGCGTCATCGTCTACAACCGCGACAACGCCGTGCTCCAGCCCGAGACGCTGGAGAAGCTGTGCGACCGCAACCCCAACCTCGTCGGCTTCAAGGACGGCGTGGGCGACATCGAGCTGATGATGAAGGTCTACGCCCGGATGGGCGATCGCCTGACCTATGTCGGCGGCCTGCCCACCGCCGAGACCTTCGCCCCGGCCTATCTGGAGATGGGCGTCACCACCTACTCCTCGGCCATCTTCAACTTCGTGCCGGACTTCGCCCTGGACTTCTACAAGTCCGTCCGGGCCCGCGACCACGCCGCCATCATGGCCGGCTTGCGCGACTTCGTCCTGCCCTACATCGCCCTGCGCGACCAGGGTAAGGGCTATGCGGTGTCGATCGTGAAGGCGGGGATGACCGCCATCGGCCGCACCGCCGGTCCGGTCCGTCCGCCGCTGGTCGACCTGACCCCGGCCCAGCTGGACCAGCTCAAGGCCCTGATCGCCCGCGTTCAACCGGCCGCGCCCAAGCTGGCGGCGAACGGATAGTCGCAGGGTCTGTCCGGTGCGAGCCGGAAGTCCTATGACCGGTCTCCTACGCAGTAGGGCGCCATGAACATGTTCGAACTCAGTCAGTTGCGGTGCTTCGTCGCCGTCGCCGAGGAACTCCACTTCGGGCGGGCGGCGCAGCGCCTCAACATGACCCAGCCGCCGCTGAGCCGGCAGGTCCAGCTGCTGGAGCGAATCCTCGGCGTGGTCCTGCTGGACCGGACCAGCCGCTCGGTGCGGCTGACGCCCGCCGGGCGCGCCTTCCTGATCGAGGCCAAGCGGATCCTGAGGCTGGCCGACAGCGCGGCCCTGGCCACGCGCCGCATCGCCAGCGGAGACGCCGGGCGGGTGGCTGTCGGCTTCACCGCCGCCTCGGGCTACAGCTTCCTGCCCAACCTCGTCGATCTGGCGCGGACGAAGCTGCCCAACGTCGACCTGACCCTGAGGGAGCTGGTCTCGGGCGAACAGGTCGAGGCCCTGCTGACCGGGCGGATCGATCTGGGTCTGGTCCGGCCGCCCCTGACCCGGCCCGAGTTCGACAAGGTTCGCGTCCTGACCGAGCCCCTCGTCGCGGCCCTGCCGAGCGGCGACCCGCGGCTGGAGAAGGCCGTGATCAGCCTGTCGGACTTTGGCGACCAGCCCATGGTCATGTATGCGCCGGAGGGCGCGGGCTACTTCCACGGCATGCTGACTGCCATGTTCGACGAGGCCGGGGTCTCGCCCCAGTACGTCCAGCACATGGCCCAGATCCACTCCATCCTGGCCCTCGTCCACGCCCGCATCGGCGCGGCGGTGGTGCCGGAGGCGGCGACCAAGCTGCACTTCGAGGGGGTCGAGTTCCGGCCTCTGGAGACCTCGCCCGAGCGGCCGGTGGAGCTGTTCGTGGCCTGGCGGCGCGACAACGACAACCCCAGTCTGAAGCCCCTGCTGGCCCTCATCGAGGCGCAGGCGGAGCACCCTTAGGAGACTAGCCCATGCCGACCCGCAGGACCGTGATCGCGACCGCCGGAACCGCCGCACTGGTCGCCGGACTGCCGGGGGCAGGGTGGGCTGCGGAGGGGCCGGCGCCGGTCGCGACGACGAAGCACGGGCGGGTGCGGGGGGCGCTCGATCAGGGGATCAAGGTGTTCAAGGGCGTCCGCTACGGCGCCGACACCTCGACGCGGCGCTTCCAGCCGGCGGTGGCGCCGGAGCCGTGGACAGGGGTGAAGGATGCGCTGGCGTACGGCGCGGCCAGCCCGCAGAAGTCGGACGAGCCCAACCAGTCCGAGGACTGCCTGTTCCTCAATGTCTGGACGCCGGAGCTCCGTGACGGCGGGAAGCGTCCGGTCATGGTCTATGTCCACGGCGGGGCCCACGCCAACGGTTCGGGGTCGAGCCCGCTCTATGACGGCGTGGCCCTGTGCAGGCGCGGCGACGTGGTGGTGGTGACCCTGAATCATCGCCTGAATGTCTTTGGATACAATGGCTTGGGTCAGCTTCTGTCGCCCCATGGCGGGGGCGCCTACGGGGCCTCGGGCAGCGTGGGCAACCTCGACCTGCTGCTGGCCCTGAGGTGGGTTCGCGACAACATCGCCGAGTTCGGCGGCGACCCGGGCAACGTCATGGTCTTCGGCCAGTCGGGAGGCGGGGCCAAGCTGGTGACCCTGATGGCCATGCCCTCGGCGACCGGCCTCTATCACAAGGTCATCACCATGAGCGGCCAGCACGTGACCGCCATGGGGCCCCAGCACGCGGCGCTGCGGATGCGGGTCTTCCTCGACCGTCTGGGCCTGACGCCGGAGCGGGCAGGGGAGCTCGCCCAGGTCCCTACGGCGAAGCTGGTCGAGGCCCTGTCGATGGACGATCCGATCGAGAAGGGCGGCATCTACTTCTGGTCGGTGATGGACCACGACACCCTCCCGCGGCACCCCTTCGTGCCCGACGCCCCGATCGAGAGCGCCCATATCCCGATGATTATCGGCAACACCCATGACGAGGCGCGGGCCTTCACCAGTGGCGACGAGCGCAACTACCACCTGACCTGGGACACGGTGGCGGCCAAGCTGGCGCCCGAGTTCGTGGTCGATCTGAACGCGCAATATGTCGTCGACTGGTATCGGCGGCAGTTCCCCGAGATGTCGCCCGTCGACGTCTTCTTCGCCGCCGCTACGTGCGGCCGGTCGCGGCCCGGGCATCTGATCCAGGCGCAGGAGCGGGCGCGGCTGGGCGACAGGACCTGGATGTACCAGCTGGATTTCGGCTCGCCGGTCGATCCGAGGCTGGGCGCCTATCACTCCTTCGACATCGCCCTGGCCTTCGACAACTGCCACCAGCCGACGTCGAAGACGGGCACGGGGCCGGAGGCGCGGGCCGTGGCGGCAAGGATGAGCGAGACCTTCATCGCCTTCGCCCGGACCGGAAATCCGAACAATGCGGCGATCCCGGAGTGGAAGCCCTACGACCTGCAGACACGCCCGACGATGGTGTTCGACGTCGATACCCGCTCGGTGGACGACCCCCGGGCGGAGGAACGCAAGCTGTTCCAGACAGCGCCGTTCCTGAAGCAGGGCACCTGAGTTTTGCACTCGGAAAAAGGTGGGTGCAAAAAGTGCAATTCTGAAGGTCGGATAGAAGGTTCGGCTCTCAAGGGTTTGAAATTGAAGCGCTGAGGGCGGGCAGGGGGTTTGCACTCGAGTGCAAGACGCGTGCAGCGTGCGGCGCGGATGTCAAAGACCGGAGGCGGGGAGTGTACGCCGGGTCTGGTGGATGCTGGGCCGAATGGGCGGGGCTTTGGAAACGCGCTTTCCAATCAACGGGCTTGGGCGTGGGGGTATGCGTACTCGGCCCCTCTCCCGGCGGGAGAGGGAGGGGCCCGCGAACGAAGTGAGTGGGAGGGTGAGGGGTGGGCGTCAGCCGGTGAGCGCCAGCCCCTCACCCTTTCGGCTTTGCGCATCGCTGGGCTCTGCGAGCCTCAAGCCCTCTCCCGCCGGGAGAGGGTAGGATTAGTCGCAGATGCCGAGCGGCACCGACCCCGCCATGGCCGCGTAGCCAGCGTCCGAGGGATGCAGCCAGTCCCCGCTCTGATAGTCCGCGCGCAGACGCGTCGGATGGGCGGGGTCGCGCAGGACCGCGTCGTAGTCGAGGCGGGCGTCGAGGTCGGGGGTGGTGCGGATCCACTGGTTGACGGACTGGCGGATCGCCTCGCCGGACGCGGTGAAATAGTTGGCGTCCTCGAAGGGCGGGATGGTCGAGACGACGACCTTGAGACCGGCCGCATGGGCGCGGGTCAGGACCTGACGGTAGCCGGCGATGATGTCGCCGGCGGTGACGGCCTCATGGGCATATTCGGCGCGGGCGGGGCGGCCGATGTCGTTGATGCCTTCGAGCAGGATCAGGCATTTCGCACCGGGGACGGACAGGGCGTCGGCGTCGAGGCGTTCGAGGCCCGAGGGGCCCGAGCCCTGATGCAGCAGCCGGTTGCCGCCGATGCCGGCGTTGACCACCGCCCACTGGGAACCGGCCATCCGCTCGGCGAGCCGTTCGGGCCAGCCGCCGGGGCCTGACGGGAGCGAGCCCGTGCCCTCGGTGATCGAGTCGCCGAAGGCCACGATGACGTGGGTGGGCGCGGTGGTCTCCACCGCGATGCCGGTGGCCAGGGCGCCGATGCGCTGGCGCGGGGCGTCGGCGGCAACGGGGCTGCCGGTCGTATCGCCGTCGGTCAGGACCTGACGCAGGCGATGGTTCGGGAGGGCGGTCTGGTCAGGGTAGAAGACGCTGATGGTGACGCGGTCGAGTGGCTTCACCGGCAGGGTCACGGGGTCGGACAGGCGGGGCGCGCCGGCGGGCAGGGTCAGGCCGTTCGCGCCGTCGAAGGTGACGGGGATGGGAGAGCCGTCGCCGACGGCCACGCTGACGGCGCCGATGCGGATCGGGGCCGCGCCATAGATATTGGACAGGCGGATGCGGATCAGGTCGCCCGTGGCGGAGACGCGGGTGGTCTGACTGACCGTCTGGTTGGCCACGGTCGAGGGGCCGAGCGGGCCGCGCACGTCGTTGGGATTGGGCGGGGAGGGCGGCACGACCGGGCCGACGTTCGAGGTCGGCGGGAAGGTCCAGGCGGCGATCCAGCGGGCGTCCTGGGCGGTGGCTGCGGTTGAAAACACCGCTCCCGCCAAAGCGATCAGCGCGATGACATTGTGAGCCCGCATTCTCTTCTCCGCTCATCCCCGCGAAGGCGGGGACCCAGTTTTGTTGTGAGGCACCATGTCCGGGATAGGCGACGCTGGGCAACCGTCAACGAGGATCGCCTAAAGCACTGGGTCCCCGCCTTCGCGGGGATGAGCGGATTATTGGGTCACCGGTCCCACGGGAACTTCAGCGTCGGCTGGTTGACGTACCGGTCCATGGCCAGCACCACCCGGGTCCCGGCGCCGGGGGCCAGTTTGAGGGTGAAGGTCGGGGCGTCCACCGTCTGTGTCTTGCCGTCGAAGGTCGCGGTCTTGATGCGGTGCTCGCCGTAGCCGCCCCCTTGGATGATTACTTCGCGCGATTGCGTGGGCGACAGGTTGACGAGGGTGACGGCGGTTTCGTCGGCGGTCATGGAGTCGATCAGGGCCGCGACGTCCTCGGGGACACCGGCGCGGCGGGCCTCGGCGTCGAAGTAGCGCAGGCGGGCGTAGAGGGGTGAGCCGCCGGCGTTCGCCGTGGTCGGACCCCATGGCGGGCGGCCGATGTGCAGGGCGCCCATCATGGTCTGCATCAGGGAGCTGACGCTGGCGGGATTGTACTCCAGCCGGGCGTCGGCCAGGCGGGTGTCGGGCGTGGTCGTGTCCTCGCGCTCGGCCCTGGCCATCTCGGCGACGCGGGCGAGGTCCTTGCGCAGGGCCGTCTCGGGGAAGTCGGGATTGCGGCCCTCGAGGAAGGCGATCCACGGATGGTCCGGCGCACGGGCGCGGTCCGAGGGCTTCATCGAGAACCACCAGATGTCGAGGCTGTTCAGCTGGTGCAGGCCGTCCTTGAAGCCATACCAGCCGTCGGCGCCGTACATGGTCGGGGTCTGGACCTTGCCGTCGACGGTGCGCTTCTCGCGGTTCAGCCGGTCGGCCTGTTTGCGCCAGGTGTCGAGGTATTTGTCGTCGCCGGTCAGCAGATAGGCGTTGAAGAAGCCGAGGATGGTGCGGAGCACACGGCTGCGGTCCTCGCGCTTGCCGGTGACCGGATTGACCGGGGAGAAGCCCCAGCCATAGGTCCCGCCCCACCACTTGCCCTCGGCCGCCGAGCCGATGACGCCGTCGAGGCCGACGTTGGAGGGCAGCAGGTCGTCGTTGGCCTTCGCCCGCTCGACCCAGGCGTCGACATAGCCGAGCAGCCAGTCGCGATACTTCGGCTCCTGCGCCAGCATATAGGCGTTGAGGGCCAGGGTGGTGGAGAAGAGGTTCAGCGGGTGGTCGCCGACCACGTCAGTGTATTCGTCGTAGTGGTGCAGCGTCTGTTCGTAGGTGGTCTCGCCATGCTCCATGAAGAAGCGGTGGCCGGCCTCGAACGGGTCGCCGGCCCAGTCCAGGGCGGTGGCCTTGCGCAGCATCGGGCCGCGTGAGCCGTTCATCAGGCTCTTGATGATCCTGTGCTCGGGATCGTAGTTCGGGGCGTCGATGTCCTCGCCCATGTACATGGCGCTGAACCGGCGGGCGCGGTCGGCGAAGCGGGGGTTGTTCGGGTCCGACAGGCCCTGGACGTTGAACATGGTCAGCTCTTCGGCGTGGTGCTGCCAGTCGAGCTGAACGTTGAACTCCTTGAAGAACATGCCCTCGCGGGCGATGGCGACCTCGGTCGTCTTCGCCGCCGTGTACTGTTTGAGGTGGCCTTCCCAGGCCTGGGTGTACATGGCCTTGACCCGGTCGGCGCCGCCGAGGGCATGGAGCAGGGGCCAGTTGTTGACGTTCTCGATGGCGTCGTCGGGGCCGTCGTTGGCGCCCCAGCGCTCGAAGCAGAGGAAGTAGCCGCGCTCGTCGAAATAGCGGGCGTAGAAGGCGGCGCAGGCCTCGGCGTTGTCGGCCAGAAGTTGCCGTTGCAGCAGGGCCCAGCCGGGGGCCGGCATCGGCGTCGTGACCGTGAGAGAGGTCGCTGCGGCGCGAGCTTTGGGGGCGACCGCCGCGGCGAGGGCGGCGACCGCTGTCCCGCCGAGGAAGCTTCTGCGCGAGGCCTTCATCAGGCGGCCGCCTTCAGGGTGATGCGCTCGATCTTGCCGGTGATCAGGAAGTAGGCGGCGATGACCAGCAGGCAGTGCAGCCCCACGAACCACAGGCCCAGGTCGAAGGACCCGGTCGCCTGGACGATATAGCCGATGACGATCGGGGTGACGATGCCGGCCGCATTGCCGAAGGTGTTGAAGATGCCGCCGGTGACGCCGACGAACTCGCGCGGCGAGGTGTCGGAGATGACGGCCCAGCCGAGCGAGGCGATGCCCTTGCCGAAGAAGGCGACGGCCATCAGGCCGATGACCAGGCTGGTCGAGTCGACATAGGCGCAGGCGATGATGGTCATGGACAGGACCATGCCGATGGCCAGGGGCGTCTTGCGGGCGATGGTCAGGGAGCCGGTGCGCTTCAGAAGCCAGTCCGAGACGATCCCGCCCAGCAGGCCGCCGAAGAAGCCCATCAGGGCCGGGGCGGCGGCGGCGAAGCCGGCCTGTTTGATGTCCAGCCCGCGCTCCTTGACCAGATAGATCGGGAACCAGGTGACGAAGAAATAGGTCAGGACGTTGATGCCGTACTGGCCGATGAAGACCCCCAGCAGCATGCGGTTCTTGAGCACCTGGGAGACATTGGCCCAGCTGAAGGCGGCGGACTTGGCGGCCGCCTTGGTCTCCATGCGGATCATGCCGCCGCCGGCCTCGATATAGTCGAGCTCAGCCTGGTTGACGCCCTTGTGGTCGACCGGCGCCTTGATCATCCACCAGAAGACGCCGGCGGCGAGGACGCCGAGACCGCCCATGACGAAGAAGACCGAGTGCCAGTCATAGGTGTGGACCAGCCAGCCCATCAGCGGGGCGAAGGCCACGAGGCTGAAGTACTGGGCCGAGTTGAAGACGGCCGAGGCGAAGCCGCGCTCGGAGCCCGGGAACCAGGCGGCGACGAGGCGCGCATTGCCGGGGAAGGAGGGGCTTTCGGCCAGACCGACGGCGAAGCGCAGGGCGAACAGGGTGGCGAACACCGCCCCGCCGGTGACGAAGCCGGACAGGCCCTGGAAGAAGGTGAAGGCCGACCAGGTGGCGATGGCCAGGGCGTAGATCAGCTTGGTGCCGAACTTGTCGAGCAGGGCGCCGCCGGGGATCTGGCCGAGGCAATAGGCCCAGGCGAAGGCGGAGAGGATATAGCCCATCTGGACCGGGCTGAGGCCGAGGTCCTCGGATGCCGCATCGCCGGCGATCGAGAAGGTCGAGCGGTCGGCGTAGTTGATGGTGGTGATCAGGAAGATCAGCAGCAGGATCAGGAAGCGGACCTGCGTCCGTTTACCCCCGGCGGGAGGCGTGGGGCTCTGCGCTGCGGCGTCGGTCATGGTCGTTACGCTCCTCGAACGTATCGGGAGAACGAGAGACCGTGATGCCGGAAAAGCCCGACGCCTTGAGGTGTTTCGCTTCCCAACCGGCGCCTCTGACGGGCGTCTGGCTTGACCGGACGATAGGAGGGGAGGGGGCGGGGGTCCAAGCCAAACCGACTATGGACTGATACAGAACCGGTATCGATGGGGGCGATCGGTCGCAGGGCCGCTATCGATCCGAGTATCGCCGCCGAGCACTACCGACGAATGATCGATGACAGGACGTCGCACACAGGCCGGGCATCGGTTCAAGTCCTGCATCGGTCCATGCCCGATTGGGATTGGCGTCGAACAACAGGGCGATCCTATGGTCCGCTCGAAGCCAACCGGTGTTCTCGCCGGGGCCGACAACCGGCGCCACAGCGTCAGCCAAGAAGATCCGGGACACCCGGACATATGGGGAAGGAAGACGACGATGCGTTCCTCGCATGGATTCCAATTCGCACTTCGCAGCGGCGCCTCGGCGCTGGTTCTGACGCTGGCGGTCGCCGGCGCGGCCTCCGCGCAAACCGCTCCGGCCCAGCCGCAAACCGATGATGGGGCCACCACGGTCGACGAGATCGTGGTCACCGGCTTCCGCGCGAGCCTTCAGAGCGCCGTCAGCGCCAAGCGTCGTGAAAGCGGCGTCGTCGACGTCATCAAGGCCGAAGACATCGCCGACTTCCCCGACCTGAACCTGGCGGAATCGCTGCAGCGCGTGCCCGGCGTCACCATCAGCCGCGCCAACGGCGAAGGCCGCCAGATCTCGGTGCGCGGTCTGGGTTCGGAATACACCCGCGTCCGCGTCAACGGCATGGAAGCGATCGCCACCACGGGCGGCACCGTCAACTCGGGCGGCACCAACCGCACCCGCGGCTTCGACTTCAACATGTTCGCCTCCGAGCTGTTCAACAGCCTGACGGTGCGCAAGTCGGCCTCGGCCGATGTCGAGGAAGGCTCACTGGGCGCGACCGTCGACCTGCAGACCGCCCGCCCGTTCGACTACACCAAGCCGACGCTCGTGATGGGCGTCCAGGGCAGCTACAACGACCTGGCGCGCGACGTGAAGCCGCGCTTCACCTTGCTGGCCTCCAACACTTGGGCCGACGGCAAGTTCGGGGCCCTGTTCTCGGCCGCCTATGAAGAGCGCCACATCCTTGAAGAGGGCGCCAACATCACCCGCTGGAGCGCCGGCGGCGCCAACGGCGGCTTCAACACGGCCTCGACGATCAACGGCTATACGATCGCCCAGATCAACAACGCCAGCGCCACGACAGGCCTGTTCCACCCGCGCCTGCCGTCCTACGTCTCCTATGACCACAACACCGAGCGTCTGGGTCTGACGGGTTCGCTGCAATGGCGTCCGGACGACAAGTCCACGGTCACTCTGGACATCCTCTATTCGGACGTGAAGTCGACGCGTGACGAGGCCCAGCTGCAGGCCATTGGCCTGAGCCGCTCGGGCACGGGCAAGCCGCAGACCATCATCCGTTCCGGCATCGTGGACGGTCGCAACATCGTCCAGGCCGTCATGGACGCCGTCGACGTGCGCACCCAGTCGGCTCACGACGAGCTGGAGACCAAGTTCCAGCAGTACACCCTGACCGCCAACCGCAACTGGTCCGACCGGTTCCGCACCGGCTTCGTCGGCGGCTATTCGAAGTCGTTCTTCGACAACCCGGTCTCGACCATCGTCACCTTCGACCGGGCCAACACCAACGGCTTCTCCTACGACTTCCGCAGCCGGATGCCGGAGATCAATTTCGGCTTCGACACGACCAATGCGGCCAACTGGGCGATGACCAACGGCACCTCCGAGGTCCGCATCCGCCCGAACTCGGTCGAGAACACCTTCGCTACGGCCAAGGGTTTCTTCGAATATGACCTGAACGACAACATCACGCTGAAGGGCGGGGTCGACTATCGCAAGTTCGGCTTCCACTCGCGCGGCCTGTACCGCACGACCGAGACCGTCGTTCAGACCCTGACCCCGGCCGAGCTGGCCGCGGTGTCGAAGGTGTTCTCGGGCTTCGGCCGTAACGCCGACCTGCCGTCGGGCGCCCCGACCAGCTGGCTGGCGCCGGACCTGAACAAGTTCATCGCCACCTACAACATCTATTCCAACACCGGCATCTACGCCCTGACCCAGACCGGCAACTCGTCGGCGCGCGGCCAGTACATCAACGTCGAGGAAGCCGACACGGGCGCCTATGTCCAGGCCGACTTCCACTTCGACGCCTTCGGCCTGCCGTGGCGCGGCGACGCGGGCGTGCGCTACGTCTCCACCGACCAGTGGTCGCAGGGCTATGAGACCACCTCGGCGGGCTCCAACCTGGTCGACGCCGAGCGCAGCTACGACATGTGGCTGCCGTCGATGAACCTGGCGGTGGACCTGACCGACACGGTCGTGGCGCGCTTCTCGGCCGCCCGCACCGTGGCGCGGCCCTCGATCGCCAGCCTGACGCCCGGCGGCGACGTCAGCATCCAGGGTTCGAACTACACCTATTCGACCGGCAATCCGGACATCAAGCCGACCGAGTCGGACAACATCGACCTGTCGCTGGAATATTATCCGGACCGGGACAGCCTGTTCGCGGTCGGCTTCTTCTACAAGAAGATCAACACCTTCGTTCAGAGCCTGGCCCAGGACCTGCCGTTCAACCAGCTGGGTCTGCCGGACTCGGTCCTGACCGGCACCACCGCCACCCCGACGACCATCTTCCGCACCACCCAGCCGATCAACACCGAGGGCGGCGACCTGAAGGGCTTCGAACTGAACGCCCAGAAGCGTCTCGACTTCCTGCCCGGCTGGATGGAGAATTTCGGCGTCCAGGCCAACTACACCTTCGTCGACTCGAAGATCACCTACATCACCTCGCTCAGCCCGCTGACGGTAATCGATGAGACCCTGATCGGCCTGTCCAAGAACGCCGCCAACTTCACCCTGTATTATGAGACCGACAAGTTCTCGATCCGGGGCTCGGCCGCCTATCGCCAGGGCTATCTGACCAGCGTTCCGGCCTCGGACGGCAACTCGGTCGCCGGCACCAACGAGACCCTGAACTTCGACGCCCAGGCTTCCTACAACATCACGCCGCAGCTCAAGTTCAGCGTCGAGGGCATCAACCTGACCGACGAGTTCAACGACCAGTACGTCGACGCCGACAACCGCCTGAACGTCTACACCCACACGGGTCGGCAGTTCTTCGTCGGGCTGCGTTACACCTTCTAGGCCGTTTGGCCGACCCTTCTGACGCGGGTTCTCCTCCCGACCGTTAGGCCCTGCGCCGGATCCATTCCCCCCCGGATCCGGCGCTTTTTTTGCTCAGTCGGCGAGACTGAGCGCGTCGGCGACGGTGGTCAGGAAGTCGCGGTGGCGTGCGCTGGCCGTGGCCGTATCGATCGACCCCATCAGGCCGCGCGACCGGGGGCGGCGCGCCTCGTCCCGCAACCGCGCCACCAGGGCTTCGAGATGGCCGTCGCCCTTTCGGGCGTCCATGACCCCGGCGTGGACCCGGGCCTCCTTCATCCGCCGCGTGACGATGGTCGGATCCAGCGGGGTGATTTCGGCGCGGGCCGCGAAGCGGGCGAAATCGCCCGCGTAAAGCCGCACATAGCTCTCTTCGATCATGAGGTTCGGTCCTGTTCCCTTGGGAAGGCCGACGGAACGCGCCGCCGGTCGCCCGGCCGATCTAGAGGGGCTGGAGATTGCTGTAGGTTCGGTTCTGGACGCAGACGCCCTGGAGCGTGAGGCCGCCGTCAGCCTGACCGGCGCGGGGCCAGGTCATGGTGAGGCGCAGGGTCTTGCCCTCGGTGTCGAGAACCATGTCGCCCTGCGTCTTCTGGGGGCCGAGGGGATTGGTCGCGAAATGCACGGTCCCGTCCGGTGAGACCGTCGAGGGGAACTGGCCCGGCACGATCAGCCAGGTGCCGTCCAGAACAGGCACGCTGCCGATGAAGGCCATGGACAGGCTTTCGGTGTTCCAGATCAGGCCGAAGTGAAACGGCTGGACCCGCGCGCCGCCGGGGTGCGGGGTCTGGAGATAGCTGCCGGAACAGTCGTACCGGTCCATATTGGCAGGCAGGCCTTCGGCGGCGGCCTGGGTGGCGGACACGAGGCAGAGCAGGCCGGTCGCGGCGGCCAGAGCGTGACGGATCATTGGGGTCCTGTCGCGGCTGGAAAGCGCCAAACCGCACACCGTCGAGGGTGGGGTGAATTACCGCCGGCGATCCCAAACGCATCATCGCCGCATGGGTTCCGTGGCGCGTGAAAGAAATTCTTGCGACGTCGAGGGGCGGCGTCAGGGAACCCTGATCACCTCCGGCGGCCGCCAGCTCTCATCGAGGATGGCCGTGTCGCCCCAGTAGGCCCGGATGTAGAGGGAGAAGGCGCCCTCCGGCGCGGGCAGCCAGTTGCTCTCCAGCGCCGGTCCGGGCGAGGCCGCCCCGACATAGAGGGTCAGGGAGCCGTCGGCATTGCGCTTCAAGGTCTTGTTCTTGGCGCCCAGCGAATAGCGGCCGAGCGGGTTCGGGTGGAAGAAGTGGTGCTGGTTGTACAGCGTCAGCGACCAGAAGCCCTTGACCGGGGGCTCCTGCCGGGCGGCGAAGGTCACCGCATAGCTGCGGGCGCCGGTGAGCGGGCGGCCGTCGCCGTCAAAGTCGGTGTAGAAATACTGGGTCTCTTCCGGGCGGTTGTCGAACATGTTCGAGCGCGCGGTGCCGGTGCGGTTGAAATAGTCGATCCCCCACCGGGCGTTGTTGGTCGATCGGTTCCAGCCATTGCCGGCGGGATGGCCGTTGTGCCGCCATTCGAGGAACCGCTTGATGGTCGTGGCCTCGGCCTCATGCGCCGACTCGACCATAGCCGCCTTCAGTTTCGGGTCACGCTCGGCGACGGCGAGGATCAGGCGGAACTGGGCGTAGAGCGACTCCTCGCCGGGCAGGGGTGGAATGCGGTCCAGCAGGTCCGGCAACCTATCGAAGAAGGTGTCGGGGTCGACCCATTTGGTCTCGCCTTCGCCCTCAGATGCGGCGGCGGGAAAGGCCGGGGCGCGGCTCCAGTCGGTGATCTTCATCGTGCCGTCGAACTCGCTGAGCGGATAGGCGGAGATCTGGTTGATGACGGGCTGGATCGCGGCGCGGTCCTCGGGGGTGTCGTCCATGAAGGCACGCGGGATGGCGTTGGCCATTTCGGTCGGGGAGCGGAAGACGCCGGTGATCCCGGCGGGGATCTCGCCCTCCCAGTTCGGACCGATCAGGGCGTAGAAGCCCGGCTTTGACCCATAGGCCTTGCCCAGCCGGCCGAACTGTTCGGTGCGGCCGTCGTAGAGGGCGTAGACCCAGAAGCGGTCGCCGAAGTCCGGGACCTGGATCACCACCGGGGTTTCGTCGACCGAGAAGAAGCCCGCGCCGTAGACGACGTCCTGATTGGGGCAGGCGATGGTGGTCTGATTGGGGGCGACATAGTCGTTGAGCATCGACAGCCGGCCGAGCGGGGCGCAGGGGATCACCCCGTTCAGCCGGCCGGGCTCGGGAACCCGGGCGAGGGACGCGCGCCGATTGTCCATATTGGCCAGGGGCCAGCCCCAGACATAGGCGAAGGAAGCCAGTGTCCGGGCGTACTCCGGGTGCATGACCACGCTGTGCGCGGGCTGGGTCAGGGTGGCGGCAGTCGGGGTGGAAGCAGTGTCGGTGGAAGCCATCGGCGTCTCCTCAGGCTTCGAACCATGCCCTTACGGCGGGGGCGGCCCCATCGGGCGAACTCCGGAGTCGGGGCTCGGGTGCGGCGGCCGAATAGCGTCCCACGTCTGGAACAGCGGCCGACGCGGTCCGGGCGCATAAGGGCGTGATGAGTCTGTTGCCGAAAGAGGCCCGCGCGATTCCCGCGCTGGCCGACGACCACGCCGATCTGTTTCTCGACACCGTCCGCGCTGCGATGGAACGGCGGCGCTGGGAGCTGGGCGCCGATACGCTCGAAGACCTAGATGACGACCAGCTCGCCGCCGTGATCGAGGGAGCGGTCGAGGAGGCTGGCGAGGCGCTGGGCCGGGCGGCCTAGCTACCCCCAATGCGTTCTACGGGACGAACTGGATGGTCTTGGCGAACTGGATGTCGCGCGGACCCGGAGCCACATGTTCACCGCGCATCAGGGCGACGGCGGCCTCGCCGAAGCCCAGGCCCGGGTGGGTCTCGCCCAGCACATGACAGCCTTCGACATCGCCATTAGCGCGGGCGGTGCATTCCAGGGTGACGGCGACGGCGGTCAGGACGGGGCCGCTCGCAACGGGCGCCTCGCGCATCTGCACAGCCGGCTGCACGGGCTTGAGGGCGACCTCCACCTTGGGGGCGGTGTCGGACATCAGGGCGGCGGCGGCGAAGATGAGGGCAAGCATGGAAGGAAATCCCGGTTCTGCCAGATGAAATGGCCGGGTCCCGTTTCCGTTCCGTTCGAGGTCTTAACCGGCCGCAGAGGTCCGCAGACTGTCGCCAAAGAGCCGCAGGGTGTCTGCCCCGGTCAGGCGGGCGCGGCTGTCGGGCTCGATCATCAGGCCGATGCGGCGGGTCAGGCCCCAGCCGGTCAGGGCGGCGACGGCGACGCCCTCGCCCTGGAATCCGCGCGGCAGGACGGTGACGCCGAGGCCTGCACGAACATAGGCCAGGGCCCGGTCGTCGTGGGTGGTGCGGGCGGCCATGAAGGGGCGGACGCCCCGGGCGGTGAAGTAGCGGCTGGTCTCGGCCAAGGCCTCGCAGTGGCGGCGCACGATCATAGTCTCGGCCGCGACCTCTTCGGGGACCACCTCGGTGCGCCCGGCCAGCGGGTGAGAGACGGGCATGGCCAGACCGTAGTCCTCGACGAACAGCGGATCCTTCGCGGCGCCGTCGACGACCCCGATGGCGGCATCGACCCGGCCCCGGCCGAGCAGGGCGGGCAGATCCGACTGACGACCCTCGACGATCTCCAGCCGTTCGGACGGGGCGCCCTCACGGACGGCGGCGAGCGCGCGTTCGATCCAGGCGGAGGGGAGGGTGGACAGCAGGCCGAGCCGGATCAGTTTGCGCGGCGCCTCGGCGGGGGCGGCGGTTTCGGCCTCAAGGAAGGCGGCCTCGATGCGTCGGGCCTGGGCCGAGAGGCGGACGCCGGCGGCGGTCAGCTCGACCCGGCGGCTGTTGCGGATGAACAGGGTCTCGCCCAGCGTCCGTTCCAGCCGGGCGATGCCGATGGACAATGTGGGCTGGGACACGCGGCAGTGGGCGGCGGCGCGGGAGAAGTTCCCCCGGTCCACAACGGCAAGGAAATATCGCAACAAGGTCCGGTCGAGCATAGCGACAGACTATACTGAAGCGTCGCCCAATTGAAATTTCCCGCTGGCGGCGGACGCGCTAGGGTGGCGTCGCAGGACTCCGGCAGAGAGCCCGTGAGGACCAGAGGAAACCGGCATGAGCATTCCCTTCGCCCCGCAGTCCATGGAGTTCGGCCTCGGCGAGAACGCCGACGCGATCCGCGAGACGACCGCCCGCTGGGCCGCCGACAAGCTGGCGCCGCGCGCCGCGGAGATCGACGAGACCAACAAATTCGCCCGCGACCTGTGGCCCGAGATGGGCGAGCTGGGTCTGCACGGCATCACGGTCGAGGAAGAATACGGCGGCTTGGGCATGGGCTACCTCGAACATGTGGTGGCGATGGAAGAGGTGTCGCGCGCCTCGGCCTCGATCGGCCTGAGCTACGGCGCTCACTCCAACCTCTGCGTCAACCAGATCCGCCGCTGGGGTACGGCCGAGCAGAAGCAGAAGTATCTGCCCAAGCTGATCTCGGGCGAGCATCTGGGGTCGCTGGCCATGTCGGAGGCGGGCTCGGGTTCGGACGTCATGTCGATGCGGACGCGTGCCGAGGGCAAGGGCGACCGCTACGTCCTGAACGGCACCAAATTCTGGATCACCAACTCCCCGACCGCCGACACCCTGGTGGTCTATGCCCGCACCGGCGAGGGCAATGGCGGGGTCACCGCCTTCCTGATCGAGAAGGGGATGAAGGGGTTCAGCGTCTCCAAGAAGCTGGACAAGATGGGGATGCGCGGTTCGGACACGGCGGAGCTGGTGTTCGAGGACTGCGAGGTTCCGGCCGAGAACGTCATGGGTGGCGAGGGTCGCGGCGCGGCGGTGCTGATGTCGGGCCTCGACTATGAGCGTACCGTCCTGTCGGGCGGACCGCTGGGCATCATGCAGGCGGCCCTGGACGTGGTCCTGCCCTATGTCCGCGACCGCAAGCAGTTCGGCAAGCCGATCGGCTCGTTCCAGCTGATGCAGGCCAAGGTGGCGGACATGTACGTCGCCCTGAACTCGGCCCGGGCCTATGTCTATGCCGTGGCGCGGGCCTGCGACGCGGGCAAGACCACCCGCTATGACGCGGCGGGGGCGATCCTGCTGGCCTCGGAGAACGCCGTGAAGGTGTCGCTGGAGGCCGTTCAGGCCCTGGGCGGCGCGGGCTATACCAAGGAATGGCCGGTCGAGCGGCTGGTCCGCGACGCCAAACTCTATGACATCGGCGCCGGCACGAACGAGATCCGACGCTTCCTGATCGGCCGCGAACTGCTGGGGAGCTGAGGCCATGATCGTCGCGCCGCCGCCTGCTGTCATGCTCGCGCCCGACTGTTCGGCGGCCGATGTCTCGACGGTGCTGGTGGTCCAGCAGGCGCCGACGCGTCAGGGCGCGACCCTGAGCATCGGCGCGGCTTCGGGGCCGTGGCGGTCCAGCGTCGTACCGACGGCCTGTCTCAGCGACTGGCGGACCAGCGACCGCGCGGTGACCTTGTCGCCGGACCACGCCCATCTGATCATCGCCCCTGACGCCACGCCGGGCCAGACGGTGACGATCACCGCCTTGGTCGGCAAGCGCCGCATCGGGGCGGCAGTCCGGATCGTCGGTCGCGACGAGGTGGTTCTGACCGGCTACTGGTCGCAGAAGGCGGTCGCGTGCGTGGGCGACCGCCAGCCGGTCGAGCCCGTGCGCGAGCTGCATTTCGACGACGAGGGCGGCTATTCGGTCACCTTCATCCCGTTCGAGACCTACAAGGACTACTGGGGCGCCTTCCGCTTCGACCCGGCGACCGGCGACTTCGTCATGACTTATGTGGACGGCAACCGGGGCGGCGCCGATCTGGACCTGACCGGCAAGGCGCGGCTGGAGGCGGGCGGCGACCTCGTGCTGGAGGACGTCTACCTCGGCGACCGGCAGGGCCCGCCGCAAACCACCTGCCGCTATGTGTTCGGCCGATAGCGACATCCCAGGATCACTGAATGCCCAGACTGACCTCCACCATCGACACCCATGGCGCGGCGTTCAAGGCGCTGGACGCCCATAACCGGGCGCTGGCCGACGAGCTGCGCGCCAGGGTCGCCAAGGCGGCTCTGGGCGGCTCCGAGGCCTCGCGTGAGCGGCATGTGGCGCGGGGCAAGCTGTTGCCGCGGGACCGGGTCGAGCGGCTGCTGGACCCCGGCTCGCCCTTCCTCGAGGTGGGTCAGCTGACCGCCAACGGCATGTATGGGGACGCCAGGGACCCCGACGGGGCGCCGGGCGCGGGCATGATCTGCGGCGTCGGCCGGGTCTCGGGCCGGGAGGTGATGATCGTCGCCAACGACCCGACCGTGAAGGGCGGCGCCTACTTCCCCCTGACGGTGAAGAAGCATCTGCGGGCGCAGGAGATCGCCGAGCAGAACAATCTGCCGTGCGTTTATCTGGTCGACAGCGGCGGGGCCAACCTGCCGCACCAGGCCGAGGTCTTCCCCGACCGCGAGCATTTCGGGCGTATCTTCTTCAACCAGGCGCGGATGAGCGCGAGGAACATCCCGCAGATCGCCTGCGTCATGGGATCGTGCACGGCCGGCGGCGCCTATGTGCCCGCCATGTCGGACGAGACGGTGATCGTGCGCAATCAGGGCACCATCTTCCTCGCCGGCCCGCCGCTGGTGAAGGCCGCGACGGGCGAGGTGATCTCGGCGGAAGAGCTGGGCGGGGCCGAGACCCACGCCCGCAAGTCCGGTGTCGTCGATCATGTCGCCGAGAACGACGAGCATGCGCTGGAGATCGTCCGCGACATCGTGGGCCACATCAACAGCGTGAAGGCCGTCAACATTGACGTGCGCGAGCCGAAGGCGCCCGCGCTGGACCCGGAGGAGCTGTACGGCATCATCCCCGAGGACGTCCGCGCCCCCTATGACGTGCGCGAGGTCATCGCCCGGATCGTGGACGGTTCGGAGTTCGAGGAGTTCAAGCCGCTGTACGGATCGAGCCTGGTCTGCGGCTTCGCCCGCATCTGGGGCTATCCGGTCGCCATCCTGGGCAACAATGGGGTGCTCTTCTCGGAGAGCGCGCAGAAGGGGGCGCACTTCATCGAGCTGGCCTGCAAGCGCAAGATTCCGCTGGTCTTCCTGCAGAACATCTCGGGCTTCATGGTCGGCGGCAAATACGAGGCCGAGGGTATCGCCAAGCACGGCGCCAAGATGGTCACGGCCGTCGCCTCCGCCGAGGTGCCGAAGTTCACCATCCTGATCGGCGGGTCGTTCGGCGCGGGCAACTACGGCATGTGCGGCCGGGCCTATAGCCCCCGCTTCCTGTTCACCTGGCCCAACAGCCGGATCAGCGTCATGGGCGGCGAGCAGGCGGCCTCGGTGCTCGCCACCGTCCACCGCGACGCCGACAGCTGGACGCCCGATCAGGCGGAGGCCTTCAAGGCCCCGGTGCGCCAGAAGTACGAGGACGAGGGCAATCCCTACTACGCCACCGCCCGCCTGTGGGACGACGGGATCATCGATCCGGTCCAGACCCGCGACGTCCTCGGACTGGCCATTTCCGCATCGCTGAACGCTCCGGTGCTGGACACGACGTTCGGAGTGTTCAGGATGTAGGTCCGCGGCGAACCGGCCGACGGACAAGAACCAAAAAATTGGGGGAAATCAGGATGCGGATGAAAATCATGGGAATCGCCATGGCTGGAACCGGGCTGGCGCTGTCGGGTTGCGGCGCGCAGGTCGAGACCCTGCCGACGCAGTTTCAGGGCCAGTGGGCCCGGACGGCGGCGCTGTGCGGAGCGGCGGACGGCGCGGCCGGACTGACGGTCTCGGCGACCAGGCTGGCCTTCCATGAGGGCGAAGGCGCCCTTGCCGGACCGGTGCGGACGCTGGGCGAGCGGGCCAGCGGCGCCTTCGACATCACCGGCGCCGACGACCAATATGAGGGCGCTCGCCCGCGCGACCAGCGCCAGTCCGGCGAACTGGTCCTGACCGATCACGGAGCGGGTCTGATCCTGACGCTTCAGGGCCACCGCCAGAACTATGTGCGCTGCACAGGAAATCGAGCCTAGGTAACAATGTTCAAGTCCGTCCTGGTCGCCAATCGCGGCGAGATCGCCTGCCGTGTGTTCCGCACCGCCAAACGGATGGGGATCCGCGCCCTGGCCGTCTATTCCGAGGCGGACGTCAGGGCCCTGCATGTGCGCGAGGCCGATGAGGCGATGCTGATCGGGCCGGCGGCGGCGCGCGAGAGCTATCTGGATCAGGCGAAGGTGCTGGCCGCGGCCAAGGCCATGGGGGCGGAGGCCATCCACCCCGGCTATGGCTTCCTGTCCGAGAACGCCGAGTTCGCCGAGGCTGTGGTCGCGGCGGGCATGATCTGGATCGGCGCTCCGCCGGCCTCGATCCGGGCGATGGGTCTGAAGGACGCGGCCAAGAAGCTGATGGTCGGGGCCGGGGTGCCCGTGACCCCCGGATACATGGGCGAGGACCAGACGCCGTCGCATCTGAAGGCCGAAGCCGACGCCATTGGCTATCCCGTTCTGATCAAGGCCGTGGCGGGCGGCGGCGGCAAGGGGATGCGGCGCGTCGACGAGGCCGGCGCCTTCCTGGATGCGCTGGCGTCCTGCCAGCGGGAGGCGGCGTCCAGCTTCGGCGACGACCGGGTCCTGATCGAGAAATACATCCTGAGCCCGCGCCATATCGAGGTTCAGGTGTTCGGCGACAGCCACGGCGAGGTCGTCCACCTGTACGAACGCGACTGCTCCCTGCAGCGGCGGCACCAGAAGGTCATCGAGGAGGCTCCGGCCCCCGGCATGGACGCGGCGACGCGGGCGGCGGTGACCGGGGCGGCGGTCAAGGCGGCCAGGGCCGTGAACTATGTCGGCGCCGGGACCATCGAGTTCATCGCCGACGCCTCGGAAGGCCTCAAGCCCGATCGCATCTGGTTCATGGAAATGAACACCCGGCTGCAGGTCGAGCACCCGGTGACCGAGAGCATCACCGGCGTCGATCTGGTGGAATGGCAGTTCCGCGCGGCGGCGGGAGAGGCCGTGCCGCTGAAGCAGGCGGACATCCCGATGAACGGCTGGGCCATGGAGGCGCGCCTCTATGCCGAGGATCCGGCGAACGGGTTTTTGCCGAGCATTGGAAAGCTGGAGCATTTCGTCCTGCCGGACGACATCCGGGTGGACACGGGCGTCTATGAAGGCGGCGAGGTCAGCCAGTTCTACGATCCCATGATCGCCAAGCTGATCGTACATGCGGAGACGCGGGAAGAGGCGGCCCACGCCCTGTCGATCGCGGCGGGCGAGGTCGAGGTCTGGCCGGTGAAGACCAATGCGGGCTTCCTCGTGAAGTGCCTCGAGCATCCGAGGTTCATCGCCGGCGACGTCGATACGGGCTTCATCGCCGCAGAGGAGGGGAGCCTGACCGCGTCCGGCCTCTCGCAGTTCGGAATCGAGAGCGTGGCGCGGGCGCTTCGGGAGCGCGTGCCTGAGGCTCGCACCGAGGATCACTGGACGCCCTGGGACGCCTGGGCCGGACCGACCGGCCTGAGACTGAACCGGCCCGCCGAGGTCCGCCAGACGGTCGTCGTCAACGGCGAAACCCATCTCGCGGCCATTGAACCCGACGCCTGGCCGCCCGCGCCCTATCTCGCTCTGGGCGCCCAGAAGGGCATCTATTTCGAGGATGGGGTCGCCTTCGACGTCAGCGCCTTCCGCCAGCCGGGCGCCGCCGGCGGCTCCGCCTCCGACGGCGCCCTGCGCGCCCCCATGCCGGGCAAGATCGTCGCCGCGCCGGTGAAGGCCGGGGATGCGGTGGTGAAGGGCCAGCCCGTCGTGGTGCTGGAGGCCATGAAGATGGAGCACGCCCTGACGGCGCCTTTCGACGGGGTCGTGAACGAGATCGGCGTCGCGGTCGGCGATCAGGTGGCGGCGGACGCGGTGCTGGCGGTGGTCAAGGCGCCCGACTGAACTCAAGCCTGATCCGGCACATTCGCGTGGCAGGGGATTTGCTCGTTTGAAACCCGAAGTCCCATCACGGGACATTGGGGAAGTGCATGATCGAGAACGCAGAATTCGCGATCCAGCTGACCGGCGGACCGCTCGACAACTGGCTTTGGTCGGTGCTGGACGAGAACGGCGCCACCGTCTCGAAGGGCGCGGCCGGCCGTCAGGAACAGGCCCGGCGCGAGGCCGAGATCGTCGCCGGCTCGCTCAGCGTCTTCCGCCGTGTCACGCGCGGAGGCTGGTGATGCGCATCAAACCCAAAGCCCTTCTGGCCCAGATGATCGCCGATCTGATGCTGGTCGTGCTGCTGGCCGTGGTCACAGGTCTGATCGGGGTGCGCAGTATCGTGCGCGGCGCCCGGGTCATCGGCATCCTGCCGCCCAAGCCCAACAGCGTGATCTGCTGATCTAGCCGGCGTTCCGGCCGTTCCAGACGCGCCACCACTCCACGAAGCGCGGCAGGCCGTCGGCGAGCAGCACCTTGGGCTCGTAACCCGTCAGGGCGTGCAGTTTCGAGACGTCGGCATAGGTGGCGGTCACGTCACCGGGCTGCATCGGGCGCATGATCTTGATCGCCTCGCGGCCCAGCGCCTTCTCCAGGGTCTCGATCATCTGCATCAGGCCGACAGGCTTGGAATCCCCGATATTATAGACCTCGTGCCCGCCCTGGGCCGGCGGGTTGTCGAGCACGCCCAGGATGCCGTCGACGATATCGTCGATATAGGTGAAGTCCCGCGCCATCTCGCCGTTGCCGTAAACCTCGATCGGCTCGCCGCGCATGATCTTCTCGGTGAAGCCGAAATAAGCCATGTCGGGCCGACCCATCGGCCCGTAGACGGTGAAGAAGCGCAGGCCCGACTGGGGGAAGCCGTAAAGCGTCGCATAGCTCTGGCTCAGCAGCTCGCACGACCGTTTGGTGGCGGCGTAGAGCGAGACCGGCGAGACGGTCGGGTCGTCCTCCCTGAACCCCGCGCCGTCCAGCGGCCGGTCGCCATAGACCGAGCTGGAGGAGGCATAGACCAGATGGTCCACCTTCGCGTGTCGGCAGGCCTCCAGCAGGGACAGGTGGCCCTTCAGATTGGAGTGCTCATAGGCGAAGGGGTGTCCGATCGAATAGCGGACCCCGGCCTGGGCGGCCAGGTGGACGACCCGCTTCGCCCCGCTGTCGGCGACCAGGGCGCGCATGACTGCCTCATCGGCGATGTCGGCCCGTTCCATGCGGAAGGCGGGGTATGAGGCCAGACGTTCGGCCCGGGCCTCCTTCAGCGCCGGGTCGTAATAGGCGTTGAAGACGTCGACCCCGATGACCGTCTCGCCGCGCTGGAGCAGCCGTTCGGCGACATGCATGCCGACGAAGCCGGCGGCGCCGGTGACAATTATCGGGGTCTTCGATTCTTCGGTCATGCCATCCTTTTACCAGCCGCTGGGCACGGGGATACGGCCACGACGCGGGCGCTGTTCGGTGGGCGTGGCCAGCGGATTGCTGACCGTCGGCTGGGGAGGCGGCGCGGGCGCGGCCTGGGGCGCAGGCGGCGCGGCCTCGGGCTCGGGCGGCGGCAGCGTGGGGTGCTGAACCGGGGCGACGATCAGGGGCGTGGTGTCGACTTCGATCTGAGGCGTCGGGACCAGATTGGGATCCACCGGGACGTCCAGAACCTCCATCGGCGTGGTCACCAGGGCCATCTTGGCGATGACCGGCTCATCGCCCGTATGCTGGCGGGTGAAGGAGAAGCGCTGACCCCAGGCGCCGGTCCAGCGATAGAAGATGTGCACCCCGATCTTGCGCAGCTTGACCAGACGCTCGGCCCAGTAGGGTGAGACATAGTCGGCGTGATAGTGGGTCGCCATCCCGACCTCGGCGGCCACCGAGCCGTTCAGGGCGGCCGTGGCCACGGCCTTGGCGCGGGCCCAGCTCTCGGGGTTCGGCGGGCGGTTCATGGCCCCGTCGCAGGTGAAGCTGAACTGGCAGCCGGTCGCGCGTTCCTGGCCCTGGAAGATCACGCCGCAGACGGTGTTGGGATAGGCCGGGTGGCGCATGCGGTTCAGGACCACCTGGGCGACGGCGGCCTGACCCTGGGGCGTCTCGTTTCCGGCCTCGTAGTAGATGGCGGCGGTCATGCAATCGACGGCCCGCGCATATTGCACGATGTCCGTCGGCGACATGATGAACGGCTTGGCCGGCTGGATAGGCAGGTCCGAGAAGGGAATGGAGTCGTTGAAGATCTGGGCCGACATGGCGTCGAGCTGACGCACGGCGTCGGGGGCGAGGGTGAATTCGTCAGGCGTCAGCGGGCCGGACAGGGGCGCACGGGGATTGTGGAAGGAGGGCGCGGCGCCGAGGCGCGTCTGCTGCTGGATCTGGGCCAGGCGTTCGGTCAGGATCAGGGTCGAGGCGGCGACCACGATCAGCAGGCAGCCTAGCCCGGCCAGGAGGCTGGGGCCCAGATCCTGGAACCGCAGTCCCGAGATCCGGTTCAGAAGCGCCGCCAAAGGCCGGGGCAGGCGGGTGAACGGTTCGTCCGGGAGGTTGGTGTCCAGTGACATGGAGTTCCGAATAGGCTGCCGAAGGGGACCGTGCGAGGTTCGATTAGAACCGTCGTGCGACGACGCCAACCTCATTCGCAATAGCAGAGCAGTATTCGTGCCAGGATAGGGACGAACCCCGACCGCGCCTCAGGTGACGTCAGCGGCGCCCGAAGGCGAACTGGCAGCCCAGCAGGAAGGCCCAGAAGGCGGCGATCGAAGGCACCTGAAGCCCGAAATCGACCGTGCCGTGCACCAGAACCACGACGCTGGCGGCGATCAGGCCGCGCAGCAGGGTCTGGCCCTTGCGCAGGTTGAAGGTCCGGATGACCGCGGCGCCCAGAAGGGTGGCGATCAGCAGGAACATCGGCAGGGCGCCGATGATGCCCGCCTCCTCAAGCCATTGCAGATAGACGTTGTGGGCCGCGCGGATGCTCCACAGGGCGCCGTAGTTCTGTTCAGTGGTGATCTGGCTGTTCACATCGACGAAGGAGCCCAGGCCGTAACCGAACAGGGGCGAGGCGGTGAAGGCCTGCCAGTGGGCGACGAAGATGTCGCCGCGCGTGATCTTGTCCACGCCGACGGCGTCCAGCCGGTCCCAGAGCAGGGTGTTGCCGCCCAAGGCCAGGACGGCGGCGACCACGACCAGCACGCCGCCCGCGATCAGCAGGGGCAGTCGGTCGCGCCTGGCGTCGAACAGCTCCCAGACCATCAGCACCGCGGCGCCGGTCAGGGTCGCGACCACGCCCATGCGTGAGGCG
Source organism: Brevundimonas sp. GW821-FHT02A10 (assembly GCF_059422025.1). Lineage (NCBI taxonomy): Bacteria > Pseudomonadati > Pseudomonadota > Alphaproteobacteria > Caulobacterales > Caulobacteraceae > Brevundimonas > Brevundimonas sp. GW821-FHT02A10. Next base: position 31,515 of record NZ_JBWKWC010000008.1, read on the forward strand.
GTCAGCAGCAGGCAGGTCAGGGACATCAGGACGCAGGCCAGGGCGACGGCGACCTTGCCCAGCTTGCTGGCGGGATCAAGGCCGCGAGTCTGGCGCCAGTCGCGCAGCAGGGCGGCCAGACCGATCACCGTCAGCATGCCGAAGACCGTCGCGCCGCTGTTGGAGCTCAGGAACCCTCCGGACAGGCGCGAACCGACCAGAAGCTGGTTGCCCGAGACGAAGGTCAGAAGCGAGATCAGGCCATAGCCGGCGCCGATCAGCAGAACCACGCGCACCGTCTCGCGGGCCCAGGCCAGACGCGCGGACTGCAGGCAGCCGACGAGGAAGATACAGGCCAGGCCCAGGAGTTTGGCGATCTCGAACAGGGTCGCCGGCTTGTTGACCGTGATGGAGCCGTTCGGCGCGCCGGCCCAGGCCCAGATCGGATGAGCGCCGCCGGGCGCCCAGGCGGTCAGGCTCCACAGGGCGGCGACGAGCGTCAGGCCGAACAGGACGGCCGGCGGCGTCAGGGGCGAGATGTCGTGCAGTCCCCGGCGCACGGCGGGGAAGGCCAGGGCGACGCCAAGGCTGATCGCCAGCAGCACCGTGAACCACAGGGCCGCGACCGGATGGTTGGCCCCGAAGGTCAGATGCGCCGCGAAGAGCAGGGCAGGGGCCGCGCCCAGAGCGGCCAGCGTCTTCCAGTTCGCCGCCTCGCCGCCTCCGCCGCCCGACGCCGAGGATGTCGACGCGGGTGCGAAGCTGGTGCTGGATCGCCGGCGGCGACGCGGGGTCTGGGTGTCGGTCATTCTTCGCCTATACGGCGCCGCTTGAGCCCCAGAAAGACTTTGGGGCCGCAGAAAGAATCTGCGGCCCCGGGAAGCGTTCCGGACTTAGGACGCGTAGTACTTTTTGTAGTCCGCATAGTAGTAGCCGGCGTCGCCGTAGCCGTAGCGCGACTGGGCGATCATATCGACCTGGGTCAGGGCGATACCGGCGACATGGGCGCCCGACTGTTCGAGCAGCTTGATCGCGGTGGCGATGGCCTTCTCGGGGGTCTTGCGCCAGCGGGTCAGGAAGACGACGGCGTCGGACTGACCGGCCAGGACGCGGGTGTCGGCGACGGCCAGGACGGGCGCGGTATCGAGGATGACCAGGTCGTACTGGCTGCGCAGATGCGTCAGCAGCTGGGACATGGCCTGCGACCCGAAGACGTCCTTGGGCGTGAAGCTGTTCTTGGCCAGCGGCAGGATCATACAGCCCGAGGGCTCGTCGAGGTGCGTGGCCGCTTCAAGCGAGGCGGTGCGGTTCAGGACTTCCAGCAGACCGACCTCGGGCTCGACGCCCAGCAGACGGTTGACGTTGCGGCGGCGAAGGTCGCAGTCGACGAGGATGACGCGGGCGCCGGACTGGGCGGCGACGCGCGCCAGGCTGAGCGAGGTCGTCGTCTTGCCCTCGGCGGGCAGGGCGGAGGTCATGGTGATGACCTGGATGTCCTGACCGATCCGCGAATAGAGGATCGAGGCGCGCAGGGCCCGGACGGCCTCGGCGAAGCTGGAGAGCGGCCGCTTGAGGATATAGTCGACCGGGGTCTCGTCGCGATCGACGGCGTCGGCGACCGAGGAGAGCATGGGCACCGAACCCAGGTGGGGCAGGTGGAACTTGCGCTCAATGTCGTCGCCGGTGGTGACGCCCGAGTCGAGCATCTCGGCCAGGACCACGGCGGCCATGCCGGCGGCGATCGCCAGGATCAGGCCGATGGCCAGGTTCAGGCCGATGTTCGGCGAGCTGGGGCCGGTCGGAATGGCGGCGCGCGACACGATACGGGCGTCGGACTGCTCGATGCCTTCCTGCGAGCTGGTTTCCTTGAAGCGGTCGAGGAAGCTTTGATACAGGGTCCGGACGGACTCGGCGTTGCGTTCCAGCTCGTTCAGGCGAACAGCGGCGGCGTTGTTGGCGGCCAGGGTGCCGCGGGCGCCGCCCAGGCTGGAGGCCATGGACTGGGTGCGTTCGCGCGACACCTGGGCCTGGGCTTCCAGGTTGGAGATGATGCGCTGGATTTCGGCCTGGATCTGGCTGTCGATGTCGGCCAGTTCGCGCTGGGCGCGGAGCATGTCGGGGTGGCGCGGACCATAGCGGCTGGACAGGTCGGCGACGCGACCCGAAACCTCGGCGCGACGGGCGCGGAGTTGCTGGACGACCTGCGAACCGAGGGCCTCGCCGACATCTTCACCGGTCGAACCCCGGGCCAGTTGCTGGCGGGCGGTGCGCAGGCGGGCTTCGGCCTCGGCCTGCTGGGTGCGGACGCCAGCGAGCTGTTGGTTGTAGGCCGAGATTTCCTGTTCGGTCAGCGAAGCGCCGGAGGTGCTGAGCAGGTTGTTGCTGGCGCGGTACTGGGCGACGGCCGTTTCGGCCTGTTCGACCTCGGTGCGCAGTTCGCCGAGGCGGCCGTTCAGCCAGGTGTTGGCCTGACGGGTCGCGTCGAACTTGGCTTCCAGCTGTTCCAGCAGGTAGCGGTCAGCGAAGGTGTTGGCGATCTGGGCCGCCTTGGTCGGGTCTTCCGAGGTGAAGCCGACGCTCATGACATAGGTCAGGCCGGCGCGGCGGATGGACAGACGCTCGAGGACGAGGTCGACGACCTTTTCCTTTTCCTTCTGCGCATCGATCTGGGACATGCGGGCGCGGGCCGCGTCGGGCGCAGCAGCGCCGAACAGGGAGCCGACGCCATTGACCACGGACCGGACCAAGCCGGGCTTGCCGAGGGCCGGATTGAACTCGGGGTCGTTCTGGAGCTTGAGCACGTCAACGACGCGCTCGGCCAGGTGACGGGACTTCAGGATCTCGACTTCGGTGTCGACCACGCCGGTGTCGGCGCTGAGCCCGGACAGGACGGCCGTGGTGTCGACCACGCTCTCCTTGCGGGTGTCGATCATCAGGTTGGCGTTGGCCGTATAAAGCGGGGTCGCTCGCGCCGTCACGACGACGGTCACGACGAGCACCAGGACCGCGATGGCCGCGAACAGCTTCAGGCGACGACGGAAGGTCGCGATCAGCCGGTGAATGTCGACGATCTGGGCGATCTCGCCCAGGGCGCCACGCGCGCCTCCGCCCCATCCCGCGGGCCCAAAGGAGTTGTTCTCGGGCGCGGGGCGCGGATCGGTGCTGACAGTCATGGACGCTGTTTTACAGTCTAGTTCTTGATAAGCCGTTAGAACTGGGTGACCAGCGAGACCATCAGTTTGTTGAGATCGAAGTTCACGCCGCTGTCAGCGCCATCCGAGCTCTGCTCGTAGTGGCTGACGGCAAGGCTGGCGCCGAGGTGACGGTTGATCAGATAGGTCGCGCTGGCCTGGGCGCCGAAGCGCTTGTCGGTGCGATCGATGCCATCATAGTCGTCGTTGCCGTAGGTCACCTGACCGCTGAGGATCACGTTGCGCTGCAGCTCGTGGTCCACCTGCACGGCGAGGTTGGTCGAGACGTAGCCGCCCGAGCCGATGATCGCCGAGTCCTCGATGGTGCGGGCGCCGGTGAAGGTGACGGTGGTCAGCTGCGTCGGGAACCATTCCAGCGAGGCGCGGGCGCCGAGACCGCTGAGGTCCTTGTAGACGCTCTCGTCGAAATTCTGCTCGATATAGCCGGCGGCGATTTCACCGCGGGCCACGGCGCCCAGTTCGAAGTTGGCGCCGGCGAGGATCTCGTAACCCGAGGAGTCGCGAGCCGCGGTCGTCAGGGTCGACGGCAGGTCATAGTTGCGGTCGTTGGCGGTTCCCTGGACGAACAGGGCGGTCGCCGGGCTGAGGGCGACGTCGACGCGGCCGGTGAAGCTGGTGTTGGTGCGGTCGCGATCATCCTGATCGACGACGACGCCGGCCGAGGTGTAGCCGTCTTCATAGTTGAAGTCGCGGATGTCGGCGCGGCCCGACAGCTTGACCCGGCCCGAGGTGCGGGTGGCGGCGATGTAGCCCGAGGCGACATCGTATTCGATCGGCTTTTCGGATTGTGAGCCGGAGCTGGCGGTGGTGCGCGGCTCGGACTGGTGACCGAAGCTGGCGCCGCCCACGATGTTCATGGCGCGCGACACGTCCAGACGCGCGGCGGCGCCCAGGTCGTAGTCGGTGGTGTTTTCGCTGGTGTAGTCGGAATACTGGGAGATGGTCGACCGGGCATAGGCCGTGATCGAGCTGCGGCTCCAGTCGGTCGAGACAGCGATCTCGGGACGCAGGCGCAGGATCCAGTCATCCACGGCGCCTGTGGCGGTCGCGAAGACGTTGTCGTTGTACTCGCCGATGATGTCGAGTTTCGGATAGACGGTGAAACCGCCCACCGGCAGGCCCATGGCCTCATACTCGGGGTGGGGCCGGTCGCGCACGGCGACGCTGCGGTCGCGGGCGAACATGTTGCCCGATTGGGCCTGGGCCTGGGTCAGGCTGCTGTTGGCCGACTGGGCCATGGCGGACCCGGCCTGCGCGGCGGCGCCCATGGCGATCAGAACAGTCAGGCTTCTGCTAATAATCGACATGAATCATCTATCCCGCCAAATCAGGCGAGCCCCAGGTTTTTAGAACGTTTATTGTAGTCGTGGCGGGGGCCTGTGTTTCCACAGGCCCCTGCAAGTCTTTAGTTGCCGGTCGGACGGTAGTCCGAGCCGCCACCGCCGCCGCCCGAAGAGGCGGGCGGGGGAACGGGAGCGCCGCCGCCGGAGCCACCGCCCGAGGCGGGAGCGCCGCCGCCGGAGGTGCCGATCGCGGCGACCTGGCTGCTGACGGCGCCCAGAGCTGCGGAGCTCGAGGCCGACAGGGTGCCGCTGGCGGTCATGGCGGCGCGGGCTTGCGAAAGCGCGGCCAGAGCCTGTTGCGGCGTCGCGCCGCTGGCGGCGATCGCCTGCTGCACGGCGGCTTCCACCGCGGCGGTCGTGGCGTCGGCGCTCAGGCCGGCGGCGGCCGAAGCGGTCTGGGCTTGGGTCACGGCAGCCTGGATGCTGACAGCGAGAGCCGAAACGTCGGCTTGAACCGTGGCGGCGAGGGTGACGGCCGGAGCCGCGACGACGGCGAGAGCGCCGACCGAGGCGAGCGCCCGGGACGCCACCGCGAAGATCATGGATTTCATCATGTTGGAGTCCCTTTTAAACTATTGGAAAGATAATGCAGAAAGGCAGTCCGTCCGTAAAGCCGATCCTTGTTATATCGAGTTGTCGCACTGCAACATTTGCTTATATGTGGCCCACCGGACACGACTTACGGCTAATGCGGGAGGGTTTTCGCCTGCAGGGTGAGGCCGCGGGCCTGTGTAAACGTCGCGGCCATTCGTCCCGCCGGATTTTTGAGCCCGTCCGGGGTCCAGGGGCGGGCGTATGAGATCGCGGTGAGGTGCTCCGCGGTCACCTCCGAGCGAATCTCCGGCGTCAGCTGATCCCAGTGTTCATAGAGGAAGGTCAGTCGCCAGGCGGTGACGGCGTCGCCGTAGGGCGAGACGGTGTAGGAGCGTTCGATGGCTTCCAGGGCGGGGCCGTCCAGCGGTTCCCCGTTGCGGGACCTGAGCCAGGCGATGCGCAGCCACGGCCCGGCGCTCATCGGCGCGGCGTCGAGCGCGATGCGGTTCGCGGCAAGGGCGTCGGCCAGAGGCGTCCCGGTCGAGGCCGCCGCGAGGTCGGCGCGCGGCTCGGCCCCGACGCCGAAATCGGCAAGGACGGGCAGGGCGATCGTGGGCGATCCGACGGCGACGGCCAGGGCGAGACCACTCACCAGGGTGAGCCCCGTCAGGGCGGCGCAGGCGCCGAGCTTGATCCTGTAGCTGTCTGAAGCCTTCACCGCGAACTCCCTGTCGTCACATTCTTACGCTCTTCAAGCGTTACATTGATATCTTCTTGATGGATTTGTGTGAAAGAGCGAGGGGTTTCGCGTGGGGCTTGTAGCGGTTGGACTGGGCTGACCGATCGGCTAGTATTGCGCTGCAGCAATGGGGTTTTGATGATGACGTGGCTTCGGGGAATGTTTTTGGGCGCTGTCCTGCTGCTCGGCGTGGCCGGGTGCGGGGGCGGGGGTCCCATGCCTGGCGTGACCGGACCGGTGACGGTCGCCGACCTTCAGGACGCGGGCATTCGCACCGTGCCGGAATACAAGCTCGGCCCGGCGGACAAGCTGCGCGTCAATGTCTTCGGTGAAGAGGCCCTGACGGGTGAGTTCCTGGTCGGCGGGTCCGGCAAGGTGTCGCTGCCGCTGATCGGTGAAGTCCAGGCCGCAGGCCTGACGATCGCCCAGTTCCAGGAAGAAATCGCAACGGCCCTGCGCCAGGGCTATATCAATGAGCCGCGCGTCAGCGCCGAAGTGCTCAACTATCGCCCCTTCTATATTCTGGGCGAGGTCAACAAGCCTGGCGAATATCCGTATACGAATAACCTGACCGTGCTGAACGCCGTGGCGACCGCCGAGGGCTTCACCTACCGTGCCAATACGCGCCAGGTCTTCATCAAGCGCGCCGACGCGGCAGGCGAGCAGGTCTTCCCGCTGAACACCGCCACCCAGGTGGCCCCGGGCGACACGATCCGGATCGGTGAAAGGTTCTTCTGATCACCGACAAAAGACTTCCGGGCCGGGACTTGTCGGCGGGGCATAACGTCCCGATTTTGCGACAATGATCGGTTCCTTCTTCCGCAAGACCAAACCCGCCGTCCGGCGCGCTGCGAGCGTACCGGACGGCGCGGTCGTTTGGGCGGTCGGCGACGTGCATGGCCGCGCCGACTTGCTGCTTCCGCTGATGACCGAGATCGTCAACGACCTGCGCGCGACGAAGCCGGCGCGGCCGGTGATCGTGATGCTGGGCGACTATGTCGACCGCGGCGCCGACTCAAAGGGCGTCATCGACCTGCTGTGCAAGCTGTCGGACGTCGAGGACATCGAGACCCATTTCCTGCGCGGGAATCACGAGGAACGGTTCGAGGCCTTCCTGACCGAGCCCGAACTGGGTCCGTCGTGGTGCGAGTACGGCGGGCGCGAGGCCCTGCTGTCCTACGGCGTGACCATTCCGGCCCTGAAGGGCGACGGCGGCGGCTGGATCGAGGCCTCGGCCAATCTGAACGCCGCACTGCCGGACAGCCACCGCAAATTCCTGTCGCGCCAACTCTCGTCGTTCGAGATCGGCGACTACTTCTTCGCCCATGCCGGCGCCCGTCCCGGGATCGCGCTGGCCGAGCAGTCCGAGCAGGATCTGATGTGGATCCGCGGCGACTTCCTGGGCGGCCGTACGCCGTTCGAGAAGGTCGTGGTCCACGGCCATACGCCGGAAGAGGCCGTCCACGCCGACAGCCGCCGCATCGGCATCGACACCGGCGCCTATGCGACCGGGGTGCTGACCGGTCTGCGGCTGGAGAGCGATACCCGCCAGCTTCTGCAGACCCGCGCCATCGGCAAGACCATCGAGACCAGCCGTCGGCCGATCTGATCGACCCTTCCATCTCGCAGATGCAAAAACGCCCGGTCACTGCAGTGACCGGGCGTTCCAATCCTGGGACGTCGGGGGCCTCGCAAGAGGCTCGGGACAGGCCTCAGGCCGCGACGTTGACCCATTCGAACACGCTGCCCGGGGCCTGGCGTTCGCGCCAGGTGTAGTCGGTGCGATCCCAGCGCGAGATCCAGGCGGACAGATTGTCCAGCACGACCTCGCCGGTGTCGCCGGCGACCAGCAGGACAGCGTGGCTTTCGCCCCAGCGCGTCTCGACGATGGCGATGGACAGGGCGCCGGCGGGCACGCCGGCCGCGATCAGTTCCTCGCGCTTGGTCAGGACATAGTCCTCGCAGTCGCCGCGTGGACTGCTGCCGGACGGCGCCTGCCAGTAGTCGAGCTGGCCGTAGTTGCTCAGGTCCGAGGCGTTGCGGATGCGGCGGTTGACCGACCGGTTGACGCGGTTGAGCAGGGCCCAGTTCTCGCCGTCCAGCACCAGGGTGGCGGCGCCGTCAACGGCGGCCTGTTCGACAGCCTGTTCGGGGGCGCGCGGCGCGGTCAGGTCGTCGGCCGAGGCGGCGCCGGCGCCGTTAGGCATCGGAACCAGGGGCGACGTCTGGATGCGAGGCGCCGGAACGCCGAGGCGGGCGAAGGTGCGGGCCATCGGGTTCGTCTCCGAAGCGGAGGCGGCCTGATACGCGATGCCGTCGGCGGAGGCGTCCACGGCCTGGGAGCCGAAGTCGGCGGCGGAAGCGGCCTCACCGACGGCGATGCGCGTCGGACGAGCCGGTTGAACCGGGGCGGCGCGCTGGGCCGGGAAGACCCGGCTCCAGTCATAGGCCCCGCGGCCGGCGGACGGAGCCGAGACCGGCATGGCGCGTCCGGCGGCCGGAGTCGCGGTGTTGCTGCGGGTGAAGGCCTGCTGCCAGAACAACTGCGAGGCCAGGCGCGACACGGCGGCCGGATCGCGCGCATCGGCGGACGACCGTTCGCATTGCGTCGGGGTCCTGCGACAGAAGTCGAGGAAGCCGGCGGGCGGGGGCGCCGCGACGCCGAGAGGCATGGCGACCCGTGTGGCCTGACCGGCTTCGCCGGCCAGAGCATTGGAAGCCCCCAAGGCTCCCGCAGCAAAAATCATCAGTGCCGCGCTTCTGCGCAGACGGTAGCGAGACATAGGTGTTCTCCGATCCCCACGGAGACAATGCCATCAGAAGTAAAAGATGAGTTTTACGAACGTTGTTGCTGGTTAATGTACCGGGTTGGTTGACCGTGAAGTAAGGTTAACTTCCGTACACCATGGAGTTGTTCTGAAATGGCACAGGGCGCTATTACTTTAGTCGGAGCGGGCCGGGCGGGGGCTTTGCGGCCGCCTTGGCCTCGCGGCCGGGGCTGGCTATAGAAGCCGTTCGGCCTGCGGGCGTGGCGGAATCGGTAGACGCAACGGACTTAAGCTGAGGATTGAGTGCGCCGGGGGAAATCCCGGACGTAGAACCGCTCAAATTCGGGGAACCCTTTCAACTGGCGATCCCGAGCCAAGCCCGGCGGACCTTCGGGTCTGGCGGGAAGGTGTAGAGACTAGACGGGCGGCGTCTAAAGCTTTCGGCCAACCGGCCGGGGCCATGACGAAGGGATAGTCCAGACCACGAACGCCCACTGCAGGGCGGCGGCGAAAGCCGAGGTGGTATGAAAATCCGTCGGGCATCGCCCATGCCGGTTCGATCCCGGCCGCCCGCACCACCATCCGATCACCGCCCGATCGCCGGCCTCGATCCGCCATCGTTCTGGAACGGCGGTATTTTTTCCGGGGCCTTCCGCGAGCATCCTTGGCTGGACGACGCTCAATTCCGCAGCCTAGGGTGGTGGCGGGGGAATTCATGTCGCAACAGCCGTTGACCGCGCGAGAGACGCAGTGCCTGGAGCTGGCCGCCCAAAGGCTGAGCGATCAGGAGATCGCCGACCGGCTGGGCATCAGCCGTCGAACGGTCGCCGCGCATTTCCAGAGCATCTTCGGAAAACTGGGTGTTCGTGACCGGCGGCGTGCGGTCGAACGGGTCGGTCTTTCATACCTAGGCGCCACAATGCCGATGTCGGAGCCCGCGATTTCCGGGCCTGTTGCCGAGGCCGAGGCGGTCGAGGACGTCGTCACGGCGGTTGTCGAACCCGGCCCCGCGCGGACCGGCTGGTCCATCCCTCCGGCGCCGGAGCGGTTGGGGCTGCGTCTGGCCCTGGTGCTGGCGTTCGCGATCGCCGGGACGGTGTTGGCGGTCGGCGGCGCCGCGATCCTGCACCTCGGCATGGAGCTGATGCAGAACTCGGCGCCCGCCGGAGTCCGCTGAGGCGATCCGAGACCCGTCCACCGACGCGAGACCGCCGTCATGTTCCGAGCAGCCGACAGGCCTTCATGAATCCGCTTCAGTTCATCCTGACGGGCGTCACGATCGTCGTCCTGGCGAGCCTGTTCGTGGTCGGCCGCAAGGTGGACCGGATCGGGGTGGCGGCCTTCATGGTCGTCAACTGGGGCTCGGTGCTGCTGGCGCCGCTGGAGGTCGGGAATATCCGATGGGGCGTCGCCCTGTTGTCGGTGGCCTTCCTGACCGTCCTGATCGGTCTGGTGGTGGCTTCGCGGCGTTGGTGGATCATCGCGGCGGCGGGGCTCCAACTGGTGGCGACGGCCAGCTACGCCGTCGCCCTGGCGGATCCGGACTTCCTGATCTGGACCGGGATCTCGCTTCGACTGGTGATCTGGATCCTGCAGCTGATCGCCTGCGGATTCGGGATCGCAGAGGCCCTGTCGCAACCACGGGGGCGCCTCACCCCTGTTTCCTCCTTTCCGACCGAGTACAGCCGATGACAAAATTCGACGCGCCCTGGACGTTCGAAAGCGCCGCCGCCTTCTGGCGCGAATGGTCGTCCCGGGACCTGGAGCCGGTCTGGGACCGCTTCGCCTCGGCCGAGCGATTCCTGCTGGACTGGACGCCGGCCAATCCCACCGAAGCCAGCACCATGCTGGACGTTCTGCTGCAGACGGTGGCTTCGCGCTGCGACGGACGCGACCAGACCGCCCTGCAGCGGCTGCAGCGTTACATCGGCGATCTGCCGAAAGTGTGAGGACCGGGCGTCGAAAGGCGCTTCCAATTTCGTCCGGACGCGCGCCATTCTGTCCACTGGAACGGTCGAAGAACCGTCCGGAGGAACAAGACCATGGCTTTCCTGGACTGGATCGCACCCCTGTCGCCCGTGAAGCGCGACGAAACGCGTGAGCGCGTCTTCTCCGCCGATATGTGTCCCCTGACCTGGAGCTTCTGGGTCGTGGACTCCGAGGCGAGCCCACCGGCCGATACTACCGTGCATGGCGACCCGCGCCGCCGGACCTCGGGCGAGGCCTAGACCCGGACCTAGACAAAGCGTCGCGGAAGCGTACGAGAGCCGCCCGGTCCAGCTAACTGTCACGCATCCGCCATGCGCGGGCGCTAAGGGGCCGTCAGGTCATCGGAGCGTCCCCCAGTGAAGTCCACCACCGCGATCGTCTCGGCTCTTCTCATGCTGGGAGCCGCGCCGGCTCTCGCCCAAACCGCGGGTGAAGCCGCCGCGCCGGAGCGGGCCCCGCTGCCGCCGTCGAACGTCGCCCCGGGCCGTCCTACCCTGGTGGTCACCATCGTGATCGACCAGTTCAGCGCCAATCTGTTCAACCAGTATCGCAGCCGGTTCACCGGCGGGCTGAAGACCCTCGCCGATCAGGGGCTGGTCTATACCAACGGCTTCCAGAGCCACGGCGTCACCACCACCTGCCCGGGCCACTCCACGGTCCTGACCGGCGCCCATCCGACCCACACGGGCATTCCGGCCAATGAGTGGATCGATCCGGCGACGGGCAAGGAGCTGTATTGCCTGGCCGCGCCGCGCAACACGATCGCGGGCGGCGCCCACAGCGAGAACGGTCTCGTGGGCTCGGACCAGCTGCTGGTCACCAACCTGCCTGACTGGGTGAAGGCGCAGAGCCCGAACAGCCGCGTCTTCGCCGTCTCGGGCAAGGACCGGGGCGCGATCAACCTGGCCGGCCACCATTCCGACGGGACCTACTGGATCGCCGGGCCGATGCTGACGACCTATGTCGAGCCGGGCCAGAACGCCGAGGCGCGGCTGGCGCCGATCGCGGCCTTCAACGCGGCCTACAAGGCCAGGCTGGCGGCGGATCCGAACCCGACCTGGACCTTCCAGCACGACCAGTGCCGCGCCCTGCGCTCGACATCGACCGTGGGCGGCCAGACCTTCTACGCCGACCTGCCGCCGATGGACGCCAATCTGGAGGACTCGCCTTACCTCGACGAGACCACCCTGGACGCCGCGACCTATCTGCTGGACAGCCAGCAACTGGGCCGGCGCGGGGTCGTCGATCTGCTGGGCGTCAGCCTGTCGGGCACCGACAAGATCGGCCACGGCTATGGCACGCAAGGCCCGGAAATGTGCGAACAGCTGCTGCGCATGGACGAGGCCCTGGGCCGGTTCCTGGGCCGCGTCGCCGCGACGCCGGGCGCCATCGTGGTCCTGACCGCCGACCACGGCGGTTCGGACTTCCCCGAGCGGATGACGGATCGCGGCGCGGTCGCGGGCCGCTATGACACGACCATGATGCCGCGCATCAATGCGCAGCTGAAGACCCAGTTCAACCTGACCGACAACCCGCTGCAGAGCGGCGGCACGGGCTTCATCGTCGCCGACAAGGATCACAAGGAACTGGCCGAGCCGCTGCGCAGCCAGATCATCGCCGCCGCCATCCCGCTGCTGAACGCCGAGCCGAACATCGTCCTGGCCGTGCCGCGCGACGAGCTGCTGCAGGACCCGATGCCGGCCCGGAACTTCAATCCCGAGGAGCTGACGATCCGCGAGCGTCTGCGCCTGAGCGCCGTCGCCGGGCGAGGCGCCGACATCCTGCGGGCCTATGCCTACAACCTGACCTCCAACGCCCGGATCGGCGGTTCGATCGCCAGCCACGGCTCGCCTTGGGACTATGACCGCCGCGTGCCGATCATCTTCTGGCGGCCCGGCGAGCGCGGCGAGGAGCATTTCTGGCCGCTGCGCACCATCGACATCGCTCCGACCCTAGCCAATCTGGTCAATGTCCCGGCGCCCGATACGGTCGACGGCGTGTGCCAGAACCTGGGCCTCTATGACGTCCCGGCCTGTCCGGTGGTGGCTGCGGAGCCGGCGGCCAAACCCTGAGGCCGAGCCGCCCTCCGGCTTCGTTACAGGGCGTCACATCGTGTTTCCCGGCGGGGTCTGATCTACCGTCGCGCGTGTTACCTTGCCAGAAGGGCCACAGATTCCCGGCAAGGGATCAGGAAACGCGACCGGAAAACGGGACAGTCCAATGATCAGAGCAAGACGCGCGCGCATCGTCGCAACCCTGGGGCCCGCCAGCCGGGCGCCCGGCACGGTGAAGGCCCTGGCCCAGGCCGGGGTGGACGTCTTCCGCCTGAATTTCAGCCACGGCTCGCATGACGACCATGCCGCCGCCCTGAAGGCGGTGCGCGGGGCTGAGATGGCGCTGCAGCGGCCGCTGGGCGTGCTGGCCGACCTGCAGGGACCCAAGCTGCGTCTGGGCCGGTTCAAGGATGTCGAGATCGACATCAAGCCGGGCCACAAGATGCGCTTCGACCTGGACCCGACGCCCGGCGACGAGACGCGGGTGCAGATGCCGCATCCGGAAATCTTCAAGGCCCTGCGCACGGGCCACCTGCTGCTGCTGGACGACGGTCGCGTGCGGCTGCGCGTCAACGACCGCACCGATGAATGGGCCGACGTTACCGTCGAGAGCGGCCACAAGCTCAGCGACCGCAAGGGTGTGGCGGTGCCGGAGGCGGTGATCCCGGTCTCGGCCCTGACGCCCAAGGACCGCGAGGACCTGGCCTTCGCCCTGCGCATCGGCGTCGACTGGGTGGCCCTGAGCTTCGTCCAGAAGGCCGAGGACATGGCCGAGCTGAAGCGGCTGGTCGGCGGCAAGGCGGCCTGCCTGGCCAAGATCGAAAAGCCCCAGGCCCTGGCCGATCTGGGCGCCATTCTGGACTACTGCGACGGCGTCATGGTCGCGCGCGGGGATCTGGGCGTCGAGATGGACCCTGAAGAGGTGCCGGTGGCCCAGAAGGCCATCATTCGCGCCGCCCGCCAGCGCGGGGTGCCGGTGATCGTCGCCACCCAGATGCTGGAGTCCATGACCAGCTCGCCGGCCCCGACGCGGGCCGAGGCCTCCGACGTCGCCAACGCCGTCTATGAGGGCGCCGACGCCCTGATGCTGTCGGCCGAGACGGCCTCCGGCGACTATCCGCTGGAAGCCGTGGGCATCATGAACCGGATCATGGAGCGGGTCGAAAAGGACCCGATCTGGCCCAGCCTGATGGACGCCGAGCACGCGGGCGTGGACGACTTCGACGCCGACGCCCTGGTCGCGGCGGCGAGGAAGGCCGCAGAGGCCCAGTCCACCGCCTGTATCGTCATCTTCACGACCCTGGGCGGCACCGCCCGGCGGATGTCGCGCGAGCGGCCGCTGCAGCCCATGCTGGCCCTGACGCCCAAGGCCGAAACCGCACGGCGGCTGGCGCTGGTTTGGGGGCTTGAGCCGCGTCTGGGCAATGAGCCGACCTCGCTGGAGGACGTGACCGACAACGCCGTCGACAGCGCGGTCCAGTTCGGCCTGGCCCAGCCGGGCCAGCGGGTCCTGATCCTGGCCGGAACGCCCTTCGGCGCGCCGGGGGCTGCGAATCTGCTCCGATTGGCCCATGCTCCGGCCAAACCGGCGAAGCGGGGCAAGAGCTGACAAGGCCGATCTGCTTCCTCGTTCCAGGGGAAGGGCGTGCATGATCAAATACCTGGGCTCGAAACGGGCCCTTCTTGATCCCATCAAGGAGGCCGTCGCCCGGGTCCTGCCCGACGGCGGGATGGTCTGTGACCTGTTCTCCGGCAGCGCCCGCGTGGGCCATGCGCTGAAGGGGCAGGGGTATCGGGTCTGGTCGAACGACCACAATACCTACGCCCACACCCTGGCCACCGCCTATGTCCAGGCCGACCGTGAGGTCTGGGCGGACCGCGCCGCCGGCGTCATCGCCGAGCTGTCGCAGGTGAAGCCCGCGGCCGGCTGGTTCACCAAGACCTTCTGCGAGGACGCCCGCTTCTTCCATCCCGACAACGGCGCGCGGATCGACGCCATGCGCGACCGGATCGCGGCCATGGGGCTGGAGCCCGAACTGGAGGCCATCGCAATGGTGAGCCTGATGGAAGCCGCTGACCGGGTGGATTCCACCGCCGGGGTGCATATGGCCTATATGAAGGCCTGGGCGCCGCGGGCGCTGAAGCCGCTCACGCTCCGAATGCCGGATCTGCTGCCGGGCGTGGCGGGCGGTCCGTGCCGCGCGACCCAGGGCGATGCGGTCGAGATCGCCGAACAGGTAGAAGCCGACCTCGTCTATCTGGACCCGCCCTACAACCAGCATTCCTATCTCGGGAACTACCACGTCTGGGAAAGCCTGGTGCTGTGGGACAAGCCCGAGACCTATGGCGTCGCCAACAAGCGGGTCGATGTCCGTACGCGCAAGAGCGCCTTCAACTCAAAGCCCGGCATCGGCCCGGCGCTGGAGGCGGTGATCGAGGCCATCCGGGCGCCGAACCTGATCGTGTCGTTCAATGACGAAGGCTATCTGTCGCGCGACCAGTTGGTGGAGATGCTGTCGGCGCGCGGGCGGGTGCAGGTGGTCGAGATCGACCGGCCCCGCTACGTCGGCGCCCGCATCGGCATCCATAATCCCAAGGGCGAGAAGGTCGGGGCGGTCGGGCGGCTGAAGAACGTCGAGTATCTGTTCCTCGTCACCGACCGGGTTGTGGCCCTGCCGGAGGCGGCGTAGCTTTTCATTAAGGAACACTCGCGGGCGCCGGTCGTTTGGCTCGGCATGGAACAGCTGTCGATGACCCCGATCTCGCACGCCGAGGCCTTGAAGGCTCAGGCCGCTGAAAAGGCCTATCGCAAGGCCATGGACGCCCGCGACGCCGTCGCCTGGCGCGCCCCCGGCGTCAGCCGTTTCGACAGCCGTCCGGCCAATGACACGGGCGTATCCGAGCCGACCCTGAAAGAGATCATGTCGGATCTGCCGCCGTGGGTGACGGTAGTGGCCGGCGGTGTGGCCGCCGCCGCCATGGGCGCGCTGCTGGGCGGCGCGCTGCACATCTAGTTCAGCTTTCGAGCAAGGCCCGGATCGGCGCCCAGCTGGGGCGATGGGCGGGGCAGGGGCCCATGGCTTTCAGAGCGGCCTGATGGATGGGGGCGTTGTAGCCTTTGTGGGCCGCGAAGCCGTAGCCGGGATACTGGGCGTCCAGTTCAATCATCAGCCGGTCGCGCGCCGTCTTGGCCAGGATCGAGGCTGCGGCGATCGACAGGGACAGGCCGTCGCCGCCGACGACCGTTTTGACCTCGCATGGCAGTTTGAAGCGGTAGTTGCCATCGACCAGAGCGGCGCTCGGCTGGACTGACAGGGCCTCGATGGCGCGGCACATGGCGAGGCCCGTGGCGTGGAGGATGTTGAGCTCCTCGATCTCCTCCACCGAGGCGAAGCCGACGCCCCAGGCGATGGCGGAGGCCTTGATGCGCGGTTCCAGCAGGAAGCGACGCTTCTCGGTCAGGGCCTTGGAGTCGTCGATGCCCTCGGGCAGGTCGTCGGGATTGAGGATCACCGCCGCCGCCGACACTGGTCCGGCCCAAGGCCCGCGCCCGGCCTCGTCCACGCCGCAGACCGGACCGCCGACGGTCTGGGCCAGCAGGACCTCGAGCGCGGTGGTCGGGAAGGCGCGTTCGGATTTTGGTTTGGCAATCTTGCCGGTCATTCGCCGCCCATAGCCCGGACTTCATCGCAGCGGAAGCACTGCTCGACGTGGTCGTTGACCATGCCGGTGGCCTGCATGAAGGCATAGACGATCACCGGGCCGCAGAAGTTGAAGCCGCGCTTTTTCAGGGCTTTCGCCATGGCGACCGACTCCGGCGTCTGGGTCGGGATGTCGCCCATGCCGCGCCGTTCGCCCTGGATCGGCGCGCCGCCGACGAAGGACCAGAGCCATTCGGAGAAGTCCTCGCCCGAGGCCTGCATCTCCAGATAAATCTGCGCACCCTTGATGGCCGCCTCGATCTTGGCGCGGGAGCGGATGATGCCCGGGTCGTTCATCAGGCGCTCGCGGTCGACGTCGTCGAAGCAGGCGACCTTCTCCGGATCGAAGTTCGCGAAGGCGGCGCGCAGGGTCTCGCGCTTCCTGAGGATGGTGATCCAGGCGAGACCCGCCTGAAATCCGTCCAGCACCAGCTTCTCCCACAGGGCGCGCGGGTCGTACTCGGGCACGCCCCATTCGGTGTCGTGATAGGCGGTGTAGAGCGGGTCGGTCCCACACCAGGCGCAGCGATGCGGGGATTCGGTCATGGGCCGATCCTAGCCGCAGACCCTCTCGCCGTCATGTTCGGAAAGTCGTGGCGGACCGGCGTTTCGTGAGACAGGATCGGACGAACTTGGGGAGGATCGGATGGGCGTTCGCACGTGGATGGGGGTGGCCTTCGCCGGCCTGCTCGCCTTCGGGCCGATCACGGCGCAGGCGCAGATGCAGCCTGTGTCTCTGGAGGCCGTGGCGAACGCGGTGGACACGGGCGACCTCGCGGCCCTGCGGCGGGTCTCGGCTGATCAATCGTTGATCGGACAACTGCGGTCGACGGATCCGGACACATTGATCGCCTTTCATCTGGCCCTGGCCCAGGCCTATGACGAGGCGGGGTTGAAGGACGAGGCGATCAAGGCCTATCAGGACGCCCTGACCGCCATCCTGCAGTTCAGGGGGCAGGGTGACATCTCCATGGCCGCGCCGATCGAGGCCGTGGCCCGGCTGTCGGATACGCCGGCGGCGAAGGCGCGGTGGCTGCTGACCGCCTATGATCTGCGCGAAGGCGTCTGGGGGCGGGGCAATCAGAACCTCAAGCCCTATCTGGATGAACTGAACGCAGCGCGGGTGTCGGCAGGGCTGGAACCCTTCGCCTCGCGCGGTGGGGAAGACCTGCCGCCTCCGCCGCCTCCGCCGCCGCCGCCTGCTCCTGGACAGCCGGCACCGCCGCCCTCGACCGACGGCTTCCGCGAGGTGCAGGTCTACTATGCCACCCACCGCGCGCTGACCGGCGACCTGACGCCCGCCACCTTCTACGGCGGCCAGAGGGCGGCGCTGTCATTCGGCGTCGCCGAGGTCAGCGTGCCGAACAACCGCAATCCGGGGACCATCCCGCGGCCGTCGATCTGGACCCTGGAGTTCCGGCCGGACCCCGAGAAGCACATGATCCTGAACAGCGTGACCCCGGTGACGGACCGCGACGCCTTCTTCCAGCGCGTGTCCTCTGTAGTGGCGCGCAGCCAGCAGAAGGAGGTGTTCGTCTTCATCCACGGCTACAACACCAGTTTCGAAGGCGCCGCGATCCGGACCGCCCAACTGGCGGTCGACATGAACCTGGACGGGGCGCCGATCCTCTATTCCTGGCCGTCGCGGGCCAGTCTGCTGGGCTATCAGGCCGATACCCGAACGGTGGCGGATCAGGCCCTGCTGAACGAGGTCGCGGACTTCCTGACCGACGTGGCGAACCGCACAGGCGCGACGCGGGTGCATCTGGTGGCCCACTCGATGGGCAACCGGGTGTTGGAGCGGGCGCTGGACGTGATCGCGGCGCGCACGCCGAACCAGCCGCCGATGTTCAATGAGGTGGTCTTCGCCGCCGCCGACGTGGGGGTGGACGAGTTCGAGGCGACCTGGCCGCGCATCCTGCACACCGGCCGCCGCTTCACCTTGTATGCGTCACAGCGCGACCGGGCGCTGCAGATCTCGCAACAGGTCAATCAGATGCAGAGGGTGGGCGATGCGCGGAATATCATCGTCCGCGACGGGCTACAGACGGTGGACACAACCTCGGCCTCGGGCGGCCTGCTGGGCCACGACGACTTCGCCGGCAGTGCTCTGGCGGATTTCCGGGCGGTGATGTGGCTGTCGCTGGCGCCGGACAAACGCTGCGTGCTGGAGACGGCCCAGGCGGCGCAGGGCCAGCGCTACTGGGCCTTCGGCGGCGGTTGTCCGGAGCAGGAGTTCGTCGAGGACACCGAGACTGTCCGCGCCGACGGCGGCATCGACAAGGCCCTGGCCAAGCTGGACGCCGATGCGGCCAAGGCGGCGATCGTGGCCCGGGCGGTGCTGGTCAGGAAGCGCGAGCGGCTGGCGGCGATGTTCGGGATCAGTCAGGCTGTTGTGGGGGAGCCCACGTCTCCGGCGGCGCCCAGTCCGGCCGGCGTACCGTAACGGGGCGGCCCTCGACGGTCAGTTCGCCGTCGATCCGGTCGAGGCGGAGGAGGGCGATGGCCGAGCCCTCGGCGCCGGTCATGACCTCGCCCGCGCGCCGGTCGCCGTTCAGCAGGACCTCGGCCCCCACGGCGGGCGCCTGACCATCGAAGACGATCGGCAGCATGCGATTGCGGATGGCGCCGCGCCGCTTCATGCGCGAGGTCGTTTCCTGGCCGACGAAACAGCCCTTGGCGAAGTCGATGCCGTTCAGCAGATCGAAGTCCGCCTCGATCGGATAGGTCCGGTCCACGGCCATGTCGCGCGCCGGATCGGGCACGCCGACCGTCAGGCGGTGCGCGTCATAGTCAGCCTCGGGCGCGGTAGTGGTTCCGGTCTCGCCATAGCGACGGCCGCCGAGCAGCGGCGTGCGGGGATCAGCGACGAAGCCGTCGGCGATTTCGGGCCATGAGGCCGTGACAGGACGGTCGTCGGCGGCGACGTCGACCTTGGCGCGGAGTTTGTACATCGACAGCCGCTGGATCAGGGTCTCGCGCCGATCGGCGGCGACATCGAGCAGCACGGCCTCGCCGTCACCGAACAGGAAGAGGTCGAACAGCAGCCGTCCGGGCGGAGAGAGCAGGGCGCCGAAGCGCAGTTCGCCTTCACCCAAGGTCTCGACTTCCTGAGTCAAAAGATTGTTCAGAAAAGACTTCGCGTCCTCGCCTGACACACGGATCACGGCGCGGCTGTCGAGGCGGGCGAGGTTTGTCATGCGGCCAAGATAGGGTTGGCGCGTTCAGGGGGCGAGGGCCGGCCAGAAATCTTTCGGGGAATCTTTTCCACCGCAGCCGACTGAACTGCCCGTTTCATCTCTCTGAACCTTCGATAGAATCCGTATACGGTCCATCCATGGCGGCGCGTTTTCCCATTCTCTATATCGCCGAGGCCGAGGCGGAGGCCGCCGTTCTGTCGTCCGGCGTGCTGGCCTACCTTGTCGAGGCCATGCCCCAGGCGACCTTTACGGTGGTCGGTTCGCCCGCGACCTCGCCCCTGTTCGCCGACACCCCGCGGCTCGACCGGCTGCTGACCCTGGACCGCGACGGCCGGTTCGAGTGGATCGCCCTGTGGAACCAGGTGCGCGAGACGAAGTGGGGACTGGTCGTCGACATGCGCGGCTCCACCCTGTCGGGCAAGCTGCGGCGCCAGAAACGCGCGGTCCGCGGCAAGGACAATCCGGAACTCCATGCCGTCGAACAGGCCGCGGACATTCTGAAGCTGGACGAGGTCCCGGCGCCGAAACTGTTCTTCGGCGAGGAGACGCAAGCTGCCGCCGACGCCATCATCCAGCCGGACGGGCGGCCGATTCTGGCGGTCGGTCCGGGTACGGACTGGATCGGCAAGCGCTGGCCCGCCGACCGCTATTCGCGCGTTGTCGCGGCCCTGCTGGCTGATGACGGGCCTCTGGCGGGCGGGCGGCTGCTGATCGTGGGCGAGGAGGCCGACCGCGATCTGGCCCACACCATCCGTCTGGCCGTGGCCCGCAACCGGGTGATCGAGACCCAGGGCAAGCTGACGCGGCTGCAGACGGCCGCCGCCCTGTCGCACGCCGCGCTCTATGTCGGGGCGGATTCGATCTGGACCCAACTTGCCGTCGCCGCGGGCGTGCCCTCGGTGGCGGTGTTCGGCCCGTCCGACGAGGCGCATGTCGGTCCCTGGCAGGGCGCGTCCGTGCGCGGACCGCGCTCGCTGGACGAGTTCAAGGCGCTGGATCCTCGCCTGAACCAGGCCATCCAGCATATGATGGACCTGCCCGCCGAACGGGTGCTGAAGGCCGCAAAGACGCTGCTGGCGGCGAAGAAAGCCTGAAAGCGGGCTTTACCCGGAGGGGCGGTATTCCGCATATGCGGGCCGTTCCGTTTCGAGGAGTCGTTCGATGACCAAGACCTATGACCTGATCGTGCGGGGCGGCGAGGTCTGTAATCACGCCGGGCGCGGGATGGCGGACGTCGGCATCAACGACGGCCGCGTCGAGTTCGTCGGCGACCTGTCGCAGGCCTCGGCGGGCGAGACCTTCGACGCCACGGGGCTGACGGTCCTGCCGGGCGTGATCGACACTCAGGTCCATTTCCGCGAGCCGGGGCTGGAGTGGAAGGAAGACCTCGAGAGCGGATCGCGCGCGGCGGCCCTGGGCGGCGTCGTCGCCGTGTTCGAGATGCCGAACACCGAACCCTCGACCACCGATCCGGACGCCCTGGCCGACAAGCTGGCCCGCGCCCGCGACCGGATGTGGACCGACCACGCCTTCTACATCGGCGGCACCCACGGCAATGCGTCCATGCTGGGCGAGCTGGAGCGTCTGCCCGGCTGCTGCGGCATCAAGGTCTTCATGGGCGCCTCGACCGGGACCCTGCTGGTCGCCGACGACGACGGGGTGCGTGAGGTGCTGCGCCACGTGAAGCGGCGCGCGACCTTCCACTCCGAGGACGAATACCGTCTGGTCGAGCGTCGGCCGCTGGCCCGCACCGGGGATTGGACCAGCCACCCCGAGGTGCGCGACGCCGAAAGCGCTATCCGCTCGACCAAGCGCCTTGTGGCCCTGGCGCGTGAGACCGGCGCGCGCATCCACGTCCTGCACGTGACGACGGCGGAAGAGATCGAATTCCTGGCCGACAACAAGGACGTCGCCACGGTCGAGGTCACGCCCCAGCACCTGACTCTGGACGGCGACGAGGCCTATGCCCGCCTCAAGGGTCTGGCCCAGATGAACCCCCCGATCCGCAGCCAGCCGCACATCGCCGGCCTGTGGCGCGGTATCGAGCACGGCGTCGCCGATGTGCTGGGCTCGGACCACGCGCCCCATACGCTGGAAGAAAAGGCGCGGCCCTATCCGGCGTCGCCGTCGGGCATGCCGGGGGTGCAGACCCTGGTGCCGGTGATGCTCACCCATGTCGCCAACGGCCGGCTGTCGCTGGAGCGGTTCGTCGACCTGACCTCGGCCGGCGCCAACCGGGTGTTCGGTACGGCGGGCAAGGGGCGGATGGCCGAGGGCTATGACGCCGACCTGACCATCGTCGACCTGAAGGCGAAGAAGACCCTGATCCATGCCGACATGGCCACGCGTTCGGGCTGGACGCCGTTCGACGGGTTCGAGGCGACCGGATTGCCGATGGCGACCATCATCCGCGGCCGGACGGTGATGCGCGACGGCGAGCTGATCGGCAAGGCGGGCGGCCGTCCCGTGCGCTTCCAGGAGACGCTGAAGCCGTGACAAAGGCGGGCGGCAGGCTGGGTCTGATCGGCTTCGGCGCCTTCGGGCGGCTGACTGCGCGCCATCTGTCGGACCGGTTCGAGATTGTCGCGTACGACCCGGCGGCGACGGACGGCGGCGGGCTGGTCGAGTTGACGGGTCTCGCCGAGGCCGCGACCTGTCCGATCGTCATCCTGGCCGTGCCGGTCGAGGCGCTGGAGGCGACGGTGACCGCCATTGCGCCCCATGTTGCGCCGGACGCGGTGATCATCGATGTCGGCTCGGTGAAGGTCCTGCCCGCGCGGCTGATGGCCGAAGGACTGCCGCGGGGCGTGCGTCTGGTCGGCACCCATCCGCTGTTCGGGCCGCAGAGCGGCAAGGACGGGATCGCGGGCCTGAGGATCGCCGTCTGTCCGATCAATGACGACCGGGCGGCGCGGCGGGTGGCGGCCTATTGCCGGAAGAGGCTGGGGCTGAAGGTGTTCAGCGTCTCGCCCGAGGATCACGACCGCGAGGCGGCGGTGGTGCAGGGCCTGACCCATCTGATCGCCCGGGTCCTGCTGGCCATGGAGCCCCTCCCGAGCCGGATGACCACCGCCAGTTTCGAGCGGATCATGCAGGCAGTGGAGATGGTGCGCCACGACAGCCCGGCGGTGTTCCGGGCCATCGAACGCGACAATCCCTTCGCCGCCGGGGTCCGCGAGCGGTTCTTCGCCCTGGCGGACGAGGCGCGCGCGGAACTGGACGGTCCCGAGAGTTAGTGGGCCTTGATGAAGCCGGCGACGGCTTCGACGACGCCGGGGGCGAGCGGCAGGTTCGGATCGCGATAGGTGGCGGCGTTGCCGGCCGGGTCAGCGGGCGCGACCTTCAGCACATGATTGACGCCCTCGAACGGGATCAGCGTCGCGTCCGGACGGGCGGCGGCGAGGGCCGCGGCGTCGGTCATCCTGACCTGCAGGTCCGTCGTGCCCTGACCGATGAACAGGGGCCCGCGATACGCCGCCGCCAGTTTCGCCGGGTCGAGCGGCAGCCAGGAGATCAAATAGGGCTGGACCGAGGGGCGGAAGAGGGCCGCCAGTTGAGGAGGGGCGTCGGCGACGGTGCGGCCGGCCTCGAGTTCGGACAGGGCGGCGAAGGCCTGGGTCTTCAGCGGTTCGGGCATGCCGGCCATCTGCTCACGCAGGACCGTGGCGGCGGGGCGGCCGGCGCCCGACAGGGAGATGACGCCGCAGATTTTATCGTCGGGCGTCTGGACGGCTTCCAGAGCGACGAGGGAGCCCTCGCTGTGCCCGATCAGCCAGGCGCAGGGCTTTCCGGCGCGGGTCGCGGCCTCGGCGGCCCAGGCGCGGGCGTCGGCGGCATAGTCGTCGAAGCGCAGGTCGGCCTCGCCGGTCATGGCGGCGGCGCTGGCGCCGATGCCGCGCTTGTCGATGCGCAGGGTGGCGATGCCTTCCGCCGCCAGCCCCTCGGCCAGCAGACGATAGGTCCCGGCCGAGACGCCGAGCGGGCTGTTGCCGTCCCGATCGGTCGGGCCCGAGCCCGGGACGATGACAGCGACGGCGGTGGTCTGGCCCGCCGGGGTCAGCAGGGTCCCGTGCAGCGGCGCGGGCTGGGCGGGGAGGGTGACCTCGGTCGCGGTGGGGTCCGAGGCGAGCGCGAGGGCGCCCGCGAGCAGGAGGGTCAGCATCGTTCAATCTCCAAAGAAGAAGGTGGGACGCGAAATCAGAAGGGTTGGCGGTCGGGATCGGTGCGCCAGACGCGCCAGCTCTCGAATACGGACCAGATGGCCGCGACCAGGATCAGGGCAGGGGCGGCCATCATCGTCAGGGGCTGAGGCGCGATCGGACCCGCGATCAGCAGTATGAGGCCGAACCAGAAGAACAGGCGGCCCGCGAGACGGTTTGACCGATCCCAAGCCAGACGGCTTTTGTAGCTCCACGGCGTGCGGACGCCGACAAGGGGGTTGGGTCCGACCCGACCGAGGCCTGCGCCGATCAGGGTCAGGATCAGGCCCAGAAGAGCGATGGTCCACCCCGGAGAAAAGGCCGTCGCTCCGGCGGCGCCGCCCAGCGCGGCCCAGCCGAGGAGGGCGGTCGTGCCGCCGATGGCGATCAGGGAGATGAACTGGCCCATGCGCAGGCCGCGCCGTCGCGACGGTTCTTCGGATCGGCCGGCGTACCAGCCCATCATTCCGGCAGTGATCGCGGTCATGGCGGCCATGAAGACCAGCAGAACGCCGAGTTCGGTGCGGTCGCCATAGCGGTCAGGCTGGCCGTTCAGGCCGAAATGCATCGGAACGGGCGTGGTCGGCCCATTCGTCAGGGTCCAGAGCGCCAAGGCCAGGATGCCGACGGCGACCACCACGGTCGCGGCGTCCAGCAGGGTGAAACGGCGGTCTGTCATTTCGGCGTCTCCTTCGAATGGGCGGGCGACAGGCTGGGCGTTTCAGCCTCCACGCCCGTTCCTGCGATCTCCATGAGAAAGGCCATGGCCTCTTCGACGGCGGAGATTTCGAGGCGGTAGCGGATGGTCTGGCCTTCGCGCTCGGGGCTGACGAGGCCGGCCTCCTTGAGCGCGTTCAGATGGCCGGTGATGGTCGGCCAGCTCATGTCGAAGGCGGCGGCGATGTCGCCAGACGCCATGGGGCCCTTGCGCAGCATCGCGACGATGCGGCGGCGGACCGGGTGCGACAGGGCCTTGAACAGGGTGTTCATGAGGCAGAACCCTAATTAGGGATTTTCCTAATCGCAAGCCTTATTTCGGAACTTGCCTAATAAGGCCGGCGCTAGCTGTTGCGAAAGGCTTGCAAGCGCGACCGGGACGGGGTTGAACCCGCGTATCTTTCAAGGAGCCCGCCATGAACATCAGCGACCAGATCGTCCTCGTCACCGGCGGGGCGCGCGGCGTGGGAGCGGCGGTGGTCCGCGCCTTTGCGGGCGAGGGCGCGCGGGTGGTGATCAACTGGCGCGCCAGCGGCGACAAGGCCGAGGCGCTGGCCGCCGAGCTGGGCGACCGGGTGATGGCGTATCAGGCCGACGTCGCCGACCGGTCGGCGGTGGAGGCCATGGTCGCGGCGGTCGAGCACCGCTTCGGCGGGCCGATCACGACGGTGGTCAACAATGCGCTGGACTACAGCTTCAACGGCGATGCGCGGTCGGTGCTGACCGACATCGGCTGGGCCGAGATGGAGAGCCAGTTCTCGACCGTGGTGCGGGGCGCCCTGAACGTCATCCAGGCCTGCGTGCCCGGTATGTGCCGCCATGGAGGAGGGCGCATCGTCAACATCGGCACCAACCTGTTCCAGAACCCGGTCGTGCCTTATCACGACTACACCGCCGCCAAGGCCGCGCTCCTGTCCCTGACCCGCACGGCGGCGGGCGACCTGGGCCCCAAGGGGATCACCGTCAACATGGTCTCGGGCGGCCTGCTGCGGACCACGGACGCCTCGGCCGCCACGCCCGACGCCGTCTTCGACCTGATCGCCGGCATGACCCCGCTGCGCTCGGTGACCACGCCGGAAGAGTTCGCTGACGCGGTGCTGTTCTTCGCTTCCCCCTGGAGCCGTGCGGTGACCGGGCAAAATCTTGTGGTGGATGGGGGGCTAGTGCGGGATTAGAGCAAGCCCCGCCAAAAGGTCCGTGTTCGAGAGACCATCTTCCTCTGGACCTGCGCGGTGGGCCATGTGCTTCATGTCGACATGAAGATTTGGGACTGGGTGTTTGGCGCGCTTTGCGTCGCTTGGCTGCTGATGTTCGGCTTGGTCGCGGGCGTGTTTGACGTCCGCGCCGATGACACACCTGCATGGGTGCAGGCCATTGGGTCGATCCTTGCCATTCTCGTCGCTGTCGCGGTCGCGGGCTGGCAAAACCGGCGTAACCAACAACTCAGCCTCCTAGCAAGGAGATCTGCGCGCTTCGAACGTATCGCGCCTTTACGTGCGTTAGTGAATGCCGCCGTAGATTTGGCGGCCGAAGCTCAGAGCGATTTCGGGTGGTTGGAAGATCGTTGGGAAACTGATTTCTGGAACAGGATTGAAACTGAACTTGAGGAAATTTCAATAATGAGCGTTGCGGATTACGCAATTGCGAGAGATTTACTTGAATTGCAGCGTTGCTTTTCGGGTCTGCGTTGGACGCTGGGAGTTTTACATGGAAGATACATTGAAGACATGGAGCGAACAGGGCCGCCGGTAGATGAAGAAGATCGTGACTTCTATCGTAGTCACCGAGCAAAGGTTTTGGCTGCCGGCGCGCGAATCTCTAGCAGGCTTATTGCTTTAGAAGTTCCGGATTGAAGAGGCTTAGGTTCGCCCAAACAAAGATAGATCTCAGATCGAGAAGCTGACCCCGCAGCCGCAGCTGGTCGCGGCGTTCGGATTGCGCACCACGAACTGGGCGCCGGCCAGTTCGTCGACGTAAGCGACCTCCGATCCCTTGAGGAAGGGAACCGAGACCGGGTCGACCAGGAGGGTCTGCCCGTCGGTTTCGATGCGCAGGTCGTCGGCTTCGGCGGTCTGGACGAGGTCCATCTGGTACTGGAAGCCGGAGCAGCCGCCGCCCTCGACGGCGACGCGCAGCATGACCGTATGACCCTCGGCGGCGCCGAGCTTCGCCAGACGCTTCGCGGCGCTGGGCGACAGGACGATGCCCTCGGGCGTGCGGGTCGCCACTTTCAGTTCAAACGGAGCAGGTTGGACGCTGGTCATGGCTGTCTATATGAGACGCCGGGGGCCATGCGCAAAGGCCCGGCCGATCACGAAACGCGACCCGCTTGAGCCAGCAGCCCTCCAAAGACATTCCGTTCGCCGACACCTGCGGCTTCGCCCCCTATGCGGAGATCCCGGCGGACACTCTCGGGCGGCTGGTCCCGGAGACCGCGAGCCGGACGCGCAACGCCTTCGCCCGCGACCGCGACCGGATCATCCATTCGACCGCCTTCCGCCGCCTGAAGGGCAAAACCCAGGTCTTCGTGGCGCATGAGGGCGACCACTACCGCACCCGCCTGACCCACAGTCTGGAGGTGGCCCAGATCGCCCGGTCGCTGGCGCATGCGCTGGGGCTGGACCAGGATCTGGCCGAGACCATCGCTCTGGCCCACGACCTGGGCCATCCGCCGTTCGGCCATGCGGGCGAGGACGAGCTGCAGGTGCAGATGGAGCCGTATGGCGGCTTCGACCACAACGTCCAGACCTTCCGCGTGGTGACCAAGCTGGAGCGCCGCTATCCGGGCTTCGAGGGGCTGAACCTGTCGTGGGAGACCGTCGAGGGGGTGATCAAGCACAACGGCCCGGTGACCCACAAGCTGGACGACCCGGCCTGGCAGGCCATCGCCGACTATACCCGGACCAGCGCCAATCCGGACTGGGACCTGAGGCTGAACAGCTTCGCCTCGCTGGAGGCCCAGGCCGCCGCCATCGCCGACGACATCGCCTATAATAACCACGACGTGGACGACGGTGTTCAGGCGGGCCTGTTCACCCTTGCCGATCTGGCCGGGGTGCCGCTGATCGGGCCGGTGCTGAAGAGCGTGCGCGCCGACTGGCCGGAGCTCGACGACCGGATGACGCGGCTGGAGGCCGTGCGGCGCATGATCGGCCTGATGGTGGACGACGTGCTGGCCGAGACCGAGCGGCGGCTGGCGGCGGACAGGATCGTCACGCCCGAGGACGTGCGCGGGGCCAAACGCACCCTGATCCAGTTCTCCGACGCCATGTTGGCCGATCTGGGGGTGCTGCGCGCCTTCCTGTTCCAGCGCATGTACCGCCACTACCGCGTCAACCGGACCCGCAGCCAGGCGCGGCGGATCCTGGCCGAGATGTTCCAGCTGTTCATGGCCGAGCCCGAGGTCCTGCCGCCCGAATGGTCGGCGCGGGCCAATGTGGACGATCGGCACAAACGGGCGCGGGCGGTCTGCGACTATATCGCCGGCATGACCGACATGTATGCGATCGAGGAGCACCGGCGGCTGTTCAGCATCGACCTGATCCGCGAGGTGTGATTTTCACCCCAACTGTGATTCGTCTGCGGGGGCGGGCGGGTTAGAGTGTCAGGCCGCGCGCCGATTCGCGCCGGACCCAGAGATCAAGCGACCATGTCCTACGACGACAACAACCGCCCGAACGACAGCCGCGACCGGGGGCCCTATACGCCGCCGACCGACGACGACCTGCCGTTCAACCGCGGCGGCGGGTTCGATGCGCGTCGCGGACCGCCGGCCAAGGCCCCGCCCGTGACCCTGATCGTCAGCGCCGTAGTGCTGCTGGTGCTGATCATCGCCGTGGTGGTCTTCTATCGTTCGGGCCTGCGCGCCTCCAACGACGTGCCGCCGGCCGTGGGCACGCCCGTGGGCCAGATGAAGGTCGAGGCGCCGCTGGACGCCCAGCCGGTTGATGAAGAGGCCGGCGTCGACGTCTATCGCAACGAGACGCCGCCGGTGGACACCGCCCCGACCTATACGGCGCCGCCGGAACAGGCCCAGCCGCGCCCGGCGCCCAAGCCGCTTCCGCCGGTGGTCTCCGACGAGCTTCCGCCCGCGCGCCCGGCTCCGGCGACCGCGACCCGTCCGACCCCGACCGCGCCGGTGGTCCGTCCCTCGCCCCAGGCGACCCAGACCCCGCCGACCCCGGCGGCCGCGAATGGTTCCTCGGCCGTGCAGATCGGCGCCTTCTCCTCGACCGCCATCGCTGACCGCGAATACGCCGCCGTCGCCGCCCGCTTCCCGCAATATGCGCGCGGCGCCCAGAAGCGGGTGCAGGAAGTCACCGCCTCCAACGGCTCGACCGTCTATCGCACCACCTTCTTCGGTCTGAGCCGCGAGCGGGCCCAGGCCTTCTGCGCGGCCATTCAGGGCGCCGGCGGCGACTGCCTGGTGCGCTGAGCCCGGTGAACAGCGCCGCCATCTATGGGTGCCTGGGCACGGCCCTGACGGACGAGGAGCGGGCCTTCTTCGCCGACGCACGGCCGTGGGGCTTCATCCTGTTCCGCCGCAATGTGGAGACGCCCGAGCAGGTCCTGCGCCTGACCGACGCCCTGCGTGAAAGCGTGGGCCGGGACGCGCCGGTGCTGGTCGATCAGGAAGGCGGCCGGGTCCAGCGCCTCGGCCCGCCGCACTGGGCCAAATATCCGCCGGGCGACGCCTATCTGAAGGCGACCAACGACCCGATGACCGCGCGCGAGCTGGCGCGGCTGGGCGGACGGCTGATGGCCCATGATCTCAAGGCCGTCGGCATCAACGTCGACTGCGCGCCGGTGCTGGACGTGCCCGTGCCCGGCGCCCACGATATCATTGGCGACCGCGCCTATGCCCGCGATCCGGCTCTGGTGGCCCAACTGGGCCGGGCGACGGCCGAGGGGCTGCTGGCCGGCGGGGTCCTGCCGGTGATCAAGCATATGCCCGGCCACGGCCGCGCCTTCGCCGACACTCACAAGGAGCTGCCGACGGTCCATGCCGACCTCGACGCCCTGGACGCCTGGGACTTCGCCCCGTTCAAGGCCCTGTCGGATATGCCGATCGGGATGACGGCCCACATCGTCTTCACCGCCATCGACAAGAAGCGGCCGGCGACCCAGTCGAAGAAGGCGATCAGGCTGATCCGCGAGCGTCTGGGCTTCGGCGGCCTGCTGCTGTCCGACGATCTGGTGATGAACGCCCTGTCCGGAACGCTGAAGGAGCGGGCGGAAAAGTCGCTGAAGGCCGGCTGCGATCTGGTGATCCACTGGAACGGCGACCTTTCCGAGATGCGTCAGGTCGCCGAGGGCGTCAGCGGGCTGAAGGGCGGGGCGGCCCGCCGCGCCGAGGCGGCGCTGAACCGCATCGTCCATACGCCCGAGCCGCTGGATCTGGTCGAGGCCCGCGAACGCTTCGACGCCATGCTGAAGGGCCGTCTGGACGCCGCGAAGGGCGCGGATGTCGGTGAGGCGCAAGCCTGACCCCATGACCGAAGCCTTCCAGCCCAATCTGGATTTCGCCGCCGTCGAGCAGATCGACGCAGGCGAGGCCTTTGTGGTCGATCTGGAGGGCTATGAAGGGCCGCTGCACGTGCTGCTGGCGCTGGCGCGGACCCAGAAGGTCGACCTGCTCAAACTCTCCATCACGAAGTTGGCGGAACAGTATCTGGCCTTCGTGCATGAGGCGCGGCGGCGGAATTTCTCGTTGGCGGCCGACTATCTCGTGATGGCGTCCTGGCTGGCCTATCTGAAGTCACGACTGCTGCTGCCGCGTACCGACAAGGGCAAGGGCGACGAGCCGCCGGCCGAGGACATGGCCGCGATCCTGGCCTTCCGCCTGCAGAAGCTGGACGCCATGCGCAAGGCCGTCGAGGCCATTCAGGCCCGGCCCCAGCTGAAGCGCGACGTCTTCACCCGGGGCGATCCGGAGGCGACGGTGATCATCCCGTCCGATCGCATCGACGCCAGCCTGTACGAGCTGATGAGCGCCTATGTGATCCAGCGGCGGCGCGAGCAGGCGCGGCACTATACCCCCGGCCAGCGGGTCGAAGCCTTCGGGCTGGAGGCGGCGCGCGACTGGCTGCGCGACGTCCTGCCCCGGCTGGAGGAGTGGACGACGCTGGATCAGGTCGCACCCTTGCGGGATGAGGGCGACGACGGCCCCAGTCAGGCCAGCTTCACCGCCTCGACCCTCTCGGCCAGTCTGGAGCTGGTCAAGGAAGGGGCGATGGACGTGCGTCAGGACGGGGCGTTCGAGGACATCTATCTGAAGCGGCGCGGCGTGGGCTTCCCGCTGGAGCTGCAGCCGTGACCGACCTTCAGTTCGTTCCCGACGAGACCGAGATGGAGCGCCGCGTCGAGGCGCTGCTGTTCGCCGCCGCCGGGCCGCTGTCGGCCGCCGAGATTGCGCGTCGACTGCCGGAGGGGACCGACGTCGGCGCCGCCATTTCGGGTCTGCGCAAACGCTATGAGGGCAGGGGGGTGGAGCTGGAGTGCGTCGCCGACCGCTGGCGGTTCCGCACGGCGGCGGACCTGTCCTTCCTGATGACCGAGGAGCGCGAAGAGCCGCGTCGCCTCTCCAAGGCCGCGCTCGAGACCCTGGCCATCATCGCCTATCACCAGCCCGTCACCCGGGCCGAGATCGAGAGCGTGCGCGGGGTGTCGATCTCGCGCGGGACGCTGGACCTGCTGCTGGAGATGGGCTTCGTGCGGCTGCGCGGGCGTCGGCGCACGCCGGGCCGGCCGGTCACCTACGCCACCGCCGACCGCTTCCTCGAGCATTTCGGCCTGGCCAGCCTCTATGACCTGCCGGGCGCGGCGGAGATGAAGGCGGCGGGCCTGCTGGACCTCTCCCTGCCCACCGGTTTCGAGGTGCCTGATCCCTCACGCGGCTCCGACGCCGACGAGGAAGACCCCATCGAGGACGGCGACCAGCCCGAGTTCGCCCAGGATTTCATCGAGGGCGACGACGCCTCGCGGTAATCCGCCTGGGCTTGGGCGAGTTGTTTCCAAAGATTAAATCGGGAGTCCGCGACCGCCCTCAGTAGGGTTCCGGATGAGATTTGACTGCGGTGGGCGATGTTGGGGATAGCCAACAGATCGGAGGCTAATCGCTGTGGCCCATCTTCCCGCATTGATCGCACCGCCGGCCTTGTCGGCCAATCACTGTCGCGAACGCGCCCGCAAGCTGTTCGCCGAGGCCGTCGCTCATGAAGATCCGCAAGAGCGTGAACTGCTGCTCAGACGCGGCGAACACTGGATGCAGCGATGGCTCTACTGGCCGCCTGAAGCCTGAGTTGCGCGGGTAACCGCCTCCGTCAGGCTGTCAGCGCCCTCGGCAGTTTGAACGTCACCGTCTCGCGCTCGCCCGGGTCGTTGACCATGGTCGTGTCGAAACGCTCGGCGATGGCGGCGATCAAGGCCTGGATCAGGGGCTCGGGAGCCGAGGCGCCGGCGGTGACGCCGACAGTGTCCACGCCCTCGAACCAGCGCCAGTCGACCTGGGAGGCATCGTCCACCAGCCGGGCGTCCTTCGCTCCGCCGCGCAGGGCCACCTCGACCAGCCGCACCGAGTTCGACGAGTTGGGCGAGCCGACCACCAGCACCAGATCGCAGCCGTCAGCCAGAACCTTGACCGCCTCCTGACGGTTGGTGGTGGCGTAGCAGATGTCTTCCTTGTGCGGGTCGGGCAGCTCGGGGAAACGGGCCTTGAGCGTCTTCAGGATCTCGGCCGTGTCGTCCATCGAGAGGGTGGTCTGGGTGGCGTAGGCGAGGGGGGCGTCACCCGGTCGTTGCACCGTCTCGGCGTCCTCGACCGTCTCGATCAGGGTGATGGCGCCGTCGGGCAGCTGGCCCATGGTGCCGACGACCTCGGGATGGCCCGCATGGCCGATCAGCAGGATGTGGCGGCCCGCATTGTGGTGACGCTCGGCCTCGACATGGACCTTGGAGACCAGGGGGCAGGTCGCGTCGAGGAACAGCATCTCGCGCGCCCGGGCGCTGGCGGGCACGGATTTCGGCACACCGTGGGCCGAGAAGACGACAGGCCGGTCGTCGGGGCATTCGTCCAGCTCCTGGACGAAGACGGCGCCCATGGCCTTCAGACGCTCGACGACGTGGCGGTTGTGGACGATCTCGTGGCGCACATAAACGGGGGCGCCGAACTTCTCGATGGCCCGTTCGACGATCTGGATGGCGCGGTCCACGCCGGCGCAGAATCCCCGCGGGGTGGCGAGGCGGACCTTGAGCGGGCGTTTGATCGGCGCATGGGCGTTCATGGGCCCAACCTAGGACTTTCCCGGCCAAATCGCTACCGGGTCGCCACAGTGAGCAAGGCCCTCGCGCGTCTTTCACGCGTGACGTTTGCCGCGCCTCGCTTTAGCCGCTATCAGCACCCAGCGTGGCGGTGTCGGGCGCCGACACTTTGCTGCGCGCCCATTCGGCTGTCGGAAATTCCCTTGATGCGTCGCCTTGTCCCCGCCTTGTCCGCCCTCGTCCTGATGGCCGGCGTGCTTCCCAGTGTGGCCCATGCCCAGTACAGCGGCGGCCCGCAGCAGCAGGGCAGCCGTGATCGCAGCGGTCAGCAGCAGCGGGGCGCCGACGATGATCAGCAGCCCGCCAGCCGTGGTCCGCGCCAGGGCGTCCTGCGCCAGCAGGCCAACGCCGGCCCGTGCCCCTATGTGAAGATTCTCTACGACGCCGCCCGCTACGTCGAGCTGGCCGACAACCGCGCCGCCCTGGCCAACGTCGGCTATACCGGCGAGATCGAAGGCGTCACTGCGGGCTGCAGCTATCGCTCGGACGATCCGATCACCGTTCAGATGAACGTGCTGTTCAACCTGGGCCGCGGGGCCCAGGCGACCGGCGACCAGCGCACCTACCGCTACTGGATCGCCGTCACTGAGCGGAATGCCGCCGTTCTGGCCAAGGAATATTTCGACCTGCCCGTCGACTTCAAGGGCCAGCAGACGGCCTCGGTCGAGGAAGAGCGGACCGTCGTGATTCCGCGCAAGGACGTCAGCGTCAGCGGCTCGAATTTCGAGGTTCTGGTCGGTTTCGACGTGACGCCGGAAATGGCCAACTTCAACCGCGACGGTAGCCGCTTCCGCGTCAACGCCGGGACGACCACCCCCGCGCCGACGCCGCCGGCTGCCCAGTAATGACCGATCTCAAGTCCGAACTGGGCGAAGCGGTCGCAGCCGCCTTCGCCGCCGAAGGCGTGGATTCGGCGCTCGCGCGGGTCACCCCCTCCGACCGGCCGGACCTCGCCGACTTCCAGTCCAACGGGGCGCTGGCCGCCGCCAAGGCGCTGAAGTCCAATCCGCGTGAGCTGGCCAGCAAGGTCGCCGAACGGCTGGCCGCCGATCCGCGCCTGTCCTCGGTCGAGGTCGCCGGGCCCGGCTTCATCAACTTCAAGGTCTCCGACGCGACCCTGGCGAAGCGGGCCCAGGCCGTCGCCGAAGACGCTGTGCTGGCCGGCGCGTCGACCGTCGCCGCGTCCCGCAAGGTGGTCGTCGACTATGCTGGCCCGAACGTGGCCAAGCCGATGCACGTCGGCCACCTGCGCTCCTCGATCATCGGTGAGAGCCTGAAGCGGCTGTTCCGCCTGCGTGGCGACACCGTCTGGGGCGACGCCCACTTCGGCGACTGGGGCTTCCAGATGGGACTGCTGATCGTCGCTGTCGGCGATGAGGGCAAGGCCGACGGCTTCCTCGTCGAAGGCGAGGGGCCGTTCCCGGCCGAGAGCCCGGTCAGCCTCGAAGACCTCGAGCGCCTGTATCCGGCCGCCGCCGCCACCGCCAAGGAAGATCCCGCCTATCGCGACCGCGCCCGCAAGGCGACGGCCGAGCTGCAGGGCGGACGCCCCGGCTATCGCGCCCTGTGGAAGCATTTCGTCGCCGTCAGCCGCACGGCGCTGGAGCGTGAGTTCGGCGCCCTGGACGTCACCTTCGATCTCTGGAACGGGGAATCGGACGCCGATCCGCGCATGGCCGGGATGATCGCCGACCTGACCGCCAAGGGCCTGCTGGTCGAGGACGACGGCGCCCAGGTGGTCCACGTCGCCGGACCGGGCGAGACGCGCAAGAAGAAGCTGGCCGACGGTTCGGTCATTGAGGCGCCCAGCCCGCCGCCGCTGCTGGTGGTGAGCTCGGAAGGTTCGGCCATGTACGGCACGACCGATCTGGCGACCATCGTCGACCGGCGCGAGACGCTAAACCCCGATCTGATGCTCTATGTCGTCGACGAACGGCAGGCCGAGCATTTCGAACAGGTCTATCGCGCCGCCTATCTGGCCGGATATGCGAAACCGGGCGAGCTGGAGCATCTCGGCTTCGGGACCATGAACGGCACCGACGGCAAGCCGTTCAAGACCCGCGCAGGCGGGGTGCTCAAGCTGCACGACCTGATCACCCAGGCGACCGACAAGGCGCGCGACCGTCTGCACGAAGCCAAACTGGGCGCCGACGTCGACCCGGTCGAGTTCGAGGATATCGCCCACAAGGTGGCCATCGCCGCCCTGAAGTTCGCCGACCTGTCGAACAGCCGAACCACCAGCTACATATTCGACCTCGACCGCTTCATGAGCTTCGAGGGCAAGACCGGTCCCTATCTGCTCTATCAGGTCGTCCGCATCCGCTCGCTGCTGCGCCGCGGGGCGGAGCAGGGCGCGACGCCCGGCCCGATCGTGGTGACCGAACCCGCCGAGCGTGATCTGGTCCTGACGCTGGACGCCTTCGATCAGGCGATCTCGGACGCCTATGACAAGCGGATGCCGCACCTGATCGCGGAACACGCCTATCGTCTGGCCCAGGCCTTTTCCAAATTCTACGCGGCCTGCCCGGTGCTGGTCGCGCCGGACGAAGCGACCCGCGCCTCGCGTCTGGCCCTGTCGAAGGCGGCGCTGGACCAGTTGGTGCTGGCGCTGGGCGTGCTGGGGATCGCCACGCCGGAACGCATGTAGCGTAGCGGGACCGGTTTCGGGTTAGACTGCACGGGTCCCGATCCGGAGCCTGCCCATGTCCCTCGACGCCTTCATCAACGGCCTGCCCAAGGCCGAGCTGCATCTGCATATCGAGGGCAGTCTCGAGCCTGAACTGATGTTCGAGCTGGCGAAGCGCAACAAGGTCGAGATTCCGTTCGACAGCGTCGAGGCCGTGCGCGCGGCCTATGACTTCTCGAACCTGCAGGACTTCCTCGACATCTATTACGCCGGGGCCAATGTCCTGCAGACCGAGCAGGACTTTCACGACCTGGCCTATGCCTATTTCCAGCGGGCGGCGGCGGACCGGGTGCGGCATGCCGAGATCTTCTTCGACCCCCAGACCCACACCGACCGGGGCATTCCGTTCCAGGTGGTCGCCGATGGCCTGCTGTCCGGGATGAAGGCGGCCGAGAGCGATCTGGACGTCTCGTCCCAGCTGATCCTCTGCTTCCTGCGCCACCTCGATGAGGACGCCGCTTTCGCCACGCTACGCAAGGCCGAGCCCTGGCTGGACCGCATCCGGGGCGTGGGCCTCGACTCGTCCGAGGTCGGTCATCCGCCGTCCAAGTTCAAATCGGTCTTCGCCGCGGCGGGTTCGATGGGCCTCAAGCGCGTCGCCCATGCCGGGGAGGAGGGGCCGCCAGAGTATGTCTGGGAGGCGCTGGACCTGCTGAAGATCGACCGGATGGACCACGGCAACCGCTCGATGGAGGATCCGAAACTGGTCGAACGGCTGGCGAAGGAGGGGATGACCCTGACTGTCTGCCCCCTGTCGAACCACAAACTCTGCGTCGTCGACGACCTGAAGGACCACCCCGTGCCCGAGATGCTGCGGCAGGGGCTGCACGTCACCCTGAACTCCGATGACCCGGCCTATTTTGGCGGCTATGTGAACGAGAATTACCGTCAGTTGACGGCAGCCGTCGGCCTGACCCGCGAACAGCTGATCGGTCTGGCGAAGAACAGCTTCGAAGGCTCGTTCCTGACCTCGGCCGAAAAGTCGGCCTTTATCGACGAGATCGACGCCTACGCGGCATCGTGATGGCCCGCCGCGCTTGACTTGGAGCCAGAGTCGAGGCCTAGGTCGCCTCGCTCTCGCGGGAGAGATCGGGCGGTGGAAACACCGACCCGGAGCCGAAGGCGCAACCGCCCCGGAAACG
The DNA here is from genome assembly GCF_059422025.1 of Brevundimonas sp. GW821-FHT02A10. Classification (NCBI taxonomy): domain Bacteria; kingdom Pseudomonadati; phylum Pseudomonadota; class Alphaproteobacteria; order Caulobacterales; family Caulobacteraceae; genus Brevundimonas; species Brevundimonas sp. GW821-FHT02A10. The sequence continues at coordinate 68,097 of NZ_JBWKWC010000008.1, forward strand.
CTCAGGCAAACGGACCGCGAGGACATTCGGACGCTGGAAAGCCGCCTGTAAGGGCGCGCCGACGGAGCAAGACGCCTTTACTCAAGGCGTTGGAATCTCTCAGGCTTCAGGACAGCGGGGGCGCGAGGACGGCGGAGCTTCCGCCCCATGACGCGACTCTGAAAGCCGGATGCATGACTGACGAAACCCTGAAGACCACCCCCCTGAACGCCGCACACCGCGCGCTCGGAGCCCGCATGGTCGGCTTCGGCGGCTATGACATGCCGGTTCAGTACGAAGGGGTTCTGGCCGAGCACCGCTGGACCCGCGAGCACGCCGGCCTGTTCGACGTGTCGCACATGGGCCAGTGCAAGATCACCGGCACCGACGCCATTTCCCAGTTCGAGCGCTTCGTTCCGGGCGACTACCAGATCCTAAAGTCGGGCAAGCAGAAGTACTCCCTGCTGCTCAACACTGACGGCGGGATCATCGACGACCTGATGGCCGGCAAGCCTGACCACGACGGCCTGTTCGTCGTCGTCAACGCCGGCAACAAGGACGAGGACTTCGCCTTCTGGAAGGCCAACCTCGAAGGCGACGCCAAGCTGACCGTCTTCGACGACCGCTCGCTGATCGCCATCCAGGGCCCCGAGGCCGCCGAGGTGATGCTGAAGTACGAGCCGGTTCTGGCCGAGTTTGGCTTCATGGACTGCGCCCGTCTGATGCTGTTCGGCGTCGACTGCTTCGTCTCGCGCTCGGGCTACACCGGCGAGGACGGCTATGAGATCTCCGTGCCGAACGCCGACGCCGAGCGCATCTGGAACACCATCCTCGAAGACGCCCGGGTCAAACCGATCGGTCTGGGCGCGCGCGACAGCCTGCGTCTCGAGGCCGGCCTGCCGCTGCACGGCCACGACATCGACCCGACGACCTCGCCGGTCGAGGGCGCCCTGACCTTCGCCCTGTCGAAGTCGCGCAAGGAAGCCGCCAACTTCAACGGCGCCGACCGCATCCTGAAGGAACTGGCCGAGGGTCCGTCGCGCGTTCGCGTCGGCCTGAGCATCAAGGAAGGCGCCCCGGCCCGCGAAGGCGCCGAGATCGCCGATCTGGACGGAAACATCATCGGCAAGGTGACCTCGGGCGGCCCGTCGCCGACGCTGGGCCGCAACATCGCCATGGGCTATGTGCCCCCCGCCTATTCGGAACTGGGCACGGATCTGAAGGTCATCGTCCGCGGCAAATCCGCCGCCGCCGAGGTCATCGCCATGCCCTTCGCCGCCACCCGCTACTACCGCAAACCCAAGACCGTCTGAGGATCGCCACCATGAAATTCACCAAGGATCACGAGTGGGTCAGCGTCGACGGCGACATCGCCACCGTCGGCATCTCCAAACACGCCGCCGACGCCCTGGGCGACGTGGTGTTCGTTGAAGTGCCGGAAGTCGGCAAGACCGTCACCAAGGGCGACAGCTTCGCCGTGGTCGAGAGCGTCAAGGCCGCGTCCGACGTCTACGCCCCCGTCTCGGGCGAGGTGGTCGAGGCCAATGACGCCCTGGGCAACGCTCCGGAGACCGTCAACTCGGCCCCGGAAGCCGATGGCTGGTTCGCCAAGATCAGGATCGCGGACGCCTCGCAGCTCGACGCCCTGCTCGATCAGGCGGCGTACGACGAATATCTGACCACGCTCTAGAATTTGTCATCCCGGCCAAGCGAAGCGCCGAGCCGGGACCTGACGCGCTTTTGAGTTTTCAGCCCCGGAGAGCACCGCTCATCCGGGGCCATGCCAAAGACCTTCCTGTGTCCCGGCTCAGCCTTCGGACTGACCGGGACCGCCCAAGATGACCCATCCCGTCCCGGCTCTCCGCTCCGCTCCGGCCGGGATGACAAACGCCCCGCTCCCTCCGGGATGACAAGGTAACCCGAGCCATGCGCTACCTCCCCCTGACCGCCGACGACCGTGAGGCGATGCTCGCCGCCATCGGCGTCAAATCGATCGACGACCTGTTCGTGGATGTGCCCGAGGCCGCGAGGCGCGAGGGCTTTGTCGACCTGCCGCGCGTGGCGGGCGAGCTGGAGGTCGAGCGGGCCCTGTCGAAAATGGCCGGACGCAACGTCGCGGCCGGTTCGGCGCCCTTCTTCTGCGGCGCGGGCGCCTACAAGCACCACGTCCCGGCGACGGTGGATCACATCATCCAGCGCTCGGAGTTCCTGACCTCCTACACGCCGTACCAGCCGGAAATCGCGCAGGGGACGCTGCAGTACCTCTATGAGTTCCAGACCCAGGTCGCGAACCTGACGGGCATGCCGGTCGCCAACGCCTCTCTCTATGACGGCTCGACCGCCATGGCCGAGGGCGTGCTGATGGCCACGCGCGTCACCCGCCGGAACAAGGCGGTCATCTCGGGCGGGGTGCACCCCCACTATGTCCGCGCGACCGAGACTGTGGTCCACGCCGTCGGCGTCGAGACCGAGGCCCTGGCCGCCGCCGTTGACGCCGAAGCCGCCGTCATCGACGCCATCGACAAGGACACCGCCTGCGTCGTCGTCCAGACCCCTAACGTGTTCGGCACGGCGACGGACGTGACCAAGATCGCCGAAGCCGCCCACGCCGCCGGCGCCCTGCTGATCGTCGTGGTCACCGAGGCCGTGTCGATGGGCCTGCTCAAATCGCCCGGCGAGATGGGGGCCGACATCGTCGCCGCCGAAGGCCAGTCGATCGGCAACGCCCTGAACTTCGGCGGACCCTACGTCGGCCTCTTCGCCGCGCGTGAGAAGCTGATCCGCCAGATGCCCGGCCGCCTGACCGGCGAGACCGTGGACGCCGACGGCGAGCGTGGCTTCGTCCTGACCCTGTCGACGCGCGAGCAGCACATCCGCCGCGACAAGGCGACGTCGAATATCTGCACCAATTCCGGCCTCTGCACCCTGGCCTTCACCATCCACATGAGCCTGCTGGGCGAGACGGGGCTGCGCAAACTGGCCCTGCTGAACCACGAGAAGGCCGTGGCGACGCGCGATGCGCTGGCCGCCATTCCGGGCGTCGAGATCCTGACGCCGCGCTTCTTCAACGAGTTCGCGGTGCGTCTGCCGAAGAACGCCGCCGAGGTCGTCCAGACCCTGGCCGATCACCACCTGCTGGCCGGCGTGCCCTACAGCCGTCTGGCGCCCGACGCCGGCATGGACGACGTCCTGCTGGTCGCCGCCACCGAGACGACGCTCGACGTCGATATCCAGCTTCTCGCCAAGTCGCTGACCAAGGTCCTGGGAGCCTGATCATGAGCACGATGAACACCGTCGGCCGCCCGACCGCCCCGAACGCCGTGACCTCGAAGCCCGCGACCCTGACCGGCGCGCGCGGCCTGCTGCAGGACGAGCACCTGATCTTCGAAGGCGAAGGCTGGGGAAAGACCGGCGTCGACCTGCCGGAACCCGCCACGGACGGCGGCGATCTGGGCGACCTGATCCGCCGCGACCCGATCGGCCTGCCGGGCCTGTCGGAGCCGGAGGCCATGCGCCACTATGTGCGCCTGAGCCAGAAGAACCACGCCATCGACCTGGCCATCTATCCGCTGGGTTCGTGCACGATGAAGCACAACCCGCGCCTGAACGAGAAGATGGCGCGCCTGCCGGGCTTCTCGGACATCCACCCGCTGCAGCCGCAATCGACGGTGCAGGGCGCGCTGGAGCTGATGGACACCCTGGCCCACTGGCTGAAGACCCTGACCGGCATGCCTGCGGTCGCGCTTTCTCCGAAGGCTGGGGCCCATGGCGAACTGTGCGGCCTGATGGCCATCCGCGCGGCTCACGAGGCCTCGGGTCAGCATCTGAAGCGCCGCAAGGTGCTGGTGCCGACCTCGGCCCACGGCACCAACCCGGCCACCGCCGCCTTCGTCGGCTATTCGGTCGTGGAAGTGGCCCAGACCGACGACGGCCGCGTGGACGTCGCCGACCTGGCTTCCAAGCTGGGTGACGACGTCGCCGCCATCATGGTGACCAATCCCAACACCTGCGGCCTGTTCGAGCGCGACATCCTCGAGATCAGCCGCCTGACGCACGAGGCTGGGGCCTACTTCTACTGCGACGGCGCCAACTTCAACGCCATCGTCGGCCGGGTTCGCCCGGGCGACCTCGGCGTCGACGCCATGCACATCAACCTGCACAAGACCTTCTCCACGCCCCACGGCGGCGGCGGTCCGGGCGCGGGTCCGGTGGTGCTGTCGGAAGCTCTGGCGCCCTTCGCGCCCGCCCCCTGGGTCGTGCACGGCGATGACGGCTATGAACTGATCGAGCGGGAGGAGGGCGACGCCGCCCAGGCCTTCGGCCGCCTGTGCGCCTTCCAGGGGCAGATGGGCATGTATGTCCGCGCCCTCAGCTACATGATGAGCCACGGCTCGGACGGCCTGCGTCAGGTCGCCGAGGACGCCGTCCTGAACGCCAACTACATCAAGGCCCGCCTGTCGGACCTGATGAGCCCGGCCTTCCCCGACGGCCCGTGCATGCACGAAGCCCTGTTCGACGACGAATGGCTGAAGGGCACGGACATCACCACGCTCGACTTCGCCAAGGCGATGATCGACGAGGGCTTCCACCCGATGACCATGTATTTCCCGCTGGTCGTCCACGGGGCCATGCTGATCGAGCCGACCGAGACGGAGTCGAAGCAGGAACTGGACCGCTTCATCCACGCCATGCGTCTGCTGGCGGAAGCGGCCAAGGCCGGCGACGTCGACCGCTTCAAGGGCGCGCCGTTCCACGCTCCGCTCAAGCGCCTGGACGAAACCCGCGCCGCCCGCTCGCCGGTGCTGCGCTGGTCCGCCCCCGCCGGGACCAACATCGCGGCGGAGTAACCGCGACGGGTGGCGGCTAGCCCGCCACCCGCCTCAGGGCCGCGAAGGCCGAGCGGCCGAAGGGTTCCGGGCCGTCGTCCTCGCCGGACAGCCAGGCCTCTGTGGCCAGTTTCATGATGCCGATGGCGGCCGACGCGGTGACGCGGCAGGCCACGTCGCTTTCGGGCAGGCCCTTGCGGTCGCTGAGCGCCTTCGACAGCGCCCGCTCCATCTTCTCGTACTTGGCCTGGTCGCCGGCGCAGAGGGCAGGGGTGTCGTGGATCAACCGCGCCAGGGCCTTGGCCTCGGGCGTCTGGTGGCGTTCGGCCAGGTCCACGAGCGCGTTCTCGACCATGTCCAGCAGGGGCTCGTCGGCCGGGCGGCGACCGATGGCCTCGGCGACGATGTCGGGAAAGTCGGCCTTGGCGGCAAAGACGATCTCTTCCTTGGAACCGAAATAGTGGAACAGGCTGCGGCGTGACACGCCTGCGGCCTCGGCGATCTCATCCAGCGTCGTGGCCTCGAAGCCCTTGGCCAGAAACAATTTCATGGCCTCGGACTGGATCCGGGCATGGGTCTCCGCGCGCTTGCGTTCGCGCAGGCCAGCTGGGGGTGTCAATTTGTCTTCTTGCACGTCTTGCATATTTGCATTGGATGCAGATATTGCAACCAAGGCCTCTCCGGCGACTTCACTGACGACAAGGATAGCGACATGGCGACCTGGACCACAAAGGATATTCCCGATCAGTCGGGCAAGCTGGCCGTCGTCACGGGCGCGACCGGGGGTCTGGGGCTGGAGACAGCGCTGGATCTGGCCGGCGCCGGGGCAGAGGTCATTCTGGTCGGGCGCAATCCGGCAAAGGGGAGGGACGCGCTCAACCTGATCCGGGGGCGGTATCGCGACGCCGTCCTGCGCTTCGAACAGGTCGACCTGGCCGATCTTGGCTCGGTGAAGGCCTTTGCCGACCGGATGCTGGCCGAGGGCCGGCCGATCGACATCCTGATCAATAACGCCGGGGTCATGGCCCTGCCGAAGCGTCAGACGACAGCAGATGGCTTCGAGATGCAGTTCGGGACCAACTACCTGTCCCACTTCGCCCTGACGGCGCGTCTCTTGCCTCTGCTGACGGCCCAGCCGATCGGCCAAAGAGCGCGGGTGGTGCAGCTGGCGAGCATGGCGCACCGGGGCGGGCGCATTCGCCTGGACGATCTGAACTATGAGCATGGCTATCGGCCCTGGCCCGTCTATCAGCAGTCCAAGCTGGCCATGCTGATGTTCGCGATCGAACTGGATCGCCGCAGCGCCGCCAACGGCTGGGGCCTGACCAGCGTCGCGGCCCACCCGGGGTTCGCCCGCACCGACCTGATCGCCAATGGACCGGCGCTGGAGGGCGGGCTTCTGTTCCGGCTGGGGACCAGCCTGCTCACCCCGTTCGCCAGCCATTCCGCGGCGGCCGGCGCCCTGCCGACCTTGATGGCCGCCACGATGCCGGGCGTCACAGGCGGCCAGTATTTCGGGCCGCAGGGATGGCAGGAGATGAAGGGCCCGCCGGGACCCGGCAAGATCGAGCCCCAGGCCCTGGATGCCGGGGTCGCGGCGAAGCTCTGGGCCGCATCGGAGCAGCTGACCGGCGTGACCTTCTGATCACGGGCTGAGCACGACCGGGGCAGGGCGGCCGAGGCTTACAAAACCTTCACCGTTCAGCCTCGGTTCAGCCACCGAAGCAGATTGTAAACACCGTTGTGGCAAGGTCGTCACGGTCGAGGCTTCTTGGCCAGATCGTGGACCCGGAGAACACCGGGGACGTTGTCAGAACAGACTGCCTTCCTATCTGGACCTCCCGTGACCCTCGCCTTCGCCCCTTCCGGATTTTCGTCTCGCTCCCGCGATCCGTTGCGCGCCCTCAAGCGCTCGGCGCTGATGATCGCCGGGGTGCTGGTGGTCATCCTGGGCCTGCTGATCGGGCCGCTGCCGGGCCCTGGCGGCATTCCGGTCGTCACCCTGGGTCTGGTGCTGATCCTGCGCGGCTCGTGGAAGGCCAAGCGGCTGTTCATCCGCGCCCAGTACGCCAGGCCGAAATGGGTCTATCCGTTCCGCCGCCTGATGCGGAAGCGTCCGGAGTTCGCCCCGGTGTTCTGGCAACAGGCGCTGCGGGCCGAGAAGCTGGTGCTGCGCCGCGCCAACCGGCCGCTCAAGGGCTGGCGCAAACGCCTGCGCCGCACCCCGCGCAAACCCGTTTTCGCCTGATCTGACCGCCCCCGAAAACGACGCTTTTCGCGCTTGCGTTGTCGCAGGCGCGAAGCACGCGTTTGTGAATGTGGCCGAATAGCGTCCTGACAGGACAGGCGTAGACTCCTCCCTGCGTTATCGGAACGGAAAAAGGCGTTGGGAGGCGCTGTCGTTATGATGTCACGCGTTAAAAAGGGACTGGTCGCCGGCTTCGCGGCCACACTGGTCGTCTTCGCACTGGAGGCGGTCAATCAGTTCGCGGGGCCGTGGTTCACCCCGTCGTTTCCGGCCATCGTGGCCAATATGATCGGCATGGACGGCAATGTCGCCGTCGGCTGGATCGCCCACTTCCTGATGGGGACCGTCGTCCTCGGGCCGCTGTTCGGCATTCTTTGCCCCCGGCTGCCCACCGACACCCAGGCCACCAAGGGCATCGCCTTTTCGGTGGGCGCCTTCGTCATCATGATGACGGGCGTCTTCCTCTTCGGGGGACCGGGCATCTTCGCGGGTGACGCCGGCTTCGGCGTCGTGGCCTGGCTGCTGATCACCAATGTGGTGTTCGGGATCGTGCTGGGGCTCGTTTACGGCGAGCTGGTCACGCGCGAGAAGAAGGCGGCCAAGCTGATGGCCGGCGGCATCCCCGCTCACTGAGTACGAAAAAGGCCCCGCCGTCGCCGGCGGGGCCTGATGTCGTTGCCGTAAGCGTCGGCCTCTAGTTGAGGCGGGCGCCGATCTGGGCGATGGCGGCGTCGAGCAGGGGATCGCTCTTCTGACCCGAAACGCGGGCGGTCAGGATCTGTTCGGCGGCGCGCGCGGCCAGGTCGGCGGCGGCAGCTTTCACTTCTGCGGACGCCTGGGCCTCGGCCTGGGCGATGCGGCGCTCGGCCAGGGCCTGACGGCGGGCGAGGGTTTCTTCCAGCTTGGCCTTGGCCTCGGTCTCCATGACGCGGGCGTCGGCCTCGGCGGCGCGGAGCATTTCGGCGGCCTGGGCTTCAGCCTCGGCCTTTTCGGCGCGGATCTGCTTGAGCAGGGCTTCGGCTTCCGAACGCAGGCGGGCGGCCTCGTCCAGTTCGGACTGGATCTTGGCGGCCTTGGCGTCCAGCTGGGCGGCGATCATCTTCGGCGCGCCGACGAAGATCACGATGCCGATGAAGATCAGCAGGCCGATGGCGACCCAAAGTTCGGGCTCGGCGAAGTTGTAGAAATGCGGCTCGAGGAATGCGGGCATCTTATGCGGCTCCCTTGACGGCGGCGGTCGCCTCGGCGGCCGTGGGGGCCTTGCCGGTCAGGCGCTCGACGATGGCCGAGGCGGTGTCGGTCGCGATCGAAGCGACATTGGTCATGGCGGCGTCGCGGGTCTTGCCGATGGCGGTCTCGGCCTCGGCGATGCGGGCGCTGACCACGGCCTCTTCCTCGGCGGCGCGCTTGTTGGCTTCGTCGGTGACGCGGGCCTTGGCGGCGGCGGCGGTGGCGCGGGCCTGGGCGCGGGCTTCGGCGACTTCAGCCTTGGCCTGCTCGGCCTGGCCGGCGGCCTCGGCCTGGACCTGCCGCGCGGTGGCGACGGCGGTGGAAATGGTGTCGGCGCGTTCGTCCAGGACCTTGCGCATACGCGGCGCGAAGACCTTGGCGATCAGCCAGTAGAGAATGGCGAACAGGAAGACCAGATAGACGATCTGGCCGAACCAGTGCTGGAACTCGAACTGCGGCAGGCCGCCCGAGCTTTCCTCATGCGCGACCTCGGTCGTGGCATGGGTGGTGTTCACAGTACCGACCTGGGCCGAGTGCTCGGCGTTCGGGGCGGTGGGAACGACTTCGTGGGTTTCAGCGGCCATCAGGTGTCCGGTATCAAATCAGGCGAAGAGGCGCGGCGACCGATCGCTCGGGCGCCGCGCCGTCTCGAAGGCGGGTATCAGGCCGAGTAGAGCAGGATGCCCAGAACGAACGACAGGATGCCCAGGGCTTCGGCCAGAGCCGCGCCCACGAACAGGTTGCCGATTTGCGAGCCGGCGGCCGACGGGTTGCGCAGGGCGCCCGTCAGGAAGCTGCCGAAGATGTTGCCGACGCCGATGCCGGCGCCGATCATGCCGGTCATTGCGAGGCCTGCGCCGATGAGCTTGGCGGCTTCTGCGTCCATGGTCTTTATCCTAGTCTGAGGTGGGTTGGTTGGAACGAACTGGGGGTGGGCTTTAGTGCCCGTGGCCCAGGTTGACCACATCGTTGAGGTAGATGCAGGTCAGAACGGCGAAAACGAAGGCCTGAAGGAAGGCCACCAGGAACTCGAGGGCGGTCAGGCCGACCGTCATGCCCAGCGAGAGCAGGGCGATCGGGATGCCGAGCCAGCCGACGACGCCGGTGACGCCCACGACCACGAAGCCGGCGAACACCTTCAGGGCGACGTGGCCGCCCATCATGTTGCCGAACAGACGAAGGGTCAGGGTGACCGGGCGCAGCAGGAACGACACGAACTCGATGATCACGATGACGGGCAGGATCACGATCGGCACGCCCGACGGCACGAACAGCTTGAAGAAGCCGAGGCCGTGCTTGGCGAAGCCGATGGCCAGCACCAGCAGGATGGTGATCACGCCGAAGGTGGCGGTCACGGCGATCTGCGAGGTCGCGGTGAAGGTCAGGAACAGGCCGATGAAGTTCATGGCCAGGATGAAGGTGAAGACCGTGAAGACGAACGGGAAGAGCTTGCGGCCCTCGTGACCGATGATGGAATCGACGATGCCGTCGATCATGCCGAACATCGTCTCGCCGACGGCCTGCATCCGGCCCGGAACGACCGTGGCCTTCGCGGTGAACAGCTGCAGGAACAGGACCACCAGGCCGAAGGCGATGGTCATCGCCAGGTGCGAGTTGGTGAACGCGATGTGCTGCGTGCCCACGACAGGCAGGGTCACATCCCCGAAATCGATCAGGGGTTCGATCTTAAACTGGTGAAGCGGATCAGCCATGGGCCCCTTAGTCTTCTTCGTCTTCGTCGAACGGAACCGACTTCGGCTCCACTCCACTTGCCTTGGCCTGGGCCATCAGGCGTTGCGCCGTCAGCCAGGCCATCCATACCGAAACGGCGAAGCCCAGAAGGACGCCACCGATCAACCCTGCGGGACCGATATGGAAATACCAGTCCACGATCGCGCCCAGAGCCAGGCCCACGAACACCCCGCCGAACAGGTCGGCGATGATGCGCCACGCCTGTCCCGCCGCCGCCTGACCCGCCGCTTCATGCGACATGGGAGGGGCGGTCCGCGCCTCCAGAGAGGATGCGCTGTCGTTGAGGCGTTTGATCGCCTCTTCGCGCGATTCCGTAGGCAGGGACATGGGTTGTGTTTGCTCAGCGTCCCGGCAAGCCCGGACGGGGTCTGAATTCGGCGCGGAACCTATAGGCGAGGGGGGCTTTGGTCAAGGCGTGTTACAGCTGCTCTAAGTCTCTGATCAGGCGAGGGATTTTTTATCCCCATGGCGGTGTGACGAAGCGTCGCCGCGGGGGAAGGGGTTCGCCGCCGGGGATGGTTCGGTCGTCGCCCTTTCTTCCGGGTCCGGCGCCATCCATATGCAGGCGATGACGATGAGAGGCAGTGAGCGCGGCGGGCGCGGGGGACGCAACAAGGGTCCGGAGGCCCGGGCCGGCGCGCCGACCGACAAACCCGAGGACCCCAACACCTTCGCTGCCCTGGCCGATCTGACGCGGCTGGTGGGACGGTCGGGCGCGCCGCAGCTGCGCCTGCGCCTGTTCGGGGCGATTCTCCTGACCCTGGCGGGCAAGGGCCTGGGCGTGCTGGCGCCGCTGGTTCTGGGCGCCGCAGTCAATCATCTGTCGCGCGGGCAGGGGGCGGGTGTCTCCGTCGGCCTGGGCTTTGCAGCCTTCGCCGTGGGCTGGGCTGTGGTGCGCTTCCTCTCGGCCGCGACACCCCAGATTTCCGACGTGGTCTTCGCGCCCGTGCGGGCGGCGGCCCAGCGGCGCACGGCGGCCGAGACCTTTGCCCACGCGCTCAACCTGTCGCTGGACTTCCACCAGACCAAACGGTCGGGCTCCCTGTCGCGGACCATGGACAGGGGCGCACGGGCCGTGGACTTCCTGCTGCGGATTCTGGCCTTCAACCTGGTCCCGACCGTGGTGGAGCTGGCGCTGGCGGCGGCGGTTCTGGGCGGCAAGTACGACTGGCGATTCGCGGCCGTCGCCGTGGTGGTGGTGGTGATCTACACCGGCCTGACCTTCGGCGTGTCCAACTGGCGGATCGAGCACCGGCGGGTGATGAACGCCGCCGATTCGGAAGCGGCGGGTTTGGCCGTCGACGCCCTGCTCAACTACGAGACCGTAAAGTCGTTCGGGGCCGAGGCCCGCGCCGCCGAGGGCTACGACCGGGCGCTGGGGGCCTATAATGTCGCGGCGCTGAAGGCGAACTCCTCATTGGCCCTGCTGAACGGCGTCCAGGCGCTGATCATGAATGTCGGCCTCGGCGTCATGGCCGTGCTGGCCGGGTTCGAGGCCGCGGCGGGACGGATGGGGCCGGGCGATGTCACCGCGGCCGTCCTGATCATGATCTCCCTCTACGCCCCGCTGAACATCCTCGGCTTCGCCTATCGCGAAATCCGTCAGTCCTTCATCGACATGGAGGAGATGCTCAAGATCACGCGCCAGACGCCACAGGTGGCCGACGCCTCTGGCGCGCCCGACCTGCCGAGTGCGGAGGATGCGCGGGGCGGCTCCATCGCTTTCGAGAGCGTCTCCTTCCGTCACGACGCCCGCGCCAACGGGCTGGAGGACGTGGACTTCGTCGCCGCGCCCGGCACCACCACGGCGCTGGTGGGGCCGTCGGGTTCGGGCAAGTCGACCATCGTCAAACTGGCGCTGAGATTGCTGGACCCGCAGTCCGGCCGTGTACTGATCGATGGCCGCGACCTGCGCGACGTGACCCAGTCGTCACTGCGTCAGGCGGTCGCCCTGGTGCCGCAGGACGTGGCCCTGTTCAACGACAGCCTCAGGGTCAACATCGCCTTCGCCCGCCCCGATGCGGACGAGGCGGCGATCTGGGCGGCGGCCGAGGCGGCGGAACTGGCGGACTTCATCCGCAACCTGCCCGACGGCATGGAGACCAGGGTCGGCGAGCGCGGCCTGAAGCTGTCGGGCGGCGAGCGTCAGAGGGTCGGCATCGCCCGCGCCTTGCTGGCCGATCCCTGCATCCTGATCCTCGACGAGGCGACCAGCGCGCTGGACAGCCGCACGGAGGCCGCGATCCAGAAGACGCTGAGGAAGGCCCAGGCTGGCCGCACGACGCTTGTGGTCGCCCACCGGCTGTCGACCATCGCCGACGCCGACCAGATCCTGGTGCTCAAGGCCGGGCGGATCGTCGAACGCGGCGCCCACCACGAACTGGTGGCGCGGGTCGGCGGGGAATATGCGGCGCTGTGGAAGAAGCAGACGCGGGGCGCGCGGGCGGCCCGGGCCGAGGCCCTGCAACCGGGCGAGTGATCAGGCCGGATCGGCCTCGACCTCATCGCTGTCCTCGCCCGAAGTGGCGGGGATTTTCTTGGCCATGACCTGTTTCAGGCTGTCCAGCACCTGGGCGCGCTCCGCCACGGCTTCGAGCGGCAGGCTCAGGATCAGTTGCATCGACTGGGCGTGGACGGTGACGATGCGCCAGTCGAACGGACGGTTTTCGGGCGCCGCGTCGATCAGGTCGCACAGGCCGCCGGCGACCGTGCACAGGTCGATCAGTTCGAACGGTCCGGCCGCGTCGATGACGGCGCTGGCGATCTCATAGGCGTTGTCCATCGCGGCGCGGGCGGCGTTCGGAACCGCGCGATCAGGCTCGGGCAGGGCCGTGAGCATGGCGACGCGCTCGGCGACGATGGTCTGGCTTTGCGCCTGCAGGGTCTCGAGGTTGGCCCGCGCCTGGGCCAGGGCGACGCCGACGCTGATGCCGCCGGCCTGGTCGATCATGGCGGACAGCCGCGACTTCCGCTCTTTTCTGAGGACGACGACCATCAGATGGGATCCGCTTGTTCGATAGCCTCGGCCAGCGACCTGGCCTGCTTGTTATTGAGAGCGATCATGTCGGAGCGGCGCTCGTTGCGCTCGCGGGGGCGGGCCTCGCGCATCCGACGATCCGGCCCCTTGTATTCCCCGACCTCAAGGAAGGGCCGGGTGTCACGCGCGACCCAGATCAGCCGCTCCAGCAGGCTTGAGGGGCTGAAGGGCTTGGTGACCAGATAGTTGGCCCCGCAGTCGCGCACGTCGCCAACCTTGGACTTCCGGACGTGGGCCGCGGTCATGATGATCGGGGTATAGGCGTTGGGCTCCAGCCCGGAGTTGCGCACCCAGCGGACGAACTCATGGCCGTCCATGCCGGGCATTTCGCAGTCCACCAGGATCAGATCGACCTGATGGTCTTGCAGGATCTTGATGGCGTCGGCGGCGCTGAAGCAGGAATAGCGAACCTGGATGCCGAATCCGCGCAGGGCGAGAGTGGTCAGGTCGAGCCCGAAGGCCGAATCGTCCACCACCATGGTCACGGCATTGTTGAGGTTGAAAACCGCGCTTTCACGCAGGTTTTCGTTGAAGCCGTTGCTCATGATCGCTGCGCAGCTTGTTTCACTACCGCAAGGTGTCAGGCGGCGGTGGACAAGCGGTTAACGGAAGGTGTGGCCGAACCCTTATGTCGGCTTTCCGTCAGACGGCGCGGCCGATGGCGTAGAACCGGTCCGCCCGCTGTTTGCGCAGCTGATCGGGCGACAGGGGCGTCAGGGCCTTGAGCTCTTCCTCGACCACGTCGCCCACGGCCTTGACCGTTTCTTCGCGGTCCGCGTGTGCGCCGCCGACGGGTTCGTCAATCAGGCGGTCGACGATCTTCAGCGCCATCAGGTCGGGGCCGGTGATCTTCATGGCCATGGCGGCGTCCCTGGCCCGCGCGCCGTCGCGCCACAGGATGCCGGCCGCGCCTTCCGGCGAGATGACGGAATAGATGGAGTGCTCCAGCATCAGGACCCGGTTGGCGGCCGCCAGGGCGATGGCGCCGCCCGATCCGCCTTCGCCGGTCACCGTGGTGATGAAGGGCACGCCCAAGGTCAGGCCGCGCTCGGTCGAGCGGGCGATGGCCTCGGCCTGGCCGCGCTCTTCGGCGCCGAGGCCCGGATAGGCGCCGGCGGTGTCGACGAACGACAGGACGGGCAGGCCGAACCGGTCGGCCAGATCCATCAGGCGCACAGCCTTGCGATAGCCCTCGGGGCGGGCCATGCCGAAATTGTGGGTCAGGCGGGTGGCGGTGTCGTGGCCCTTCTCATGGCCCATGACGACAACAGCCTGGCCGCGGAAGCGGGCGAGACCGCCCAGAATGGCCTGGTCGTCGCCGAACTGGCGATCGCCGCGCAGCTCGACATAGTCGGTGAACAGGCCGTCCAGATAGTCGACGAAGTGGGGACGCTCGGGGTGGCGGGCCACCTGGGTCTTCATCCACGGGTCGAGACCGGCATAGGTCTTCTTGCGCAGCTGCTCGGCCTTCTTGCGCAGGCCGGCGATCTCGGTCTCGAACGAACCGGAGGTCGAGGCCAGCAGCCCCAGCTCCTCGATCTTCTCCTCGAGTTCGGCGATGGGCTTTTCGAAATCGAGGTAGTGCGTGGCCATGTGGCGTCCGGATGGGCGAGCGGGGAAGGGCCGCCCTTGAGAAGCGGCGGAACCTAGAGCCGGTAACGCTTCGCGGCAAGCGGGGTTCAGTCAGGTTTGTTGACCCGGCGGCAGGATCAACTTCGACGCGTTGTCAGTCGTCCTTCGCCAACGGGTGGTGCTGGTTGACCACCTGGGTCAGGCGGTCCGTAGCGACGTGGGTGTAGATCTGCGTCGTGGCGATGTCGGCGTGGCCCAGCAGGGTCTGGACGACGCGCAGGTCGGCGCCGCCCTCCAGCAGGTGGGTGGCGAAGGCGTGGCGCAGAACGTGGGGGCTGACCCGGGCCGGGTCGATGCCGGCGTCGATCGCGGCCTGATCCAGTTGCTGGGCGAAGCGGCGCGGCGTCAGATGGCCCTCGGCGCCGGTCGAGGGGAAGAGCCACGGGCTGTCCGGGCCCTTCTTTGGCTTTTTCGCGTCGCGGACGTCCAGCCAGGCCTTCACCGCCTCGCGCGCGGCGCTGTTCAACGGAGCCAGCCGCTCCTTGCCGCCCTTGCCGCGCACGATCAGCCAGGCGGGGTCGCGCCGCACCGCCTCGACCTTGAGGGCCAGAAGTTCGGAGACCCGCACGCCCGAGGCATAGGCCAGTTCGACCAGCGCCAGCATCCGCGTCGCGCCCGCGCTGTCGTCCTTGCCCGCTGCGGCCAGCAGGGCCTCGATCTCCTCGCGCGACAGGGTCTTGGGCAAAGGACGGCCCTGTTTGGGCGCATCCAGCCGGCGCGACGGGTCGTCCTGACGCCAGCCTTCGCCGAGGGCGAATCTATAGAACTGCCGCACCGCCGAGCGTCGCCGGGCCGCGGTCGCCGCCGACAGGCCGCGCAGGGACAGGGAGGCGAACCAGGCCTCGATCTCCGTCTCGTCGGCCGCGATCAGCCCACCTTTCCCGACACCCGCTTCGGCGTCGGCCAGGTCGCGCGCATAGGCCGACAGGGTGTGGGGCGAGGCGTCGCGTTCGACCGCCATCATCTCCAGAAAGGCCTCGACCCGGGGCGAGGAGACGATCCCGCTCATGATTTTGCGCTCAAGCTTTGGCCCGGAAGGTCTGGCGACATGGAACGCATCGTGTAGAGGATCGAACGGTTATGGCTTCCCCGTCCCCTACGCCGAATCCCGATGCCCAAAAGCGTCATGACCGCACCATAGCCTTGGTCGGGCTTATGGGCGTGGGAAAATCCACCGTGGGGCGGCGTCTGGGCCAGCGTCTGGGCCTCCCCTTTGCCGACGGTGACGACGAGATCGAGGCGGCGGCCGGGATGACGGTCTCGGACATCTTCGCCAGGCTGGGTGAGGCCGAGTTCCGCGACGGCGAGGCCCGGGTCATGAAGCGGCTGCTGGAAGGCCCGCCCATGGTGCTGGCGACCGGCGGCGGGGCCATCCTGAACGCCGAGACCCGCGCCCTGCTGAAGCAGCACGCCATCACTGTCTGGCTGCGGGCCGACATCAAGATCATCGCCGCCCGGGTCCAGCGCCGCGATACCCGGCCCCTGCTGCGCGGCAAGGACGCCGCCGAGGCCCTGACCGCCATGGCCGAGGTCCGTTACCCCGTCTATGGCCAGGCTGACGTCACCGTCGATGTCGGCGGCGGCGCCCATGCCGAGGCCGTCGAGGCCATCGTGAAGGCGCTGGACGCCTGGCGCGCCGAGACCAGCGTGGGGCAGGGCGGACAATGACCGATTTCCCCGTGACGGTCGTTCCGGTCGGCGGCGGCGCCTTCGCCCCCTATGACGTGGTGGTCGGGCGCGGCCTGCTGGCCTCGGCGGGCCAGCGGATCGCCCCCCTGACGCGCGGCCGCACCGTGATTATCAGCGACGAGACGGTCGCGGCCCTGCACGGCCCGGCCCTGTCGGCCTCGCTGACCGCGGCGGGCGTGCGCAATGAGATCATTGCCGTGCCGGCGGGGGAGGGCTCCAAATCCTTCGCCGAGTTGGAACGGCTGATGGACCGGCTGCTGGAGACCGGGCTGGACCGCAAGGATGTGGTGGTGGCGTTGGGCGGAGGCGTGGTCGGCGACCTCGCCGGTCTGGCGGCGGCCCTGTATATGCGCGGCATCGACTTCGTTCAGGTCCCGACGACGCTTCTGGCCCAGGTCGACAGCTCCGTCGGCGGCAAGACGGCCATCGATACCCCGCGCGGCAAGAACCTGGTCGGCGCCTTCCACCAGCCCCGGCTGGTGCTGGCCGACATCGACGTTCTGGCCACCCTGCCGCCGGTGCAATTGCGCTCCGGCTGGGCCGAGGTGCTCAAGCACGGCCTGATCTGCGACGCGCCCTTCTTCGACTGGCTTTCCGGAGACGGGGCGGGGGGCGCGACCGGCGATCCGGCCGCCCTCGAACGCGCCGTGGTTCGATCCGTCGAGATCAAGAGCGGCATCGTCGGCGAGGACGAGAAGGAGGCTGGCCGTCGCGCCCTGCTCAATCTCGGCCACACGTTAGGTCATGCTGTCGAGGCCGAGCTCGGTTTCGAGGAGGCGGCCCTGGCGCATGGCGAGGCCGTGGCGCTCGGCTGTGTCCTGGCCTTCCAGTATTCCGCCCGGCTGGGCCTGTGCGACCCGGAGGAGGTCGAGACGGTCGACGCCGCCATCGCCGCCGCCGGTCTGCCGACGCGCCTGAAACAGGCGGGCGACTTCACCGCCGACGCCCTGATCGCCCGCATGGCCGGGGACAAGAAGGCCGAGGGCGGGCGGCTGACGCTGGTTCTGGCCCGCGGCATCGGCGACGCCTTCGTTGAGAAGACCGTCGATGCGGTCGACCTGAAGGCCTTCCTGATCGAACAGGGCGCGTCTTGAAGATCGAGGCCGTGGTTCTGGAGGACGCTTTCGTCCGGCTGGAGCCCCTGACCCCCGCTCTGACGGACGAGATGCGCGCGGCGCTGGATTGCGACGCCCCGTCCTGGGACATCATGGTCGGCGCCGCCTACGGTCCGCATTTCGAGGGCTGGTGGGCTTCGGCGATGGCCGCCATGGCCGCCGGCAGCCGCGTCGCATGGGCCGTGCGCCGCAAATCTGACGGCGTCCTCGTCGGCACGACCAGCCTCTATGAGATCCGGCCCGAGCACCGCCGGTGCGAGATCGGCTCGACCTTCTACCGGCCCGAGGCGCGGGGAGGGGCGGTCAATCCGGCCTGCAAACGGCTGTTGCTGGCCCATGCTTTCGGAGCGGGCGCAATCCGGGTCGAGATCATCACCGACGGCGTCAACGCCGCCAGCCAGGCCGCGATCCGCAAGCTGGGCGCGCGCGACGAAGGCATCCTGCGCAAGCACAAGATCACCTGGACGGGCCGTATCCGCGACACCGCCCAGTTCGCCATTCTGGATGAGGACTGGCCCGCGGTTCGCGAAGGCCTGGATGCGCGGCTGGCGAAGTTCGTCTAGTCGACCGCGCGGCAGTCGGTCGGCTGCAGGCCATCGGCGGTCCAGGTGGCCATGACGCCCTTGCCGCGCAGCTCATAGGCGCTGGCCCGATACCAGATGCCGTCGGCGGCGCGTTCCTGGAACAGGTCGACGGCCTCGCCATTGGAGTTGCGCACCGTGGCCATCTGGCGGGGATTGTCGAAGTCGACCGACAGCCGTTCGCCGTTGTTGCACAGATAGACGGTGCGGATGACGCGGTTCATGGCCCGGTCCTGAACCTCGGCGCCGGTGCGCTGGCGGGCGGTCTGGGCCTCGATGGCGCGCTGCTTGACCTCGTCGCCGCTGGTTGGAGCGTCATGAGGCTGCTTGCCGCAGGCGGCCAGGACGGTGAGGGCCGCCAGACCGCAAAAGATGATCGACTGCGGCAGGTCCGGTCTGGTCAAGGAATGAGCCCTCCAAGGCAACGCTTGGACGGCTAACGCCGGTTCTACGCTCGCGTTCCACCGCGCCGGGTACGGAAGAACCCTCTCAGCATTTCCCCGGCCTCCCCGGCGTAGGGGCCTGCTTCCGCCGCGGGGCGCCAGTGACAGGTCGGCTGGTCGAAGATTTTCGGGCCGTGGATGACCGCGCCGCCCTTCGGATCGTCCGCCGCCCAGACCACCCGGCCGATTCGAGCATGGCTGATGGCTCCGGCGCACATGGCGCAGGGCTCCAGCGTCACATAGAGGGTCAGGCCGGTGAGGCGATAATTTTGCAATGCGGCGCCCGCGCGCCTCAGCGCAACGATTTCGGCGTGGGCGGTGGGGTCATGGGCCGCTACGGGGCCGTTTTCGCCCGTGGAGACCACTTCCCCGGTCGATTCGTCGACGACGACGGCGCCCACGGGGACCTCGCCTGCGTCCGCCGCCGCTTGCGCAAGGTCCAATGCCATGCGCATGAACCGCTCATCATGGCCCGCCATACAGACGACAACGACAAGAAGCCCCGCCCCAGTCAAGAGCTGCGCGCGCACAAACCCGGCGACCGGCCGAAGAGCGGCGCTCCGCGCCCCGGCTCGGCGAGCGCGAAAGCCTTCACCTCGGAGAAGAAGGAAGCAGGCTCCGGCGGCAAGTCCTTCGGTGGCCGGGCCTATGCCCCGGACAAGGGCGCGCGCCCTGAAAAGCCGATCAAGGGCAAACGCTATTCGGCCGACGACAAGGGCGCAGCGGGCAAGGGCTTCGGCAAGGGCTCGGCTAAAGGCAAGGACGCCAAGGCGGCGCCCGAGGAGCCCAAGCGCACCGAACGGATCGCCAAGGCGATGGCCCGCGCCGGGATCGCCTCGCGTCGTGAGGTCGAGCGGCTGATCGGTCTGGGCAAGGTGGCGGTCAACGGCCGCATCCTCGACACGCCGGCGACCCTGGTCACCCGCGACGACGTCATCACCGTGGACGGCAAGCCGATCGCGGCGGTTCAGGCGACGCGCGTCTGGCGCTACAACAAGCCCGTCGGCCTGCTGACCTCGCACAATGACCCGGGCGGTCGCCCGACCGTATTTGACAGCCTGCCCGCCGGCCTGCCGCGCGTCATCTCGGTCGGCCGTCTGGACATCAACACCGAAGGCCTGCTTCTGCTGACCAACGACGGCGAACTCAGCCGGGCGCTGGAGCTGCCGACCACGGCCCTGGTGCGCCAGTACCGGGCCCGCGCCCGTGGTCGCATCACCCAGGCCACGCTCGACACCCTGAAGGACGGCGTCACCGTCGACGGCGTTCGCTACGGCCCGGTCGAGGCGACCATCGACAAGGCCAAGACCAATGAGGACGGCGGCCAGTCCGCCAACCTGTGGATCAGCGTCCAGATCTCCGAGGGCAAGAACCGCGAAGTCCGCAAGGTGCTCGAGTCGGTCGGCCTGACCGTCAACCGCCTGATCCGCCTGGCCTATGGCCCGTTCCAGCTCGGCACCCTGCCTTCGGGCGCGGTCGAGGAGGTCGGTCCCCGGGTCATCCGTGAACTGCTGGGTGAGCATATCCGCCCCGAGAACCTGCCCCAGGGCAACACCGTCCAGACCCCGGTCCCCGTGCCCGGCCGTCGCGGCGGCATGCCTGTGGTGACGGGCAAGTCCGGCTCGGCCCTGTCCGATCCATCGCGCAAGCCCAGCCGCGTCCGCGCCGCCGAGACCGCGACCGCCCAGAGCATCGAACGCGCCAACCGCCCGGCCAAGAAGACCGGCTGGGCCAAGGCCGCGCCGCCCAGCCCGCGCGGACCCTCGACCAAGAAGGCCTGGGTTCCTCGCGAGGGCGCTGCGCCCGAGGGTGATCGTCCAAAACGCGTCTTCAAGCCGCGCGAGGACCAGATCATCGGTCCCAAGTCCTCGACCTGGGCCCGCGATGCCCGTGACGGGGGGCGTGACGGCGACAAGCCCAGGCGCGACTTCAAGCCGCGGGGCGAAGGCGGGGCCCGTCCTTCGGGCACGAGCGGCCGTCCGCCCGGAGCCTCTCGCCCGACCGGACCGCGCAAGCCGCGCGGCTGACGCCCATCGTTGACGACTGAAGGGCGGCGTTGGAACCTGTTCCCACGCCGCCGGGGGACTTCATATGACCGACCACACGCACGAGCTCGTTCACAAGGGCGATCCCGGTCTCGACCGGCTGCTGTTCTTCTCGGACGGCGTGTTCGCCATCGCGATCACCCTGCTGGCCATCGAGCTGCACGTGCCGCACGGCTGGGACGGCCATGCCGCGACCCTGTTCCGTGAAAGCTGGCAGATGCTGGCCGCCTTCGCCCTCAGCTTCGCGGTGGTGGGCATTTTCTGGAACGCGCACCGGCGGCTGTTCCTGGGCATGCAGCGGTTCACGGTCGGGGTTTTCGTGCTGAACCTGATCCTGCTGGCCGGCATCGCCCTGATGCCGTTCGCCTCGGTGCTGCTCTACTCACCGCCGGTGACCATCGAGACCTTCGGCCTCTATCTGGGACTGGTGTCGGCCATCGGCGTCGCGAACGGCCTGGCCCAGGGCTATGCCTATTTCGTCGCCGACGTGATCCGGCCGCGGCGTCCCTTCACCCTGCGGCTGGCGGCGACCCTGATGCAGACCTTCATGCCCGCAGCATGCTGCGGTCTGTCGCTGGCCTGGTTCGCCCGGGCGCCGCTTTGGATCACTGGCCCGCTGGCCCTGATCGTGGCCGGTCTGGTCGGTTTCCTGCTCTGGGCCCGGCGCCGCGCCGCCGCATGAGAATTGTCGCCGGATCGCTGAAGGGCCGGGCCATTGTCGCGCCGGAGGGGCAGAACACCCGCCCGACCTCCGACCGCGCCCGACAGGCCGTGTTCAACGTTCTCGAGCATGCTTCGTGGGCCGACAGCCTGCAGGGCGTTCGCGTCATCGACCTCTATGCCGGCTCGGGCGCCCTGGGCTTTGAGGCCATCTCGCGCGGCGCTGGCTTCTGCCTGTTCGTGGAGACCGACGACGGCGCGCGTGGCGCGATCCGCGACAATGTCGAGGCCTGGCACCTGTTCGGCTCGACCCGTGTCCTGCGCCGCAGCGCCACCGACCTCGGCCCGCGCCCCGGTCCGATCGCCGAGGCCTTCGACCTGGCCTTCCTCGATCCGCCCTACAGCAAGGGACTGGGCGAACAGACCCTGGCCGAACTGCTGAAGGGCGACTGGCTGAAACCCGGCGCGGTGGTGATTTTCGAACGCGGCTCCGGCGAGCCCGAGATCGAGACGCCCGGCTATGAACGTCTGGACGCCCGCGACTACGGCGCCGCCCGGGTGCTGTTCCTGCGCCGCGCTTGAGAGCCTTGGGCTGAAAAACGCGCTTGACCCTCACGCCGCGTGAGGCCCGATAGAGGCGTCCATGCGGAAAGACGCGCGCAACAGAACCTGGACCGTCAGCCAGCTGGCGCGGTTGTCCGGAACCTCGGTCCGGACGCTGCATCACTATGACGAGATCGGCCTGCTGAAGCCCGCGTCGGTCGGCGAGAACGGCTATCGCTACTACGGACGCGAGGAACTGCTGCGACTGCAGTCGATCCTGGTCCATCGGGAGTTCGGCATCGCCCTGGGTGATATCGGGGTCCTGCTGGACAGCGCCGGCTTCGACCGTCTGGAGGCGCTGCGCGCGCAACGGGGGCGGATCGAGGCGGAGGCGGAGCGCTATCGCCGACTGGCCCGGACGATCGACCGCACGATCGCCGAACTGGAAGGACGAGAGACCGTCATGGACAAACAACTCTACGAGGGCTTCAGCCCGGAAAAGCAGGCCGAATACGAGGCCTGGATCATCGACAAATACGGCGAGCAGGCGCGGCCCCGCATCGAGGCGGGCCGGGCGGTGGTCGAGGCCATGTCGCCGCAACAGCGTCAGGACTGGATGGCCGAGGTCGCCGAACTGGAGGCCGATCTGGGCAAGGCGATGGGGCAGGGGATGGCGGCGGATGATCCGGCCCTCGATCCCATCCTGTCGCGCCACCGCGCCTGGGTCGGGATCAGCTGGAAGACCCTGCCGACGCCGGAGGCCTATGCGGGCCTCGCCGACCTCTACACCGGCAATCCGGACTTCCGGGCCCGTTATGAGGCGATCCGGCCGGGCCTGACCGACTGGATGGCCGAAGCGATGAAGGCTTATGCGGCCCGAGCGGCCTGATCTGGGTCCGTTTCGGGGCGCTGGAGCCGATCTGGCGGCCCCGAAAGGGCATTCAGGGTGTCGATATGTGCGGTATTTTAATACCGTATTCAGAATATCGAATAAAATCAGCTATATAGAGCATATTCGCGCATTCAATGCGCATTGACGCCCGTGTTCCCTTCCTCTATCAGCGCGCCTTCCGTTCGTTCCGGCATCTGCAGGGACGGGCCCACCCGTTCGTCTATCCCAGGAACCTCGAAAATGCTGAAGAGCACTACGGCTGCCTTGAAGCCGTCCGAGGTCGAGAGGAAGTGGATCCATATCGACGCTGAAGGCGTCGTCGTGGGCCGCCTCGCGACCTTCATCGCCATGCGCCTGCGTGGCAAGCACCTGCCGACCTACACCCCCCACGTGGACTCGGGCGACTACATCGTCGTCACCAACGTCGACAAGGTCGTGTTCACCGGCAAGAAGAACACCGACAAGATCTACTACCGCCACACCGGTCACCCGGGCGGCGTGAAGTCGACCACCCCGGCCAAGGTGCTGGGCGGCCGCTTCCCGGAACGCGTTCTGGAGAAGGCTGTCGAGCGCATGATGCCGAAGGAAAGCCCGCTGGCCCGTTCGCAAATGACGCACCTGCGCCTGTTTGCTGGCGCGGCGCACGACCACGAAGCGCAGCAGCCCGAAACCATCGACTTCGCCGGCCGCTCGGCCAAGAACACCCGGAGCATCTGAGCATGACCGACGTCACTCAAGACACCGCCACCGGTTTCGACGCCCTGAAGGGCCTGTCCGCCACGGCCGAAGCCGCTCCGGAAGCCGTCCAGAAGCTGGACGCGCAAGGCCGCGCCTATTCGACCGGCAAGCGCAAGAACGCGATCGCCCGCGTCTGGGTCAAGCCCGGCACCGGCAAGTTCACGATCAACGGCAAGGATCAAACCCAGTATTTCGCTCGCGAAATCCTGCGCATGATGATCGCCCAGCCGCTGGTCGTCTGCGGTCGTGAGACCCAGTTCGACGTCGTCTGCACCGTCGAGGGTTCGGGCCTGTCGGGCCAGGCCGGCGCCATCCGCCACGGCCTGTCGCACGCCCTGACGCACTACGAACCGGCCCTGCGCCCGGTCCTGAAGCCGCACGGCTTCCTGACCCGCGACAGCCGCGTCGTCGAACGCAAGAAGTACGGCCGCGCCAAGGCTCGCCGTTCCTTCCAGTTCTCGAAGCGTTAAGCCGTTTCGCGAAAGCGATTACGAAACGGGGCGCTTCGGGAAACCGGAGCGCCCTTTTTCTTTGTCTGTTCCACCCGGAGCATCAGATGACCCACACCATCTTCATCGACGGCGAGGCCGGCACCACGGGGCTGGAGATCCGGCAGCGTCTGGAAGGGCGTTCGGATCTGGAGTTCATCTCCCTGACCGGCGACCTGCGCAAGGATCCGGCGGCGCGGCGCGAGGCGCTGAACGCGGCCAATGCGGTGATCCTGTGCCTGCCCGACGAGGCGGCGAAGGAAGCCGTCGCCATGATCGACAACACCACGACCCGGGTCATCGACGCCTCCACCGCCTATCGGGTCGCCCAGGGCTGGACCTATGGCTTCGCCGAAATGGACGCGGGCCAGCGCGCGGCCATCGCCGCCTCGACGCGGGTCTCGAACCCCGGCTGCTATCCGACCGGCTTCATCGGCCTGATGCGGCCGCTGGTGAAGGCGGGCATCGTGCCTGCGAGCGCCTTCGTCACCGTCAACGCCGTCTCGGGCTATTCCGGCGGCGGCAAGGCGATGATCGCCGAGTTCGAAGGCCCCGAGAAGGACAAGGCGCCCGCCTATCGCGCCTATGGGCTGAACCTTCGCCACAAACATGTGCCCGAAATGACGAAGCACACGGGTCTGGCCAACGAGGTCCTGTTCGCCCCGGCGGTCGGGACCTATCGCCAGGGGATGCTGGTCGAAATTCCGCTGCAGCTGTCGGCCCTGCCGGCGACCTCGGTCGAGGTCATCCACGGCGCCCTGGTCGAGGCCTACGCCGGCCAGCAGTTCGTCGAGGTCGCCGACCTTGAGACCACCGAGGCCATGACCGGCATCGACCCGGAAGGGCTGAACGGCACCAACCGCATGCGCCTGCACGTCTTCGGCGACCGCCACGGCCATCAGGCGCGTCTGGTCGCCCTGCTGGACAACCTCGGCAAGGGCGCGTCCGGCGCCGCGGTGCAGAACCTCAACATCATGCTGGGTCTGCCGGAAGAGACCGGGCTGAGCTGACGGCTTGAAACCTTTCGCCGTTCGGCGGCGTACTTCGGATTATGACCCAGTCGATCCGGATCCCGCGCCGCACGTTGCTGACAGGCCTCGGCGCCCTGTCGCTTGGAGCCGCCCTGTCCAGCAAGGCAAGCGCGGCCGCTGATCCGTTTGCGTCCTCGCCATTCCGCCAGACGACGGACGCCCAGTGGCGCGCCCGCCTTCCGGGGCTCAGCTATGACGTCCTGCGTCACGAGGCGACCGAGCGGCCATACTCCAGCCCGCTGAACGATGAGCACCGGCCCGGCACCTTCGTCTGCAAGGCGTGCGAGCTGCCGCTGTTCCTGTCGGCGTGGAAGTTCGATAGCGGCACCGGCTGGCCCAGCTTCTATCGCGTGAACCCGGCCAATATCGGTTCCAAACGCGACCTGGCCATCGGTATTCCGCGTACGGAGTATCACTGCGCCCGCTGCTTGGGACACCAGGGTCATGTCTTCGACGATGGTCCGCTGCCGACCGGAAAGCGCTACTGCAACAACGGCGTCGCGCTGACTTTCAAGCCGGGCTGATTACTGCCAGCTACGGGCCTTGATGGCGGATTCGATGGTCGCTCCGGTCATGACCGAGGCGATGATCACGAACAGCCCGTAGTCGTGGCCGGCCCAGAACACCGGCACGGCGGCCAGCAGCATGACGACCAGCGGAAACACGCCCGCCATCGCTGCCGTCGCAGGCTTGTCGGGGTGGATCATCGGCGGGGTGACCCGCTTGAGCTGACGCTGCATCAGGGCGTTGCCGACGACGTAGCCGACGATGCAGATCCCGGCCATCAGCGGATATTTGATCTCGCCGGCGGCGCCGAGCTCGCCATAGACGACGGCGGTCAGGAGCAGCAGGAGCAGGGAGACAGTCGTGCTGATCGCCAGCAGGATATTCGGTTCGATACGCTTCAAGACTGTACTTTCACATAGGAGCCGGGCGCCGGCTCGATGGGCTTGAGCGGCCCTTTCGAAGGATCGCGCGCCGGAATCTGTTCGCCCGACCGCTCATTAAGCCAGCCGGCCCAGTGGTTCCACCAACTGCCGGGATGTTCCTGTGCCTCCGCTTGCCACTCGGCCAGGGTCGCGGGCAGGGCGGTGTTGGTCCAGTGCTGGTATTTCTTCGCCGCCGGCGGATTGATGATCCCGGCGATATGGCCCGAACCGCCAAGGGTCAGGGTCACGTCGGCGTTCCGGAACGCCCGCGCCGAGCGATAGACCGAGTTCATCGGGGCGATGTGGTCCTCTCGGCTGGCCACGAAATAGAGGGGGATGGTCACGTCGCCGAGGTCGACCCGGGTCCCGCCGATTTCGAACTCGCCCTTCGACAGCCGGTTCTGGCCGTACATGGAGCGCAGATAGTCCATGTGCAGGGCCTTGGGCATCCGCGTCTGGTCGGCGTTCCAGAACAGCAGGTCGAAGGCCGCCGGCGACTTGCCCATCAGGTAGTTGGACACGAAGAACGACCAGATCAGGTCGTTGGCGCGCAGGGCGTTGAAGGTCTCGGCCATGGCCGCGCCCGGCAGCACGCCGCCTGCCTCGTCCATCTGCTGCTCGACCGTGTTCAGCCAGTGCTCGTCGGTGAACAGCAGCAGGTCGCCGGCCTCCTCGAAGTCATGCTGGGCAGCGAAGAAGGTGGTGGCGGCGACGCGTTTGTCCTTCTTCGCGGCCATATGGGCGAGCGCCGCCCCCATCAGGGTGCCGCCGATGCAATAGCCGACGGTGTTCAGCGTCTTCGAGCCCGTCTGCTCCAGCACCTTCCCGACCGCGCGATAGATGCCCTTCTCGAGGTATTCGTCGAAGCCGAACCCGGCCTTGTCCTTGTCCGGATTGACCCAGGAACAGACGAAGACGGTGAAGCCCTGGGCCGACAGCCAGCGGATCAGCGAGTTCGCCGGCTGCAGGTCCATGATGTAGAATTTGTTGATCCACGGCGGGAAGATCAGCAGGGGCACGGCGTACTGCTGGTCCGTGGCGGCATCGAACTGGAGCAGTTCGAACAGCTCGTCGCGCCAGACGACCTGGCCCGGGGCGGTGGCGACATTCTCACCCACGACGAACTTGCCGTAGTCGGCCTGGCTGATCGCCAGCTTGCCCGCGCCGCGCTCCAGATCGGCGGCGAAATTCTGCATCCCCTTCACCAGCGACTCGCCGTTGGTCTCGGCCATGGCCTTGAGCGCCACCGGGTTGGAGGCGAGGAAGTTCGAAGGGGAGAAGGCGTCGGTCAGAAGCTTGGTGAAGAACTCGGCCCGGCGGCGCGTCATCGGATCGACGTCCTCGACCGAGGCGATCAGGCCGTTCATCCAGTCCGAGGTGACCAGATAGGATTGGCGCATCATGTCGAACATCGGGTTCTCGGACCAGGCCGGGTCCTTGAAGCGTTTGTCGGGCCGGGCGTCGGCCGGGGGCGCGACGGTTTCGCCGGCGGCGCGGCGGCTGGTCGTGGCCCACAGGTCCATATAGCGGCTGAACAGATCGGCCTGGGCGCTGAACAGCTTGTCGGGACGGGCGGCCAGGCTGGTCATGACACTGGTCATGGCCGGGCCGACATTGAAGGGATCCGGCGACAGGGCGGCGGGCCGGTCGGCCTGGCTCAGGGCGGCCTCGGCGATGGCCGACTGGGCGGTCATTGCGGCCTTGGCGATGTTCATCGACAGGGTTTCCAGCGCCTGCATCTGGTCGGCGCCCGGCATGACGAAGGGATTGGCGGTCTCGGCCTCAGGCTTCACTTCCGCCTTCGGTTCGGCCTTGGGTTCGGCAGGAGGGGCGGCGGTCTCCACGACGGGCTGGGCGGCGGCTTCCGCGGCCTTTTTCGCCCGGGGACGCGGCGGCTTGGGCGAGGTCGGGCGACCGGCCTTTCTGGGCGCGGCGACGGGCGTTTCAGTCTTCGAAGCCTTGGTCGGTCGCTTGGCCATCAGGGGTCCTTCGGCGTTTCCCGGCGCGGGGGACTGCACGCCGCCCTTCCGCCGAATGCGATCATGGCATATGACCGGCTCTGAAATGAACGCTCGCGTTATGAAAAAGATTATGCGGCCGATGCTTATGGCCGGAGCGGTGCTGGGAATGGCCTCGGGCCTGTCCGCCTGCGTCGGCAAGTTCGACCCCCAGACCGACGCCAGCTCCCCGCTGGCGCCGCGCGTCCAGGCCCTGGTCGACGCCAACCGCACCTATCCGCGCTGGGAAGACTTCCCGCGTTCGTCGGAACCGGTCCCGCCGCCGGCCCAGGTGGCCCAGCAGGTCAACACCCTGCGCGCGACGGGCGGCGCCCTGGCCAATGAGGTCTCGACCCTGCAATGGACGAACGGCGACCCGGCCGCTCTGGAGCGCGACGTCGCCGCCCGCGTCAGCGCCGTGCCCGTCTCGCCCGACGCCGCCCGCACCGCCGCCGAGCTGGACGCCTATGCCCAGTCCCTGCGCGACCGCGCCAAGGCGCCGCCGCCTGTCGGGCGCCCACAATAAGCCGTCTGCGGAGAGCAGACGTCACAGACGCAAGTTAATCTCGCCCGGACCCAAGAATCCGGGGATCATCGCTCCTCAAGGAGACATGCAATGGCCGATACGGCCCCCTTCGACACCCGGCCGCTGGATCGACGCCGCCCGGTGACCACCACCGAAATCCCGTTTTCGAGCCTGGCCGCCGACGCCGTGCGCGTCACCGAGGCCGCCGCCGTCGCCGCCTTCGCCCAGATCGGCCGCGGCGACGAGATGCAGGCCGACCAGCTGGCCGTCGACGCCATGCGCACGGGTCTGAACAGCCTCGAAATCGACGGCCTGATCGTCATCGGCGAGGGCGAGCGCGACGAGGCGCCCATGCTCTATATCGGCGAGGCCGTGGGCACGGGCCGCGGCCCCGCCATCGACATCGCCCTGGATCCGCTGGAAGGCACCACCCTGACGGCCAAGGCGATGCCGGGCGCCCTGTGCGTCCTGTCGATGTCGGCCGGCGGCGGCATGCTGCATGCGCCCGACACCTATATGGACAAGATCGCCATCGGCCCCGGCTATGCGCCCGGTACGGTCGATCTGGACATGAGCCCGGCCGAGAACGTGCGCTCACTGGCCTCGGCCAAGGGCGTCGATCCGCGCGATATCACCGTCTGCGTCATGGACCGGCCGCGCCACTCCGAACTGATCGCCGCCCTGCGCGAGGTCGGGGCCAAGGTCATGCTGATCGGCGACGGCGACGTGGCGGGGGTAATCCATACGACGGACCCCGAGACCGGCATCGACCTCTATCTGGGCTCGGGCGGGGCGCCGGAAGGCGTGCTGGCCGCCTCGGCGCTGAAATGCGTCGGGGGCCATTTCCAGGGGCGGCTCGTGTTCCGCAACGACGACGAGCGCGCCCGCGCCCACCGTATCGGCATCACCGACCTGAACCGGAAGTACGACCTGCACGAACTGGTCTCGACCGACGCCGTCTTCGCCGCCACCGGCGTGACCAGCGGCGCCCTGCTGGACGGGGTCAAGATCGAACGTGGCCTGATCAGCACCCATACAGTGGTCATGGATTCCTCGACCCACACCGTGCGCCGCATCCGCACGACCCGGCCGCTCTGATGCCAGATGACCTGGGACGCCCCGGGGGGATCCCGACCGGCGGCATCAGCCAGTTCCTCGACGTCTCGCGCTCGCTGTCGGGTCGGGCCTGGCGGCAGCGTCCGGCCGAGCCCTCGGTGACCCGCGCCCATATGCAGGCCCTCGGCCTCGACGAGCCGCTGGCCCGGGCCCTGGCCTCGCGCGGCGTGCGCGCCGATCAGGGCGCCGACTTCCTCAATCCGACGCTCAAGGCCCTGTTTCCCGATCCGTCCAGCTTCATGGACATGGACGCCGCGGCCTCGGCCATCCTCGACGCCCTGACGACAGGCTCCAGCATCCACGTCTTCGCCGACTATGATGTCGACGGAGCCTCCAGCGCGGCGCTGCTGGTCCGCTGGTTCCGGGCCATGGGCGCGGACCTGCCCATCTATGTTCCCGACCGCATCACCGAGGGCTATGGCCCCAGTGCGAAGGCCTTCGACACCCTGAAAGGCTCCGGCGCCGATCTGGTCATTACCGTCGACTGCGGCGCGGCGGCCAATGAGGCTGTGGCCCACGCCAGCGCCATCGGCCTGAATGTCGTGGTCATCGACCACCATATGATGCGCGAGGAGCCGCCGCAGTGTCTGGCGGTCGTCAATCCGAACCGGCCCGGCGACAATTCGGGACAGGGCAATCTGGCGGCGGCGGGCGTCGTCTTCGTGCTGCTGGCCGCCCTGAACCGCGAGGCGCGGGCGAGGGGGCTCTTTGAGGGGCGGGAGCAGCCCGACATCCGCCAGTGGCTGGATCTGGCCGCCATGGGCGCGGTCTGTGACGTCACCGGCCTGACCGGCTTCAACCGCGCGCTCACCGGCCTCGGCCTCCGGGTCATGTCGGACTGGAAGAACCCGGGCCTCAAGGCCCTGCTGGCCGCCGCCAAGGCCGAGGAAGGCCCGGCCAAGACCAACCATGCCGGCTTCATCCTCGGGCCGCGCATCAATGCGGGCGGACGGATCGGCAAGTCGGACCTCGGCGCACGCCTGCTTTCCACCGATGATCCGGACGAGGCGCGGATGCTGGCTGAGGAGCTGGACGCCCTGAACATCGGCCGCCGGGAGATCGAGCGCCAGGTCACCGAAGAGGCCACGCGCCGCGTTGAACAGACGAAAGCTCACGACGACGGTTCGGCCGTAGTCGTCATCGCAGGCGACGACTGGCACCCGGGCGTGGTCGGCATCGTCGCCGGGCGTCTGCGCGAGCGTTGGAGGAAGCCCGTCATCGTCATCGGCGTGGACGCCGTGAACGGCATCGGCAAAGGCTCCGGCCGCTCCCAGCCCGGCATGAACCTGGGTCGCGCCATCCAGGCGGCGTGGAACGAAGGCCTGTTGATTGCGGGCGGCGGCCACGCCATGGCGGCGGGTCTGACCGTTAAGACTGACGGCATCGACGCCCTGCGCGATTTCCTCAACGACCGCCTGTCCGGCGAACAGGTCGAGGCCGAGGTGCTGGACCGGGTCGAGATCGACGCCCTGATCGAGCCCGGCGGCGCCACCCGCGCCCTGTTCGAGACCTTCGAGCAACTCGCGCCGTTCGGACCCGCCAATCCGGAGCCGCTGTTCGCCCTGGCGGGCGTGCAGGCGCGCGAGCCGGTCGCCATGAACGGCGGCCACGTGCGCTGCCGTCTGGTCGGGCCGGACGGGGCCTCGGTCAAGGCCATCGCCTGGCGCTGCGCCGACCTGCCGCTCGGCAAGGCGCTGCTGGCCGGGCAGGGAGGCTTGAGCGTCGCCGGTCGTCTGAAGGCGGACGATTGGAACGGCCGTCGCGGCGTCCAGTTCGAAATCGAGGACGTCGCCGACCCCCGAATGGCCTCCTGAAAACAATCGTCGATTTGGTGTTGCGCCCCCCGGAATCGGCGGCTATATCGCCCGCTCTCGCGCAGCGGTCCCTTCGTCTATCGGTTAGGACGTCAGGTTTTCAACCTGAAGAGAGGGGTTCGACTCCCCTAGGGACTGCCACGCGGACCTCCGGAAATCGGCGGCTAAAATACAACTGCTCTCGCACAGCGGTCCCTTCGTCTATCGGTTAGGACGTCAGGTTTTCAACCTGAAGAGAGGGGTTCGACTCCCCTAGGGACTGCCAGCGAGACCTCCCCCATACCCCTGACGAGAAGTGACGGTTTTTGCGCGTGGGCGGGAAAGTCGTGTCTTTTCAGCAAATGTCTTGCCCCAAATTCCCCTGACGCGCGCGAAACGTGCGTTTTTGCCTTTCCTCTCGTTCACAGAACCGTGGTAAACGTACCGTGTTCCGCAGGAGGTGCGGGCAGGGGGAAGTGACTGTGTCTGATTACGAGGGGCTGGAGGCGCCGGACGTGGTCCGGATCACCGGCCGGGTGAAATGGTTCGATCCGGGCAAGGGCTATGGCTTCATCGTGCCCGACGAGCCCGAACGGACCGATGCCAAGGACGTGCTGCTGCACGTGAGTTGCCTGCGGGACTGTGGCCATGAGACCGCGGGCGAGGGCGCTTCGATCACCTTCGACTGCGCGCGCCGGGCCAAGGGCTGGCAGGTCGTGCTCGTCCATGAACTGGGAGCCGGCGAGGCCCAGGCCGCGCCGCCGCGCCGCACAGGCTACGAAAGCCTGAGAGCCGACAGCCGGGGCGTTCAACCGCGCGCCGAGACCTCGGTCGCCGTCGGCGAGATGGAATCCGCCACCGTCAAATGGTTCAATCGCACCAAGGGCTATGGTTTCGTGGTGCGGGCCAATGACCCGGGCGATATCTTCGTCCATATCGAGACCCTGCGGCGCTTCGGCCTGGACGATCTGGTCCCGGGCGAGACGGTCAGGGTGGTGTTCGCCGAAGGTCCCAAGGGACTGGTGGTGGCCGAGATCAAACCGGGCGGCTAAGGTTCGCCCCCTGGAGGGCGTTTCCCATGGCTTTCACGCGTCGACTGTTCGTTTTGGGCCTGTTCCTGGTTTTGGCCGCCTGCGCCCAGGGCTCGAAGGGGCCCGTTGATTCGGCCGGTCGCCCGCTGGAGCCCCTGACCGTGGTCACTTCGACCGGCGAACACGCCTTCATGGTCGAGATCGCCGACGACGAGGCCGAACGCCAGCGCGGCCTGATGTTCCGCCAGCCGCTCGAGGCCGATCGCGGCATGCTGTTCGAGTTCGAGGTCGCGGCCGAGCAGGGCTTCTGGATGAAGAACACCCCCAGCTCGCTGGACATCGTCTACATCTCCGAAGACGGCCACATCGTCTCCATCGCCTCGCACGCCACCCCCTTCTCGGAGGCGGTGCTCAACTCCAACGGCCCGGCGAAGGGCGTGCTGGAGGTCCGTGCGGGCCGGATGCAGGAGATCGGCGCCAAGGCCGGCGACGTTGTTCGCCACCCCTTCTTCCACAACTGACGCCGCTTTCTGCGCTTTTGGGCCGGTTCGCGTTTGCGGTGCGGCGCCGAGTGTGCCAAATCCCGCCGCCGGAGTGTAGCGCAGCCTGGTAGCGCATCTGGTTTGGGACCAGAGGGTCGGAGGTTCGAATCCTCTCACTCCGACCATCGACCTTTTCAGATCAACTGCAGTCGCCGTCTCGCGGCCCGTCCTGCTTGCGGCGGCCCATGGTCCAGTTGGCCTGGACGCGCACCCGGGCGTTGGGCGCGCACCAGATCTCGCCGGTCTCGTCGATGGCGGTGACCCAGATCAGCGAATGCTCCTGACCATAGTCGATCACGGCGAAGGCGAAGCCCTTGCCCTTGCCTTCCACGGTGACCGGCAGCGTCGGATCCAGTTGGGTGAAGGTCATGTCGGTCCTCTCAGAGGCCGACAGAACGCCAGTCCGTTCAAATGGTTCGTCTGTCCGGCAGGCGACAGAGTCGCCGGGGCCTCGACGCCTCGCCGCGACGCGGTATAAGACCCCTTCAAATCGCTTCCCTGCCGAGAGTCTCCCCATGCTGGCCCGCATCTATCGCCCCGCCAAGACCGCGATGCAGTCGGGCAAGGCCAAGTCGAAGGACTGGCGGCTGGAGTTCGAACCGGCCTCGGCGCGCACCACCGATCCCCTGATGGGCTGGATCGGCTCTTCGGACATGAACGGCCAGGTCCGCCTGACCTTCGAGACCCAAGAAGAGGCCGTCGCCTACGCCGACCGTTACGGCATCCCGTTCCGCCTGCACGCCCCGCAGGATCCGCCGCTGATTCTCAAGGCCTACGCCGACAACTTCGCCACCAACCGCAAACAGTCCTGGACTCATTAAGGGTTGCGGCTATCGCGCTTAGCGCTACTTGAGCCGCAGGATTCGACGTTTCGGCGTCGCCCGGGCGCCCATAGCTCAACCGGATAGAGCACCCGCCTTCTAAGCGGGATGTTGCAGGTTCGAGTCCTGCTGGGCGCGCCAGTTTTCAATGCGGCCGTCGTGCCGCCTGTTCAGGAGGCCGCCATGGCCGAGATCAAGAACCAGACGCTCAAGGGCGTGATCCGCCTGGACGGCGCCACCTTCCGGGACTGCGAGTTCGTGGACGGACGGCTGATCTATGAGGGCGGCACGCCGCCGAACTTCATCAACTGCCGCTTCACCAACACCAACTTCACCTTCCAGGAAGCGGCCGGGAACACCGTCAACTTCCTGCGGGCGATGGCGCCCCGGTCCTCGAACATGCGCGATGTGGTGTTCGGCCTGATGCCGGAGCTGAAGGACAACTAGTCCTTCGCAATCTTCCGCCAGGCGGCGAGGCCGACCTCCAGATCCGCGATCAGGTCGGCCGGATCCTCCAGCCCGACGTGGAACCGCAGCAGTTCGCCCGTCAGGACCGCGGGCGTCTCACGCCAGGCCATCTGGTGCGTCTCATGGGTGGCCAGGCTCTCGTAGCCGCCCCAGGAATAGCCGAGGCCGAACAGGCTGAGCGCGTCGAGGAAGGCGCGCCCGGCCTCGACCGTCCCGCCCTTCATCTCCAGCCCGAACAGCGAGGCCGCACCGGCATAGTCGCGGGCCCACAGGGCGTGGCCGGGATCCGAGGGCAGGGGCGGGTAGAGGACGCGCGTCACCTCGGGCTGCTGTTCCAGCCAGGTCGTGACCTGCAGCGCCGAGCGAGCCTGTTCGGCCATCCGCAGCGGCAGGGTGCGCAGGCCGCGCAGGGCCAGCCAGGCGTCGTCGGGCGAGACGTGCCAACCCATGTCCTCGATCGTGCCGTCGATGGCCCGGCCCAGAACGGTGTCGTTGGTCGAGATCGCGCCCATCAGGAGGTCCGAATGGCCGGCCGCATATTTGGTCAAGGCCTGGACGCTGATGTCGACGCCGTGGCTCAGGGGCTTGAAGGCGAAGCCCGCGCCCCAGGTGTTGTCCATGATGCTGATCACGCCCCTGGCCCGCGCGGCAGCAGCCAGGGCCGGAGCGTCCAGCATGTCCATGGTCAGGGAGGCGGGGGATTCGATCAGGACGGCCCGGGTGCGCTCCCCGATCAGGGCTGCGACTGTCGCAGCGTCGGCCTCGGCGGCGTGGAAGCGCACGGTCACGCCCCGCGCACTCATCCAGCGGCTCAGGAAGCGGCGGCTGGGGCCGTAGACGGCGTCGGAGGCGATGATCTCGTCGCCCGGCCGTGCCATCGCCAGCAGAGGCACGGTCACGGCGGCGAGGCCTGACGGCACGATCCAGCTCTCGGCCGCGCCTTCCAGCCCGGCGAGGGTCGCACGCAGCTCCCGCGCGGCGGTGGTTCCCGCCAGGCCGTAGACCGGACCCAGGCTTTCGTCGCGCATCTGGTCGGCGCGGTCGCTGAGCAGGGTGGAGGCGCGCTCCACCGGCGGATTGACCGGGCGGCGCCCGCGTCCCCTCTGCGTGGCGCCGGCGATCAGTCGGGTGCGGTCGGAAGGCGTCTTCATCCACCTTCGATGGCCTTCGGCGGGTTGCGGATCAAGGCCCGAAGGCCTCTAAAAGGACAAC
This sequence comes from Brevundimonas sp. GW821-FHT02A10, assembly GCF_059422025.1. Taxonomy (NCBI): domain Bacteria; kingdom Pseudomonadati; phylum Pseudomonadota; class Alphaproteobacteria; order Caulobacterales; family Caulobacteraceae; genus Brevundimonas; species Brevundimonas sp. GW821-FHT02A10. The sequence continues at coordinate 103,461 of NZ_JBWKWC010000008.1, forward strand.
CGAGGGCGAGAGGCCGGATATGCTGAACACCGCGAGCACGGGACGACGTCTGGCCCTGATGGGGCTCGCCCTCCTGACGCTTGGCGGCTCTCTGGCGAGCTGCGGCGAGAAGCGGACCGATGCGGGCCCCGTCGAGACGTCCGATACGGGCGCCTTGCCCAAGGCGGGCGTGGTCAAGGCCGATAGCCCGACCCTGAAGGCGGTGCAGAGGCGCGGCTATCTGAACTGCGGCGTGCATCAGGGTCTGGTCGGCTTCGCCTATACCGACAACCGCGGCGACTGGCGCGGCTTCGACGTCGACTTCTGCCGGGTGATGGCGGCCTCCATCTTCGGCGATCCGGACAAGGTGCGTTTCGTGCCCCTGACTGCCGATAACCGCTTTGACGCCCTGGCGGCCGGGCGGATTGACGTCCTGTGGCGCAACACCTCCTGGACCATGGACCGCGATCTCGGCGGGCGCTTCACCTTCGCCGGGATCAACTACTACGACGGTCAGGGCTTCATGGTCCGGCGCTCGCTCGATTTGAACAGCGCCTCCGAGTTGAACGGCGCCCGGGTCTGCGTCGCGGCCGGATCGACGAGCGCCCTGAACGCCCAGGACTACTTCCGCTCGCGCGGCATCGAGTACACCCCGGTCGTCGCCCCGACCGAGGAGGCGGCGCGGCAGGCCTACGGGCGCGAGGACTGCGACGCCTTCACCGCCGACATCTCGGCCCTGGCCGCGGCGCGGACCACCATGGCGGACCCGCAGCAGCATGCGATTCTGGCCGATATCGTCTCCAAGGAGCCCCTGGGACCTGTGGTCCGGCGCGGCGACGAGCAGTGGACGGCCCTGGTCCGCTGGACCCTGAACGCCGTCATCCTCGCCGAGGAGATGGGCGTGACCCAGGCCAATGCGAAACAGCTTGCCAAGGACAGCACCGACCCGCGCATCCGCCGCCTGCTGGGCGTTGAGGGCGACTTCGGCGAGCGGCTGGGCCTGTCGAAGGACTGGGCGCTGGACGCCGTGGTGGGGGTGGGCAACTACGGCGAGATCTTCGAGCGGAACCTGGGTGCGCAATCGGCCCTCGACCTTGCCCGTGGATTGAATGCACAATGGAACGCGCGGCCGGGCGGGCTGATCTACGGCCTGCCGATCCGCTGATGAGCTTGCGGCGCTGTTGCTGCGCCGGACACACCGACCTCGTGGGGACGAATGACTGAGACGAAACGCGGCGGGATCCCGCTTCACTGGCTGATGCTGATCGGATTCGTGATCGGTCTGGGCGGAGGTCTGGCGGCGAACTTCTACGTCGACCCCGAGGCCGCCTGGCTGACGACCCTGATCGCCGTCGCCGGCACCATCGGCCAGCTGTTCCTCAAGCTGCTGTTCATGATGGTCATCCCGCTGCTGTTCTCGGCGCTGGTCATCGGCGTCGCCGAAATGGGCGATCTGAAGTCGCTGGGTCGGGCGGGGATCAAGACCCTGCTCTTGACCATCGTGGTCTCGGGCATCGCAGTCGTGATCGGCCTGGGCATGGTCAACTTCTTCCGTCCGGGCGACGGGGTCGATCCGGCCATCGCGGCCAAGTTGCTGGCCCAGGGCGCGGAGGGCGCGGCGGCGATCGTCGACAAGGCCCCGGCCAGCGTCCAGTTCGACCAGTTCTTCCTGGATCTGGTGCCGTCGAACGTCTTCACGGCGGCGTCGGAGAACCAGATCCTGCCGGTGATGATCTTCGCCCTGTTTTTCGGCATCGGTCTGGTCATGGCCAAGTCGAAGGCGACCGACGACCTGCAGCGCACCATTGAGGGCCTGCTCGAGGTCACGATGAAGCTGATCAACCTCTTCATCAAACTGGCCCCGCTGGCCATCGCCTGCCTGATGTTCAAACTGGCCGCCGTGTTCGGCTGGGACCTGCTGGTGCGTCTGGCGGCCTATGTGGCCGTCGCCGTCGGCGCGATGCTGATCCACATGTTCGTGGTCTACCCGCTGGTCGTCTGGATCGGTGGCGGCATGTCGCCGGTCAAGTTCTTCCGCGGCGTGCGCGAGCCCATGGTGGTGGCCTTCTCGACCGCCTCGTCCAACGCCGCCCTGCCGGTGTCGCTGAAGGCGGCGGAGACCGAGCTCGGCCTGCCGCGCAAGATCGCCCGTTTCGTCCTGACCGTCGGCGCGACGGCCAACCAGAACGGCACGGCCCTGTTCGAGGGCGTCACCGTCCTGTTCCTGGCCCAGTTCTTCCACATCGACCTGACCATCGGCCAGCAGGTGCTGGTCATGCTGGTCTGCATCCTCGGCGGCGTCGGCACGGCGGGTGTGCCGGCCGGTTCGCTGCCGGTGGTGGCGATGATTCTGGTCATGGTGGGCGTGCCCGCCGAGGGCATCGGCCTGATCCTGGGCGTCGACCGCTTCCTCGACATGTGCCGCACGACCCTGAACGTCACAGGCGATCTGGTGTTGGCGACCGTGGTCTCGCGCGGCGAGAGCGACGATAGCGTCGCGGCGGATGCGGAAGAGCCTGAGCCGCTGGGCGTCTGACCGGATGCGCACCGAAGGCGTCATCTACATTGGCGAGGCCGCCAAATGGGCGGGGCGGGCGTGCGCCCGGCTCAACGGCTATCCGTGGAATGTCCTCGGCGGGGGCATTGTCGGCGGTGTTTCGGTCGGTGTGGGGTGTTTCTTCGCAAGCCTTGCGGTGGCGTTCGATGCGCCCGGCTGGACCTATCTGCCCATCATGCTGGTCGTGTCCTGGCCGATGGTCATCCTCGGCATCCGGCTTGTCCGCATGGTCGCCGTCCGCCACTTCCGGCGCAAGCTGATCGAGCGCGGCGTGGACAATCCGCTGCCCTTCACCGTGGAGGTCGGGGCAGAGGCGCTGGTCATCACAACCGGCCAGACCGAGACACGGGCCGGGTGGAGCGTGGTCTCCGAGATCTTCCCGCTAGGCCCCTACTGGGTCTTCCTGATCCAGGGATCGCCGGTCTTCATCCCGAAGCGCAACTTCGCCGAGGTTGGCGAAGAGCGGGCCTTTGTCAGGGCGGTGCTGGACAGGCTGAGCGAAGGCGCGGTGAAACGCAGCCCGAAAGCCGTCAGCTTCGCGGCGGGCTGAGCCCTTATCCCAGCGCCACCGGCGTGTCGTCGCGGCCGCCCCATTCGGCCCAGGAGCCGTCGTAGAGGGCGCTGTTGCGGCCCAGTTCGGCCAGCGCCAGGGTCAGGACGGCGGCGGTGACGCCCGAGCCGCAGCTGGTGATGATGGGGCCGTCGATATCCAGCCCCGCCTCGGCGAAGCGGGCTGACAGGGCCTCGCCGCGCAGCATGCGGCCATCCTCGCCGATCAGGGTCTTGAAGGGCAGGTTGAGCGCGCCGGGCATATGGCCTGAACGCAGGCCCGCACGCGGCTCGGCGGCCTCGCCGGTGAAGCGGGCGGCCGGACGGGCGTCGACGATCTGGGCGTCGCCGGTGATGGCGGCGAGCACGCTGGGCAGGTCCGCGACATCGCCGGGACGGGGCGCAGGGGTGAAGCGGGCGGGCGTCGGCGCGGTCGCAGGGCCGCTCTCGACGGCGCGACCCTCGGCCGTCCAGCGCGGCAGGCCGCCGTCCAGCACCCGCACATCCTTCGCCCCCATCAGCCGGAAGGTCCACCAGACGCGCGGCGCCGAGAACAGGCCCGCCGTGTCATAGACCACGACCGTGTCGCCCTCCGACACGCCCAGAGAACCCACGGCGGCGGCAAAGACGTCGGGCGTCGGCAGCATGTGCGGCAGGTCGGTGGAATGGTCGGACACGCCCTCCAGATCGAACCAGACCGCGCCCGGGATGCGGACCTGCAGATGCTCGGCGGCCGCGTCGCGCCCGTCCAGATGCCAACTGCCGTCGATGATCCTGAGCGACGGATCGCCGAGACGGGCGGCGAGGTCTTCGGTCGAGATGAGCGGGGAGGCCTGGGTCATATGCCGGACATAGGCCTTCTCCCCTTGCGGGAGAAGGTGGCCGGTGATGACGCCGATTTCACTATCCGCCGCCCGGACCGCGCGCGATACTCGGGAGGCCATCGAAGGAGCGCTCCATGCTTACGCTGATCATGTTCGTCGTCATCATCGCCTTGATCGGCCTGGTGGTCATGGCCGGCTACAACAAGCTGGTCGCGCTGAACCAGAAGGCGGACCAGTCGTTCGCCGACATCGACGTCCAACTGAAGCAGCGCAACGACCTGATCCCCAATCTGGTCGAGACGGTGAAGGGCTATGCGGCGCACGAGAGCGGCACGCTGGAGGCCGTCACCGCCGCCCGCGCGGCCGCCGCCGGCGCCACCACGGTCAATGAGAAGGTCGCCGCCGACAATATGATGACAGGCGCTCTGGGCCGGCTGTTCGCGGTCGCCGAGGCCTATCCGGACCTCAAGGCCAACACCAACTTCCTGGAGCTGCAGCGCGAGCTGTCGGACATCGAGAACAAGCTGGCCGCCGCGCGCCGCTTCTTCAACAACGCCGTCGCCGAGTTAAACGCCGTGCGGGCGCAGTTCCCGACCGTGCTGTTCGCCGGCCTGTTCGGCTTCGGCGCGGACAAGCCCTTCTTCGCCGTGGACGCGACCGAGCGCGCCACGATGAACGCCGCCCCGCCGACGGTGAAGTTCTGAGGCCTCTGTAGATGGGCGGCGCGGTCGGTCTGCAGACCCACATCTGGGCCAACAACACCCGGTCGGTCATCCTGCTGGCCATGTTTCCGGTCCTGCTGGTCGGGCTGATCTTCGGCGTCCAGCTGATCGCCATGGGACTGGGCCTGCTGCCCAACTCCGGGCGGGGGCTGGGCGACGACCTGGCCTATGCCGTCTCCATGCTGGGGGCGACCATCCCGCTGGCCATCGTGGTCGCGGGCGTCTGGTTCGTCATCGCCTGGTTCGGCAACCAGGCCATCATCGACGCCATGACCGGGGCGACGAAGGTCGAGCGCCGCGACATGCCCGAGCTCTATAACCTGCTGGAGAACCTGGCGATCTCGCGCGGGCTCAAGACCCCGACGCTGAGGATCATCGAGACCGACGCGATGAACGCCTATGCCTCGGGCCTGCACGAGGGGCAGTACAGTGTGACCGTCACCCGGGGACTGCTCAATGTGCTGGACCGCGACGAGGTCGAGGCCGTGCTGGCCCACGAGCTGACCCACGTGATCAACAAGGACGTGCGGACGATGGTCATCGCGTCGATCTTCGCAGGGATCATCAGCGTGGTGGCCCAGCTGGTGCTGCGGTCGATGTTCTATGTCCGGGGCGAGGGGCGGCGCGACAACAGGAACGCCGGGCCTCTGATCCTGATCGGGATCGTGATCGCGGCCGTCGGCTACGGGCTGGCCATCGTCATCCGGCTGATGCTGTCGCGGACGCGCGAGTATGTCGCCGACGCCGGCTCGGTCGACCTGACGAAGAACCCCGACGCCATGATCTCGGCGCTTCGGAAGATCGCCGGCCGCTCGACGGTCAAGGCGCCCGACGAGGTCCAGGGCATGTTCCTGGACAATCAGCCGGACAAGGAAGGCATCGACAGCCTGTTCGCCACCCACCCCTCGATCGAGAAGCGGATCGCGGCCCTGGTGAAGTATGCGGGCGGGCGGGATCTGCCGCCGCCGGATCGGCTGGACGGGCCGGGTGCGGGATATGGGACGGCCGTGCCGTCGACCGGCTACTCGACGTCTGTGCCGCTGACCTGAGGGCCGTCCTCCAGCCGCATCCAGCCCTGGTGGCGCAGGACCTCCATGGGGCGGAAGTTGGCCTTGTAGTCCATCTTGGTCGAGCCCTGGACCCAGTAGCCCAGATAGACGAAGGGCAGGTTCACGGCCTGGGCCTGACGGACGTGGTCGAGGATGGCGAAGACGCCGAGCGAGCGGCGCTCCAGCTCGGGGTCGAAGAAGCTGTAGACCATGGACAGGCCGTCGCTCAGCAGATCGGCGAGGGTCACGGCGACCAGATCGCCGGGGCCGCCGTCGGGGGAGACGGTGCGATACTCGATCAGATGGGTGCGGACCGCCGTGTCCTCGACCATGGCGACATAGTCGGCCCAGGTCATGTCGGTCATGCCGCCGCCGGGGTGGCGCTGGGCGAGGTAGCGCTTGAGCAGGTCGAACTGCTCGATCGTGGCCTCGGCCTCGACCAAAGCGCGCGACAGGTCGGCGTTGCGGTTCAGGGTCTTGCGCTGCGAGCGGCTGAAGGCGAACTCGGGGACCGGCAGGCGGACCGAGACGCAGGCGTCGCAGCTCTCGCAGGCCGGGCGGTAGGCGATGTTCTGGCTGCGCCGGAAGCCCGCGTGGGTCAGCTCGTCATTGACGTGGGCGCCGTCCGAGAAGGGCAGGTTGGCGAACACCTTCCGCTCGGTCATGCCGGGCAGGTAGGGGCAGGGCGCGACCGCGGTCATGAAGAAGCGAAGCTGACGGGTCGGGATATGCTGGGTCACGGCTCTAGGTCCGCACCCGATCTTGCCAACAGTGTGACGCCTGACCGTTCATGGCCTGATTTGGCGCGCTTCGCGGCCGGCTCGCAAGGACATTCGCGCCACAGCGGAGTGGCGCCGATGCCCCGCGGGAGCTCACAGGCTGGTGTCCATGGGCAGGACGGGGGCCTCACGCAGCAGGACGATAGCGATACGGCGGTTGCCGGCCAGCGAGGGATCGTCCGGATACAGGGGGTCGGAGCCGGCCTTGCCCGCCACGGAGTAGACGCGGTCCGGATCGACGCCGGCCTGCTGCAGGATCGAGCGGGACGCATCTGCGCGGTTGGCGGACAGCGGCCAGTCGGCGGCGGTCGAGGCGCGGCCGGAGCCGGCGACGGAGGAGGTATGGCCGCTGATGGCGATGCGGTTGGGCAGGCGATTGATGACCTGGGCCACGGCTCGCAGCAGGACCTGGGCGCGGGCATTGGGGCGGGCCGAGTTCTGGTCGAACATCGACCGGCCTTCCTGATCGACCAGCTGGATGCGCAGGCCCTCGGGCGTCTGGTCGATGATCAGCTGTTTGGACAGCTCGGCCAGCTCGGGCATGCGCTGCATGGCCTGACGCAGGCTCTCGGCGGCGCTCTGGAACTCCTGGGCCTCGCGGCGGGAGACCTCGGCGGCGAGCGCCTCGTCGCTGGCGGAGGCGACATTGGGGTTGGAGCCCGAGTCCGGCGGGGCGTCCGGCGGGGCCTGGGGCGCGAGTTGTTCGGTGACCGACATGGAGCCGGCGGCCTTGGAACCGTCCTGGCCCAGGGCCGTGCCGCCCAGGAGGCCGCCCGAGCCGGAGGTGCTGTCCGAGACGCTGGCCGGGGCGAAGTACTCGGCGATGCCGCGCTTCTGCTCAGGGTCGGTCGTGTTGATCAGCCACATCAGCAGGAAGAAGGCCATCATCGCGGTCACGAAGTCGGCGTAGGCCACCTTCCAGGCGCCGCCATGGTGGCCGCCGCCGGACACCTTCTTGATCTTCTTGATCAGGATGGGACGATCGCTGGCGGACATTCAGGAGACCTTGGGGAGAACTGGCCACAGGGTGACGGTTCAGGGTTAACGCCGCGTTTCCCATTTCGCCGTTCAGGGGACTGCCGCTTGCGTGGGTGGCGCAGGCCGGACAAGCTCGGGTTCCATCAACGAGAGCCGCCCGCATGTTCGTCAGCCTGAGCTCTCTGGCGCTTGCCGCAGCCCTGTCCGGGCAGGCGTCCGTGCCGCAGATCGCTGTTCCGCCCGCGCCGCCCAGCACGGCCCTGGTCGAGGCTGTGGGCCGGGCGGGGCTCGGCGATCTGCCGGAGGTGACCCTGATCGGCTATCCGGTCACGGGGCGTTCGCCCCGGTCCATCCGCGAATCGATGAATGAGGCGCGACCGACCGTCGAGGTCGACGGGGGGCGTCACGACGCCCGCACCGGCTGGATCTTCCAGACCCGCTGGCGGAACGGCGCGGACGGCCAGTGCATGCCCGCGACCGCGACCGTCTCGGTGGTGCTGCGCATGACCCTGCCGGACCTGACCACGCGGGATCAGCTGTCGCCGCGCGAGGAGGCTGACTGGGACGCCTACTTCGCCGCCCTGGTCACTCATGAGCGGAACCATGGCCGTATCGCCGTCGCCGGGCGCGACCAGATGCAGGCGGCGATGCGCGCCAGCGCCGACTGCGCCGCCATGAACGCTGTGGTCAAGAAGACCAGCGACGAGGTCAGGGCGGCCAGCGAGGAATACGACCGCCAGACCGATCACGGCCGCCGCGAAGGCGCCGTCTATCCGCGTCCGGGCGCCTGAGACGCTTGCTCCCGGCAGGCGGGTCGCCTAGGTCGGAACCGTGACCCTCGAACCCTTGCCCGACGATCTCGCCCGCGACACCGCCGCCTACCGCAGGGCGCTGGGCGCCTTCGCGACCGGGGTGTGCGTCGTCACCGCCGACAGCCCGGCAGGACCGCTGGGGATCACGGTCAACTCCTTCACCTCCGTCTCGCTGACGCCGCGTCTGGTGCTGTGGTGCCTGGACGAGCGGTCGGACCGCTGGCCGGTGTTCGCCGCCGCCGAGCGCTTCGCCATCCATGTCCTGCCCTCGACCGACCGGCCGTTGGCCAGCCGCTTCGCCAAGGGCGTGTCACTGCTGGAGGTGGGCGAGTTCGTCCGTCCCGCCGATCATAGCCCTCCGTGTCTGCCAGGGGCGCTGGTGCGGTTCGAGTGCGTGACCCACGAGCGGATCCAGATGGGCGACCACCTGATCATCGTCGGCAAGGTCGAGACCTTCCACGACGCGGGCGGCGAGGCCCTGACCTTCTTCCGCGGCCGCTACGGCGCCGCATCGGAGCCGACAGAATGAAGATCGCCTTCGCCGGCCTGGGCGTCATGGGCGCCCCGATGGCGCGCCACCTCCTGACCGCCGGTCACGAGGTCACGGGCTACAACCGCTCGCCCGCCAAGGCCGTCGCCTGGGCCGAGGCCAACGGCGGCAGGTCCGCCGCGACCGTGGCCGAGGCGGCGGCGGGCGTGGAGCTTTTCGTCCTGTGCGTCGGCAATGATGACGACGTCCGCGCCGTGGTCACCGAGGCCCTGCCGCATCTGGCCGAGGGGGCGGTGGTGGTGGACCACACCACGACCTCGGCCAGGGTGGCGCGCGAGATGGCCGAGCTGGCGTCCGCGAGCGGCCGCTTCTTCATCGACGCCCCGGTCTCGGGCGGTCAGGCGGGCGCCGAGAACGGCCAGCTCAGCGTCATGGCCGGCGGCGATGCGGAAGCCCTCGCCCGGGTCGAGGACGCCGTCATGGCCTATTCGAAGGCCATCCAGCACATGGGCCCCTCGGGCGCCGGCCAACTGACCAAGATGGTCAACCAGATCGCCATCGCGGGCGTCGTCCAGGGCCTGGCCGAGGCCATCCACTTCGCCAAGACCGCCGGTCTGGACACCGACGCCGTCTATCAGGCCGTGTCCAAGGGCGCGGCCCAGAGCTGGCAGATGGACAACCGCTGGAAGACGGCGGCGGAAGGCAAGTTCGACTTTGGCTTCGCCGTCGACTGGATGCGCAAGGACCTCGGTCTGGTGCTAGACGAGGCCCGCTCCAACGGGGCGACCGTCTCCATGACCGCCCTGGTCGACCAGTACTATGCCGACGTCCAGAAGCTGGGCGGCGGCCGCTGGGACACGTCCAGCCTGAAGGCCCGGCTGGAGCCCTGACCGCCCGCCGGGAGGGCGTTTTGCACTCGAAAAAAGGTGGGTGCAAAAGGTGCAATTCGGAAGTCCGGTCTCAGGATTTCTCTGCAAGGCATTGAAATTCAAATCCGGAAATCGCGATGATGCTTTGCACTCCGAATTCGACCGGGTGCAAGTTCCGCCTTCCGCCCCTGTCGGGACGCATCTGATGTCAAAGACCGGACGCGCAGTTTAACGCGCCGCAGAGGCCCGCTGGACCGAATGTCGCGGCCCGGGGAAATGGGGCCTGATTTCAGGGCCTTCCACAGGCGCCGGCTGCTGACTCACGGGTGTCGCGGCGTTTCTCCGGGCGGAGTGCGGGTTCGACCCGACTCCCCGCTTCAGGCCGCCGTGGGACTCTGACTTGGAAGCCGGGCCGCTCCGAGCCGGGCGATCAAGGAGTCAGGTGATGCCCAAAAAGCCGAACGTGCTCGTGATGTGGGGGGATGACATCGGTCAGGCCAACCTCAGCTGCTACACCCGGGGCGTGATGGGGTATCGCACCCCGAACATCGACCGCATCGCCAGGGAAGGGATGATCTTCACCGACGCCTATGCCGAGCAGAGCTGCACTGCAGGTCGGGCGTCCTTCATCACCGGCCAGTGCGGCCTGCGCACCGGGATGACCAAGGTGGGTCTGCCCGGCGCGGAACTGGGCCTTCAGGCCGAGGACATCACCACCGCCCAGGCGCTCAAGCCGCTGGGCTATCGCACCGGCCAGTTCGGCAAGAACCACTTGGGCGACCGTGACGAGCACCTGCCCACGGTTCACGGCTTCGACGAGTTCTTCGGCAACCTCTATCACCTCAACGCCGAGGAAGAGCCCGAACACGTCGACTATCCGAACGAGAAGGACTTCCCCGACTTCAAGAAGAAGTACGGCCCGCGCGGCGTGCTGCACTGCTGGTCGGACGGCAAGGGCGGTCAGACGATCGAGAACACCGGGCCCCTGACAAAGAAGCGGATGGAGACCTGTGACGAGGAATTCCTGGAGGCCGCCAAAACGTTCATCCGGGCCGCCCATGAAGCGGATGAACCGTTCTTCGTCTGGTTCAACACGACCCACATGCACGCCTGGACGCATGTGAAGCCGGAGCTGATCGGCCAGTCGGGCCGCTGGCAGTCCGAGTACCACGACGCCATGATCTATCACGACTGGTGCATCGGCCAGATGCTGGACTTCATCGACGAGCTGGGCATCGCCGACGACACCTTCGTCCAGTACTCGACCGACAACGGTCCGCACATGAACACCTGGCCGGACGGGGGCATGACCCCGTTCCGCAACGAGAAGAACTCGAGCTGGGAGGGCGCCTATCGCGTGCCCTGCATGGTCCGCTATCCCGGCAAGATCGAGGCCGGGACGGAGTCCAACGCCATCGTCAGCCATCTGGACTGGTTCCCGACCATCCTGGCCATCGCTGGCGAACCCGACATCAAGGAAAAGCTGGTGAAGGGCCACAAGGTCGGGGACACGACCTTCAAGGTCCATCTCGACGGCTTCAACCTGCTGCCCTACCTGACCGGCGAGGTCGAGGAGAGCCCGCGCAAGGGCTTCATCTACTTCACCGACGACGGCGATGTGGCGGCGCTGCGCTACGACAACTGGAAGATGATGTTCCTGGAGCAGCGGGTGAAGGGCACGCTGAAGGTCTGGCAGGATCCGTTCGTCGAACTGCGCGTGCCCTATATCTTCAACCTGCGGCTCGATCCCTATGAGCGGGCGGAGATCACCTCGAACACCTATTGGGACTGGCTGTTCCGCCGCATCTTCCTGCTGGTCCCCGCCCAGGCCGGCGTCGCGGAATTCATCGCCACCTTCAAGGAGTTCCCGCCCCGGCAAAAAGCGGCCAGCTTCAGCCTGGATCAGGTGCTGGCGAAGATGACGGAGACGGCGTCGGGGGCCTGAGGTGCCTCAGGCGATTTCGGGGCGCGGCTGAGGGTTTGACCCGACTGCCGCGCTTCCGATGCCGTGAGACCGTCCCCTGTCGCTGCGGGCTGGAAGGGCGCGGCGACACCGAGGTCCGCAAGGCCGGAATCCTGTCGAGGGAGGGATTTCGGGGCAGGCGGCGGGAGGCGCGATTATCCCGGCGCCTCCCGCCGCTCGCGGATCGAACAGTTTTGCCGCGGCCAGAACGGGCGCGGCAGGCCGGAGAACCCGGCGCGCCGGCGAACGGGGAGGGGACGTTGCAGGACGTCCCCTTTTCGCTGTCTGGCGGCAAGCCGGGCATGGTTGATCGGGAGGCGGCGGCGTGCAGGATGCGGCCTCCCGTCCCCGGAGCCGAGTCCATGCGCATCCTTCTGAGCCTGATCCTGCTGGCCCTTTGGGGCGGCGCCGCTGCGGCCCAGACGCCCGCGCCGCGCTACACCCCGGCCGAGGGCGACTATGTGGGCGGGCCGCTGGAGATCCGGTCGGGCGGGACGCTGCCGGAACTGCGGATGCATTACCGGACGCTGGGAACGCCGGTCAGGAACGCCGAGGGGCGGGTGACCAATGCGGTACTGATCCTGCACGGCACGGGCGGGACGGGCGCGACCTTCCTGTCGCCCCAGTTCGCGGGCGAGCTGTTCGGGCCGGGCCAGCCGCTGGATGTGACGCGCTACTACATCATCATGCCCGACAGCCTTGGACACGGGCAGTCGACCAAGCCCAGCGACGGCTTGCGGGCGGCGTTTCCGGAGTATCAGTACGCCGACATGGTCGAGGCCCAGCGGCGGATGCTGGTCGAGGGGTTGAATGTCGATCACCTGCGGCTGATCCTGGGCACCTCGATGGGATGCATGCACGCCTTCGTCTGGGGCGAGACCCATCCCGATTTCGCCGACGCCCTGATGCCGCTGGCCTGCGAGCCGACGGCGCTGGTGGGCCGCAACCGGTTGTGGCGGACCATGCTGAAGGACGCCATCCGCAACGATCCGGCGTGGATGGGCGGGAACTATGTCGAACAGCCGAAGCTGGGCCTGAGGGAGGCTGTGGACCTGCTGGTTCTGGCCGGTGGCGCGACGATGCCGCTGCAGCACGATCTGGCGACGCCCGAAGCGGTGGATGTGTATGCGCGGACCCAGCAGACGCGACGGCTGCCCGGGCTGGACGCCAACGACCTGTGGTATCAGGTCAACGCCTCGAGCGACTATGACCCCTCGGCCGATCTGGAGAAGATCACCGCGCCGGTGATGTGGATCAACTCGGCCGACGACTTCATCAATCCGCCGGAGCTGGGGCTGTCCGAGCAGTTCGCGCCGCGCATCCGCAACGGCCAGTACCGGCTGATCCCCAACAGCGTCGGCGGCAAGGGGCACGGGACCCATACCTGGGCGGTGTTCTGGAAGGACGACCTGCTCGCCCTGCTGGCGCGGTCTGGCGACTAGGCGGCCGTCGAGGCGGCCATGGCGGAGCCCGGATGGAGCTGGAGCAGGGGCAGGGCCTCGGCTTCCCAGCGTCGGCCGCCGACCGGCTCGCTCTGGATGCGGCAGATGCCGGGACCCGAGAGGAAGGGGATCTTGAGGGCGATGGCCAGTTCGCGCTCGGTGCGGAAGCGGATGTTGGTGATCCCGGCGACGATGCGCCGGCGGCGGTAGTGGACCGAATGGCTGGCGAAGCGCCGGATGGCGGCCAGCCGGACGTCGGGCTTGGCGTCGGGCAGGGCGAGCGTGACGCTGGACACGGCGCGGGTCGCCAGCTGCTGGATCTGGAAGTCCGGATCGTGGGTGCACAGGTCGATGCCGCCGAACACCGGATCGAGGGTCTCGCGGATCGTCTTCAGGGCGTGGAAGGTCGGCGCGCGCGGCGTGTCATAGACGCTGACCGAGAGCTTGGCCCGATAGCCTTCTGGCAGGACCAGCAGCAGGTCGGCGTAGTTGGCGCGCTGGCTGGGCCGGACCAGGGTCGAGAAGGAGACGGGCACGATCAGCGGCTGAAGGACCGGGAAGTCGACCAGGAAACGCAGGGCGGTGGTCACGCAGGCGGCGTCGAAGGTCTCGGTGTCCTCGGGCTGGTGGTCCGGGCCGTCCAGCAGGCTGTAATAGGTCGAGGCGGTGACCGGGGTGCAGCTGAGCACATCGCCGACGAAGGTCTGGCCCGCGCTGAACCAGACGCCCTGGGAGGTGTCGATGGTCGGGCCGAAGCGGAAGGCGTCGGCGGTCTCGGCGTTCTCAGGATGCTCGGGGACCTCGATCAGGGAGCCGTCGGCGGCGATGCGGCGCAGCAGGCCGCCCTGCGGAAGACGGCTCGGGTCCTCCATGGCGTCCAGAACGGCCTCGGCCGACCAGTTGGCAAAGGTGTCGATGGCCTCGTCGTCGCCCTCGAACAGAACGAGTTTGACCGCGTCCTCGATGCCCGTGCCGAACAGCTTGGCCTGAAGCTCCTGCGACAGATGGGCCAGTTCGACGGTGTCGAGTTCCTCCGCCCCGGGGTCGCCGAGCAGATAGGCATAGGGGGTCAGCTGGTCGTAGTGGCGCGGGTGAACCCAGCGCACCTCAAGGAAGATATTGGCGTATTTGGCGACCAGCGGGCCGAGCTGGTCCGCCGGCACATCTGTCCGGTTGCCGTCCAGCAGTACTCGCAAACACGCAACAGCGGCCACGTTTCAAGTCCCTCCGCCTGACGTTGTGGCCGAGGGGAATGAAGAAATGGCGAAAGCGGAGCCGGAAAACCCGTCAGGCGTGTCCGTGGACTTCGGAGGTGGGCGGACTGTCGGGCAGGTCGAGGAAGTCGACGCGGCCGGTGACCATGTCCTTGACGGCGGCGACGATCTTGATGGTTCCGGCTTCGACCGCGTGGGCCAGGGCGGTGTCGGCGGTCAGGAGGCGGGCGACGACGCGGCGGGCGTTCTCCTCGACCGCCAGGCGGGCCAGGTCGTGACCGCCGATCTTCCGGGCCGACAGGACGGCGGGCAGGATGGGGACGATCATCTCCTCCAGCGAGGGATCCAGCTCGGCCTTGCCGTCGACCACGGCCTCGGCGGCGGCGACCGCGCCGCAGCCGGTATGACCCATGACGACGACCAGCGGGCAGCTCAGGTGCTTCACCGCATAGACGATGGACGACAGACCGCGCCGGTCGACGGTGTTGCCGGCCACCCGGATGATGAAGAGCTTGCCCAGACCCTGGTTGAACAGGATGGTCGGCGGGGTGCGGCTGTCGGCGCAGCCGACGATGGTGGCGATGGGCTTCTGGCCGCCCTGAAGTGCGTCCAGATCGTGGGCGGTGACGTGGCCGAGGCTGGAGGCGCCGGACAGGAAGGCGGCGTTTCCGTCGCGCAGCATCTGCAGGGCCTCGTCGGGCGTCGGACCATGGTGATGTGGGGTCAGGACGGCGGCCGCGGCGGCCACGGCCCCGGCGGCGGCGACCTCGAGGTCAGGCGAGGCGGCGAAGTCCAGCGAGACCGGTGGAGGAGCCGGCACACGCGACGGCTTCTTCCGCCCAAACCAAAGAAAGCCCATGCCGATCCCCACCTGCCTGTTCGTTAAGCATTTGCGGAACGAGGGTCGGCGAGGTCAAGCGGAGATTGGGGCGTCAGCCCAGCAGCCGCGCCGCCTGCGGGGCGAAATAGGTGAGGACGCCGGCGCAGCCCGCGCGCTTGAAGCCGTGCAGGGTCTCGAGGATGGCGCGGTCATGGTCCAGCCAGCCGTTGGCGATGGAGGCCTGCATCATCGAATATTCGCCCGACACCTGATAGGCGAAGGTCGGAATTTTGAACGTCTCGTGCACGCGGCGGACGATGTCGAGATAGGGCATGCCGGGCTTGACCATGACGGCGTCGGCGCCTTCGGAGATGTCCATCGCGACCTCCTTCAGGGCCTCGTCGGAGTTGGCGTAGTCCATCTGATAGGTCTTCTTGTCGCCGGTCAGCATCTTCGCCGAGCCGACCGCGTCGCGGTACGGGCCATAGAAGGCCGAGGCGAATTTGGCGGCGTAGGAGAGGATCAGGGTGTCGTGGAAGCCGTTGGCCTCCAGCGCCTCGCGGATGGCCTGGACGCGGCCGTCCATCATGTCCGACGGGGCGACGACGTCGGCGCCGGCGTGGGCCTGGATGAAGGCCTGTTCGGCGAGCCGGTCGAGGGAGGCGTCGTTGAGGATGCGGCCGTCCTCGACCACCCCGTCGTGGCCGTGGTCGGTGTAGCAGTCGAGCGCCACGTCGCACATGACGCCGATCCCGGGCGCGGCGTCCTTGATGGCCTTGATGCAGTCGGGGATCAGGCCGTCGGGGTCGGTGGCGCCGGTTCCGGTCGCGTCCTTGGTCGCGGCGTCGACATTGGGGAAGAGGGCGACCATCGGGATGCCCAGATCGCGGGCCTCGACGGCGGCGGCGGCCGCGGCTTTCGGCGACAGGCGGAAGACGCCGGGCATGGAGGGGACCGGCACGCGGTCCTCGGCGCCGTCATGGACGATCAGCGGCCAGATCAGGTCCGACGGCGTCAGCGTGGTCTCGGCGACCAGTCGTCGCACCCAGGGGCTGCTGCGCAGACGGCGGGGACGGGCCATGGGGAAGGCGGCGGGCATGAAGGGCAGGGTCATGGGCGCGGCTTAGACCAACCGTCGCGCCCCTGCAAAGAGAAGGGACTGGTGACAGTCTGGCGGATCGGTGGTCAATCTTGGGTGGGAGGAACCACCAATGATCAAGAACGCCGCCGCCGTCGCCGCCGTCATCCTGGCCCTTGGAGCGTCCGCCGGGACGCCCGCTTCCGCCCAATCCGGAGGGGTGGAAGAGATCGTGGTCACGGGCTCGCGGGTCCGGGAGTGGGATCCCGACCAGATCCCGGCCGTCCGGCTGAATCGCCGCGCCGACAATCTGATCGTCGAGATCCGCGCTGTGGGCGATACGCGGGACGCGGCCCAGAGGCGCGCCGAACTGATCGAGACCCTGCGCGGTCTGGCGCGGGCGGCGGCGCGACAGGCCGACATCGACCTGAGCATCGAGGTGGACGGCGCCCTGACGCCCCTGACCGAGGACATGGTCAGCACCCTGACCCTGGGTGTCGACGGCAACCGGTCCGACACCTCGACCGCCTCCCTGATCGTCAAGACGCCCATCCTGCCGAACGACACCATGGACGGGGCCTCGGGGCGGATCGAACGGTTCGTGGCGAGCGCGCCCAAGTCGGGCCGGACCCTGATCAACATCACCGGCGACTGGCAGCTGTCGATCCTGAATCCGGCCCAGTACCGCACGCCGATCCTCGCCCTGATGGCGGAGGACGCGCGCACGACGGCGCAGGCTTTCGGCGACGGGTACGGAGTTCAGGCCGAGGGGCTGGAGAACCGGGTGACCTGGATCCAGTCGGGGCCGCTCGAGCTGTCGCTGTTCATTCCCTACAAGCTGACGGTGACGCCGAAGTCCTGAGGAGAGGGCGCCGCGAAAGCGCAGGCGGGGATTGCGGCGACGCGGCTCGACGCGGGCGACGGGGCTGCCTATCACCCACGCCAGACCGTCGCGGGAGAATCCGATGTCCGAAGCCGAAGTCCTGACCCGTATCGACGGCGCCGTGGGGCGGATCACCCTGAACCGGCCAAAGGCCCTGCACGCGCTGAACAAGGCGATGTGCGAGGCGATGATCGAGGCCCTGACGGCGTGGCGCGACGATCCGGAGGTGGTCGGGGTGCTGATCGACCATTCGGGCGAGCGCGGCTTCTGCGCCGGGGGCGATATCCGCATGATCGCCGAGAGCGGGGCGGGGGATGCCTCGGAGGCCAGGGCCTTCTTCAAGACCGAGTACCGGCTGAACCATCTGATGTTCGAATACCCCAAGCCGATCACGGCGGTGGTGGACGGCATCGTCATGGGCGGGGGCGTGGGCATCTCGGAGCCGGCTTCGGTGCGGGTCGCGACCGAACGGACGACCTATGCGATGCCGGAGACGGGCATCGGCCTGTTCCCGGATGTCGGCGGCGGCTGGTTCCTGTCGCGGCTGCCGGGGCAGACGGGCGTCTGGCTGGCCCTGACCGGGGCGCGGCTGAAGGCGGCGGACACGGTGGCCCTGGGGATCCACACCCATTTCGTGCCGTCCGCGAACGTCATGGCCCTGAAGGCCGATCTGATGGGCGGGGTCGAGCCGGCGGAGGCGGCGGCGAACCATCGCTCGGCCGACCCGGGGCCGGCGACGATCGACCGCGAGGCGATCGACCGGCTGTTTGCTCACGACACGGTCGAGGCGATCTTTGAAGCGCTGGAGGCGGACGGGTCGGACTGGGCGCAGGCGCAGCTGGCGACGCTGAAGACCAAGTCGCCGACCTCGATGAAGGCAGCGCTGAAACAGGTGCGGACGGGGGCGACCCTGACCGACTTCGCCGACAACATGGCCATGGAATACCGGCTGGGCGGGCGGATCGTCCGGACCCACGACTTCCAGGAGGGCGTCCGCGCTGTCGTGGTCGACAAGGACAATGCGCCACAATGGTCGCCGGCGACGCTGGACGGGGTGTCGGACGCCACGGTCGAGGCCCTGTTCGCGCCCTTGCCGGCCGATGAGGAATGGACGCCTCTGACCTAGGAGGCTTCCACCGTGCGCCAGTCGAATGGCTGGCCGGGCGTCTGACGTTCGACCCAGCGATAGCCGGTCTGGTCCCAGTGCAGGATCCAGGCGCTGAGGTTGTCGAGGATCATGTCGCCCTGGTCGGTGGTCAAGATGAGCACGGCATGCAGCTCGTTCCACGGCGTGCGGACGATGCCGAAGGACAGGACCTCGGGCGGAATGCCCACCGCGATCAGCTGATGTCGTTTGGTCAGGGCGTAGTCCTCGCAGTCGCCATGCTCGTCGCGGCCGGACTGGACGTTCCAGTAGTCTGCCTGGCCGTACTGGGCCTGATCGCTCTCCATCTGGACGGCGCGGTTCACCGACTGGTTGACGTGGTCCACCAGGCTCCAGCGCTCAGCGGTCATGACCAGGGCCCCGGTCGGGGTCAGGGCCGCGCCTCCGGCCGGGGAGGGCAGGTGGATCGGCGGGACCCCTGCCGCGGGGGCGCCGGTTGCGCCGGGCGGGAAGGCGGCGGAGGCCGGGCCGCCGAAGGCGTCGCGCCATTCGATGGCGTGCGCCTCCTTGCGGATGGCGTCGTCGTCGTGACCGTCCTCCTCGCCGGATTCACGGCATTCGGAGGGATCGCGTTCGCAGAGGACGAGGAAGCCTTCGGGCGGGGCGGCGACCCGACCCTCGGGCGCATCAGGGGTAGGGGTACGCTCGGGCCCGGCGTGCTGGAGGGGCGTCCGGGCATGGGTCAGGTCGCCGCCCACCAGGATCAGCGCGGTCGTCAGCAAAAGTCCCGGCTTGCCCATGGCGAAGGCCTCCTCGTCCAGAAACAGGATCGGACGGGAGGTTGTCGGGCGGAATCGAAAACAATCTATGCATCAATTACGGAGTAAATAGACTCCCATAGGTTGTGTGGGCGCGCGTGCGGTCGCAGGCTCGCGGACGAGCGGTGATGCCTTGTAGAGGGCGGTTGACTTAGGGGTTCACGGCCAGCAGCTGGACCCGGAACAGCAGGGTGGATTCCGCCGGAATGTCGTTGCCCATGCGGCGCCCGGCATAGGCCAGGTTGGCGGGGATGACGAAGTCATAGGTCTCGCCGACGTGCATCAGGGCCACGCCCTCGGTCCAGCCCTTGATGACGCGGTTCAGGGGGAAGGAGGCCGGCTCGTTGCGCGAATAGGAGCTGTCGAACTCGGTCCCGTTGATGAGCGTGCCACGATAGTGGACGCGCACGGTGTCGGTCGTCAGCGGCTGGGCGGCCTTGGGGAAGGCGCGGCCGACGCGCCTGTACTGCAGGCCCGAGGGGGTGACGTTCCAGCCGCGGTTGGTCAGGTTCCAGGCCAGATAGGCGCGCTGGGCCGGAACCCAGGACGCCGCATCGCTCGGCGCGGCGGCCAGGATGACGGGCGGCACGGTAGCGGCGCAGGCCGACAGGGTCGCGGCGGACAGGACGAGGGCGGCGGCGAGGGCGATACGGGTCATACGGCGACGCTAGCAGGGTCCCGGCGCGCCGAAAAGTGGCGCTATGCGGGGCTCATTCCTATCTGGAGCGAGCGCGGCTGGCAGGCTTTCGGGCGGGTGAAAAGCGGGAATCCGAAGGACAGCATAATTCCTTGTGGACCGGCCTTTATTTCGTCGGAAAAGCGAGTATATGTCCGCGTTCCGCAACAGCTCAATTGAGTCTGCGCGAAAGCGCCGAGGCCCGGTCCGTCGCCCTCCGACCGAGCGAAGGTGCGGCTCCTATCCCAGGGAGCCCATAGATTTCAGGCCTCCTGGACCTTTCGGGGTCCGAGGGTGGAGGCCGAAACCGAAACGCGCGGCCGCTGAAAAGCGTGTCGTGCCACTGCATTTCTCCGGCAGGTCACGCTGCCAGGATTGGGAAACACTGAATGACAGACGTCCTCAACGGTCTCACCATCAACGGTCAGATCGCGTCGGCCACCACCTTCACCGGTAAAAAGCGCATTCGCAAATCCTTCGGGCGGATCCCCGAAGCGGTCGCGATGCCGAACCTGATCGAGGTTCAGCGCGCCTCCTACGAGCAGTTCCTGCAGCGCGAAGTCCGCGCCGGCGTCCGCAAGGACCAGGGCATCGAGGCGGTCTTCAAGTCGGTGTTCCCGATCAAGGACTTCAACGAACGCGCCGTTCTGGAATACGTCTCCTACGAGTTCGAGGAGCCCAAGTACGACGTCGAGGAATGCATCCAGCGCGACATGACCTTCGCGGCTCCGCTGAAGGTCAAGCTGCGTCTGATCGTCTTTGAAGCGGACGAAGAGACCGGCGCCCGCTCGGTCAAGGACATCAAGGAACAGGACGTCTATATGGGGGACATCCCCCTGATGACGGACAAGGGCACGTTCATCGTCAACGGCACCGAGCGCGTGATCGTCTCGCAGATGCACCGTTCGCCGGGCGTGTTCTTCGACCACGACAAGGGCAAGACCCACTCGTCGGGCAAGCTGCTGTTCGCCGCCCGCGTGATCCCGTACCGCGGCTCGTGGCTGGACTTCGAGTTCGACGCCAAGGACGTGGTCTATGTGCGTATCGACCGTCGCCGCAAGCTGCCGGCGACCACCTTCCTCTATGCCCTGGGCATGGACGGCGAGGAGATCCTGCGTACCTTCTACGAGACCGTTCCCTACGAGAAGCGCGGCGAAGGCTGGGTCACCCCCTACAAGCCCGAGCGCTGGCGCGGCGTGAAGCCGGAGTTCGACCTGATCGACGCCGACACCGGCGAAGTGGTCGCGCAAGCCGGTCACAAGATCAGCGCCCGCGCTGCCAAGAAGCTGCAGGACGGCGGCCTGAAGTCGCTGTCGCTGGCTGCTGACGCCCTGGTCACCCGTTACCTGGCGGCCGACGCCGTCAACTACGAAACCGGCGAGATCTATGCCGAGGCCGGCGACGAGCTGGACGCCCCGACCATCGAACTGCTGGAAGGCAAGGGCTTCACCACCATCGACGTGCTGGACATCGACCACGTGACGGTCGGCGCCTACGTCCGCAACACCCTGCGGGTCGACAAGAACACGGGCCGCGAGGACGCCCTGTTCGACGTCTACCGCGTGATGCGCCCGGGTGAGCCGCCGACCCCGGAAGCCGCCGAGGCCATGTTCCAGTCGCTGTTCTTCGATGCAGAACGCTATGACCTGTCGGCCGTGGGCCGGGTGAAGATGAACATGCGTCTGGAAACCCCCGAGGTTTCGGACGAAATCCGCGTGCTCCAGAAGGACGACGTCCTGAAGGTCCTGCAGATCCTCGTCGGCCTGAAGGACGGCAAGGGCGAGATCGACGACATCGACAACCTCGGCAACCGCCGGGTCCGTTCGGTGGGCGAGCTGCTGGAAAACCAGTACCGCGTCGGCCTGCTGCGCATGGAACGCGCGATCAAGGAGCGCATGTCGTCGGTCGATATCGACACCGTCATGCCGCACGACCTGATCAACGCCAAGCCGGCCGCCGCCTCGGTCCGCGAGTTCTTCGGCTCGTCGCAGCTGTCGCAGTTCATGGACCAGACGAACCCGCTGTCGGAAATCACCCACAAGCGTCGCCTTTCGGCGCTTGGCCCGGGCGGTCTGACGCGTGAGCGCGCGGGCTTCGAAGTCCGCGACGTCCACCCGACCCACTACGGCCGCATCTGCCCGATCGAAACGCCGGAAGGCCCGAACATCGGTCTGATCAACTCCCTGGCCACCCACGCCCGCGTCAACAAGTACGGTTTCATCGAGAGCCCGTACCGTCGCGTGAAGGACGGCAAGGCCCAGGGCGAGGTGGTCTACATCTCGGCCATGGAGGAGTCGAAGTACACGATCGCCCAGGCGAACATCGCCCTCAAGGACGGTGAAATCGTCGACGATCTGGTCCCCGGCCGGATCAACGGTGAATCCCAGCTGCTGATCAAGGCCGACGTCGACATGATGGACGTGTCGCCGAAACAGGTCGTTTCGGTCGCCGCCGCCCTGATCCCGTTCCTGGAAAACGACGACGCCAACCGCGCACTGATGGGCGCCAACATGCAACGTCAGGCCGTGCCTCTGGTGCAGTCGGACGCGCCGCTGGTCGGCACCGGCATGGAAGCGGTCGTGGCCCGTGACTCGGGCGCCGTGGTCATCGCCCGCCGCGACGGCGTGGTTGAACAGATCGACGGCACGCGTATCGTTGTGCGCGCCACCGGCGAACTGGAAGCCGCCCGCTCGGGCGTCGACATCTACCGCCTGTCCAAATTCCAGCGTTCGAACCAGTCGACCTGCATCAACCAGCGCCCGATCGTGCGCGTGGGCGATGAAGTGAAGACCGGCGACGTCATCGCCGACGGTCCGTCGACGGACCTGGGCGATCTGGCCCTGGGCCGCAACGCCCTCGTCGCCTTCATGCCCTGGAACGGCTACAACTTCGAAGACTCGATCCTGATCAGCGAGCGCATCGTCCGCGACGACGTGTTCACCTCGATCCACATCGACGAGTTCGAAGTGATGGCCCGCGACACCAAGCTTGGGCCGGAAGAAATCACCCGCGACATCCCCAACGTCGGCGAGGAAGCCCTGCGCAACCTCGACGAAGCGGGCATCGTGGCCATCGGCGCCGAAGTCCAGCCGGGCGACATCCTCTGCGGCAAGGTCACTCCGAAGGGCGAAAGCCCGATGACCCCCGAAGAGAAGCTGCTGCGCGCCATCTTCGGCGAAAAGGCCTCGGACGTGCGTGACACCTCCCTGCGCCTGCCGCCCGGCGTCGCCGGCACGGTCGTCGACGTTCGCGTCTTCAACCGCCACGGCGTCGACAAGGACGAGCGCGCCATGTCGATCGAACGTTCGGAAATCGAACGCCTCGGCAAGGACCGCGACGATGAGCTCGCGATCCTGGAACGCAACGTCTACGGCCGCCTGAAGCCCCTGCTGCTGGGCAAGAACGCGACCTCGGGTCCGAAGGGCCTGGGCCGCGGTGAAGTCACCGAAGACAAGCTGGGCGAGCTCTCGCGCGGCCTGTGGTGGCAGATCGCTCTCGACGACGAGAAGGCGATGGGCGAGCTGGAAGCCATGAAGGCCCAGTTCGAAGGCGCTCGCAAGGCGCTGGACCGTCGCTTCGAAGACAAGGTCGAGAAGCTGCAACGCGGCGACGAACTGCCCCCGGGCGTGATGAAGATGGTCAAGGTCTTCGTCGCCGTGAAGCGCAAGCTTCAACCGGGCGACAAGATGGCCGGCCGTCACGGCAACAAGGGCGTCATCTCCAAGATCCTTCCGATCGAGGACATGCCTCACCTGGCCGACGGCACGTCCGTCGACGTCGTTCTGAACCCGCTGGGCGTGCCGTCGCGCATGAACATCGGCCAGATCTTCGAAACCCACCTGGGTTGGGCGGCCGCGGGCCTCGGTCGTCAGATCGCGGGTCTGCTGGAAGCCTGGCAACAAGGCGGTCAGAAGCAGGCGCTCGTCGAGCGTCTGACCGAAATCTACGGCGCGGACACCCCGCTGCCGGAAGACGAGGAGGATCTGATCGAACTGTCGAAGAACCTCTCGAAGGGTGTTCCGTTCGCCACTCCGGTGTTCGACGGCGCGCACATCTCGGACATCGAGGACCTGCTGGAATCGGCCGGTCTGGAGCGTTCGGGCCAGTCGATCGTCTATGACGGTCAGACCGGCGAGCAGTTCAAGCGTCCGGTCACGGTCGGCTACATCTACATGCTGAAGCTGCACCACCTGGTCGACGACAAGATCCACGCCCGCTCCATCGGCCCGTACTCGCTCGTCACCCAGCAGCCGCTGGGCGGCAAGGCGCAGTTCGGCGGTCAGCGCTTCGGGGAAATGGAGGTCTGGGCTCTGGAAGCCTACGGCGCCGCCTACACCCTGCAGGAAATGCTGACGGTGAAGTCCGACGACGTGGCCGGCCGGACCAAGGTCTACGAGGCCATCGTCCGCGGCGACGACAGCTTCGAGGCCGGCATTCCCGAGAGCTTCAACGTTCTCATCAAGGAAATGCGTTCGCTGGGTCTGAACGTGGAGCTGGAGAACAGCTGATCGGAACCACCCCTCCCCGTGAAAGCGGGGAGGGGGCCGTCGCTCTCTCCACTTTTCGAATTTTAGGCAGCTCCCCGCTGCAGAAGGAATCAAGATGAACCAGGAAGTCCTGAACATCTTCAATGCGGTCCCGGTCACCCCGACCTTCGACCAGATCAAGATCGCCCTGGCCTCGCCGGAGAAGATCCGCTCGTGGTCGTTCGGCGAGATCAAGAAGCCCGAAACCATCAACTACCGCACGTTCAAGCCCGAGCGTGACGGCCTGTTCTGCGCCCGTATCTTTGGCCCGACCAAGGACTACGAATGCCTGTGCGGCAAGTACAAGCGCATGAAGTACAAGGGCATCATCTGCGAGAAGTGCGGCGTCGAAGTCACCCTGGCCCGCGTCCGTCGCGAGCGCATGGGCCACATCGAGCTGGCCTCGCCGGTCGCCCACATCTGGTTCCTGAAGTCGCTGCCGTCGCGCATCTCGCTGATGCTGGACATGGCGCTGAAGGACGTGGAGCGCGTGCTCTACTTCGAAAACTACATCGTCACCGAGCCGGGCCTGACCCCGCTGAAGCAGAACCAGCTGCTGACGGAAGACGAGTTCTACCGCTACCAGGACGAGTTCGGCGATGACGGCTTCACCGCCGAGATCGGCGCCGAGGCCGTGCGCAACCTGCTGATGGGCATCGACCTCAACGCCGAAGCCGAGCGTCACCGCGGCGAGCTGGCCGACAGCCCCTCGGAAATGAAGGCCAAGAAGGCCTCCAAGCGCCTGAAGCTGATCGAGGCCTTCCTCGAAAGCGGCAACAAGCCCGAGTGGATGATCCTGACGGTCGTTCCGGTCATCCCGCCGGAACTGCGCCCGCTGGTGCCGCTGGACGGCGGTCGTTTCGCGACCTCCGACCTGAACGACCTGTACCGCCGCGTGATCAACCGGAACAACCGCCTGAAGCGCCTGATGGAGCTCCGCGCGCCGGACATCATCATCCGCAACGAAAAGCGGATGCTGCAGGAATCGGTCGACGCCCTGTTCGACAACGGTCGTCGCGGCCGCGTGATCACGGGCGCCAACAAGCGTCCGCTGAAGTCGCTCGCCGACATGCTGAAGGGCAAGCAGGGCCGCTTCCGTCAGAACCTTCTGGGCAAGCGCGTCGACTACTCGGGCCGTTCGGTCATCGTGGTCGGTCCGGACCTGAAGCTGCACGAGTGCGGCCTGCCGAAGAAGATGGCGCTCGAGCTGTTCAAGCCGTTCATCTATGCGCGCCTGGACGCCAAGGGCCTGTCGGGCACCGTCAAGCAGTCCAAGCGCATGGTCGAGCGCGAGCAACCCCAGGTGTGGGATATCCTCGAAGAGGTGATCCGCGAGCACCCGGTCATGCTGAACCGCGCGCCGACGCTTCACCGTCTGGGCATCCAGGCGTTCGAGCCGAAGCTGATCGAGGGCAAGGCCATCCAGCTGCACCCGCTGGTCTGCGCCGCGTTCAACGCCGACTTCGACGGCGACCAGATGGCCGTTCACGTGCCGCTGTCGCTG
Organism: Brevundimonas sp. GW821-FHT02A10; assembly: GCF_059422025.1. NCBI lineage: Bacteria > Pseudomonadati > Pseudomonadota > Alphaproteobacteria > Caulobacterales > Caulobacteraceae > Brevundimonas > Brevundimonas sp. GW821-FHT02A10. The sequence goes on from NZ_JBWKWC010000008.1 coordinate 129,098, forward strand.
GAAGCGCAACTCGAAGCGCGCGTCCTGATGATGTCGACGAACAACATCCTGTCGCCCGCCAACGGCAAGCCGATCATCGTGCCGTCGCAGGACATCGTCCTGGGCCTGTACTACATCTCGCTGGTCAAGGACGGTGAGCCGGGTGAAGGCAAGCTGTTCGCCAACATGGGCGAGATCGACGCGGCGCTCGACGCCGGCGTGGTGACTCTGCACACCCGCATCAAGGCGCGCTGGACCGAGGAAGACAAGGACGGCAACGAGATCACCAAGGTGATCGACTCGACCCCGGGCCGCATGAAGCTCGGCGCCCTGCTGCCCAAGAACCCGAACGTCGGCTATCGCCTGCTCGAGAAGAACCTCACCAAGAAGGAAATCGGCAACCTGATCGACGTGGTCTATCGCCACTGCGGTCAGAAGGCGACGGTGATCTTTGCCGACCAGATGATGGGCCTCGGCTTCAAGGAAGCGGCCAAGGCCGGCATTTCCTTCGGCAAGGACGACATCGTCATTCCGGCGAAGAAGGCCCAACTGGTCGCCGAAACGCGCACCCTGGTCGAGGAATACGAGCAGCAGTACGCCGACGGCCTGATCACCAAGGGTGAGAAGTACAACAAGGTCGTCGACGCCTGGGCCAAGGCCACGGACAAGGTCGCCGACGAGATGATGGGCGAGATCGCGCAGCCGCGCGTCCTGGCCTCGGGTCGTACCGCCGAGATCAACTCGGTCTACATGATGGCCAACTCCGGTGCCCGTGGTTCGCAGGCCCAGATGAAGCAGCTCGGCGGGATGCGCGGCCTGATGGCCAAGCCGTCCGGCGAGATCATCGAGACCCCGATCGTCTCGAACTTCAAGGAAGGCCTGACCGTTCTGGAGTACTTCAACTCCACCCACGGCGCCCGTAAGGGTCTGGCCGACACCGCGCTGAAGACCGCCAACTCGGGTTACCTGACCCGCCGTCTGGTGGACGTTGCGCAGGACTCGATCGTCACCGAGGACGATTGCGGCTCCACGCGGGGCATCACCCTGCGCGCCGTGGTCGAAGGCGGCGACGTCCTGGTCTCGCTGGGTCAACGCGTCCTGGGCCGCTACAACGCCGAGGACATCAAGGCTCCGGGCACGGACACCGTCCTGTTCCCCGCCGACACCTATCTGGTGGAGGACGTGGTCGAGGTCATCGACCGCGAGGGCGTCCAGTCGGTCAAGGTCCGTTCGGCCCTGACCTGTGAAGCCGAAGCCGGCATCTGCGGCATGTGCTACGGCCGCGACCTGGCGCGCGGCACCAACGTCAACATCGGCGAAGCCGTCGGCGTCATCGCGGCGCAATCGATCGGCGAGCCGGGCACCCAGCTGACGATGCGGACCTTCCACATCGGCGGTACGGCCCAGGTGGCGGAAACCTCGTTCTACGAGGCGACCAACGCCGGTGTGATCAAGGTCGCGGGCCCGACCGTCACCGCCGCCCACGGCGACCTGGTGTCGATGAGCCGCAACGTCATCGTCACCGTCATGGTCGATGGCAAGGATCGCGAAAGCTACAAGATCCCGTACGGCGGTCGTCTGCGCGTCAAGGACGGCGAAGAGGTCAAGAAGAACCAGCGTCTGGCGGAGTGGGACCCCTACACCACCCCCATCCTGACTGAAGTCGGCGGCGTCGTCCGCTTCGAGGACCTGACGGAAGGCCTGTCGTTCAAGGAAGAGACCGACGAAGCGACGGGCATCGCCCAGCGCGTCGTCATCGACTGGCGCGCGTCGCCCCGCGGTTCGGACCTGCGTCCGGCCATGGGCGTCACCGTCGGCGACGCCTACGCCAAGCTGGCCTCGGGCTCTGACGCCCGTTACCTGCTGCCCGTCGGCGCCATTCTCTCCGTGGCCAACGGCGACAACGTCAAGCCGGGCGAAATCCTCGCCCGTATCCCGACAGAAGGCGCCAAGACCCGCGACATCACCGGCGGTCTGCCGCGCGTCGCCGAACTGTTCGAAGCCCGCCGTCCGAAGGACTGCGCCGTCATCGCCGAAATGGATGGCCGCGTTGAATTCGGTCGCGACTACAAGAACAAGCGCCGCATCAAGATCACGCCGGAGCCGGATGCCGATGGCAACCAGGGCGAACCCGTCGAGTTCCTGATCCCGAAGGGCAAACACATCTCCGTCCACGACGGCGATCTGATCCAGAAGGGCGACTACATCATCGACGGCAACCCGGATCCGCACGACCTGCTGCGCATCCAGGGCGTCGAGGCGCTGGCCGAGTATCTCGTGAACGAAGTGCAGGAGGTCTACCGACTGCAGGGCGTGCCGATCAACGACAAGCACATCGAGGTGATCGTTCGCCAGATGCTGCAGAAGGTCGAGATCATCGACTCGGGCGAAACCACCCTGATCCGTGGCGACACGGTCGAAGTGGCGGAAGCCGTGCTCGAAAACGAGAAGGTCGAAAAGCGTGGCGGCCGTATCGCCACCACCCAGCCGGTCCTGCTGGGCATCACCAAGGCGTCGCTGCAGACCCGCAGCTTCATCTCGGCGGCGTCCTTCCAGGAAACGACCCGCGTCCTCACCGACGCTTCGGTCAACGGCAAGAAGGACACGCTGGAAGGCCTGAAGGAAAACGTCATCGTCGGCCGTCTGATCCCGGCCGGCACCGGCGCCTACCTCCGGTCGCTGCAGAAGGTCGCCAACGAACGCGACGCCCTGCTGACCTCGACGCGCGAAGCCAACGTCGAGCCGCTTCCGGAAGACCTGCAGCTGGAGCTGGCCGAAAGCGAGTAATCGCTTCAGCCCTGCTGAATTGAACGAGGGCGGCCCCGGCGACGGGGCCGCCCTTTTTCTTTTGGCGCTACCGCTCGCGACGCGGTCTCTCGCGGCTTGAGCGCGCCCGGCGGCTACCGCTCGTGGCCGGGCAGGGGGCGGTGCTGGTCGCCGGGGGCCTTGTTGCCGCCCTGACGGATGGTGCTGGTCGCGCCCTCGCGCATCGACGGATCGAGGAAGGAGCCCGCGCAACCGATCCCCAGATTGCCGCCCGGGCATTCGCCCGACTTGACGTTGCCGCCGCCGGACCCCAGCGGGGCGCGTCGGGCCTCGTACTGTTCCAGCGCGCGGCGCCCCTCGGCGGCGAAGGCGTCCTGACGCCGTTGCTCGCTGGGCGTCAGGGTGCGGGCGCCGGGCGGGTGGCGACGGCCGGCCTCGGCGGCGTCCGCGTTGAACCGCTCGTCGCAGATCGCCTGTTCGGTCTCGCCCAGATGGCCGTCCATGGTGCGGCAGCCGCCTGGGCTGAGGCGCAGGGTCCGGCCGACGGCGGCGCTCAGGCTTTCGGGGCGGTAGCTCCAGGGGTTGGCTTCGCCGGGCGGAGCAGGGGCGCCGGCGGCCGGGGCGCCCGGCGCGCGCGGCGAGGGCATGGACGGTCGGTCTTCGTCTTCGTGCTTCAGCCTGGGCGGGGCGAACAGACGGCTCAGCGACCGCGTCAGGGGAGGGGCGTCCGCAGGCCGGGCCGGCGCCGAACGCGGAACCCGGGCGGTCTCGCCGTCCAGCAGGGGGCGGGGCTCCATCTCGACATAGACAGCCCGGTCATCGACGACGGTCTGCTCAGGCCGGGTCTCCAGCAGGCCCACGCCGATCAGGCCGAGCACCAGGGCGTGAAGCGAGACCGAGCCGACGAGAATGACGGCGCGGCGGCGGACCTCGGGGCGCCGGCCCAGTCCGTTCAATAGGCTTGCGTCGACCATCACACCCCGCTTCGGAGCGGCACAGGACCGTCAAACCGTGGCGAACTGACGGCGGGGGTCACTGGTCCCTCAGCATGGACATCAGGCCTGGGTAGGCGCCGTCCTCGCGGCGATAGGATCGCCAGGCCTCATTGGCGGCGGCCTGTCGGGCGAAGCCGTTCTCGCGGCGCTGTTCCGAGGCGTTCAGCCGGCGCTGGCCGATGCTCCGGGCTTCGGCGAGGGGAGGCGAGCCTCGCGCCTCGATCTGCGGCGGCGGGGCGCGATCCTGACAGTTGGCGGCCAGCCAGGCGCGGAGGTTGCTCAGGTCCCGGCAGACGTCGCCGCCCCACGGACCGGCAGGCCGAAGCGCCGTGCCGGGGCGAGACGCCTCCCTCCGGGCGGCGGCCTCCACCGCGGAATCCGGGGCGGCGTCGTGAGGCAGGGGGTGTCGGCCTGGCTCTGGCGGATGGAAGGCCGGGGACAGCCCGGCCTGGACAGAGGGCAGGGGCATGGCCCTGTCCGGATCCAGCCGATTGACCCGGACAAGGCGACCGTCTTTCGCGGTGAAGGGGATCAGTTCCACCAGCATGATGTCAGGAAAGAGCGGATCCTCGATGGGGCCGTCCCGACCTGGATCCTGGTCCGACAGGGCCCGCAGGGCGAGATAGCCGATGACGAGGGCATGGAAGGCGACCGACCCGACCACGGCGATCGGAACCATGGCCGTGCGACGTCCGGAGGACCCACGCCGTCGTCCGGGCCAATGCAACGCCTGATCCGTCATCCGCCCTCCGCTCAACCGAAGATGAGACGGGCAGGGTGGCCGTATTGGGGCCGAGCTTGGCCATTGTGAGGGCGGCTCCGGATGCCCATACTCCGGGATCCGACAGGCTCCGCTTGACCTGAGCCCCCCGGGCGCATATACGCGCCGGACTTTCGAGGCATGGGGGATTCTTCCCTCGCCGGGATCGTGACAATCGAACGGACGGGCTGTGCCCGCCGGAACGCCCAAAGCGCGCGTTCCGGTTTTTTCGTTTGGTTCGACGGTCTCACCTCAAAGACCCCGGGCGAGGCCAGCCGGCCTCGTTCAAAAGAAGGACATGAGGCGCCCCGGCCGACAGGCACACGCCTCCATCAGAAGTCGAGACGAGTTAAATGCCTACGATCAACCAACTGATCCGCAAGCCCCGCAAGCCCAAGCCCGTGCGCAACAAGGTGCCGGCCCTGGAGGGTTCGCCCCAGCGCCGCGGCGTTTGCACCCGCGTCTATACGACGACCCCGAAGAAGCCGAACTCGGCTCTGCGTAAGGTCGCCAAGGTCCGTCTGGCCAAGTCCGGCTACGAAGCCGTGTGCTACATCCCCGGCGAAGGCCACAACCTGCAGGAACACTCGGTTGTTCTGATCCGCGGCGGCCGCGTGAAGGACTTGCCCGGCGTTCGCTACCACATCCTGCGCGGCGTGCTCGATACGCAAGGCGTCAAGGACCGCAAGCAGCGCCGTTCGCACTACGGCACCAAGCGTCCGAAGTAAGACGTCCCGCCGACCTTCCAGATTCAGCCGGTTCCATCCGGCTTTCCGATACCGATTTAAGAGGCCCAGCCCATGTCCCGTCGTCACCGCGCCCAGAAACGCGAAGTCCTGCCGGATCCCAAATACAAGGATCTGACCGTCACCAAGTTCATGAACTATGTCATGTACGAGGGCAAAAAGGCCGTCGCCGAAAACATCGTCTACGGTGCGTTCGATATCCTGGCCGACAAGAAGAAGGACGTCGAAGCCGTCGTCACCTTCCACACCGCCCTGGAAAACGTTCAGCCGTCGGTCGAAGTCCGTTCGCGTCGCGTCGGCGGCGCCACCTATCAGGTGCCGGTCGAGGTCCGTCCGGACCGTCGCCGCGCCCTGGCCATCCGCTGGCTGGTCAACGCCGCGCGCAAGCGTGGTGAGAACACCATGACCGAAAAGCTGGCCGCCGAGCTGCTGGACGCCTCGAACAACCGCGGCACCGCGGTCAAGAAGCGCGAAGACACCCACAAGATGGCCGAAGCCAACCGCGCCTTCAGCCACTACCGCTGGTAAACGCCTTCAAAGCGTCATGGCTCTTACGTAAGAGCCGGGCGCTGACTATCTAGGACTATCCGGCGCGGGCGGTTTGAGCTAAATCGCCCGCGCCCGCTTATCCAGACACCGTACGATCTTCCCGAGGACGCCCTTCGCGTCCTGAACTCACTTCAAGGCACGTTTTCATGGCCCGCACTCACAAGCTCGAGGACTACCGCAACTTCGGCATCATGGCGCACATCGACGCCGGGAAGACGACGACGACCGAGCGGATCCTGTATTACACCGGCAAGAACCATAAGATCGGCGAAGTCCACGACGGCGCCGCGACCATGGACTGGATGGACCAGGAACAAGAGCGCGGCATCACCATCACTTCGGCCGCGACGACCGCCTTCTGGCAGGGCAAGCGCCTGAACATCATCGACACCCCCGGGCACGTGGACTTCACCATCGAAGTCGAACGTTCGCTGCGCGTCCTCGACGGCGCCGTGACCGTGCTGGACGGCAACGCCGGCGTTGAGCCGCAGACCGAAACCGTCTGGCGCCAGGCCGACAAGTACTCGGTGCCGCGCATCGTCTACGTCAACAAGATGGACAAGATCGGCGCCGACTTCGACGCGTCGGTCCAGTCGATCCGCGACCGTCTGGGCGCCAAGGCCGTGCCGATCCAGTTCCCGATCGGTTCGGAATCCTCGCTGACCGGCCTGGTCGACATCGTCGCCATGAACTCGGTCGTCTGGGACAACGACGCCCTGGGCGCCAACTTCACCGTCGGCCCGATCCCGGCCGACCTGGTCGACAAGGCGAATGAAGCCCGTCAGTACCTGATCGACAACGCCGTCGAGCTCGACGACGAAGCCATGGAAGCCTACCTCGAAGGCACCGAGCCCTCGACCGAAGTGCTCAAGAAGTGCATCCGCAAGGCCGTGCTGACCGGCGCCTTCTACCCGATCCTGTGCGGCTCGGCGTTCAAGAACAAGGGCGTGCAGACCCTGCTCGACGCCGTCGTCGACTACCTGCCGTCGCCGCTGGACATCCCGCCGACCCCGGGCATCGACTTCAAGACGGAAGAGCCCGTTGTCCGCAAGGCTTCGGATGATGAGCCCCTGTCGGTTCTGGCGTTCAAGATCATGGACGACCCCTTCGTCGGTTCGCTGACCTTCTGCCGCCTGTACTCGGGCAAGATGGAAACGGGCATGAGCCTGCTGAACTCCTCGCGCGACAAGCGTGAGCGCGTCGGCCGCATGCTGCAGATGCACTCGAACAACCGTGAAGACGTCAAGGAAGCCTACGCCGGCGACATCGTCGCCCTGGCCGGCCTCAAGGAAACCCGCACCGGCGACACCCTGTGCGATCCGCTGAAGTCGCCCGTCATCCTCGAGAAGATGGAATTCCCGGCCCCGGTTATCGAAATCTCGGTCGAACCGAAGTCGAAGGCCGACCAGGAGAAGCTGGGCGTCGCCCTGGCCAAGCTGGCCTCGGAAGATCCGTCCTTCACCGTCTCGACCGACCACGAGTCGGGCCAAACCATCCTGAAGGGGATGGGCGAGCTGCACCTGGACATCAAGATCGACATCCTGAAGCGCACCTACAAGGTCGAGGCCAACATCGGCGCGCCGCAGGTCGCCTATCGTGAATCGCTGGGCCGCAAGGTCGACATCGACTACACCCACAAGAAGCAGACCGGCGGTACGGGCCAGTTCGCCCGCGTCATGATCACCTTCGAACCCGGCGAGCCGGGCTCGGGCTTCATTTTCGAGAACTCGATCGTCGGCGGCGCGGTGCCCAAGGAGTACATCCCGGGCGTCGAAAAGGGTCTGACCTCGGCCAAGGACAACGGCCTGCTGGCCGGCTTCCCGCTGATCGACTTCAAGGCGACCCTGACGGACGGCAAGTACCACGACGTCGACTCCAGCGTGCTGGCGTTCGAAATCGCGTCGCGCGCCGCCTTCCGGGAACTGAAGGAGAAGGGTTCGCCCAAGCTGCTCGAGCCGATCATGGCGGTTGAGGTCGTGACCCCCGAGGACTACCTCGGTTCGGTCATCGGCGACCTGAACGGCCGTCGCGGCATGATCCAGGGTCAGGACATGCGCGGTAACGCCACCGTCGTGAACGCCTTCGTGCCGCTGGCCAACATGTTCGGCTATGTGAACACGCTGCGCGGCATGTCGCAGGGCCGCGCCGCCTTCACCATGCAGTACGACCACTACGAACCGGTGCCGCAACACGTCGCCGACGAAGTGATCAAGAAGTATTCCGCCTAAACCCCAACCAATCCCGGACGGAGCCCGCTCCGTCCGGACCCCTGAAAACCTAGGACTAAAGCCCCCTGTTCAGGGGACGGAGAGAAGAGAATGGCCAAGGAAAAGTTCGAACGTAACAAGCCGCACTGCAACATCGGCACGATTGGTCACGTTGACCACGGCAAGACGACGCTGACGGCGGCGATCACGATGACGCTGGCCAAGGCCGGCGGCGCCAAGGCGATGGCTTATGCG
>NZ_JBWKWC010000009.1:0-87173 GCF_059422025.1 Brevundimonas sp. GW821-FHT02A10
CCGGCCCCGGCCGCTCCGGTCGCCGCGGCTCCGGCGCCGACGCCCGCTCCGACCCCGGCCCCCGCGCCGCGTCCGGCCCCCCCGGCCCGTCCGGTGGTCAATTTCGGCCAGCGCGTGCCCAAGGCCCAGCCTGCCCGCGCCCCGATCGACCGTCCGGCCTTCGGCGCCCGCTCGGCGCGTGAAGAAGCCATGGGCGGCGGTGAGAAGTCTTATACGGACCGTCCGACCACGGCGCCCCGTCCCGGCGGCGCCCCGGCCAAGCCGGCCGAGCCCGTTCGCTATTCGGCCCTGAACCCGCGTCCGGCTCCCGGCGCCGCCCGTCCCGGCGGCCCGCGCACCGGCCCCGGCGGTCGTCCGGCCCCGAACCAGCCCCCGGCCCAGGCCGAGGTCGCCCGTCCCAGCCGCGCCCCGGGCGTCGGCTTCGGCCGTCCGGCCAAGCCCGAGGACGATCGCGACAAGCGTTTCTCGGACGCCGGCAAGGCCGTCAGCCGCACGCGCGGCGAGCCCAAGCGCCGCGAAGGCCGCCTGACCATCCAGTCGGTCGCCGGCGACGGAGACACCGCCGAGCGGATGCGTTCGCTGGCCTCCGTGCGCCGTGCTCGCGAACGCGAGAAGGAAAAGCGCAAGGGCGGCTCCACCGATGCGCCGAAGACCGCGCGTGAAGTGGTCATCCCTGACGTCATCACCGTGCAGGAACTGTCCAACCGGATGGCCGTGCGCGGCGTCGACATCATCAAATTCCTGATGCGTCAGGGCATGATGATGAAGATCAACGACGTCATCGACACCGACACGGCCGAACTGGTGGCCGACGAGTTCGGCATGACCGTCAAGCGGGTGTCGGAATCCGACGTCGAAACGGGCTTCCTGTCCGACGCCATCGACGACGAGGCGACCACGCCGCGCGCGCCGGTCGTGGCCATCATGGGCCACGTCGACCACGGCAAGACCTCGCTGCTCGACGCCCTCCGCACCACCGACGTGGCCGCGGGCGAGGCCGGCGGCATCACCCAGCACATCGGCGCCTATCAGGTGCGGACAGCGAGCGGCCAGGCGGTCACCTTCCTCGACACCCCGGGCCACGCGGCGTTCAGCGCCATGCGGACCCGCGGCGCCAATGTCACCGACATCGTGGTGCTGGTCGTGGCGGCCGACGACGGCGTCATGCCGCAAACGATCGAAAGCATCCAGCACGCCAAGGCGGCCGGCGCTCCGATCATCGTGGCGGTCAACAAGATCGACAAACCGGACGCCAATTCGCAGAAAGTCGTCAACGAGCTGCTGCAGTACGAAGTCATCTCGGAAGCCCTGGGCGGCGACACCCAGATCGTAGAGGTCTCGGCCAAGGCCAGGACCAACCTCGACGGCCTGATCGACGCCATCCTGCTGCAGGCCGAGGTCATGGACCTCAAGGCCGATCCGGAACGCTCGGCCGAAGGCGTGGTCATCGAGGCCAAGCTGGACAAGGGTCGCGGCCCGGTCGCGACCGTTCTGGTCAAGCGCGGCACCCTGAAGCGTGGCGACATCGTCGTCGCCGGCTCCGCCTGGGGCAAGGTTCGCGCCCTGCTCGACGAGCGCAACGCCCAGCTGACCGAGGCCGGCCCGTCCGTTCCGGTCGAGATCCTGGGTCTGGACGAGGCCCCGTCGCCCGGCGAACCGCTCGCCGTCGTGGACTCCGAAGCCCGCGCCCGCGAGCTGACCGAGTACCGCGCCCGCGTGAAGCGCGAGAAGGCGACCGGCGGCATCAACCAGGTCTCGCTGGCCGACATGATGTCCAAGCTGGGCTCCAAGAAGATCTCGGAGCTGCCGGTCCTCATCAAGTCTGACGTCCAGGGTTCGGGCGAAGCCATTCAGGGCTCGCTCGAGAAGATGGGCAACGACGAGGTTCGCGCCCGCGTGGTCTTCTCCGGCGCCGGCGGTATCACCGAAAGCGACGTCACCCTGGCCAAGTCGGCCGGGGCCCCGATCCTCGGCTTCAACGTCCGTGCCTCGAAACAGGCGCGCGACCTGGCTGATCGTGAGGGCGTCGAGATCCGCTACTACTCGATCATCTACGACCTGCTCGACGACATGAAGGGCGTGCTCTCGGGCATGCTGGCGCCGCTGCAACGGGAAACCTTCCTGGGCAACGCCGCCGTGCTTCAGGTCTTCGACATCTCCAAGACCGGCAAGATCGCCGGTTGCCGGGTGTCCGAAGGCGTGGTCCGCAAGGGCGCCAAGGTCCGGATCATCCGCGACGACGTCGTGGTTCTGGAACTGGGCACCCTGCAGACGCTCAAGCGCTTCAAGGACGAGGTCAACGAGGTCCCGTCGGGTCAGGAGTGCGGTATGCACTTCCAGGGCTTCCAGGACATCAAGGTCGGCGACTACATCGAGTGCTTCACCGTCGAAGAGATCAAGCGCACGCTCTAGTCAGGGCACTGCCGCTCGTCCCCGGGTCCGATCTGCGATCGGCCCGAGGACAGGCTCTGCGGACGCTCGCTGCCTGAGCGCGGCAAGCGTCCGGATTGACAACAATGGCCCGCCGTTCCGTAAGGGGCGGCGGGCTTTTGCCAAGCTTCCGCCGTATAGTCCCGGGATGAAGCCGTCATGTCTTCTCGTCTGACTGCATTGATCGCCTCCGTACTGGCTGTGTCCGCCCTCGCCACGCCGGCGGCGGCGGGGACCAGCTATCTGGCCTATAATCCGTCGGACCGGATCACCACGGCCCTGACGCGAGGCGTGACGCTGGAGGTTCATCGCGGCCTGTTCGGCGCGGTGGCCATTCGCCGGATCATCTCAACGACCTCGCGCGGTTCGGCCGATATCCGGCGCGGCGGCCCCGATCAGGCCCGGCGCGCCCTGCCTGACCATGCGGGCGAGACCACCGTCTACACCATCCCGTCCGACGGCGACGGCCGTCCCCTGGCCCGCGCCCTGTGCCCCGGCGCCGAGGAGACCTATCTGGTCGTCGGTCTGGTGCGCGCCGTTCGCCCCTTGAAGATGCATGCGGTCGGCCGATGGGCCGACGGCCAGTACCGTCACTGTGTCGAGCTGTCCTACGATTATCGTGGTGAATGGGCCCTTCCGCCGCGCAGCGGTTTTGGCGGCAGCGACAACCCGCTGCCCGAGCGGCCGTAACGCCATGGGGATCCGGGGGGCTCTTCTTGCAGGCATAGTCGGGGCGTTCGCCGCCCTGTGGACCTGGACCGCGCCGGGCGATCCGGCCCTGTGGCCGAAAGCGTCGGGTGACGAGGGTGTCCCGCTCTATCTGCTCGACAACGGCTTCCACACCGACATGGTCGCCCCGCGCGCGGCGCTGATGGCCCGGCCGGGCCCCCTGGCCGACGCCATCGCGACCCTCGGTCCCGGCGACTGGATCCTGATCGGCTGGGGCGATGCGAAATTCTATGTCGACCAGAGCCCGATCCAGTCGCGCCTGCCCGACGGCGCCCGCGCCTTCTTCCATCCGGGCAATCCGTCGGTCCTGATGCTGCGGCCCGAGACGGTCGCGCCCGAACAGGCCTTCCTGCCGGAGGGGCGCCGCCGTCTGGTCCTGTCGCAGGCCGGGTTCGAGGCCATGGACCGCCGTATCGAGGCCAGTCTCGACCTGTCGACCGGCAAGCCGCGCGTCGCCGCCACCCGGCCCGGCGACCCGGTCCGCTTCTTCGCCAGCCGCGAAACCTTCTCGGTCCTGCACCTGTGCAACCACTGGGCGGGCGAGGTCCTGAACGCCGCCGGCCTGCCGATCCGCCCGGTCCAGACCATCCTCTCGGCCGAGATCGGGCGCACGGCGGATCGGGCAAAACTGGACTTTGCGGCCTCGGGGGCCTAGACCGCCCGACTTCCCTTTTGAAGGGCGCTTTCAGGCCGGGTCCGATCCCCGGCGAGCGACGAGGATCCCGCGATGAGCAACCGCAAGCCCAAATTCCAGAACGCCGGTCCGACCCAGCGCCAGCTACGTGCGGGCGAGCTTGTCCGTCACGCCCTGGTCGAGATCCTGCGCGAGGAGGAGATCCACGACGAGGCGCTCAAGGACGTGTCGATCACCGTCACCGAGGTGCGGCTGTCGCCCGACCTGAAACACGCCACCTGTTTCGTCGAGCCCCTGGGCGCCGGTGTAGAGACGGCGCCGACCGCCGGCCATGAGAGCGAGATCATCAAGGCGTTGAACGCCCACGCCAAATTCCTGCGTGGCCAGCTGGGCCGCCATCTGGACATGAAGTTCACGCCCGACCTGCGCTTCCGCCACGACGAAAGCTTCGACGCCGCCAGCCGTATCGACCGCCTGTTCGACGACCCCCGCGTCCGCGCCGACCTGCAGGCGGGTCACGAGGACGAAGACGGCGAATGATCCGCGCGTCAGGCCGTCAGGCCGAACTCGCCGACCAGAAACGCGTACCAGTCGGGCAGGGCCGCCCTCAGCCGCTCGCGCGTGGACGGCGGCCGCGCCGCCCGGCCCCACAGGGCGACCGATCCGGTCATGGCGAAGAACTCGTTGATGTTCGACAGCATATAGGCCTGCGCCGGCCAGTCGCCGCTGCGCTTCGCCTGAGCGAAAGCGGCGACGAGGTGCGGGTTGTCCCGCGCGCCCGTCAGGCGTCGGGCCTGATAGACGTGCAGAAGTTCGTGCAGCAGGACCGGGTTCTCGGGCGGCGAGACCGCGTCGTTCAGGGTCAGGCCGTTGCGGTCGACGCGGCCCGGCATGTTCAGTGTCGGATCGACGGTCAGGCGTACGCTGCGGAACCAGACCTTGATGTCCTCGCGGATGTTCAGGCTTTCGACCAGATCGATCTGCTGACGGATGTACGCCCCCACCGTCGCGCGCTTTCCGGACGCCGCCGCGGTCATGTCGACGGTGAAGCCGCGGTAGGCGAAGACCGGGTCGTCTTCGGCCAGGGCGGGGGCCGCGACCACGGCCAGAAGGCCGGCGGCCACGATGCGGCGGGTCATCATCATTTCGGGCGCTCCGGCGTCTCAATCCATTCCTCTTACACGGAGATCGGCTGATGGGCCGTCGCAAGAAGGGCGAGGTCGTCAACGGCTGGGTCTGCCTGGATAAACCCTTCGAGATGGGCTCGACCGACGCCGTGTCGAAGATCCGCCGCCTGTTCAACGCCCAGAAGGCGGGACACGCCGGGACGCTGGACCCTCTGGCCTCGGGTATCCTGCCGATCGCGCTCGGCGAGGCGACCAAGACCGTGCCCTTCATGATGGAGGCGGAGAAGATCTATCGCTTCACCGTCCACTGGGGGATTTCGACCGACAGTATTGATCGCGAAGGCGAGATCATCGGCCGCTCCGACGTGCGGCCCTCGCTGGAGGCGGTCAAGGCGGCCCTGCCGGCCTTCGTCGGCGAGATCGACCAGACCCCGCCGCGCTTCTCCGCCATCAAGGTCGACGGCCAGCGCGCCTATGACCTGGCCCGCGACGGCGCCGAGTTCGAACTGGCCAGCCGCAAGGTCGTAATCCACGAGGCCGAGGTCACCGACATGCCCGACGCCGACCATACGGAGATCACCATCCGCACCGGCAAGGGCGTCTATGTCCGGTCGCTGGCGCGCGATCTGGCCCTGGCCCTGGGCGCCGAGGGGCATGTCTCGGCCCTGCGGCGCGAGAAGGTGGGGCCGTTTTCGGTCGATAACGCCGTCACACTGGATTTCCTGACCGATCTGGTGCATAGGGACGCCGCCTTTGAAGGCCTGCTGCCCGTAGCGACCGCCCTGGACGACATCCCGGAGCTGGCCATTACGGAACAGGACGCCTTCTCGCTTCGTCAGGGACGACCGATCGTTCTGCTCCCCCGACAGGTCGAAACGCTCAGGAGCCGCCTTCGGGACGGCGACAGAACCGTTTCAGCCTTTCACGGACAGACCCTCGTCGCTCTCGGTCAGTTGCGGGCCGGCCGGCTAGAACCCGACCGCGTTTTCAATCTTTCCTGACTCCGGTCAGGGGACTCCAACCTGGAGAATACGATGTCGATTACTGCTGAACGCAAGAACGAAGTCATCGCCGACAACGCCCGCTCCGCTGGCGACACCGGCTCGGCCGAGGTCCAGGTCGCGATCCTGTCGGAACGCATCGCCAACCTCACCGAACACTTCAAGACGCACAAGAAGGACAACCACTCGCGCCGCGGCCTGCTCAAGATGGTCTCGCAGCGTCGTCGCCTTCTTGACCACCTGACCAAGGTCGACAAGGAGCGTTACACCGCTCTGATCACCAAGCTGGGCCTGCGCCGCTAAGCGCTCCCGGCGACAACGGTTTCGAGGCGCGGGCCATGTCCGCGCCTCTTTCCGTAACTAGAGACCAGCCGCGCGCTGCGGTACCTACGGCGCAGGACCTGATCGGTTGAGGCTCTTGCCGAGGCCGTGAATCGGGTCCCGAGAAATGACGCGAGGGCTCGAGAATAGTCCTCAACACTCCCGGATCGACCGCGATGGCGTGGCGATCCATGGATCGAAGGACTGAACGCCCGACGCATCCAGCCCCACTGATGGGACCCCGGCCGGAATACGCCGCCCGGGACACGAAAGAAGAATAATGTTCGATATCAAACGCAAGACGATCGACTGGGCCGGCCGCCCGCTGACCCTGGAAACGGGCCGCATCGCCCGCCAGGCCGACGGCGCCGTTCTGGCCACCTACGGCGAGACCGTCGTCCTCGCCACCGTCGTCTACGGTCGCGCGCCCAAGCCGGGCCTGGACTTCTTCCCGCTGACCGTGAACTACCAGGAAAAGACCTTCGCCGCCGGCAAGATCCCGGGTGGCTACTTCAAGCGTGAAGGCCGTCCGACCGAGAAGGAGACCCTGGTCTCCCGCCTGATCGACCGCCCGATCCGCCCGCTGTTCGTCAAGGGCTTCAAGAACGAGACCCAGGTCGTCGTCACCGTCCTGCAGCACGATCTGGAAAACGATCCGGACGTCCTGGCCATGGTCGCCACCTCGGCCGCCCTGACCATCTCGGGCGTGCCCTTCATGGGCCCCATCGCGGCCGCCCGCGTCGGTTACATCGACGGTGAGCTGGTCCTGAACCCGACCATCGACCAACTGCCCGACTCGCAACTCGACCTCGTCGTCGCCGGCACCGCCGACGCCCTGATGATGGTGGAATCGGAAGCCAAGGAACTGTCGGAAGACACCTTCCTGGAAGCCCTGATGTTCGCCCAGCGCGGCATGCAGCCGGTCATCGAAGCGATCATCGAACTGGCCGAACACGCCGCCAAGGAGCCCTTCGACTTCCAGGCCGAGGACCACTCGGACGTCGTCACCGCGATCCAGTCGCTGGTCGGCGACGACATCAAGGCCGCCTACACTCACACCGCCAAGCATGACCGCCACAACGCCGTCGGCGCCGCCAAGAAGAAGGCCGCCGAGGCCCTGGTGAAGACCGAAGAGAAGCCGGACGGCGTCGAATCGGCCAAGTTCGCCACCGCCTTCAAGGAATGCGAAGCCCACGTCCTGCGTCGCGACATCATCGACAACGGTCACCGCGTCGACGGCCGCGCCCTCGACAAGGTCCGCTCGATCGTTTCGGAAGTCGGCGTCTTCCCGCGCACCCACGGTTCGGCCCTGTTCACCCGCGGTGAAACGCAAGCCATCGTCGTCGCCACCCTCGGCACCGGCGAAGACGAGCAGTACATCGACGCCCTGACCGGGACGTACAAAGAGAAGTTCCTGCTGCACTACAACTTCCCTCCCTACTCGGTCGGTGAAACCGGTCGTATGGGCGGCGCCGGTCGTCGTGAAATCGGTCACGGCAAGCTGGCCTGGCGGGCGATCCGTCCGATGCTGCCGTCGGCGGAAGACTTCCCCTACACCATCCGTCTGGTCTCCGAGATCACCGAGTCCAACGGCTCGTCCTCGATGGCCACGGTCTGCGGTTCGTCGCTGGCCCTGATGGACGCCGGCGTGCCCCTGAAGAAGCCCGTCTCGGGCATCGCCATGGGCCTGATCCTGGAGCCGTCGGGCGAGTTCGCCATCCTGTCGGATATCCTGGGTGATGAAGATCACCTCGGCGACATGGACTTCAAGGTCGCCGGCACCCGTGACGGCATCACCTCGCTGCAGATGGACATCAAGGTCGCTGGCATCACCGAAGAGATCATGAAGAAGGCCATCGCCCAGGCTTCGGCCGGCCGCCTTCACATCCTCGACGAGATGGACAAGGCCATCGACGGCGCCCGCACCGAGCTGGGTGAGTTCGCGCCCAAGATCGAGTCCATCAAGGTCCCGGTCGACAAGATCCGCGACATCATCGGCACTGGCGGCAAGATCATCCGCGAGATCGTCGAAAAGACCGGCGCCAAGGTCAACATCGAGGACGACGGCACCGTCAAGATCGCCGCTTCGGATCAGGAGAAGATCGACGCCGCCAAGAACTGGATCTCGTCGATCGTCTCCGAGCCCGAGCCCGGCATGATCTACTCCGGCAAGGTCGTGAAGGTCGTCGACTTCGGCGCCTTCGTGAACTTCTTCGGCGCCAAGGACGGTCTGGTCCACGTGTCGCAGATCGCCCTGGAACGCGTCGCTAACCCGGCTGACGTCCTGTCCGAGGGCCAGGAGGTCAAGGTCAAGTTCCTGGGCTTCGACGATCGCGGCAAGACCAAGCTGTCGATGAAGGTCGTCGATCAGGAAACCGGTGAGGACATCACCGACAAGATCAACGCCGAGCGCGCCGAGCGCGGTGAAGCCCCGCTGACCGAAGACACCGGCGGCGGCGGCAAGAAGCGTGAAGGCGGCGGCGAAGGCCGCGGCCGTCGCCCGCGTCGCGACTAGTCGCACGCAGCACCGCTGAACCGATCGAGGCCCCGCTGGAAACAGCGGGGCCTTTGTCGTTTTGACGGGCCAAACGTCCCGCCCATTACCGAAACATAATGTGGGCTTCCGCATCCACGGCGGAGGTCAGGCGCCTCTTTCCTTCAGGGCGCGAGTGTTGCGCCGGGAGGATCCATCATGTCTGCCATCGTTCTCGCACGGGGCTCGCGCCCCGGCCGCGTTTCGCTGTCCCGTGCCCGTCGCGCAGGTCTTCTCGGTGTCGCCGCGCTGCTGCTCTCGGCGGCGCCGGCCCTTACCCAGGATATCGCCCGTATGGACCAGATCATCCGCGCCTCCGTGGACGAGGGTGAGTTTTCGGGCTCGGTTCTGGTGACGCGAGGCAATCAGGTGCTGCTGGACCGAGGCTATGGTCTGGCCGACCGCGAATGGGGCGTCGCCAACGACGGCGATACCCGGTTCCGGCTGGCCTCAGTCAGCAAGCAGTTCACCTCCGTCGCCATCCTGCTGCTGGCGGAACAGGGCCTTGTCGATCTCGACGCCCCGGTGAAGACTTGGCTCCCGGATGCGCCGGCCGCCTGGGACGCGGTCACCGTCCGGCATCTCATGTCGCACACTTCAGGCATTCCCGACCTGACCCGCTTCGACGATTTCGAAGCACTCAAGACCCGGCCCACCACGGTCGCCGCCCTGATCGCCCGGTTCAGCGACCGCCCGCTCGAGTTCGCGCCGGGCGCCCGCTGGGCCTATTCCAACTCGGGCTACATCCTGCTGACCGCCGTGATTGAGAAAGCCAGCGGCCAGCCCTATGCGACCTTCATTTCCGAACGCCTGTTCCAGCCTCTCGGCATGACCGCCAGCGGCTATGACGAGGCGACGAAGATCCTGCCGCATCGCGCCTCCGGCTATGTCCGTACCGACGAGGGCTTCGCCAACGCCGACTATGTCGACATGACCGTCCCTCAGGGCGCGGGCGGCCTGTATTCGACCACCCATGATCTTCTGAAGTGGGAGCAGGGTCTGTTCAGCGGTCGGGTGCTGAAGCCGGCTTCGCTCGCCCTCCTGACCACCCCGGTCCGCAACGACTATGCGTTGGGACTGATCTCCAAAGAGCAGGATGGTCACCGGATCATCAGCCACAACGGCGCGATCGAAGGCTTCAACACCTGGATGGCCCGCGCTGACGACGGGATGACGGTCGTGGTGCTGGGCAATCTGAACGGACCGGGTCCGGACAAGCTGGGTCCGACCCTGATGACCCTCGCCCACGGCGGAGCGGTCACCCTTCAGACCGAACGGCAGGCGGTCTCCGTCACGCCGGACGTCCTCGCCGGCTACGCCGGTGTCTATGAAGCCTCCCCGGCCTTCGCCATCACCGTTTCGGTCGTCGATGGACGGCTCATGGCTCAAGCCACGGGTCAGCCCGCCTTCGAACTGTTCGCGGAGAAGACCGACGGCTTCTTCCTCAAGGTCGTCGACGCCCAGCTCAGTTTCGACCGTGACGCCTCGGGCGCGGTGACCGGGCTCGTTCTGCATCAGGGCGGTCACGACCTCCCCGCGCGCAAAACGAAGTAGTCGGCCTGATCGAGGCCCCGCTGGAAACCGCGGGGCCTTTGTCGTTTCGGGAGCGGGCGGCTATGGCTGGGCGATGGCCCCCAAAGCGATCCCCGCAGAAAAGCCCGACGAGGCCGACTACAGCCGCAGCATGGGCGGCAAGGCGCTGGGCGCGCGGCTGCGGCGGCTGTCGGAGCGGATCGACGGCGACGGCACGCGGATCTACGCCGCCCGGGGTCTGGTGTTCGAACAGCGCTGGTTCGGCGTCCTGAACCAGATGGTGCTCAAAGGTGCGACGACCGTGGGCGAGATCGCCGCCACCATGCGCATCACCCACGTCTCGGTCAGCCAGGCCTGCCGTTCGCTGGAGAGGGCGGGGATCATCGCCTCGGCCCCTGATCCTGCCGACGCCCGGCGCCGCATCCTGTCCCTGACGCCCGAGGGCTCGGCCCTGGTCGAGCGGATGTGGACCCTGTGGCAGGCCTTCAACGCCGCCGCCGCCGAGATCAATGAAGAGGCGGGCGACGTGGTCGCGGCGCTGGATCGGCTCGACGACGCCCTAGCCCGCAAGTCCCTCTTCGACCGGATCCTTGAGCGGATCGACGACCTCCCGCCCGGGACCGATTGACGAATTAGGTAGTTGCCTACATATCTGTGTCGACGCCACGCGTGGGAGACGGACCAATGACCTTCACGACCGACCGCCGGACCGTTCTCTCGGGCGCCGCCGCCCTCGCCTTCGCGCCCCGGTTCGCCGCGGCTCAAACCGCCCCGCAAACGCCTGACGACGCCATCGCTCGCCTCTACCGCTCGGCCGTGGTCATCAACGGCAATCTGGTCGGCCCGTTCGATGACGCGGCGCCGCTGGACGCCGCGACGGCGGCCCAGGTCCACGCCTCCGGCCTGACGGCGTTCAAGCTGTCGATCGGCGGCTCTTCCGGTGGCTATGCCGAGACCAGCGCCGACATCGCCGCCATCGACAAGGCCATCGGCCTCAGCCCCGACGTCTATATGAAGATCAACCGCCTCGAGGACTTTGCCGAGGCCAAACGGACAAACCGGGTCGGGGTTATCTTCTCGTTCGAGGCCGCCGACATGCTGGACGGCAAGGTCGACAATATTGACCATTTCAGCGGCCTGGGCGTCCGGGTCATGCAGCTCAGCTACAACACCGTCTCCCCCTTCGCCTCGGGCGTGATGGCGGCCCAGCCCTCGGCGGGCCTGACGCCTCTGGGCCGCGAGGCGGTGGCCCGGATGAATGCGACCGGCGTCACCCTCGACCTCAGCCATGCCGACGAGGCCTCGACCCTTTCGGCGATGGCCGCCTCGACCCGGCCTGTGGCCATCACTCATGCCGGCTGCGCCGCCGTTCATGCCCATCCCCGCAACAAGTCCGACGCCGTCCTGCGCGCGGTCGCCGACAAGGGCGGCGTGGTCGGAATCTATGAACTCAGCTACCTGTCGGAGGGGCCGGAGCAGCAATCGCTGGACGTCTATCTGGCCCATATGCTCCACGCGCTGGACGTCTGCGGCGAGGACCATGTCGGCATCGGCTCGGACGCCATCCTGACCCCCTTCGACACCTCGCCCGCGAGCATGGCCGAATGGGACGCCTCCATCGCCGCGCGCAAGGCCGCCGGTGTCGGCGCTCCGGGCGAGGGCCGTCCGCCCTTCGTCGAAGGACTGAACCGGCCCGACCGCGCCGAGGTCATCGCCCGCGCCCTGCTGGATCGCGGCCAGCCGGTGCGGGTGGTCGAGAAGATTCTCGGGACCAATTTCCAGCGGGTGTTCGCCGAGACTTGGCCGGTCTGAAAACACAGCAAGGTTTGCACTGGACAGGATGTCGCAGCCCTTCCATGCATCGGGCATGACCGATGTCGCGCCCCCCGCTCTGGAACCCCAGACCTTCAGTCCGCTGGAAAAGCGGGTGACCCTGATCGCCCTGATGATCGTCTTCCTGCTGTCGGCGCTGGACCAGACCATCGTCTCTACCGCCATGCCGAGGATCGTAGCCCAGCTGTCGGGGCTGGATCTCTATCCCTGGGTGACCACGGCCTATCTGCTGGCGTCGACGGTGATGGTGCCGATCTACGGCAAGCTGTCGGACATCTACGGGCGCAAGCCCATTCTGGTGATCGGCATCGTCCTGTTCATGATCGGGTCGATGCTGTGCGGCCTCGCGGGCGAGTTCGGATCCCTGCCGCTGCTGGGCGGCGGCATGACCCAGCTGATCGTCTTCCGCGCCATCCAGGGGCTGGGCGGCGCGGCCCTGATCACCTCGGCCTTCGCCGTCATCGCCGACCTCTATCCGCCCCGCGAGCGGGCCAAGCTGGGCGGCCTGTTCGGCTCGACCTTCGGTCTGGCCAGCGTCATCGGCCCCCTGATCGGCGGCTTCTTCACCGACCTGCCGACCGCCCATCTGCTGGGTTATGACATCGCCGGCTGGCGTTGGGTCTTCTACATCAACCTGCCTCTGGCGGGCCTGGCCCTGTTCATGATCCTGGTCGAGATGCCGCGACTGACCCATAGAACGGGCGGCAAGATCGACTTCGCCGGGGCCGCCCTGCTGCTGACCACCTTCGTGCCCCTGCTGCTGGCCCTGAGCTGGGGCGGGACGGCGGGCTGGAGCGCGCCACATATCCTCGGCCTGTTCGCCGTGGCGGCGGTGTCCCTGATCGCCTTCCTGATCGTCGAGAGCCGCGTTGCCAACCCGGTCATCTCTCTGGCCCTGTTCAGGAACCGCACCTTCGCCACGGCCAATCTGTCGGCCTTCCTGATGTTCATGGCCTTCATGGGCATGGTGTCCTTCCTGCCCCTCTATATGCAGCTGGGTCTGGGCCTGCCCGCGACGACCAGCGGTCTGGCCATGATGCCCCTGACGGTCGGACTGATCATGGCCGCCACGGCCTCGGGTTTCCTCGTCAACAAACTGGGGCGCTACAAGCTGGTGATGATCTTCGGCGCGGCCCTGACCTCGCTGGCGGCCTTCCTCCTGTCCCAGACCCCGTCCGACGCGACCCTGTTCGACCTGATGTGGCGGGTGACCCTGCTGGGCCTCGGGCTCGGTCCGGCGCAGAGCGTCTTCAACCTCGCCTCCCAGAACGCTGTGCCGCGCGACCAGCTGGGCGTCGCGACCAGCGCCGGCCAGTTCTTCCGTCAGGTGGGCTCGACCGTGGGCGTGGCGGTCTTCGGCGCGGTTCTGACCCACAATCTGGCGGCGCCGATGACCCATCGCTCGACTGCCGAGCCCTCGGCCCAGGTCCAGGCCCTGTCTCTGGCTGATCTGGAGAAGCTGGCCCTCGCTACCCGGGTTCAGGCCCAGCCGGGCGCCCCGACCGCCGCCGCCGTCGATCCGGCGGTGCGCGAGACGGTCACCGGGGCCATCCTCGGCGTCATCTTCGCCGGCTTCGTCGTCTGTCTTCTGGGGCTGATGGCGACCCTGCTCGTGCCTGACCTGCCGCTGCAGGCGCGCGGCAAGCCCGAGCCGCTGGATCGAGCGCTCGGCGAGGCGCCCGGAGAGCCCCCGGCCGACCCTGCTTAAGAGCGAGCCCCCGGCCGACCCGGCTTAACGGATCAGGCCGCGCACTCGGCGGGCTTCGTCTCACCCGGGCCGTACATGGCGCAGGAGCGGTCGATCTCCCCCTGGATGGCGGCGCATTCGTTCTGGGCGTTGCACGGCGGATGGGTCGCAGGGCTGACGGCGATGCAGCGCCGGACCAGTTTCGCGGAGGCGGCGGCCCCGATGTCCTCGGCGCAGCTCTTCACGGGCGTCGGGGGGACCGGATCGGTGATCGTGGCCTCGGCCTCTTCCTGGGGCGGGGCGTCCTCGGGCATCACCGGCGTCTGGGCCGGAGCCGAGGCGACCTCGGCCTTCTTTTCCGGAGCGGGCTCACCGCAGGCCGACAGCAGGGGCGTGGCCAGCAGCAGGGCCGCCGACATCATCGCCAGAGAAGTCAGTCCACGCATCGGCACGCCTCCACGGTCATTCAAAGATCAGGGAACGGCGCGGACGATGCCTCGATCCGCGCCGCTCGGCTAGCCCCTTCGGAAACCCGCGTTTCGGGTTCCGGAATCCCTCGCTGAATCAGGCCTTGAGGGCGGCCTCCAGCGCCGCCTTCTGCTTGATGAACAGCTCGGCGCAGCCGATTTCGGCCAGCTGGAACAGGCGGTCGAACTCGGCGCGGGAGAAGCCGCGCTTCTCGCCGGTGGCCTGGATCTCGACGATCGTGCCCGTGCCGGTCAGGACGAAGTTCGAGTCTGCCTCGGCGTTGGAGTCTTCCTCGTAGTCGAGGTCCAGCACCGGCTCGTTCTCGAACACGCCACACGAGACGGCCGCAACCTGATCGAGGATCGGATTGGTCTTGAGCACGCCTTCCGAAACCAGATGACCGAGCGCCGTGGCCATGGCCACCCAGGCCCCGGTGATGGAGGCGGTGCGGGTGCCGCCGTCGGCCTGGATGACGTCGCAGTCGATGACCACCTGACGCTCACCGAGCGCCTTCAGGTCGACGACGGCGCGCAGGGAGCGGCCGATCAGGCGCTGGATTTCCTGGGTGCGGCCGGACTGCTTGCCGGCGGCGGCTTCGCGGCGGCCGCGGGTGTGGGTGGCGCGCGGCAGCATGCCGTATTCGGCGGTGACCCAGCCCTGACCGGTATTGCGCATCCAGCCGGGGACCTTGTCCTCGACCGAGGCCAGGCACAGCACCTTGGTGTGGCCGAAGGTGACCAGGCAGGAGCCCTCGGCATAGCGGTTGACCCCGGTCTCCAGCGTCACGGCGCGGAGTTGCTCAGGGGTACGGTCGGAAGGGCGCATGGGAGGTCCTAGTCAGTGAAGGCTCGGCTGCTTATCCTGAAACCGTGAGCCTGTATGCCCCCCCATCATCGTACCCGAGCCGCCGCCTGATTCTGGGCGGTGCGATCGGCGTTGCGGCCGTCGGGATGGCGGGGTGCAGCGGCCCGCTGACCATCGAGGCCGGGACCGGCACGGCGGCGCGTCTGGCCTGGGCGGCGCAGAAGCAGCTCGGCGTCACCAAGGGCTATGACAAGGGCTACCACGCTCTCGCCTATCCGGGCGGGGATGTGCCGAGGAAGACCGGCGTCTGCTGCGATGTGGTCATTCGCGCTGCTCGCGATGGCCTCGATCTCGATCTGCAGAAGCTGGTCCACGAGGACATGGATGAGGCCTTCGACGCCTATCCCTCGAAGGCGCGCTGGGGACTGACGAAGCCGGACGCCAATATCGATCACCGCCGCGTGCCCAATCTGGAGGCCTTCTTCCGGCGGCAGAGCGCGGAGGTCTGGGCGCCGGAGGGCAGGCCGAAGGGGGCGCGCTTCCCCGAGCCGCTGCAGGTCGGCGACATCCTGACCTGGCGCAATCGCGACGGCGGGCCGCACATAGGCCTGGTCAGCCGGGCCGGGGATCACCCGTTGATCATCCACAATTTCGGCCTCGGCGTGATGCAACACGGCCTGTGGCTGATGGCGACCTCCCGCGCGGCGGGCCACTATCGCTGGCCGGTGGTCGCATGAGGTCTCCGCTGCTCACCTCCACGGCGCTGGAATCGCCCGGCCTCGGCCTGACCGGCCTCGACCAGCGCGCGCGCGACATCTTCCGCCGCATCGTCGAGACCTATCTGGAGAACGGCGAGCCGGTCGGGTCGCGGACCCTGTCGCAGCGCGGGGTCTCCCTGTCACCCGCCTCGATCCGCAACACCATGCAGGACCTGACCATGGCGGGGCTGCTGGCGGCGCCCCACACCTCGGCCGGACGGATCCCGACCCATGCGGGCCTGCGGTTGTTCGTCGACGGCTTCCTTGAGATCGGTGACATCGGTCAGGAGGAGCGGCGCGAGATCGACGCCCGGCTGGCCGGGAAGGGCAGGGGCTTTGACGAGGCGCTGGATGCGGCGTCATCGCTGCTGTCGGGTCTGGCGGGCGGGGCAGGGATCGTCGCCTCTCCGGTCTCGGACGCCGGGGTCAAGCACGTCGAGTTCGTCGCGCTGGGTCACGATCAGGCGCTGGCGGTGCTGGTCGGGGACGACGGCACGGTCGAGAACCGGCTGATGCCCCTGTCGGCGGGGGTGACGCCCTCCACGCTTCAGGAGGCGTCCAACTTCCTCAACGCCCGGCTCAAGGGCCGCCCCCTGGCCGAGGCGCGCACCGAGATGCGGGCCGAGCTGGACGCCGCGCGCCTTCAGCTGGACGCCACCGCCGCCCGTCTGGTCGAGGATGGTCTGGCGGCCTGGTCGGGCGGTCCGGACCGGGAGCGCTCCCTGATCGTGCGCGGCCGCGCCAACCTGCTGCAGAACCGCGAAACCGCCGCCGATCTTGAGATGGTGCGCGTCCTGTTCGACGATCTGGAGCAGAAGGAACAGCTGATCGGCCTGCTCGACGGGGTCAATGCGGCCCAGGGCGTGCGCATTTTCATCGGGGCGGAAACGCGGTTGTTTTCACTTTCGGGTTCCGCCGTGATCGCGGCGCCCTATATGAACGGCCGACAGCGGGTTCTGGGCGCCATTGGCGTGATCGGACCCGCGCGACTGAACTACGCCCGCATCATTCCGTTGGTGGATTACACCGCCCGGGTGCTGGGGCGAATGCTGGACGGACAGGACACGTGAGCGACACCCACCAAAACCCCACCCAGGAAGAACTCGACGCCATCGAGCGCGAAGAGGATGAAGGCGGTCCGGTCTCCGACGCCAACGAAAGCCTTGCGCCGCTGGATCAGGTTATCGCCGAGCGCGACGAGTGGAAGGACCGCGCCCTGCGCGCCGCCGCCGAACAGGACAATCTGCGCCGCCGCACCGAGAACCAGCTGAACGACGCGCGCGCCTTCGCCATCCAGCGCTTCGCCAAGGACCTGCTGGGCGTCGCCGACAATCTTTCGCGCGCGCTTCAGGCGGCTCCGAAGGACGCCGACGGCGCCGCCGCCGGTCTGGTCACGGGTCTGGAGCTGACCGAGAAGTCGCTGCTGGGCGCCTTTGAAGCCAATGGCCTGAAGCGGGTTGCGCCCTCGGCCGGCGAGGCCTTCGATCCGCACTTCCATCAGGCGATGATGGAGCAGCCCTCGGAAACCGTTCCCGGCGGCGCGGTCATCCAGACCATGCAGGCGGGCTATGAGCTGTTCGGCCGCACCGTGCGTCCGGCCATGGTCGTGGTCGCCGCCAAGGGCTCGGGCCCCAAGGCCGCCGCCTCCGGCGCCTATGGTGAGGCCCCCGCGGCCAACGGCGGCGCCTTCGACGGCAAGGCGTAAGACGCCCCGCTGACGAACGCGGTTACGCCTGTCGCTGAAATGGTTAAGGTCAGGGCATGTCCCTGACCGAGACCTCGACCGGCCGGCCGCGCGCCTTCTCTGATGTGATCGAGACGCTCGGGCGCCGCCCAGGCGAACGGCTCGCTCTGGGCGAGCTGGTCGACGCCTTCGGGGACCGGGCCTTCGGAGCGGTGATGCTGCTGTTCGGTGTCCTGAACCTGATGCCCTGGCCGCCCGGCGGCACCACGATCACCGGCGCGCCCCTGTTGTTCCTGTCGATGGAGCTGGCTTGGGGCCGCGAGGCCCTGTGGCTGCCCGGCTGGATGGAGCGGGCCACCGTCAGCCGCGCGACCTTCCGGAAGCTCAGCGACCGCTTCATGCGCTTGATCCGCTTCACCGAACACCTGTCGCGGCCGCGCCTGCGCTTCCTGACCTCGCGCTTCGGTCAGGGCCTGATCGGCCTGGCCTGCGTCTTCCTGTCGGCGGTGCTGGTCCTGCCGATCTTCGGGGGCAACCTGATCCCCGCCGTCGCCATCACCTTCTTCTCGCTGGGGGTGATGCAGCGCGACGGTCTGGCGGTGCTGCTGGGCTGGATCGTGACCGGGATCACGATCGTCGTCCTCTTCCTCGCCTGGAAGATCATCGTGGCCGGCTTCGGGCACGGCTGGGAGTGGGTGTCAGGGCTGTTCTGAACCCACTCGGCGTCGCTCCAGCCCACGGGCCCTCGCGCTCAAGCAGCGAGGCCCCGTGGGCCGAGCGATAGCGCTCTTCCCTAGGAAGCCAGAGCCGCTTCCGAGGCCACGATGCGGCTGGCGGCGTGGACGACGGCGGCGATGCGCAGGGCCGTCTGGATCTGGGCGGCAGGGACGGCGTGCTTCTTCAACTCGCCCTCGTGGGCGTCCAGGCAGGCGCCGCAGCCGTTGATGGCCGAGACGGCGGTCGACCACAGTTCGAAGTCGATCTTGTCCACGCCCGGATTGCCCAGGACGTTCATGCGCAGGCGAGCCGGGAGCGTCTGGTACTCGGGGTTATGCATCAGGTGCAGGGCCCGGTAGTAGATGTTGTTCATGCCCATGATGGCCGCGGCCGACTTGGCGGCGTTGATGGCCTCGGGCGACAGGTGTTCGGCGGCCGCGGCCTCGATGGCCTTCACAACCGGGGCGACGCCGATGGCGTGGGCCGAGGCGAGGAAGGCCCCCCACTTCTGCTGGTCGTTGAGCACGGTCTCGGAGGCGAGCGAGCCCAGGTTCAGGGAGATGTCCTTGGCGTAGGCGGGGATGAGGTCGCGGACGGTATCAATCGACATGGTCAGGTCTTTCAGAATTCGGGGAAGAAAAAAGGCGGCGGCGGTGATCCGCCGCCGCCCTTCTGTTTCGTCGCTCGTCGAGCCTTAGGCTGCGAGCGTTTCGCCGCCGGCGGGGCGGTTGCAGGCGCACAGTTCGTCGGTCTGCAGGGCGTCGACGACACGCAGGGTGTCGTCCGGCGCGCGGCCGACGTTCAGGTTGGTGACGTAGACGTGCTGGACGACGTTGTGCGGGTCGACGACGAAGGTCGCGCGCAGGGCCACGCCTTCTTCCTCGTTCAGGATGCCGAGCTCACGGGCGAACTTGCCGCCGTTGTCAGCGAACTGCCAGATCGGCAGCTTGTTCAGGTCGGCATGGTCGCGGCGCCAGGCCAGCTTGACGAATTCGTTGTCGGTCGAACCGCCGAGGACGATGGTGTCGCGGTCCTCGAAGTCCTTGCCCAGCTTGGCGAAGGCGGCGATTTCGGTCGGGCAGACGAAGGTGAAGTCCTTCGGATAGAAGAAGATGACCTTCCACTTGCCTTCGAAGGAGGTCTCGGTCAGCGGCTCGAACGCCGAGACGCCGTTTTCCTCGTGCGAGTTGAAGCCCGGCTTCACGCCGATGATCTTGAAGTTAGGCAGGGTTTCGCCGACGCCGAGCATGAGCAGTCTCCAGTGGTTTGAAATGGACCGTCGGAGGGGGAGGCCTCCGTCGCTGGAGCTCAAATGGTCTTTCGCAGCTGCGAAGTCAAATCGATCATTTCGCGTATGCGAATAAGAAAAACCTATGCCGACTGATGGCCGTGAGAGAAGCTGCTTTTATAGATTTCCCAACTACCAATCACAAAGTTTATCGATTTTCCCTGCCTTCAACAGGGGCATAGGGTCCCATCCTCACCGACGATGGAGGACGTCATGGACGGCGAAAAGACCCCGAGCCCCCTCAATGATCCGAAGAAGGAGCCGGCCGCCCTGCGTTCGCTTCTGGGCCGCACCAACCGCGACTGGTGGCCCAACCAGCTGACGATGGACATCCTGCATCAGCAGGGCAAGTCGGGCGACCCGATGGGCGACGACTTCGACTATGCGAAGGCCTTCAGGTCGCTGGACTATGCGGCGGTGAAGCGCGACCTGACCGCCCTGATGACCGACAGTCAGCCCTGGTGGCCGGCGGACTATGGCCACTACGGTCCCTTCTTCATCCGCATGGCCTGGCATTCGGCCGGCACCTATCGCACCGGCGATGGCCGCGGCGGCGCGGGCGCGGGCCAACAGCGCTTCGCCCCGCTCAACTCCTGGCCGGACAACGGCAATCTGGACAAGGCGCGCCGCCTGCTCTGGCCGATCAAGCAGAAATACGGCTCGAAGCTCAGCTGGGCCGACCTGATGATCCTGGCCGGCAATGTCGCCATCGAATCCATGGGTGGACCGGTCTTCGGTTTCGGCGGCGGCCGCGCCGACGTCTGGGAGCCCGAGAAGGACGTCTACTGGGGCACCGAAGAGAACTGGGTCGGTGACGAGGCCAACCAGACCCGCATCCGGCCCGATGACGGCGCCGCGCTCGAGGCGCCGCTGGCCGCCATCCAGATGGGCTTGATCTATGTGAACCCCGAAGGCCCGGGCGGCGTGCCCGAGGCCCTGCAGTCGGCCCGCGACATCCGCGAGACCTTTGCCCGAATGGGGATGAACGACGAGGAGACGGCGGCTCTGACCGCGGGCGGCCACACCTTCGGCAAGGCCCACGGCGCCGGCGACGCCTCCAAGGTCGGGGCCTCTCCGGAAGGCTCCGACATCGCCCAGCAGGGTATGGGCTGGCAGTCGGGCCATGAGAGCGGCGTGGGCGACCACACCATCACCTCGGGCATCGAGGGCGCCTGGACCCCCACGCCCATCACCTGGGACATGACCTATTTCGACATGCTGCTGGACCACGACTACGAGCTGGTCCGCTCGCCCGCAGGGGCCAAGCAGTGGCAGCCGGTCGGCAATCCGGAAGAGACCCTGGCCCCGGCCGCCCATACGCCGGGCAAGCGCGTTCCGACCATGATGACCACGGCCGACATGGCCTTCAAGATCGACCCGGCCTACCGCGTCATCATGGAGAAATTCCGGAGCGATCCCGCTTACTTCGGTGACGCCTTCGCCCGCGCCTGGTTCAAGCTCTGCCACCGGGACATGGGCCCCAAGGCCCGCTACCTCGGCCCGGAAGTGCCCGCCGAGGACCTGATCTGGCAGGACCCGATCCCCGCCGCGACCGGCCCGGCGCTGAGCGCGTCGGATGTCTCGACCCTGAAGGCGAAGATCGCCGCGTCGGGCCTCTCGGTCGCCGAACTCGTCTCCACCGCCTGGGCCTCGGCCGCGACCTATCGCGGTTCGGACCATCGCGGCGGCGCCAACGGCGGGCGTCTGCGCCTGTCGCCGCAGAAGGACTGGGCGGTCAACGAGCCCGCCAGGCTGGCCAGGGTCCTCAAGGTCTATGAGGACATCAAGGCGGCGTCTGGCAACGTCTCCATCGCCGACCTGATCGTGCTTGGCGGCTCCGTCGGCATCGAACAGGCGGCGAAGGCGGCCGGTCATGCGGTGGAGGTGCCCTTCACCCCGGGTCGCACCGACGCTTCGCAGGAGGAAACCGACGTCGAGGGCTTCGCCGTCCTCGAACCCCGCGCCGACGGCTTCCGCAACTATCTGCAGGTGCGGTTCAGCGTCCCGACCGAGGAGCTGCTCGTCGACCGGGCCCAGTTGCTGGGCCTGACGGCGCCGCAGATGACCGTCCTCGTCGGCGGTCTGCGCGTGCTCGGGGCCAATGTCGGCGGATCGAAGGACGGGGTCTTCACCGATCGCCCCGGCCAGCTGACCAACGACTTCTTCGTCAACCTGCTGGACATGAAGACCGGCTGGAAGAAGGTCGACGGCGAGGGCGACGAGACCTTCGTCGGCACCGACCGCATTACCGACGAGCAGCTCTGGACGGCGACGCGCACCGATCTGGTGTTCGGCTCCAACTCCCAGCTGCGCGCCGTGTCGGAGGTCTATGCGGCGTCCGATGCGGGCGAGAAGTTCGTGAAAGACTTCATCGCAGCCTGGGTCCAGGTGATGAACGCCGACCGCTTCGACCTGTGGCGCGCCGACCTGGATCGGGCGGCGTAAGGCAGGCTGGGAAAGCATCGGATGTCTCCGCCGTGGCGCAGGTCGCGGCGGAGATTTTTCGCGTCTCCGGAGATGTCTGCGGAAACCGTATTATCGGTTACGCCGATTGATTTTGTGCCCGCCATAGGAAGCGCCTATGTCGGCTCCATGCTCCCCACCCTGCGCCAGCTCCAGTATCTGAAACTTCTGGCCGAGCATGCCTCGTTCAGCCGCGCGGCCGAGGCGGCCCACGTCAGCCAGCCGGCCCTGTCGGCGGGGGTGCAGGAGCTCGAGAAGATTCTCGGCGCTCCGGTGGTCGAACGCACCCGGGGCAATGTCCAGCTGACCGCCGTCGGCGCCGAGGCCGTCAAGCGCGCCGAGGACGTCCTGGCCCGCACCGAGGATCTGGTCGAGGCCGCCCGCAGCGCCGGTCGACCCCTGTCCGGCCGTTTCCGCCTGGGCGTCATCCCGACCGTCGCCCCCTTCCTGTTGCCCGCGACCCTGCCGGGGCTGAAGGCGGCCTATCCGGCCCTGCGCCTGTTCATCCGCGAGGACCTGACGCCGCGCCTGATCGCGGGGTTGAAGGCGGGTCAGCTCGACGCCGCCGTCATCGCCCTGCCCTATGAGGCGCATGGCATCGAGCACGCCCGCATCGGCGACGACGAGATCCTCGCCGCCGCCCCCGCCGATCACGCCCTGGCCGCCCCCGGCGCCATCCAGTCGGGCTCGCTCAGGGGCGAGGACCTGATCCTGCTGGAAGATGGCCACTGCCTGCGCGATCAGGCCTTGGCCGCCTTCGACATCGAGGCGCCCAAGGGCGATGACGTCTTCGCGGCCACCAGCCTGCACACCTTGGTCCAGATGGTCGGGTCGGGTCTGGGGGTGTCCTTCCTGCCCCAGATGGCGGTCCGGGCAGGTCTCGCGGACACCCCATCGGTCGTCATCCGCCATATCCAGCCCCGGGCAGGCGCCCTTGCCCCGAGCCGCGAGATCGTCGTCGCCTGGCGCGCCGGCTCCAGCCGCGCCGCCGAGGCCCGCCTTCTGGCCGAGGCGATGCAGCAGGACTGAGGGGCGGGATAGAAATCCGCCCCTGAGCGTTGCCTGAGCCTCAGCCTCAGGGATTCAACCCATGCGCCTCGCCCGCTCCCTCTCCGCCGTCGCCTTGATCGGAGCCGCCGTCAGCGTTTCGGCCTGTGTCGGCATGTCCCGGTCCGCGCCCGTGACGGCTCTGGATCCGGCGGCGGCCGCGGGTATGCGGGTCTCGGAGATCCGCCTGACGACCGATGACAAGGTGACGGTGCGTCCCGAATTTGCGGGCATCTTCCGCGAGCGGGTGCAGACCAAGCTCGACGGCTGCGCCACCGGCGGCCGGCCCCTGCGTCTGGAAGCTTCGATCAGCCGGTTCGACCGCGCCAACCCGGCCCAGGTCCTGCTGATCGGCGGGGCCAACGTCCTGCGTGGCCATGCCCGTCTGGTCGATCCGGCGAACGGCCGGGTGGTCGCCGAATACGACATCGGCCGCACCATCGTGGGCGGTCGGCTGGGCGTGTTCCAGATGGCCGAGAGCGAGGAGCAACTGTCCGACGCCTTCGGGTCTGAGCTCTGCAACCAGGCCTTCAAGCCCGGCTGATCAGCGCAGGATCGAGCCGGGCAGGGCCAGGACCACGATGGCGCAGAACAGGCTGGTCATACCCAGCAGGAAGATGCGGTCGGCCCAGACCTCCAGCCGCTCGCCTTTCCGTCCGCCGCCCAGCGATAGATAGGACAGGAAGCAGGCGCCCAGGAAGCAGACCGCCCCGACCCAGGCGATCTCGTCGGCGAACGACTGCGCCGACCGGTCGGTCAGGTGCAGGCCCGCGATGATCAGCAGGGTGATGCCCAGCAGATTGGACGAGACGTTGAGGATGTGCGGCGAGCGGTTCATCGCGATCTTCACTGGATCCGGTTTGAGGCGGCGTCGGGGCCTGTTCGTTTCAGCCGGGAATGACGGCGGTCGTATAGGGCGACTGCGTTCGCCAGCCGAGGGTGCGGTACAGGGCCTGACCGTCCTCGGTCGCCACCAGCGCTCCTTTTCCGAGCGAGCCTGTCGCCGTCTCCAGCGCCCGCATGATCCGCCTACCCAGACCGCGCCTCTGATGGTCCGGCTCGACCAGGATCCGGTCATAGACCACCCGGTCGTCCACGATCACGGCGCGGCCCCGCCCGGCCTCGGCGCCCGAGGCGTCCCGGACCGTGCAGAAGATCACCGGCCCGCCCGGCCTGACATCAGGACCGATCTCGATCCGATAGC
Source organism: Brevundimonas sp. GW821-FHT02A10 (assembly GCF_059422025.1). Taxonomy (NCBI): domain Bacteria; kingdom Pseudomonadati; phylum Pseudomonadota; class Alphaproteobacteria; order Caulobacterales; family Caulobacteraceae; genus Brevundimonas; species Brevundimonas sp. GW821-FHT02A10. The sequence continues at coordinate 24,262 of NZ_JBWKWC010000009.1, forward strand.
CGTCGTCGGGCGCCGCCCTCCCGGTCATTGCTCCCTCCAGCGTCATCAGGAAGCCCGGCGGACGCAGGGTCCAGCGGGCGGGCAGCAGGGGTCGCACGGTCGCCTCATCGGCGCAGACCTTCAGGAAGACATGCGGTTCCGTGATCGCCGCCGCACGCCGGACCAGGGCCTCGCTCGGCCCGGCGAAGACGTATCGTCGCAGTTGGTCCTCGGCCCCGACCTCGATCCGCCAGCCGCCGTCGTCCCAGACGGGCGGCTCGACACCCCGCGTCAGGGCCCAGCCACGGGTCCAGAGGGCGAGAAGGTCGGAATCGGCGCTCATGGGATCACCATCGCGGTTCGGGGCGAAGGCGGCAACGCTTCCGTCCGCGCGGCGTTCTTTGACCTCACAATCGCGGCCCCGTGATGAACGGGGCTTCATCGGGGGGCCGGAATATGGTCAGGCTTGGGTCATATCGACGTCCCCCGGCCTCGCCAGACTGGCGTCCATCGAAAACCATCCCGAACGGGAGGAAGATTTGACCATGACCGTCTCACGCCGCGCCTTTGCATTCGGAACCGCGGCCCTCGCGGGCCTCGCCGCCCTGCCGGCCGCCGCCCAGTCGAACCTGTCGCCCGAGGACCGCGCCACCCTCCAGACAGCCCAGTCCTATCTGCAGAACCTGACCTCGGCCCAGGGGACCTTCGTCGAGACCGGCCCCAACGGCCAGCAGCGCCGCGGCCGCTTCTATCTGCAGCGTCCGGGCAAGATGCGCTTCGAATACACCGACCCGGCAGGCCTGCTGGTCGTCTCCGACGGCTATAACGTCAAACGCTATGACCCGCGTCTGGAGGTCTTCCGTCAGGTGCCCCTCGGCGCCACCCCGCTCTCTACCTTCCTCGCGCGCAACGTCCGTCTGGATCAGGGCGTGCGTATCGATCGGGTGACCCGCATGGCCTCCGGCGCCTTCGCCATCACCGCCCGCGACGGCCAGCGGCCCAATGACGGCTCGGTGATCCTGGCCTTCGCCGGCAGCCCGCTCCGGTTGCAGGAATGGACCATCACTGACGCGCAAGGCAGCCGCACCCGCACCCAACTGACCACCCTGCAGCCGGCCTCGGGCCTCGCCGCCAGCCTGTTCCAGTTGCGCGACCCCACGCGCCGTCCCGGCCGCAACTGACACGCGAGCGTGACGGTTGAGGGGGAAGGCGGATGATTCGCTGATCGTGGTTCGTTCGCAACGGCAAAGCTTCATAGTTTAGTGTTTGACCTTTTTTACAGGGCGTGACACTTTGAGCACAGAGCGACGGCGGTCGCTCTTCCGCGTCGGACGTCATCCCCTCCCGATAGCGGCGTGTGAGAGAGAAAAACTTCAGCGCCCGGTACGCTCGTACCGGGCGTTTTTTCTTTGTTTGCAGGGCGCTAACGCTCGCGACGCGGGCGCTCGCTGCTTGAGCGCAAGCGACCTAAGCTTGCCGCCAGACCTTGAACGGGCGGAATAGCTTGAGTGTGCGCCGTCGCCCGCTAGAAGCGCCCCATGACCCTGCGTATCGCCACCTGGAACATCAACTCCGTCCGCCTCCGCATCGATCAGGTCGCGCGGTTCGTCGCCGAGAGCGGGACAGACGTCCTGTGCCTGCAGGAGATCAAATGCCTGGAGGACCAATTCCCCCGCAACGCCTTCGCCGAGATGGGCATGCCGCATCTGCGCATCGCGGGTCAGAAGGGCTGGCACGGTGTGGCCATCGCCAGCCGTCGCCCGATCACGGATGCGCCCCAGCTCGACATCTGCCGCAACAAGCACGCCCGCGTCGTCTCGGCGGTGGTCGAAGGCGTGGAGATCCAGAATTTCTACATCCCCGCCGGTGGCGACCTGCCGGACCGTGAGCTGAATGAGAAATTCGATCACAAGATGGACTATTACGAGCGGCTGACGGCCGAGATGGCCACGCGCGATCGCTCGAAGCCCCTGCTGCTGGCCGGCGATTTCAACATCGCGCCCAACGAGTTCGACGTCTGGAACCACCGCTATATGTCCAAGGTGGTCAGCCATACGCCGGGCGAGGTCGAGACCCTGTACCGGCTCCAGAACGCGGGCGGCTTCAACGACGTGGTCCGCGACGCCTTCCCCGAGCCGCAGAAGCTGGCCAGTTGGTGGAGCTACCGCGCCCAGGACTTCCGCAAGTCCAACCGCGGCCTGCGCCTCGACCATCTGTGGACCTCGCCGGGCCTGACCCCGAAGGTGATCCCGGGCAGTGCGAAGATCCACGACACTGTCCGCGAATGGGAGCAGCCCTCGGACCACTGCCCGATCACGGTCGATCTGGACGTCTAGTAGACGGGGTCGCTGACGGTCTCGCGGCGTCCGACCGGCTTCTGGCCTGTCAGCTTTCCGGCGGCGCGGGCCAGCCGCGCGACGGCGTCGTCCAACCGGTCCTCGGGCAGGGTGTAGGGCAGGCGCAGGCGGCGCTCGAAGGCCCCGTCCACGCCGAAGCGCGGCCCCGCGGCCAGCCGTAAGCCCTCCGCCGCCGCCGCGACGGTCAGGGCCGAACTGATCGGCGCGGGCAACTGAGCCCATACGGACAGGCCGCCGACCGGGCGCGGACAGACCCAGTCGGGCAGAGCCTCGCCGAGCCGTTTCAACAGATGATCGCGCCGCGCCCGCAGCAGGGGCCGTCTCAGTGACAGCGCCGCCCCGCCGTCGTTCAGCAGTTCGGCGGCCGCCAGTTGCTCCAGCACCGGCACGCCGAGGTCGAGGCTGGCGCGGCTCTGCGACAGGCGCTGGATGACCGCCCGGTCGGCGCGGATCCAGCCGATGCGCAAGCCGCCCCAGACGCTCTTGGACATCGAACCCAGCCGCACGATGCGCGGCGAATCCACCGTTGAGGCGCTGACTGCCGGGTCGCCGCTGAGCGTCAGTTCGACGAGGGTCTCGTCCAGCACCAGCAGGGTCTGGGTCCCTTTCAGCGCGGCCAGCAGCCGGGTCCGCTCCGCCGCCCGCATCAGCCGACCGGTCGGGTTGTGATGGTCGACCACCAGATAGGCCAGGGCCGCCCCGGACCGACAGGCCGAGGCCAGCCCCTCGATGTCCCAGCCCTCGCCTTCGTCCTCCGGCAGGGCGACGGGCAGGGGGCGGGCTCCGGAGGCGAGAATGGCGTCCAGCGCCTGCGGATAGGTCGGATGGTCGATGACCACCGCATCGCCGGGCCGGACCATCAGCCGCAGCAGATGCACCAGGCCGTTGTGGGCCCCGTGGGTGATCAGGATCTGGCCGGGCGACGTCGGCAGGCCGCGCCGCCCGTAATGGGCCGCCACCGCCTCGCGCAACTCCTCCAGTCCGGCGCTCTCATAGCCGTGGCCGGGCAGGCGGGCGGGCAGGCGCTCCAGCGCCCGGACATAGGCCGCATGGACATTGGCGTCGGCGGGCAGGACGGCCGAGGTCAGGTCGATGATGTCATCAGCCGGGTCGTGGTCGAGGGCCGGGCGCACCGGACGCGGCCCGGGCGCCGAGGGCAGGCCGGTGCGGGCCGCCGCTCCCTGTCCGCCGGTCAGAAAGCCCTCGTCGCGCAGGCTGCCATAGGCGGCAGAGACCGTGGTCCGGCTCAGGCCCAGCGCCTGGGCCAGTTCCCGTTCGCCCGGCAGCCGGGCTTCGAGCGGCAGGCGGCCGTCGAGGATCAGCAGTCGCAGCGCCCCGGCCAGCTGTCGCCAGGCCGGTCCCGCGCCCGGCGTGCGCCAGACTCCGAGGTGGCGGATCAGGGAAACGGGTCGGATCAGGCGTGGCGTCATCAGGCCAGACTGCCACAACTGGCTCTTTTTTCCATGGCCAGTTCGATGCAATTGGCCTGGCATGAACACCCACAATCGTCCCTTGGCGCGCCGCCTGATCCAGCTCTTTCTCGGCCTCGCCCTGTATGGCCTGTCCATCGCCCTGATCGTCCGCGCCGACCTGGGGCTGGACCCGTGGGACGTGCTTAACCAGGGCGTCTTCGAGCGGTTCGCCGGGCCGGCCGGGATCAGCTTCGGCCTGGTGGTGAATCTGATCGGGCTGGTCGTTCTGCTGCTGTGGATCCCGCTGCGCCAGATGCCCGGTTTCGGCACGGTGGCCAATGTCGTCGTCATCGGCACGGTCGCCAATGTCTTCCTCGGCTGGATTCCGGCGGACCTGCCGCTGGTCATCCGCGCAGGGCTGCTGGTCGCGGGCATCGTCCTCAACGGCGTCGCGAGTGGGGCCTACATCGGCGCCGGTCTCGGCCCGGGCCCGCGCGACGGCCTGATGACCGGCATCGTGCGTCGCACCGGCTGGCCGGTAAAATGGGTCCGCACCGCCATCGAGGTCGCCGTGGTCGCGGTCGGCTGGTTGCTGGGCGGCTCGGTTGGGGTCGGGACGGTTCTCTATGCGCTCAGCATCGGACCCCTGGTCCACCGCTTCCTGCCGATGTTCACGATCCCGAAGGCGGCTGGCGCAAAGGCATCACAGGCCAATCCGTCGCCGGTCTAGCTGTCGATTGACCCGAACCCGCAGACGGATTTGACGCGGGCCACAGATTCGTCGTCCCTGGCCATGATGAGATCGGCGGGATCATGGTCAGGCCGTGCGATGAAGTCGATCCGCGTTGTGGGCCTATTGGCGAAGCGCACAAAGCCGCACCGCCAGGCTGTCGGCGCGCCGCCCCTGAGCTCAAAGGCTGGCTCGCCGCTACCGGGATTCAGCGCCCTCAGGGCGGCCTCCACCCGAACCATATCTCTCCGCACCTGGGCGTCCCGGGCCGCGAAGGCGGCGGCCTCGTCGTCCGAAAGCCGTCGCGGCTGGCCGACCGGAACTATGCGGGCGCCTGCAACGGCCATGGGGACCGGGGGCGGCGGCGCGGAAGTGGCGCAACCGGCCAGAACCAGCGCTATGGCCGGAAGGATGAATTTCATGCGCGCCCCCTCGTGCGGTCAACTCCGGCCGCAGACGATATCTTATCGTCAGGGTAGGTGACGCGCGCGTGACTCTAGCGCAAGGGTTGCGAGATTACGGCTGCAGCCGGTATCCGCCTGCATCGGTCAGCAGCAGACGCGCAGCGCCGGGCTCAGGCTCGATCTTCTGGCGCAGGCGGTAGATGTGGGTTTCCAGCGTGTGGGTCGTGACCCCGGCGTTGTAGCCCCAGACCTCGGTCAGCAGCTCCTCGCGCGACACCGGCTTGGCCCCGGCGCGATAGAGGTACTTCAGGATGTTGGTCTCTTTTTCCGTCAGCCGGATCTTCTTGCCCTTGTCGTCGACCAGCATCTTGCCGGCGGGGCGGAAGGAATAGGGGCCGATGGCGAAGACGGCGTCTTCCGACTGTTCGTGGCTGCGCAGGTGGGCGCGGATGCGGGCCAGCAGCACGGCGAAGCGGAAGGGCTTGGTGACATAGTCATTGGCCCCGGCGTCGAGGCCCAGAACCGTGTCGGCGTCGGAATCCTGGGCCGTCAGCATGATCACCGGGGTGGCGACCCCGTCCTTGCGCAGCAGACGGCAGGCCTCGCGCCCGTCCATGTCGGGCAGGTCGACGTCCAGCAGGATCAGGTCGGCGCGCAGTTCGCGGCCCAGCCGGATGCCTTCCGTGGCGGTCGCGGCCTGAACCGTGCGGAACTCTTCATGGAGCGCCAGCTGCTCGGCCAGGGCCTCGCGCAGGTCGTCGTCGTCGTCGATGATCAGCAGGGTCTTGGGCGTGGGCATGTCGATAACAATGGCGAGGCTTGGGTGAATCGCCAAGGGCGACGGGGAAAATGAAGTCGATTCAGGCGATAGAGGGCGCTTCCACAGAGTTTCGTTCCCCGAAAAGCGCCGTTCCGACCCGCACATGGGTGGCGCCGAAGCGAATCGCGGTCTCGAAGTCGCCGCTCATTCCCATCGACAGAACGCTCAGGCCGTTGCGTTCGGCGATCTTCGCCAGCAGGGCGAAATGCAGGCCGGGCGCCGCGTCGGCGGGCGGAATGGCCATCAGCCCCTCGATCTTGAGTCCATAGGTTTCTCGCGCCAGGGCGATGAAGGCGTCAGCCTCCTGCGGCAGGATTCCGGCTTTCTGTGGCTCGGCCCCCGTATTGACCTGAACCAGCATCCGCGGGCTGCGGCCCTGACGCAGGATCTGCTCGGCCAGGGCCCGGGCCAGCTTCTCGCGGTCCAGGGTCTCGATGACGTCGAAGAAAGCGACAGCGTCGGCGGCCTTGTTCGACTGCAGGGGGCCGATCAGCCGGAGTTCGAGATCGGGCAGGGCGCGGCTACGGTCGGTCCAGCGGCTTTCAGCCTCCTGCACCCGGTTCTCGCCGAAGATCCGCTGGCCGGTGGCGAGGATGTCGTCGATGGCCTCGGGTGGCTGGGTCTTGGACACGGCGGTCAGAGTGACCGCGCCCGGGTCTCGTCCGACCGAGCGGGTGACCTCGGCGATCCGGCTACGCACCGCCGCGACCCGCTCCGCCACGGTGGACGCGGACTGCAAAGCGGGGGATGACGACGGCATGGACGGCTCCGGAACCCTGTCGAACGAGGCGCGCATCCTGTGGGATGCTGCCCGGGGTCTAGCCCGGGAGACGGCGTCTGTCAGCGCGCCCCTGCTCTTCTTCACCGATCCGGCGCGTACGCCCGAGCCCTGGCGGACGGCCGAACGACTCCCGACCGGAGCGGGCGTGGTCTATCGCCACTTCGGCGCGATGGACGCGGAGCCTGTTGCGCGGCGTTTGAAGGCCATCGCGACCGAACGCGGCCTGATCCTTTTGATCGGTCTGGACGCCGATCTGGCCGAGGCCGTCAGCGCCGAAGGCGTCCATCTGCCGCAGCGAGCTCTGGGTCAGGCGGTGGCCTTGCGGGCGCGTCGGCCCGACTGGCGGCTGACCGGGGCGGTCCATTCGGCGGACTCGGTGACCCCCGACGCGCTGGATGCGGTGGTGCTGTCACCGATCTTCCCGGCCGGCGGCGCCTCGGCTGTCAAACCGGCGCTGGGGGTCGAGGCGCTGCGAGCGGTGGCGTCGCGACGCCCGGTCTATGCGCTCGGCGGCATCAATGCGGCGACCGTCGGCGACCTGACAGGGTCAGGCGCGTGCGGAATCGCCGGCGTGGACGCGATCCAGGCCGCTTTCGCGCCCTAGAACTTGAAGATGGATTCCAGCCGGATGCGCGGCTGCGAGCGGCTGTCCGATTCCGGCGCGCGGGCGGGATCCTGCTCGGGACGGGCCACGCTGGCGGCGGCGCCGACGCTGAGGCGCGGGGTGACGCTGTAATAGGCGCCGGCCTCGACGTCGCCCCACTGGGTCTCGCGACCGACGGGCTGGTTGAGGTTGAAGTTCAGGCCCCAGCGGCCGGTGTCATACCAGCGCAGACCACGGCGCGGGGCGGGCGGCGTCGCGCGCTGGGAGGCCTGGGCAGCCTGGGCCTCGGCAATGGAGACGGCAGGAGCGTGCGAACGCGAACCGGCCGCCTGGGCCGATGCCGTTCCGGCCAGTCCCATCAGGGCCGCCGCGCTCAGAAGTCCTGCGAAGATCGCGCCGAACCGCATTTCCTACCCTTCAGACCCGGGTGAACCGGACCGTCAAACCCTGAACCGGCGTTTTCGCCGTGAACCCGACGATTAGACATCGTGGGTCCGCCCGGTCAACGCAACGTGGTCGCCTCATCCGGGTTCCGCAGACTCTATCCGGCTCCTGTGGCGCTAGCGTCACGGGAATGGGGCGGAAACCGGCGCGTCTGTTTCGCGATGGGACGGGAGGCGGAATGAGCGGCATCCGGCGCCCCCGCTTTCGATACTGCAAAGATCACCGTCGTCTTCGCCTTGTCATCGCCCCTTTTGAGCGTGTTATAGAGCGTCGCTGCGGCCTCGACCCCAATTCGAAGGGGGTCAGAGCTGTCGCGCCCGCACGACATCTGTTCGCCCGTGGGTCGACGTCCAATCTGAACGGAGAATTCCTCGATGGCCCCCAATAAAGCGATGGCCAAGTCCATGGCACGCGGCGCGGTGTTCGCCGCCATCGCGTCCGGCCTGCTGCTGTCCGCCTGTGGCGGCGTCAAGGTGCCTTTCACGGGCGGCTCCAAGCCCGCCAAGGCCAATGCCCAGACGGGGATCGGCGTGAACGCCTATCTGTGGCGCGCGACGCTCGACACCCTGAGCTTCATGCCGCTGCTGACCGCCGACCCGTGGGGCGGCGTGGTCAATTATGACTGGTACATCAACCCGCAGACCCCGAACGAGCGCTTCAAGGCCACGGTCTTCATCCTCGACACCCGTCTGCGCGCCGACGCCCTGAACGTGACCGTGACCAAGGAAGTCAAGGACGCCTCGGGCGGCTGGACCGCCGCGCCGGTCGCCGTCCAGACCGAGACCGACCTGGAAAACGCCATCCTCACCAAGGCGCGCCAGCTCAACCTCGCCAACGCAAACTAGGCGCTTCGCGCCTCGTTTGCTCTTTAGGAGCGCTACCGCTCACGATGCGGTCGCTCGCTGCTTGAGCGCATTGATGCGCTGACGCCCTTTGGCCGTTGTGGTCAGGGGGCGTCTCTATTTTCCTTGGGCGTCGCCGCCCTTCGGGCTAACTGAGCGCGAGGGGCGAAGGCCTCATCGCTGTCTCTCAGGATACCCGTGGCCCGTTACGAACCGAAAACCGCCGAACCCCGCCAGCAGCAGCGCTGGTCGGATGCGAACGCCTTCGTCACGAAGGATACCGGACGGCCCAAATACTATGTGCTCGAGATGTTCCCCTATCCGTCGGGCAACATCCACATGGGCCATGCGCGCAACTATGTGATGGGCGACGTGGTCGCACGTCACAAGCGGGCGCAGGGGTTCGACGTTCTGCACCCGATGGGCTGGGACGCCTTCGGCATGCCGGCCGAGAACGCCGCCATGGAGCGCGGCATCCACCCCAAGGGCTGGACCTATTCCAACATCGCCAACATGCGCGAGCAGCTGAAGCTGCTGGGCCTGTCGCTGGACTGGTCGCGCGAGTTCGCAACCTGCGACCCGGAATATTACGGCAAGCAGCAGGCCTGGTTCCTGGAACTGTTCAAGCGCGGCCTGGTCTATCGCAAGGATGCGGTGGTCAACTGGGATCCGGTCGACAACACTGTCCTGGCCAATGAACAGGTCATCGACGGCCGCGGCTGGCGCTCGGGCGCCCTGGTCGAGAAGCGCAAGCTGAACCAGTGGTTCCTGCGCATCACCGACTATGCCGACGACCTGATCGAAGGGCTCAAGACCCTGGACCGCTGGCCCGAGAAGGTCCGGCTGATGCAGGAGAACTGGATCGGCAAATCCAAGGGCGCGACCCTTTGGTGGCCGATCGTCGAAGCTCCCGCCTTCCTGCCTGCCTCGCCCGAGGGTGAGCCGAACCACGCCCGCGATCCGATCGAGGTCTATACGACCCGGCCCGACACCCTGTTCGGCGCCAGCTTCCTGGCCCTGTCGGCGGACCACCCGCTGACGAAGGCCATCGCCGAGCACCGTCCGGACGTCGCCGACTTCATCAAGGCCTGCGCCCAGACGGGCACCTCGGAAGCTGATATCGAAAAGGCCGAGAAACTGGGCGTGGATCTGGGCGTGCGCGTGCGCCACCCGTTCGACCCGGACAAGACCGTGCCGGTCTGGGCCGCCAATTTCGTCCTGTCGACCTATGGCTCTGGCGCCATCTTCGGCTGTCCGGCCCACGACCAGCGCGACCTGGACTTCGCCCGCAAATACGACCTGCCGGTCACCCCGGTGGTCAAGCCGGACGATGTCGAGACGATCGAGATCGGGACCGAGGCCTATGTCGGCCCGGGCCGTATCTTCAACTCGGACTTCCTGAACGGTCTGGACGTCGAGGCCGCCAAGGCCGCCGCCATCGCGAAGGTCGAAGCGCAGGGGCAGGGCCGGGCCGAGACCATCTACCGCCTGCGCGACTGGGGCGTCAGCCGCCAGCGCTACTGGGGCTGTCCGATCCCGGTCATCCACTGCCCGTCGTGCGGCGTCCAACCGGTCCCGGCCGACCAGCTGCCGGTGGTCCTGCCCGACGACGTGACCTTTGACGTCCCCGGCAACCCGCTGGCCCGCCACCCGACCTGGAAGCATGTGAAATGCCCGTCCTGCGATCAGGACGCGACGCGCGAAACGGACACCCTGGACACCTTCGTGGACTCCAGCTGGTATTTCGCCCGCTTCACCGATCCGACGGCGGCCGAGCCGATCAACACCGCCGCCGCCGACCGCTGGCTGGCCGTCGACCAGTATATCGGCGGGGTCGAGCACGCCGTGCTGCACCTGCTCTACGCCCGGTTCGTGACCCGCGCCCTGGCCGACGCCGGGATGCTGTCGGTCAAGGAGCCGTTCGCGGGCCTGTTTACCCAGGGGATGGTGGTCCACGAGACCTACCGCCGCGAAGACGGCCAGTGGGTCGAGCCCACCGACGTCGACCTGACCAATGACGCAGGCGTCCGCTCGGCGCGTCAGCTGTCGACCGGCGAGACCCTGATCATCGGCGACATCGAGAAGATGTCGAAGTCCAAGAAGAACGTGGTCGCCCCGGCCGAGATTCTGGAATCGCACGGCGTCGACGCCGGCCGCCTTTTCGTCCTGTCGGACTCGCCGCCCGAGCGCGATGTGCAGTGGACCCCGGGCGGGGTCGAGGGCGCCAGCCGCTTCGTCCAGCGCGTCTGGGCCGAGTTCGACGGCTATGACGCCTCCGTCGCGGGCGAAGAGGCTGCCAACGCCGCCCTGATCCGCGAAACCCACAAGGCCATCAAGGCGGTGTCCGAGGGTGTCGAGGGCTTCCGCTTCAACTCGGCCATCGCCAAGCTCTACGCCTTCTTGGCGACGGTGCGCGACGCCAGGGGCGCCGGCGGCGAGGCCAAACGTCAGGCCCTGTCGGCCCTGGCCCGTCTGATCGCGCCGTTCACGCCGCACGTGGCGGAAGAAGGCTGGTCGCGTCTGGGCGAGGACGGGATGGTGCTGGACGCCCCCTGGCCCGTCTATGACCCGGCCCTGGCCGCCGACGATGAAGTGGTGCTGCCGATCCAGATCTCGGGCAAGCGCCGCAGCGAGATCACCGCCCCCCGCGGCGCCGCCAGCGCCGACGTCGAGGCCGCCGCCCTCGCCAACCCCGCCATTCAGGCCTATCTCTCGGCCAACGGGGTTTCGGTGAAGAAGGTGATCGTGGTCCAGGATCGCATCGTCAATCTGGTGGTCGGCTGATGCGGGCCGTCCTCCTCGCCGTGATCGCGCTGGCCGGCGCCGCCCTGTCGGGGTGCGGCTTCACGCCGATGTACGCCTCGGGCGGTTCCTCGACGCTCAGCCGGATTTCGGTCGCGGCCGAGGACAACCGTCTGGGCTACCGGCTGCGCGAACAGCTGGAGGACGCCCTGGCCTGGGACCGCGGAACCCAGCCGCCTCTCTATCGCCTGACCACGGTGACCGAACAGTCCCGCCGTCCGCTCGGCCGCCGGATCGACGACACCGCCACCCGCTATGAGCTGACGGTCCGGGTCGCCTGGACCCTGACGCCGACGGCCGGAGGCACGCCCCTGATCGGGTCCGAGACCTCGACCTCGACCTATGCCGCCGCCGACCAGCCCTATGCCGCCATCGCCGCCCAGCAAGACGGCGAGGATCGGGCCGCCGCCGAGCTGGCCCGGCTGATCCGCATCGACATCCTGCGGGCCCTGTCGGGACAATAGCCGGCGATGATCCTCGCCAAACGCCCGGACATCGACCGCTTTCTGGCGAAGCCTGAGCCGGGCATCCGCGCGGTGGTCATCCACGGCAAGGACCGCTCGGGCGTCGCCGAACGCGCCCAGATCCTGTGCAAGGCCATCACGCCCGACCTGAACGATCCCTTCAACGTCACCGTCCTGACCGACAGCGACATCGACGGCGACGAGGCGCGTCTGGAGGAGGCCCTGACGGCGCTCAGCATGATCGGCGGGCGCCGCCTGATCCGCGTCAAGCTGGGCGGCGAAAAGGTCTCCGTCGACAAGATGCTGGCGGCGGCGCTCAAGACCCATTCCGACGGCGGCTATAATCCCGACGCCATGCTGGTCATCGAGGCCGGGGCGCTAGGCCGCGACTCCGCCCTGCGCAAGGCCGCCGAGACGGCCAGGGGCGCGGCGGGCATCACCTGCTACGAGGACGAAACCGGCGACGTGGCCCGGATGACGCGCGAGGCCCTGGCCGCCGACAAGGTCGGGCTGACCTCCGACGCCCTGGACCGGTTCGTCAGCCGCCTGCCGCGCGAACGCGGCCTGATGCGGCAGGAAATCGAGCGGCTGGCCCTCTACATCGGCCCCGGCTCGGGACGGACCATCGATGTCGACGAGCTGGAGGGGCATTTGGGGGTCGAGCCCGACGCTTCATTGCAGGACGCCGCGCTTCAGGCCTTCGGCGGCCGCCCGGCCCCGTCACAGGCGGGCCTCAGGCGCGCCCTGGCCGAGGGCGAAAGCGCCGTCATGGCCGTGCGTCAGGCCTCGATCCATCTCGGAAAGCTGCGCCGGATCAATGTGCTTCAGGGCGCGGGTGCCGGCGCCAAGGAGGCCGCCAAGGCCGCCGGCGTCTTCTGGAAACAGGAGGCCGAGATGCTGCGTCAGGCGCGCTCGTGGCGCCTGGAGGATCTCGATCAGGTTCAGGACAGCGTCAATGTCGCCGACGTCGCCACCAAGACCACGGGCATGCCCGAGGGCCTGATCGCCGAACGGCTGCTGCTCGAAATCGCCGCCCGTGCGAGGCGGCTGGGTCTTTAGGCCCTAGTCCAGCTGACGCGCTTCCTCGGTCAGCATGATCGGCACGCCGTCGCGGATCGGAAACGCCAGCTTCGCCCCCTTCGACACCAGCTCATTGGCCTCGCGGTCATAGGTCAGGGCCCCGCGTGTCACTGGGCACACCAGCACCTCCAGCAGGCGGGGATCGACCGAGGTCGGGGTGTTGAAGGCGTCGGACATGAGAGCGTCTCGGTAGTGGAGTTCGTGATCTAGGATGTTCGGGGCTCGCCGTCATCTCCGCAGCGGTGTGACGCCGCCGCTTATTTGTCTGGACGTCGAAAGGTAGACGCGAAACGTGGGTTCATTCACGTTCAAGTTCGGACAGGTCGGTCTTTGAAGTTGATTGCGGGAGCGCAGATGGCGTGGATACACAGGGCGACTGAAGCCGGGTCCACTCCAATATCGCGAGCAGCGGTATCAGCGATGGCCCTGCTTCTGGGTTCTGGCGTGACTGCGTGCACCACGGCGCAAACGGCCGTGCCGCTTGCGCCGGTCGTCACCGATCCGGCGTTGTTCGTCATTCCGGCCGACAGTCAGGTGCTTGCCGGCCAGGCCTGCGGCGTTTCGTCATTGCGGATCGAGGGCGGTGCGCCGGAGCTGTTGCCGGGTTCGGGCCTGACCATGGCGGAATATGTCTCGCGCCTTTTCCTGACGACGTGCGAGGCCGGCATCCTGCCGCGCTCGCAAAGCCCTCTTCTGATCGAGATCAAGGTCGCGGGCGATACGCCGGTATCGCTCTCGGTCGATGACGGCGGTGGGCCGCTCGTGTTCGTTAATCCTGAGACCGACCCGGAATATCTGCGATCGATCAGTGGCAGCCACCACCCTCAGCGCGCCTCGTTTCTGGTAAAATCCGTGCTGGCCTGGTTCGACCAAAGAGCGCCGGGCGTGCCTCATACCGCGAAGGGGCTCTTCGAGCTGTTCTGTGACGGCTCGCCGATGATGATTCCGGAGATGCCGGACCCCGCCCCGGGTCCGGGTCCGGTATTCATGCTGGTCGCCGCGGACAATATTCGCGGTTCGGCCTTCGACCGCTACAGTCGGATCGAGTGGGCCTATGCCGCTCCAGTATGGGCGAGTGACGGCGTCGGCTGGTCGAATACTCGCGGGGGCTCGACGGGACTGGTCCGGCCAAACGGAACCGGCGGCTATGCGGTGCAGCCGATCTTTCTGGTTCAGGATGCGTCGAGCGCTCCCGGAGAATGCCAGAACAGCTACGACCTGTCGGGTTCCGGGCTGAGTGAAGCCGATCAGGCCGGTTTGCGCACCCGTCTCGCGGTGAGCGATGCGGACATCGCCGCGTCGAATCCCGATCCCCGAACCAGTATCTGTTCCCGCTACACGACGATGCCTCACCCGACCCGCTTCGAGGGCTCGATCTCCGGCGGGCTTGGGGGCCTTGGCGACCACGCAAGCTTCTCCCTGTTGATGCAGGTTCGAAGCGGGGCAACGCCTGACGAACAGATTCAGATGACGACGAGCATGCTCTGGGGGCGGCGGGACGTGTCATGGAACACGTGCAATCGCGCGGTGAGACGTCCTCCCCGGGGATAGGCCGACGTCGAGGTCTGTGAATCTTCGCCCCTTTCACCCCTGCGTCCCCTCGGATATCGTCGTGGTTCGGGCCCATGCGGACGCCCGATCAGACGACTTTCCGTCCAAGCGCCGCTCCTTTCACCGCGCCACCGTTGCGCGGCATGGAGCCACGCAGTGACGACGATCGACGAACCGACCCCTCCCGACCTCAGCTATACGGCGCTGTTCCTGCGCTTCCTGCGTTTTGGCCTGCTCGCCTTCGGCGGCCCCGTCGCCCAGATCGCCATGATCCGGCGCGAGCTGGTGGAGCAGGAGGGCTGGATTTCCGGCGCCCGCTTCAACCGTCTTCTGGCCGTGCTTCAGGTTCTGCCGGGACCGGAGGCGCACGAACTCTGCGTCCATCTGGGGATGCGGGCCAGGGGCCGGATCGGCGGACTGCTGGCCGGGCTGGGCTTCATGACCCCGGGCCTGATCCTGATGCTCGGCATCGGCTGGGTCTATGTCTCGCTCGCGCCCTTCATGGCCCTGCTGGCCGGGGCCTTCCTGGGGATCCAGGCGGCCGTGGTCGCGATCATCGTGCGTGCGGTCCACAAGATCGGGTCGCACATCCTCGAGGACCGCTGGCTCTGGGCCGTGGCGGCGGCCGGCTTCGCCGCGACCCTTTGCGGGGTCGCTTTCTGGATTGTTCTGCTGGCTGGAGGCGCGGCCTACGCCCTGATCGCCGGCCGCCGGTTCGTCCTCGCCGTCGGGGTGGTCGCAGCCGCAGCCGCTCTCGCGATCTGGCTACATCCGGTCGTCCAGGGGTCGCCGCCGACCGCTGCGGCTGTAGCGGACGGGGCCGCGACGGGAGCCCTCGTCATGTTCTGGACCGGGCTGAAGGCGGGCCTTCTGACCTTCGGCGGGGCCTATACCGCCATTCCCTATGTCAGGGCCGATACGGTTGGGCGCGGCCTCATCGACGACGGGACCTTCCTCGATGGCGTCGCCTTCGCCGGGGTTATCCCGGCGCCGCTGGTGATCTTCTGCACCTTCGTGGGCTTCGTCGCGGGCGGCTGGCCGGGCGCCGTGGCCATGACCGCCGGGGTCTTCCTGCCCGCCTTCGCTTTCTCGATGATCTTCTACGAGCGGCTGGAAGCCGTCGTCGCCGATCCGCGCCTGCATCAGCTTCTGGCGGGCGTGGCCGCCGCCGTGGTCGGGATCATCGCCGCCACCAGCCTGCAGCTTGGCTGGGGGACACTGCAACGGGCGCCGTCCATCCCGGCAGTCGTGGCGATCTTCATCGCCGCCCTGGCCGCGGTCTGGTTCTGGAAGGGCCGCTATGCCGGGCTGGTCGTGCTGGTGGCGGCGGGGTTGGCGGGGTGGTTTCTGTTCCGCCTGGCCTGACGCGCGCCGGACCCTACTGCATTGACGTTGGCGTCTCACCGTCGCCCGGCTCGGCCGCGTCGATTTGCATCAGGGCGGTCAGGGTCAGGCAGCGGTCGTCCAGCGTCGGGGATTCCAGCAGGGCCTGTTTCTCGGCCGGCTCGAAGGGCAGGGCCATCGACAGGCTGTTGATCAGGGCCTCCTGCGGCGCGGCCTCGGCGGTGTCCCAGTCGATCTCCAGCTGACGGCGTTCCAGATAGGCCTTGAGCGCGTTCAGGAACCCGTCCCGGTCGAAGGGCTCGCCGGACGGGACGGTCAGGTCGCTCTCGAACGGGGCGAAGGCGGCGCGGATCTGGCGATAGGGGGTCTGGCTGGGCAGTTCGGCGGTGACGCGGAAGCGGCAGACCCCGGTCAGGGTGATCAGATAGCGGCCGTCCGAGGTCTCGGCGAAGCTGGTGATCCGTCCGGCGCAGCCGACGGCGGTCAGGCTGGGCAGGCTGGCGGGCCCGCCCGATGGCTGGATCAGGCCGATGACCCGGTCGCCCGCCATGGCGTCGTCGACCATGTTCAGATAGCGCGGCTCGAAGATGTTGAGCGGCAGCTGGCCGCGCGCCAGCAGGATCGCCCCGGGCAGGGGAAACACCGGGATGACCTGGGGCAGGTCCGCGGCCTTCACATAGCCCTGGGCCATCCGGAAAACTCCTTCGGCTTACGCGAACAGGATCGAGGACAGGCGGCGGCGGCCATCGCGGGCGACCTCGCTGGTCGCGCCGGCGGCCTCGAACACGGTCAGCAGCTGTTTGCGGGCGGCCTGTTCGTTCCACTCGCGGTCGGCGGCGACGATGGCCAGCAGGCTGTCTACGGCGCCCTTCAGATCACCGGACGCGGCCTCGGCCAGGGCCAGGTCGAAACGGGCCTGATGGTCGCCCGGGTCGGCGGCGACCGCGGCCTTGAGGGCGTCGGTCTCGCCGGCAGGCGCGCTGGAGGCAAGCGCCAGCTGGGCGCGAACGCCGACGACGGCGGGCTCGGTGGAGTTGGCCGGGGCCATGGCGATGGTCTGGGCGGCCTGTTCGGCGTCGCCCTCGCCCAGATACGCCCGCGCCATGCCGGCGATGGCCTTCTGGTTCTCGGGCTCGATGGTCAGGGCGTGGGCGAAGGCCTGGGCCGCGCCGCCGAAGTCCGACAGGGTCAGGGATTCCTCGCCAAGCGACAGCAGTTGTTCGACGTCGGCGTTGATGCCCTCGCCGCCCGTCAGCTTGTCGATGAAGGCCTTGATCTGGCTTTCGGGCACCGCGCCCTGGAAGCCGTCGACCGGCTGGCCGTTGACGAAGGCGTAGACGGTCGGGATCGACTGGACCCGCAGCTGGCCCGCATAGGCCGGGTTCGCATCAACGTCGATCTTGACCAGCTTCACGGCGCCGCCTGCCGCGCGCACGGCCTTTTCCAGCGCCGGCGTCAGGGTTCGGCACGGTCCGCACCAGGTGGCCCAGAAATCGACGATGACCGGGCGCGAACGCGAGGCCTCGATGACGTCCGTCATGAATCCGGCGTCGGAGCCTTCGACGATCACATCGCCGTGATCGTTGGTTTCTGAATTCGCTCTCGGGTCGGCGAAGGTCATCAAAAGCCTGCTTTATCTGGAGTCGGGAATAACGCCGGGAGGCGTCAAATGGTCCCCGGAGGCGACAAACTCAAGGATTTCTCCCGCCGGAGGGTGTCACTCTCCTGCAACGCGAAAAATATCCGTGGTTTTCCTCTTATTGGGTGCAAGCCAAACCGCTCTGCTTCATGCTTCATTAAGGTCTGGGTGACTGGGGAGACATCAATCGTGAAATCAGTTCTGATCCTGGCGCTGGGCGCCACCACTCTCGCGGCGGCCGGTTCGGCCTTTGCGGGTGACAAAGAAGCCGCTGGTTATGCCACGGCGTCGGCCAACACGTCCACGATCATCGAGGGCGAACGTTGGGGCGGCGGCGCGAACATGACCGCCGTCAATCCTAACTGCGAATGCTCGGTCCCGACCGTCAGCGTTCCCTTCTACACCGTGCGTCCGCCCGCACCGCCGATCCGCGTCCGCGCGCCCGGCCTGCGCATCTCGTCCGCTCCGGTGTTCGCGCCGTCGCCGGCGATCTACATCCAGGGCCCGCCGATCTACGTCGACGCCCCGCCGGTTCAGGTTGCGCCCGCCCAGGTTTACCTGGAAGCGCCCGACGTCCACGTCCGCCCGTCGGAAGTGTCCGTCGCTCCGCCGGAAATCCACTTCACGCCCGCTGGCCCGGATCATCCGGACGAGCACTGCTGCGACGTCGCTTCGCCGCCGTCGGCTTCGAACAACCTGCCGCCGCCCCCGATGGGCCCGGTGGACGGTGGCCCCGCCACCTATCCGGCCGCTCCGGCCCCGACCTCGGGCGGCTATGCCGCTCCGGCCGGTGGTTACCCCGCTCCTGCCGTCGGCAGCAGCTCGGGTTACTCGCAAGAGCCCGGCGAGCGCGGCTGATAAGACCTCGACCTTCGGGTCAGGTTATGAAAACTGGAGCGGTCCGTCGAAAGGCGGGCCGCTCTTTTCGTTTTGGGCGATCGTCCCGCTCATCCCCGCGAAGGCGGGGGCATCAGACATCAGATCAGCGCGATGCTTTCCGCGATCGCCAGAGCGGCCGCGCGCGGGTCGGCGGCGGCGCTGATCGGGCGGCCAACCACCAGATGGGTGGCGCCGTCGCGCAGGGCCCTGTCGGGTGTGGCGGCGCGGGCCTGATCGTCCATCGACGCCCCGAACGGGCGAACGCCGGGGGTGACGATCAGGAAGTCAGGGCGGCCGGCGGCAACGGCGATCTCGCGCACGCGAGCGGCCTCATGCGGGCTGGCCACGACCCCGGCGATGCCGCTGTCCAGCGCCTGACGCACCCGGTGCTCGACCAGCAGGGCGGGCGACAGGCTGTGGTCGTCGGCGATCAGGTCCTCGGCGTCCAGACTGGTCAGGACGGTGACGCCCAGCACCTTCAGATCCGATCCGGCGACACCGCGCGCCGCGGCGGCCATGACCTGCGGCCGGGCATGGACGGTCAGCAGGTCGCAACCGGCCCCCGCCAGCACCGCGGCGGCCTTTTCCACGGTCGCGCCGATGTCGTGCAGCTTCCAGTCCAGAAACACCTTGCGCCCCTCAGCCTTGAGCTCGCGCGCCAGCCCCATTCCGTCCGAGGCGAACAGCTGCAGCCCGATCTTGTAGAAGCCGACGGCGTCCTCGATCCGGTCGATCAGGGCGCGCGCCTCGGCCGTCGTCGGGGTGTCCAGGGCGCAGATGAGCCGCGGATCGGGCGCGCGGTTGGGATTCAGCGCGGTTTCCGGAGCGTTCGGGTCAAGCAGGGTCATCGACGGACTCGCGTTTCGCGGCTAGACCGGACGCAGAGGTGCGTCGGGCGGGGCCGGCGGCGGATTTGGGCTGAGAAACAGGCATGGACGCGCTTGATCTGGGGGTCAACCTGTTCGTGGCCCTGTTCGCCCTGGTCGATCCGATCGGCAACATCCCGATTTTCGCCGCGGCGACCGCCGGGGCCAACACCCGTCAGCGCCTGTCGGTCTCGGCCCTGATCTGCGTCTTCATCGCCCTGTTCCTCGCCTTCTTCTTCTTCACGGGCCTGGGGCTGCTGCAGTTCTTCGGCATCTCGCTGGCGGCCTTCCGCATCGCCGGCGGCATCCTGTTGCTGCTGCTGGGTCTGGACATGACCCGCGAGGACTTCCTGACCATGTTCGCCGACAAGGACGCCCTCAATGACGCCAAGGACGTGCGGGGCTATGCCCGGCGGCGGTTCCAGCGGCTGATCGTGCCCTTCGCCATGCCCCTGCTGATCGGCCCGGGCGCCATCTCGACCATCATCATCCAGGCCGGCGAGGCCCAGAAACTGGGCGCGGCCGGGACGGCGGCGGGTGTGGTCGCGATCGGCGCGGCGGCTCTGGCCACCTTCGTGACCTTCGCCCTGACGGGCCCTCTGAGCCGGATTCTCGGCGAGATCGGGATGGCGATCATTGTCCGGGTGCTGGGCCTGATCCTCTGCGCCCTGGCGATCCAGTTCATCCTGGCCGGGCTCGGCGAAGCCATTCCGGGCATGTTTGCGGGCTCTGTGACCTCGCCCTACCCCAGCGCACACTGACATTTTCGCCAGATTTGTCCGCAATCGGACCTTATAACCAAGGTCGTGCTGGATTGTGCGCCGCACATAGGCCTAGCGTATGCCTAGTACGCAAACACGCTTTTGGTTCCGGAAATGCTCGGCGAGGTCGTCACTTTTCTTCATCGCAATGCACGGTTCGTCATTCTGGCGATTCCGGTGGCGATGATCGCTGCGGGCGCCGCCTTGGCCGAGAGCCTGCACCGGGTTCACTGACGACGCGCCTTTGAAGCGCGGGCTCAGATCCGCTTCAACCGTTTCGCATGCCCGCCGATGATCTTCAGGGCGACACTGTCGGGCAGCAGCTTCGGGATCGCCGCCAGAAGATTGTTCCGCCAGCCCGGAACCACGCGCGGCCGATTGGCCTCCACCGCGGCGTAACCCACCCGGGCCACATGATCCGCCGTCTGCCACATCCAGGCCGGATAGGCTGAGGACACCTCCTCACGACTGCCGTTGACGTCGTGGAACTCGGTCAGCGTATAGCCGGGGCACAGGGCGGTGACGTGGACCCCGGTCCCGGCCAGTTCCAGATGCAGCCCCGCCGAGGCCTTGATCAGGAAGCTCTTGATCGGTCCGTACAGGGTGTCGCCGCCGGTCGCCGGCATCAGCCCCGCCAGCGAAGCCACATTCAGCACTCGCCCGAAGCCGCGCTCGACCATGCCGGGCAGCAGCAACCGGCTCAGGGCGATCGGCGCGGTCAGCATGACATCGATCATGGCCGCATGGTCATCCGGATCGGTGGCCAGAAAGCCCGTTGTGCGGCTGAAGCCGGCATTGTTGATCAAGGCGTCCACCGTCAGGCCGCGCTGCTCCAGCGTCCTCACCAGCCGGTGCGGGGCGTCCGGATCGGCCAGATCGGCGGTCAGGACGGTGGCGGTCGCGCCGTAGTCGACGGTCAGCTGGCGGGCCAGATCCTCTAGCGGCGTCGCGCGACGGGCGACCAGGATCAGGTCCCAGCCCTTTTCCGCATAGACCCGGGCCAGGGCCGCGCCGATGCCGGCCGAGGCGCCGGTGATCAGGGCGGTGCGTCTCACAGGGTCGTTCAGGCCGCGACGGGGCAGGAGGCGTGGGGCGCGAAGGCCGCGAGCGACTCGGGGCTTTCGGCCAGCAGATCGGCGATGGTGATCCGGCTCAGGGCGTCGTGGGCGGCGCTGTCGGCGGCGGTCAGGGCCTTGGCGACCTGACGCGGAATATGTTCGCTGACCGGACAGCCCTTGGCGCCCTGGGGCGTCGAGCCGAGATGGGCGCAGCCGTTGACCGCGCGCAGCACCTGATCCAGCCGGATGTCGTCGGGCCGGCGCAGCAGCCAGCTGCCGCCCGAGGCGCCGGGACGCGTCGCGATCAGCCCGGCCTTGGCCAGCAGGGCGGTCACGCGGCGGATCACCACCGGATTGGTCGGGATCGAGGCCGCCAGCACGGCGCTGGGCATGGCGCGCGCCGCATCATACGCGTCCTTGTGGGCCAGATAGGCCAGGGCGTGGGCGGCGACGGGAAAGCGTTGGCTGTCTGACATTTTTGCTCGGTTCCAGCCCCCAAGGTAAGCGTTCCGGGGCGGATTCACAAATCGGGGTCACGGATCGGGAGAACACGGTGCAACTGAAACCGGTGTCGCACGATTGAACCGGGCGCGGAATGAGCCTACAGGCGCTCCGCTTTGATGGGCGCGCCGATCGCGCAGCCCGGAGGATATTCATGGCTGGGGATGCTCCCCGAGGCGACGGCGCTCCCCCCGCTCCGCCCACCTCGAACACTGAAATGACCGGCGCGGCCGGTGCGGCCGCCGCTGCGCCCGCGGCCCACGGTCACGGCAATGCCGGCTTCTGGGGCCTGACCATCGGCGCCATCGGCGTGGTCTTCGGCGACATCGGCACCAGCCCCCTTTACGCCCTGCGCGAAGCCATCGCCCACGCCCAGTCGGGCGTCGGCGGCGACCTGGCCATCGTCGGCGTGGTCTCGCTGGCCTTCTGGGCCCTGATGATCGTGGTGACGTTCAAATACGTCATCTTCCTGATGCGCGCCGACAACAAGGGCGAGGGCGGCACCCTGGCTCTGATGGCCCTGGCCCAGCACGCCGTCGGACGGCGCAGCGCCTGGATTTTCATCCTTGGCGTCTGCGGCGCGGCCCTCTTCTACGGCGACGGCATCATTACGCCCGCCATCTCGGTGCTTTCGGCCATCGAGGGCGTCAAGGACGCGCCGGGCGTGGGCACCTCGCTCGACCCCTTCATCGTGCCGATCGCCGCCGCCATCCTCGTCGGCCTGTTCCTGGTCCAGTCGCGCGGCACCGCGGGTCTGGCCAAATTCTACGGCCCGATCACCGCCGTCTGGTTCCTGAGCCTCGGCGTCATCGGCCTGATCCACATCTTCGACGACCCCTCGATCCTGCGCGCCCTTTCGCCGCACTATGGAGTCATGCTGCTGCTGGATGACGGCTTCCTCGGCTTCATCATTCTGGGGTCGGTCTTCCTGGCCGTGACGGGGGCCGAGGCCCTCTATGCCGACATGGGTCACTTCGGTAAGTCGCCCATCCGCGCCGGCTGGCTTTGCTTCGTCCTGCCCTGCCTGACACTCAACTATCTGGGTCAGGGCGCGATGATCCTGTCGCACCCGGGCGCGGCCGATAACCCCTTCTGGGCCATGGTGCCCGAGCTGGCCTACTGGCCGATGCTGGGTCTGGCGACCGTCGCCACCGTCATCGCGTCCCAGGCCGTGATCACCGGCGCCTTCTCGGTGACCCAGCAGGCCGTCCAACTGGGCCTGCTGCCGCGCATCGATATCCGCTTCACCTCCGAGACCCAGGCCGGGCAGATCTTCGTGCCCGCCGTGAACACCTTCCTGATGGTCGGGGTCCTCACCCTGCTGGTGGTGTTCCAGAGCTCGCATAACCTGACCGCCGCTTACGGCGTCGCCGTCACCGGCGTCATGCTGATCAACACCCTGATGAGCTTCCCGGTCATCACCAAGAAATGGGGCTGGTCGATCTGGGCGACGCTGGCCTGCCTGATCCCGTTCGGCTTCATCGACACCGTCTTCCTGACCTCGAACCTGCTCAAGATCCCCGACGGCGCCTGGCTGCCGCTGGTGCTGGGTGCGGTCCTGATCCTGATCATGTGGACCTGGACGCGCGGCTCGCAGATCCTGACCGCCAAGGCCAAGAAGGACAGCCTGCCGCTGACAGACCTGATCGAGATGCTGCGCGCCCGCCCGCCGCACCGCGCGCCCGGCACGGCCATCTTCCTGACCTCGGACCCCGACGTCGCCCCCGTCGCCCTGATGCACAATCTCAAGCACAACAAGGTGCTGCACGAGAAGAACGTCATCCTGACGGTGCGCACCACCGACCGGCCGCGCGTGCCGGATTCGGAGCGGGTGCTGATGGAGCCCATCAACGAGGACTTCAAGAAGATCACCCTGAGCTACGGCTTCATGGAGAGCCCCGTCGTGCCGCGCGCCCTGGGTCTGTGCCGCAAACAGGGGCTGAAGTTCGACATCATGTCGACGAGCTTCTTCCTCGGCCGCCGCTCGGTCATCCCTTCGGCCAGCCAGGGCATGCCCCTGTGGCAGGACAAGCTGTATATCTTCCTGATGCGTAACGCCGCCAATCCGACCGACTTCTTCCACATCCCGCCCGGACGCGTGGTCGAACTCGGCACGCAGGTCTCGGTGTGAGCGGCGGGACGCCGAAAGGCAAAGACTCCGGCGCGCGCGGGCGTCGCCTCGCCGACAAGGCGCGCGGTCCGCGCCGCGAGCCGAAGCCTCAGGTCCAGACCGCCTCCGACGATTCCGTCGACATCGGGGTCGAGGCCCGCGTCGCCGCAGGCATCCTGCTCAACGCCGCCCTGATCCGCCGCGGCGGTCTGGACGAGGCCCTGGCCCTGCCCGCCGTCACCGCCCTGCCGGGACCGGACCGCGCCTTCGCCCGCGCCGTCGCCATGGCGGCGCTCCGCCGTCTGGGCGAGATCGACCAGATCCTCGACCGCAAGCTCCAGAAGCGTCCGCCCGAGGTGGTCCGCACCCTGCTGCGCATCTCCCTGGCCCAGACCCTCGTGCTGGAAACCCCGGCCTTCGCGGCGGTCTCGACGGCGGTCAAGCTGGCCGAGCGCGACCCCAAGACCCGGCCCTACAAGAACCTCGTCAACGCCGTCCTGCGCGGCATCGAGCGCGAAGGCCCCGGCCTGACCACGGCGGAATCGAACCTGCCCGAATGGATCGCCGCGCGCTGGAAACAGACCTATGGCGATCAGGCCCTGATCGGCCTGGCCCTCGCCGCCCGCGAAGAGCCGCCGACCGACCTCAGCCTCAAGCCCGGTCAGGACGCCGCCGCCCTGGCTGAAGCCGTCGAAGGTGAAGTCCTGCCCGGCGGCTCGGTCCGTACCGGCAAGCGCGGCGACGTCGCCGCCTGGCCCGGCTTCGAGGACGGAAACTGGTGGGTCCAGGACGCGGCCGCCGCCGTGCCCGTGCGCCTGCTGGCCCCCAAGGCCGGCGAGACCGCGCTCGACATGTGCGCCGCCCCGGGCGGCAAGACGTTGCAGATCGCCGCCGCCGGCGCGACCGTTCAGGCGCTGGACCGCTCCGAATCCCGCCTCAACCGCCTGCGCCAGAACCTCGCCCGCACGGGCCTCGAGGCCACCATCGCCGTCATGCCGGCGGAGGACTGGCTGGACAGCCGGACCTTCGACGCCGTCCTGCTGGATGCGCCCTGCACCGCCACCGGCACCTTCCGGCGCAATCCGGAAGTCCTGCGCGCCACCAAGCCGGCGGATGTGGGCAAGCTCGCCGACGTCCAGCACCGGCTGCTCGACGCCGCCGCCGAACGCGTCGCCCCGGGTGGCCGGATGGTCTATTGCGTCTGCTCGCTGGAGCGGGAGGAGGGCGAGACCCAGATCATCGCCTTCCTGCGTCGCAACCCGGCCTTCCGCACGGTGAAGGCCGACCCGGCCGCCGTCGGCGCCCCCGCCGAGGCCCTGACCCCCGAAGGCTGGCTGCGCATCCTGCCCTCCATGTGGGCCGAAAACGGCGGCCTCGACGGCTTCTTCGCCGCCAGGCTGGAGCGGGTCTAGGCACGGATCAGTGGGCGGGAGCCTTGCTCCCCGGCGCGACCCGCCGTATCCCGTGCGCATGACCGCGCCCCTGATCTGTCCGTCGATCCTCGCCAGCGATTTCGCCAGGCTGGGCTCTGAAGTCGCCGCCATCGAGGCGGCCGGCGCCGACTGGGTCCATGTCGACGTCATGGACGGCCATTTCGTGCCCAACATCACCATTGGTCCCGATGTGGTGAAGGCCCTGCGGCCCCACACGAAACTTCCGTTCGACGTCCACCTGATGGTCGCCCCGGTCGATCCGTGGCTTGAGGCCTACAGGAACGCCGGCGCCGACATCCTGACCGTCCATCCCGAAAGCGGGCCGCACCTGCACCGGACGCTGGGCCGCATCCGCCAGCTTGGCGCCAAGGCCGGCGTCGTCCTCAATCCGGGCACCTCCCTGAGCGTGCTCGAGGACGTCATCGAACTGGTCGATCTGGTCCTCATCATGTCGGTCAACCCGGGCTTCGGCGGCCAGTCCTTCATCGACAGCTCGCTCAGGAAGATCGAGCGCGCCCGGGCCCTGCTCGACGCGGCGGGGTCCAAGGCGCACCTGCAGGTCGATGGCGGGGTCACCGCCGCCAATGCCGGGGCCTGCGTCTCGGCCGGGGCCGACGCCCTGGTGGCGGGCACGGCCGTGTTCAAGGGCGGCCCCAACGCCTACGCCGCCAACATCGCTGCGCTGAAGGCCGCGTGAATCCCCTGGGCCCCTTCGCTCCCCGGTCCGCCGAGGCCGAGGGTCCCGCGCCCGGCGCCATTCCGGGGCTGAGGGGCGCGCCCGTTCGCACGCCCATCCGCTCCGGCGGCCCCCACACCGGTCCGACCATGTGGCCCGCCATCCTCGGCCGGCTGTTGACGCGCCAGATGTGGATCGAGCTCTATGGTCTGCCCGGCTACGGCCTGACCCTCGCCGGCGCCCTGACCGGGGGCAAGGCCACCGCGCTCGCCGCCACCCCGCGTGATTTCCGCCCCGCCGATGCGGCGCTCGGCAAGTCGGTGCTCGACGGCCGCTTCACCCTGGCCGGGGTCAGCCTCGAGGTCGCGGCGCCCGAGGATCCGTGGGACCGGCCCAGCCCTTCGCGCAGCTTCGCCGTGGACCTGCACGCCTTCGCCTGGATGCCGGCCCTGATGCTTCAGGGCGACCGCGGCGCGCGCGAGGCCCTGCGCCTGACCCTGTCCTGGGCCGATCACTTCACCCGCTGGTCGCCCTTCGCCTGGGACCCGGCCGTCCTCGCCCGGCGGGTGTTCAACCTGTCCTGCGCCGCCCGCCGCATGGGCGCCGTGGCCACCGAGGCCGAGCGACTGCGGCTGTGCGACATCCTCGCCCGTCAGGGGCGTCAGCTGCTGCGTCCGCCGGGCGGCCTCGCCGGCAAGGCCGAGCGGATGATCGCCGCGGCCCTGGCCGGCTGTGTCCTCGCCGGACCGCCCGGGGTCTCGCTCCGCAAGGCGGCGCTGGGCCGTCTGAACGGCGCCCTGCGCGTCACGGTCCAGGGCGACGGCGGCCATGCTTCACGCAATCCCGAGGCCGGCCTCACCCTGCTGCTCGACCTGCTGACGCTGGACGACGCCCTGTCCCAGCTGTCGGAGCCGCTGCCCGAGGCCGCGGCCGGCGCCATCCAGCGCCTGACCTCGGCCCTGCGCGTTCAGACCCTGCCGGACGGCCGCCTGACCAGCTTCCAGGGCGGAGGCCCGTCCAGGGCCGACCTCGTCGCCGCCGCCCGCGCCCATGACGACTGGACCCAGACCCCGGCGGCCCAGGCCCCGCTCGCCGGCCTCGTCGGCGGCCTGCGCCGCATCCACGGCTCGCTGCTGACCGTTATGGCCGACACCGGGACCCTGTCGCACGGCGCCTGGGGCGAGGCCGCCTGCGCCCAGCCTCTGGCCCTGGAGGTTTGCTGCGGCAAGGACCGTCTGATCACCGGCTGCGGCTGGACGCCCCGTGCGGGCGACCGTCAGGGCCTGCGCCTGACCCCGGCCCACACCACCCTGACGCTCGGCGAAATCTCGCTGGGTGATCCTCTGGGCGGCTGGAAGGGCGATCTTCTCGGTCCGCGCATGATCGGTCGCCCGATCCACGTCACCAACGAGCACCGCGAGGGCGACGGCGCCGTCTGGCTGGAACTGGAGCATGACGGCTGGGCCGTGCCCTTCGGCCTGCTGCACCAGCGCCGCCTCTATCTGGACCAGCGTCTGGATGAACTGCGCGCCGAGGAGCGCCTGCATCCGGCCCCGGGCCATGAGGAGGACGTCCGCGCCATCGCCGCCCCCTATGCCGTCCGCTTCCATCTGGAGCCCGGCGTTCAGGCCTCCCTGGCCCGTGACCGCCGCTCCATCCTGCTGCGCGGCCATTCGGGCCGCGGCTGGTGGTTCCGCACCGACGGCCCCGACGTCGCCATCGAACCCAGCGTCCACATCGACGACGGCCTGACCCGGCGCAGCCTCCAGATCGTCGTCCGCGGCTCGGCCCGCACCGACGCCGAGACCAAGATCCGCTGGAAGCTCAGCCCGGCGGGCGCGGCAGGCGACCCGGTCTAGCGCTCAAAGTCAGGCGTTCCGGGCGGTTTCTCCCCGTGGACGGGTGACGCCCCGGTTCATGAGTGTTAAGGGCGCGCGCAATCGCTCCCCGATTCTCCCGACCCGGACGAAACCCATGCCCGCAGCTCCCGATTTCCCGCCCGCTCCTGACCGGGTGAAGCCCGTCCGCGCCCTGATCTCCCTGTCGGACAAGGCGGGTCTGGAAGAGGCCGCGAAGGCCATGCACGACGCGGGTGTCGAATTGGTCTCCACCGGCGGCACCCGGGCGGCGATCGCGGGCTTCGGCCTGCCGGTCAAGGACGTCGCCGACCTGACGGGCTTCCCCGAGATGATGGACGGCCGGGTCAAGACCCTGCACCCCGTGGTCCACGGCGGCCTGCTGGGCGTGCGCGACGCGGTCGAGCACAAGGCGGCCATGGACGAACACGGCATCGGCCCGATCGATATCGTCTGGATCGACCTCTATCCGTTTGAATCCACCGTCGCCTCGGGCGCCGGCTTCGACGCCGTGATCGAGAACATCGACATCGGCGGTCCGGCCATGATCCGTTCGGGCTCCAAGAACCACGGCTATGTCGCCGTCGCCGTCGACGCCGAATCCATCGCCCTGATCGTCGAAGCCCTGAAGGCTGACGGTTCCACCGATCTGGCCCTGCGCAAGCGCCTCGCCGCCCGCGCCTTCGCCCGCACCGCCGCCTATGACGCCGCCGTCTCGGGCTGGTTCGCCGGCCAGCTGGACGACGCCGCCCCGGCCCGCAAGTCGATCGCCGGAACGCTCGCCCAGACCCTGCGCTACGGCGAGAACCCGCACCAGACGGGCGCCTTCTACCGCACCGGCGAGGCGCGTCCCGGCGTCGCCCACGCCACCCAGATCCAGGGCAAGGAACTGGGCTACAACAACATCGCCGACGCCGACGCCGCCTATGAGCTGGTCGCCGAGTTCGAACAGCCGGCCGTGGTCATCGTCAAACACGCCAACCCCTGCGGCGTCGCCGTCGGCAAGGACCTGTCCGAGGCCTATGCCCGCGCCCTGGAATGCGACGCCGTCTCGGCCTTCGGCGGCGTCATCGCCGTCAACCGCCCGCTGAACGGCGTCGACGCCCGTGCCATCACCGATATCTTCACCGAGGTCGTCATCGCCCCCGGCGCGGATGAGGAAGCGAAGGAAATCTTCGCGGCCAAGAAGAACCTGCGCCTGCTGATCACCGACGGCCTGCCGGACCCGCACGGCCCGGGCGAGGTGTTCCGCTCGGTCGCCGGCGGCTTCCTGGTCCAGAGCCGCGACCGCTCGCTGATCAAGCCGTCGGACCTCAAGATCGTGACCCGGCGCCAGCCGACCCCGACCGAGATCCAGGACATGCTGTTCGCCTTCACCGTGGCCAAACACGTCAAGTCCAACGCCATCGTCTATGCCAAGGACGGCCAGACGGCGGGCATCGGCGCCGGCCAGATGAACCGCCGCGACAGCGCCCGCATCGCCGCCATCCGCGCCCGTGAGGCCGGTGAGGCCAAGGGTCTGGCCCATTCGTTGGCCGAGGGTTCGGCCTGCGCTTCGGAAGCCTTCTTCCCCTTCGCCGACGGTCTGCTGGAAGCGGTCGCGGCGGGCGCCACGGCGGTCATCCAGCCCGGCGGCTCCATGCGCGACGCCGAGGTTATCGCCGCCGCTGACGAGAAAGGCATCGCCATGGCCTTCACCGGCGTGCGGGTGTTCAGGCATTAGGCGTCAGGGCGCTACCGCTCGCCGCGATTGCGGCTCGCTGCCTGAGCGCGAGTCGCAATCGCATTCAACGATGCGGGCAGTGAAGGCGTCCAGCCCCACACAGCAAAACGGCGGCCCGATCAGGCCGCCGTTTTTCGTTCTGACAGGAAGTCTGAGGCCTCAGCCCTGCGCGGGACGCAGTCCCTGGACATCGGCCTGCATGGTCGCCGGCTTGCGCTCGCCGCCCTGGGCAATGATGCGGTCGATGCGGGCCTTTTCGGCGCGGAAGGCGGCCAGATCGGCGCCGGCGAGGATGGTGCCCTCGGAGGTGCGGACCGAGGCCGGGTTGATCCGCTGGCCGCCGCGCCAGATTTCATAGTGCAGGTGCGGGCCGGTCGAGGCGCCGGTCGTGCCGACATAGGCGACGATCTGGCCCTGCGAGACGCGCTGGCCGGCGCGGATGCCCGAACCGTAGCGCGACAGGTGGCCATAGCCGGTTTCGAGGCCGTTCGAGTGACGGATGCGCAGCCAGTTGCCGTAGCCGCCCCAACGGCGGGCCTCGACGACGACGCCGTCGGCGGGGGCCACGACCGGGGTGCCGGTCACGGCGGCATAGTCCATGCCCTGGTGCATCTTGCGGAAGCCCGACAGCGGGTGAACCCGCACGCCGAAGCCCGAGGAGATGCGGCGGAAGGTGGCGAGCGGCGCGCGCATTGCCGTGGTTTTCAGGTTCTTGCCGCTGGCGTCGAAATAGGCGGCCTCGCGGGCGCCGGCGGGCTTGAAGCGGTAGAAGGCCTGGCCCTTGATCTCGGCGTACATCAGGTCGCCGGTCGAGACCGTGCGGCCCTGTTCGGTGACCGAGCGGTCGAAGACCAGGGTGAACTCGTCGGCGCCGCGCACGTCGCGACGGATGTCGAGCTTGCCCGAGAAGACCTGGGTGGCGCGGCGGATGATGGCCGAGGTGGCCCCGAAGGCGCCGGCCGAGGAGGCGAGCGACGAGTTCACCGCACCGTGGGCGACCACGATCTCATGGGTGACCTTCTCGTCGAGGGCGCGCAGGCGAAGCGCGCCGTCGAAGCTGCGCGACACGGTCAGCTGGCTGGCCGGGCCTGTGCGCATGGTCAGGCCGATCAGACGGGCCTCGCCCATGCCGCCGCGCGGCTTGGAGATGGCGGTCTCGAACTTCAGACCGGCACGCAGATCGGCCAGGTCGAAGGCGTTGGAAATGGTTTCGGCGACGGCGTGGGCGTCGGCCTCGCCGATGCCGGTGCGGCGCACGGCCTGTTCGAAGGTCTCGCCCTTGCGGATCTGGACGTTGACGGCTTCCGGGGCGGTAAGGCCTTCAGGCGCATTGGCCGAGGCGAAGGCGCGCGCCTCCAGATTGGCCACCTGTTGAGAGGTCAGTTCGGGAACTTCCGCCGCCAGAGCGGGTTGATAGACTCGACCGGCCAGCATGGCGACCGTCAGCGCAGCGGCGGCGGTCAGCAGATGCGGTGCAAAACGCGTCGGTTGGCGGCGTGGATCGAACTGAGCCATCGGTCCCCAGGAAATGACGACGCCAGACGGCGCCACGCAACAGTATGCAAGGATCGCGCCCGGTGTCCCCCGGTGTCGCGAGACAAGCCGTATAGCCTGCCGGTGTCACAATGGGAAGCAGTCCGTTACATTCGGTTAACGTAATGGCAAAGCCGCTGTATTCCCGTGGTGGCGGGCGTTTTCGCGGAACACGCGATCAGTCTATAACCAAAGACATTCAGCTGAGCCGTTTTGCGCAACTGACAGTAGTTCAGTTAGACTAAGGGTGTTTTCAAGGTCACAGCGCGTGGCCTCAAAGCAACTCTATTGCTTGCGAGGCGCTCGCAGAAATCATTCAAACAATTTTACGTTTACAGCTGGATTTCAGTCGGGGCCGCGCATTGCTGGCCCTGTGAGCGGGTTCGGGACTGTGCGAAGTTGAACCATGTCCCGCCCGCCCTCTCCATTCTGGCGCCTGCTCTGGTCTGTCGGTCTGGCCTGCGCCATCGCAGCGGTCTGCACCCTGGGCCTTGCGGGGTTATGGCGGCTGATCGGCGGCGGCGCCCTGTCGATCCACGGCTGGATCGCCATGGGGCTGGGCATCCTCGGCACGGTGGTGCTCAGCTGGACCCTGATGAGTCTGGCCTTCCGCTCGGACCGCGAGGGCTGGGACGATCGGGTCGACAACAGTCTGGATCCCGGCCGCGAGGAGAACCGGTCGAAGGACGACGACGATCTGATCTACTAGGCCGCGATCCGGCCACGCAGCCCCAGCGCCGGCGCCAGCAGTCCTTCGGCCAGGGCCCGCACCACCGGCACGGCCACCGCATCGCCCATCAGCTTGAGCGCCGCGCTCTCGCTGCCCGGCAGCCGGTAGCTTTCGGGCAACCCCATCAGCCGTGCGCATTCGCGCCCCGTCAGGCGTCGCGCCCGGATCGCACCGCCTTCACAGACCAGCACATACTGGCGCGACGATCCGCCCGACGGCGTGCGCAGACAGCCGGCCAGTCCGTCCAGCCGCAGCTCCAGCCGCTGGACCTTGATCCCGTTCTCGGTGCGCACCCGGCGGAAGGCCGCGGCGACCCGGCGCTCGCCCGAGGCCAGGGCTGCTTCCAGCCGCGCCCGATGCAGGGGGGCGGTCAAGGCCAGCAGATCCTTCGTCTGGGCCGCATCGAACCAGTCGACCGCCGAATCCGGCTCCAACACGGTGGCGAGGTCCAGATTACGGCGCGGCGGGGCGGGCAGGGACCACCAGGCCCAGTTCGCCTTCACCGTCTCAGGCAAACGGTCATGGGCCGCGATCAGGCGCGGCGAGTGGAAGACGCCCGGCCCTCCCGCCTCCGCGCCCGCGTCCTTCAGCCCGACGATGAACAGCCGCGGCCGCGACTGGGGCAGCCACAGTCCGGCGTCCATTTCCAGCGCCCCGACGCGATAGCCGCCCTCGGTCAGGGCGGCGCAGACGGCGGCGAAATCCTTGCCCCCGGCCGAGGTCAGCAGGCCGACCACATTCTCGATGACCACGGCGCGGGGCGCGCGGCCCTCGTCGGCCAGTCCCTGCATCAGCTTCCAGAAGCCCCAGAAGGCGCCCGACCGCCGCGCCTCCAGCCCGCCTCGCGCGCCGGCCAGGCTGACGTCCTGACAGGGCGACGAGGCCCAGCATAGATCCAGCGCGCCCGGCAGGTCGGCGGTCGTCAAATCCCAGATGTCGCCTTCACGCAGCCGAACATCGGGGTGGTTGGCGCGAAAGGCGCGGGCCTTGGCCGGGTCGATGTCATTGGCCATCAGGGTATGGAAGCCGGCGTCCGCCAGCCCGATCCCCGCCAGACCCCCGCCGGCGAAGAACTCCAGCACGCCGCCCGCTACCGACCTGTCCGCCCGAATCGTCATGGGCGAACTCTAGGCGCCCCGGGCGGGATTGGCGATGTCGCCGCCAGACGGGCTTGACCCGGCAGACGCTCTGGGGACCATAGCGCCGTCCTGACACACCTTCTGGAAGGCCTTCCCCCGATGCGCCCCATCCTGCTTGCCGCCCCGCTCGTTCTGCTCGTCGCCGCCTGCTCACAGGGCACGACCGAGAAGGCCGAAGCGCCCGCCGACGCCCCGACCCCGGTCAGCCTGGGCGGCGTCGATCTGGGCCAGCCGCTGCGTGCGCTCGGGACCGAGCCCTTCTGGAGCGTCGAGATCACGAAGGACGCCATGGTCTATACCGGCGTCGATCGCGAGGAGCAGCGCGCGGCCAATCCCCAGCCCGTCGTCCAGGGCACCACCGCCGTCTATACCGCCGCCACCGAGGACGGCGCCGAGATGGTCGTGACCCTGATCGCCACCGAATGTTCGGACGGGATGAGCGACCGCATCTATCCGCTAACGGCGCGGGTCGAAATGGGCGAGGTCAGCCTGAACGGCTGCGCGGCGTCCCAGGCCTTCCTCAACAGCCAGCCGCCCGCCTGATTTCCGAGGTCTAGCCGTCGCCCAGCAGGGCGCCGACGCCCGGCACGGTCCGCACGGCCTCGCCCATCCAGTCGCGACCGGTCGCTTCAGTCACCGCATCCCGGGCGGCGGGCAGCAGCCGCTTCAGCTCGTCCTTGCCGACCCCGATCCTTTTCAGCCGGTCCAGCAGGCCCATGGCGTCGCCGATGGCCGCGCCGGAGACCCCGCCCGCGCTCTTCATCAGCCCGCCCATCAGCCCGCCGCCGCGCGGCTTCGCCTCCGGTGATCGGGCCAGGGCCTCGGCGCCGGGCACGACGGCATAGAAGGCGTCACGCGCCCGGGCTTCGGCATGTTTCTCCAGAAGGCCCAGCGCCCCGACCAAGGCGGTGCGCGTCTGTTCGGCGTCCAGACCGGCCCTGATGGCGGCCTGCGACATCACGTCTTCAATCGATATCGTACGGTTCATGGCGCCCTTAACGGTTCTCAAAGCCCAATGATCCTATGGATCAGGCATGACCCAGATGCAGAATGCCGTCCCGGATCAAGAGTCTGCCGCCCATCTGGTGCAGGCGAACGGGGCTCCGACCGACCTGCGCTCGCTGACGGCGCTGCGCTTCATGGCCGCCATGTGGGTCGCCGTCTATGCCCTGTGGGACAATCTGGCGGTGACATTCAAGCCGGCGGTGATCGCCAAGGGCTATCTGGGCGTCGAACTCTTCTTCGTCCTGTCGGGCTTCATCCTCTGCCACGTCTATCTGGCGTCCGCGGGCGAGAAGCGCTTCAACTACCGTGAATTCCTCTGGGCCCGGATCGCGCGGGTCTATCCCCTGCATATCGCCACCTTGCTGGCCGTCATGGCGCTCGGCTTCGCCGCCCTGTTCGCCGGGATGAGCATCGACGGCAGCGTCATGAGCTGGGCGTCCCTGCCCGCCAACCTCTTCATGGTCCATGCCTGGGGTCTGGCGCCCGAGGCCGGCTGGAACCACCGTTCTTGGTCGATCTCGGCCGAATGGTTCGCCTATCTGGCCTTCCCGGTCTTCGCCTTTGTGGCCTGGAAGCTCCGCCGTCGCCCGATCATGGCCATCGCCGGGGCGCTGGCCTTGCTGGCCGGCCTCTACTTCGTCTTCCCGCGTCTGGCGGGCTTCCCCCTGACCGAGGCGACGATCGCCTGGGGGGCGCTGCGGATCGTGCCCTGCTTCGCCTATGGCTGCGCCCTCTACCTGGCCTTCCGCCGCGCGCCGCTCGCCATTCCGGGTCTCATCGCCGCGACCGCCGCCGCCCTGATGATCGCCGCCGCCGCCCTGCAGCTGTGGGACGGGATCATCGTCGCCCTCGCCGGCGCCCTGATCCTGGGTCTGGCCAGCCTGCCCAACGCCCGCGCCGGATGGCTGGCGTCGAAGCCCGCCGTCTACCTCGGGGAGATCAGCTATTCGGTCTATATGGTCGTGGTGCCCTGGCAGCTGCTGGCCGTTAACCTCGCGGCCAAGCTGACCAACGCCCCGGACAAGCATCTTCACGTTTTCGTGTGGCTGGCGATCGTTCTGGCCCTGCCGCTGGTCGCGGCCGTGTCCTATCACCTCGTGGAATTCCCCGCCCGGCGGGCATTGAAGGGGTTTGCCGCCCGTCGCCGCACTGCGGCAAAGCTATCCCGCAACGCACAATCACTCGCCTGAACGTCAGGGTTTCCCCTGAGAGGCTAATCGTCTAGGCAAGGTCCGGGCGTAACAATCGGACACATAGACGGCATGAAGAAACGGCTCGCCGCCGCTGTGGTTGCAGCGTCTCTCGGATTCTTCGCGGTTGGCGTGACGCCGTCCGCAGCCCGCGCCGACGATCCCTACTGGCAGTGCGTGACGTTCGCCCGGATGTTCTCCGGCATCCAGATCTTCGGCGACGCCTGGACCTGGTGGTCGCAGGCCGTGGACAAGTTCCGCACCGGCCGCGCGCCCGAGACCGGCTCGGTCCTGGTCTTCCGTCCCGAGGGCCGCATGAACAAGGGCCATGTCGCCGTCGTCTCCGACATCCTGACCGATCGCGTGATCCGCGTGACCCACGCCAACTGGGGCGGCAGCCGCGGCAAGGTCGAGGAAAACGTCACCGTCGTCGACGTTTCCAGCCAGAACGATTGGAGCGAGGTCAAGGTGTGGTACAGCCCGGTGCATGACCTCGGCACGACCGTCTATCCGACCTACGGATTCATCTATAACGGCGCACGCGACGCCTTCGACGGCGCCCGTCAGGTGGCTTCGGTCGATGCCCCTGCCGCTCCGGTCGGCGCCCGGAACTAACCCCTATATGGATGGCGCGGCATGATCCGCGTCTGTCATGCCGGCAGCGGCGTTTGCGAGGCGGTCCAGGGTTCGATCCTCGACTGGACCCTGCCGCCCGACGCCCTGTGGATCGACATGGTCGCTCCGACCCCGGACGAGGACCGGGCAGTCGAGAAGGCCCTGGGCCTGTCCGTTCCCACCCGCGATGAAATGGCCGAGCTGGAGGCCTCCAGCCGTCTCTACCGCGAGAACGGCGCCACCTATGTCACCTCGGACATCATTCACAACGGCGACGCCGACACCCCGACGATCGACCCGGTCACCTTCGTCCTGACCAAGGGGCCGCTGGTCACCATCCGCTATTTCGACCCCAAGCCCTTCACCATGCTGGTCGACAAGCTGGAGCGGGAGCCCAACCTGTGCTCGACCGGTGCGGACCTGTTCCTGAACCTGATGGAGGCCATCATCGACCGGGCCTCCGACATCCTGTCGGTCAACGCCAACAAGGTCGACGCCGTCGCCAACGCCGTCTTCGCCGAGGGCAAACAGGTCGGCTTCGAACACCTGATCACCAAACTGGGCCGCGCTCACATCGCCAACGCCCGGATCGAACAGTCCCTGGCCGGCCTGTCGCGCATCTTCGTCTATGTCGCCTCTGACGAGCGGATCGACCATGTCCCGGATTCGCGCGAACACCTGCGCTCGCTCAGCGGCGACGCCGCCAGCCTGATCGCCCACAACCAGGCGGTCGCCGCGGGCATCAATTTCCAGCTCTCGGCGGCGCTGGGGATGATCAACATCCAGCAGTCGTCGATCTTCAAGGTCTTCTCGCTGTTCACCGTGGCCTTCCTGCCCCCGACCCTGATCGGGGCGATCTACGGCATGAATTTCGAGCATATGCCCGAGCTGCACGAGACCTGGGGCTATCCGGCCGCCCTCGTCGCCATGGTCGTCGCCGCCGCCCTTCCCCTGCTGTGGTTCAAGCGGAAGGGCTGGCTGTAGGCCAGATGGCCTATCTTTCCGGCCGGATCGAGAACTGGAAGGCGACCAGCCCTTCGGACACTTCGCGGTCGATGCCGGTGCCGCTGTGGATGCCGTCGGCCTTGAGCTCGCGATAGACCACGCCGAACGAGGTCTGCATGTCGCCCCGGCGCATGGCCACCCCGACGGAGGCGTCGCCGAGGAACGACGAGCTGCGTTCCTGGCTCATGCCCGAGCGCAGATAGTCGCCGTCCCGGTTACGCGCGAAATTATAGCCGACCGCCCGGCCGGATCCCGCTGCATAGACATACCAGCGCGAGCGTTGGCCGAAGGCGCTGGAGCCGCGCGGCACCAGGCGTTCGATGTCGGAGCCGATCTTCAGCGTCGCGCCGGCCTCGGCCGAGCCGCCTTCGTCGCCGACGCCGACGCCGGCATGGGGCGTCAGGCTGACTTCCAGGCCCGAGGCCGTATAACCCCGCGCCACCGGCCAGCCGCGCGTATAGGTGACGTCATAGCCGTCGACCGCGAAGTCCGAATCGTCATGCAGGGTCGGGGGCAGGGGAGAGCCGTCGGCGCGCCTCAGGGCGCCGTGCGTCGTCACCCGAAGCCGGTCCGTATAGCCCTCGCCCTCACGCCAGAGGTCCGAACGGCTGGTGGCGGCGAAGGCCGAGGCGCGCGGACTCGTCGGGGCGAACCGGTCGGTCGGATAGTCGCTCTGGAAATCGATCGCGGGGCCGAAGCCGGCGCTCGCGGGGGCCGTCGACACGGCGTAGGACTGCTGGTTCAGCCGCGCTGTCTGCGACGGCGTTCCCGCGCGTCCGACAGGGGCGCCGCTGACCGGCCCGCTGGCGGGGACCAGAGGCGCGGCGGCCTGGATGATCGGGTGAGGCGCCGGCGAGGTCGGTTGCTGAAGCGCCTGGATTTCCTGTGCCCGGGCCCATTCGGGGGTCAGAGTCGACTGGGCGAACGCCGGGATCGCGGAGACCCCGAAGACTGCAAGCCCGACAATGACACTACCGAAACGCTTCAACGGTCCCCTCACAGCCGTTAACGTCCGCCACCCTGACTCGAAACAGGGCCGACGCCAAACGACTTTTTCACGACACAATCCTGACACCCGACCAACGCGGGTGTGGAGCGGTCGGTTCCCGGAGGGAGGGGTCCGGTTGATTGCCCAGGCGCCGGGGGGTTCTGTTCCCCACCCCCGGCTCAGGGCGTCATGCTCGCCTTACTGGCAGGCCAGGCACTCGTCATAGTCGGTGCGGGCGGCCGAGAAGAGGTCCGGCTGGTTCGGGTCGACCTCGGTTCCTTCGGCCTCGGCCTTGTCATCGGCGCCGGCGAAGGCGGCGCGCTGAACCGACTTGGACCGCAGGTAATACAGCGACTTCACGCCGGTCTCCCAGGCGCGCCAGTGCAGCATGTGCAGGTCCCACTTGTTGACGTCGCCCGGGATGAACAGGTTGATCGACTGGGCCTGGCAGATTTCCGGCGAACGGTCGGCTGACAGCTCCACGACCCAGCGCTGGTCCAGTTCGAAGGCGGTCTTGAAGATCCCCTTCTCGTCGTCGCTCAGGATGTCGAGGTGCTGGACCGAACCCTCATGTTCGAGGATCGAGGACCAGACGCCGGCGGTGTTCTGGCCCTTGGCCTCCAGAACCTCCTCCAGATAGGGGTTCTTGACCGCGAACGAGCCCGACAGGGTCTTGTGGGTATAGATGTTGGCCGGGATCGGCTCGATGCCGGCCGAGGTGCCGCCGCAGATGATCGAGATCGAGGCGGTCGGGGCGATGGCCAGCTTGTGCGAGAACCGCTCCATGACGCCACGCTCGGCGGCGTCTTCACAGGCGCCCTTTTCCTCGGCCAGCAGGCGGCTGGCCTTGTCGGCCTCGCGACGCAGGTGCTTGAACAGGCGCATGTTCCACGACTTGGCCATGGCGCTTTCGAAGGCCACGCCCTGCTGCTGCAGGAAGGAGTGGAAGCCCATCAGGCCCAGACCCACCGAACGCTCGCGCTTGGCCGAATAGACGGCGGCCTTCATTTCCGGCGGGGCGCGGCGGATGAAGTCTTCGAGGACATTGTCCAGGAAGCGCATGATGTCCTCGATGAAGCGGGGCTCCTCGCGCCACTCCAGGAATTTCTCGGCATTGACCGACGACAGGCAGCAGACCGCGGTGCGGTCGATGCCCAGGTGGTCGCGGCCCGTGTGCAGCATGATTTCCGAGCACAGGTTGGACTGTTTGACCTTCAGGCCCAGGTCCTTCTGGTGCTGCGGCATTTGCCGGTTCACCGTGTCGGAGAAGATCAGATAGGGCTCGCCGGTCTGCAGGCGGATCTCGAGGATCTTCTGCCACAGCGAGCGGGCGTCCACGACCTTGAGCACTTCGTCGTTCTTGGGCGAGCGCAGGCCGAACGAGCCGCCGGCCTTCACGGCCTCCATGAACTCGTCGGTGATGTTGATGCCGTGGTGCAGGTTCAGGGACTTGCGGTTGAAGTCGCCCGAGGGTTTGCGGATTTCGAGGAACTCCTCGATCTCGGGGTGGTGGACGTCCAGATAGACGGCGGCCGAGCCGCGGCGCAGCGAGCCCTGGCTGATCGCCAGCGTCAGCGAGTCCATCACGCGGATGAAGGGGATGATGCCCGAGGTCTGGCCCGCGCCCTTGACCTTCTCGCCGATCGAGCGGACGCCGCCCCAGTAGGTGCCGATGCCGCCGCCGTTCGAGGCCAGGGCGACGTTCTCGTTCCAGACCGACTGGATGCCGTCCAGCGAATCGCCGACCGCGTTCAGGAAGCAGGAGATGGGCAGGCCGCGGTCCGCGCCGCCGTTCGACAGCACCGGCGTCGAGGGCATGAACCACAGCTTGGACATATAGTCATAGACGCGCTGGGCGTGGTCGGCGTCGTCCGAGAAGGCGGTCGAGACCCGGGCGAACATGTCCTGATAGGACTCGCCCTTGAGCAGATAGCGATCTTCCAGGGTCTTCTTGCCGAAATCGGTCAGCAGGTCGTCGCGCGACCGGTCCAGTTCCAGCGACCGGACCACGGAAAGCTGCGGGCGCGTGGCGTCCGTTTCGCCGGAAAGCGTAGCGAATTCCGTGGTCTTGTAAGCCTCTAGGCCAGCCATGATCGTCAACGTCCTGAACAAATGCGCAAGTGAAGCCGCTCAGCGCCAGGACACATCATCTAGTGGCCGAAGCGCTCCCCGAGCCCACATATAGGGCGCAGATGCCTAACGACCCGTCAACGGCTTGACGCGCACTTCTCAGGCGAATCAGACGAAAGACAGGGGGCGACTCTGTGGAAAGCGTGCGCGAAGGCCGTGACGCAGGCGTGACGCCAAAATCGATGCCGGAATCACGAAGGCGTGAATCGTCGCACGTCGGAACGGTGACCCAGCTTTACCGTTCACGGACGATGCCGACACAGAATTTGATCCTCTTCGCGCGCCGCGCCCTTGCTCTTGCCCGGACCGAGATCGCGGCCCTCGCCGCCTTCGCTGTCATCGCCCTGTGCGCCGCGACCTTCGCCGATCTGGCGGAGGACTCGCGCGAGGCCGACAGTCAGGGGTTCGATCTGGCGGTCCTGCATGCGCTGCACCCCTATGCGGCCGATCCGGCGCGCCCGCTGGGGCCGCCCTGGGCCGGGATCGTGGCGGCCGACATTACCTCGCTGGGCAGTACGGCGCTTCTCGTCCTGTTCGCCCTGATGGCGGTCGGCCTTCTGCTGATGCTGCAGAAGCGGCTGTCGGCCCTGCTGCTGGTCGTCGGGCTGGCGGGCGGGCTGGCGCTGTCCGAAGGCCTGAAGGCGGTGTTCGAGCGGGCGCGACCACCCGTGGAGTTTCAGAGCGTCCACACCCTGAACGCCAGCTTCCCGTCGGGCCACGCCCTGCTGTCGGCCGTCTTCTATCTCACCCTCGGCGTCATGCTTACGCGCGCCTTTCCGCGCCGACGGCTCAAGGCCTACGTCATGGGGATGGCGATCGTGATGACCTTGCTGGTCGGTCTCAGCCGCATCTATCTCGGCGCGCACTGGGCCACGGACGTCTTCGCCGGCTGGAGCGTCGGCGCCGCCTGGGCCATGGCCCTGTGGCTGGTCTCCTATGCCGTCGCCCGCCGCCAGCAACGCCACCACGCCGCGCTTCAGGACAAGGCGACGCCGGCGGCCGAGGCGCCCGCCTGATCTGCTGGGTGTGATCTAAGGGAAAGAGGGGCTCCGCACGGCCTGACAGATCATCGTGCGGAGCCCATTCCGTCCGGGGTGGGGCCTCCAGGCGGTGATCCGAAGCTCCACCATCCCGCGCCGCCCGCCAATGGGGTCAGACGTACCACTCCGAATGGAGGGGGGCTAAAGGACCACTTACGCCAGAAGGCCGGCTTCTGCGCGGGTCACGCCTGCTGCCGGCGCCCGAGGTCGGCGAGCCGACGGCCTGGTTGGATCGGGCCTCCGGCGGCGAATCCCCGCCGCGAGGGCGTTCAGTCTAGCGGCTTGCGCCGCTGGTCACGGGGCACTGGCGTTCGACCCGGCGGATCGAGCGTGAATCATTGCTCTGTTTCGCCAGATCGCGAGCATCATCGCATCGGCCTTCGGCGATCAGGCGGCTGACGAGCTGGCGCTGTTGCTGGACCAGTTGCCAGCCCCCAACATTTTCTCCGCGCGCGCAAGAGGTGATGCATTGCGGGCCCAGGTTTTGGAAGGCCGGTCCCATCGGCCCGGACGGGCTGGGTTCCGGGCGGGCGTCCTGTGCAGGGGCGCCCGACAGGGCCACGGTCATGGCGGCAGCGAAAACGAGGCTCATCATGGGAGTGTCTCCTTGTGAGGTTCCACCCTAGATCGAAACCGGCGTTATTCGCAATTGTTTCGGTTGCGGCTTGGGGGCGCACCTCTACGGCGGGTGAATGCCTGCAAGAGGGCGCGGACGGTCATTATCCACGAACCGGAAACCGGCCCGTGGCGAGCGATTCCCAGCCGCCACCTGAAACTTGCGAGTCGCTATCGCTTGCCTTGGACCGGCGACCCGCCCTAAA
Organism: Brevundimonas sp. GW821-FHT02A10; assembly: GCF_059422025.1. Taxonomy (NCBI): domain Bacteria; kingdom Pseudomonadati; phylum Pseudomonadota; class Alphaproteobacteria; order Caulobacterales; family Caulobacteraceae; genus Brevundimonas; species Brevundimonas sp. GW821-FHT02A10. Next base: position 65,574 of record NZ_JBWKWC010000009.1, read on the forward strand.
GGCCGCCGCGTCATTGGGGAGTAGCCGCCCGCATCTCCAGCGGGGCTCGCGTCAACAGACTTCGGCTCGCCGCCCGGCGGGACGATGGCGCGGACAGGATTCTCTCGACCCTCAAGCAGCGAGGCGCCGCGCGCCGAGCGATAGGGTCACAAGAATCCCTGGCAAGACCTTTGGCTTTCGCATCGGCGAACCCTGGCGGGGTCGTGGGTGCGCGAGCCTTTTGTCTTGTCCGCTGCGACCCCGCCCGAGTGACGACCTATGGAACCCATCCTCATTTCGACCGGTCTCGTGGCGATTGCCGAGATCGGCGACAAGACCATGTTGCTGGCCATCGCCCTGGCGGCCACCTGGCGACGGCCCGTGCCCATCATCCTCGGCATTCTGGTGGCGACCCTGTTCAATCACGCGCTGGCCGCTCTCGCGGGTACGCTGGCGGCCCACTACCTGTCCGGGCCGTGGATGAAGTGGATCATCGGCTTCGCCTTCCTGGCCTTCGCCGGCTGGGCCCTGATCCCCGACAAGCTCGACGAGGACGAAGGGACGGTGAAGCCGCACCGCACGTCCCTGGCCATCTTCTGGGCCACGACCGTCGCCTTCTTCCTCGTGGAGATGGGCGACAAGACCCAGATCGCCACGGCGGGTCTGGCCGCGCGGTTCGAGAATCTGCCGCTGGTGGTCATCGGTTCGACACTGGGCATGATGCTGGTCAACGGCCCGGCGGTCTTCATGGGCGAGGCGGCTGCGAAGCGTCTGCCGCTGAAGTATATCCGTATGGCGGCCGCGGCCGGCTTCGCCCTGACGGGCCTGTGGATCCTGATCGCGGGGTAAGGTGAGCGAACCGCTTCTCTCCATTGACGACGTCACCGTGACCCGGGGCGATGCGGTCCTGCTGGACCGCGTCAGCCTCTCGGTCGCGGCCGGGGCCCATACCGCCATCCTCGGCCGCAACGGCTCGGGGAAGTCGACACTCGTGCGTCTGATCGCCCGCGATCTCTATCCGGCCGGGGGAGGAGAGGGCGTCCGCATCTTCGGCGAGAGCCGCTGGGACGTGTTCGAACTGCGCAAACGTCTGGGCATCGTCTCGCCCGCCCTCCACGCCGATCTCGCGGGCGAGGAGTCTCTTGAGGTCATGGACGCCGTCCTCTCCGGCTTCTTCGCCGCCCGCGGCCTGTGGCGACATCACAAGGTCTCGCCGGAGATGCGCGCCGCCGCCGCCGAGGCGCTGGAGCGGATGGGCGCCTCCAGTCTGGTCGGACGACGGATGGCGACCCTGTCGACCGGCGAGGCGCGCCGCGTCCTCATCGCCCGCGCCCTCGTTCACCGTCCCGAGGCCCTGTTGCTGGATGAGCCCTGCGCCGGTCTCGACCCGGCCACGCGCCGGCGCTTTCTCGACGCCCTGCGCGGTGTGGCCGCGTCCGGAACGACCCTGATCATGGTCACCCACCACGTGGAGGAGATCCTGCCCGAGATCGACCGGCTGGTCCTGCTGCGCGACGGCAAGGTGCTGGCGGCGGGCGCCAAGGCGGATTGGCTCACCGGCCCGGTCCTCACCGACCTGTTCGGCATGGCCACGACAGTCGAACGCCGCGGCGACTGGTATCGCGCCGATCTGGATTAGGCCGACCCGCTGACTCCACGCGGCCCATCCTCCGCCCCCCAGGTCCGCCAGCGCAGCATCCAGTCCTCGCCCTGTCTCAGATACTGTTCGCGCGCCGTCAGGCTCTCTTCACGGATGGCGCGTTCGAAACAGCGGCGGGCGCGTTCGCGGCATTGGGCGGCGGTCAGGGGCGATTCGTTCATGGCGGTCGACGGGCGGGACGACCCTCTCTACGCGGTCCGCCGGAAAGCGCGGATCATCTTCACAACCCGACCCGGACGCGCGGGTTCCACCTGAGCGGGATCCCGGGGTGGTAAACAGCTGTCATCACTCGCGGCTATCGGGCGCCTCTATGGAAACGGTGACGGTTCCCCTCCCGGCCGTTTCCGGGCTAGGAACGGCCCGCACGCAGAACCGGACTTTCTCGATGACGACCTTCGCCCCCTTCTCCGACTGGCTGGCCGGCCAGGACGCGCCCGAGGCCCTGAAGACGGTGGTCGCGGCGGTGGCGGAAGAGTGTGTGGCCATCTCCCGCGTCGTGTCGCTGGGCGCCCTGGCCGGGGCCCTCGGCGTCGCCGGCAGCGTCAACGTCCAGGACGAGGAGCAGAAGAAGCTCGACGTCATGACCAACGACATGCTGACAGACCGGCTCAAGGCCTGCGCCCCGGTCGCCGCCGTCGGCTCCGAGGAGATGGACCTGATCGAGCCCACCGGGCGTCAGGGCGGCTATCTGGTCACCTTCGATCCGCTGGACGGCTCGTCCAACATCGACATCAACGCCCCCGTCGGCACCATCTTCTCCATCCTGCCGGCGCCGGAGGGCCGCGCCCCCGCCGAGGCCGACTTCCTGATCGGCGGCCGTCATCAGGTGAGCGCCGGCTATGCCGTCTACGGCGCCCAGACCATGCTGGTCCTGACGATCAACCAAGGCGTCACCGGCTTCACCCTCGACGATCAGGGCCAGTGGCGCCTGACCCATCCCGACATCCGCGTTCCGGCGGATACGAAGGAGTTCGCGATCAATATGTCGAACCGCCGACACTGGGCCGAGCCGGTGCGCCGCTATATCGACGCCGCCCTGGCCGGCAAGACGGGCCCGCGCGGCAAGGACTTCAACATGCGCTGGGTCGCGGCCATGGTCGCCGACGTCCACCGCATCCTGATGCGCGGCGGCGTCTTCCTCTATCCGTGGGACCAGCGCGAGCCCGACCGCCCCGGCAAGCTGCGCCTCCTCTATGAAGGCGCCCCCATGGCCCTGCTGATCGAGCGTGCGGGCGGCAAGGCCACCACCGACGGGACCCAACCCATCCTCGACGTCGTCCCGACGAAGCTCCACGACCGCGTCGCGGTCGCTCTGGGCTCGGCCAATGAAGTCGACGCCATCGCGGCGGCCTGATTCATCCGTGCAGCGTCATGTTTCACAATTGGAACAATGACACCGTTGGCATCTGAAATTTAACTTCTGCGTGCGATCAGTGTCTTAGGTTCGCAGTTGGGAGGGACCGGATGCACGGTCGCTGGCGACTGTTCAGACATGACGCGGGGCAGGCCTCGGGGCCGCCGCCCTGGGCCTATGTGGCGATGTTCGCCGCCTGTCTGCTGGTCGGCATCTGGAGCGCCCGCACCTATAATGCGGTGGTCATCTGGCCCGCCAACGGCGTCATGCTGGCCGCCGCCCTGCAGTTGCACAAGCGTCAGGCCATCCGCGTCCTCGCCGCCTGTTTCGCCCTCAACATCCTTGGCAACCTGATCCGTCAGGACCCCATGCCCTTCTGGTGGCTGAACGCCGTGCTCAATCTCGGCGAGGCCTGTCTGGCCGCCCTGATCGCCCGCCGGGTCTGCGGCGCCGCCCTCGACCTGCGCCGGCCCAAACGCCTGGCCAATTTCGCCCTGATGGCGGTGGTTCCGGCGGTTCTGATGTCGGCCTTCGCCATTCTCAGCGTCGTCGCCCCGATGCGCGACTACACCCTGCCGGTCTTCCTGTTCACCCTGCACCGCTTCTTCGACATGGAGACCCTGGGCCTGCTGCTGGTCGCCCCGGCCCTGCTGCTGATCGCCAAATCGCACCGCTTCCGCTCCACGGCTCCGGCCGGCCGGCTCGAGACGGCGGGTCTTGTAGCCCTGCTGCTGGCCGTCACCGCCGCCTGCTTCTTCCAGAACACGGCGCCGTCCGCCTTCCTGATCTTCCCCTTCCTGCTGCTGGTCTCGTTCCGCACCGCCCCGGCCTGGGTCGCCGTCTCGATGATCGGGGTCGCGATCATCGCCGCCGCCGCCACCGTCACCGGCCACGGCCCGGTCCTGATGACCCGCCTGCCGCACATCGCCGGGCTGGAGCATGTCCCGCCCCTGCTGCGCCAGCTGACCGTCTACTACATGTTCCTGCTGGGGGTGATCGTCACCGCCCTGCCGGTCTCGACCGCCATGTCCGAGCGCCGCCGCCTGATCCAGCGTCTGGAGCGCCGCAGCGAGATCGCCCAGCAGGCCCGCCGCCGCGCCGAAGAGGCCGACGCCGCCAAGTCGCGCTTCCTGGCCCTGATGAGCCACGAGATGCGTACGCCCCTGAACAGCGTCACCGGCTATGCCGAGGTGCTGATCCGCCGTCCCGATCTCGACCCCGTCGCCGTCGACCAGCTGGGCCATATCCAGCGTTCGGGCGACGCCCTGCTGATGCTGGTCGAGGATGTGCTGGAGATTTCGCGCGGCGACGACGCCCTGTCGCTGGCCCCGCTCTGCCTGTCCGACGTCATCGGCGTCGCCGCCGCCCCCAGCCGTATCCTCGCCGAGGACAAGGGGCTGAAACTGACCGTCGACATCCGCCCGGACGCCGCCGTCATGCTGACCGGCGACCGCCGCCGTCTGCGTCAGGCCCTGCACCACCTGATCTCCAATGCGGTCAAATTCACCGAGCGCGGGACCGTCTCCATCCTGGCTGACAGGATCGACGGCGAGGTCCTGATCGCCGTGACCGACAGCGGCTGCGGTCTCGACACCGCCGGCGCTGACCGCCTGTTCGAGGCCTTCGTCCAGGGCGACGATTCCATCAGCCGCACCCATATCGGCGCCGGCATCGGCCTCAGCCTGGTCCAGCGCCACGCGGCCCTGATGGGCGGTTCGGTCGTGGTCGACAGCCGCCCCGGCGATGGCGCCACCTTCACCCTGCGCCTGCCGCTGGAACCGGCGCCCGTCGAGGCCCGGACCCAGACCCGGTCTGCGCCCACGCCCACGCCCGTCGAGATCGACGAAGACCTCGAGCCCGCCGCCCCGCGCATCCTCGTCGTCGACGACCACCCGGCCAACCGCGAGGTCGCCCGTCTGATGCTGGCCGCCGTCGGCTGCGAGACGGCCGAGGCCTGCGACGGTGACGAGGCCATCGCCATGGCCGCGACCCAGGATTTCGACCTGATCCTGATGGATGTGCGCATGCCGCGCGTCGATGGTCTGGCGGCCACCCGCGCCATCCGCGCCGCCGGCAACACCGTGCCGATCCTGGCCGTCACCGCCGACGCCATGCCCGAGGACGCCGCCCGCTGCCTCGCCGCCGGCATGGACGACCACCTGCCCAAGCCCATCTCCCACCACGCCCTCTATGCGGCGATGGAGCGACTGCTGTCGGCCGAACGCGCCGAGGTTGCGACCGCCGAAGAAGCCGAAGCGGCCTGATCAGGTCCCGGACGGGTCCTTTTCCATCGCCTGCAGCCGCGCCTTGATCCAGGCGACGTCGTCCAGCAGCCGCTTCTGCTCCTCATCGGTGAATTGGTGATGGTCCTCGATCATCGCGCCGATGACCCGCCCGATCAGCAGCGGCAGGATGAACAGCAGGGTCGCGTGCATCAGGATCACCGCCACCACCCGTCCGCCCATGGTCGTGGCATACATGTCGCCATAGCCGGTGGTCGTCGCCGTCACGACGGCCCACCACAGGGCGTCGCCGAAACTCTTGTGCTCCAGCACGCCATAGGCCGCCGCACAGATCCCGAGGATGGCGACATAGACCAGCAGCAGTTCGCCGATGCTGTTGGTGGCGCGGATCAGCAGTTTCACGGGCGACGGTCCTTGGGCGATTCACGGGATGGCGATCAGCCTGGCCGGATCGACCGTCGGTTGTCCACTATCGCGCTTCGCCCTCCGCGAACGGCCATCGCCCGTCCCAGAAATCCCGCAGCTCCGGCAGGTCGTCCACCCGCCTCGCCACCTCCGCCATCCTCGGCGCGACCTCGGCGAAGCGTTTGCGGCGCGGCGTCCAGCGGCTGGCCGTGGTGACATAGAGGTCGAGCACGCTGACCGTCGGCCCCGTCAGAAACCCGCCCGGTTCGATCGTCGGCCCGATCTGGCTTTCCATCACCGCCCAGCAATCGGCGATCCGCTCCGCCGTCCGCTCCAGCAGCACGGCCTGCGCCGCCTCATCCTCGCCCACCAGCCGCGAGGGGACGTCGCGGACCCAGTACATCGAATAGATGGCCGCCGGGATGAAGCTCATCCAGCGCAGGAACTGCCCCCGCCGGGCGTCGCCGGGCGTCGGCGCCAGCCCCGCCTCCGGATGGCGTTCGGTCAGGAGCAACAGGATGGCCGCGCTCTCGGTGATCGTCTGCCCCTCAGGCGTGATCAGGGCCGGGATTTGCCGCATCGGATTGACGACCGCGACCTTGTCCCGTTCGTCATCCCCCTCCCAGGTCACCGCCTCCACCACCCGGAACGGCTGGCCCATCAGCGTCAGGGTCGCCTCGACCGGCATGGAGCCCGACCCGGCCGCGCCATAGACGGTGTAGCCCTCAGCCATCTTCGCCTCCCTGTTTGCGCCCAATCTAACGCCGTTTTGGCCTTTCGGGCGCCGGGCCGGACGCCTCAGTCCTCATAATTCGCCGGACCAATCCCTTTGCAGGTCCGGGTTTGCGGCTTTCCCCGCCGCATGAACCCGCCTCGGTCGGCGGCGGGTTCAAAATCCGTGCATGACCGATCATCAGACCCCACTCGCCTCTGAGCCCCGCCCCCGCACCGAAGTCTGGGCCGCCATTCGCGCCGACTACCTCGCCGGCGACAGCGCAGCCGTCGTCGCCGAACGCCACGGCCTGTCCGAACGCAGCGTCCATCGCCGCGCGGCGGCCGAGGGCTGGCGGCGGATGGATCTGCCGCCTCTCGGTCCGTCTCCGGTCTGGAGCCGCCCCATTCCGAAAGAAGCCCTGATCGCCAATCACCCCGAACTGGGCGACATCGACGCGGCCCACGCCCAGGAGACGTTCGAACTGCTGTTCGATCCCGATCCGCGCAAGCTGCGTCGCTTCGCCTTCAACAAGGCGGCGGAACAGGCGGCTATGAATGCGCCACAGCAGGCGCTTGTCTGGCTGCGTCTGACCCATATACTTGATCGCTGCGGGGACCGGATCAGTCGCGACGAGGAGGTCTTCCAGCCTGTCGATCATCTGCGCGCCGCCTTCCTGCGCCGTCTCGAGGAAGACTACCCGGACTCTGACCCTTCGCCGCAAGGCGACCAGCCCGGTTGAAATGGCAGGATCTGGCAGTCTGTCAGTATGTTTTCGACTGCCAAACGGCTCAGCCTGGGCTTCGGGCCGTCCTCAAACCATCCCCAGCCCATCGTCTTAACCTTTGGATAAACACGCTAGATATAGCGTCTCGTACGAAAGTGATCGCAACATAGCCGCTTTGGGTCTTGGCGCCGTTTCGATCAGCCCGCATGGTGAATGCCAGTCCACGGAATCGTTCGAAAGCTTCTCCCCGATGAACGCCCACGCCATCATCAAGCCGGGTACCCCCGGCCTCCTGACGCCCTCGGCCGCCTACAAGCCGTTCCGCTATCCGTGGGCGTTCGACATGTGGAAGAAGCAGCAGCAGGTCCACTGGATGCCCGAGGAAGTGCCCCTCGGCGAGGACATGAAGGACTGGGCCGTCAACCTGAACGACAAGGAGCGCAACCTGCTGACGCAGATCTTCCGCTTCTTCACCCAGTCGGACATCGAGGTCGCGGACAACTACATGGAAAAATACGGTCGGGTGTTCAAACCGACCGAGGTCAAGATGATGCTCTCCTCGTTCGCGAACATGGAGACCATTCACATCGCGGCCTACGCCCTGCTGCTCGAAACCATCGGCATGCCCGAGAGCGAGTTCGGCGCCTTCATGGAATATGAGGCCATGCGGGACAAGCACGACTACATGGGCCGTTTCGGGGTGGACACCGACGCGGACATCGCCCGGACGCTCGCCATGTTCGGCGGCTTCACCGAGGGGCTTCAACTATTCGCGTCCTTCGCGATGCTGATGAATTTCCCGCGCCAGAACAAGATGAAGGGCATGGGCCAGATCGTCTCCTGGTCGGTGCGCGACGAAAGCCTGCACTGCGACGGCATCATCAAGCTCTACCACGCCTTCAACAAGGAAACGGGCTGCGTCACCCCGGCCGTGGCCGACGACATCGTCCAGTGCTGCGAGACGGTGGTCGGTCTGGAAGACAAGTTCATCGACCTGGCCTTCGAGGCCGGCGACGTGAACGGCATGACGCCCGACGACATCAAGCAATACATCCGCTTCATCGCCGACTGGCGCCTGCGCCAGCTCAAGCTGCCCGAGCTCTACGGCATCAAGGAAAACCCCCTGCCCTGGCTGCAGTCCCTGCTGTCGGGCGTTGAACACGCCAACTTCTTCGAAGCCCGCGCCACCGAATACTCCAAGGCCGCGACGCAAGGCAGCTGGCACGGCGCCGAAGGCGTCTGGGGCGAGTTCGACAAGATGATGGCCCGCCGCGACATGAGCCACGTCCCGGGCTAAGCGCCTTGATTCCGCTCATCCCCGCGAAGGCGGGGACCCAGCGCTTTGGGCGATCAGCTTTGACGGCGTCACTCTGACGCTGATCCGAGGCGTTCCGCCTCACGACAGAACTGGGTCCCCGCCTTCGCGGGGATGAGCGGTAATTGAATGACCCAACCCCTCAACACCGCCCTCATCGGCTACGGCTTCGCCGGCAAGACCTTCCACGCCCCGCTGATCTCGGCCTGCCCGGACCTGCGCCTCCACACCGTCGTCTCGACCCGGCCCGAGGCCGTCCACGCTGACTGGCCCGAGGCCCGCGTGGTCCCCGACCTCGCTTCGGCCCTCGCCGATCCCGAGATCGACCTCGTCGTCATCGCCACCCCCGACGCTCTGCACGCCGAACAGGCCGAAGCCGCGCTCGAGGCCGGCAAGGCGGTGGTGGTCGACAAGCCCTTCGCCCTCAGCCTCGACGACGCCCGCCGCGTCGTCGATCTCGCGGAAAGCAAAGGCCTGTTTCTCTCCGTCTTCCAGAACCGCCGCTGGGACGCCGACTTCCTCGCCCTCAAGGCGGAAATCGCCTCGGGCCGCCTCGGCCGGATCGTGACTTACCAGAGCCATTTCGATCGCTACCGCCCTGTGGTCCGCGACCGCTGGCGCGAGGCGCCCGGCGCCGGCGTCTGGCAGGATCTGGGACCCCATCTGATCGACCAGGCCCTGCATCTGTTCGGCCGTCCTCTCGGCATCACCTGCGACCTCGCCATCCAGCGCGACGGCGGCCTGTCGCCCGACCGGGCCCATGCGACGCTGCGCTATGACGGCGGCCTTCGGGTCGTGCTTAACGCCGCCATGCTGATCGCCGCCCCCGACGTCCGCTTCGCCGTCCATGGGACCAAGGCCAGCTTCCTCACCTCGGGCCTAGACCCGCAGGAGGACCAGCTGAAAGCCGGCATGGCCCCCGGCGCGCCCGGCTGGGGCGTCGATCCCTCTCCCCCGACGATCGTCGAGGGCGAGACCGGCGAACGCTCATCGATCTCCGGCCCCGCTGGCGACTATCCGGCCTACTACGCCGCCGTGGCGAAGGCCGTGCGCGGTGAAGGCCCCAACCCGGTCCCGCCGTCGGAAGCCCTGATGGTGATGGAGGTGCTGGAGGCCGGAATGATCAGCAGCCGCGAAGGCCGGGAGGTCGCCCTCTAGATTCCCGCGTACCATTCATAGCCGCGGTCGGGCCAGTAACCGCCCTTGCCGCCCTCGATCTGGTCGAAGCTTTCGACCGCTTCGATCCGCTTGATGTATTTCGCGTGTTTGTAGCCCAGCTGCCGCTCGACCCTCAGCCTCAGGGGCGCGCCGTGCGGAACGCCCAGAACCTCGCCGTTCATGTCGTAGGCGAGGATGGTCTGGGGGTGGCGGGCGTCGATCAGGTCGATGCTTTCGTAATATCGGGGCCCGTCCTCGGTCTGGGTCAGGGCGTCGAAACAGTGGAAGACGATGTATTTCGCCTCGGGCCTCAGCCCGGCCTCGTCCAGCAGGGCCGAGAGCTTCGCCCCCGACCACTGGCCGATCGCGGTCCAGCCCTCGACGCAGTCGTGTTTGGTGATCTGGGTGCGGGCAGGTCGGGTGCGCAGCTCGGCCAGCGACAGGCTCAGCGGCCGCTCGACAAGCCCGCCGATCTCCAGCCGGTAGTCGGCGAAGCCATTGGCCTTGAGCGCCAGATAGTCGGCCGCCGCAGGATCGATGGAGCCGTTGGGACGGAAGTCGCGTGAGATCTGGCTGACTTCATATTCCGGGGCCAGGGCGTCGCGGGGCAGGATCAGTCGTTGGGCGGCCTTGGTCAGGCTCTCGGCCGAGACCAGCAGCCGGGTCCCCAGCTGCGACCCGCGCTCGCAGGCCGACAGGGCCATGACCCCGGCGGTGGCCAGGGCCCGCGCCAGCCAGCTTCGGCGGCTGAGACCACTCACGACGGGTCCTCCTCGCTTGAGGGCTCAATGACGAACCAGCCGGTGATCATGGCCCGCATGTTGTTGAACAGGCCCGTCCAGATCACCAGCCCCACATGGACCAGAAGGAAGAGGAGGATCAGGCTCGCCGAGAGGAAATGCAGGGTCCGCGCCGACTGCCGCCCGCCCATGAGGTCCAGCAGGATCCCGCCGATGGCGTTGAATCCTGGAGACATCGACAGGCCCGTGATCAGCATCATCGGCAGGACCACCAGCACCATCGCCGCATAGGTCAGCTTCTGGATGACATTATAGGCCCGGGCCTCGTCATCCTTGGGGAAGTGAAGCCGGGCATGCTCCTTCACCGAGGGCCAGAAACCCCTGAGGTCCCGACCCGTCGGCCAGAGGCGCGTCTGGAACCGCCGAGTGATGAAGCTGAAGGCCAGCCAGACCAGACCGTTGATCACGAACAACCAGGCGAAGAAGAAATGCCAGCGACGGGCCGTCGCCAGGTCCCGCCCCTGAGGAAGGAGCAGCCAGTCGGGGAAGGTCGGAATGTTCAGCCAGGGCTCGGCGAAGGTCGACTTCAGCCCCCAGTAGAGATGCGGATGGGCCAGCAGGATATTGGCCCCGCTCATCAGCAACACGATCACCGCCGTGGCGTTGATCCAGTGCCCGATGCGGACCCAGACCGGATGCCGGAAGGTGTCGGTGCGCCCGCCCGGCAGGGGGCGGTCATCGTGGGAGGCAGGAGCTGGAGAGGTGGTCTCGGCGGGAGCGTCGTCGACAGTCTGATCCGTCATCGAGGCCTCCTGCCTGTGCGTCTTCCAAGGCTACGCCCGGAAAGGACGGAAGGTTACCCCTATTCGTCCTCGCCGAAGCGGGTCGCTACCAGTTCGTTCAGGGCCTCGATGGCCTCGGCGGCGTCGGCGCCCTCGGCCGAGATGTCGATGGTGCAGCCGTTGCCGGCGCCGAGCATCAAAAGGCCCATGATAGAGCGGGCGTCCACCGTGGTGCCGTCGCGCGTGACCTGGATCTCGGATTCGAAGCTGGAGGCCAGCTTGACGAACTTGGCCGAGGCCCGGGCGTGCAGTCCCCGGGTGTTGCAGATGTTCGCGGTGGCCGAGGATGTGGGCATGCGGTGGTCCCTATTTCTCGCCCGCCAGAACCCAGGAGGCGACCGAGATATACTTGCGTCCGGCGTCCTGGGCGTGAGCGACGCAGGCTTCCAGCGTCTCGCGCCCGCGCACGCTGGCCAGTTTGATCAGCATCGGCAGGTTCAGGCCGGCGATGACCTCGGCATGGGTCTGTTCCATCACCGAGATGGCCAGGTTCGAGGGCGTGCCGCCGAACATATCGGTCAGCAGGATGACGCCCGAGCCGTCATCGACGGCGGCGGCGGCGTCGACGATGTCGCGCCGGCGGCGCTCCATGTCGTCCTCGGGGCCGATGCAGATGGCCGCGACGCCCCGCTGGGGCCCCACGACATGCTCCATGGCCGCCAGGAATTCGGAGGCCAGGCCCCCGTGAGTGACGATCACCAGCCCGATCATGAAGGCTTCACCAAACTACGCCCCCCGGCCGCAAGTCTCGCGTCTGTCCGCCGGGAAGGGAGCCCCGACCGGACCGCAAGCGGGCCTAGATAGAGGAAACCTGCGCCGGTTTAAAGCGGTGCGACATCAAGCCCCGCGAGTGTGGCCTTCAGGGCCGCCTCGACGGTGTTCGCGGCGGACACCGGGCGGGTGTCCAGAACGAGGCGGGGGAGGGTCAGGCCGCACACGGTCGTGGTCTCGGGAAGAGGCAGGCGCTCGACCGGCTCGGGTCCGCAGCGGACCACCAGGGCGATCCGGGCGAGCGGGCGTGCGGACGACGGGACGATGCCCAGCCCCCGGGCCTCGATCAGACCGGCGATGCGCTCGGGGGCCTTGGCCCAGACCGCGCCGCCCGAGGCCCAGACCTCGCAATAGTCGTCGGCGACCAGCCGCCAGCCCAGGCCGATCAGCCGCAGGGCCAGGTCGCTCTTGCCCGACCCCGACGGACCGGTCAGCAGAACCCCGCTCCAGCCCTTCGGACCGAAACGAGCGACGGCGGTAGCGTGGACGGGGCGGGTCATGGGAAGACCTTAGCCGCGCCGGATGACAGCCAGATGGGTGGTGGGCAGATCAACGCGGAAGCGGGCGCCGGTGACCGAGCCGTCCGGGCTCACCCGATTCTCGGCGATGACCAGGCCGCCGTGGGCCTCGACGATCTGGCGCACGATCGACAGTCCGAGGCCGGAGTTGGCCCCGAACACCGTGCCCTTGGGCCGGGAGGTGTAGAAGCGTTCGAACACCGTCTCGAGGTTGTCGGGCGGGATGCCGGGACCGTCGTCCTCGACCGTGACGCTGAGCGCCCGGGCCGGATCGGCCTCGTTCCTGTGCAGTTCGACGCGGACCTGACCACCGGCGGGGCTGAACGAGCGGGCGTTGTCGATCAGGTTGCGGAACACCTGCCCCAGCGGGCCGTCGCGGCCCAGCACGCGGGTGTCGCCGGTCCCCGGGGTCAGGACGACGCTCGCCTCGCCCGGCTTGGCGGTGGTCTCATAGATGCCGACGATGTCCCCGATCAGGACGTTGAGGTCGATCGGCCGCGGACGGTCGCGCGACAGCTCGGCGTCCAGGCGCGAGGCGTTGGAGATGTCGGTGATCAGCCGGTCCAGCCGTTTGACGTCGGCCTGCAGGAGGGCGGTGAGCCGGTCGCGCTGGCTCTGGTCCTTGACCAGATCCAGGGTCTCCAGCGCCGAGCGGATCGAGGTCAGGGGGTTCTTGATCTCGTGCGAGACGTCGGCGGCGAAAGCCTCGATGGCGTCCATCCGGTCCGACAGGGTCTCGGTCATGCTCTCCAGCGAGCGGGCCAGATCGCCGATCTCGTCCTTGCGGCCTTCGAGGTCGGGCAGGGAAATGGCGCGGGCGCGGCCCTGTTTGACCTCGTCGGCGGCGGCCGAGAGCCGCATCACCGGACGGGCCACGAACAGATGCAGCAGCAGGGACGCCAGAAGGTTCACCGCGAGGGCCACCAGGGCGAAGGGCGTCAGGGCCCGGCGCTGGGCCCCCAGGATTTCGTCGACGTCGCCCGCCTCCAGCGTCAGGACGCCGAGGATCTTCTGCACATGGCGAACCGGGATGGAGACGGAGACCACGCGATCCCCGGTCTCCGACAGCCGCACCTCGGCCTGGGGCTCGCCCTGCAGGGCGCGCTCGACCTCGGCGGTCAGGGCGGCTTCAGCCTTGCGGACCGTGGCGGCGTTGCGCTCGTCGGTCTTGTGCGTGTCCGGCGCGCGGGACCCCGCCGGCCGGGCCGGGGGCAGGGGCGCGCCGGGGATGGTCTCGGTCACCGTATAGCTGTCGAGGAACAGCAGGCCGTCGGCGTCATAGAGGCGCGCCCTCTGGCCCTCGGGGATGAAGATGTCCCGCAGCAGGCCCGGGGTCTTCTCGATATTGAACTGGGGGATCGGCTCGCCGACCGTATATTCCTTGTCCGCCAGCACATTGGCCAGAAGCTCGGCTTGGGCGATCAGGGTCTCCTCGCGCGCCTCGACGAGGCCGCGCCGCCACTCGTTGAGCAGCAGGGCGCCGCCGAACAGGATCAGCAGGCTGAGCAGGTTCAGGACGAGAATCAGCCCGCCCAGCCGCGACCCGCCGAAGCGTTTCAGGCGGCGGGGCGTGGCTTCATCGGTGTCCCGGCCAGTGTCCCGAGCGGGATCAGCTCTCGCGGTATCGATATCCGACGCCATACAGGGTCTCGATGGCGTCGAACTCATTGTCGACCACGCGGAACTTCTTGCGCATCCGCTTGACGTGGCTGTCGATGGTGCGGTCGTCGACATAGACCTGATCGTCGTAGGCCGCGTCCATCAGGTTGTCGCGGCTCTTCACGAAGCCGGGGCGCTGGGCCAGGGCCTGAAGCAGCAGGAACTCGGTGACGGTCAGCTTGACCGGCTTGCCGTCCCAGGTGCTCTCGTGACGGGCCGGGTCCATGACCAGCTTGCCGCGGCGGATGGCCTTGCCGGAAATCTCGGCGGAAGGCTCGGGCTCGCCGCCGTCGGCGCCGGTGCGGCGCAGCAGGGCCTTGACCCGCTCGATCAGCAGACGCTGGCTGAACGGCTTGTGGATGTAGTCGTCGGCGCCGAGGTTGAAGCCGAGGATCTCGTCGATCTCCTCATCCTTGGACGTCAGCATGATGACCGGGATCTGCGAGGTCTGGCGCAGGCGGCGCAGGACTTCCATCCCGTCCATACGCGGCATCTTCACATCGAGGATGGCGAGATCGGGCGGGGTGTTTTCCAGAGCCTCAAGGCCGGTGGCCCCGTCGTGATAGGCCGTGATCTTGTGGCCATGGCTTTCAAGCGCCAGGGACACGGAGGCGACGATGTTCTCGTCGTCATCGACCAGGGTGATATTGGCCAAGCGGGGCCTCCTCAAATCGTGGGCGGTCAATCGGTTCGACCCGATCAACGCACGTCAAGCGTAACCGTTCGACTGTAATCGCGGTGACATTACGGCCACAGCCCATCGGAACCAAGCGTTTAGGGGCTCAACCTCGCCTTAAAGCCTCCTGTGCGAGGCTGTCCCAATGGCCGGACCTGTCCACTACGAGATCTATATCCGCAAGACGGCGCCCTCGCCCTGGACCCTGTCCATGGCGACAGAGGACCGCAAGAACGCGATCGACACCGCCGAGGACCTGATGCGGGACCGTCAGGCCGTGGCGGTTCGGGTCACCAAGGAGACCCTCGATCCGGATACGATGGAGTTCAATACCGTCATCCTGATGACCCGGGGCGCGGCCGAGCCTCCCAGGAAGAAGGTCGCCGAGATCGACACCGGACCGGCCTGCAAACAGCCGGGCGACCTCTATACGCCGCACGCCCGCGACCTTCTGGGGCGGGTGCTGGAAGACTGGCTGACGCGCAACGGGGCCACGCCCTATGAGCTGCTGCACCGGCCGGATCTGGTGGAAAAGCTGGAAGCCTCGGGTGTCGAGGTCCAGCACGCCCTGCAGAAGATCGCCATTCCCGAGGCCCAGGCCAACGGCATGGCCACGCACGACCTGATCCGCCACTACCAGAAGCTCACCGGTCAGGCGATGGAGCGGGTCATCACGGCCGGCCGCCGCAATCTGTTCTCCAACCTGACCGACCATTCCCTGGCCGATATCGCGCACCGGATTTCGGGCGCGCCGGACCGGGCCTTCATCATCGGCGGCGTGATCTGCGGCGCCCTGGTCGGGGTCAAGGGTGCGCGGGCGCGGCTCGGCGCCCTGATGGACCTGGCCGATCGGGCTCCGCCGTCGGGCCCACCGCGCGCCCTGGTTCTGGTCAGCCTCGAACAAATTCTGTGCGAGCTGTTCGCCAGCCGGGCCAATCTGGCCGAAATCCTCGGTCCGTCGCTGGATCAGGGCGGCAGCATGGCCGCCATCGTCCGCATGGTGGCTCCGCGCGAGATCGACGCCCTGGTCCGGGCCGATGCGCGCCTGTCCCTGCTGATGCCCGTCGTCGACGGTCCGGCGGCCCGGCTGGGCGAGCATCTGGCCGGCGGCGAATTCCCGATCCTGGCCGCCTCCCTGGCGCGGATGGTGCTGCGCGAGTTGATGGGGCCGCGTCGCCTGCGTCCCACCGACCCGGTCGGCGAGATCGACATCCTGCGCACCCTCGCCATGTCGCTGACGGCGACGGCCGGGCGTCTGCTGACGATGGAGGAGGTTCAGAACGCCTTCGTCGAACGTTCAAAGAGCCTGGTCACCGCCGATTTCGTCGGCGCCTATGTCAGCCTGTGCGAGACCGTACTGTGCGAGGCCGAGACCCTGACGCGGCTGTGCGAGAACGTCATGGGAGTGGCGAACAAGCGGTCGGCGGCGCGTTGGCTGGTGGCCTGCGTGACCTCGCTGCGCTTCGAGACCGAGATGCGCACCTCGACGGTGCGCCCGACCCAGAAGCTGCACGTCCTGGCCGGACTGCAGCGGTCGGTGCGGGCCAGCGCCCTGGCCGAACATGACGAGACCCAGATCTGCACCGCCATCGGCGACGTCGGCGGCGTGGTCGAGGGCGAGGCCAAGCTGACGGCCCAGCTGGCCCGCGCCGCGGCGCCCGCACCGCAGAAGCTGGCGGCCCTGCTGCGGCTCGCGGCCGGTGAGACGGCGCCCTTCGGCCCTGCCGCCGACCGGGCCAAGGCCGAGGCCATCCGCCTGTTCCGGGCGCCCGACACCCGCGTCGCCCTGGGAGCCGCGCCGGAAGCGCTCGGCGAGCTCAAGGGGCTGATGAAGTCGGCGGGGCTGGCGGCCTAGGTTTCTGGCCGCCTAGGGCCTGACTTCAGTCGAAGATGTCGAAGATGCTGTCGCGCTTCTTCTTTTTGTAGTGGTCGCGATCGTCATGGCGATAGCGGTCGTCGCGCCGGTGATCGTCCCGATAGGCCGCTCCGCCGCCCCAGGGTTGCTGAGGGGGCTGTTGAGGCGGCGGGACATAGGCGGGTTGGGCCGGGGCCGAGGCGCGACCATCGGCGGTCGCGGCCTCCATCAGCTTTTCCAGCTCTCCGCGATCCAGCCAGACGCCCCGGCAGCTGGGGCACATGTCGAACTGGACGCCGGAGCGCTCCATGGTCTGCATGGCGGAGGAATCGTTGGGGCACATCAGCAAGGGCATGGTCGGTCCTCTTGTGAACGGGGTTCGGGACGCCCGGCGAAAGACACCGTCATGGGGGACAAGCTGTTCGCCGGGCGCGCCCGATGCGGTCCGACATCACGCGTCTTCCGGCCTCTCGCGACGCACTGGGGGGACAGCCGTGGCGGATCGATCCGGAAGACGGCGCCAGAGGGGCCCGTCCCGCGTCTGAAAGCTAGGAAGCGAAGGTTCGCCCGCCAATCCGGCGAGAGGTCGCGCGGCGGGACGTCGCAGGCAGGGGATTCAGCAGTTCTGGCCCGCGACCCAGCCTGACGACCAGGCCCACTGGAAATTATAGCCGCCGAGCCAGCCGGTGATGTCCACCGCCTCGCCGATGAAGAACAGGCCGGGGACGGTGGTCGCGGCCATGGTCTGCTGGTCCAGGGCCGCCGTGTCGATCCCGCCCAGGGTGACCTCGGCGGTGCGATAGCCTTCGGACCCCACCGGCTTGACGGTCCAGCCGTTCACGGCGGCGCCCAAGGCCTGAAGTTTCGCATTGCCCAGCTCGGCCAGCTTGCCTTCCCGGCCCGGGGTCTGGAGGCCTTCGCGCTGCAGGATCGAATCCGCCAGACGGCGCGGGATGATGTGGCCGAGCGCGGTCGCCAGCGCCTGTTTGCCATTGGCCTCCTTCGCCGCCTTCAGCGCTTCGAACACCTTGACCCCCGGGGCCATGTCCACCCGAATGGCCTCGCCCTCACGCCAGTAGGAGCTGATCTGCAGGATGGCCGGGCCGCTGAGACCCCGGTGGGTGAACAGCATGGCTTCCGCGAATTCCGGCGCATCCTTGCGCTCCGCCGCGACCACGGCGTCGACCGCGACCCCCGCCAGCGGCAGCAGCTGTTCCAATAGTCCGGTCTCGAAGGTCAGGGGTACGAGGGCGGGGCGGGTCTCGGTGACCCGCAGGCCGAACTGGCGCGCCACATCATAGGCCCAGCCGGTCGCGCCCATCTTGGGGATCGACTTGCCGCCGGTCGCCACGACCAGAGAGGCCGCGCGGACGACGGAGCCGTCAGACAGCCGGGCCTCGAAGCCGTCGCCGGACCGCGTGACCGCGTCGACGCCGGTATTGAGCTTCAGCGTCGCCCCCGCCGCCCGCAGATCGTCGACCAGCATGCGGATGATCTGTTTGGCGCTGTCGTCGCAGAACAGCTGGCCCAGTGTCTTCTCGTGCCAAGCGATGCCGGCCTGATCGACGCGCTTGATGAAGTCGTGCTGGCTGTAGCGTTTCAGGGCCGAGGCGGCGAAACGCGGGTTCTCGCCGAGAAAGTTGGCGACCGTTGTCCCCGTATTGGTGAAGTTGCAGCGGCCGCCGCCCGAGATGCGGATCTTCTCGCCCGCCGCCCGGGCGTGATCGACGACCAGGACCCGGCGTCCCCGCCGCCCGGCCTCGATGGCGCACATCATCCCTGCCGCCCCCGCCCCAACGATCAGGACGTCGACGGTCTCAGCCATTTGTGGCCTTGGCCGCGATGGCCTCGCGGATCAGGGCCAGGCATTCGGCGGCGATGGCCTCGGGCGACTTCATGCCGTCGGCGTCGGCGACCTCGACGATGGCCCAGGGGCCGTTCACCTGACGCGTGGCGATGCTGGAATAGGCGTCCGAGACCCGCTGCTGGTAGGTGTCATCGGCCTCGAAGGCGTCGCGCGTCGCCGAGGTGTAGGAACGCGCCGCCTTCTTCGCCACCCACTGGGCCGCGATCCCGGGATCGATCCGCATCAGGATGTTCAGGTCCGGCTTCGGCACGCCGAGGCGGTTGTACTCATAGTCGAACAGCCAGGTCAGGAAGGCGTCGCGCTCGGCCTCGGGCAGGCGCACCATCTGGAAGGCGGCGTTGGACAGGACGTAGCGGTCGAACACCACCACATCGACCTCTGGCATCGCCGAGGTCAGGAAGGTCTCGGCCCGGTCGAGCGAGAACAGGCTGGCGAGATAATAGGCCGAATCGACCTTCACCTCGCCGTTCAGCACCGCCTGCACCGCATGGGCGGCGGCAGTCTTGCCGTAGTTGGGGAAGCTCTGGGTCGCGACCGTCAGGCCTGCCTCTTCCAGAAGCGCGCAGACAGCCCGCGTCGCGGTTCCCTTGCCGGAACCGTCAATGCCTTCGATCGCAACCATAATCATGCCCGGACGGTTAGCCGCCGGGGCGCGAGACGGCAACCGCTCCAAGCGTCGCCGCAGCAGACACCATGGGGATATCGCCTGGCGAGTGACGGCGACCCTCAATCGTCGCTCAAGCAGCGAGCGACCGCGTCGCGAGCGTTAGCGACCTCGCTTAATGCACCGAAACCGGCGCCAGCTCATGGGCCACGGCGGCGGCGAAAGCGGTCTCGCGGTCCAGCATCACGGCCAGGCGTTCGCCGTCGGCGCTGTGCACCGCATAGAGGGTCTGTTCCGGATCGATCTCGAGGCCGCGCGCGTCCTCGATCTTCGCATCGCCCATCACGTCGGCGGCGCTGATCTCGCGCACATAGACGAGGTCCGGGGCGCCCAGACCGGCGAAAGCTTCCTTGGTCATAATCATCGTCGGCGTCATGTGACCGCCTCCTTCAAATCTGTAACGCCCGGGGGAGCGGACGGTTCGGCGCTGTTTTCACGCCGGAAAATGCGCGGCTGGACTCAGCCCGCGCGGATCGGACCATGGGTCCGGCGTTCAGCCGGCCCGAATGGGAATGCGTTGCACCACCTTGGCGTCGTCGGGACGGACCAGATCGACGTGCAGCAGGCCGTGCTCCAGAGAGGCGTCCTCGACCTCCAGCCCGTCGGCCAGGACGAAGCTGCGGATGAAGCCGCGCGCCGCGATGCCGCGATGCAGGAAGGCCTGATCCACCTTGGCCCCATCCTCGCGCTTGCCGGCGATGGTCAGCTGGCGGCCTTCGAGTGTGATGGTCAGGTCGTCGGGGGTGAAGCCGGCCACCGCCAGGGTGATCCGCACCTCGTTGTCGCCGCGCTGCTCCACATTATAGGGCGGATAGCTTTCGGCCGCGGCCTTGGCGGCGCGGTCGATCAGGGCGCGGGTCTGGTCGAAGCCCAGAAGAAAGGGGCTGTCGAACAGGATGGTACGCGTCGTCATCGGTCAGTCCTCGAACAAGCGACTGTGGAACCGGACCCTCCCGTGAGCGGCGAGGACCGGCGGTTCTCCCGATATGGCGCCGTTTTCGTCCGTATCAAGCGTGAGACGCATCGACCGGGCCGCGTTGACGGTCCGGGACCCGCGCCCCACAACCGGCCGAGGGCTCCTTGAGAGACGTCCCGGAGAGGAAGCGATGACCGACAGCCCCGCGCCCGCGTCGAAGGCCGGCCCCCTCTCGGGAGTGCGCATCCTGGAGTTCGACGCCATCGGTCCCGTGCCGCTGGCCTGTATGATCCTGGCCGACATGGGCGCCGAGGTGGTGCGGCTGGCGCGGCGCTCTGGCGCTGCCTGGGCGGAGGTCGGCGGGGCGGTGATGAACCGGGGGCGGCCTCATGTCAGCGTCGATCTCAAGTCCCCCGGGGACATCGAACAGGTCCTGCAACTGGTCGACCGCGCCAATGCGGTGATCGAAGGCTTTCGCCCCGGGGTGATGGAGCGGCTGGGTCTGGGGCCCGAGGTCTGCCGGGCCCGCAATCCGCGTCTGGTCTATGCGCGGATGACCGGCTGGGGCCAGACCGGACCCCTGGCCGACCGGGCGGGTCACGACATCAACTATATCGCCCTGACCGGTGCGCTTCACGCCATGGGCGCCGCCGATGCGCCGCCGCCCGTCCCACTGAATCTGGTGGGCGACTATGGCGGCGGGGCGATGTTCGCCGTCGCCGGACTGCTGGCCGCCATCATAGGCGCCCGCACGACCGGTCAGGGTCAGGTCGTCGATGTGGCCATGACCGACGGGGTCGCGACCCTGACCGCCATGTTCCATGGTCTGGCCGCACAGGGGATGTGGAGCGAGACGCGCGGCGCCAACCTGCTGGATGGCTCCAAACCCTTCTATCGCTGCTACGCCTGCGCCGACGGACAGTATGTGGCGGTCGGGGCCCTGGAGCCGCAGTTCTTCGCGGCCCTCCTGGCCGGGCTCGGTATCCCGGCGGACCGGTTCAGCCAGTATGATCCGTCCGGCTGGGCGGAGATGGAGGGCGTCTTCGCCGCAGCCTTCGCGGCCCGGAGCCGGGACGACTGGGAGGCGGAGTTCGCCGGAACCGACGCCTGCGTCTCGCCGGTGCTGAGCTTCACCGAGGCGGCGGCCCATCCGCACAACGCCGCGCGGGCGACCTTCGTGGATGTCGGCGGCGTGATGCAGCCCGCGCCGGCGCCGCGATTCTCGAATGCTTCGGCCGAAATCCGCTCCGAAGAGGCCGGCGAACGGGCTTTCGACGAATTGCTGTCGCGCTGGAAAGCCTGAGTCTGCGGGCTTGGAGTGGTCTGTCCACAGACCTGCGCACAGGCGATCGGCGGAAAGGCCGAAGATTGCGGTTGACCCCTTCCGGGGGTTTCCCTAGATAGCCCATCCCGCCCAGCGAACGGCCCCCGACGCCGTTCCCGAGCAAGTCTCGGGACCGGTCGACAGGCTGTTGTTTGAGGGGCGGGACTGAGGAACGAAAGTTTTTCAAGAAAAAGCTTGCAAGGCTGATCTTGAAG
>NZ_JBWKWC010000010.1:2500-5566 GCF_059422025.1 Brevundimonas sp. GW821-FHT02A10
TATTTCCGAATGGGGAAACCCACCTTTACAGTCTTCCAACTTTGCTCACTTCGGTGGGTACGGATTGGCGGATTGTTCAAAGGTATAATGACCTGAATACATAGGGTTCATTAAGCAAACCCGGGGAACTGAAACATCTCAGTACCCGGAGGAAAGGACATCAACCGAGACTCCCGTAGTAGTGGCGAGCGAACCGGGACCAGGCCAGTGCTCTTGTGAAATAAAGCCGAACGATCTGGAAAGGTCGGCCATAGCGGGTGAAAGCCCCGTAGGCGTCAAACAGCAAGAGACTCGAGTAGGGCGGGACACGTGAAATCCTGTCTGAACATGGGGGGACCACCCTCCAAGCCTAAGTACTCCTCTACGACCGATAGTGAACAAGTACCGTGAGGGAAAGGTGAAAAGCACCCCGACAAGGGGAGTGAAACAGATCCTGAAATCGGAAGCCTACAAGCAGTCGGAGCCTCCAAGCGAGGTGACGGCGTACCTTTTGTATAATGGGTCAGCGACTTCATGTGTCGAGCAAGCTTAAGCCGTTAGGTGTAGGCGCAGCGAAAGCGAGTCTGAATAGGGCGCTAAGTTCGACGTATGACGACCCGAAACTGGGTGATCTATCCATGAGCAGGTTGAAGGTAAGGTAACACTTACTGGAGGACCGAACCGGTGAATGTTGAAAAATTCTCGGATGACTTGTGGATAGGGGTGAAAGGCCAATCAAACCCAGACATAGCTGGTTCTCCGCGAAATCTATTTAGGTAGAGCGTCCGACGAATTCCTTAGGGGGTAGAGCACTGGATGGTTGCGGGCTGCGCGAGCGGTACCAATACTAACCAAACTCCGAATACCTAAGAGAACTATCGGGCAGACACACGGCGGGTGCTAACGTCCGTCGTGAAAAGGGAAACAACCCTAACCATCATCTAAGGCCCCCAAGTACTGGCTAAGTGGGAAACGATGTGGGATTGCTTTGACAATCAGGAGGTTGGCTTAGAAGCAGCCATCCTTTAAAGAAAGCGTAACAGCTCACTGATCAAGCGATCCTGCGCGGAAAATGTAACGGGGCTCAAGCCAGTCGCCGAAGATATGGGTGCACTTTATGTGCGCGGTAGCGGAGCGTTCCGTAAGCCGGTGAAGGTCAGGCGTGAGCCTGGCTGGAGGTATCGGAAGTGAGAATGCTGACATGAGTAACGATAGGAGTGTGAGAGACACTCCCGCCGAAAGACCAAGGGTTCCTGCGTAAAGCTAATCTGCGCAGGGTTAGTCGGCCCCTAAGGCGAGGCTGAAAAGCGTAGTCGATGGGAAGCAGGTAAATATTCCTGCACCAGCCAGAAGTGACGGATGGCGTAACTTGTCAGGGCTTATTGGATTGTCCTGGCAGGGAAGTTGTCCCTGGAAATAACTCTGGCAGAGACCGTACCCGAAACCGACACAGGTGGTCAGGTAGAGCATACCAAGGCGTTTGAGAGAACTATGCTGAAGGAACTCGGCAAATTGCACGCGTAACTTCGGAATAAGCGTGACTCTGCTAAGGGCAACCTCTGCAGAGTGGCACAAGCCAGGGGGTAGCGACTGTTTAGCAAAAACACAGGGCTCTGCGAAGCAGCAATGCGACGTATAGGGTCTGACGCCTGCCCGGTGCCTGAAGGTTAAAGGGAGATGTGAAAGCGTCGAACTGAAGCCCAGGTAAACGGCGGCCGTAACTATAACGGTCCTAAGGTAGCGAAATTCCTTGTCGGGTAAGTTCCGACCTGCACGAATGGCGTAACGACTTCCCCACTGTCTCCAGCATAGGCTCAGTGAAATTGAATTCCCCGTGAAGATGCGGGGTTCCCGCGGTCAGACGGAAAGACCCTATGAACCTTTACTATAGCTTCGCCTTGGCGTTAGCGACCGTATGTGTAGGATAGGTGGGAGGCTATGAAACCGGGGCGCCAGCACCGGTGGAGCCATCCTTGAAATACCACCCTTACTGTCGTTGACGTCTAACCGAGGGCCGTTATCCGGTCCCGGGACATGGCGTGGTGGGTAGTTTGACTGGGGCGGTCGCCTCCTAAAGTGTAACGGAGGCGCGCGATGGTGGGCTCAGACCGGTCGGAAATCGGTCGTCGAGTGCAATGGCATAAGCCCGCCTGACTGCGAGACTGACAAGTCGAGCAGAGACGAAAGTCGGCCATAGTGATCCGGTGGTCCCGAGTGGAAGGGCCATCGCTCAACGGATAAAAGGTACTCTAGGGATAACAGGCTGATTTTGCCCAAGAGTCCATATCGACGGCAAAGTTTGGCACCTCGATGTCGGCTCATCACATCCTGGGGCTGGAGCAGGTCCCAAGGGTTCGGCTGTTCGCCGATTAAAGTGGTACGTGAGCTGGGTTCAGAACGTCGTGAGACAGTTTGGTCCCTATCTGCCGTGGGTGTTCGAAGCTTGAGAGGATCTGTCCCTAGTACGAGAGGACCGGGATGGACATACCTCTGGTGTACCTGTCATGGCGCCAGCTGTGCAGCAGGGTAGCTAAGTATGGAATAGATAACCGCTGAAAGCATCTAAGCGGGAAACTAACCTCAAAACAAGGCTTCGCTGAGGATCGTGGAAGACTACCACGTTGATAGGCCAGGTGTGGAAGCGCGGTGACGTGTGAAGCTTACTGGTACTAATAATCCGATCGGCTTGATCGTTTCTCAGCAAAACTCATTCGATTTTCGAATACGACAATGTCTTCTCTTACAGTACGATATCCGCTTGGTTGACCTGGTGGCTATGTCGGAGGTTCCCCACCCGATCCCATCCCGAACTCGGTCGTTAAGCCCTCCAGAGCCGATGGTACTCCGTCTCAAGGCGTGGGAGAGTAGGTCGCCGCCGGGTCTACCAAGCGGATATCGCACTGTAACTGTTGCTTGAGCTGACGCGCTTCGCGCTGCTTGAGCTCTCTCTCGAACATCTTCCTTCACACTACCGTTTGCCGCGGGATGGAGCAGCCCGGTAGCTCGTCAGGCTCATAACCTGAAGGTCGCAGGTTCAAATCCTGCTCCCGCACCCAAACATCAACAAAACGCCCCGCTGACAACAGC
>NZ_JBWKWC010000011.1:0-842 GCF_059422025.1 Brevundimonas sp. GW821-FHT02A10
GACATCGACGCCGCGCCGGAAGAAAAGGCCCGCGGCATCACGATCAACACCGCGCACGTGGAATATGAGACGGCCAACCGTCACTACGCCCACGTCGACTGCCCCGGCCACGCCGACTATGTGAAGAACATGATCACGGGCGCCGCGCAGATGGACGGCGCGATCCTGGTGGTGTCGGCCGCTGACGGCCCGATGCCGCAGACCCGCGAGCACATCCTGCTGGCCCGTCAGGTCGGCGTGCCGGCCCTGGTGGTCTTCATGAACAAGGTCGACCTGGTCGACGACGCCGAGCTGCTCGAGCTGGTCGAGATGGAAGTGCGCGAGCTGCTTTCGTCGTACCAGTTCCCGGGCGACGACATTCCGATCACCATGGGTTCGGCCAAGGCCGCGACCGACGGCGTGAACCCGGAAATCGGCGAACAACGCGTTCTGGCGCTGATGGAAACCGTCGACGCCTACATCCCGCAACCGGAACGCCCGGTCGACCTGCCCTTCCTGATGCCGGTCGAAGACGTGTTCTCGATCTCGGGCCGCGGTACGGTCGTGACCGGTCGCGTCGAGCGCGGCATCGTCAAGGTCGGTGAAGAAGTCGAGATCGTCGGCATCCGTCCGGTCCAGAAGACGACCTGCACGGGCGTCGAAATGTTCCGCAAGCTGCTGGATCAAGGTCAAGCCGGTGACAACGTCGGCGTTCTGCTGCGCGGCACCAAGCGTGAAGACGTCGAGCGCGGTCAGGTTCTGTGCAAGCCGGGTTCGATCACCCCGCACACCAAGTTCCTGGCCGAAGCCTACATCCTGACCAAGGAAGAAGGCGGCCGTCACACGCCGTTCTTCACGAACTA